>JBBRLI010000106.1:0-1031 GCA_038231455.1 Vulcanimicrobiales bacterium | reverse complement strand
CGGCGCGTTCGCGGCGTTCGGTGCGTCAAGCGATCCGAAGTAGATGCGGTCGAACGTTCGATTGAGCGTTTTGGACTGAAACTTTTCCATCAGCAACACGCCATAGACAGTGACTGGACTGCCGACCGTGAGCGAGGCCTGATTGACCGCCGCCCACACCTCGCCGTTTGCCGATTTGATCCGCAGATACGTGTATGGCGCCGCGGCGATTTGCTCCAGCAACGTGCCGGTGAACGCGCCGCCAGGTTGGACATCGCCAGATGCAACGGCACCCGTCGTCGTGGACGGCACGGATGTCTCGGCGGTCATTGACGATGCACCACCGAGCGGCACGCGCTTCGTGTCGACACTGTTGGAGCATGCGACGACCGACGATGCAACGAAAACCAGAGCAAAAGTACGACGCATGTAAGACTCGCGTGAAATGGAGAGAACCAACCTGCGACAGCGCGTGTGAACCGATGCAATAACGCCAGCGGCACTCATCTCGATCCAGCCTCGGAGTCAAGGCTCGACATCACTTCTGCTCCGCACTCGTCAGTGGATTGGCGTATGACGCGCGAAGCGCTTTTGCCAGATTATACGCAGTAAGTTGGCCCGCCAACCGTTGTACGCGACGCCTCACGCGCGCGTGGGATCTTCGCTGAAGTTCCAATTGCTGCCACGCGCGTACACCGTACCGTTACGCGCGACGTGCGCGATCGGCTTCCCACTCAATGAACGGTCCGTCAAAATCCACGAGGCGCGCACCGTCAAACCACCACACACGCGTGGCGACCTCGCGTAAAAACGCGCGGTCGTGGCTCACAAGCAGCACCGTACCCTCGTATTCGTCGAGCGCGTCTTCGAGGACTTCGATGTTCTCGACATCGAGATGATTCGTTGGCTCGTCGAGCACCAACAGATTCGCGCCAGACAGCGTCATGATGGCCAGCGCTACACGCGCGCGCTCGCCACCACTCAGTGTCACGATCTCGCGGAACACTTCATCACCAGTGAATCCGAATGCGACCAGATGATTCTGCACGTTG
>JBBRLI010000105.1:0-1033 GCA_038231455.1 Vulcanimicrobiales bacterium | reverse complement strand
TGACGTACGGCGGATTCGTCTTGCGCATTTCGACCTACGGCACTGCTGAAGCCCTTCGTCCACGTTGACACCGCAATGCAATGGGATGCCCGATTTTGAAGACGCTGCGATCGACTTCTAATACGGCCGTCCGATGGCGCAAATCCATTTTGCTCGATTTTCCCACGTACCTCGACAGTCAGCCGCTTCATCTTGACTCCAAGCTCGTAGGCGTATCGCGCGCGTTGGACTTGGTTGATCGATGACCCGGGTAAGGTCGCGATCCGCGACTCCGAGACGATATATGACTCGGAACGTGACGATCGTTTTCGTTGCGCGAACAGTTCTACGTTTCAGGTACGAGATCGCGACTGGCCTTCGGTAGGTGATGGTGCCGCTCCATACCAAAGGCCGCGCGCGATTGTCACGGTACTACAGCAAGCCTGAGCCGCGTTCGCAATAGTTTTAGTCACCGAGGTTGTACCTATAAGCCCCGTTGCCAAGTTGATCGAGTCTCGCCCGTTCGGCACACGACAACTGCGTCGGGTCGAAGAAGGTACGTTCGCACGCTCTGAGCTGCACCACTTCGAGCATGAAGACGAACGGCACCGTTGCTTATGCGGAACAACGTGTGTCCGGGTTGCGAGCGGCCGATTGCCGGCGCGCCCGCGTCACCGTTGACGTTTTGCATGTAGTGCGGACTTGGGCTGTACGAGCACTGCGGCGGCTGTGGCACAAGAAAGAATGCATTCATTTAGTATTGCCCAACCTGCGGTATTCCCACCGAGTCGAAAGATGCAGCGAGCGATACGATGGTGTGACGCTTTGCTATGATTCGCAGCGCGAGGATTCGTCACTCTTGCGTAGTACGTACGCAGCGCATTGCGAACTTGGATCGCGCCTACACCTCACTTGAAGCGCTCCACCTGCCCATGAAGCGCGGCCTCGGCCCGTATCGCAGTCTGCTAACACCCGATAACCTGGCCTTCGCGAAGCAAGCCGGCGCGTCGCATCTCGTAGTCCATCTCGTCGACTATTTCGCCGGGGCTTCGCC
>JBBRLI010000104.1:0-1044 GCA_038231455.1 Vulcanimicrobiales bacterium | reverse complement strand
GCGCGTGTGCAGGTCGATGCGACGCGTTCGTACATCGATCACTTCGCGTCGTTCTCGCGCAATGTGAACGTCACGGCCGTGCAGACGTTCACGCCGCAAGCGACACCCGGTGCAGCGCCGGCCGGTGGTCGTGGTGGTGCCGGTGGTGGTGCCGCGTCAACGACCGAGCGCTACTCGTTCTCGATCGCCAAGCTGCCCGACATTCCGATGCGTCCGCGCTTTGCCGATGATCGCGTCGGCTACTTCGGTGTATCGCAGCGCGACTTCTCGGGTGCGACGCAGCGCGTCGAACAGCGTCGTCTCATCTCTCGCTGGCGCCTCGAGTGCAGCGACAAGAAGGTCGGCAACCTCTGCGTGCCGGTGAAGCCGATCACGTACTATCTCGATCCGGCGACGCCGGCGTGGATCAAGCCGTGGATCAAGAAGGGCATCGAAGATTGGCAGGTCGCGTTTGAGTCGGCCGGCTTCAGCAAAGGCATCATTGCGGCCGATGCACCGAACGATCCCGACTTCTCCGGCGAAGACGCCACCGTGAGCATGGTGCGCTGGTTGCCGTCGCCCACCGAGAACGCCGTTGGTCCGAGCCTCAAGGACCCGCGCACCGGTGAAATCATCGACGCCGACGTACAGACGTATCTCAACGTCATGAACCTCGCGCGCTCGTGGTACTTCACGCAGGTCGGCCATCTCGATAAGCGCACGCACAAGTTTCCGTTCCCCGATTCATTGATGGGACGGTTGGTGGAATACGTGACGGCGCACGAAGTCGGTCATACGTTGGGCTTCCCGCACAACTTCAAGGCGAGCTCGATGTACGCAACAGATTCGGTACGTTCAAAGACGTTTGTGAAAAAGATGGGCCACACGCCAACGTTGATGGACTACTCGCGCTTCAACTACGTCGCGCAGCCGGAAGACAACATCGCCCTCGACGATCTCATCCCGAAGATCGGGCCGTACGACAAGTACGCGGTGATGTGGGGTTACTCACCGATTCCGGGTACGAAGACGTCGGAAGATGAACGGCCGACGCTCGACAAGTGG
>JBBRLI010000103.1:0-1064 GCA_038231455.1 Vulcanimicrobiales bacterium | reverse complement strand
TTGCGCCGTTCATTCAGGCCTAAGGCGCCTCCATGCCTCGCTTCCAATTCCTAGTGCCATGAAGAGAAAACGTGATGAAGTGATGGTCGGTCTTGTCCTGTTGGCGGCCGTCGTGGTCGGCATCGGCGGGACGATCTGGCTCGCCCGCGGCGGCCTGTCGCGCGGCTACACCATGTACGGCCGCTTCCCGTGGGGCGCGGGACTCAAGACCGGACAAGGCGTGCTGCTGGCCGGCGTACAGATCGGCTTCGTCGATGCGGTCGAACTGGTCCCCGACGGCACGCTCGGCGTCACCATGCAAATCAATAAGGAATACCACATTCCCAAAGGCTCTGTCGCGACGGTCGACGCGAACGGCATCTTCGGCGATCAGCTCATCGCGATCACCGCGCCGATTGGCGTGACGACGTACCTGCCTCCCGGTGATACGATCCCCGCCGGCAAGGGCGCGCCGCGCACGGGCGAACTGTTGACCAAGGGCGATTCCATCGCCACCGACGTGCGTGCGCTGACGGGTAAGGTGCGCGCGGAATTCGTGGACAGCGGCGGATTCCGCGACACGCGCAAGGCCATCAACGATCTCACCAAACTGGTCGCGCAACTCTCCTCTGTCGCTGCCGAACAGAGCAAACAGCTGACACAAACGCAGGCCGCGCTCCGCAAGACGCTCAGTTCCGTCGACTCGAGCAAGGTCGACTCGACGGTCATCAACCTGCGCGCCACGTCGGCCAACCTCGAGAAGCTCACGCGTTCGCTCGACTCAACGCGCGTCGCGGTCAACCAAGTCGTCGCCAAGGTGAATAGCGGACCGGGTACCGTGGGTCGGTTGATGAACGACCCTGCGGTTTATGCGCGCGTCGACACGCTGCTGATGCGCCTCGATTCGCTCACGCTCGACTTCAAGAAGAACCCGCGGAAATACATCAACCTCAAGATCTTTTAGTCCTTCGCATCGCATTTCCGCTTCTTACGGTGTGACGAAAAGGCGCCGTCTCCCGATGAGGAGACGGCGCCTTGCGTTGTACTCGTTCGAAGCTCGTACCGCTGTTCGATGACGATCAGCG
>JBBRLI010000102.1:0-1069 GCA_038231455.1 Vulcanimicrobiales bacterium | reverse complement strand
TCGCGTTGGCTCGACGCTGCAGCTGTCTGGTGCGACCGCGCCGAGCGAATTCCGCGCGTTTACCGATGCGTTGGCGTCAACGGTGGAGACATCGCTTCGAATGACGGAACCGTCGCGGTAGTTGCGGTAACGGCGTGGCCGTGGCTGACGTATTGGGCGCCACGGTAATCACGATGCAGTCGCCGAAGCGCATCATCCCACCAGTGCCGGCTTGCGCAGCTCGACCGTCGCCGCTTCGCCGAACGCGCGCGACTCGAGATAGTCCACGAGACGCATCCACGGATCGAAGCCGATCACGTTCGGCGCGTCGGCGACGAAATTCGAGAGGGCGTTAATGTCGTAGAAGTAGTGCTTGCCGTCCCGGTCGTCGACGAGGAGTTCGATCCCGCCCACGTCAATGCGCGCCGCTCTCGAAATACGCTCGACCTGCACAATGATTTCGGCGGATGGCGTTGCCGCTTCAACACGCATGCCCGTCTTGGGTGCATCGATCGCACACGCGCCACGCACAAGTTCGACGCCATTGGTCGTCTGGCACGCATCGGCCGGGCACAGGTCGAACGAGTCCTGTGGCGGATACACATGGATCGCGTACAGAAAGTGACCACCAAGCGTCTCGATACGCGTGATGCGACCGTCGCGCAGCGGCGCCGATTCCTGAATGAGCGCCGTGCCGTCGACACCGAGATCAACGGAGCCCGACGCGACGGCGTCGGCCAGTGCCTCACGTGATTCGTATCGGACGATGCCCGCGCCGGAACCACCGACATTCGCCTTGACAAGAATCGGAAAGCGAAAGCCTTCGGTGGCGTCGAGCGCGCGCGAAGCGTTGTTGATGACACGCGCTTTGGGAAACGGCAGTCCAAGCTGTCGCAGCAGATCGAGCTGCGTCGCCTTCGACAGCTCCAAGGTATACGCGTCGGCGCCATTGACGACCGGCACATCGAGACGCTCGAGGTGCCGCAACCAATGCAGCGTATGGAACGTGCTCTGCGCGTGACCGCGCAGATAAGCCGACGGACTTGCACGGTTAAACACGAGCGACCACGGCGTTGTGCGCTCGGATGGA
>JBBRLI010000101.1:0-1075 GCA_038231455.1 Vulcanimicrobiales bacterium | reverse complement strand
GCAGACGCTGTTCGGCGATGCGCGCTATCCCGTGACGTCGCTGTCGATGGTGGGCGACGCAGACGTGCACGGCTCCGATCTCGCCGCGCTGCATGGACCGCTCCGCGCCACGATCGATCAATACTCGCGCGTCGCCGACGTACGCATCTTCAGCGGGACGACGCAGCTCGTGTTCGATTCCGGTCACGTAAAGGTCGACACGTTGGCGATTGAAAGCTCGGCGCTCCGACTTGCGGCGCGCGGTGGTTTAGGACTGTTGGCGACCCGTCGCGATACACTCACTATGACGATGTCCGTCGACTCGCTCGGTGGACTTCGGCCGTGGCTGCAGAGCAGCGATCCATCCTCGCCGTCGTTCATCGTTGCGGACGATACGCTGCGCGGCACGCTCGAAATGCGCGGTCGACTGATTGGCTCAATCGATTCGCTGGACGCAGTCGGCTTGGGGCTTGATGGTCGTATCGACGCGGCGGGGATGATCGTCGGAACCAGTCGCGCGCGACGCGCAAACCTGACGCTCGATGTGCAGGATGTGATGCGCGCGTTCACCGGCGGCGTGCAACTGTCGCTCGACTCGGCTCGTCTCGCCGGACTCGATGTCTCGTCAGCCGCTGGACGCAGTACGCTGCGTGGTGGACTGGCCGATGGATTTGGCTTCGAACTGCGCACGCCATCTGAGTCGCGCGTTGCCATTCACGGTGGAGTGACGCGACAGGGTGATACGAGCATCATCCGCCTCGACACCCTCTCGATTCGCGTGGACAGTGGCTTTGCGAAACCGCGTGGCTTCGCACTCGCGACGCCGGCGGTATTGCATTTGCGCCCAAGTTCGACCGGTACGCTCGACTCACTCATACTCGTGCACACCGATACCGGGCGCATTGCACTGCGCGGTGCGCTTGGCGATTCGGGGGTGGTATCCGCGCGCCTCGAGATCGACCGTGCACCCTTGGCCGATCTCGGGCATCTGTTGCGTACCGATCGACTCACCGGTGGGACGGCAACGGCGAACATCGCACTCGCCGGGACGCGTGAGTATCCGAAAATCACGGGTAACCTTGCGTTGCACGACGCG
>JBBRLI010000100.1:0-1088 GCA_038231455.1 Vulcanimicrobiales bacterium | reverse complement strand
GATTGGCGAGTGCGATGCGGACCGTACTCATCGTATCGTCACTTCTTTTTGTTGGCCTCGTACGTCATACCAAGCGACGACACGCTGCCCGTGATCTTGACCGACAGCGATGCAGCTTTTGTATCCGAGCTGTTGACGAATACCGCCATTGCGCGGCTCGGAAATGTCGCGTCGACCTTCTGACCCGGCGCGACGGTCGTCACACTGTCCCGTACGCCGTCGCGATCCAGAAAGACCACCACCGGCACTTCGCCCGAATTAGACCCGCGCACCGTAAACGCGCCGGCTTGTCCTCCGCCGAGCCGAAAGGCTTTACTCGGCTCGATTGAGGTTTGACTCGTGATCGACGCGCACGCGCTGAGTAGTAAAACACCGGCAACCACAACGACACGACCGGCTGTGACATGGCGCATACGCATGATACAAACCTCGGCAAGGATGACGGACATCGCGTTCTCGACAAGCTGTACTACGCACCGTTCTGCCGTTGGATTCACCGGCGATACCGGATGATCATATTCGCGCGACCTTCTGTGCGTCCCTATGGCGTACCGAGCGACTGTGAGAAAAACGCACGAATACGACGCGGCAGTTCACGGTGAAGAGCGTCCCGATCAAAGCCCACCGGGTCGGTCGATGGCGCAAACTCCAGGCGCCGCATGTGCGGCGGAAACGGTGTGATGAACGAATAATGTCCAGCACCGGCTACGACCTCGAATGTGCATGCTGACCCTTCGGGTAACGATGCCATGGCAAGCCGAATCCGATCAGGCGGTGTGATCGTATCACACTCGGCAGCGAGAATAAGTATCGGCGTCGAGACACGAGCGAGTGACATCGGCGCGAGAAACCAATCGGTAGACGGCGCGAGCAGCACCGCTGCGCGCATCCTCGGGTCGCCACGCGTTTGAATCGGAGCACCTGCGCGTGACCACGGTCTCGCGCCGACCAGCGCGAGCGCGGTATAGCCGCCCATCGAATGTCCAATGACCGCGATTCGCGCGTCGTCTACTATTGCGCCCAACAATGGGTCGGACAACACAGCGTCGATCGCCAGCGAAAGGTGTCGTGGTCGATCAAGTGCGGCG
>JBBRLI010000099.1:0-1103 GCA_038231455.1 Vulcanimicrobiales bacterium | reverse complement strand
TGCACCGGCGAGACGTACAAAAGCGTTGTCAAACTCACGTTTGCGAAGGGTGCGTCACTGGCGGATCCTACATCACTCTTCAATTCGAGTCTCGAAGGCAACGTGCGCCGCGCCATCGATATTCCGGCAGGTGCGGAGATCGATGCCGATGCTTTCATGACGCTCATTCGTGCAGCGTCCGCATTGAATCAGTCCACCGCGAAGAAACCGAAGACAACACCGCGGGCGTGATCGACCCGGACGCACGCTTGTCGTTGTCGTCATCCGTGTGACGTGCGAGACGTTTGTTTAGCTCACACGGCAAACCCGTAAGGCATGCGCGTTGCGCCGACCGGTGCGGCGAATCGGTGAACTAGGGTGCCCTCAATCGGTAATCGGTCAAAGCGATAGTGCCGCAGCATGGCCACCGTCTACGTGTGTATTGCGTGACCGGTAAAGCGCGCGAGATCGATGACGTCGCTGATCGCGTCGAGATTAATTGGGCCGTAGCAATGCGGAAACAGCTCACTCGCGCGTGTCACATCGATTGGAGCATCGGTGGCGTCGGACGTACGTAACGGCGCCGGTGCTTCGTACACCAGCGGTGCGCTGAGGAGTGTCGGATCGATGACGAGCAGCACCAGATCGGGCACATCGGCAAAGTAGGCACGCGCGGTAGGCAAGACTTGCTGAGACCGCGACAGATGGACAAAGCCTTCGCGGTCCAGGCTCTCGGCGCGATACACCCCGACGCGTCGCGCGTCTGCCAATGCCGCACGTGAACAAATATGAAAGACGGCGGTCTCTATCGGTGTCTCGGTGTGTCCAGTCGCTGTTGTATGCATCGTGCGTTCGGCCGTGCGTGGAACGTCATCATCGTCGAGGTAGTTGCACTCGCCGAAAATTACACGAGTAGCGGACATTCCTCGTATACTTATGGCCAGCCTTCTCACGTATCCGATGCTCAATCGACGCCCGATCTCTATCTCGTCTGTGGCAGTTTCGCTGCTCATACTCGGTGCGGCGTGTTCGCGTACCGTGGCGACGGATACGCCGCGGTTTGTCGCGCCAACGGGCGCGGCGGCGAACATCTATCGCACGGTGCTCGACTCGCTGGCGCACGA
>JBBRLI010000098.1:0-1112 GCA_038231455.1 Vulcanimicrobiales bacterium | reverse complement strand
ATCGCCGCTTGAATGCCACCGGCCGCACGCAAGCGATTTACAGTGCGTAGGTGATGCACGTGGCCTTCTTCTGCGGGAAACGCATCGTGCAGATTCACACCAAGCGACGTCCCGAAAAATTGCGACTCCATGTCGTGGACGGCAAGGGCGTTGCCGGCATAGAGCGCCGTCACAAGACCGTCGTGGATCATCTCGGCGAGGAAATGGCCGGCACCGGTATGCACGATCGCGGGGCCGCCGACCACGAGCACACGTTTGCCCGCGCGTAGTGTCTCGACCAGCTCGCGCGCGACCTCGGCAATCAGCGACGCGCGCGGTTTCTCGCTCGATACCGTACTCGACATGAATTCGAATACGGCTTTCTTGCGCGCACGCTGCGGCGGCCGGACGCGAACACCATCGTGCCCCACGACAACCGTCTCACCTTTGAGCACATCCGAGGGCGGAATCGTGCGTGCATGTCCAGCCGCATCCACGCCAATCGCGCAATCCATCTCCGGCACATCAACCGGGATCCACTTGCCCGCGATCTTAACTTCGGTCTCAAGATTGGTCGTCGCGTAAAACAAATCGGGCAGAACGCCATCAACCGGCGCCGCCTCGAGCGTCGCATCGTTATCCGCAACAACCGCCGCGCCGACATCGCGCAGCTGATCGAGCAGCTTCCGCAGCTCTTCGGGGCTCTCGTCGTGGATGGTCAGCCGCGCGTAGCTGCCGTCATCTTTGGTGAGACCGGCATCGAACTGCTCGATCTCGTAGGACGATGTTTCGTGGTCGGTAAGGATCGATAAGACGCGGCTGAAGATCCCGGAATCGAGAATGTGGCCGCGGAGTTCGATCGTGCGTGCATTCGTTTGCAGCACGCGTGACGAATCGCCGCTCATGCCTCTCATCTTTGTCGCGACGCCGCTCGGCAACCTCCGCGACATCACGCTGCGTTCGCTCGACGCACTGCGCGACGCCGATCTGATCGTTGCGGAGGACTCGCGCGTGACGCGGCGCCTGCTCTCGGCCTACGAGATCCCCGGCAAAGACATCTGGACCTACCACGAGCACAACGCCAAAACCGCGACCGAGACGATCCTCGAGCGCGCGCAAACCGAGCGCGTCGT
>JBBRLI010000097.1:0-1123 GCA_038231455.1 Vulcanimicrobiales bacterium | reverse complement strand
TGCGCACGGCGTACGGCGCCAGCCCAGAAGACATTGCGCGCGCGCTTGACCGCTGGGGCGTGGACATCATCGGCCTCAACTGTTCGGTTGGACCGCAAACGATCCTCGAAGCGATCGAACGTATGGCAGTCGTGACCGGCAAAAAGTTGTCGGCACAGCCCAACGCCGGGATGCCGCGCGACGTTGGCGGTCGCTCGATGTATATGGCGAGTCCGGAATACATGGCGAGTTACGCGCGCCATCTCATTCAGGCTGGCGCGAAAATCGTGGGTGGATGTTGTGGCACGACGCCCGAGCACGTGAAGGCGATGGTAGAGGGCGTACGGCCGCTCAACCCGCGCGCCGGCGTCGTCATTCGCGATACTGCGGAGCATCGCACGGCGCATCCGGAGGTGTCGGTAGGTCGCACGCCGGTGCCGCTCGCCGAACGTTCGCGGTTCGGTGCGAAAATCGCGTCTGGCCAGTTCGTTACGTCGGTCGAAATCGTGCCACCGCGTGGCGTCGAGACAGCTAAGCTTGCGCTCGACGCCGCCGCGCTGCACAAGGCTGGCGTAGATGCGATCAACGTGCCCGATGGGCCGCGCGCGCAGAGTCGGATGGGCGCGATCGCCACGAGTCTCATCATCGAGCGCGAGGGGATCGAAGCGGTCACCCACTACTGCTGTCGTGACCGCAACCTCCTCGGCATGCTCAGCGATTTGTTGGGCGCGTCGGCGCTGGGTTTGCGCAATATGTTGCTCATCACCGGCGACCCGCCGAAGATGGGGCCATATCCCGATGCAACGGCGGTCTTTGATATCGACGCGATCGGTTTAACCAACCTTGTCAGCAAGCTCAATCGCGGGCTCGATCCGGGCGCGAATCCGATCGGCGAGCCGACGAAATTTGTGATTGGCGTGGGCGTGAATCCGGCGGCGATCGATCCCGCGCATGAACTCAATCGTTATCACTGGAAGGTGGAAGCCGGCGCGGAGTACGCGATCACGCAGCCGGTGTTTGATCCCGCGCAACTTGAGACGTTTCTTGAGAGCATTGAGGATCAGCGGATACCGATCGTGGCCGGCATTTGGCCGCTGGTGTCGGCGCGCAACGCGGAGTTTCTCGCGAATGAAGTGCCGGGAGT
>JBBRLI010000096.1:0-1140 GCA_038231455.1 Vulcanimicrobiales bacterium | reverse complement strand
GCACCGGCAAGCAATAAGCGACGATCGGTCTTTTCGGTGCGCATCCCGCCAAGGTACACGCCCATCGCGGAGATGAACGCAGCGCCGGTGCCCGTGCTTTTTCCTTCAACGGTTGCCGGCGTCGCACCAAACTTCTGTGCACCATTCGTCGCCGTCGTGAACGTCATGTCGAGCCGCGCGGCTTGCACACCGTCGCGCAACGATTCGCCCATCGCGACATACGACGTCGTGCGTTTCACCGTTAACGCACCGTTCGGAACGCGCTGCGAACGGTCGACGCTCGCCGTCCACTGATCGTTCGTCTTGAATCCGCGTTTCACGCGCGGAAAGAATTCATCAAGCTGGCCCTCGATGGCCAAACCGAGCGCGCCTGCATGCTCTGCTCGACTCAGAAATGACACCGTACCGTCAGCTGCGGTGAACGCGGACCACGTCTTGCCGCGCGCGCTGTCTGACGTCGCGACAGTACCGGGCGGAAGATCGGTGCCGCGGTGCACAATTGAATCCAGCATAAAGCGCATGGCCGTACCTCCCGCCGAATCGACGAGCGTGATGCGCAGAAAGGCCGATCGGTCCGTGACGGAATTCTGGCGTCCTCCACCGATCGGCGAGGCGTCAACCGTCTGTTGCGTCTTCGAATCGATGCGATAGCGATGCGTCACGCCGGTCTTTGGTTGCGCGTGTACGGCGTCGGTTGCGGCCGCGATCAGCGCGAATGCCAAGCCGAAAACGCGTGCAGACAGCGACCAAGGCACGGACGGACGCACGGCATGTCGAGCGACGAGATGGGACTGCAGCATGAGCCGGCGTGGTGGATGGAGGCGACGGGATAGCTAGTGCTGAACAGCTACAACGTATCGCACGCCTGACGTCGCCGCCTCATGAGTCGCTGCCAATTCTGCTGTCGAACATCGATCGCCGCAGGTATCTTTTGACAACTTGAATTCGGACGCTTACTCGGATCCCATGGCTGATTCTCCTGAGTACGAAGCACGTGCTGACTCACGCGGCGGTTCGCCCGTCGCGGTGCGGCTCTCGGACGACGAGCGAGAAGTGATCGTGTCGCGCCTTTCGGATGCGTACGCGCGCGACGTCATACCGGTCGAAGAGTTTGAGCGCCGACTGGACGCCGTCTACAAG
>JBBRLI010000095.1:0-1147 GCA_038231455.1 Vulcanimicrobiales bacterium | reverse complement strand
TGGAGTCGGCCAAGGAATGGGCTGCGTCGATCCCCGGCGCGAAGCTGGTAGTGCTTGATGGCGCTGGACACTGGCCGATGGTAGAACGCCCGGTGCAGATGCTTGCGGCCATGGAGTCGTTCTACTTTGGCGGCGCGAAGTAGTACGCGCGCGAGCAGCGAACGATTCCTCAAGTATCTCGCGAGCGCGACTCATCGTGAGTGAGACGTTGACGGCGCATTTCTTTGCCAGTGCCGATGCGTGGCGGTACTGGCTGAGCGACCATCATGCCAATGAGACATCGTTGCTCGTCGGCTATCACAAGACCGCAACCGGCCGAGCGACGCTGACGTGGCCGCAATCGGTCGACGAAGCACTGTGCTTCGGATGGATCGACGGCGTGCGCAAGAGTGTCGATGCGACGCGATACCAGATTCGCTTTACGCCGAGGAAAGTCGGAAGCATTTGGAGTGCAGTGAATATTGCGCGCGTCGCGGTGCTTACCGCAGAAGGTCGGATGGCGCCGGCGGGTTTGCGTGCGTTTACCGCTCGTACCGAGAAGAAGTCGGCGATCTATGCGTACGAGCAGTCGGAGGCTGCAGTGTTACCCGCAGAATTCGAAGCACGGTTTCGCGCGATGCCCAGCGCGTGGGCATACTTCGAGTCACAAGCGCCATGGTATCGCCAGCAGATGCTTTGGCGGATTGTCAGTGCGAAACAGGAGGCGACGAAGGAACGTCGTCTGCTGGCGCTGATCGCTGCGTCGGTTGCAGGGAGACGACTCTAACGTCGAATTGCAGTGGTGCGCGCGACCCGTCTCGATCAGCGTGAGAAGACTGTCCCGTGTGGCACCGTGTTACCGGTGAAACCATGCGGCCAGCGCTTGCCATTCATGTTGATGCCCGCGCGTGAACTCCCGGCATCACGGAATTTCTCGTCGATCGCGAGGGCGCCGGTGGATGGGTCGAAGTTGACGATGTACAGCCGATTGCTCTTCGCGTCGCCGCCCGAATTGAGTACCACGCGTCTGCCGGTCGGATCAAGCGCAATCCAGTGCGGCTCTTCATCGGCGCCGAATGAAACCGACGATACTTCGCGCGGGCGTAGCGGGTCGCTGATGTCGAGCGCAACGAGCGCGTGCGTCTCGGGAACCGTCTGCAGCCAGTAG
>JBBRLI010000094.1:0-1149 GCA_038231455.1 Vulcanimicrobiales bacterium | reverse complement strand
GGCGACGAGTTTCGGCATCTGGTCGTAGCCGCGGACTCGACGGAATTTACGTTCCGCGTTGAGGATCCCAGCTGCACACCACCGTTTGATCATCGTGGCGTCTTGCCAACGTTTCACATTCCTGGTCGTGTCTCTGGCGACTGAAATCGCGGACTCGATGATGTTCGTTGTCGTGAGCGTCTTCGCGAGATCACCACCGATCCCGAGCCGCCGAACGGTGAACATCTGATCGAGGCCCTCCAACATCGAACTGACGGCGTCTGGGTGCGCGAGCTCGATCTGTTTCGCGAGTGTCACGACAGCACGCCTACCCGCGGCCGTATCCGGATTCGCGAACGCGGCCGCGAGTTTCACATCAACCCATTTCTGTTGATCTTTGGGTAGATGCCCAGCGACATTGCGGCGTTTATGCAAAGTGCAGCGTTGCACGACCGCAAGGTCCCCGAACACGTCCGCGACCGCAGCAGCGAGTGCTTTCGCGCCGTCCATCAAGATCAACAAGCCATGATCTGCAGTGAGGCCACGGGCGACCAAGTCTGCGAGTAACGCTTTGACGATCGTCTTGTTTTCCGTATCACCAATCCAGAGCCCGACGGGGATCTTCGTCCCATCCGCGGTGACCGCAAGCGCGATAACGCAACAACGATCGGCATAATGCACACCATCGAGCAACAGGACACAGATATCGAGTGCCGCGAGATCGCGGCCCATCAACTCCGCGAGTTGAGCTTCGGTCGCCTGTTTGAACCGGCGCGACACTGCAGACTTCGACGTTGACGACGCAGCCGCGTCGAGTGCTTCGCCGACAGGTTCATTCACCGTCGCATGACGGCGGGTCGCGACCCCCACGAGCATCCGTTCCATCGTGATCCGCGTCAACAAATCCGTATCGTTGAAAGTCGAATAGGTGTCGAGCTCGATCTCGTCACCATCCAACGTGCGGCCACGCGGTCGTTCAACAGGAACGCGCCGGCCACCCAACACGACCGTGCCCTCCGCCCTCCCATGCCAATTCGCGGTCCGTCCCGGCAACTTCGCGTGTTTCGCAGCACCGACCCTTGATGCCATTTCGGCGTCCATCATCGTGGCCATCACCGCCAGACCAGCCGCAGCCGACACGGCCATCAAGCCCTCATGCGCGATCTCAGC
>JBBRLI010000093.1:0-1158 GCA_038231455.1 Vulcanimicrobiales bacterium | reverse complement strand
TCGTGAACACGATTCTTAGCGTCGCGCGCGGAGAGATGCTCTGTTCACCTCGGGTCGCCGCAACGCTCTTTCGCGCGCTTCACGCACGATCGACTGACGCCGAGAGTGAGCGACTGGTGCTCACACTGACGGCGCGCGAACAAGAAATCGCGCCGCTGCTCGAACGAGGATTCTCGAACAAAGAAATCGCTGCGCAACTGCGCATCGAACTCGCCACGGTCAAGAATCACGTACACAACGTGCTTGAAAAACTGCAGGTCACATCGCGCGGCGAGGCAGCGGCTCGGCTCCGATCGCGGCCCGCAGCAACCACGCCCACCTTCGAGCGTGCGCTACGCCCGCGCGCAAACGAACGCGGCCCGACCTAGGGTGATTCGCACTCACACCGCCGTAAAGGGTAATACGAGGTTTCCTCCCGCCTGATTGTCGTAGTCGCCATCGAGCAGACTCTGATCGTCCTCCGCCTTCACCGTTGGCAAAACAGCACCGGCGAGATTCGTTGCAAAGCACGTGAGAAAGAACTTCCCGGCGGCAAAGAACGCAGGGTCGCGCAATACAACGCGAACGATATTCGCCGCGGGTTGCAAATCTGCGACGAGTCGCTGTCTCGTCGGCTTACCCACGTCTTGCTCGACAATGATGCTTGGCGTTGCCGCAACAACGCTTGTCGCGAGCACATTCCGGTTAAACGTAAGCTCGACCAGTCGAATCCCTTCGCCCGCCTTGAATAGAACGTTCTGCGTCGCGGCGACCGGCGGCTTGATGTCCCCGGCCGAACTGTTCGCCATATTTGCATTCAGGAATCTTATGTTCGTCACCTGCAGTGGAGTCGGTGCCGCGCGTCCGCCGATGAACATCCAACTCTCAAAATCGCTTGCCTTCGCGCGTGCCCCCGATGGGAACGTCAACGCCGTCCGCGCGGTCTTTCCGTCGGCGCGTAGACCAGGCCCACCGAAGGCCTGACCGTCGACGAACACCCGCCGCGGCGCAACGCGAGGATCACTCCACACGAAGTGGCCTTTGAGTTTGACGAGCAATCGGATTGCGCTCGCAGGCGCAACACGTACCACAGGACCGGCGCTCGCCAATGTAGCAGCGCTCATCTCGCTCGCAGCCGCGGTCTTCTTCTTTGATCGCTTCACGACGACGCTCGGCGCG
>JBBRLI010000092.1:0-1188 GCA_038231455.1 Vulcanimicrobiales bacterium | reverse complement strand
TCTCGATGCCTCCGGGCGTTGAGCACCAGGAACATGCGGTGGCCCAGGTCACGGCTCTGTCCTGATCATCGTCTCGATGCCTCCGGGCGTTGAGCACCCGAGGTCGATATACGCGACCGTTTTCTGCGCCAATCCTGATCATCGTCTCGATGCCTCCGGGCGTTGAGCACTAGCCCTACCTTCGCCAAACGTGGTTCTGCGGTTGCGTTGTTGATGGTCGTTTTCGACGAAGAACGATCGCCAAAGCCCGACCGTCCGGATACGTGTAAGAAGTGCACATATTCGAGCGCGAAGTTAACGGTCGCCGATATCGCGTAGCGGCCCAGTCTGTCTGGGATTCCACGCGAAAGCGGTCGGTCTCTCGTCAGGTTACGCTCGGTCCGGTGGAGCCCGCCGGCGAAGCTGATCTTGGTGTGACGTTCACCGTCGGGACCAAGCGCGTCGGTGACGTTGGCGCACTCGCATGGGTCGCAGAGAAGCTCGACCTCGTTGGCATCATCAACCGTGCGTGTGGAGGCTCGAGCAAGACTGGCGCGTCGATCGGCGAGATGGTGCTCGCTGTTGCGATTCAACGCGCGACGGCGCCTGGACCCAAGCGGGATTTGCCGGAGTTTCTCGACGGGTCCATGGCGCGAATCTCGTGTCTCCCGTCCGATGCGTTCAGCGGCCAGGCATTTCATCGACTCGCCGAGGGCGTGACGGCGGCGCAACTCGACGCCGCGCAGATCCAGATCGCGCGTGCGGCGGTGAAGGATTTCAAGTTGTCGACGGACGTGCTCGCGTTTGATACGACCAACTTCGACACGCACATCGCGACGACCACGGCGAGCGATCTGGCGCAGCGCGGACACGCAAAGAGCAAACGAAGCGATTTGCGCGTCGTGGGACTCGGGTTGCTCGTGAGCGAGACCGGCCACGTGCCGTTGCTTCACCACACGTACCCGGGTAACGGGTCGGATCAAGGGGTTCTTGAGGCTTGCCTTGAAACCCTCGGGCATCTTCACGATGCGCTCGATCAAGGTGAGGGTCGAAAGCGGCCCGCTCAGCGCACGCTTGTTCGCGACGGTGGCTTCTGGAGCGAACAACTGGAGCTCACGCTCGACGTCGTCGGCTACTACAGCTTGATCTCGCTCCCGATGAGCCATCGTGCTGCGACGGAGGCACTCGCGTTCGCAGCCAAGCGTGGGT
>JBBRLI010000091.1:0-1221 GCA_038231455.1 Vulcanimicrobiales bacterium | reverse complement strand
GACGTGTCTCAATTGCCCCGAGCGGCCGACAGCGGCATCGATCCTCACACGCCGCCGCCACGGCGTTGTTGCTCGCGAATGATTACCGAGCAAAGTAAAGGCTGATATGATCGCTCCGACAAGACCGGCACTCGATCCCGAGTTACTCCGTAAAATGAACGCGTACTGGCGTGCGGCAAATTATCTCGCCGTCGGTCAGATTTATCTCTACGCGAACCCTTTGTTGCGGGAACCGCTGACGCTCGCGCACGTCAAGCCGCTTGTGGTGGGTCACTGGGGAACGGTGCCTGGCCAAGCATTTATCTACGTGCATTTGAATCGCGTCATCCGCGAGCGCGACCTCAACATGTTCTATGTTGCCGGGCCCGGACACGGCGGTGCGGCGCTCGTCAGCAACGTGTATCTCGAAGGCACGTACAGCGAAGTCTATCCGAACGTCAGCGAGGATGAGGCCGGGATGCAGAAGCTGTTCAAACAGTTTTCGTTTCCCGGCGGAATCTCGAGTCATGTCTCGCCGGAGACGCCCGGCTCGATTAACGAGGGCGGCGAACTCGGATACTCACTCAGTCATGCATTCGGTGCGGCCTTCGACAACCCAGATCTGATCGTTGCGTGCATCATCGGAGACGGCGAAGCGGAAACCGGCCCGCTCGCAACGGCCTGGCAATCGAATAAGTTTCTCGACCCGATCAGCGACGGTGCGGTGTTGCCGATCCTCCACCTCAACGGCTGGAAGATCAGCAATCCGACGGTCCTCGCACGGATCGAGCCGGGCGAACTCGAGGGCTTCTTGCGCGGTTGCGGTTGGACGCCGTACTTCGTCGAAGGCGATGAGCCGGGCGCAATGCACGAGACGATGGCTGCAACGATGGACCGCGCGATCGACGACATCACGCGCATTCAGCAACACGCGCGGGCGACCGGTGATACGACACGGCCGCGCTGGCCGATGATCGTCCTTCGCTCACCGAAAGGCTGGACCGGACCGAAGGTCGTCGACGGTCTTCAAATCGAGGGGACGTTTCGCGCGCATCAGGTCCCGTTGCTCGTGGACGTCGATCACCCCGATCACGTACCGTTACTCGAAGCGTGGATGAAAAGCTACAAGCCGGAGGAGTTATTCGACGAGAACGGTCGGCTCATCGACGAACTTGCCGAACTCGCACCCACGGGTGACCGCCGCATGGGCGCCAACCCGCACGCCAACGGCGGCAAACTTCT
>JBBRLI010000090.1:0-1225 GCA_038231455.1 Vulcanimicrobiales bacterium | reverse complement strand
GAGTTCGTGTTTCCAGCCGCCGCCGCGCCGCCGGATCGCAACGGCTATATCGGATTCGCGCTGCTCAGTCGCTTTCTTTTCGTTCTCGATTATCCGAACCACGAGATACGGCTCTATCCCTCGGGATCGACCGCCGCGTTCGCGAGCGAATGCGGCGCGAAGCAATTCGATATCGATATCGTCAACGGGGTTGCACAGTCGGTCGCACATACGAGCGACGGACCGCTTGCATTTTCCTGGGACACGGGTTCGACGCGCAGCGTAATCCGTCCTTCGGCCATCGGCATGACGACCGACGCCGCCAAAGGGGTGCCAGCAAGGCGCTCGCATCGAATGAGCCGTTTCGTACTGGGCGCACAGGATGCGGGGCCGCAGGATTTCGTCGTGATCGATTACGCCGGAATCGGCGTCGATGGCGTTCTCGGGACCGATTTCTTTCGCTCGCGCGTCGTGTGCCTCGATTTTCCGCAAGGCGCTGGCGCCTTCAGGTAGTTCCTGTTAGCGTGCCTTCGCGTTTCCGATCCAACCCCACCTGAAGGAACGAGCTCATGAAATCGATCTATGCGAAGACTCTCCTGATCGCATCGTTTTGCGCGATGTCGATGGCCGCCCAGGCGCAGTACGGATCGCCAAGCGCGCCGCCACCTGGAAAAACCGGTGCGACGACAAGCGCTGCCGAGCAACGATTGTCCGAATCCGACATGCGTTCGTTCAAGGAAGGCCGCCGGGCCTGCAGCAAGATGACGGGCGCCGAACGCGAGTCCTGCCGCAAGCAACTGAGTACCAAGTACGTCGACAGGCAATGCCGCAGCCTGGCGGGCACGCAACTCGAAGACTGCCTGCGGACCACATACCCTGGCGAGTGAGCGTTCGGCGGCCGCGAAGCGCTCGCAACCGATGTGCCGCGGCATGGTTTCTCGCATCAATGCCGAAGCGCCGGAATCAGCGCAATCAGCCCATCGACGATCAACTCGACCCCGAGTGCGGCGAGCATCAGGCCCATCAGGCGCGTGGCCACGTTGATGCCGGTGCGTCCGAGCGCACGGCTGATCGGGTCCGCGGCCGATAGCGCGAGGAACACCAGGAGCGCGATCGCGACGCCGCTTCCGATCAGGCTCGCCTTCTGCCACATCGACTCGGCCTTGTCGGCGTAGATGATGACGGTGCTGATCGTGCCCGGTCCGGTCAGGAGCGGGATCGCGAGCGGGACCACTGCGATGTTCTC
>JBBRLI010000089.1:0-1240 GCA_038231455.1 Vulcanimicrobiales bacterium | reverse complement strand
GCGATTCCATCAAATCCCTCGAGGGGTTCAGCATCGCGTGGGTCGAAGAAGCGCAGAGCATCAGCCAACGCTCGCTCGACTTGCTGTTGCCGACGATCCGCACCGAAGGCTCCGAGTTGTGGTTCTCGTGGAACCCGTCGCGCAAGACCGACCCGATCGATCAACTGTTTGCGAACGGACTCGACGGCTCGACGTGCGTGCACGTGACGTATCACGACAACCCGTTTTTGCCCGCCGTGCTGCGCACGGAAGCCGAGCGTCTTAAAGCGTCGGACGAAGACAAATACAACCACGTCTGGCTCGGCCAGTACGACCTCGGCGGCAAAGGCCGCGTCTACGCGAACTTTCGCGATCAGGCGTTCCCGATCGGGAACCTCGACGACAGCGTTCGTGATCACGGCGGCGACGTGTACGTCGGCCAAGACTTCAACGTCAATCCGATGGCAACGGTCATCGCGCAGCGCGTCGTCGATGAGTGCCACGTGCTCGACGCGCTCTCGATTGCGACGTCGAACACGACCGAAGTGTGCGAAGAAATTCGCCGGCGCTATCCGCAGCGCCGCGTGATTTTCTGCCCCGATCCGGCGGGCAATGCGCGGCATACCAACGCGCCGGTCGGGCAGACGGATTTCACGATCATCCGGTCGTACGGCTTCGCGGTGCATGCGCCGAACGCCCATCCGCCCGTCGTCGATCGCGTCAACAACACGAACCAAATGCTGGCGCACGAGGGGCGACGGCGCGTGCGCATCCATCCGCGCGCGCGGCCGCTGATCGATAGCCTCATGGGCTTGGTCTACAAGGACGGCACGAGTCTCCCCGATAAGCGCAGTGGCTACGACCATCAGGTCGATGCACTCGGGTACCTCCTGTGGCAGGAATTCAACGTGCTGACGACGCCGCCCACGTGGGGCGTTTCCACTTTCACGGTCTAACGATGACTGCGTCCACGCCGCTGCTCGGCATTCCGCTCGACAACACGGTCTCGATTAACCCGTCGATGCCGCATCCGGCCTACTACCGCATGAAGCCGCTGTGGGTCAAGTGTCGCGCCTTGCTCGCCGGCAGTGATCAGGTCCGCGCCCTCGGCACCGACATCCTGCCGCAGATGGAGGGCGAGAGCGACGACGCGTACGCGGTCCGCAATGTCATCGCGGCGCTGCATCCCGGCTTCGCGAAAGCGATCGATGTGACGGTCGGGTTGATGCTCGCGCAGGAGCCGGTGCTCGGAGCCGACTGC
>JBBRLI010000088.1:0-1247 GCA_038231455.1 Vulcanimicrobiales bacterium | reverse complement strand
GGGAGCACAATGAGCGTGAGATGCGGCATCTGCTTTGCCGTTTCCCACTCCTTGAGGTGCTCGATGACGATGTCCGCCTTGAGTACGTCGGGCGCTTCCTGCGTCCAGCCCGGATACTCTCGGACGAGAATTCTGTCGAGGCTCGGAATCTCGCTGCGCGTCTTGTACATCTTCGCAAAGGTCGCGCGCGTCCACGCTGAGTTGTACGACGACGAATCGCGATAGTGCGTCAGCAGCTTGAGGCGTGTCTTTGGCAACGAGTCGCTGGCCGCCGGCGCGTACTCGCCAAAGCTGACGACGCGCTTACCCTTCGCAAGCGCAGACTCCCACAGAAATCCGCCGTTAGAGTAGGTAAGTGGATCGTTACCTTCGCTCGGGTAACTGCGACCGAGGTACAGCGGCCACATCGGATACGCCGTCTCGTTGGCCTGTGTCAGCCAGTTGTGCCCGTCAGCGGAGTTGCCGCCCGACGCGAAGAAATGATCGAGCAAGACAAACTGCTCGCTCAGCGCATGCGCGTTCGGTGTGACGTCACGACCGTACATCGTCAGGCTCGAGTCGCTCGCACCTTTACCGATGTCGCCGAGTACCTGATCGTAGGTGCGGTTTTCTTTGATGATGTAGACGACATTCTCAATCAGACTCGCTTCGCCTGGTCGCTCGGGCACCGCTCGCGCAATCGCGGTCGCGCGCGGCGTCAATGACGGCGCGCTCGGCCCGGTCGAAATGTGCAGGCGATTGTTCTGCGCGACGCTTGTTGTGTACGCCGTGAGTTCAGCGTCGCTCGGCATCGCGATCACATTCACCGAGCCTCGTTCCGCAAAGACATAACGCCCTTGCTGTCCGTTCGTGCGTCCCGTGCCTGCACCAACGCCGAAGAGCGTCCCCACCGCGAGTGTCTGACCGTCGCTGCTCACGTCGACGCTGCTTGGGAACCATCCGGTGGGAATGAGGCCGCGCAACGTCGCACCGGCAACCGTCGTAGCTCTCACGTCGTATAACGCGACCGCATTCACGCCGCCGAGTGTGACCAGCAACGTGCTTCCGTCGGGTGAGAGCGCGAGCGCCGTTGGTGTCAGCCCGATCTTGCGCTCACGAAACGGCGCAAGTGCGATGCTGCCGATGCGAGTATTGCCGCGCGTGTCGATCACACTCACAGAATCGCTGTTGCCATTTGCCACGTAAAGCCGCTGCCGCTGCTGATCCCAAACGAGCGCCGTCGGATGCGAACCAACGCTGAGCTGCTG
>JBBRLI010000087.1:0-1263 GCA_038231455.1 Vulcanimicrobiales bacterium | reverse complement strand
GGAGGCGGCGCCCGCACTGGTCGGCACCGACTGTCATCGACCCCCGCGACGGGCAGCGCTACCGCGCCGTCGTCGTCGACGTTGACGGGAATGCGTGGAGCGCCCGGTTTGGACCATTCCTCTGCACGTCCGCGGTTGTCCTCAACGTCGAACCGCGCGGGGTGGAGTACTTTTTTTATCCCGATTCGCAGCCCGGGCGGCAGTGCATTCCCGTCCGCGCCGACTTGAGCGACGCGATCGAACAAACGCGCGTTTGCCGTGGCCGACGTAAATGCCGCGCGCCGTCGTCGTGCGGCAGATTGTCACGTACGCCAATCAGTGGTGCCGCGAAACGATGCGCGCCGAGACGCTGCCGCGAGACGGGACGCGCACGTTGAACGCGTGCGCGACTGCGGACGACATCGACCAACAACAACAATGCGAACGGCTCGCACCACGAAACCGCCAGCCGGCAACGCCACTACAATTTTACTCGCTTAACTATGGTAGCAACAGCATGCGGTTGCTCTATGTTAGTGGTGCGCGGTGGCAACGAGCTCTATTTAATCACCGCCCAGAAGTACTCGAACGGTGTGTGTGTGTGAGTGCGTGTACGATCGCACACGCGCGCGGCATGGCATGGCATGGCAAAGAATCGTAGCAAATCGAGTCCATCAGGCTCCGAGGAGTTGCGAAGGAGTCGCCATGCGCGCCAAAATGATAAGCTCCTCGGAGCCTCTTGTGTTCGATTTTTGATGCTCCCCAAACGAGTCGCTCGATAGTGCCAACAACGATGCCGCCGGAAACGTGCAGCACACTTTTTCTAGTAGCGTCCCAAACCTAGTGCATCTTCAATATCTCGCTCTTCATCGTAGCCGTCGTATTCATCGTCGTCGTCGTCGTCGTATTCTGCACCGCCGTCCAATCTCTCTCCTACCTCAGCTACAATCTTCTCTGCGCCTGAACGTACCGCTTCGGCAGCGTCGACGACTGGAGCGACGGAAAGTGTCCCGGCAGTGTTTGCTGCTGCCTTTTCGCGCGTCTGCTGCAGTCTCCCGCGCGTTTGTTCGCGCTCGCGCTCTTCGCTTTCTTCCTTCTCGCGCTGCTCCGCGGCGGCCTCGTCCTTGACGTCGTCGGTGAAATCCAAAAAGAGGCGCCGCTTGTCAATTTCGGCCACTTGCAGCCTGACGCGACTGCCGCGCTCGAGGCCGGCCTCGACGAGGCCCTGCTTCTTGTCAATGAACGACGCGTACAGGTCGGCGACGCGCTGTATGTGCAGCAGGC
>JBBRLI010000086.1:0-1366 GCA_038231455.1 Vulcanimicrobiales bacterium | reverse complement strand
ACGCAATCGTCCACCCCCTGGCACGATGAATCCGAGAGCAAGCATACAAAATTCGACCAGAGCGGCGTAAGAATCGCCGCATGGCCGCGCTAACCGACACCGAGTGACGCGCATTGGGCGTTAGATCAGAGTTGCCCTAAGAAACTTCAAGAACGGGTTAGCGGTCTTCTCAGCGATCGCGTTCGGACCGTACTTGGTTAACCGTTTCGCCGCCTCGGTTGCGCTCAGGCCATCCTTTGACGATCCAAGTGTTTTGAAGACGTCCGGCATGGCAAGCGACTTGAGGTCGTCCTTATCGTCCGAGGAAGACGTAGCACTCGGATCCGGCTTCGCAGCAGGGGACTTGGTCGGTCCGCGCTCGGTTTTGTACTCCGTCCTCGTTTCGATCTTTGGCTTATCGGCCATCCGAAGTAACCGCGCTGACGGGCAGAGTGCTGGGCAACGTAACGCGCGCGACCGCGATAACGTGGTCTGCTGCCCCGTAATAGACATCGAGCGCACCGTCGGCACGCCGATCGGTTGCGGATGGAAAAATGACCTCGTGCACGAGGCCGTTGCGTTCGTAGTCTTCGACCGGCTCGAGAATCGGCGCGGGCGTGCGATAGAGCACGCGCGACGGTCGCTCTGCATCGAGTACGGCAACGCCCATACTGTAACGGGGTTGCCCATTCGGTGCGCACACGGCATGATAGGGCAAGACCCATCCGTATGCCGCGCGTACGGGCGGAGCGCCGGTGCCGACTTTCAGCGCTTCCCACGACTGCTCGGGGGCCATGACGCGTTCGTGCCGTCGAACCGACGTCAGATTCGCGATGTCGTCGGCGACGGAGTCGACGGGAATGTAGGAGACCCAGATGTTCTCGCGCTTTTCGTCCATACTCGGGGGCGGCGCTACGGTCGTTCCGGCATCGTGTCGACGTGCATGTACGCGCGTCGTCGGACGATGCAGTATTGCAAACGAGGGCACCCCCAGCGGATCGGAGACGACATCGGAAAAGAACGCGGCATCTTTGTTTCCGCACGTGTTGAGATCGCGTCCGTCAGCCATGATTTCGTACCGCAGACAACCCAGACGCTGCCAAGTCAGGAGGTCTGCCGAAACGGCGACAGCGACGCGCGGCTCGTATGGCTGGAACGCCGTATAGGTCATGACGTAGCGATCGAGCAACGGCACGTAAACGACGCGCGAATCTTCTACGCCTCCACCGGCCGAGCTGACTTCATACGATTCATGGGGTTCGAGCGCGACGCCAATGCGGTCGACGCCGACCGGCTTCTCCCCCGCGAAGCGGACGTGAGCATGCCCGATCCGCGAGTAGTTGCCTTCAGCGATGAGGCGCGGAAAAAGGTGCATCATCCCGTCCTT
>JBBRLI010000085.1:0-1410 GCA_038231455.1 Vulcanimicrobiales bacterium | reverse complement strand
GCCTTCCGGCTTGGACTTCATCGCGTCGACGATAACCGACTCCTTACTCTTTATGGTGCCGAGAATATCGATGCCGGAGATTGCCAGCCGTCGCCCCTCGTCGACGCGATACGTCAAACCGATGCGACCATCGGACATCGGCGTCGAGTCAATCGTCACGCGCGCCAGATAGTAGCCCGCGCTCTCGTACACCGAGTCGATGCGCGCTTTCGAACGCGATTCCTGCAGTGGATCGATCGGACGACCAATCAACAAGTCGATTCGATCACGGACGGTCCGATCTGAGACCTTGCTCGCGCCCACCACCTTGATGTCGCCGAGCAACGCGCGCTCTTTGACGACGATGGCAACAATCGATTTGGACGGCACCGACTCGAGGTCGCACACAATGTCGACCGCGTCGAACTCGTTCAGCGCGTACACCGCTTTGATCGCGCGCTGAATGCCCGGAAAATTCGTGGGATTTCCCCCAACGAGACCGCCTTCCGTCCGGATTTTCGCTTCCGCGACGCGCTTGTTGCCGCGGACCGCGATCGAGTCAGGCGAGGCGCACCGGCTGCTCACGTCTTGAGCACGCACGATCGTCGGGCGGGCGACCGCCAGTACGATCAGCGCCGCCGCCGTCGCCGATGTCAGGGAAAATCGTTTCTGCATAGCCGTGGAATATACACTCAAAAGACAAGCGGCCGGACCCGGGAGGGTCCGGCCGCCGGAAACTGTCTCGCTCACGCCTGTGGGCTAGGCGATGGGGACATCACGCGGAACTCCAACTTGTCCTTCTCCGTCGGCGACGGATCAACTTCGATATCATCGCCACGCGAGAATTCGGCGGTGAGGAGCTTCTCCGAGAGAGGATCCTCGATGTAGCGCTGGATGGCGCGCTTGAGCGGCCGTGCTCCGTAATGCTCGTCGTATCCGTGATTCACCAGAAACTCCGTCGCGGCGTCCGTCAGCTTGATCGTCAACTCCTCTTCGGCCAGACGCTTCTGCACGTCAGCGAACAGAATCGACACGATCTTGGAGATATGCTCCTTACCGAGCGGATGGAACACGATGACGTCATCGAGACGATTCAGGAATTCGGGGTTGAAGACGCGACCCATTTCTTCCTTCACCTTATCCGAAATCCGCTCGAACTCCCCACGACTGTCTTGCGTCGCGAAGCCGAGCGACTTGCCACGCGTGATGTCCTTCGCACCCACGTTCGACGTCATGATGACGACCGTGTTTTTGAAGTCAATCATGCGACCGTAGTTGTCGGTGAGATGACCCTCATCGAGCACCTGCAGCAGAATGTTGAACACATCCGGATGCGCCTTCTCGATTTCGTCGAGCAGCACCACGCTGTACGGCTTGCGACGCACGGCCTTCGTTAACGTGCCCGAATCCTCGTAACCGACATATCCCGGC
>JBBRLI010000084.1:0-1410 GCA_038231455.1 Vulcanimicrobiales bacterium | reverse complement strand
GGGCCGGCATACGGAGCAAGGGCGGTTGCAAGATCGAGGGTTCCAGCGGGACGAGCCATAGCAATCCTTCGCAGATGAGAGCGTGTGGCAAGTGTACGTGCTCGGATCGACTGCCGTCCCGCTTCCGAGCAAAGCTTTAACGGGTGCTTAAACCGCGTCTAATCGAGGGTGGCCCGGTCGCCTGCGGGAAGCCGTGCCCGTGCTAGAATCCCGCATCGACGAACTGACCCCGGACTATTTGGCCAACACCGCTGCGATGGAGGCTCTGGTCGAACAACTCCGCGATGCGCTAGCGAGCGCCCGGCGCGGCGGCGGTGAGGTCGCGATTGCCCGACACCGCAAACGCGGCAAGCTAACGGCGCACGAGCGGATCGATCGGCTCATCGATCCGGCGACGCCCTTCCTTGAATGTTCGGCACTCGCGGCAAACGGGATGTATGGCGATGCGGCGCCCGCGGCCGGTGTGATTACCGGGATCGGGCAGATCGCCGGCGTCGACTGCATGATCGTTGCGAACGACGCGACCGTAAAAGGCGGCACGTACTACCCGATGACGGTGAAGAAACATCTGCGCGCGCAAGAGATTGCCGAGCAGAATCACCTGACTTGTGTCTATCTCGTCGATTCGGGCGGCGCGTTCTTGCCGCTACAGGCCGAGGTTTTCCCTGACCGCGACCACTTCGGGCGCATCTTCTATAATCAAGCGCGTATGTCGGCCCAAGGCATTCCGCAGATCGCCGCGGTGATGGGGTCGTGCACGGCCGGCGGCGCGTACGTTCCCGCGATGGCCGATGAGTCGATCATCGTTAAAGACAACGGCACCATTTTTCTTGGCGGCCCTCCGCTCGTCCAAGCGGCGACCGGCGAAATTGTCACGGCCGAAGAACTTGGCGGCGCTGACGTGCATACGCGCATCTCCGGCGTCGCCGACCACTATGCCGTCGATGACGAACACGCGCTCGGCATCGTCCGCTCGATCGTCGAGCACTCCGGCCGGCGCGCGTACGACCCGTGGCCGATGCAGCCGCCGCGCGAACCGAATGCCGATCCCGCCGAACTCTACGGCGTGATCCCCGCCGATCCGCGCCAGAGCTACGACGTGCGCGAAGTGATCGCGCGGATCGTCGATGCATCGGCGTTTCATGAGTTCAAGGCACGCTACGGGACGACGCTCGTGTGCGGGTTCGCGCACATCGATGGTCACCCAGTCGGCATCCTTGCCAATAACGGGATTCTCTTTAGCGAGAGCGCGCTCAAAGGCGCGCACTTCATCGAACTCTGCACGCAGCGCGGCACGCCGCTTGTCTTCTTGCAGAACATCACCGGCTTCATGATCGGGAAAGAATACGAGAATCGCGGCATCGCTAAAGACGGCGCGAAACTCGTCACCGCGGTCGCCTGCGCGAACGT
>JBBRLI010000083.1:0-1491 GCA_038231455.1 Vulcanimicrobiales bacterium | reverse complement strand
GTCGTTGTGCCACCCGAAGAACGTCTCAAGCCAACCGCGTGCGTGAAGTTCGGAGCCGAAGCGGCCGGGGTAGTCGGGCTGGTACTTGAGCGTTTTGAACTGCGCTTCGCTGAATGCGTTGTCGTCGGAAACGTGAGGACGACTAAAACTGCGTGACGCCCCGAGCGAGGCAAGCAGCTGCGCGAGCGTGTCGCTCTTCATCGACGAGCCTCGGTCGGAGTGCACCGTCAATCCGGGCTCGATGCCGTGCTTTCCGATCGCGTCTGCGAAGAGCTGCGCGGCAAGGTGTTTGCACTCCTTGACGGCGACCATCCACCCGACCACGTAGCGGCTGAACAAATCGATGATCACGTAGGCGTGGAGGAACACGCCGACCTGCACGGTCGCTAGCTTTGTAATGTCCCACGTCCACACCTGGTTGGGTGCTGTAGCGATCAGCGAAGGCTTCGCGTGCTTCTCTGGCGAGCGCTGATTTCTCCTTTCTTTCGTCTCGCCGAGATCCGCGAGAAGGCGGTACATCGTGCGAATCGATGCGAGGTAGACGCCGCGACTGAGCAACGTCGCGTACACCTCGGTCGGCGGCTGGTCCACGAATTGCGGCCCATGCAACGCGGCCATTACGGCGCTCCGTTCGGGGTCGCTCAAGCGTCGCGGATGAGGCGCTCGCGTGCTCGCTGTCGGTGGTGGCGGCGGCTGCGTACGTCGGTAGAGGGTTGCGCGACTGAAGCCCAGCGCCGCGCATGCGGTCGCCATCGGAACGATCGGGTCGCTCAGGTTTTCGAGGACGTGCATCACTTCGTCACGTCGCTCTCGGGAAGAGCAATGCCCAGAATCGCGTGTGCTTTTTTTTGAAGGTCGATGACCGCGTCGGCAATGTACAAGCGGCGCTCGAGCTGTGCGATGCGCTTTGCCTGCTCGGCGAGAAGACGATCCTTCGCGTCGAGCTTGGGCTTGCGCCCAGGCTTGCGTGAGGCGAGCCCGCTGGCAAGGTGCATTCCGATTTGCGTGCGCCAACCCGAAAGCAGCGAGCTGTAGATGCCTTCTCGTCGAAGCAACGCTTCCACTCCACCGCGCTCTCCGCGCGCCAGGCAGCCGTCTGCCTCTTTCACGATGCGCAACTTTTCCGCAGCCGTGAACGACCGCCGCTTCCGCAACGGCAACGTCTCAACGGCTGCGCCGCTCACACCGAGCGCGCGCTCCTTCTCGGTGCTTTCAGGTGAGGTCTCATGACCAGAAATAGGGAAAGGTTTCGGCACGATCGTCAAACCATTCTCCGCCCAATGGAACATAGGTTTCGGGAAGGCACTGTCTCACGAGAGATTGGCACACGGGGACTCCGTCCCCCTCGCCGCTCCGCAGCGAGCCTCCCCCGAATCGCCTCCGGCGGACGTCGTGCTCCGCACGACGAAGAAAGAAGAGACTCTCTCTCCGCCTTTTCCGTGCGAAGCACGGTCGCCGAAGGCGAGTTCTCTAGGGGAGGCTCGTCCGCGG
>JBBRLI010000082.1:0-1533 GCA_038231455.1 Vulcanimicrobiales bacterium | reverse complement strand
GTAAGCCGAAAAGCGCGCGTGCCACTGCACCTCGAGTTGTTTGCCGCGTTCGACCGCTTCGCGAAAATGTGCCATCGCTTCGTCTGGCAAAAAGAAGGTCGGCGCAGCCGGCCAGCCAAGGTTTTGTTTGGTTAGGCGCACTTCATCCTCGCCGAGCGGTGAGCCGTGCGCCTCGTAGGTGTCCTGCTTGTTCGGTGAACCGAAGCCGAGGTGCGTGCGCACCAAGATCAGAGACGGCCGCTGCGTCTCGACGCGCGCGGCGTTCAGCGCCCGCTCGATCGCCGCCAGGTCGTTGCCGTCCTCAACCGTCTCGGTGTGCCAACCGTAGGCGGCGAAGCGCCGTGCCCTGTCTTCGGTGAAGGTGATGTCGGTGCCCGCCGACAAGGTGACGTCGTTGTCGTCGTACAAACAGATCAGCTTGCCGAGTTGCAGATGACCGGCAAGCGACGCGGCCTCCGACGCGACGCCTTCCATCAGGTCGCCGTCGCTGAGAATCGAGTAGGTGTGGTGATCGACGATCGCAAATTCGTCGCGATTGAAGCGCGCCGCGAGGTTCGCTTCGGCGATCGCCATGCCGATCGCGTTGCCGAAGCCTTGGCCGAGCGGCCCGGTCGTCGTCTCGACGCCCGGCGTGAGGCTGCGCTCCGGGTGTCCCGGCGTCATGCTGCCCCATTGCCGAAAGCGTTTGATCTGGTCTAGCGGCAGTTCGTAGCCAGTGACGAACAACAAACTGTACAGCAGCATCGAGCCGTGGCCGGCCGACAGCACGAAACGATCGCGATCGAACCACTTCGGGTTCTGCGGGTTGTGCTTCAAAAACTGCGTCCACAGCACGTAAGCCATGGGTGCGGCGCCCATCGGCATCCCAGGGTGGCCGCTGTCGGCCTTCTGCACCGCGTCGATCGAGAGAAAACGCAGTGTATTGATGCAAAGACCGTCCCGCTTGGATGTGGCAGGCTGCATCGAAAATTCTGCGGTCATGCGCGATCTCCTGGTGGTTCATGAAAATCCACGCCGGACCTATGAAATAGGCACGTCGACGCACATTGCAAAGGGCGCGCCTATCAAGCCAGTGGTTCGAGTTCGCCCAGCAAAGTGGGAATTAGTTCCGAGACGGTCGGGTGAATGTGCATCGCGCGCTGGATTGCCGTGTACGGCGCGCCGGTGTACATCACATCGAGAATCGAATGGATCACCTCGTCCCCTTCGATACCGAGCAGCGCCGCACCGAGTATCTTGCGCGTGTCGGCGTCGACGACGATCTTCATGAACCCTTCGGTTTCGCTGCGCTCGGCAGCACGACCGACACGCGTCATCGGCATCTTCGCGGTTAGCCCCTTGCGTCCCGAAGCTCGCACCTCGCGCTCGGTCATTCCGGCACGCCCAAGCGGCGGATCGATGAAGAGAGCGTACGTCGGAATCCGGTCACTAACCCGCCGAGGATCGTTGTCAAACAAGTTTGCTGCGACGATTTCGTAGTCGTTGTACGAGGTGTGCGTGAACGCACCCCGACCGTTGACATCGCCCATTGCC
>JBBRLI010000081.1:0-1543 GCA_038231455.1 Vulcanimicrobiales bacterium | reverse complement strand
CGATGATGAGTGCGCAGGCACACAACGATTCCATTCTCAAGCGTACGTTCGAGTCCGCGTCCGGGCGCTACGGCAACATCGTAGTGCTCGACAGCGAAGGGACCGTTGTTGGCTCCGCCCTCGACAACACGCGCATCCACCGTGAGCGCGGCTTCTATCGCACGCGCGGTTACTTCGAAACGGCAAAGCGCAAACACGGATTCGTCGTTGGCGAGACGTTTCGCTCGCAAGTGTTGCCCGATAGTAGTTGGGTGGTGGTGCTGGCGCTCTCGACCGCCGACCGAGATGGTCATTTCAACGGTATGGTCACGACGGCGGTACGCCTCGACTCGCTGGTCAATGTCATTGAGCTCGGCAGCGGGTTCGACACGCCACCGCTGATCAGCGTCTTCGATACGTCAGGCTTGATCGTCGCGCGCTCGCAGCAGCAGGACAAGTATGTTGGACACAGAGGATTCCGTACGGTCTCGATCGACACCGAAGGTACGGCGCGCTTAACCGGTTTCGACGGCAAGGAGCGGTTAACGAGCTTTACTCGCTCCCGCAGCGCTCCGTGGCTGATCAACATCGGCATCGATCAGTCGCTGATCACTGCGCAGGTCGCGCGGATGTTGCTGCAGGATCTCGCGCTGCTCGTCGTCGCCATCGGCCTGACCGTGCTTGTGGGTTATCGGGTTGGCCAGCGCATCACGCGACCCATCGAAGCGCTGGCCGATGACGCCCGTGCAATTACGCGCGGGGCAATTGCGACACGTGCGGGGACGACGGGCCCGCGCGAAGTCGGGCTGCTCGGCGAAGCGTTTAATCAGATGGCCGAAACGATCGAGCGTCGCAACGCATCGCTCGAAGACAGCGAACGTCGACATCGCCTGTTGTTCGATTCGAACCCGTTGCCGATGTGGGCATGGGACGCGGAAACGATGTTGATCAGTGCGGTCAACGAAGCGGCACTCGAGCGGTACGGATATACGCGCGACGAGTTCCTCAGTTTGCGCATCCTCGATCTGCTCGAGGACAGCGAGCGGCCGCGATTTCAGTCAGCGCGGCTCCCGTTTGCCGAAGCGCGACAGTCGGCGGGCACATGGCACCATCGCACCGCGAGCGGCGAACGCGTCGAGATGGAAGTCATCACGACGTCGTCGCGGCGCCTCGGTCGCCCGAGTTGGTTGTCGGTCGGCATCGATGTCACGGCGCGACGCGCCGCCGAGCGTGCGTTGGTGCTCAGCGAAGAGCAATTGCGACAGTCGCAGAAGATGGAGGCGATCGGCGCATTTGCCGGCGGTATCTCGCACGATTTCAACAACTTGCTCACGGGTATGCTGGGCTACTGCGACCTTGCACTTGGCGACGCAGAAACGAACGAGGCGGTGAAAGCGGATTTGCTCGAGATCCGTGCGCTGGCCATGCGAGGAGCAGATCTGACGCGACAGATTCTCGCCGTCAGTCGCAAGCAAGTCGTGCAGCCAGTGATTCTCGATCCTAACGATGTCGTGCGGGGCATCGATCGCCTCCTTCGTCGGCTGATCGGCGAACACATCGTGCT
>JBBRLI010000080.1:0-1647 GCA_038231455.1 Vulcanimicrobiales bacterium | reverse complement strand
GCTCGTTGATGCTCGCGGCTACGCGCGAACCATATAGCCGACGCCACGAACCGTCGTGATCAGTTTCTTCTCGTGCTTCGCATCAATCTTCTTGCGCAGATGATTGATCACCACATCGACGATGTTCGTTCCCGGATCAAAATGATATCCCCACGCATACTCGGTGATGAGCGTGCGGCTCATGACGCGACCCGCGTGGCGCATCAAATATTCAAGTACGGCAAACTCCTTCGTGGTCAACTCGATCGATTCGCCGCTGCGGCGTACATCGTGCGTCCCTTGATCGAGCTCGAGATCACCGATCATGAGCACGGGCGAGGCCAGCGCACGCGGGCGCCGCGACAACGCCTCCACACGCGCCAGCAACTCCTCAAATGCAAAGGGTTTGGTCACGTAGTCGTCGGCCCCAGCACGCAACGTCTCCACCTTGGCGTCAACCGCGTCCTGCGCCGTCAACACCAGCACCGGCCGCTCGAAGCCCTTCGATCGCAGATTGCGCAGCACATCGAGCCCGTTTCGTCCAGGCAATCGCATGTCGAGAATGATCAGATCATACGGCTGCGACAGCGCCATTCGCTCGCCGTCTGCACCGTTGGCGACGAGATCGGCCTGCCAGCGCTGCTCTTCGAATCCGCGACGCACGAACTCGCCCACCGTCGGGTCGTCTTCAATCACAAGAATCTTCATGCGCCACGGCCGGGTGGACGACGGAATCCGTACTCACGGATTTTACGATATAAGGTTTTGGGCGAGATGCCGAGGACGTCGGCGGCGCGCCCCTGATGCCAGCTCGATCGATCCAAGACTTCCGCGATGTGGCGCCGCTCAAGTTCAGACAACGTCAGCGTCGACGACGGCGTCGCGCGTGCGCCGGCACCCAAGTCTGCGCCGAGCGGAAGATCCGCCGCGCTAATCGCCCCGTCGACCGCCAGTAACACCGCGCGTTCAATGACGTTGCGCAACTCGCGCACATTGCCAGGCCATCGATAGCGCTCGAGCACCGCAACTGCATCGGCGCTCAGTTTCGGCCGCTGCACACCGCCAAAGTGCGCGAGAAAATGCTCCGCGAGCAGCGGGACATCCACCAACCGCTCGCGCAGTGGCGGTAACGCGACGCGAATCGTGTTGATGCGATGCAGCAGATCTTCACGAAAGGTGCCTGCAGCGACCATGCGCGCTAAATCATGCGTCGTCGATGCAACAATACGCACCTGTACGTTGACCTTTTGCGTTCCGCCAACTCGATAAAACTCCCCGGTCTCGATCGCGCGCAGCAGTTTGCCCTGCAGCTTGAGCGCGAGGTCGCCGACGTTGTCGAGATAGAGCGTGCCACCGGTTGCCAGCTCCAACAATCCGACTTTGCGCGCATCCGCACCAGGAAAGGCGCCGCGCTCCACACCGAATAGCTCTGTCTCCAACAGTGCTTCAGCAAGCGCCGCGCAGTTGAGATCGACGAATGGTCCGTCTGCATGCCCGCCGTGCGCGTGAAGCAATCGTGCAATCAAGTCTTTGCCGGTCCCCGATTCGCCTGATACGAGCACGGGCGACCCACTCGGCGCGACGCGCTCGATCATCGACAAGACGGCGCGCAACGGGGCGTACTGCGTGACCATGTTCGGCGCTGCCATTCCGTGCTGTAGTCGACGC
>JBBRLI010000079.1:0-1655 GCA_038231455.1 Vulcanimicrobiales bacterium | reverse complement strand
GGTCAGCGACGCGCAGATCGCAACGATGCGCCCCGGATCGATCATCGTCGACCTCGCGGTCGAGAGCGGCGGCAACGTCGAAGGCTCGGTCGTCGGCGCGAGCCCGCTCGTCCACGGCGTGACGATCATCGGCCACCGCAACATGCCGAGCCGCCTGGCGGCGGACGCGAGCGCGCTGTACTCGCGCAACCTGTACAACTTCATCGTCGCCTTCTGGGACAAGGATGCGGGGACGGTCGCGTTCCCGGCGGACGACGAGATCGTCAAGGGGGTGACACTGACGCGCGATGGGGCCGTGGTGCACGAGCGGTTGGTCGCGGCGTGAACGTCCTCCCGTTCCGCAAATGGCTCGGTGACGGACGATACACTGTTGCAAGTGCGAATACGCGTTTCTCTTACGCCAAGAAGGTTGAAGAGGCCTACGGCGACCTCGATGAACAATTCGAGCGCGACGGACTAAAAGAATTAGTCGGACTTCTCGCCTATTCATTGACCGACGCAAAACTTGACAGGCCCAATCCGACGAAGATTGCAGTCAACGGCAATCCTTACAACGTACTTAATAACTGCAAAACTGGCGTGAAAAGCTACCGCGAATTTCTAGAGACAGGCGGCACGGCACAGGTCGTCGAAGAAGAGGCAATCGAGATTGCGGGTGCGGCTATCGCGTCGAGACGTGAGGGCAAGCAGTTCGAGCTTGAGCGACATTTGCAAGAAAGTTTACGGGCGGAGATCAGCCAGCTTGAACGCGGCCTCTCGATAATCGACGGAGACGTCGAGCGGAGCGTCGAATCCGGTTCAATCGACATCTTAGCTCGAGATGCTGCAGGCGGGCTGGTGGTAATTGAACTGAAGCGGGGCGAAGCCAAGCGCGACGCTATCGGACAGATACTCGGGTATATGGGCGACTTAAAGATCGAAGAGCCAGACTCGGTGGTGCGCGGTATCATCGTTGCTGCCGAATTTGATCGGAGCTGCCGAAGCGCCGTTGCCGCTGTTCCCAGCTTGGCGTTACGACGGTATCGATATGCATTTCAATTCGAAAGCATTTGACGGATGAAGCCGCAGGATTTTGAGGTCGATATCATCCCATCGTCCGACGCGGACGGCGGCGGCTTTGCGGGTGTCGCGCCCGAACTGCCTGGCTGCCGTTCCGATGGCGACACACCCGAGGCAGCTTTGGCGAACACGTACGACGCGATCGCCTGCTGGCTCGAAGCCGCCGAGGAAATGGGGCGCGTTGCCCCGCAACCCAGCCGCGTCGCCGCGTGAATCGAGGATAGACCATGGAACATCTGATCCCCCAGCTTTCGATCTTCGTCCTCGCCTGCTTCGTCGGCTATTATGTCGTGTGGTCGGTGACCCCGGCGCTGCATACGCCGCTGATGGCGGTGACCAATGCGATCTCCAGCGTCATCATCGTCGGTGCGCTCGTCGCCGCGTCCGCCGCAACCGGGGGATCGGAGACGTCGAAATGGCTCGGCCTCGGCGCGGTCGTGCTGGCGAGCGTCAATATCTTCGGCGGCTTCGCGGTGACGCAGCGGATGCTCGGCATGTACAAGAAGAAGGAGCGCAAGGCTCCGGTAGTGGCGAAATGACCGCGTTTCGGGGGCACGGCGAATGACCGAAATTATCGCAACGACCCCGGCGTGGGT
>JBBRLI010000078.1:0-1770 GCA_038231455.1 Vulcanimicrobiales bacterium | reverse complement strand
TGGACCAACATCGACAACGCCGGCAACTACCAGATCACGAACGTGTGGACCGTCAAAGACAGCGTGCCGCAAGGGGGCTGCAATAACGGCCCGCAGACCGCGAAGAGCGACGGCTCGTTCGGCATCATGGTCTGGGGCCTCGATACGTACGCGTCGTACGCTTACCCCGCCGGCGGAAACATGGCTCCGATCAACAGCGTCGTCGTCTCGCCCGCGCCGCACTAGTGCAGCGCCGTCCATCTGGAATTAACGGTTGCCACCGTGCGTTGGGTACGGCATGGCAGAACTCATCGAGATCAAGCTCACCCTTAAGCAGCGTCAGGAGTTGCAGACCATCGTTTCGCGCTCGTCCGAAAGAGCGGGACTCGTCCGGCGTGCGCGCGTGATTCTGTTGACCGATGCGGGAGTCTCCGGTCGCGAGATCGGGCATCGTCTCGACTTGTCGCCCGAGCATGTTTCGAAGATCCGGCGACGATATTATGACGAGGGTGTCGCGGGACTCGCGGAGCGTCCTAAGGCGGGGCGCACAGATCATGCGGTGCCAGCAGAGACCGTCGAGCGAATCGTGCAACTCGCGATGTCGCCCCCGCCGGCGGGGCGCAGTCGTTGGACGACGCGATTGCTCGCGAAGCAAGTCGGTCTCACGAGCGGATGCGTCTCCGACGTACTGCGCAGAAACGAGCTCAAGCCGCACTTGGTGCGCACGTACAAGGTGAGTCGCGATCCGAATTTCGTCGCGAAGGTGAAAGACGTCGTGGGCCTTTATCTCAATCCGCCAGATCACGCTGTCGTTCTCAGTGTCGACGAGAAGACTTCGATCCAAGCGCTGCAGCGCTCGCAGTTGCCGCTGCCGCTTCGCGAGGGTCGAGCTGCGAGACACACGCACGACTACAAACGTCATGGCGTCGTCGATCTCTATGCCGCGTTGGAGATCGCAACGGGCAAGGTCACGCACCGCGTGACGGAGGCGCACACGGCGATGGATTTTCTCGCCTTCATGAAGCACGTGGTGCGTCGTTATCCGCGTCAGGAGCTGCACGTCATTCTCGACAACTCGTCGACGCACGGCACGCCCGACGTGAACGCGTGGCTCACCGAAAATCCGCTGGTGCATTTTCACTACACGCCGACGAGCGCCTCTTGGCTCAATCAAGTCGAAGGATTCTTCGGCATCCTCGGCAAGCAATCGCTTAGCGCCACGGACTTTCATTCGAAACGTGCGCTGCGCGAGCACATCGATGCCTACATGCGAAGCTGGAACAAGGCACCAACGCCGTTCGCATGGACGAAGCCCGCAAACGCCATCATCAACTCACACCGTCGAATGCTTGATCGCATCTCGACGGCGGTGCACTAGTGGCCGCGCTCATCACACTCACCGGCGTGTCCAAGGACTACGTCGGCGGGGGTGGCGTGGTTCACGCGCTCCGCGAGGTCGATCTCGTGATCGAGCGCGGCGAGTTCGTGGCCGTCGTCGGGCAGAGCGGCTCCGGCAAGTCGACGCTCATGAACATTCTCGGCTGCCTGGACCGCCCCACGAAAGGCACCTACGAGCTCGCCGACATCGAAGTGGGCGGGCGCAGCAACGACGGGCGTGCGCTCGTTCGCAACCATCTCATCGGCTTCATTTTTCAGGGTTTCAACTTGCTACCCCGCACGACCGCCCTCGAGAACGTCGAGCTGCCGCTGCAATATCGCGGCGTGCCGGTGCGTGAGCGTCGTGCGCGCGCGAAGGCGTCGCTCGCGGCCGTCAATCTCGCCGATCGCATG
>JBBRLI010000077.1:0-1776 GCA_038231455.1 Vulcanimicrobiales bacterium | reverse complement strand
TCAGCGGGCGCCGCATTCGTGCAGAAGACCAACACGACGCAGATCGCCTACACCGATCCGAACGGTGTCTCTGCGCCGTATGCGCAGACGACGACAGAACGTCCCTATTTCGCGGCGGCCATCGGAGCGTCGGTTGGTATCACGCTGATCGCCGCCATCGAAGCGGCGGTGTTCGCGAATGGGACGCAAAGCGGCGCATCGATTATCGCGCCGCGCGGTTCCACGGCATCGCCGGCCACTGGCTTTGCCGTTGCACCGACGATGGATCGCTATGGGCGCGCCGGCGTTCGACTCAGCGTGCCTTTCTGATGGGAGACATGCGGCGCGGATACGTCCACGCGTCGCGATCCCACTGGTACCACGATTGCGCGTCGTACCAGTCCACCTATCGCACGCTCAACCTACGTTACGATCGACCTCGGTGAGGATCGACCTACGCCGCTGACTGATCGCTCTCAAGCCGAATGTGTTCTGGCAGTACGCGATCCTGTGACGACGCGACGCTCGAGCGCTCCGCTTCGGCAAGATCACGCAGCAACCCAACGGCCTGTCGGTTCGTCATCAGCCACGGTTCGAACACCGGCCCGTCCGAGTAGCGCGACAGAATTACTCGCCGTTGCGGCGCGAACGGTTCATCGAGACTGATCATCTTCATCGACCAATCGGTGAACTCACGCTTGTGCACGGGGCCGCAACTGAGCAGCTCCGCGCGCGTATGTCGCGGATCGCAAACGATGCGATTGTAGATCTCGTTGACGATTTTGCGCTTACCCTCGAGCAGCTGCAAAAACGCGCCGTTTCCGTAACAGAGCATTCCGCTGACACGGTGTGCCACGTTGAATGCTTTGGCTTGCGTGCGAATCTGCATGAGCTCCGCGAAGCCCAAATCCTCGCGCGCAATGCTCGCGTAGATAAGTCGGGTGAGTTGCATACCTCATCGTGTCGGACGCATTCACCAAAATCTTGAATTCAGTTTCGGACTCCGCAGTCCGAGTGACGTAGTAAAGTTTCTTTACAAAGTTGCCGATACTGATGGACACAGTAGTTCCCTCCCTATCTCCCGAGCGGCCGCATGGACGACCTCCTCAAAGACTTTCTGACGGAAAGCGCGGACAATCTGGGCCGACTCGACAACGATATCGTTGAACTCGAACGTCGCCCTGAAGATATCGCGCTCCTCAATAGCGTCTTTCGGACGATCCACACCATCAAGGGCACGTGTGGCTTTCTTGGCCTTGCACGCCTCGAGAGCGTTGCGCATGTCGCAGAGAACGTGCTCGATCGGCTGCGCGCCGGACAGTTGAAGACGAGTGCAGAACTGATTGGCGATGTGCTCGCTGCGATCGATTGTATCAAGCACGTGCTGAACGAGCTTGAACTACACGAAGTCGAGCCTGAAGGCAACGACGATGAACTCGTCGCGCGACTCGGTCGCTGGTTACAAGCGCGATCCACGCGTACGCCGCTCTCGTCCCCGGTCCTCGCACCGGACGCAGAGACTGTTGGCGCACCGCACGTGCCCGTTGCCGCTGCATCGGTCGCAGCGCCCGCGGCAACCGCATCCGCAAGCACATCCGTCACGCCAGCGATTGCGCAGCATGCTGTGAAATCCGATGGTGCCGTCACCGCAGAACACGGCGATCACCCCGAACTGACAGAAACGCGTTCCGCCATCGCCGAAAGTTCGTTGCGTGTCGGTGTCGATTTGCTCGATACGCTGATGAATCTCGTTGGCGAACTCGCGCTCGGACGCAATCAACTGTTGCAGCTCGCCGG
>JBBRLI010000076.1:0-1790 GCA_038231455.1 Vulcanimicrobiales bacterium | reverse complement strand
CACGGAGTACGACGACCGATCGTTGTTTCTCGTTGAGCTGTGCGATCGCGGCACGAACAACCGCGATGCGTTCGGACTGTTCGATATCGTATGGAGCAACGGGTGGTTCGGACAACGGCGTGGCAGACTGATCGCGACTGAGCAGACGTAGCGAAAATCGTCGTCGTCGCTTGATCGCGTTGAGCGACAGGTTCATCGCGATGCGTCGAACGTATGTGCCGAGCGCAGAGTCGCCACGGAAGTTGGGTATGGCGGCGTGCAGTCGAATGAACGTTTCCTGGCCAACATCCTCCGCGTCGTCGCCGGCACCGAGCATACCGATAACGACCGAAGCCACCATTGGCTGATAGCGCTCGATCAGCAACCGAAAGGCGCGCTGTTCGCCCGCACGGATGCGCGTAAGCAGTTCGTCGTCCGTCGGATCGGTCATCGTCGCCACCTGCGAAGGCCATCTGCTTTAGACAACGTATGCAGGCGGCTCATTCCATCCGGGGTTCGGGCCAAAAGGTAGAGCGGATCGATGGAATGACACGCGCGAACGGGTTGTCCAACGGTCAACCGCACCCTGACCGAGGAGTCCACATGCGAGACACAACGCCGACGCATCGCCGCGCCGTCACGATCCCGCTCGCTGTTGTTACCACCATCACGCTGATCGCCGCTTGCGCTGATCATGTAACGTCGCAAGAGCCGACATCCACAAGCACCACGAGCAGCACTACGTCAACCGAGGCAGGGATGCGCGCGGCGAAGTGGGGAAGCAACGTGGCCGTCTCGTTTGCGAATGGCAGCATGAAGTATGTGTCGAACGGAATCCCGAACCATGCTCGGCAAGCGGAATATGCGCTGCCGACCGGCGGAACGCGGGTGCCCGGTGCGTCGAGTGCGTACGCAGGTGCCGACCCCACCGTGGCGCAATCGTACAACTACTCAATTCCGCTGACGCCAACGAAGGCGGCATCGCCGACTTCGACGAGCCTGGGCACGATTGGCGTGATGATCTCGGGCGCTGCGCTGTTTAATCCGTATGAAGGCGATGGCACTACCGTCGCGATGGCGAGCAACTTTACCGTCAAAAACGCCGCGGGCAAAGACGTTGCGTTTCTCGATAGTTGCAATGGGCATCCGACGCCGATGGGCTCCTATCACTACCACGCGCTGCCGCCGTGTGTGACCGCGACCGTCGATGTCGTGGGCGGCCCGTCGCATCTCATCGGCGTAGCATTCGACGGTTACCCGATTTACGGTGATCGCGACATTACCGGGAAGCAGCTCACTGCCAGTGATCTCGATCAATGCAGCGGCGTCACGAGTGCCACGCCGGAATTTCCGAACGGCACGTACCACTACGTATTGCTCGGCACGGCCAATGCGAATTCGTCGATTCGCTGTTTCACTGGGAAGGTCACCGTGACCGCGTCGATGTCAATGTCGGGGATGCATTGAGGCATCGTGAATGGCGTATCGCGCACGCCTCGTGCAACGCTCGCACACATGCCGCTACGCGCCCAACTCTTCTCCGTCACGCTTACACTACGTTTACCGTACAGGAGCTGCAGCATGAATCGTATTGAGCAGGTCGCGGTTGCGACCGTTGTCGGCATTGCGTTCGGGATATTGTCGGGGTGCGACAGTGGATCGACCTCACCGGTCGCCGTGGTCCCTGGCGTTCCGACCAATCTCGTCGCTTCGCCTGGCAATTCGTCGATCAGCATCGCCTTCACGGCCCCAACATCCACGGGCGGCTCAGCGATTACGAGCTACACGGCAACGTGTTCGGCCGCTGGCGT
>JBBRLI010000075.1:0-1862 GCA_038231455.1 Vulcanimicrobiales bacterium | reverse complement strand
CTGGGCGCTAAGAAATGGCTGACGCAGCGCGGGCGCACGACATCATCGACGTCGCCCCGGCGTTCACGCCCGCCGACGTCGCCGCGCTCAACGCGCGCTTTGCGGTCGTCGAGACGGCGGCGATGGTCGCGACAATGCTCGGCGAACTCCACGGGCGCGTCGCTGCCGTGTCGTCGTTCGGGGCCGAATCTGCCGTCCTCCTCCATCTGATCGCTGGCGTCGACAAATCCGTCCCGGTCGTTTTCGTCAACACTCAGAAAATGTTCGGCGAGACGCTGGCGTACCGCGACGACCTCGCCGAACGCCTCGGCCTGACCGACCTCCGCGTCCACCGCCCCGACCCGTTCACGCTTGCCGCCCGCGACGCGACGAGCCCGCGCTGGAGCTTCGATCCCGACGGCTGCTGCGCCATCCGCAAGGTCGAGCCGCTGCGCCGCGCGCTGGTTCCGTTCGATGCGTGGCTATCGGGGCGCAAGGGCTTTCAGGGCACGACGCGCGCCGCGCTGCCGCGTTTCGAACTCGATGAGGGGCGACTGAAGATCAACCCGCTCGCCGATTGGGATAAGGCGCGCATCGACGCCTATTTCGCCGACCACGACCTACCGCGCCACCCGCTCGAGGCCCAAGGTTTCGCCTCGATCGGCTGCATGCCGTGCACGAGCGTCGTCCGCCCCGGCGAAGACCCGCGCTCGGGGCGCTGGCGCGGCTGGGACAAGACCGAATGCGGCATCCACGAAACGGCGCACGACCCGGCGTTCTGAGGTTCAAATATCCATACGCGCCTGTTTAGGGGCTGGAATATGCCGCTTCACTTCCTCAATTGCGTATTCGGTTTTCAAACCAGCTGATCCTAACCACTGATCCATACGGACGAGGCAAACAAGGTAGTCCGCCGACGAAAAAGCCGCGTTTCCCGATTCAACGCTAGACCAAAAAACCTCATCCTCGATTGGTGCCATTATTGTTTGGGCACCGTTCGAGAGTCGCCACTTTTTGCCGCGCTCGAAATAGAGGCGCTTGATCTGAAAAGTTGCTTCGTATCGGCTGACCGAAGTCGGCGCGCTGTCGGCCTGAGCCTCGAAGCTGTGAGCGTCTCCTTCGACGATCCTCTCTGATACCACACCCTTGGTCGGTTCGAATCGAATCTCAGTGACGCCGTCATCGCGAAGCGGTTCGGTAAATCGCTCAAGCGATTGACGGACCGTATACTCGTCAACCATTCGAGCTACTTGGTCGGGGACATCAAGAGTATCGCCACTCTCTACTTCAATTGACGTCCGGCCATCGGCAAGCGTTATACGTCGCACCACAGCTCTCCCGCGCAGCCAGCGGACCGCTTGGATTAAGCCGACTGCACCATCCTTAATGTTGAAGCCAAGTAAACCAATCAAGGCGAGCGTGCCTGCTCCCGAAGGCGTTTGTATCCAGGTGAACGCGCTTTCGAGAAAACTGACAGCGATGCCCACATCGAAGCTGCCGCGCGCAACGTCGGCGCTGACACGGACGCGAACCCGCCCCGGTTCACCTTTTACCAAGGCATCGGCCGCCTCGATTAATTTGCCGAGCGCCAACAGTGACGATGCCAATTGCGAGACGTCCATCTCGCCATCGGCGACGGCGGGGCCATCGTAGATCACGCGGAAGTGGGTTGCGCTCATCGGGATTCGGTAAACGCTGCAAATCCCGATGTCACGGCGAATTCAGCGTCGCTCGGCCAGAATAAGTTCGCGACCCCTTTACAGAATGAACTTCGACAGGTCGGTGTCGCGCGCAATGTCGCCGAGTTCGCGTTCGACATAGGCAGCGTCGATCGTCACCGTTTCGCCGCCGCGCTCGCTCGCGGTGAAGCTCAGGCTTTCGAG
>JBBRLI010000074.1:0-1864 GCA_038231455.1 Vulcanimicrobiales bacterium | reverse complement strand
ACCAGCGTTGCGAGCGCTTCGCCTTCGACATCTTCGGCGACGATCAATAGCGGACGTCCCGCCTTCGCAACTTGCTCGAGTACCGGCAGCAGGTCGCGGATGTTCGAGATCTTCTTGTCGAACAGCAGCACGAACGGGTTCTCGAGAATGGCGGTCTGCTTCTCGGGATTGTTGATGAAATAGGGCGACAGGTAGCCGCGGTCGAACTGCATGCCTTCGACGACTTCCAGTTCGTTGTTGAGCGACTTGCCGTCTTCGACCGTGATAACGCCTTCCTTGCCGACCTTGTCCATCGCGTCGGAGATGATCTTGCCGATATCCTCGTCCGCATTGGCCGAGATGGCGCCGACCTGCGCGATTTCCTTGCTGGTGGTGGTGGGCTTGGAGAGCTTCCTGATTTCTTCGACGAGCGCGACGACGGTCTTGTCGATGCCGCGCTTCAGATCCATCGGGTTGATGCCGGCGGCCACGAACTTGAAGCCTTCGCGCACGATCGCTTGTGCGAGCACGGTCGCGGTGGTGGTGCCGTCACCGGCGTTGTCGCTGGTCTTGGAGGCGACTTCCTTGACGAGTTGCGCGCCCATGTTTTCGAACTTGTCCTTCAGTTCGATTTCCTTGGCGACCGAGACGCCGTCCTTGGTGACGGTGGGGGCACCGAACGAACGCTCGAGCACGACGTTGCGGCCCTTCGGACCGAGCGTGATCTTGACTGCGTTGGCGAGGATGTTGACGCCGTTGACGATCTTGGCGCGAGCGTCATCGGCGAATAGAACTTGCTTGGCGGGCATGGAGATTCCTTATTGAAGCGGCGCGGCACTGCGTTGTGACTGGGTTCGAAGCCAGCGGGGCGCAATCAACCGGTCGCCTGGAAATTGATGGAGTTGATACAGAACGTTTGACGCGAAATGACGGTGCGAGACGAATTACTTCGCGCCTTCGACGACGGCCATGATGTCTTCTTCGCGCATGACCATCAGCTCGTCGCCGTCGACCTTGACCGACTGGCCCGAATACTTGCCGAAGAGAACGCGGTCGCCGACCTTGACGGCCAGCGGCGAGAGGTCGCCCTTGTCGTTGCGCTTGCCGGGACCGGCAGCCAGCACTTCACCCTGGTCGGGCTTTTCGGCGGCGTTGTCGGGGATGACGAGACCGGAAGCCGTCTTGGTTTCCTGGTCGAGGCGTTTGACGATCACCCGATCGTGCAACGGACGCAGATTCATGAGTACTCCTATGGGATTAGATGGAACGCTTGGGAAATGAAGGTCCGGCCGAGGCTTGTTAGCACTCGACGGCAACGAGTGCTAATTATAAGGCCAAGTGAGTCGAATTCAAGCGAGCCTCGCCAAAAACCATGCCTAAGTTGAGGGCTACGGTGCCGAATTCGCGGCGAAAACGCTCACGTATGATCGCGACGAAGTCTTGAGACGACCCGAATCGAACCCCCATGCCCCTTCATGCGTTGCGCTCCCATCGTCGAGACTACCGTCGCATCGCGCGCGCGGCGGCGGTCTCGATCTTTCTGCTCGCCGTCGCGTACACCGTCCCGTCCTTCGCAGACGACGCCTTGCCTCCCGCCGTATCGGCGGCCTTGCAGCGGGCCGGGATTCCGGAAAACGCGGTCGGCATCTATGTCCAGCGCGTCGGCGCGCTCGAGCAGCCCAGCGGCCCCGATGACGCGGCAGCGGCTCTGGGCGAGCGCGTCTCTGGATCGCCGCGGCCGACGCAGGCAAGGAGTCCGCGTTTCGTCGATACGGGCAATGGGCAAACGCTTGTTTCGCGCAACCCCGACGAAGCGATGAATCCCGCATCGACGATGAAACTCGTCACGACCTATGCGGCGCTCGAGTTGCTGGGTCCCGCTTTT
>JBBRLI010000073.1:0-1922 GCA_038231455.1 Vulcanimicrobiales bacterium | reverse complement strand
TGCGTGCCTTCCAAGACCTTGATCCGGTCAGCGCGAATGGCGAGCGAGCTGCGGCGCGCCGCTGAATTCGGGATTCGCGATGCGGTTGGCACGGTCGACTTCGCAGCCGTCATGGCGCGCGTGCATACGGCCATCCGTACGATCGCGCCGCACGACTCGATCGACCGCTATCGATCCCTCGGCGTCGACGTCATCAAGGGGCACGCGCGCATCACCTCGCCTTGGGTCGTCGAGATCGACGGCGACGACGCAACGCGTCGACTGACGGCGCGAAGCATCGTGATCGCGACCGGTTCGAGCCCCCTGGTACCGCCCATTCCAGGTCTCGAGGAAACCGGCTATCTGACTTCGGACAACGTGTGGGATCTCACCGAGTTGCCGAACCGTCTGGTCGTGCTGGGAGGTGGGCCGATCGGCTGCGAACTCGCGCAAAGCTTCGCACGACTGGGCTCCTGCATAGCGCAGATCGAAATGGGTCCCACCCTCCTGAGCAAGGAAGATGCCGAGATCTCTGCCGTCGTTGCAGGCGCCCTGCGCGCCGACGGGGTAGAGGTCCTGCTGGGACATGAAGCGTTGCGATGTGAACTGGTCAACGGCGTCAAGCGGATCGTCGTCAAGAGCGAAGCCGGCGAACGAGCGATCGAGTTCGATGCACTGCTCTGCGCCGTCGGCCGATCTCCGCGTGTCAATGGATTCGGGCTTGAAGAACTTGGCATCGAGCTCTCGCCCAAGCAGACGATCGAGCACGACGCCTACCTCCAGACGAACTTTCCCAATATCTACGTCGTCGGCGACGTCGCGGGGCCTTTTCAATTTACCCATACCGCGTCCCACCAGGCCTGGTACGCCGCCATCAACGCGCTGTTCGGGCGTTTCAAGCGATTCAAGGTCGACTACTCCGTCGTTCCGTGGGCGACCTTTACGCAGCCTGAAGTCGCACGCGTCGGCTTGTCCGAAGCTGAAGCCCGCGACCAGCGCATCGATTACGAGGTCACGCGCTTCTCGTTCGACGAACTCGATCGTGCGATCGCCGACGGCGCAACGCAAGGCAGTATCAAGGTGCTGACGGAGCCGGGCAAGGATCGCATCCTCGGCGTTGTCATCGTCGGTGAGCATGCGTCCGACCTGCTCGCGGAATATGTCCTCGCAATGAAGCATGGGCTGGGTCTGGGCAAGATTCTCGGGACGATTCACACGTACCCTACGTTTTCCGAAGCCAACAAAGCCGTGGCAGGCGCATGGCGGCGTAGCCACGTGCCCCAGCGACTGGTCACTTTCGCAGGCCGCTTCCACCGATGGATGCGGACGTGAATACGCGTCCGCATCAAGGTTTCACCAAGCCCGATCTATCCATCATCATTCCGGTCCTGAACGACGGCGCGTACCTTGAGAGCGCGCTCCACCACCTTTCTCAATTGCGCAAGGTGGGCGTCGAACTGGTTGTTGCGGACGGCGGGAGTACGGACGAAATCCTTTCGTGTGCCACCGCTGTCGATCGTTTCATTCACGCGCCCAAGGGACGCGCGGCTCAGATGAACGCAGGGGCCGCGATTGCGACGGGACGCATCCTCCTGTTCCTCCATGCCGATACGACTCTGCCCGAGTCTGCGGCGCGGGCCGTGCTGGACGCGACAACCGAATGCGCATGGGGACGCTTCGATGTCGCGATAGACGGCCGTTCGCCGATGCTGCGCGTCGTCGGTCCAATGATGAACTGGCGGTCGCGCTGGTCGGGGATCGCGACCGGTGACCAAGCCATTTTCGTGCGGCGCGAGGTATTCGAGCGGGTCGGCGGCTTCCCCTTGCAGGCGTTGATGGAAGACGTCGAGCTGTCGCGTCGCCTGCGTCGCATCGGACGTCCCGCGTGTCTGCGCGATCGGGTCGTGACGTCGGGGCGGCGATGGGAACGCAACGGGGTCTGG
>JBBRLI010000072.1:0-1934 GCA_038231455.1 Vulcanimicrobiales bacterium | reverse complement strand
GTCGCGTCAATTATTGCAACGCGAACTGGGTTTCGCCGACATTTCTCAGAACAGCATCGATGCCACAGGTGATCGTGACTTCGTCGCCGAAACGCTCTTTACCTGTGCGATGATCGCCGCGCACTGCTCGCGCCTCGCCGAAGACATCATCATCTACGGCTCGAGCGAATTCGGCTTCGTCAAATTCGGTGACGGCTTTTCGACCGGATCGAGCATGATGCCGCAGAAGCGCAACCCCGACGTATTCGAGCTCGCGCGCGGCTCGGGCGCCCGCGTACTCGGCGATCTCGTCGCACTTATGGGAACGATCAAGGGTTTGCCCAGCGGCTACAGCAAGGATCTGCAGGACGACAAGCGCGCGATGTTCAACGCCGTCGATACGTTACTGCTAGTACTCCCGGCGGTTGCCGGGGCGATCGCCGAGTTGACGTTCAATACAACACGCATGCGTGGCGCGGTGTCGAGCGCGATGATGGCGACCGACCTGGCTGACTATCTCGTACGACGTGGTGCGACCTTCCGTGAGGCACATGGTGCGGTGGGTTCGCTCGTCCGCTATGCCGAAGAAAGTGGCATCGAACTCTCCGAGGTACCGATGGATCGCATTCTTGCCGCTCACGCTCTCTTTGAGGCCGACGCGCGGGATGCCTTGGGTGCCATGGCGTCACTGGCGGCGCGCAATATCGACGGGGGCACAGGACCCAACGCCGTGGGGCGACAGCTCACGCAAGCGCACGAGAGTCTGCTCGTGGCGCGGGCGTGATTCGTGGCGAGCCTTCAGACTCCGATGCCGACGTGGCCGCGGTCGTCGTATGACGGCGTGATCTTCGATTGCGACGGCGTCTTGGTCGACAGCGAGCGCATCGCCAATGGCGTTTGGGCACGCTTGCTCCGCGAGATTGGCCTGTCGATGTCGACCGAAGAATCGATGGCGCTGTTCATGGGCAACTCGATGACACGCTGCGTCGACATCGTCACGGCGATGCGTGGGTCGCCACCCCCAGCGGATTTGCTCTCGCGATATGAGCGCGAGGTGACTGTCGAATTCGAACGCGATATCGTGGCCGTCGAGGGTGTGGTTGCGGTACTCGACGCGCTCGATGCGGCGGGCGTCGTCTACGGCGTTGCGTCAAACGGCGAGCACGCGCGCATGCGCACCACGCTGGGAAAGACCGGACTTCTCGCGCGATTCGACGGGCGTCGCTTTTCGGCAGTCGATGTGGCGCAGCCGAAGCCCGCGCCCGACCTGTTTCTGTTCGCCGCAAAGTCGATGGGGTTCTTGCCAGCGCGCACGATTGTCGTCGAGGATAGCGCGCTTGGCGTAACTGGGGCTGCAGCCGCCGGGATGCAGGTGATCGGGTATGCAGACGCGACGCATGCGAAACGGCTGCGTGATGCAGGGGCCAGCCGTGTGATTGATCGCCTCTCGTCGTTACCCGATTTGCTCGGGCTATCGCGCTAGCACGTAAACTGCACACACCCGCGATGCGCGTCGCTATCCAGGATTGCGTGCGACATCTTGCGTCTACTCTATGTGTGGGATAGCATCGTGCGTCGGTATGTATCACGACGTGACCTGTCGGCACGACCAAATAATCGGCGTGAGTAGTCACCTTCGTTCCCCCGTGTCAGAGGAAAGCAAAATGATGAGAAAGCTGTTCGGTTCGATGGTTGTTGCGGCTGCGATCGCAACGGCCTCTGCGACGGAGCTGCACGCGCAGGTCAGTAAGGGCTACACGGACGTCGGAGCCGTGATCGGGATTGGCGGTATCGGCTCGGCCAGCGCATCGTTCGGCGGCCGCTTCGAGAAGATCTTCAAGGAGCTGCCAGATTTGGGCGGCGGCTTGCTCGGCATTGGCATCAGCGCAGACTATTACTCGTATAACTTTGGCTCTGGATACAGCCTCAGCTATATCCCGATCGGCGCGACGGCC
>JBBRLI010000071.1:0-1950 GCA_038231455.1 Vulcanimicrobiales bacterium | reverse complement strand
GTCCAACGACTCCGGTGGACCGGGAACGGCGATGAAGGTGTTGTCGGCCTGAGCCTGCGCTCCTGCGGGACCCAACCAGGAACACCCCGCCCACGCATCAGCGACCAGAAGATCGACCTGCGATCCATCCCAGCCGTTTGGTATCGGCAAAGACGGCGGCAGATCGAGCGATGCGGAGCTCGTGCCGACCGTTTCCGACGAATGCCCGATCGAGCATGCGAGCAGCGTGCAGACCATGAGAAGGAAAAGTCGTTTCATGGCTCAGTTCTCCAACACGCAGCGAAAGCCAGACGAGGGCAGCGAGCGTGCCGAGTCGCCATCGGCGAGATGCGCAACTCCATCCATTCCGCCTGCATGTGCCCCCATGACCACGCACGCACCGTCATCGCGACACGCCGCACTTAGGGCTCGTCCGCGAACAATGGAAGCGGCGCATGGAAATACTCCGCGGAGGTGGGGTGTTCGTGAGGCATGATCGAGACCATGGAACACGTGAAGAAGGTGTTCGAGTTGATGTCGCCGGTCTTGGATGAGCGGACCGAGCGCCTGCTTGCGGCAGCGATGGCGACGTCGCTCGGGAAAGGCGGAACTGCGGCGGTGACGGCGGCGACGGGGATTCGAAGCAAGCGGATCGCCGCCGGCAAACGCGACTTGCGCGAGATCGTCGCAACGCCGGAATCGCCGCTTCTCACGCGCGTTCGGCGGCCCGGTGGCGGACGAAAATCGATCGAGGTCTACGATCCGAAGCTTGCGGAAGCGCTCGAGTCGCTGATCGAACCGACGACGCGCGGCGATCCCGAGTCTCCGCTGCGATGGACAACGAAGAGCCTGCGACGATTGTCGGAGGAGTTGTCCGCGAAGGGCCATCGCGTGGGACGGACGGTCGTTGGCGAATTGCTTCACGCGCTCGGCTACAGCCTTCAAGCGAACAGCAAACGCATCGAAGGCAAACAGCACCCCGATCGCGACGAGCAGTTCCGTCACATCAATCGCCGGACGAAAGCGATGCAGCGAGCAGGCGAGCCGGTCATTTCGGTAGACACGAAGAAGAAGGAGCTCGTCGGCACGTTCACCAACAAGGGTCGCGAGTGGCGGCCGTGCGGAGAGCCCGTGGCCGTCAACGTCCACGATTTTCCCGACAAGAACGTTGGCAAAGCGGTGCCGTACGGTGTTTACGACATCACCCGCGACGAAGCATTCGTCAACGTCGGCAAGTCGGCGGACACAGGCGAATTCGCGGTTGCGAGTATCCGCGCGTGGTGGAGGACGACGGGGCGCAAAGCATATCCGAACGCCAAACGCCTCTATCTCGTTGCCGACGCGGGCGGGAGCAACGGCTCGCGAAACTCCCTTTGGAAAGTCGAGCTCCAACGCTTCGCGAACAAGACCGGTCTCGAACTCGAAGTGAGCCACATGCCGCCAGGAACGAGCAAGTGGAACAAGATCGAGCATCGTCTCTTCTCGGCGATCTCGATGAACTGGCGCGGCAAGCCGCTTGAAACATACGAGGCCGTCGTGAACTTGATCGGCGCGACGACGACGCGTTCCGGTCTTCGAGTGCGCGCGAAGCTTGACGAACGAACCTACGAGCGCGGCATCAAAGTCCCCCGTGAGGTCACGCGGCAACTGGCAATTCGCAAGCATGCATTTCACGGCGACTGGAACTATCGCTTCAGGCCAAGTGTGTAATCATGCGTTCAGCTATTTGCGGACGAGCCCTTAGCGGACCGCTCCGCCAGCCTCTCCGCGAGCCTCTTCCAAAAATCGATACGCTTCGGCGAGCGGGCTATGGCTCGACGAGAAATCGCCACTGACCGCGACCTCTTGGCCGTCGTCGGTGGCGAAGATGTATCGACCGTAGTGGTTGTCGACGTCGTCGAAATATTTGAACGTCACGAACGTGCCGAAAACGAGCTCGCCGATGCCTTGGATGACTTTGTATCGGCTGCC
>JBBRLI010000070.1:0-2000 GCA_038231455.1 Vulcanimicrobiales bacterium | reverse complement strand
GGGCCGATCTTCGGTGCGCAACAACTCGGCCGACCCGCCAACCGCCGTCAGAATATTGTTGAAATCGTGCGAGAGGCCGCCGGCGAGTTGGCCCACGGCTTCGAGCCGCTGCGCATGCGCAAGCTGCACTTCCATCGCGCGTCGCTCCGTATCGGCAACGATGCGCGCCTGCTCGGCGCGCGTGCGCTCGGATACATCTCGCAACAATAGTTGATGGCGGTCGCCGTCCATGCGACGCCACGTCGCCTCCACAAATCGCGCCGCGCCGTTGGTACCGACGAGCTCCATCGCGAGCGGCTCGTCTCCGGTTTCACCAGCGCTACGACGCACCACGTTTGCTCGCGGCGCAACCTCCAGCAGCAACTCGCTGACATCACGCCCGACAATGCGATCTTCTTGCACCGACAAAATGTGATGCGCGGCAGGATTTGCGCGCACCACATGCTGCCGCGCATCAATGACAAGAATGCCATCGGGCGCAAACCGCATGGTATCGGCGAGATCCCGTTCTTTATTGCGCATTTTTTTGTAAACGCGCTCAAACGCAGATAAGCTGAGGCCAACGAGTGACAGCGCGACCAGCATGACGACGACGAGCACGCTGTGCCACGTAATGCTTGCCGCCGTGAAGCCAGTCTCGCGCAGCGCCGGTGAGAATCGATGCATGACGATCGTGCTGACCGCAGAGACGATGGTCACCAGCGTCGCGGCGCGCATGCCGAGCAACAGCGCGGTACCGACGATAAGACCCGGTAGCGCCAACATGCCGACGGATGGAAAGCTGCGGTCGGTTAAAAAACTGAGTTGAAGATCCACCATCGAGGCTGCAATCATCAACACGCAGCCGGCGACTTCGCGCTTGCGCAAGGCCAACGTCAGCGCGACCAGACAGAGCACGAGCGTGAAGGCGAGTCGCCATGTGACCAGCGGCACGTGACCGACCAGCGCCAGCTGAAGGCCGAGCGCGATGGCGAAACCCAAAGTTCCGCTAGCGATCGCACGTACAACCCATCGCTTGTGCTCGACCGGGGACAGCTTTCGCGAAAGCTCGATCGCCAGAGATTCGTGTAGTTTCACCTCACCAATGTGATCACGACAAGAACTACCCGCCAGCGGCGAGTGTTTCGAGCGCTTCCCATCGCTGCGTCAGCTGCTCGATTTCGGTATCAATCGTCACTAACCGGGCATTCGCGCGACGGAGTTCGTCTGCATTGCGAACGAAGGCTTTATCAGAAAGTGAGACATGAATGGTCGCACGCTCCGTTTCGAGCGCATCGATGCGATCCGGAAGTGCCGCAAGTTCATGCGTCTCCTTGTAGGAGAGCTTGCGTTTTTTCTCGGATTTGGGAACGGGTGCGAGCGATTGGACCATCGCCGGAATGCCAGCTACTGCGGCCGGACGGTTATTGGCGTTTGCGGGCAGCGCACTACTACTCACGCGTTGACGCACCCAATCAGAATACCCACCCGCGTATTCGCCCACGCGTCCGCCGCCTTCGAGCACCAACGTGCTCGTCACGACATTGTCAAGAAACGCGCGATCGTGACTGACCAGGAGCAACGTGCCGCTGTATTCGATCAGTAAGGCTTCGAGCAGATCGAGCGTTTCGATATCGAGATCGTTCGTTGGCTCGTCGAGCACCAGCAGGTTGAACGAGCGTGTGAACAATCGCGCCAAGAGCAGTCGATTGCGTTCACCACCCGAGAGGGCGCGTACCGGCGTGCGGGCGCGCGCCGTTGGAAAGAGAAATTCTTCGAGGTAGCCGTGGACGTGCTTCGTCGCGCCACCGACGGTGACGAAGTCAGCGCCATCGGCCACGCTGTCGAACACACTCCGCTCGGGATCGAGCTGTTCGCGCAACTGATCGAAGTACGCGATGTCGATGTTCGTACCGGCGCGTACCGAGCCACGGTCTGGCGTCAGCTCGCCGAGCAGCAGTCGCAGCAGGGTCGTTTTGCCGGAACCGTTCGGACCGACGAGACCGACGCGATCCCCGCGC
>JBBRLI010000069.1:0-2039 GCA_038231455.1 Vulcanimicrobiales bacterium | reverse complement strand
CACGCCGAAAAGCAGCGGCGCGAAAATCGGTGGCCCCATGATGATGTTCGCAACCGGCAACCGCCAGCCGCCAGGTTTGCGTTGAATCCCGCGAACGTGAAAACAAAATCCGACGAGACCATCGAGCAGCGTCACCGCTGATGTCCAGCGCAGAACGGTGCGCGCGGCGCGCTGGCTGAAAGCGCCCCAGACTCCCGCGATCGTCATCGCGCCGCCGAGCGCGACTGGCGTGTACATAACGCGCTGCCCGTAACTCCCGCGATAATGTTCGTACGCGACCTCCGCGCCCGCGAGCACGCTCGACGCGCCCGCCAGGAGCGACAAGCTGCGCTGGAATTGGCCATCGCGAATATGTGCCTCCGCGATCCCGATTTCCTTCGCGACCCGCGCCGGCAAGAACTTGTCGAGAAAGCGATCCGGCCAACTGCTGTTCTGAATTCGCGGCTGATTTCTGCGCGCGCCGTTTTTCGATGCCGTTTTCATTTCATGCGCGGACGACGGGCGTCGCGCCTGTCGGTTCGGAAAGAGGCGAGACGCCCGTTGTCCACACAGGCTGGAAGCCCGTGCTCCGGTGCGGCACCGTCGTTCTCATATTGAATATTTCTCGGCATCGACGCGCTTGAACTCGAGGCCATGACCAGGCCGCGAAAGATCCGGATGCAGGGCGCCCTCGAGCGGTTGAATGACGCCATCGAAAAGCATTTTCTCGATCCGCGCGTGATCGTGAAAATATTCCGCGTGCCGCATTGTTTTCGCGGCGCAACCGGCGTGGACGTGCATCGATGGGCCGCAGTGCGACGACAGTTGCAAATGCGCCGCCTGGCAAAGTGCGTCCGTCATCAAAAAACCGGTGATGCCCGCGCAGCGCGTCGCGTCCGCTTGCAAGACATCGACCGCGCCCGCATCGAGCATGCGGCGAAAATAGGTTTCGTCGTACCCGTATTCGCCAGCAGCGATGTCCATTCCCGGCGGGCCGTCGTCGCGCATGAGCCGCAAGCCTTCGAGATCGTCGGACGAAACCGGCTCCTCGAACCAACTGACGTTGAACTCCGAAAACGCGTAGGAAAATTCGAGCGCCTGTTTGCGCGAGTACGCACCGTTCGCGTCCACGAACAATTCGGCATCGTCGCCGATGGCTTCACGAGCGACGGCAACTCGTTCGATATCGGCTTCCGGTTCCCGCCCGATCTTCATTTTCACCCGTGGAATTCCTTCTTCGACCCAGCCGCCGAGTTGATTCTGGAGTTGCTCGTTCGTGTAGGACGTGAACCCACCGCTGCCATAAACCGGCAACGTATCCCGCGCCGCGCCGAGCAGCCTAACGAGTGGTAGGTCGAGCAAGCGCGCCTTCAAATCCCAGAGGGCGTTATCGATTCCGGAAATCGCCATCGACGCGATGCCCGGCCGGCCCAAATTGCGGATCGCCTGCACCATCGCAATCCAGGCGCGCGGAATGTCCATCGCATCAATGCCGAGGACGACTTTGCCTAACGAGTCTTCGATAAGTCGCGCGGTCGCCGTGTCAGCGTAGGTGAAGCCGATCCCGGTTACATTCGCGGCCGTTGCTTCGACGAGCACGAGCGTGGTCGCGTCCCACTCAAAGGTGCCGTCGGATTCGTGCGCATCGGTGGGAATTCTGTACGCAGACACACGGATGCGCTCAATGTTCACGCGAACCATTTCTTCACGTGTCATCCTGAGCCGCGCAGACGGCGAAGGACCTCGCAATCGCGGAGCGGACTACCGATGAATAAGAGCGCGTCGCTCGCAGCATTCGCATCGCTTCCGTTTTACCTGCACTTCGCTCGAAGTTTGTCGAGTTTCGGAACGCTTCCGCTCCGATCGTGAGGTCCTGCCCCGTCCTGCGGCGGTTCAGGATGACAGACGGGCGCACGCATCCCTCAATCCTTGTGCGGCACGAACGATTCGATCGCATCCTTGAACGTCTGCCGGATGATGCCGATCTCTTCCGGATCGCCTTTGATCAACGCCTTCGAAAACATTTCCGCTTCCTTGAACGAAATGTGCGGCGGCAGCGT
>JBBRLI010000068.1:0-2058 GCA_038231455.1 Vulcanimicrobiales bacterium | reverse complement strand
TTTCACGCCTCGTTCATGCTCTCGTTCATCACGATCCAGTCGCCACAGAATCTTCCGGTGCCAACGATCGCCGTATCCTGGCCGGCGTGCTCAGGGATGGAGTCAGACCCTCGACGACGCGCGCGAGTGACAGCGAACTACACGTGTGTCCTACTTGGCGCGCAAGCACTTGAACGACTTGCATCAAAGTGATGAACACGACGATGATCAGGCCGCGGACGATTGGGCCATTGCGTCGAAAAAGCGTCACGAACACACGCGCCCCGACGAGCTACCGCACGCGCCGTAGCTCACGCCATTGACCTCTACGCAGCAACCGCTAACAGGCTGCTGAAAAAGTCGCCGTCGGGGATCGACATGGAGATCGCGGTGTGATCTAAATCGATCATGCGAGGCGAGAACACGAAGCAGGCGTCGATGTTGATGTTGATGTCGCCGGAGTCGCGGGTGCCCACGAATCACCCGATTCGGCGAATCAAGAAGCTGGCCGACGATGCGCTCGCGAAGTTGTCGCCGGTGTTCGACGAGATGTATTCGACGATGGGGCGACCTTCGATCCCGCCGGAGCGACTGCTGAAGGCGACGCTGCTGATGGCGCTCTACACGATTCGAAGCGAGCGCCAGTTCTGCGAGCAGCTCGACTACAACCTTCTCTATCGCTGGTTTCTCGACATGGACATGACGGAATCGAGCTTCGATGCGACCGTGTTCACGCACAATCGCGAGCGACTGATCGCGCACGACGTCGCGGGAGAATTCTTTCGGGCGGTGGTCGAGCAAGCGCGCGCCGCGCAGTTGATGAGCAGCGAGCACTTCACCGTCGACGGCACGCTGATCGAGGCCGCGGCGAGCTTGAAGAGCTTCAAGAAGAAGGGCGACGACGATACGAAGCCGCCGGACGATCGTGGAAATCCGAGCGTCGATTTTCACGGCGAAAAGCGAACGAACGAGACGCACGAGTCGACGACGGATCCCGACGCGAAGCTCATGAGAAAGAGCAATGGAACGACGGCGAAGCTGTCGTACTCGGCGCACGCGTTGATGGAGAATCGCAACGGACTGCTCGTCGATTTTCAAATCGACGTCGCCGACGGACACGCCGAGCGACGCATGGCGCTCGTGATGCTCGACGAAAGTCTTCCCGGCAATCGTCGGATCACCCTCGGCGGAGACAAGGGCTTCGACACGCGCAACTTCGTCGCCGAGTGTCGCGACCGCAACGTCACGCCGCATGTCGCGCAGAAGATATATTCGGCGATCGACAAGCGGACCGCCGGCACCGACGGCTACGCGATCAGCCTTCGCATTCGAAAACGCGTCGAAGAGATCTTTGGCTGGATGAAGACGGTCGGTAACTTTCGGAAGACTCGCTACGTAGGAATCGGCAACAACCAACTCGCGGCAACGATGGTCGCAACGGCATACAACCTGATTCGAATCGCAAATCTTCTCGCCCAACCGGCGTGACGATGACGATCGAGGCGACGCTGCTGTCGGCGACAGCGAAACGGAGATCACGCCGCGTCGCTCAAATGGCCGTTTTGCATCAGCCTGTTAATGCAGAGCATGACGCGCTCGGCGAGTGCAGCATTCGGTATTTTTTCGATGCGGAGTGAGCGTAGTGGGATGTAGCGTTCGCGATTCCCCTCGAGGATAGCGCGAGCGACGCGCTCCAGCTCTCGTGCCGCCGGTCGCAAATGCGCCAGCGCTTGCTCGCTTTCAACAAGCTCCGTTAATCGCGAGAAGGCGTCCAGAGACCGGGCGAGATCTACCAATCGAGTTTTCCTAAGCAATCATCAATGCAGGCATAGAACGCGTTCTGTTGGTTGCCGCCGGTCTACCAATTCGAAGCGCGAGCCGTGTCATACGTACAACTATCCGCGGGACGAGCCATGAGGCGAAGGGTTGGGAATGAGGTGCGAGTACCTATCCATGACATCCCAAGTGATATGTGTGAGCAGGTTAGCATGTACCGATGCGATCGCGACTCGCTGCGCGTTCGAGACGTTGTTGGGTGGGCTGGGAATCGTAGACACGACCTCAATGATCCGTCGTGCC
>JBBRLI010000067.1:0-2071 GCA_038231455.1 Vulcanimicrobiales bacterium | reverse complement strand
CCCGACCGTCTCGCGCGGGCGCACCATTCGAGCACTACTGCCGCCGTCACCCCCACGGCATAGGCCCACAGATCCCGTGTATCGAAATCGTGGCCAAGTATCAACCCGCCGAGCGTTGTCGTGCGGACGGCATCGAGTGTGGGTGTGCGAATGAGTTGGCTCAGTTCGACGAGCGCACAAAGACTCATCGCACCGACTCCGCGCGTCCATAGTCGCATCGCCGGCGCCATCGCACCGATCCACCACACGATCATCATCGCCCAGAGCGCGTCGCCCAAAATGTCGCGCGCGCCGGCGCTCAAGGCGACGCGGTCACGATGTACCAGCAGGCCGACGGCGATCGTCACCAGTGCGAGCACGACATAACGCACTCGCGTACGTTGGTGCGTGCTCATGCGGCTGCGCGTTGTCGAACAACGTCGAACGTTGCCAATAGCGTCTTCATCGATTTGCGTAGCGGTTCAACGCGTCCAGATCACAATCGAGCCACAGCCGGTCGACGACGTCAGATCAAACTGGATCGGTATTGTGCCGCCCGACGCGTAAACCTCGATGCCCCGAATGCGCTCGGCAGGTATAGCGTCGGTCAGATCAGTAAACGGATGTCGCACTTTTGACGAGGCTATTTCGCCGTCGACATAGAAGGCAATACCGTCGACGAAGTAATTCGGAATGCACGTCGGTCCCTTCATACCGCGTAGCATTGGCATGGTGCCACCGTCAACATGCACCCCTCGCAGACTACCAAGCGTTGTGGCGAGCTGTGTCGTCCGCACGTGGTCGAGCGCTTCCCCGCTCAAGAACGCACCAAGTCCCTGACGCCGTCGCGTGTCGAATCCGTCACGCTTCATCAGCGAACCCGAACCTGCCGCCGCTTTCACCGCGACCTTTGCCAGCGTTGGTGGTGGGCGGCGCAGCGCAATCGTCGTGTCGCGTATCGCGTCCGTCTGAAAATCGACACTGACTGTCGTTGGTGCCAATCCGATCGCACGAATCTCGATCGTGCGCGTGCCTGCAGGGATGCGCTCCAACGCGAACGCACCCGCGCTATCCGTGCGCGTCGAGCGCGACGTACCCAGCACCAACAACTGTGCATCACGCGCTGCTCGACCGTCGGGAGTGCGCACGACGCCGCGCAGCGATGCCGTGCCCCGCAACGTGTCGCGCGCCGTGCGCATGGTCGACGCGGAGTTGGCGGTAACCGAGTTTTCGGTGACCGTGGCGCCGATCGCCGTGTCGGCGCGAACCGAATCGGTGCCGAGCGTATCGGTACGAAAAAGCTGTGTCGCCGCGACGTCGTGCTGGCTGATCGCGAAATCGGCGCGCCCCAATAGGTGTTCGTCGAGCACACGTGGCAACGGCCCGGCGCGAGGACTTCTGGCACTACTATCACGCGCGGCGACGACGTTGACCGGGACGTCCGTTGGAACGGCGCACAGTCGGAACAGTCCCGCGCGATCGGTCGTGGCAATCGCGTGGACACGCTCGCGCGTCGTACCGCGCGCCGAGTAGCTGTATTCTGCCCAATCGGTACTTACCGTTGCGCCAATGAATGGCGCGCCCGAGTCGACATCGCGCACACGACCGACGATCACGCCCACATCGGTCTCGCGCGAGTCCGGGCAGAGCCGCGTATAGAGCGTGTGCGGACTTGGGGTCGTGAGCGCCACGCTGGTGCGTCGTCCGCCGGCGACCGTGACGGCCACCACCGGCAGCTCGAGATCGAGCGAGTCGAGCACCACGTGTCCAAATCCTATCGTGTACTGACCCTCGGGAATGCTGTCGAGGTGAAATCGTCCGCGCGCGTCCGTCGTCGCGTAGCGCGCCCGCTCGACCAGCACGACCGTCGCATTCGCCAGCGGCGCTCCAGTGCGCAACGAATCGTACACCGTCCCCACAATTGCACCGACAGCCACGGATTGCGCACCGGTCGCCTGCGCGCCAGCACCTGCACATGCAAGCGACGACGCGACGATCAACAGCCAACCGCACGTCGTGCGGCGCACCGCCTGCTTGTCGGAACTCGTTTCGCGTCGTTTCTTCTGTTGCATCAGACCACTCGTCCGCATGT
>JBBRLI010000066.1:0-2381 GCA_038231455.1 Vulcanimicrobiales bacterium | reverse complement strand
GAAGATCGCGACGCCGTCGATCACTGGCGGCATGGAGCCGACGGTGACTACCATCTGCTACATCGCGTTTACGGTAATCAGCACGTTCCTTGCCGTCGTGTTGTTCAACTTCTCGCGGCAGTTGGCGCGACAGGCCAAGGGAGCGATCACGACTCCGTGATCAAGCGTGCGCGATGTACGCGCGCCCAACGCTCGACCTGAAGAAACGCTGGCGCGGTGACGAGACTGTCATCGCGCTTCGTCGTTGCTTATGTAGTTGTGCGTACCGCTGTATGCGCTGACGGAGTGCCAAGCTGCAGATAGGGTCGCGTGGGACAATCGGTGTAAAGCATGTGACGCCGCACACACGTCGACGTTGATGCGCCGAGAATGCGACGCCATGGACTCTTTTGATAGCGAGGGCTAGTGCACATGCATGCGCGCGTATCAGCGTCGTACCCGAAGATCGCACGCTTTGCAGTCTGCTCTTGTGTGATACTCGCAGCGTGTACGCCGAGCGATTCGACGGCGGTCTCCTCATCGGTCACCGACCCGACAGTCGCGGCGATTAGTGTACTGTCGACGATTTCGACGCAGCAGGCATCGGTTGGCGTGCCGTACGCATTTGACACCGCGCGAAGCAGCACGGCCTTTCGCAGTTTGCGCGCGACGGGTCTCACGTATCGCGTCAGCTTCGCGCCGACGGCGAACGGGCTCACTGCCACTCAAGGTCGCATCTCCGGCACCCCGCTCTCGGCGGGAACCGTCAACGTGACGCTCACGGGGACCGACGCGACCGGTCGCAGTGCGATCGACGCGTTCGTCATCGTCGTGAGTAGTGCTGCGCCTGCCGTTCAGGTCGCAAGTGCAAACACGCCGCAGGGCGCAACGGTCGGTAGCGCGTTCGCCTACGATGCGAGCAAGGCAGGCGCCGCATTCAGCGGCACCGGTTTACGCTACGCGGTGACGTTTTCGCCGAGTGCAAACGGGCTGTCGGCGGTTGGAGGCGTGATCAGCGGGACACCGACGAGTCCAGCGCTCGTTACGGCGACGATTACGGCGACGGATGCAGCCGGACGTACGGCATTGAACGCGTTCGCCATCGTCCCGTTCAGCAACGACCTGGTCGCCCCCACGACGCCGCCGGTCGCGTATGCCTTCTCTGATATAAGTGCGCCACTCCCGGCGCATTTCCTGACCGGCGGCGGACGTGGTGGCGCACAAGGCGGTGTCGTTGGAACGGACAATACGCCGATCAGCAACGTGACTTCGAATGCCGGTGCGGCGCTGGGACGCGTGCTGTTCTACGATCGACGGCTGAGTGCGAATGATCGCGTGGCATGCGCCTCCTGTCATCTGCAGCAATTCGCATTCGCCGACACGGCGCGACTGAGTCATGGCTTTGCCGGTGGCCTGACGGGACGACATAGCATGGGGCTGCAGAACGCACGCTTCTATCAGCGTGGGCGCTTTTTCTGGGATGAGCGCGCAGCGACGCTTGAGGCGCAAGTGCTGATGCCGATTCAGGACGGTACCGAGATGGGGATGACGCTCGATTACTTGCTCACGAAGCTCACGCTCTCGCCGTACTACGCGCCGATGTTTACCGCAGCCTTTGGCACCGCGGATATCACGAGTGACCGCGTGTCGCGCGCGCTCGCGCAATTTGTTCGATCGATGGTGTCGAGCACGTCCAAGTACGATCGCGCGTTCAACGGCACTGCCAATGCCAACTTCAACGCCACCTTCACCACGCAGGAGTTGCAGGGGCAACAGATCTTCAACGGCCAAGGCGGATGCTCGGCGTGCCATACAACGGACGCGCACGTAAGCGATGACATTCACAATACCGGACTCGACGCCACGGTGACGGATGTCGGTGCGGGGAACGGTCGGTTCAAGGCACCGTCACTTCGCAATGTGGCGGTGCACTCGCGCTTCATGCACGACGGTCGCTTCACATCGCTCGAGCAGGTGGTCGAGTTCTACAACTCGGGCGTGCAACCCAATCCGAACCTCGATGGTCGGCTGCGTGTCGGGAATGGACAGCCGAAGCGGCTCAATCTGTCGCAGGCGGAAAAAGATGCGGTGGCGGCCTTTCTCAGAACGCTTACCGACGATGCATTTTTAGCGAATCCGAAATTCGGCAACCCGTTCGCGAAATAGGCACGATCGAGCGGGTGGCACCAAAACGAAAATGTCGCGAATCGATGAAGGTCGATTCGCGACATTTTGACAACGGACATCGCGCCGATCGGATGTTAGATGCTCAAGTTCGTGACAAACTTCGCATTCGATTCGATGAACGCACGGCGCGGCTCGACATCGTCGCCCATCAGCGTTTGGAACGTCTGGTCGGCCAGCACCGCGTCTTCCATCGTCACCTGCAACATCGTACGCGT
>JBBRLI010000065.1:0-2770 GCA_038231455.1 Vulcanimicrobiales bacterium | reverse complement strand
GCAGTGCATCAACGGACTCGAAGCAACAGCCAAGGGACCGGAGATGGTCGAACGCGGCCTTGCGATCTGCACGTCGCTCGCGCCGATCATCGGTTACGACAAAGCAGCCGCCATCGCGAAAGAAGCGGCCAAGACCGGCGAATCGATTCGCGAAGTCTCGCTGCGCGTCACGGATCTTGGAGAAGCGAAACTCAAAGAGATCCTCGACCCCAGCCTCATGGTCGAGCCGAGCGCGGACCGCGTCGGGGCCGGCGGGGGCTAACCTCAACCCGATCCGATACACAAAGAGCGAGGTCAGCCGGCCTCGCTCTTTGTGTATCGGCTGTGAAACGTTCGGCGACCATCGCAGTAGGAGCCCCAAGCACGGTAGCAGGTTTCGCGCAATGAGCTTTCGAGAGGAAACGTATGAAACGTTTGATCGCTTGTTTTCTGTGTGGATCAACGCTGGCATTGACGATGCCCATCGCGAGTTCGGCTGCGAGCAACATTGTGAAAGTTGATTCGACGACGGCTGAGGCCATCGATGCGATCGTGCGAGCCGAGATGACGCGGCAAGCTGCGAACGGTATCAGCGTTGCCGTCGGGCGCAGCGGTCAAATCGTGTACGCGCGCGGTTTCGGTTACGCAGACGTTGCGGCGAAGAAACCGGTCGACAACGATACACGCTTTGCGATCGGTTCGATTACGAAGCAATTCACCTCGGCGATCGTCATGCAGCTCGTCCATGAAGGCTCGGTTTCACTCGACGCGCCGCTTTCGAGCTACCTGCCCGAGGTTCCGCACGCAGCGGATGTCACCGTTCGGCAACTGCTCCATCAGACATCGGGGTACGAAGATGTCTTGAGTACACCAGGATTTGCCGCCCTAGCACATTCGACGTCGGTGACACCGCACGAGCTTGTCTCACTCATGGGGGCCGACGACCTCAATTTCAAGCCAGGCTTGCGGTATCAATACAGCAATACGAACTACTATTTGCTCGGGATGATCGTCGAAAAAATGACCGGAAAGCCATTCTCGGCGGCTCTTGCGGAACGCATCATCCGGCCGCAGAAACTCGCGGCGCTTACCTACGGACCGCCGTCATCAAACGATATTGCTACCGGCTACGCACCCAACTCTACGACGCCCGCTACGCTTTGGAGTTCCAATGCCAAGTATACGGCGGGAGCACTTTACAGCGATCCGAGCACGCTCGTCGCCTGGGACAACGCGTTCTTCGGCGGCAGCGTCGTCGATGCGCCATCGCTTGCCTTTCTGAGGACATCGGGAATGGCGGATGGCTTGCGCACCGGTTATGCGGCGGGCTGGCTCGATGATGCACTTTTCGGACACCGGATGATCTGGCACAACGGCGGCGTCCCCGGATTCAACGCGCGCAACGCGGTTTTTCCGGACGATCGGATCCAGATCGTGGTCTTCACCAATACCGCTGGTTTCGACGAAGGCCCGATCGTCAATCGCATTTTTGCGCGCTTGATCGGCGGCGTAAGCGATGCGGAAATTGCGGCAAGCGACATGCGTCCCGGGCCCGGTGAGAAGCCGGCGGAAACAGCGCGCGCGCTCGCGCTCTTCCGTGCAGCCGTCGGTGGAACGTTCGATCGATCGCTATTCACCGAGGCCTCGCGAAATGCAATCTCCTCCGAGATGCTCAAAAGCGTCGCAACCCAGATCGGCACGCTCGGAATCGTCGACCACCTCGTGTTCTTGCAGACCGTACGACTCCGCACTCCCAACCACGAGATGCTCTTCCAGTACGTCGCCGTGGCCGGAACGACGCGCTTGATCTACTCGATCGGTTTTGATGCGGCGGGGAAGATCGGGACCTTCTTGTTCCAGCCCGGATAAAGCCTGGGTTTCCGCGCTCCCCGAAGAATGGGTAGCGAGGAGGCAAGCGATGATATCCGCCCCGACCGCCGTCCATCTCAAAGCGCTCGACCCGCTCGATTTCCTGGAACGTAGCGCTGCCGTGTATCGCGAGAAAATTGCGGTCGTCGACGGAGCCACTCGCCGGACGTATCCGGAACTGCTCGAACGCGTGCGTCGTTTCGCGGATGTGCTGCAGCAAGCCGGTATTCGTACGGGTGAGCGGGTGGCAATGCTCTCGCCAAATACCTCGGCGTTGCTCGAAGCGCACTATGCCGTGCCGCTCGCGGGCGGCGTTTTGTGCGCCCTCAACATTCGGCTTGCCGTCGAAGAAATTCGCTACATCATCGGGCACTGCGGTGCATCGCTGCTCGTTTACGATGCCCAGTTCGATGACTTCGTCGCGCAGCTCGCGCCGGCGATTCCAACGATTCGTGTGACCACGGGCGCGATTACGCACGCTGTGCGCGATTACGAGACGCTTCTCGCCAAAGCCGATCCGGCGCGCGTCGTGCGCCCGGCATTCGATGAAGAGACGCTGCTCTCGATAAACTACACCAGCGGCACGACCGGACAACCAAAGGGCGTCATGTACACCCTCCGCGGCGCATATCTCAACGCGATGGCCGAAGTCTTTCATGCAAACCTGCGGCCGGAGAGCGTGTATCTTTGGACGCTCCCGATGTTCCACTGTAACGGCTGGCTCTATCCGTACGCCGTCACGGCGGCGGCGGCGACACACGTCTGCCTACCAAAAGTTGACCCGGCGTTGATCTTCACCCTGATCGCGCGGGAAGGCGTCACGCATCTCTGCGCGGCGCCGACGGTCCTCATCGCACTCGCCAACGCGCCGACCGCTGCTCCGTTTGCCCAGGCCCTCTCCGTCATCACCGCCGGTGCCCCG
>JBBRLI010000064.1:0-2815 GCA_038231455.1 Vulcanimicrobiales bacterium | reverse complement strand
TCGTATCCGTTCAGCGAACCACGTCGGAAATGGTCGCGGAAATCACGAAGTCGCGACGATTGTGAGCTGACGGAAACGGTTGGCGTCGAGCAAGGCGCGGACATCTTCGCGCTCGCGCGTGCGAGGCCACTCGATAGGTGCGAGCTCGAGGACGCGATGCTTTGGCCAGCGCGGCAGAAGACAGAAGAGATCACGCAAGTACGACCACGGCTCGACGCGGGCAAGCTGGCAGCTCGCTAGGAGCGAGGTGAAGGCTGCGTTGACGGCGCCGCCGTCGTCGCTGCCGACAAAGAGCCAATTCTTGCGGCCGATGGCTTCGCGTCTCAAGTTGAGCTCGCTCATGTTGTTGTGAATCGGGAGTCTTCCGTCGTCGAGAAATCGCGAGAGGCCGAGCTTTTGATTTCTCGCGTAGCGAATACCGTCGGAGATCGGCGTGTCGTCGAGGACGTTTGCCGCTTCGGCGTCGCACCAGGAGTAGAACGCGGTGACAATCGGTCGCGACCGTCTCTCGCGTAATGCCTCTTTCTTTTTTCGCGGCGCATCCGCAAGCGCACGCTCGATCTTGAAGAGCGCGCCGATCAAATCGAGCGCGATCTTTGCTCGCGTCGGATCGGACGTCATCGCCTTGAAAAAATACCGACGACAGTGCGCCCAGCAATTCACCTCGACGACGTTACCGGTCGCGTAGAGGTGATCGTAAACAGCATGCGCGTCGGCGACGAGATAACCCTCGTACCCGGCGAGCACTTGATCGACTGCGGCGATGGAGTGCGTGGTGGTGAATTCGAAAAGCACGTGACGCTTGGGTGCGACGAGCACCCAGAAGTGTCCCGTGCGACAGCGTTCTTTGTCTTGCACCAGCACGCCCGTCGCGTCGGTGCATAGATAAGGTTGTTTGAGCGCGTCCTCGTGCATCGCGTCGATGAGCGGTTTCACGAGCGTCGCGAGCTCGCCGTGCCAACCGCACATTGTCGAGCGCGCGAGCTCCACGCCGTCGCGCGCGTAGATCCCTTCGAGTCGGTTGAGCGGCAAGTGATCTTGCCAGCGCTTGACGATCGTATCGGCGAGCATTCCGGGACCCGCGAGGCCCTTCGGGATGGGCAGCTCGGGCACCTCGCCGATGAGCACCTCGGTCTGCGCATCGCGCTCACGATCCTTGCGAACGAATTTCGGTCGCACGACGCGTGCGACGACCAGCGCGGCAGGCCTGCGCTCGATCGTCTCGCTCACTTCTTCTCCGATGCGCTCGAATGCGTCCAGCCCTTGTCGCTCCACCTCCGGTGGCAAAATCTCGATATCGACGCGAGGCAAGTGCTCGGCAATCGGATGGCGCCCTGTCGGCTTCTTGCGAACATGCTCGCGCACGGGCTGCTCGGCATTCCCCGCAGCGAGCGCCGCGTCGAGCTCCGCTCGCTCGCGGTCGTTGAGCATCATCGCGATCATGTCGAGCGAGAGCTGCGCCTCGCTCGGTGTGCGATGCTCGGACTTCGAACCGAGCAGCCCGCGCTCGAGCTTGCGGCATCGCTCCATCATCTCAAGATAGAGACGTCGGTACTCGTCGCGCTCGTGCTGCGACGCCGCGAACTTCTTCTCGAGCTCGTCGAGCCGCGCTTCGATTGCGACTGCGTCACTCACTCGATCTTTCTGATCGAAGCGAGATCTCGCGTCAACACGATTCGATCGTCGCGATCACTTTTCCACGCCGCGCAGAAGCATCGAGAGAGCGCGTGCGTCGATCGTCGCCATCGGACGACGCGACTCGGTCGGCTCGGGTAGCTCGAAGCGTGCCGCGTGCAGTCGCTTGTAGAGGATGCAATACCCGTTGCGGTCGAACCAAAGCACTTTGAGGCGATTCGAGCGTTTGCTCGCGAACACGAAGAGCGCACCGCTCTGTGGATCGAGCTCGAGTCTCTCTTGAACCGCGAGCGCGAGCGCGTCGAACGACCGGCGCATGTCCTGACGCTCGGTGCACACGAAGATCCGAACAGCCGTCGGGATCATCGCCGACGCTCGAGCGCGTCGAGCAACCGCGCGAGCGTCGCTTCGTCGAAGTCCGCGGGCACCTGCACCTGCACGCCGCTCTCGAGCACCACGGCGAGCGAGTCGCGCCGAGCCGGCGACGTCATCTCCACGAACGTCATCGGCGACATCGGCGTTGCCGTCTTCGTCTGCGCACGCGCGAGCGAGCCGAGCTTCCACTTCCACCACTTCAGCGATCCCTCGACGACGTCGTGCCGACGCGCGAACTCCGCCGCCGTCAGCCCACTCGCATTCCAGCGCGCGACGCGCTCTGCCCAAACCTTACGCGACCCATTCGCCATCCACTCGATCGGTACGCGAGCCCTCCGCGAACATCACGAACGTGGTTGGCTGAACGGATACGATCTGGGCACCGTGAGACGTTACCGTGGATCTGGGCTTCGCCGTCGATCTTGATGATGAAGTAGGCGGGTGGGTGGTTTAAGGACCCGACGGCGGCGGTGCCACCGGCGTTGGGCATTGGTCGAGCGCGACGCACTGCTGGCCACCGTCGTACAACACGCCTGCATCGACGGAAGTGATCCAGCAGCAGACGCTGCGTATGTCGCACCCGGCGCTCGCGCCGCACGAGCACTGTCCGTTAGTGACAACTCCCGCGCAGCAAAGACCCGCTTGGCAGCTCTGTGCCATGAAGCAGTCATCGGTGGTTTTGCAATGTGGAAAGCCGGCATCATCGGCGGCGGCGCTATCCGTGCTGCCACCATCCGATGATGCATCGAGCGCGGCATCGATATCGACGATCGCCACGCCACCGCACGCAGCGAACCCGACGAAG
>JBBRLI010000063.1:0-3014 GCA_038231455.1 Vulcanimicrobiales bacterium | reverse complement strand
GCGCATGGTGATGAAAGAGGACAAGCTGCCGCAGCCGGAGGCGCGCGCGAAGGCGCTCACGATGCTCATCCCTGGCATCATCATGCAGCCGTCGGGGATTTTTGCTGACGTGCTGGCGCAGCAGAGTGGGTGCGTGTTCGTCGCCGCAAGCTGACTGCAACCGCGCGCGCGACGCAAACCAACGTTGTCCTGTGCACCGGCACCGCGATTCGCGGTGTCAGTGCAGCGCGCGTACTTAGCGACGATCGGCGTCAGCACCTAACGGAAGCCCAACGCGTCGCAGCAGTGCGTTCAGTCGATCGCTGCCGCGAATGCTGTTGAACATCGGATCAGTGATCGGTTGAAACGCCGGCCAGATTTCACGGGCATTTGTCGCTGCTTCAAGAGCTGTTAACGCCTGTGCCGTGTCGCCAACGCCGAGCATCACGAAGGCTCGCGAGGTGTGCGCCAATGCGGGGAGCGGCGATCGCCGCTCCATCTCGCGTAAGTGCATCCACGCGGCTGCCGTATCTCCAGCGACTGCCAACACATACTCGGTTGTGGCATTCTCTACCGTCACACGATGCGCGAGCGCGAGCGCACTGTCACGAGCGCCTGTTCCCGCCAGAGCGGTCGCGCCAAGCGTAAGCGTCGTGAAATTGGTTGCGCCACTCTGCAACGCCTGAGTGCTGACTACGCGCGCACTGTCCGCTTTACCCATGATATAGAACGTGTACGCGGTCCAGCTGAGGACCAGCGCCGACGCGGGATCGCTGCGCCGCGCCATCTGAAGTTGCGCAAGCGCTTGCGTGTTCAGTCGCTGTGAAAGCAAGTAACGGCCGTACTGCACATGCGCTTCCACGTCGTTCGGGTCACGACGTATCGCGAGCTTGAATTGCGAATCGGCGCGCGCCCATTGATAGTCGTGCTCATACGCCATGGCGAGCGCAACATGGGGTTGCGACAGTGTCGAATCCAACTCCAACGCGCGATTCGCAATCGTAGTCACTTCGGCGTACACCTCGGTCGCCGGTGTGCCGACAAAATACGGAAAAAGCACGAGCGACATCGCGAGTCCGGCATGCGCGCCCGCAAAATTCGGATCGATGCGTATCGCTTGACGGAAGGCCTCGGCGCACTGACTGACGGACTGACCGCGACGACGCAGTAACTCTTGGCCGAGCACAAAGAGGCGATACGCCTCCGGATTTGTCGTTTGTTGATTGGCCGCACGTTCTGGTGCAACACCCAAGGCGCGAGGAAATTTTACCCGCAACGCGGAGGCGGCGGCGTCCGCAATTTCAGTGGCGACGACTGCTTGCTGCGCCGGTGTGCGATCGAAGTTGCCGGTCCATAGCTCCGCGCCATCCTCAGTGCGCGTCATCTCCGCCGCTACGACCAAATGTCCACCAACGGCACGCATGACACCCGTCACGAGATACTGCACGTTCAGCGCACGCCCCACGGCTTTCGCGTCGACGCCAACCTTGCCGATGTAGTTACGCGCGCCGCTGCGGCTTCGCATCTCTACACCCGGCACTCGTGAAAGCGCGGTGAAGATTTCGTCACCCAGACCGTCGGCAAAAATCGCGATCGAACTGTCGCCATTGACGTTGACAATCGGCAGCACGCCGACCGAAATCGGCTCCGCCGACGTGACGCGCGCGCGCAGCAACCACGCGGCGCCGAGTACACTGGCGATCACGATGGCGGACATGAGTGTCATGCGGCGCCAGCGCGCGCGTGCAGGCGACAACACGGGCATGCTGATCGCGTTCGTGCCATCCAGCGCATCCACAAGTTCGGCGGCATGCTGCGGACGCGCCTCTGGCCTCTTGTCCAAACAGCGCGCAATCAGATCGGCGAGTGCGCGGGGCGTGTCGGCTCGCAGCAGCATCACGGACGGCGCCGTCGTCGAGACATGCGCAGCGATCAGCTGATACGCCTCCACACCAACGAACGGTGGACGCCCAGCGAGCAATTCGTACGCCACGCATCCGAACGAATACAAATCCGCCCGATGATCGGACGTCGGATCGCCAACGGCTTGTTCGGGCGCCATGTACGCCGGCGTACCAATTCCTGAACCAGTCTGCGTGAGTGTAGCGCTCGTGCCTTCACCGCGCGCCGCGCTGACGGCCTTCGCGATGCCGAAGTCGGCAACAACGGCCGCACCGCCCGACATCATGATGTTGTCGGGCTTAATGTCGCGATGCACTACACCCTGCGCATGCGCGTATTGCAGCGCGCGCGCGACATCGCGAAGGATCGCGATCACATCAGCAATGGGGAGCGGACCACTCGCGGCCAATCGTGTGCGCAGCGACGGACCATCTTCGTACGGCATCACGAAGTACAGCGTCCCATTCACCTCACCCGAGTCGTACACCGGGACGATGTTGGGGTGACGCAGCCGCGCCGCAATATCGATCTCGCGCAAAAAGCGCTCGCGTCCAAGCGACACGGCGAGCTCCGCGCGAATCACTTTCACCGCGACATCGCGCCCGTGCTTGAGGTCATGCGCGAGATACACGCGAGCCATACCGCCGCGTCCGAGTTCGCGGCCGATGCGATAGCGGTCGCCGACCAACGCCGGCAATTCCTGCAAGCCGTCGCCCGATACGGCCGACGGATCGGAGGAAGACAGGTCACTCACGTGCTGCTCTTGGTTCGAGAATGCGCGAACCGATCAGACGATCGTCGTCGATTGCAACGGTACAGCACGGACAACAGTGCGTTATCCGTGCGTAACTGAATCATCACACCGCGTCCGACAGCGAACTGAAGGTGAAGTCACGCACCTTGATCGCCGGCATATAAATCGCACCGCCGGCACCAAGATTCTCCGACGCGTTGATGCGAATCACCGGACCCATCGCCTGTAAATTATTCAGGAAAAAGATCGGCGATTCGTTGAAGCGGAAGTTCTTGATCGGACGCGTGACTTTGCCGTTCTCGATCAGGAATGTGCCGTCGCGAGTGAGGCCGGTATAGAGAATCGTGCGTGGGTCGACCGGACGCATGTACCAGAAGCG
>JBBRLI010000062.1:0-3297 GCA_038231455.1 Vulcanimicrobiales bacterium | reverse complement strand
GTCACCTCGGGACCGTTCTTCGACTTCACCGGTATCGTCGATGAGATCCAGCCGGAAAAAGAAAAAGTCCGCGCGCTCATCTCGATCTTCGGTCGCGAGACCCCCGTCGAACTCGAGTTCTACCAGATCGAAAAGGTCTAGACAGAGCCAAAAAAAACCCGTCGCGATGCGCCGGGTTTTTTAATTTGGTACGCGTGCGCGCGGTGCTCGCGTCGAATGCCGCTCGCATCTGCGCTGGCAACAACCGCCGTGCGCGTTCGAACCGCTTATCATCCGAGGTGTGTTGCGCGCGGATGGCAAGCGCTTCGAAGTTCGCAAACATCCCGCCCATCGCCGTCTGCTGGCGGCGCGTAATAACGAAGGGCTCGAAAACTTGCCACGTGGAAATGATCTGGCCGCGGAAGAACGCCAGAATCGTCGTTCCATCGATCATGTCTTCCTGAACGAGTACCCCGAGTTCGTTGAAGAAATTCGCCAGATTGAGCAGTGCCAGAACGCGCGGATCGTTGATATCACCCGTACGGATCTGCGCCAGCAGTTCGGCGTCGTCGTTGCCGTCGTAGACGATCGAGCGCACGATCTTGAACCCTGCCCAAAATTCCTTGGTGCGCGTATACGCGAAATAGGGAATCGTCGCTTGAAGTTCATTCTGCCGATGGAGCGCTTTGAGTTGCGAGTAGCCAAAGAACCCCGCCATTAAAACAACGACGAATTGGCCAAAGCTTCCGATCGCCGCGACGGCATCCCATCCCACCGTGGTCCGGTTCGGCAGGGCGGGGTCGAAAGCCGTCCCGGGAGATTTCCCGCGTGCTCGTGCCGATCGAAGACGAAGAGCCCGTGCTGCCCGGCACGGGCTTTTTCTATTCCAGCCGATAACACTACTTAGAGATGGAAACGAGCCGCAGCTCGTCGGGAGTTCAGACCGTTCTCGCCCTGTTGGCAGAGCGTCGGGTCTCGACACGCGCCGTACACCAAGGACTCTGGAGCGTCGTTTGGCACCGGGGTTATGATGACATTGGAATGGTGCGCCACCAGGCAAACGAGCACTATAACGGCATCGTCGTCTACCAGCGCGGCTTCCCCGAAGTCGATGCGGGTCTGGTGGTTCTCGAGACGCACGAGCACCTAGCCGCGTTCGTTACGAGCCATGCCGAGGCCGAGCCGCTACTGGGCTTGACCGGCGCGTTCGCCCACGTCAAGGTGAACGTCGGCGAACCCAAAGTCGAGTTCAAGGTCAAGGCCAAATTAGGGCTCAGCCTGGTCATCGATTTCGAAGAAGGCGAGAATGCGACGATCCCCACGAGCGACGGCTCGTGGATCGACGCGATCCGCGAAACGCTCGCGAACATCCGCGCCGCCGAAGTCGCGCACCGCGAGTTCATCGAGACCAAGCGACGCGCGCTGCCGTACGTCGAAAAAGTCCAAGGCTTCAACGACGAGATGAAATCACTACAAGAAAAGATTCGCCGCGAAACCGAGCTGGAAACCGACTACACGATCGGCGATCGCATAGCGATCGAAAAAGCTCGCTCGAAGCAACTCGATCCGCGCCGCCGCAATGACGGTCTGATGGACGAGCGCAAAATCATCCTCGCGCGCCAAGCACGCTTCGACAACCTCATTCGCGAACGCATCGGTGATGTGCGCAAGAGCATCAACGAAGTTCGCGCGGAGTACAATAAACGCCGCGATGCGTATGCCGACTATCTCGTGAACTTGCGCTTACTCGAGGAGTCTCGCCGCGAAAGCCGCGCCGCAAGCGAAAAGACCGTCACCCTGATGCAGAAGCTCGATCACATCGCGCAGGCCGGTTTACGCGTGCGCGGATTTGCGCTTCCCGCGACGCCCAGTCACCGGGTGGTCTTGGATGAAATATTCACAACGGTGGAACTGCTCACGCGGGCGATCCCGTCGCACCGCCTGCGCGTGATCGCCCGCGAAGGCCAGTTGCAGCGCCCCAGCTAGCTCCCCGCCATTGCTCGCCCCATGCCGGATATGGTAAGATATGGCGTTGGCGGCCTCCGGCTGCCCCGTCGCGTGCTGACCCCTGCGCGCGAACCGGACCCGTGGGGGAGCGTGATGGCCTGCGGGCCGTTTGACGCGAAAGGAACCAACCATGGCTAAAAAAGTCGTCGGCAAGATCGGTCTTGCCCTCAACGCCGGCAAAGCGACGCCGGCACCGCCGGTCGGCCCGGCCCTCGGACCGTACTCGCTCAACATCATGGACTTCTGCAAGCAGTACAACGAACGCACGCAGAGCCAAGCCGGGATGATCATCCCCGTTGAGATCACGGTTTTCGAAGATCGCACGTTCACGTTCGTCACGAAGACGCCGCCGGCGTCGTTCTTGATCAAGCGCGCCCTGGGCATCGAGAGCGGCTCGAAAGAACCCAATCGCAATAAGGTCGGCAAGATCACCCACGCGCAGCTCAAAGAAATCGCCACTACGAAAATGGCCGATCTCAATGCGAACGATGTCGATATGGCCGTGCGCATTATCGCCGGAACCGCACGTTCGATGGGAGTGGATGTCGTCTAATGGCACAATCACACGGCAAACGCTTCACCAAGCTTGCAGCAGACTACGACCGCGAAAAACTCTACGACGCCGTTGAAGCAACGGCGCTCGTGAAGAAGAACTGCAACGCCAAATTCAACGAAACGATCGAGATTCACGTGCGCCTGGGCGTCGATCCGAAGAAGTCGGATCAAAACGTTCGCGGCACCGTCAATCTTCCGCACGGCACGGGCCGCGTGGTTCGCGTCCTCGCGTTCGCTAAGGCCGACAAAGCCAAGGAAGCCGAAGCCGCTGGCGCCGACATTGTCGGTGACGCCGAACTGATCGAACGAGTTAAAGGCGGCTTCGCCGACTTCGACGTCGTCGTGGCGACGCCGGACATGATGGGTGCCGTCGGTTCGGCCCTCGGTCGAATCCTCGCGCAAAAGATGCCGAACCCCAAGTCCGGTACGGTCACGCCGAACATTGGAAACGCGATCCGCGACATCAAGGCCGGTAAGGTCGAGTATCGTCTGGATAAGAGCGGGATCGTGCATACGATCGTCGGCAAGGGAAGCTTCGGCGAAAATGAACTCGCCGAGAACGTCGCAACGCTGCTCGATGCGATCATCCGCGCAAAGCCCTCAGCTGCCAAAGGTACGTACCTGCGCTCTATCACGCTCACGAGCACGATGGGCCCGGGCGTCAAAGTCGATCCGAACCGCGTGAAAGTCACCGCCGGTACGGCTTAGCCGATCCGCCGGTCAAAGGCAAGAAAGCGTCGACAGAGTCGGCGCTTT
>JBBRLI010000061.1:0-3408 GCA_038231455.1 Vulcanimicrobiales bacterium | reverse complement strand
CGCTGCGACGGCAAGACGGTGTCGACGGTCGTCATTCGCCGTTCCGCACGCACGATGATGGACAAGGCGCGTGCGCCGGCATGGAGTCGCGCCATTTTGCAACCGTTGCTGCTCGGTACGCCAACACGCGAAAGTGCCATTCGTCCATTTCTGCAACTGAAAGACGGCGGCCCGTGCACCGAGCAGCGACGCGCAGAATCTGAACGTCTCCTGCGCCTCCAACCGTATCTCGCCGACGCTACCGTTCAGGTCGTTGACGAAGCGGATGGGCGAGTGCGCGTCGAGATTGAAACCATCGACGATCTGCGACCGATCCTTGGGCTGGGGCTCAAGGGTGCGCGTCCGACGATCGCTGAATTCGGCAACAACAACGTCGACGGCTCCGGCCAGTTGGTGTCGGCGCGATGGCGCGACGGCCGCGCGTTTCGCGACGGCTTCGGAGTACGCTATACCGACTATCACCTCTTCAATCGGCCCAACATCGCGAGCGTCGTGCTCGATCGTTTGCCATTGGGTTCGTTCATCGCGGCATCGCTCGCGCGTCCGTTCTACACCGATTTGCAGAACGGCGCCGGCTTCATGGGCTATCTGCGCGACGATGGCTACGTCGGATTCGTGCGGCCCAGTGGCGATCCGCTTTCGCTCGAGATCGTGCGTGAACGCGCTGACCTCGGCATCGCTTTTCATTTGCACACCAAAGGCTCAGCGCAGTTGCTGCTCGGGGCGCTGGCCAGCTTCGACAAGCGTACGACGGCGGCCAAGCCGGTCATCATCACCGACAGTGGCTTCGTCCAAACGCCGGATAAGAGTCTGGTCGATCGCTACACCACAACCGAGGCGACGCGCGTCGGGCTCGTGACCGGTGTGCGGTACCTGCGCTTCGCGAAAGCCGTCGGCTTCGACGCGCTCGAAGGTGTGCAGGATATCGGTCGCGGCGTGCAGTTGGCCACGGTCTTCGGCCAGACACTGGGCGGCAGCTTCAAGGGCCCGTTCATCACCACCGATTTATACGTGGGCGTTGGTGGCACGGAGTCGTTTCTGGGGCTGCGTTCGCAGGTGGAAGCGCGCAAAGGCACCACTGGCTGGACCGGTATCGTCGGCAGCGGACGACTCGCGTGGTATTCCAAGCCGAGCAAGCGGCAAACGCGATTGTGGTCGTTGGAGTACGTCGGTGCGTCGAAGGCCGACGCACCGTTCCAACTCACGGTCGACGATCCGCAGACGGGTATTCGCGGCTACGTGGGGTCGCGCCTCGCGGGATCACAGCGGCTGATTCTGCGCGCTGAACGCCGTTGGGTCATGCCCGGGATCTCGACGTACTTCGGGTGGGGCGTCGCAGGGTTTGCCGACGCGGCACAGATGTTCAAGGGCGACGCACCCTTCGGTGCAAACGGCACGCGCGGTACCGTGGGCGTGAGTCTCCTCGCGGCGGTCCCTCGCGAATCACGTTCGCTCGCGCGCCTCGACTTCGGTTTGCCGTTCATTCCGGACAAGAGCGCGAAGGATTTCGCGATTCGGTTTACCTACAGCATCATCGGTCGCTCGTTTTGGCGCGAGCCGGCGGACATTACGCGGGCGCGATTGGGCGCGGCGTCGAGCGATATTTTCAGTTGGCCGTAGCGATGGCGTCGCGGCTGCCTGTCGCTGGCCGTGTGTCGTGCAACGGAACGTTAAAGTACAGCTCGCGCGACGTATTCTGGCGACGCCGAGTCGTTACGGGACCACGCGTCGGCTGCGTGCGCCATCGCGGCAACGACTTAATTGCCGATTGATAGCTGTACCGACAGCACGGAGTTTTTGGGCTTGCTGTTGTTGAGGTCCTGCGTCGAGATGTTGGAGAGTCCCTGCGAGTAGCGCACCGTCAGCGCGTAGCTCCGTCCCAGCGCGCTCAGCGAAAGTCCGGCGCCGCCGATCGCGGCAACATCGTACTTCTTGATCGGGTCGGGGCTGGAGGCGGTCGTGTTCTCGCTGCACTGCTGTGACACTTTCGTGCTTCCCGATGTCGCTTGCGTGCTGCACGAAATACGAAACGCACCGCTGGCGCCCACAAGCAGGATCGGATGCAGGTGCGACGCCTTGTTGCCGACATCGACGCGCAGCAGCACGGGCACTTCCACATAGTCTACCTTCAGGTTGACTTTCAGGGAGTTGCTGCTCACCGCAGACTCGTAGGTAACGCCCTGCTGCGAGTAGTGCGCTTCCGGTTGTAGCGCGAATGCCCCGGCGAGTGGAAAGGTCGCGTAAATGCCCGCGTTCAGCCCGACGCGTCGTTTGGTATCGAAGGCGCCGCCGAATACATCGCGAATGCCGCGATCTGCGTCCGAGAGCGAGGAGAGATTCGTGCCGAGCAGAATACCGTAGCTCGTGTGCGGCGTCGCGCCGCTGCTGAGTTGCGCGCGAAGGGCAGTGGGGGCAAGCATCGCACTGCAGGCGACTATGGAGAGCACGGCAGAGTGGAAGGCGGGGCGCGGACGCATACTGACCTCGGCGAAGGAGGAGACGGTCGGAGCTCCATCAATGCTAACGTGTTTGGGTCTGCTTGGTGGAACTGCGCGACGCACGAGGTCGCAATGATTCGGTACGCCGCGAGTAATTCCGATGATGCCGCGCGCCCACCTCGCGCACACAATGCGCTGACATCGGGCGCGCACACCCGATCGCCACCCCCGACGACGGCGGACGCAATGCAATGGCAGTCATGAACCGGGTACTTCCGGCACGTCAACGCGCGCAATCCCCCCGCGTGAGCCAGCGCCGCGTGCGCGACAGCGTCGTCGTAATGGCCGGAATTGAGCTGTCCACTGCAGGTGAAAGCAAATAGAACTCAAAGCACTTGTTGATTATCGAAGCGCTTCCCGACGCCCGCCGCAGTACGAACCGGTCGCACAGAACCTCCGCGCGTGTGGCGTGCGAGGGGTGACAGACGGAGCAACCGGTCGGCAAGATGACGCCGGGCGATATTCAGACGATAGCGACAAGCTGCAGCGCAACGTCATGATGTCGCTTCAGCCGAGCAGGCGTCTGCGAAGCGCTTCCACCACATCCGCAACGCGCAGCGTGCTCGGCGTGGCTTCAATCCACGGGCGTAATCGCGTGCGCAGTCGTCGAAATGTACGAAGGCAGCCACCAAGCGTTACGAGCACTTGCTCAAGCGAGCGGTCGTCGTGCAACTGTGACACCACCCGGACGAGGAGCACCCAATCCGTCACTTCCTTCATGTGCATCTGCAAACCTGGCAAGGTGCGTTGCGCTTCAAGCCGACGATAGCGACGCGCCTGAGGAGGAAGGGCATCGCAGTACGTTCGCGCAGATTTGAGTGGGCCGGATTCCGCCAACACGATCATGAGCCGGAGGTATACGATCGAGTGTGCAGGCAAGGTTTCCAAAAGCGTCTGCGACATCGTCGCT
>JBBRLI010000060.1:0-3512 GCA_038231455.1 Vulcanimicrobiales bacterium | reverse complement strand
GGGGCCGTCCACGTAGTCCGCCTTGGCCATGGCGACGATCGTATCGGGGAGAATGCCGTTCGGCGGCGGCTCGTAAGCCGCGTGAAAGCGCGCGAAGTTGTCGTACTCGATAGTCGACGTGGCGCCGCTCTCCGCCACGCGCATTGTCATGAGTTCGAAGCCGCGATCGAACTTCTGCATCGTCCCCACGCCGCCGGTGCAGGGCGCGATCGTCGTCGTGATCTGTACGGTGGGAAGGTGCCCAAAAGCATCGTCATAGCCGTACTTCGTGCAGTGACCGTCCGTGATCAGCGACAATTACTTCTGCCGGGTGGCGACAATTACTTTTGCCGGTCGGCGCCGACCTGACGGCGCGTGGGAGACTGCCTGTCCGAAGCTCCGGACGGGTGCTGGGGCTCAATGGAGTCCCAATGGTGACCGACGCGCAGGTCAGGCTTTTGAGGCAAAAGATGACCGAGAAGAAGACGCAAGAAGCCGCGGCTGCCGCAGCGGCGATGAGCGTGCGGACTGCACGCAAATGGCAAACGGGTGTGCTGCCAAGCGAGAGGAGAAAGGCGCGGAGTTGGAGGACGCGTGTCGATCCATTCGTCGACGTGTGGACGTCGGTGATCGAGCCGCTGCTGCGCGCCGACACGGACGGCGTTCTGCAAGCGACGACGATCTTGGACGTGCTCGAGGAGCGGATGCCAGGTCGATTCGCGAGCGGGCAGCTCCGTTCGCTTCAGCGACGCATGAGCGACTGGCGCGCGAAGCACGGTCCTGAGAAGGAAGTTTATTTCCAACAGAAGCACGTCGCGGGTCGCGAAGCGGCCATCGACTTCACGCACGCTACCGAGTTGCGCGTAACGATTCTTGGCAAGGCGCTCGTTCACTTGCTGTTTCAGCTCGTGCTGTCGTTCAGCGGCTGGCGCTCGGTGAGCGTCGCATTCGGCGAGACGTACGAGGCGCTCGTGCGCGGGGTTCAAGACGGGCTCTGGACGCTCGGTGGTGTGCCGGAGGTGCTGCGCTCCGACAATCTCTCCGCAGCGACACACGAGCTCAAACACACCGGCGGCCGCGCGCTCAACAACCGATTCCGCAGCGTGCTCGATCACTACGCAATGATCTCGACGCGTATCCGGCCAGGCGAGTCGCACGAGAATGGCGTCGCCGAGCAAGCGCACCGTCGCACGCTCGGAGCCATCGAGCAGGCGCTCGTGCTGCGAGGCAGTCGCGACTTCGTGTCACTCGACGCGTACGTCGCATTCATCCGCGGGGTCGTCGACGCACGCTTCAATTCTCGCGTCGCCGATCGGCTCGCCGAGGAGCGCAAGCTGCTTCGGGCCCTGCCGAGCGCGCGCGTTCCCGACTACACGACGTTTCATCCCGTCGTGCGTAAGTGGAGCACGATTAGCCTCGGCGGCCACATCTACTCGGTGCCGTCGCGTCTGATCGGACACGAGGTCGAAGCGCGTCGTCACCCTGACGTGGTCGAAGTCCTCTTCAAGGGCGAGATCGTGCTCGAGATGCCGCGCATTCACGGCGGCCGCGATCATCGCATCGACTACCGACACGTCATTTGGTCGCTCGTGCGCAAGCCCGGTGCGTTTGCTCGATACCGATTTCGCGAGGAGCTGTTTCCATCGATGACGTTTCGACGCGCGTATGACGCGCTCCGCTCGAGTCGCGGTGATCGCGCCGACGTCGAGTACGTCCGCATTCTCCATCTCGCAGCAAGTACGATGGAGTCGCTCGTCGAGTCGTCGCTCACCACGTTGCTCGAATCGGGCGCGCGACTCGACTACGACGCCGTGCGCGCCATCGCATCGCCCGAAAAACCCAAAGTCCCCGTGGTGCACATCGGCGCGCCCGATCTCGCCGCGTACGACGCGCTGATCGGAGGTGTGCGATGAGCGCGACCTTCACGCCGGCGATGGGCGATCGCATGGGCGAGCTGCTCGGTCTCTTCAAGTTGCCCACGGTCTCGAGTCAGGTCGTCAAACGTTTCGAGAAAGCTGGACAGCACGCAGCGCTCGCCACGTTGCTCGAGGTCCTCGAAGCCGAAGCGGGCGATCGCCGCGAGCGTCGCGTCGAGCGCCTCACGCGCGCAGCCAAGCTCCTGCCAGGCAAGACCTTCGACACGTTCCTCGATGCGCGCTTGCCCCGCGCACTCTCGGCGCAATTGCGCGAGCTCGCGACAGGACACTTCCTCGATCGCGCCGCCAATGTCCTCTGCTTCGGTCTCCCCGGCGTCGGCAAAACACACGCTGCCGCCGCGCTCGGTCACGCGCTCGTGCACGCTGGTCGCTCCGTACTCTTCGTCCCCACATTTCAACTCGTGCAAGAGCTCCTCGTCGCAAAGCGCGATCTCTCGCTACCTCGAGCGCTGCGACGACTCGACGTCTTCGATCTCTTGATCCTCGACGACATCGGCTACGTACAGCAAGGCCCCGACGAGATCGAGGTCCTCTTCACGCTCATGGCCGAGCGCTACGAGCGTCGGAGCATGCTCATCACGAGCAACCTCGTCTTCAGCGAGTGGGATCGGATCTTCAAAAACCCGATGACCACCGCCGCAGCGATCGATCGACTCGTGCACCATTCGGTGATTCTCGAATTCGACGTACCGAGCTTCCGTACCGAGGACGCAAAGAAGAAGGATCAGAAGGAGGTGAAGAACGGCGAGAAGAAGACGGCCTCACGATGAGGCTGTGAGCTGCATTTTCAACCTGGTGCTGACCGGCAAGAATAGTTGTCGTTCATAGGCAGAAGTAATTGACGTCGATCACGTCCGTTCCAATCGACCGCGATAGCGTGCCGAAATAGGGGTCGTAGGTGTTTTCCGCCAGCTGAATTTCGCCATCGACCGAAGCAGAGGTCGGAGCGCGCGGGCGCGCTTTGGTCGGATCCTCGGGGTGGCGACCAAGCGATGGATCGAGCGTTCCGGCGAGCGTCGCGAACGAATAGATCAGATTTCCGTCAGCGTTGTGGACGTAGCGCGCGCTGCGGTCACGTCCGTCCGCCACCCCGTCAACGTGCGCAAAGGCATGTGTGACGGTCGTGTACAGTCGCCAGGTCCATGCTGTTTCGGGCGAAACCTCAGTCCATGTCGACTCACGGACGATCGGAAGGTCCTTCCTGCCCTTCGGGCAATTGGCGATGCACCCGTCATCAACCGATAGCGTCTCGTTTCCGAAATTGTCGACGGTGCGGCTCGTATGCAGGTGAGCAACGCCTTTGGTCACCGTGTACGTCGTGCTCGTCGCCGGCACGGTGGTTTTCGGGCTCACCGGCTCGACGTCTGGGAGCGTGATTGTTTCCGTGCTTCCGTCCGGCGAACCGGCCGCCGTATCGTAGACGAGCGTGTCCGTTTCCGATGGATAGGAGAAGCTTACGCGGCGTCCGTCCATTCCTACGAGCGGCACACCATCGTCTGCGAGAACGTCGACGAGGTTATATTTGTAGTGTGTCCAGGAGAGCTTAAGCCCCTTCGCGTCGAACACTTCCGTAAGCTGCGGTGTGCCCGCGAGGGC
>JBBRLI010000059.1:0-3615 GCA_038231455.1 Vulcanimicrobiales bacterium | reverse complement strand
CGGAGAGGTGTCGTTCGATCCCGGTCGTAGTTTTGACATAGGTGGCACTGTTCCTGACCTCGACGAAAGCCAACGCTTGTCGCCGAGCACGGATAAGCGCGGAAATTTGAGCAAGCGCCGTGTTCTTCTGAAGTTTGTTTTCGCGTGAGCCAATCACGCCCGAGCGCTGTCTTTTGTCGATGATGGGATGGCGTCGATGCGATGGAGGATCGCGAGCGCGGGCTAGGATTTGGCTTTGGACTTGGCGGCGCGCGTCTTGATGGCGGCTTCGGCGTTCTTCTTGCGCCAACTGTTGCCATCGATCTCGATGATCGAGGCGTGCTCAACGAGCCTATCGATCATGGCGACGGTGCAAGCTGCGTTTGGAAAGACTGTATGCCAATCGGAGAACGCCAAGTTGGAGGTGAGGACGAGGCTTTTGCGTTCGTGCCTTCGGCTGATGATTTGAAAGAGGAGATCAGCTCCGCGCGATTCGTAGGAGATGTAGCCGACTTCGTCGATGCAAAGCAGCGTCGTCGCTTGGCAATAGAACTTCAGCCGCCGATCGAGTGCCGCGGCGGTGTCGCGCTTGGCGAGGTCGTTGAGCAGCTCGGCGGCGGTGATGAAGAGAGCCGAGTGTCCTTGGAGAACGGCTGAGTGCACGAGGTTCTTGGCGATCATCGTTTTGCCAACGCCTGCAGGACCGATGAGCACGATGTTTTGCGCAGCCTCGATGAAGTCGAGTGTGAGCGCGGCTTCGACGGGTTGACGCTCGATTGCTTTGGGCCAAGCCCAGTCGAAGTCCGCCATTGGGGTAAAGCGTGCAACGCGACACGAGCGGTTGCGGCGTTCGAGGCTGCGGCGCTTGCGCTCGGTTTCCTCGGCGAGAGCGAGGGCAGTGAGCAGAGCCAGAGGTTCTGCGCGTTTGTGCTTTTGTAGGAAAGCGTCGAGGTTTTGTCCGGTGTGGAACAAGCCGAGGCCTTGAAGAGAGGAAGCTAGCGCGTTCATGATTCGATCTCGCTTTTGTCTTGATCGGTTTTGGAAAGCGCATCGTAGGCACCAAGGGAGTGAGTCTTGGTGCGCATGCCTCGCGCCCGCTCATCGCGCAGGGCGAGACCGCCGATGGGCGGTGCGAGCCTGCGCTTTTTTCGCTCGTGCTCGATGATGTGCTCGACGCTTGCGGTACCGAAGGCGCCCCGAGCGGTGGCGGCTTGAATCGCATCATCGACAGTTTTTGCGTCGAAGGTGTCGACGAGACGCAGAAGGGCGAGGGTTGTATGGCTCGGCGAGTCGCCGCGGGCGAGCGCTTCGGAGACGAAGGCATTGGCGCTTGGGCACGCGTCGAAGAGTCGGTGGCGGCCCCGGAGCTCTCTGGCGCGGTGCTTTTCGGCGGCCAAGCCATCGAGGTGTGCTTGGGCGTCGAAGCGACGGTGCCGCTCGTAGCTTCGTTTGTGCGAGGCGATTTCGAAGAGGCCGTCGAGGATGCGCACAGCCAATTCCGAAGCAACGAGGGTCAGCGGCAGACCGACATGGGTGTGTGGAATGCTGTAGTCGTTCTGGTCGAAGCGGATGTATGGCGTCTTCTTTGCGACGACGGCGTGTGCGCTGTCAGTGACGAAAGCGTTCTGCGGCAAGGGAAGCAGTCGCTCTTTCTCCGCGAGCAGCATCGCAGCGACAGGCGTCTTCTGGCCCACGCGCGTGCGTGCGTGGGCGATGTTTTGAATCCATTCATGGAGCTCGGCGTTGAGAGTATCGAGGGAGCGAAAGATGCGACCCTCGAAGAACGAGTAGCGGAGGTAGTGGATGCTGCGCTCGACTTTGCCCTTCTCGTTGCCGCGATACGGGGCACAGGGTCGAGGCTCGAAGTGGTAGTGGTTGGCGAGCTCCATGAGCTTTGGGTGAAAGCGGATGTGATCGCCGACGCGGTCAATGACGACGCTCTTGAGGTTGTCGAAGAGGATCTTGCGCGGCACGCCGCCAAAGCTGGTGAATGCCTCGACGTGACCACGAAGAAAGTTATCGGTGGTCTGGTCGAGGAAGAAGCGCGCGTACATGCCGCGCGAATGCGACAGCACCATCACGAAGCAGCTGAGGACCCGCTCGGTATTTCCGATTTTGACCTTGCCGAAATGCGCCCAGTCCACCTGGCCCTGTTCACCAGGAAGCGTTTCGAGGCGAAAGAACGCCTCGCTCTTTGGCTTGGGGCGAACGCGCTGCAGATGCCGCCGCACAGCATGAACGCCGCCCGGGTAGCCGCGCGCCTTGAGCATTTCGAAGAGGCGTGTGGCGCGAAGGCGCGGGTATTGATCGAGCGTCGCTTTGACGAAGTCGGTGTAGGGTTCGAGCGACGGCGCTCGCTTGACGGAGAGCGCGCGCATGAACTGCTCGGCGTTGATGGCGAGCAGGACCGTGTCGCGGTGCACGCCGAGCTCGGCGACGATGGTGCCGACCTTGAAGTGCTCGGCGAAGAACAAGCGACGAATGCGCGCTTGGAGCGCGGGATCAATCATGGCGGGCCTCGCCATCGCAAAGGCCGCTGAGAGTGCGGCAGCATGGCCAGCGTGTCGCTGCGAACGTAAGCGCTCGTGTGGCCGCAGAACGAACAAAACTGCATATCGGATGTCTTTGACTCATGTGGCGTGATCCTCGGAGCCTGAGCAGGCGCGTCGACAGTGACGCACGCTGCAGGCAACGCCACGGTAGGTGGCGCGGGCATCGGTTCGGGAGATGGATGCGTCACTTTATTCGACGCGCGAGCGCGGTAACGACTTTGACGCTCGGCGTGTGCGCGCTTGGCCTTGTGCGTTCGCTCGTAGCGCTTTTGCGCTTCGACACGACGCACGCGTCGACGTTGACTGGCGCATGCCCGCGAACAGTGACTCTGCCCTCGATCACAGTCCGTGCAGACGAAACAGGCGACGCTGCAGCGGCGGCAAAAATATCGCCGAAGCGAATCGACCAGCACCAAAAATCTCGACGGCGGGTCGAAGTCTGTGCGAGCCTATTCTCGCTCAACAACGGCAACGTTTTCACCTGAGCCAGAGGACCGGAAGTTTGCGCTTCGCGGTCCTCACTTTTTTCCACCTCCGACGACGATAGAGCCGCAGTCAGCGCGATGCGAAATCTCGGCGCTGCGCGACGCTGTTGAAGACAACGAAGCTGAGGTTGCGCCTTCGGCGCAAGCGTTCATGTTGTTGGCTTCGCCAACGGGCGAGCGCGACGTGCGTCGCGAGGCGCTCACGCTCGCCAAGGCGGAGACAGCGGGCAGATCGATCAGCCGGCGAGATGCTCAGGATTCAGCGGAAAGGTGTGCTCGTTCACAGGCGCCGCGCAAGATCTTCGTCAACAGCATGTCCGACCTCTTCCACGAAGCGATCTCAGACGACTACGTCCGCCGCGTGTTTGATACGATGAGGGAATGCAGTCGTCACACATTCCAGGTACTGACGAAGCGCGCCGATCGAATGTCAGACCTAGCGACCCGGTATGGCGTACCCAACAATGTCTGGCTCGGCGTCAGCGTGGAGAACAGTGACTACGCGTGGAGAAGTGAACGTCTTCGAGACGTACCCGCGAGCGTTCGCTTCTTGAGCGTGGAACCGCTCATTGGGCCAGTCGGGAAGTTGTCGCTGGCTG
>JBBRLI010000058.1:0-3730 GCA_038231455.1 Vulcanimicrobiales bacterium | reverse complement strand
TTGATGCGAAGCCCGCTCGAGAGCTTCGTGACCGCTGACTGAAGGGAATTCTGATTCCGGTTCAGGTTGAGCGATGCGCTGTTTGCCAACAGATTGTTGGCAATTGAAAGTCCGCCAATACCAGGCATTGATTTCCTCCATGATGCACGCGAATCGCGTGCGAGTGTTAGGAGACATCATGTCTCCCCTAACTACGAATATCGACGGAGCTTCAGCCGAACTTTAGGGCTTGCCCTTCTTCTGAGGGATTAATTTTGCCGACTGGGTGTTGCCCAGGAGCGCGATGCCCGGCTTGGCGCCGACCTCGCCGACCTCGGAACCGCTCGCGGCAGCGCGATTGGCTAGCTGGATCTCCTCGTACACCTCGGAGCGGTGGACGGGGATCGCGCGCGGCGCTTCGATACCCAGCTTGACGGTATCGCGGTCCACCGAGACGACGACGATGCGAACGTCGTCACCGATCATGATGGATTGGTTGAGTTTGCGGCTGAGTACGAGCACGTGAGCCCTCCTTGGCAGATACACGTGCGTACGGGGATGAACCCCGCGATGCCTTTCGCTAGACGGGCGCTTCGCTCGTCGACGGCGCGGCAGCAGCCTTGCGTGGGATCGGCACCTTGACCGAGTAGGACGAACCCTCGAGGGTCACTTGGCGTCCGATGCGTCCGCGCAAATTGATGACGATCGGCGCCAGCAAATTGCAGCTCATCTCGGCAGCATCCTTCGTAACGATACAGACGCACATGACGACGAAATCGTCGGCTCGCGCTATTCCCAGACTCTCGAGCGCCGACATTGGAAATTTCGGCTCGTAGTCCGGAAAGATATCGTAAGGATTGGTCATCGGCAGCGCGATCGTCGGGTCATCGAGGCTCTGCAGCCAGATGAAACGCTCCTGGCCGGCGAGGTTGAGCGCGAGAAACCGACGCAGGAACTCAAATCCCGGCAAACCCGATGGGAAATTTAGAACTTCGTCATCCCGGTACGAGCACGTACCAAAACGCGGGAGTTCGATTTCGCGAACCTCGGCTTGAGGTTCGATCCGGTCTTCAGGCATGATCAACTTTCCGTAACCTAGATGTAATCGATGAGCGTCTTGCCCTCAAGCTTGACGGTCGTAGCGTAGGCGGCGTTGAGGGCCGTCTGCGTCTGGACGAACTGTGGCGAGAGCTTGGCAACGTTCGCATCTTCGATTTGCGACTTGATCTTCGTGTTATCGACAATTGATCCGGCATTCTGATCCGCGATCGCACTGAGTGTCTGGATTCGAGTCCCGACCGACGCCCGAGCGGTCAGGTTGACGTTGAGAACTTTATCGATATCGCCGAGCTGCGTGCTCAGTGTCTGGACGGTATCGGCATTGTTGGTTAGGCCGAACGCCTGCGTAAAGTTGGACGGGATCGATCCCGCGCCGATCGGCCCGTCGGCGATATGGAACGGACCGCCCGAGAGGACGAGCTTTTGCGTCTTCGTGTTGAATGCCGCCGTCACGCCGAGGGTCGCCGTCTGCGCGTTGATCGCGGCGACCACCGAATTCACCGAGTCGACGGTCGTATCGAACGTAAAGCCGACCGACTGCGGGTTACCGGCTACATCGTGGCCGTCGATTGCAAAGATCACTTGATTCGGCGGGCCGGGGGCTGCCGTTGTGAGCTTCGTCGCAAGCGGCAAGGTGTTGAGGACTGCGGCCGGATTGATGACGGTGCCGGGAACGTTGAGTTGCGACTGGCTGGAGTCGATGACCGTCCCTTGCTTGAGCGTGTCGCGCAGGTCGCGAAGGACGGTAAAGACGTCTTTGGAACCATCGGGCGCGGCATAGTTGAATCCGTCGCGAATCGTCGTACTCAGCGGAAACTGGCGCGAATTGACGACGATCTGACCGGACGTTTCGTAATTACCGGCAAACGAAACCGCGGCCGTCGGCGAGCCGATCGCCTTCACCGGTTGACCGACGATTTGCGCCGTCCCCGCGAAGATGAACTTCCCGCCGTAATTCGTGTTTGCAACACCGATTGCTTGACTCAACAGCGCATCGACTTGGTTGGAGAGATTCCCGCGCTGGGCGGTCGTCAGCGTATCCGTCGCGCCTTGAATCGCTAGCTGCCGCGCCGATTGAATGATCGCGGTGAGCGACGAGAGCGAAGAATCGGTTGTCGTCAATTCGCCGAGTGAATCGCGCAGATTTTTGTCGGCTTGATTCTCGAGTCCGATCGTTGCATTGGTCGCAAGATCGAGACCGATATCCGTTGGGGCATCGGAGGGGAAATTAAGACTCTTGCCCGTCGAGAGCTGTTGACCGATATCCTGATACTGCGCGGAAAGATTGAGAATGGCCGCGGTTTGCTCGGAATAGATCGTCGACGTTGCGATACGCATGGGTTATCCTCCGGTTGCCGGCAGACCCATGGACTGAATCACCGTGCCGAGCAGTGAGTCCATGGTCGTGACCACGCGCGCTGCGGCCTGATATGCGCGTTGGTACGTGACGAGATTCTGCGTTTCTTCGTCCGAGTTGATCCCGTCAATCCCTTGACGGACTTTATCGATGTTCTGCGAGAGCAAGGTCTGCGTCGATGCGCCGGTATTTGCGCGCGATGTATCGAGCCCGACATTCGTGATGAGGTTTGCGTAGAAGCCCGCGATCGTTTGCTGCTGCGATGAGGTTAAGGTGAAATTCAAGGCATGGGCTTTGGTGAACGTCGCCGTCAGCTGACCCGTCGTCGGATTAACGGCGTTGATGACCACGTCTTCTTGATTGGCCGTTCCGGCATCGATCGTGAGCAATTCGCCCGGGATGAGGAACCCAACACCGCCGACCGGCGAGAACGTTTGCGAGAGCGGCGAGGCGATGACGGCGGTCGGCGAACTGCTCTGGTAACCGGGTACGCCGACTTTGGTCGTGAAGATCGTCTGAAGCGCGTTTGCCGCTTGATTATTGAGTGCGCCGAACGCGTTGACGTTGTCCTGAAGCACGGCAACGTTGGTCGTCGCGCCGCCGTGGTTGTTGACGAAGGTCGCCGTGAACGTGCCCGCACCAAGGTTAACGGCAGTCACTTTCACCGTTTCGGCATTGGCGGTTCCGGCGTCGACGACGACCGAACTTCCGATCGAGAGATCGGCGACGCCGCCGTTAACGGTGACTGTCTGCGAGCCGGGTGCGATCGGGGCGGTCGCCTGCAAGTTCGAGCCTTGCGCTCCGAAGACGCCCAGCAGCGAGGTGGCCGCTCCGGCTTGCGGATTGTTGCTATCCGTGATGGAAAACGAAGGACCGGGCTTGTATCCTGGCACGCCGCGCTGTGCGAGAGACTCGTTCGTTGGATCGCGCGAGAAGACGATTTTTTGTAGCCCGGGATCGAACGTCGCGCTTACGCCCAGCTGAGCGCTATTGAACGTGGTCAAGAATTCGGCCACGCTTCGCGTCGGCTGATTCCCGGCGCCCGTTACGGCCCCAGTATCGTATTTAAATGTCTGTTCGATGCCGTTGACGTCGATCGTCAGCGACCCTTGGATCCCGGCCGGCCCGGCCGGCGGTGCGTTCGCGAAGGTCGCGTTGCCGTTGATCGCGCCGTTGGTGTCCACGGTATTGTTGGCCGAGTTGAACGGCACGAAGAGCGTTGCTGTCGTCGAGTTGGCGGCGGTTGTGGCGAGTGCCGCCGTCACCTGACCCTGATCGGTCGGACCGATTTTGATGTTGCTCGCCGAGATCGCGCGCTGCGAAACGATCGGCTGA
>JBBRLI010000057.1:0-3778 GCA_038231455.1 Vulcanimicrobiales bacterium | reverse complement strand
GCCCGTTGCCGAGCGCCGTTGCTGAGTTGGTACCTCTCTGCCGAGTTCTCTTGGATCCGCCGGCGTGCACCTCACCGTGGACGCTAGCTCGACGATCGTTTGTCATGCTCCCCGCCCTGAAGGACGGGGATTCCAACGATGCTACTCACGCAGCACCTTGTTGCTTCAAGTTTCGCTGACGAGTGCTCTTACGAACCGGAGTCCGCTTGAGTCTGATCCCGCCTCCACTCGCAGTCACGGCCTGCCCGGCCGCCAGAATATTCTTCGCCGCGTTCTCATCGCGGTCGTGTTTGACCCCGCAATCGTTACACGCCCAATTGCGCGTTGATAGGGTCATTTGGGGATTCATCCAACCGCAACCGGAGCACGTTTTACTCGATGGGTAGAAGCGGTCGATCACGACGACTTGCTTACCGTACCACTTGGCCTTATACTCCAACATCGAGCGGAACATCCCAAACGACACGTCAGAGATCGAACGAGCCAACGAGTGCATCTGCATCATTCCGCGTACGTGCAAATCCTCAATCGCAAGGAAGTCAAAGCGCCGTACGAGGTCAAGGGTCAGTTTGTGCAAGTGGTCGGCACGGGTATCGGCAATCTTCTCTTGGATGCGCGCGACTTTGAGCCGGGCTCGGTTTCTACGCCCGGAGCCCTTCTTACGGCGAGCCAAATCACGTTGCGCATGAGCCAGTTCGCACAAACGATGTCCTTGGTGCCGTGGATTAGAAATGCGCTCACCATTAGACAAAGTCGCCAAGCGATGCAGCCCGAGATCAATTCCTATACTCTTGCCGGTTTTGGGAAGCGGTTGTGGCTCGGGCTCATCGAGACACAGCGTAACGTGATATCTACCGGACGGAGACTTGGTTATCGTCACCGTTGTCGGTTCACTCACGAACGCTCGGGACCAGCACACCTTTACTGCGCCGAGTTTTGCAAACGACAGCGTCCGTGTCGTTGGGTCGTATTGAAATGCCGAACGGGTGTACTCTGCGCTTTGCTTCTGCGTTTTCTTCTTGAAGCTCGGGTATCCAAGGCGCTTATCGAAGAAATTCACAAATGCGGTCTGCAAATGCCGCAAAGCTTGTTGAGGAGGAACACACGATGTTTCTAATGCCCACGGTAACGAGCGCCGCTCTTTCGTCCACGCTGCACTCGTCTTTAAGTCATTCAGCCGCACGCCGGCGCGGAACGAATCACTACGTAACCGGAGCGCCCAATTGTAGGCATACCGAGCCGCACCAAACTCCCGAGCAAGGTGCATTGCCTGCTCGTCGGTCGGGTAAATGCGGTATCGATAACGCAGTTTCACGCACTGTTATTATACTGCGTAATGCTCGGCAGGGCAAGCTTTCGCCCCTTCTTGTAAGCAAGTGATAGTGATTTCCGCGCGCGTCGGCTCGTCCGCGAGCGCGAATCTTTTGCTGGCAATCACGTACGCGATCCGCGCGTCGTCCGCGATGATGACGCCGGTTAGCGGGTCGAGCACCGCGCGAAGCAGCTTGTCGACGTCCGGTCGCGTCGTGTGCCACACGACGGCGCGCTGCGCGCGCGTCTGCGACTTTGGCCGACGCAGATGGAACACGACCGTCATGCCGATCGCGCCGTCGAGCAGCGCGGGTAACTGCGCGACTTGCTGGCGCGCAACCGCGGCGATCGCGGTCTTCCACAGCGCGTACTTGGCTCGCGCGGGTCCGCGTCGGCCGTCGAGCAGCACGGCGCGCGCGCCGCGCACGACCGCGGTTTTCGAGCCCTTTGGCATAGGATCGCCGTAGACAGTGAACGCGATCAATTCAGCACGCAAAGCGTTGCGAGCGCCATGATCGCGGCGACGAGTGGCCACAGATGCAGGCCGGGAATCGGCGACGGCTTCATCGACGCGACCGTCCTGACAAGCCAACCCACGCGCCCGTCATCTCGGAAAGGCGGTCGAGAGTCGCGCGATACGTCTTCGGCTCGGCATCGCGCCCAACCGGACGCGCGCACAGTTCCGCAAGCGACCAGTTCGAGGTCACGATCAGCGGCAAGTTCTCATCGTAGCGACGGTTCACAATCGCCTTCATCGTGCGCACCGTCCAATCGGAGAGCGATTCGTGCCCGAGATCGTCCAGCGCGAGCACCGGACAGCGAGCGTACGCGCCGATGATCTGCGTCTCGCCAGCCTCGACCAGCTTCGCGCCGTACGTCGACCGAAGACGCGCGAGCAGATCCTCAACGCCCACGTAGCTGGCCGCCACGCCCTTCGCAGTGCACGCGTTCACGACGCCGCCGGCAAGATGCGACTTCCCAAGGCCAGGTGGTCCCCAGAAGCCGCCGCCGCGCGTCGGGTCCTCGACGATCGCGCAGGCCAGCTCGTACGCCTGCGGGTTGTCGACTGGATCGAACCGCTCGAGTGTGCGCGTGAGGAAGCGCGGTGTGATCTCGGAATTCGCGGCTGCTGCGGCCATCTTGTGATCGGCGCGGCGCTTCGCCCAATAATCGCGCGACCACTCATCGCACCGCTCGCATCTGCACGGGTTACGCGGCGAGACGGCGTGCGAACACAAACCGCCGACGCATCGCTCGAGCGTGTGATTCATCGACGCGCCTGCCGCTCGGCCATGTCGGCGGCGAAAGCGAGTTGCTCGGCGTCTGGTTCGCGCTGCTTCGATGACGCAGGTGTACCAATTCGCGTACTAATATCAGCCGACGAAACGACGACATCGAAATACGCCATTTTGTTCGCGCCTTTCTCGATCGTGCGACGGATCGCGAAAACCACGCGATCTCGGCCAAACTTGGCCAATGCATCTCGCAGCGAAGACCGGATCGTCGCAGCACGCGGCCCGGAAATCGTCCCAGAAGCGTTCAAAGACGCCCAGTGAGCGACAAATTGCCGCACGTCGCCCTCGATGTCGTCGAGGGGATCGGCCAAAACGACTTCGGGGGACAAGAGAGCTTTAGCTCTCTGGGGGAAAGCTAACGCGCTTTTCTTTTCTTTGCTTCTTTCTTTTCTTTTTTCGTCACCCGTTTTATTGGTACGCGTACCAATTTCCGTACCAATTAGTGTACCAATTTCCGTACCAATTACGGCGGGTCTTCCGCGGCCTCTTGTGCCATCGCCGATCGCCGCTTTTATCTCTTGCAATGCGGCGTTGCGATGGCGCGTGTACCCGAGGAACGAGGCCATCCCGAGGATCTGATTCGCCGACCACGACCCGTTCCGAGCGATGCAAAGATCACGAAGCATGGCAAACATCTCCCCGTCCGTCACGGTCGCTCGTTGTGGGGCATGGTGTCGACCTCATCGCGGATGCACCGCGGGAAAGAAAGCAAGGATGATGATCGTGCCAAACGCGATCGCGATGATGCCTGCGCAGATCAATGTGCCAATAACGCTCGGCGACCACAGCGCGCGATCGACACGCTGGCATACGGCCTCGATCGCCGCGCGGCATTCGTCGCCGAACGTGCGCGGGTCGGTGTCGGGGTGATATGCTGGACGCCGGAAGATCGGCTGGCGCGAGTCGAGATCGCAGAGGATCCACGCATCGCGCGGACCCTCAAGCAGTTGCGGGCCGTCGCTATCCCGCATGCGTGACTTCCGTCACGCGAATCATCGCATCCAGACACTCGAGCGATGCATCCCACAGGGCACGCGCAAGGGCTTTAGCCCGAGCGCGGGCGTATGCGGCGTATGCGGCGGATGCGGCGTATGCGGCGGCGGATGCGGCGTATGCGGCGGATGCGGCGGATGCGGCGGATGCGGCGTCTGCGGCGTATGCGGCGCCGCGGT
>JBBRLI010000056.1:0-3795 GCA_038231455.1 Vulcanimicrobiales bacterium | reverse complement strand
TAGCGCTCGAGCGACCAGGCGCGGATCGCTGCAGCGACCGCGCGATGTTCGAGCGGATGCAGCGCGTTTGCCAAAACTTCTTCTTTGACGTTGTTGGCGACCGCATATGGGATACGGGTAATCGGTTCGCCGCGGTCGGGCTTATCCGTTACGCGGTGGACCGTGACGCCCGACCAACGCACGCCCATCGCGGCTTGATCGCGAATGGCTTTTGCGCCGCGATACACCGGGAGGACGGAGCCGTCGGGATAGGCGATCGTGTCGCTTGAGGTATCGAACGGCAAAAACGCCGGATGGACGTTGAGCACCTGCGGAAAGCGCTCTAAAAACGTCTTATTCACGAGATGCATCCAGCCGAGGAAGAGCACGAGTTCGGGATTGCTCGACGAAACGGTTTCGAGGAGTTTTTCATCGTAGGCGTCACGGGTTTGACGGACTTTATCCCACACAAGCGGATGGACGCTCGGGATCTTTGCGCGTTGCGCGCGCACGAGGGCTTGCGCGTCCTTCTTGTTGGCGATAACCGAAACGATTTCGATTGGCAACGATCCGTCATGCACGCGATCGATCACGGCCTGAGCGTTACTTCCATCACCGGAAGCAAGAATCGCGGTGCGATATTTTTTTTGTCCTTCGATGTCGTATTCGTCGACCGTCTCCGCGCCGGCGACGCGCTTATAGTATGCAATAAGCCGTTCGCCGCCAACAGCGGGGATCAGCGCGCGCGTGTAGCCGGCTTGCCGCAAACCGATGAGCGCGGCGACGAGCAGCAATTCACCGATCCCCGTTTTGCGGTGGTCTCGTTTGACGCCGAACGGTCCGAAGATACCGACATCGTCGTGTCCTGCCCACGCTTTGAGCCAGCGAAAGGGCAACCCGCGCGCATCGAAGGCGGCGAAGCCCACGATTTCATCATGCTGTTCGACGATAAAGCACTGCGACTTGCGCGTCTCGCTCGACCAACTGTTCGGCCCGAACACAAGATCGATCCACGAAAGTACGCGCTCGTTCGGACGCGGGATATGACGCAGATTGTATCCGCGCTTCGTCGCCTCCGCTGAGAGTTTGCCGAGTTCATCAGAGGCGAATTTTTCGCCGGTGATATCGGCGAGCAAGTTTTGCACTTACGTGCGAGGCGCGTGGACGACCACTGGCGGCTGTCCGTCCAAACGTTTCTCGACCCAGCCGATGACCTTCGCTCCGGGGACGGCCGCAACGGCTTTTTCGGCGTCGAGATTCGGCAGAATGATGGTGAAGCCCACGCCCATGTTGAACGTGCGATAGCGTTCTTCGTGTCCGAGCTGACCGCGGCGCACGAGTTCGGTGAAGATCGCCGGAACGTCCCAACGTTCGGCTTCGAAGACGGCTTTGAGTCCCTCGGGTAGCGTACGCGGGACGTTCTCCAAGAGTCCGCCGCCCGTGATGTGCGCCATTGCTTTCACGTCGGCAACGGCTTGAATTTTGCGAACGGCCGCGTAATACGACGGATGCTCTTTGAGAAGCAGATCGGCAAACGTCGCGTCGGCAAACGGATGCAGATATTCATCTTCGCTGATGAGCTTGCGCGCAAGCGTATAGCCATTGGTATGGAGGCCAACCGACGGCAAGCCGACGATCGCATCCCCGGCGACGACGCGATCGCGATCCGGGACGGCATCCACGTCGACCATTCCGACGATCGTGCCGGCAAGATCGAAGTCGCCGGGCTGATAGAGCCCGGGCATCTCGGCGGTCTCGCCGCCAAGAAGCGCCATATGATGATCGCGGCACGCGCGGTGGACACCGGCCACCAAATCAGCCGCGACTTGCGGATCGAGCTTTCCGACTGCAAGATAATCGAGAAAGAACAGCGGCGTCGCGCTCATCACGAGAATGTCGTTGACACAGTGGTTGACGAGGTCCGCGCCGACCTGGTCGTAGCGTTCGAGCGCGGCGGCGATCAGGATCTTGGTGCCGACCCCGTCGGCCGAGCCCACAAGGGCTCTCCTCTCGTCGCCCGGCAGCTTGAACAACCCACTAAAGCCACCGATACCACCAATTTGGTTTGGATGCGTCCAACTCTCCGTGACGGCCCGGTATTTGGCCACCGCCTCGTTCCCGGCGGCGATATCGACGCCGGCGCGCGCATAGGCATCGGTCATGACAGGGTGCGTCCAAGGCTACGCACGAAACGCTTGTTTTTGGTCATTTTCTCAGGCCAGACGTTCCCTCTCCGGAAAGGTTCATCATGCAAGTTCGCATCGCCAGTGATGCGGCGTTGGCGCAGAATGCCGACGCACTCGTCGTCCCCGTCTTCTCCGATGGCAAACTCGACGGAGCAGCCGCCGAAGTGGACGCAGCGCTGGGCGGCGCGATCGCCCATATTCTCTCCAGTGGCGAGAACACGGGCGAGCCCAACGAACTCACGCTCGTCCACGCGCACACCTCAACGTACAAGCGCGCGCTCGTGATCGGGCTTGGCGACCGTGCGAAATTCAAACCGAGCGCGCTTGCGAAATTCGCCGGCACGGCGGTGCGCTATCTCGGTAAACGCAACGCGAAGCATTTGGCTTTCGCGCTCCCGCAAGAGGCGAGCGTCCATCCCACGCATAGCGCGTCATTCATCGTCGAAGGCGCGCTCGCCGGAACGATCGACACCACCACCTATCGGACGGAAAAAGACAAACCGATTGCGATCGAATCGATCGTGCTCATCACCGGATCGCATGACAAGGCGCAACTCGAGGCTGGCGCCAAACGCGGCGAGATCATCGGCGAGGCGGTCAACGTCGCGCGCTTAATGGCGCTTACGCCGGCAAACGACATGACGCCGACGCACCTTGCGTATAAAGCCAAAGACATCGCGGCAGAATCCGGACTCGAGTTCTCGATGCTCGACGAAGACGCGATGAAGGCCAAAGGCATGGGCTCGCTGCTCGGTGTCTCGCGCGGTTCGGACGAACCCGCAACGATGACCGTGCTCAAGTACATGGGCGACCCGAGTTCCAAAGAAATCCTCGCACTCGTCGGCAAGGGTCTGACGTTCGATAGCGGCGGCATCTCGATCAAACCGGCCGAGAACATGCACGAGATGAAGTACGACATGTGCGGCGGCGCGGGTGTCGTCGGCGCGATGGCGGCCATTGGCAAACTCAAGCCCAAGATCAACGTGATCGGCATCGTACCCGCAAGCGAAAACTTGCCGGGACCGCGCGCGATGAAACCGGGCGACGTCCTCACCGCAATGAACGGCAAGACGATCGAAGTCATCAATACCGATGCCGAAGGCCGCCTCATTCTTGCCGATGCGCTCTGCTATGCAGCCGAACTCGGCGCAACGCGCATCATCGATTGCGCGACCCTCACGGGCGCCTGCGTCGTGGCACTCGGCAGCGCGGCTGCCGGGACGATGACGAACAACGATGAGTTCGTGAAGCACTTCCTTGCAACGGTCGCCGACTCGGGCGAACGCTATTGGCAGCTTCCGCTCTACGACGAATTCTCGCAAACGGTTAAGAGCGAAATCGCCGACTTGCGAAACTCGACGGGCCGCATGGCGGGCAGCGAAACCGCGGGTGCATTCTTGCGTGCGTTCGTCAAAGAAGAAACGCCGTGGATCCACCTTGACATCGCCGGTACCGCGTACCTCGATTCAGAGTCCCCGTTCCTTGCCAAGGGACCGACCGGCGTTCCGGTTCGCGCGTTCGTGACGTACGTCGAAGAGATCGCAAAGAACGGCCTTCCGCACAGCAACGGCAAGGTCGCAGCCTCCGTCTAGTTCATCGCCACACCCTTCGATACAAACGGCGACTTCGC
>JBBRLI010000055.1:0-3869 GCA_038231455.1 Vulcanimicrobiales bacterium | reverse complement strand
CGCGAATCATCGCATCCAGACACTCGAGCGATGCATCCCACAGGGCACGCGCAAGGGCTTTAGCCCGAGCGCGGGCGTATGCGGCGTATGCGGCGGATGCGGCGTATGCGGCGGCGTATGCGGCGTATGCGGCGGATGCGGCGGATGCGGCGGATGCGGCGTCTGCGGCGTATGCGGCGCCGCGGTATGCGGGGTATGCGGCGTTTGTGGCGCCGCGGCGTGCGGCGTCTGCGGCGTATGCGGCGTTTGTGGCGTGTCCGCCGCGGTATGCGGCGGCTGCGGCGGCTCGCGCTCCCTTTTGCGCTTCGCTCGCAACCTCGCGCCCCGCGAGCGCCGTTTCTTTATCGACAATCGGCGGCAACTCGCGGAATTTGTCGGAGAACCGACGCGCAATGAGATGATGAGCCTTCGGGCACTTCCCGCCATGCGCGTTAAAGGCGCCCTCATCGCAGGTGCACGCCATCTTCTCCGTGAGGTCAGCCCAGAATTCGAATGCAAGCAACGCGAATCGGCGAAGCGTGAAGTCGGCGCAGATATGACCGCGCGTTTCGTACTGCTCCTTCGTGCCAGCAGTCCCAGCGATGCGCGGCGCAAACGGCTTAAGTTCATCACGCCATGCGCTAAATCGATCCGCGTCGTTGAGGCCGATGCAAAACGCGCGAATCGCGCGATCTGCACACTCGGGGCCATCGCTTAGGCCGTCGCCGCCAGCAAGCCAGTCAACAGCCTGCATCACGCACGCATCGAACTGGCCATTGATCCCTTTGCCGGAGCCACTGCGCAACTTCGTGTCGGGTGAGAAAAAGCGCGCGAAGCGCGCCTGGTCGATCGTGATCGAATTCATGATAAAAATCCCCCATCTTCAAAGGTGTCGTTAGCGTTAAATTGAGCAGCGGCGGCATCCGCGTCGGTCTGCAGCAAGTCGATCAGGTCGTGCACTTGCGCGCCGGTCAGGTCGTTGAACGATTGCACTCCGAAGAGCGAGGCGTACAGCGCGTGCCGCTTGTCGTCGTTGTGGTTCAACTGCGAGTGCAGCGCCATCGCGAGCGCCTTTTGCTTGTCGCTGGGTTTGCCGATCGGCGTTGCCTTCGCGGCCTGCTCCTCGGCGTCGGCCGCGCGCTCCGAGGCTTCGATCATGTCGCAGTGCGCGTTCATCGCGACGAGCGAAAACGGCACGTTGCTCTTCGCAGAGTAATTTTCGAGCGCGGCCTTCGCAGCAAAAAACCCTTGTGTGACCGGGATTAAGCCGAGGCGCGTTGCGCGGGCGGCAAGTAGCTCCGTAGGCGTCGAGGCTTTCGCCGGCTTGTCAGTCTTCGCCGGCGCGTCGTTCGGCATCTCCTCGGCAGGCGTCGGCTGATAGCCCGCGAGCGTCATGATGAAGCCGAGAACGGAGCGCAGCGCCTTGCTCGTCGCACGCGTCTGCGCCATCGAGCGGATCGCGTAACCTTCCCACGCGCGCTTGCTCTTTTCGGAGACAAGACACTGCGCTTCGGCAGCGCCGACCGTTGCACCGGAGGCATCGCGCACGAACACGCGCGCTTCCCATCCGCCGTCGACCGGCCGCGACCATTCGCAAACCGTCGTCAGGCGAAGCATCGCAGCGAGCGTAAGCCACGCCTCGACCTGCGGATAGTCCTTGCCTTGGATGACGGTGATCAGCTTCTTGGAAACGATGACGGCTTTAAGCGCATCGGCAACGCGCACGGCGCTTTGAATAATTTCGACCGGATCGGTCGTGCCAAAGAGCGCGGGCGGGGCGCTGCGTTCGTCCACGACCGCAAGCGGCTTGTATTCGGCGTCGATCACATCGTCTTGCGTCGTCATTTCGTCACGGTTTTCCGTTGACGGCGCTCTGCGTACATAGCTACCTTAAAGGAGCTCGGAGTCGAATAAAAAGGCGTGATCTTTCCATTAAGCGCCGCGAACATCGCCCTGCTCGTAACGCCGCGGGCATCAGCCGCGAGAATGTCGTCCCACTGCTCTTTTAGCAAAGTGATTCTTGGATGCACACGTCGCTTATCCGCGGGACAATCCGCAAGCAGATGCGCTATGCGGCCCATCAAGCGGGGATCTCCGACATGACGTACGCCGCGTTCTTGGGGCACTTGGCGCGGCAATACGAGAAGCCCGACTGCGTGCCGTCGCGGTGATTCACGACCTTGCCGCAGCGCCACGTCTCCAGTTCGCCTTTGACGGGATCGAACGGAGGGCCCGGTTCGTCGTCGGACGGCCCTCGCGCATCAGCCATCAGCTTGATGTGCGTGATCGCAGACTCGACGCGCTCGCGCCACGTCTGCACCGTGCCGTCTTCAAGCGGCGGCGCTTCATCGTCGAGCGAGAACCAGTGCGCTTCTTGCGCGACGATCTTGCCGGCAAAGCCGATGCACGTGACCCACTCGCAGAACATCGGTGCACCCGTGGCGACGGCGTAGAACGCTGATTTGAGGGCGTGCCCGTATTTCCAGTCCGTCTTGTTCGATGCCGTCGTCGTCGGATCGATCACGGCGAGCAGCTTGCCCGTGCCGTCGTACAGCATGAAATCGACGTTGCCGATGATGCCGTGGTACTCGACCTTCTGCCCGCGGTGAACGACAAAGCTGTTGGCATCGGCGTACGCTTCGAGGGCTTCAAACAAGCGCGTTTCGTACGCGTGGCCGCGCTCGAAGTTCGCAAACGAATCGTCATCGAGTGGCAGCTGCTCGCGGTCGTGCGTGCGTTGCCAGAGCGCGGTGTCGCAACTTTGAAGGTCTGATGCGTGCAATTCAGCCGGATCGTCGCGATCGGCGAGGACGCGGGCGCGGTGCTCTTCTGCAACTGCGGTGAGGTCGATCGGTGCGATCATGCTGCCACCTCGGAGCGGATCATCGCGATCGCACGCTCCAGCGATTCAAGTGCCGACTTGTGAAAGATCCACGCCGCGAAGCCGTCGTCGCGCTTCTCGGCGGTATCGCGGAGAAGACGGTGCCACTCGGCACGCCGCTCGAGCCCCGCGATGATGGTCGCGGCGAGATCGCTCGCGACGGTGATCGTGACTTCCGGCGCGTTCATCGCGCACCCGAGCCGTAGAACGTATAGCAACGCCCGCAAACGCCGCCGGTGCCGCGCACCTTGGGCGCTTTGCGGCAGACGATGCAGACCTCGAAGTGGCCCGCCATCATGCGAGGCCCGCCGTGAGGTTGTAGAGGTCGTAGGCGTCGCGCATCGAGCGATAGAGCCGCGAGTACCCCGCATCGGCGTCAGCGCGGGGATAGAACCCCAGGCCGTGCGTTACGCGATACGCCGCCGCGCGATCGTACGCGGCACAGAACGCCGCCGAGAGGGCTTCCAACTCAGGCGACCGCTGTGGTAGGGTTGGGGCGAGGGTTAGGTTCATGCTGATCCTCCGCACCCGGGGCCGTTTGCGCGGCTGCCGGGCTTTGTTTTGTGCAGAAAAGGGTGTACGCGAGATCGAGGAAGCGCCGCGCTGTGGGGCTGTCCGGGACCGTCACGGCGCTACCTCAGGCGTTTCCCGAAGTGCGGGGAGAACGTCCAGGAGGCGCTCGTACGTGGGCCGACGGGGTTCAGAGCCACGGAGATACATCGAGAGCATCCCAGGGACGATTCCGACCTCGGTGGCGATTTGTTTTTGTGTTTTGCCGGTCGCGACGATCGCGATCCGGAGCCGCTCTTTGAACTCCATTCGCAAATGATACTGAATAATAACCCGAATAGCAATACTTGACCGTATGCAAAATTCGTCGGCGCGTGGTCCGCAGTTACGAGGGCAGGCGCGAGCGCGGGGCGACCACGCGCAACCGCGTGCCGCTCGGCGTCAAGAAAGTCGGCGACCGGCTTGTGCCCTCCGAGGATGCTTGGCTCGTGCGCGAGAT
>JBBRLI010000054.1:0-4862 GCA_038231455.1 Vulcanimicrobiales bacterium | reverse complement strand
TCCCATCTCGCCCACCAGCGTCTGATAGCCCATCGGCATCGCTACGATGTCGTCGTGAACCGCTGCCAGCCGCGCCGCCATTTCGACGGCCGGCAGGTCGATCTGCGGATCGAAGCACGCAATGTTCTCCGCGAGCGAACCAGAGAGCAGCACGTCTTCCTGCATCACGGTGCCGATCAGCGCGCGGTATGCCGAGGGGCCGAGCTGACGGATCGGAATCGCCGCACCCGCGGCACCGATGCGGATTTCACCTTCGATCGGGTCGTTCAAGCCGAGCAGCAATTTCAGCAGGGTCGTCTTGCCGCAACCCGAGGCGCCGACGATCGCGACCGATTCGCCGGCTTCGATAACGAGGTCGAAGTCACGCAGCACCCACGGCTCGCCGTCGGCATAGCGGAACGACAGCTTGCGCACTTCGATGCGTGGCGCGATACGGGACGTATCGGTCTCGATTGCAGCTTCGGCTTCGGGTGGCTCGAGCGCGATGTCGGCAAGACGTTCGGCATGAAGCCCGAGCATCTTCACTTCGATCGCCAGGTCGATCAGGCTTGAAGTGCGACCACCGAACTGGCTCTTGTACGTAAGAAAGGCGAGCAGCATGCCGAGTGACATGGTTCGATCGAGCACCGCAATGCCGCCGAGATAGAGCAACAGCATGCCCTCGCTACCCGATATCAGCGTGTTGGCCGACGCGAACCACAGGCTCATCTTCTGCGTGGCCACGTCGCGGTTCTGTACGTCGACCATCAGGTTCTGCCAGCGCGCGATGCGCTCGGCCACACGACCATAGAGTTTCAACGGCAATGCCGCGCGTATCGATTCGAGGAAGAAACTGTTCTCTTTCGCAGCGAGCACGATGCGCTCTTCCGATGCGGTACGAAACGGCCCATACGCGAGGAAGCGAATTGCCGCATAGAGCAGCAAGGCAGCGACCGCCACGATCGTCAGCTTCGCGCTATAGACGATCATCAATGCGAGCGTCGCGAACGCCATCACGCCATCGAGCGCCGCGCTGATCGCGCCGTTGGTCAAGGTTCCGCGAATCGATGTCAACGATCCGAAGCGCGACGTGATGTCGCCCAAGTGGCGCTTTTCGAAGAAGCCCATCGGCAGGCGCAGCAGATGCGAGAACAGATTCGCGGTCCACTGCACAGCGAGCTGCTGGTTCATTCGCAAGCCTATCCATCCGCGCGACATGCGTAGCAGGAAGTCGATCACGAGCAGCGCCGCCCCGCCGAGTACCGCGAGGACCAGCAGATCGCGATCGCCGGTCACGAGCGCGCCATCGACGATGAACTGCGTCACCATCGGATTGACGAGCGCGATCACTTCGAGGCCGGCGGCGAGCAGGAGAATGTTCCCGAGCGCGCGCTTGAGTCCGGTCACGCGACCGATCAGATCGCGCAGACGCAGACGACGCCGAACATCGGCGGGGACGAACTCGGCGGTCGGCAAGAGCTCGAGCGCAACGCCTGTGAAGTGCCGCGAGACCTCGGCCATCGAGACGCGTCGCCGTCCCACAGCGGGATCGACGATCGCGATCGCATCACGTCGCACGCGTTCGAGCACGACGAAATGATTGAGATTCCAGTGCAGCACGCACGGCAACTGCAACTGCGACAACTCCTCGAGTTCGCATCGCAAGGCGCGCGTGGCGAAGCACAACTGCCCTGCGTGCCGCATCACCTGGGTAAGCGTTGCGCCTTTCAGCGATACGGAAAAGCGGCATCGTAGGTCCCGAAGGTCGGTCCGCAATCCGTGGTGGGAGGCCAGCATCGCGAGACACGCGAGGCCGCATTCGGCGGCTTCGGATTGGAGGACGGGCTTCATACCTTGAACTGGGGCTCGAACTCTGTCCGTATCGGCGGTATCCGCCTTGGGCTAGCTGGCGCCCAGGGCAATCGTAGTCACCGCAAGCGAATTGGCCAGCATATGCGGCACCAGCGCAGCGATAAAACCCTTTGCTCTTCCCGCGATCCTAAGCCAACGAATGTAGAACATCGCTAAAACAAAAAAAGATGTGATTGCGCTAATTGTTGTCGAGAGCCCTGCATGCAGATGTGCAACGGCCGCGATACTCGCGACGCTCGCGCAGATAAGAACAACGTCATGCGTGACCTTGAAAAGCACGCTCACCACAATGGCTATGGCGCAAGTTTCAAGAAGAGGAGCAACGATAATCGCATCTGGATATGAAGCTAGATTTTGGAAACGGTTTTCTTCCGTCGATTCCAGATGATCGACCAGTAATGGCACCGCGCCCGTGGCAAGCATTGAAACAATCCGTAGCGCCTCAATGGTAATGAAGCAAATCAAGATTTCGGCTACGAGGCGCCACGGTTGTTTATTTCTCATCTCGCAGGAGGGGCGGGTCAAATGATCTTGACCCGCTCAGGCACCAAGATTGCCGCCGTTCAAAGCGTCGACGAAGTCGTTACCCGTCGATTGTCCGAACGGCCCTTGACCCGTCGACGTCATGGAACTAGCCACCCAATTTTGCAACTCGTATGTGATCCTACCGACGGCCACTGCGTCCTTCCATCCCCAAGCGCCTGTGATTGCGTCGGTTTCTTTGGATATCAAGATTTCCATTTGATTTGTCCTGGTTGGTATTGCAAAGGAAATGATTAGCTGAGCTCTGGCATATACACCGGATCAATTGGCATTGGCAGGGAATCGACCGGCAGGCCGATTCCGATAAGCGCGGGCGAGCCATTGTTTGTTGTGCCGCCACCGACCGATGCGACTTCATGCTGTTCGAGTTTTTCCATATAAACCTCCGATAAATAGGGCCGTAGCGTCGTACATCTGTTTCGCTACGCATTCACTTTGATCGGTGTCGTTGCTATCGGCAACTCCCGTTTGAATGAACCTCAAAGAGGACGTGTGACTTTGACTTGATTAACCTAATCAGACGATGCGCAAATGCGAATATGGACTGGGGGCACGTTTGTTATCTTCCCATCAACCCATATACCGGCTCCAGTAACCATTCATACAACCGCCGCGTATCCTGGATCACGTCCGCTTCGAACACCATGCCGGACTTGAGCGGCTGCGACTGACCGTAGGTATCGATGGTCTGCGCGTCGAGTGCCACGACGATGCGATAGACCGGCTCGGCGCCTTGTAGCGCGCCCATGCCGAGCGTGGCGATCACCTGGGTCGGAAGTTCCTGCGGCGCGTACGGGCTCTTTTCGATCGCGCTCACGACGCCCTCCCCCATTCCGAATTTCTGATAGGGATACGCGGCGTAGCGGAGGTGCACGCGTTGCCCGCGCTCCACGAAGCCGGCCTGACGCGTCGACGCGAAGAGCTGTGCTTCGAGCGCGGCCCCGTCGGGAATCAGGGTCGCGAGCAGGCCGCCTGCCGCCACGACCTGCCCAGCGTGCGCGGCGATGCCGGTGACGGTGGCTGCAAAGGGCGCGGCGACGACAGTGGTGCGCCGCGCCTCGTTTTCGGATCGTTCCTGCGCGAGGGCGGCATTGGTGCGATCGATGTCCGCGCGTTCGGTGTCGGCCTGCAGGCGGCTGTCGGCAATCTGGCTGGCGAGGCCGGCGCGTTCGCGCGCGAGGCCCGCCTTCACGCGCTTGTAGTTTTCGCGCTGGGCGTTCAGCACCAGCGCGTCGTCGACCTTGGACTGCGCCTGCGCGCGCGAGATAAAGCCGGTGCGCGCGAGTTCGTCGAAGCGCTCGACGTTCTTCTCGGCGATCGCCTCGCGCGCGGCGTTGATCCGGGTTTCGTGCTCGAGTTGTGCGAATTCAACGTCGATGGCCGCGAGCCGCTCACGCGTCGTGCGCAAGCGTGATTCGTGGCGTTCATTGCTGAGCTTGAGCTCGCGCGACAGCGTGGCGCGACGCGCGTCGAGCTGTATGCCGATCATCGCCTGCGTCGCGCCCGAGGACGACATGCGCTCGCCCGACAACACGAACAGCACATCGTCGGCCGCGACGTGTTGTCCCTCCTTCACACGCACCGAAATCACGGCACCGTTCGCCGGCGTGGTCAATCGCAAGGTGCCGCCGGCCGGCTCCAGCAGGCCCGGCACGGTCGCACGCTTGGTGTACGTACCGAAGAACGCGAAGCCCGCGATCAGGATGATGACGAGCAGCGCCGTCGCAGCCGCCGCATAGTTTCCAATCGGCTGCGCGATGCGGATCGTGCCCAGCCATTGCGTGGCTTGCGCGGCTAGCGCCTCCTGACGAAACAGACTGCCGGTGGTCATGATGCCGCCCGATCATGGTGACGGACGGCCAGCGTTGCATGCCGATGCGCGTCGAACAATGACGCGAATGGCGGATGCCCGGCGAGAACCTACTCGGGCGCCCGATCGAATCTCACACGGCACTCGACTCTTTGTAGAGCGACTGCTTCGGCGCCGCCATCACGCGCCTTACCATCGGCTCGAATTCAGCGAGCGAGAAAGTCTCGCCTTTCGGATCGAACGCCGGGGCATCGTAAAGATCGCAGAACTCGGCTGCCTCGTCGAACCACGGATGCGCGCGAAACTGCTCGCGCAAATTGCGGTCGAGCCCGATGTGGTGAAAGAAGTAATAGCCCTGGAAGATGCCGTGCTTCTCGACGATCCAGTGGTTTTTCTCGGACACGAAAGGCTTGACGATCGCCGCCGCGATGTCGGGGTGGTTGAAGCTGCCGAGCGTGTCTCCGATGTCATGCAGCAGCGCGCACACGACGTACTCGTCGTCGCGCCCCCCCTTTGCCGCGCGGGTCGCAGTCTGCAGCGAATGCTTCAGGCGATCGACCGGGAATCCGCCGTAGTCGCCGTCGAGCAGCTTCAGATGCGCGAGAACGCGGTCGGGCAGTCCCGGCGTGAAGCGCCTGAAGTCCGCCGCGATCACGCG
>JBBRLI010000053.1:0-6136 GCA_038231455.1 Vulcanimicrobiales bacterium | reverse complement strand
GGATACCGCCGGCGATGATTTCCTGACCGAGATTGCTGAGAGCATCTTCGACGAAGCTGGCTTGCGCCGCGACGATTGTGATGCGCGCGCGCGGAAATTCCGTCTCGAGTTGGGCGATCGCGTCGTGCATGCGCCGAGTGACGGCGACCGTATTTGCGCCGGCGTCTTTGTAAACGACGAGTCCGATTGCCGGTGTGCCGTCGAGGCGCGTGATGGTGAGTGGATCGGCGAGTCCGAGCGTGACCGTGCCGACATCGCGCAGGGTGATGCCAGCGCCGCTGCGGCCGATGGGAGTGCCGAGTATGTCGGCCGGGGTGCGGAATTCGGTGAGGGCGCGGACCGAGAAACGGAATTGGCCGCGACGGATCGTGCCGCTCGCGCCCGTGACATTTTCGTTGCGGATCGATTGCGCGATGTCTTCCGGCGTGAGGTTGAGGGCGCGCAGTCGTTGCGGATCGAGATCGACGCGAATTTCGTCGTGCGGTGCACCGACCACGGCGACGCTGGCGACGCCGGCGATCTGTTCGAGTCGTCGGGCATGGACGTCGGTGGCCGTGCGCGCGAGCGAGCGGAGGTCGCCGCCGTTCGAGTCAGATTTGACGGCCAGCACGGCGATCGGTCGTTCGCCCGGATCGCTGGTGAGGAGTGTGGGGCGTTCGGCGCGTTCGGGGAGGCTACCGCGTGCGGCGTCGAGGCGTTCGCGTACTGTGAGCACCGTACCGCGCATGTCCGTGCCCCAGCCGAAGCGCGCGGTGGTGGTCACTTCGCCGTTGCGGCTGACCGAGCGGAGTTCGACCAGCCCCGGTGTTGCGGCAATCGCTTCCTCGATGGGTTCTGCGACGAAGCGCGAGACTTCGGGTGAGGCCGCGCCCGGATAGACGGTGCGGATCGTCAGCACGGGGAGCGAGACATCGGGCAGCAGCGAAACCGGCAGTCGGCTGAGTGAGACCGCCCCCATGAGCACGACCGCGAGGATAGCGGCGACCGTGGCGACCGGCTTGCGGACCGCGAGGGCAGCGATGGACATGAGGGTGCGTCAGGGGCGACGTGAGGCGTCGCGTGTGGAACGCGCGGTGGCACGCGCGTTCGCGGAGGTCGCGGTTGCGGTTGACGCGTTGGCGGATGGCGCGGCTGTGGACGGCTCGCGCGGCGGAAGCACTTTGACCGGTGCGTCGTGCGTGAGCGTCAGTTGCCCGTCTACAATCACCGCGTCGCCCGCTTGCACGGGGATCTGTCCCGTGGCGGAGTCGGGGAGCACTTCGGTGTCGCGTCCGTTGGTGCGACCGGGGACGATATAAGTCCACTGGGCGCGTCCGTTGCGTACGACGAAGACCAGTGGTCGGCCGTCGCGTTCGACGATTGCGCGCGCTGGTACGAGGCGTCGCGAACGTAGACGCGCTGCTTCGAGTTGCACATCGGCATACATCCCGGGACGCAGTGATCCGTCGCCACCCACGCGCACAATTGCCCGGCCGGCTCGGGTCACCGAATCCACCAGCGGGAGTACCGCATCGATGCGGCCCGTGATTTCGCGCCCCGGGGCCGCAGCGCTGGTGATGCGTGCTTCGCCGCCGATGCGCAACCGGGGCAGGTCGTGTTCGAGCACCTGCGCTTCAATGCGCAGGTTGCGCGTATCGACGACGGTCAGCAGCGGCTGTCCGCTGGTGACGCGCTCGCCGAGTGTGATGTCGATGGCGTCGATCATGCCGTTGATCGGACTCAGGATCGTGGCATGGGATTGTTCGAAGGTCGCGCGTTCGAGCTTGAGACGCGCGCCGTTGAGGCCGGCCCGACTCATGAGCGATTTGCGTTGCTCGGGGGTGGGGGCATGTCCCGTGACGAGCGATTCGGGGACGTAGCTCTCGAGAAAGCGTTGTTCGGCTTCGTCGACCGTGGCGCGGGCTTCGCGGACCGCGAGGTCGAACGGGTACGGGTCGAGGGTGAGGAGCCGTTGTCCTTTCGCGACACGTTCACCGGGACGTACGCGCAGGGTACCGACGGTGCCGTTGACTTCGGTGCGCAGCTTGACCGCCGCGTCGGAGCGGATCTGGCCCGTGGTGATGACGCGCAGAACGAGGTCTGCGTCGCGAGCGGGTTCGGCGACGACGGGGAGGGCGAGTGTGGGAGTGGAGTCGGTGTTGGAGTTGTGTGGGGTGGTTGAATCTGCGGAGGCGGGGGATGCAGAGGCGGCGGAATTGGAGCAGGCGGAGAGTGCGAGGAATGCGAGTGATGCAACGGCGTACGCAGCGGCGAAGGCGACGACGTTGGCGATCGCGCGAGGAGGGAGCGCGAACTCGGCTCGGGCGCGGGGTCGTGCGGGCGTGAATCGGTTCATGACTGCCATTGCATTGCGTCCGCCGTCGTCGGGGGTGGCGATAGGGTGTGTGTACGAGTCCGATGCCAGAGGATTATAAAGAAGCGAGGGGCGCGCAATGGTACCCGATTGATGCTGATGGTTTCAAAATCCTGCGCGTGAGCTGGCGTCGTGTCGCGATCAGGATGTGCTGATCTCCCCGCGAAACAATTGGGCAGACGCAAAGTAGAGATTTCGGCGGAAGACTCACGTTCGTTCACTCTGCATGGGCTTAGGAGTCGGATCGTAAAAAGGTCGAAGTCCAGCGTAGCGTGCATGGCGTATGCGACGCACTCAGCGGCGAGTGCGACGGTCGTCGCCGATGGGTGCCGAGCGTTCGGACTGAGCGAGCCAACCCCTTGAAAGAAGCGCTTCGCGATACGGGGAGTGAATGGGCTCCGGAAACTGCGAGCGATCACCGAGGAGAAGCATCGCCTGAAGCAAGTGTCGGCCGACGCAACGCTCGACAAGCACAAGCAACAGCTACGCAAGGTGCTCCGACAACGATGGCGGGGCTTGGCCGAGTGGTTTCTCACAACCTTGCACGCCAGCGCCGCGAGCGCTTGTCCGGTCTCGCAGTACCGCCAGTCGGCGTGGTATCGTGCAAGTTGCAGGGGACGGATGAGACGGCGTTTCGGGTGCACGTTTGCCGTTGCGGTCAGACTGGCCTGCTTTTCCGCGCGAATCGGCTCTGCGTGATGCTGCGGCGCGACAGCCAGTACACAGCTCGCAAGCGCGGATGGCGGCTGTGTAGCATCGAAAGATACCGTTGCGCGCGCGTGGCGCCGTCAGGATGCGACCTGTTTCAGTGTGCCTTTACACACCATGCTTCTGACGATATAGCCACAACGAACCTCAGCGTTTCTGTTTCAGGCTCGCGTGGTTGAGAGTCCAACGCCGGTTCGAGTTTGTCGCGTGTGGTGACGCGCTCTGCTCAAACTCTTCAAAAACCTTGACCAGAGCGCGCGCCGATAGCTGTCGAGGACCGATGTTTACACTACGCCGCTACAGGTCGCCGCAGTTGTAAGTCTCGCAGGTGAAGGCGCCCGTAACGTTGCAGCCCTTCTGCGTGGACGTCGCGTCTTCGCACTTGTTGTTTTTGCAGATATCCTGCTCGCAAGCGAAGATTGTGCGCGACTCTGCTCGCACCGGCACGGCATAGGCCCCGATAGAGAGGCCAGCTATGGCGATAGCGGCGGCTATGATCCAACGTCTTTTGGACTTTTCCATACGAAACTCCCACTGAGAGGTGGAACAGCTCCGACGCACAGGCGCATCGGGAATCAGCGTATCGCAATCAGCGCTGTGTCTGGCGCGTTGCGGGAGGCCGGCAATGGTGCGTTCAAGGCGTGCCATTTCAGTATCTCATCTACGCCAACTTTACGAAGGAGCACCAATTCCTCAACAGAGGTCGGATCTACTCCTCCGACACCGGCCTTCACTATGCGCTCGAGAATGACAAGCTGCGGTGTTGCCGGCATGCCCTTGTGATCACGTGAATTAAAATGCGCACTCGCCACATTCAACACTCCTTGTCCCGAGGCGATTTCGTCAAAGTTCGCAACTCTTTCCAAATGCGCGAGACCAGAGCGTGCGCTGTTTTCGCGGGCTATACCAATGGTGACGAAGCCTTTCCGCTCATGTGAAGCTTTCGTGCGCATCATTGCCATAAGGTCGGAGACTCGCCTGTTTAGCCCTTCGCGATTCGACGGTCCGCAACGAGAGGATCCGACATATACGAACACGTACGCGGTACCCGGTCGGGGCACCGCATCCGTGCTCACAAGTGCGACCGACGCGCGGCTCTTGATCTCGGTCGCGAGAAAGCGACCAGTGAAAAAGAAGCCAGTAAATGCTATCGATGCGAGCGTGGACACCACCATCGTGCGAGCGGAGAACATGCGCATCTCCTACTGATCGATTTGAATAACCATTATTTCGCGATCGCCAGTCGAATCACCCGTGGAAACGGATCGTTATCAAATCCAACGAGCGAGTTGCCGTTCACAGTGCTCAGCAGTGGTAGCGACGACGAAACGAAGACGCTCTTCTGTGCCTGTACATCGACTAAGTACGTATCGATTTTCGACCAGAGTGATCGATCCCGCAGCGACTGTGGCGTCATCAAGCCCACTTGCACGGCGACAAAGCGTGCGCCCAACGGGGTCATACGACGGACATAAGACGCAGTCGGATCCTTGGGATCACTTCCAATCGCCAAATGCCCGTTTTCGTTTTTTCGCTCAATCTGCCTCCCGATCACAAAGTCAGTCAATCGAAGGCTCCAACGACGCGTCCCAGTGGAATCGTAGCCGTGCACAAAGGGAAGCTTTGACAGCGTAAAGAGTGTACTGCCGTCTCTGATGCACGCGACCGTCCCCTCCGACATGATGCCCCGAACAAGCGGAGACGCAGCCTGATACGACTCGCCCATGTTGCGAACGAGTCGCCCATTTGAAGCGTGCATGCGTACGACTTTCTCAATACCGCCGGACACCCCTGCTGCGACGTCCAGTGAGGGCGAGTATGCGTACAGGTTGCCTCCGCTTCCACACGCGCCCGTCGGTGAACCAGCCAACGGCACAACGCGATCGAGCTGAACTGTTCGACCGTTGCCAACGGTCAAGTATTTCGCACCGAGCTGCGCATCCACGACCACGATGCGCCCCACGCCTTCCGACCAAATCGCAACGGGAAACCGAAAGTCGAGGGGCCCATTTCCGCGCTGACCGATCACGAACTGCGGTTTGCCTGCCGAATCAAAAACGCGAATGTTCTCGTTTGCCACATCCAGCACGAATACGCGACCGGTAGGATCGATCGCAACGTCCATGATGGTGCCAAGGACGGTGGGCAGTGCACCATCCACTGTTCCGATCGAATCGACTCTGATCGCACTGCGCAGGCGACGTCCCATCTGATCGAGCTCAGCAATGCCGCTTACGCTATCCCGCATGCCTACGGTCGCGACGACGCCGGCGACGCGAAGGTTCTCCGCGGTTGGATGGACGGCGATTGTCTGCGCCAGCAGAGTGTGCGCCGACGCAAGTGTCGCTGCGAGTACTGCGATCCACGGTTTCACCACGACTCCGGATGTCCTCTCGACTGCGGTCGCCGAAGTCCGAGCCACCAAAATGCTCGCCACCAACTGCTTCTGCGGCCGATCGTACGCCATTTACATGATACCGCAAAGGTAGCTTTCGCAGCCGCCGCCCAATCGCATATTACAGCCGAGTCCTGCGTATCCATCGGCACACCACGAGCCGAATAGGCAGCGATCATTTTCGCAGGCGCGAGTGCTGGCACGAAGTGGCGACGACAAGGCGCCGAGAGCAATAGCAACTCCGGCGACAACTACAGCGAAAAAGCCTCGTCCTGATTGCGTCAGCATTGGGATTTCTCCGCGAACCGAGTGTGGAAGCAGCGCGTGATGTGAAACACCGAACCGATGGACGCTTCTCATTCGCCTTGTCTCATGCATGTTTGCTTTATCTTGTGGTACACAATGCGAAACATTAGGTTGGAGAAACAGTGACAGTTTTTGACAAAGCCTCGAGCACTCGATTGATGGAAGTATCAGCCACGGGCCATGAAAGAAATGGATGCGGCGCGCACGAGCGCTGAGCGAGATCACATGGCGAGAGCGACGATGTCGCAGACGCTTTTGGAAACCTTGCCTGCACACTCGATCGTATACCTCCGGCTCATGATCGTGTTGGCGGAATCCGGCCCACTCAAATCTGCGCGAACGTACTGCGATGCCCTTCCTCCTCAGGCGCGTCG
>JBBRLI010000052.1:0-6525 GCA_038231455.1 Vulcanimicrobiales bacterium | reverse complement strand
TAAACGACGCAGACCGGCGCTCTCGATCACGTCCTCAAGCGTGTGGAAGCGGAGGTGCTGGCCACCAAGCCCGCGTTCGTCGTGGTGGATTCCTTTCGGTCTGTGGTGCTGGCGAGCGAAACGCAGGGTATTACCGACGGACACATTCAGCAGTTCGTGGCGCAGTTAGGCACGCTGATGACGAGTTGGCAAGCGACCACGTTTTTAGTGGGCGACAATTTCCTCGAAAGTGATGCGAGTCCGCTATTCACCGTAGCGGACGGATTAATTTGGCTGCGCCAGAGCATGGAGCGCAATTCGATGGTGCGCAAAGTGCAAGTTGTGAAGATGCGCGGCCAAGCGTCACTCGGCGGTTTGCATCCGTTCCGCATCACATCAGTCGGACTCGAAGTGTTTCCGCCGCCGGCCGCGAAGATTGCGGACGCGCAGGCGGTGCTGCACGCGGTCGAACCACGCGTGCTGATGGGCATTCCCAAGCTCGATGCGATGCTCGGCGGTGGATTACCTCGCGGCTATTCGCTGCTCGTCGCCGGTCCATCCGGCTCTGGCAAGAGCATTTTGGCAGCCGCATTTCTTGCGGAAGGTGTGCGCACCGGAGAGCACGGAGTGATCGCCTCGTTCGAGCAGCGACCGGGTCGTATTCGCACGCAGGAGCTTGCGGCGATGTTAGTGAATGGCACGGTAACGGTCATCGATAGCTGCGCACCCGATCTCAGCGTCGACGAAGTGGTACATCGACTGCTGCACGAAATCGCACAGTCCGGCGCCACGCGTGTGGTCATCGACTCACTCTCCGGATTCGAACTGTACCTGGCGCCAACGTTTCGTGCCGACTTTCGCGAATCGCTGGCCATCATGGTCACCGCACTTGCCGGCACCGGTGTGACCACGTTGATGACCTCGGAGCTTGAAGATCGCTACACCGATTTGCGCTTCAGTCCGTACGGTACGGCATTTTTGACGGACGCCATCATCGTCCAGCGGTACATCGAGATCGGCAGCAGATTGCGTCGCGTGCTGGCCGTGGTGAAAGTGCGGGGTAGCGCACACTCCGACGAGCTACGTGCCTTCAGTATAGACGATCGCGGCATTCAGATCGGCGACATCCTCTCCGACGAAGAAGGACTGCTTGGCGGACGACCGACGCGCAACTCGCCGGTCCTGTTGACCACGCCCGTTTTTGGAGTGCCCAGTGCCTGATGGGCGAGCCTCACGCGCTCGCGTCAAGGCCGAGCGAGAACGCACCGTGCAGATGGAATCGGTTGAGCGGACGGCGCAACTTGTGGCCGCCAACGAGCAGCTCGTCATGTCGATTTTACAGGCGCAAGCCGCACTCGATGCCGCAACTCGGCTAATCGCGCAGATACAGTATCAGGCAGAACGCGACGGACTGACGGACTTACCCAATCGCCTGTTGATGCAGGATCGACTTGCGCAGGCCATGATTCACGCGACGCGCAATGAGACAAAGCTTGCCCTGCTGTTCGTTGATCTGAACGACTTTAAGCGAATCAACGACCAACGCGGTCATGCCGTCGGTGATCGCGTCCTGCAAGCGGTGGCGCGGTGTTTGGTCTCGTCGATTCGGACAAGCGATACGGTCAGTCGGCACGGCGGCGACGAATTCCTCGTGTTGCTGTCGGATGTCAACTCGGTTACAGACGCCATTCACACGGCGCACAAGATGATCGCCAGCATTGAATCACCGGAGTGCATCGGCATCGACGAGCTGTCGATTTCGGCGAGCATCGGCATCAGTGTGTTTCCCGACGACGGCGACACCATCATCGCGCTCACGACCTTTGCGGATCGGGCGATGTACGGCGGCAAGCGCCACGGTCCAACATCAACCGTGAATCACGGCGATGCCACGATCGACGCCGCGCTCCGCTAACGTCCCTGGTTAGATGTTGGTGATGTAGCCGCAACAAGACGCTTATGGCGATTCGTCGCCTAAGCGGCGGTCGTGCATGAGATACTGCCGCACGTAGTCGCCGATCGCGTCAGCGAGTGGCGTCGGCGACGTGTCATACCCCGTCGCACGTAAGCGCGCGACGTCGGCACAGGTGTAGTACTGGTAGCGGTCGCGCATCGACTCGGGCATGTCGATGAATTCGATCTGCGATGGCTGTTCCATCGCCGCAAAAAGCGCCGCCGTCAGTTCGAGCCACGTATGCGCCGTGCCCGACCCGATGTTGTACAAGCCAGCGGCAGTTGACGACTGCGCCAGATGCAACGTCATGTCGACCGCGTCTTTCACATAGACGAAATCGCGTTGTTGTGCGCCGTCGGCGTATTCGGGGCGATGGCTGCGAAAGAGGCGTACGGAGCCCGTTGCACACACTTGCTCGTAGGCCTTCTGCACGAGACTGCGCATCTCGCCTTTGTGTCCTTCGTTCGGGCCATAGACGTTGAAGAACTTGAGGCCGACCATTTGCCCCAATACGTCGTTCGCGAGCGCATACTGATCGAAGAGCTGCTTGGAGTAGCCGTATGCATTCAGCGGGCGTAGTCGCTGCAGATCACGCGCATCACGCACGACATCGTTCATCCCTTCACGACCGTCGCCGTACGTCGCAGCCGATGAGGCGTAGACGAAACGCGCGTCGTGTGCGAGCGACCAGTGCGCCAACCGCTTGGTGAACTCGAAGTTGTTATGTACCAGGTACGTTGCGTTTCGCTCCAACGTGGATGAACAGGCGCCCATGTGCAACACCGTGTCGAAGCGACCCAGCGCACCACGCTCGAGTCGTTCGAGCAGATCGTCGGCTTCGAGATAGTCCTCGAATTGCAACGGCGCGAGGTTACGCCACTTGTCCGACTGGCCCAGTCGGTCTGAGACGACGATGCGTGACACCCCGCGCGTATTCAACTGCCAGGCCAGCGCGCTGCCTATGAAGCCAGCGCCGCCAGTGACGAGGACTCGGCCGAAGTCACGCACATCAGGGGACGAAGACGTGGAAGCGGACATCGATCAGGAGGCAAGAGAAGACAGCGGATGCTGCCGGCGAGCCTGAACCGTGACGGCACACACCGGCCCCCGAATCGAATGGCAAGACACGAGGTGTCTCTCAAGATCGCGCCCGAGCAAGCGAAGCGGCAACTGTGTCGCAGCAAGTCGCGTGAATAATGCTCGCGTGTGGTACGCATCACGCCCGCACTGAATTGCGGCGTGGCGACCGGCACCCGCGCCCACGGATCGACACGCCGCCGCAAGCTCCGCATCGGACAAGACCGCGTACTCCCCTTTGGGATACCGCACAACGTTTCACAATGTCGGCCGATTCAATCTCGGCGCCGGTCGAGTCGTTGTACCCGCGATAGCCAACCGGTGCGTCATTACGCTTGTCGATCTGGTCGAGATAGATGTCGCCCCGTGCAAAGCAGCGTAGCCGCGAGCTTAACGACGCGAGCGCGCGCTGCACGCGTCGTTCGTACCGTCCGTGAGTGGTTCATGTCCTTCGCCGTGCGCCGGTGACGATGAGGACGAGACCTGCGGCCACCGCCACCCCGGCAACCCACGGAGCGACCGGATGCTGCTCATCGGCAGAAATCTTGAGATCGCCGACTTTGACGACGTCGCGCCGGGTGGTGAAGCTGCCGCCATTCACGAATACATAGCCGCCGACGACGAGCAGCAGGATGCCTGCGATGATGCTGGGTCGCATGGGTACCGAAACCTGAGTGAGAGAAGAAAAACCCCATCAACATGCAGGATTCGGACCAGAACCTGATACTGAGGGGGCGGTGAGACCAAAAGCGACTGCCGATCCGTGGTGGTAGCGGCACCGGGCTGGCGAGCGATCGCCTAGGTGCCCAATCGCTCAATCAACCATAACGTCCCAACGACCGTCGCACACCACGACGCAGCGCGCGAGAAGGTCGTGCGCGCTTCCAGGCGCAGGAGCGGTGCGAATGACCCCATGTCCCGCGCGCGACGCCAGAGCGTAGCCAGTCCGAGCATCACGCACAGAAACATCGCCTGACCTAGCTCAATCCCGACGTTGAAGCCCACGATGCTGACGACGCGATACGTCCCGTGCAATCCCATATCGCCTATCGCCGACGCAAAACCCAACCCGTGCAGCAGACCGCAGGCGAAGACGATCGCCAAGCGATGCGCAGGCACGGCGTCGCGCTGCCGCAAGTTGAGGATCGCCATCAGCACGATGCTCGCGGCGATCAGTGGCTCGACAATAGTTGCCGGTACGCGCACGATACCAAACACGGCAAGGGTCAGCGTGATGCTGTGCGCGATCGTGAAGCTGGTCAGCACACCGAGCCAGTAGCGCCACCCCGCGGCCGCGACAATAATCGTCAACAGAAAGAGGAGATGATCGGTGCCGAGCAGGATGTGTTCGACGCCGATCACGACATAGTCGCGCAGCACGCGTGCCGGTGAACGAAAGAACGCGTGCGCGTTGTTGCGCGGCGTGAGAATCGCCGCCTCGGTGTCGGTGCCGCGCGTCGCTTTGAAGGTCAGTTGCTGTTCGTTGGCCGACACGCCAAACAGTTCTGTTTCTATGCGGAGCGCCGTTGGTGGCGATGCAAACGTCGACTTCACTAATACCAATACATGCCTACTGCCGGCCGTCGATGTCGAATCGCGTTCGTCGGCTTCAACCATCGGCATCACGAGATCGAGACGACCACGCACCTCCCCATCGTAAAAGCGCAGGCGACGTCCGATTTTCGCTTGAATGTCGGCGCCGTGCGCGAGCAGCTCCGCTTGACTGAGCCGACCATCATGATTGTCATCCGCGTCACGCAACGCCGACACGGGCAACGAGAGTGCCGCGAACACCGCGTTCTCGAGGATGTTGAGCGTGCCTTGTTGCGCCGGCATCATGTGCGCCCACGCCGCAGTGGTGAGCAACAACGTTGCGATCAGCGAACAGACGAGCGCGGACTTGAGCGAGGAGATACTTGAAAAGAGCACGCGCCAGCCATTGTGATTGGCGCGTGGAACGAGTGCGGAATGCATCACGGCGGTGGCGGCGGGCCGACGCGCGATGCCGTGCCCTTCACACAACGCTGGATGTACGGGTAGGTCTCGGTGATGTAGTAGTGGTAAATGCCGTTCGGGAATTCCGGCGTGACGCCGGTGCGCCCATTGCATTCATCGAGATCGCCCGAGCCTGCGACGTAGTTGTAGTCTTGCGTGAAGGTGCCCATCGGGAAGATGGTAACCGACGGACGGCCGGCGTCTGGCGTGGCCTTCTTTTGATAGCTCCCTTTGAGAATCTTGGTACCTGACGCGGCATCCGTGGCCACCGTGTAGCCGTATCGCCCATAGATCGGAAAGCCATCGGCTGCCCAACCAACCAGTACGACACCAGTGCCCTTCGCGGCGCGCGTGATAATGCCTTCGGGCATTCCGTGATAGTGATACGCGCCGTCGGGCTGCACGTGTGCGTTATTTTCGTCGGTGCCAAACAGGAACGCGCCACCAATCGCTTCGAGTCGCCACGGATCGGTGCCAGCGATTGCGACGCACCCCGCGCCCGGCGCAGTGCCCGTCGCGTTTGATGAGCAACTGCCCGCCGTGCCCGGATCGAACTTCACGCTGTTGAGCGCGTACCCGATGACTTGCGTGGGCGTGATGGTCGCGGCGACAAGCGGATTCAGCGTCGTGGATACGTTGATCACCTGCGTCGACATCGGCGTGGCGAATTGTCCACCGGTCACCGCGTGATCGGGAATACCGGAGCCGGTGAGCGTACGAACCGCGCCGCTGCAACTCCACGTGTAGCTGCTGGTCGTGTTGACCTTAGCGCTCGAGTTGAAGCCGCTGTAGGTGAGCGTACAACCCACTGCCGCCGTCGTGCCGGTGGCCGGAGCAATCGGCGTGGCGATCGTCGTGCCCGATGCGGCACCGGTACCAACGGCATTCACGGCAGCGACGACACAGCTGTAGGCGACGCCATTCGTCAATCCGCTCACGCTGATCGGACTCGCAGCTGCCGCGCCCGTCTTAGCGACGCCAGCGGCCGAACACGTTGCCGTGTAGCTCGTAATCGCTGAGCCGCCCGTGGATGTTGGGGCCGTGAAGGCGATGCTGATCGACGAATTGCCAGGCGAAGCGACGAGATTGGTCGGCACGCCAGGGACCACGGCGACCGGTGAGGTCGATCCACTGTCGCACCCCGACAATATCCCGAGCGCAATGCCGACAACGGTCGCAACCGCGACCTGCTCAATACGATTCATGCTGCAGCTCCTGTACTGTAAACGTAGTGTAAGCGTGACGGAGAAGAGTTGGGCGCGTAGCGGCATGTGTGCGAGCGTTGCACGAGGCGTGCGCGATACGCCATTCACGATTCCTCAATGCATCCCCGACATTGACATCGACGCGGTCACGGTGACCTTCCCAGTGAAACAGCGAATCGACGAATTCGCATTGGCCGTGCCGAGCAACACGTAGTGATAGGTACCGTTCGGGAATTCCGGTGTCGCGCTGGTGATGCCGCTGCATTGATCGAGATCGGCGGCCGTGAGCTGTTTTCCCTCAGCAGAACTCACCTT
>JBBRLI010000051.1:0-6909 GCA_038231455.1 Vulcanimicrobiales bacterium | reverse complement strand
CGTCGCAATCGCCGCACGTCACTTCGTCGGCGCCGCAAGCGACGAATCGCGCCGATCGCCGACGGCGTCAAGGCCTCCACCGCCCGGCCGCCTTGACCCCGTCGCCGATCGACGCGTGTGGCGTGATGTAGCGACGCCGACTGAGCGACGTGCTCCGCCTCTGGAGCTCGCTCGTTCCACCGCCCCGACTCGCGCGTGCTCCTTCTGCGAGCTTGCCGAACGCTTTTCGCAAGCGCGTTCCGGCCGCCATACGGCGGCTCGGTGGCGCACCGGCGGCACACGGCGAATGACGGTCATCGCATGTCGGGCATATCGCCGCGCCGTGTGCCGCCGGCGCGCTCGTCTGACCCATCGCTACTTCATCAGCGCGTCGATAGGCAATGACAGGGTGGATCAAGCCGGTCGGTACAATCGTAATCCGCATGGCAGACGCGCCACAGCTACCGCTGCTGCTCACGCCGGTCGAAACGGCTCGTACGAAGCTAGCCACGCAGATCGAGAAAGCGAAAGAGCTACAGAAGGCGGCGGCTGGCCAACTCTCCGATCGCGCGTTCGATGACGTGTCCGTTCAGGAGCGAAAGCTGCGCGAGTACAACGAGACGCTGCTGCGGTCGATGTTCAACTCGGACACTGTGGCGGCGAAGTTCACCGAGGATACGAAAGTCTTCGAATGGAGCTCGCGCAGCCGTCGGATCGATTGGGCGAATTACCGTGAAGTCGAAGAGCAGCACGGTACGGATCCTCACGACTCGCTCCGCTCGCGTATCGCCAAGCAGATCCGGTTCCTCGAGTCGCTCGTGGAGCGGTTGGATCTTCATCCCGTTGCATCAGCAGGGGGGACCATGCGCGCGATCGCCAACGGGTCGACCAAGGTGTTCATCGTTCACGGCCACGACAAGGCTGTGAAGGAATCCACGATCCGGTTCGTCGAGAAGCTAGGCCTGACGCCAGTGGTGTTCGATGAGTCCCCGAACAAGGGACGCACGATCATCGAGAAGTTCGAAGATCTCGCTGCGGACGTCGTGTTCGCCATCATCCTCTTCACGCCTGACGACGTCGGTGGAAAGGCCACGCGAAGCACCAAGCTTCAGCGGCGCGCACGGCAGAACGTGGTGTTCGAGCTCGGGTTCTTCGTCGGGCGGCTTGGTCGAGATCGAGTCTGCCTGCTTCACAAAGCGGACACCGAAATCCCGAGCGACCTTCACGGTGTGCTCTACGTATCGCTGGACGAACACGAGGGCTGGCACGTTCGCCTGGCGCGGGAGATGAAGGCGGCCGAGCTCTCGTTCGACCTCAATCGCATCCTCTAACGTATGGTCAGGGCTGCGGCGCTGCCGGCGCCGGTGGATCAGGCGTGGTGACGATGATCGGCTTGTAGAAGGCGATGAAGAGCGGATGCGAAGGATCTTTGCAGTTGATCCCGCCGTTGGCAAACGAGAAGAGCGAGTCGGGGAACGCTAGCGTCTTCTTCAGGAGGTCGTAGGCTACGTTGATGCTGATCAGCGTGTCGGCCGGCAGTTCGTCGAGCGGTCCGTTGTGCAGGTACTTGCTGCGGATGCGGTACTGCTTGCGGAGTGCCGTGGTGAAGTCGTCCTCCTGCAGGTAGCCCCACTCCACGAGCGCGTCGATGTTCTTCTTCCAGTTGTCGATCGGCCCGAGACCCTCGAGTTCGGTTGCCGTGCCGGGATGAAACGGATGCAGGGTGATGCGGAGGAGGTTGAGCGTTCGCTCGGTGGCAACTGAGGCAGCCGAGAGCGCGGAGAAGAAGAGGCCGAAGACGTAGGCACGCTCGATCTCGTCGATGATCGGATCGAACTCGGGGATGACGGACGCCTGCGGTGGCTCGATGAATAGATAGCGATCAATCATCGAATCGGTGACGAGGTAGTCCGGAATGGCTCCCTCCGAAATGCCCTGCTTCGAATCCGCTGGAGCGAGGAACAGCTTCACGTCAGAGCGCGCCCTGGCGCGCTTCACATCCGGATCGGCGATGTGGCGAACACTGTTCCGCGTGAAGTTAATGCGGATGTTGTAGTAGCTCGGCATCTCGTCATTCTCTGATGCTGCGGCGCATGGCTACTCGCGCAAGCCGGCGAGGGAGTTGATGAGGCGAATCACGGCGCGCTGGTCCTTGTCGGGGAGCTCGGATACCTGCTGAAACTTCTTCCAGAGGCGGCGCGTCTCGGGATCCTCGCTCCGTGAATCCGCCTTGATCGACTTCACGCCGAGCAGCTCGTCGGTCGTCACGTGCAGGGCCTTGGCCAGAGCGACGAGCTGCGGCGCCGGCGGGAAGCCGAACGCGTTCTCGTAGTAGGAAACAGCGCGCTGCGTGGTTCCGGCCGCATCGGCGAGATCGATCTGCGTCATGCCGCGCAATCTTCGAATCGCCGCGAGCCGCTTGGCGAAGGCTTCGTCGCCTGCTTTCTTCCTTGCCATCTCGAGGTCGATTTTAAGAGTCACTTTCGTTCTCCACGGGTCACACCGCTTGCGTGACATTACGCAATGCGTATACTCTCATGGTCGGTATCAGTCCGACAACGAACACCGACTTTGCGCATACGAACCTCTTGACACGGTTTTGAGAAGGAGACAGAAATGGCGCGAATCGCCGACGACGAGCTCGAACGACTGAAAAGCGAGATCTCGCTCGAGCGGCTGGTTCGTGCTCGCGGGGTCGAGCTGCGCAAGCACGGCGCGGACCTCATCGGGCTCTGTCCCTTCCACAACGATCACGAGCCGTCGCTGGTGATCACGCCGCAAAAAAATCTCTGGCATTGCCTGGGCGCGTGTCAGACCGGCGGCTCGGTGGTCGACTGGACGATGAAGACGCAGGGCGTGAGCTTCCGTCATGCGGTCGAACTGCTCCGCGCTGACTTCTTTCCTTTAGCTGCTTCGCCGTCTCGGATCGTGAAGGTCGCGACCGTGCCGATCCTCGGCGCTCCGGTGTCGGTTGAGATGGAAGACCGCGAGCTGTTCGGCCGCGTCGTCGAGTACTACAGCGAGACGCTCAAGCAGAGCCCCGAAGCGCTCGGCTATCTGGAACGCCGCGGCATCAAGTCAGCCGAGGCGATCGATCGCTTCAAGCTCGGGTTCGCGAATCGCACGCTCGGCCTTCGTCTGCCGGCGAAGAACAGGAAAGAAGGCGACGAGCTGCGCACGCGTCTGGCGAAACTCGGAATCATTCGCGAAGAAACCGGACACGAGCACTTCAACGGCTCGCTCGTCGTGCCGGTGTTCGATGCCGACGGCGACGTCGTCGAAATGTATGGCCGGAAGATCACGCCGAACCTTCGGCCAGGAACGCCGCTGCATCTGTACCTGCCAGGCCCGCATCGGGGCGTCTGGAATCTCGATGCGCTGCGCGAGTCGAAGGAGATCATCCTCTGCGAAGCGCTGATCGATGCGCTGACGTTCTGGTGCGCCGGAATCCGCAACGTGACGACGAGTTACGGTGTCGGCGGCTTCACGAGCGAGCATCTCGAAGCGTTCAAGAGCTACGGCACCGAGCATGTGCTCATCGCCTACGATCGCGACGATGCCGGCGATCGCGCGGCCGACGCGCTCGGCAAACAACTCCTGGCCGCCGGCATCGGCGTGTCACGCATCGAGTTCCCGAAGGGCATGGACGCGAACGAGTACGCGCTGAAAGTGCAGCCAGCATCACGATCGCTCAGTGTGCTCGTTCGAGCAGCTACATGGATCGGCTCAGCGCCACGCGCCGCGCAACCGATCGACAGCGCACCTGAAACAAAAACCGAAGCGGCTAAAGAAAGAGTCACGCCGGCGACGAGCGAACCGACTCTTCCTTTAGCTGCTCCAGCGCCTGTTCGCGAGGATCTGCCGATCGAAACGAGTGGCGAAGACATCGTGCTCCGCTTCGGTGATCGCCGCTATCGCGTTCGAGGCCTTTCGAAGAACACGAGCTTCGACTCGCTGCGCGTGAACGTGCTCGTTACACGGGAGGAGCTGCCGGACAAGTTCTTCGTCGACACGTTCGATCTCTACTCAGCCCGTCAGCGGACAATGTTCGAGAAGCAGGCCGCGACCGACATCGGCCTCAAAGAGGAAGTGCTGCATCGCGAGATCGGGCAGCTCCTGCGCGCGCTCGAGCAACTCCAGGAAGAACAGATCAAACGCGCGCTCGAGCCGAAGGAGAAAGCGGTCACGATGGGTGACGCCGAGCAGTCGTCGGCGATGGCGCTCCTGCGCGATCCGAACCTCCCGCAGCGAATCCTCGCCGACTTCGCCGCGTGCGGTGTGGTGGGCGAAGAGACGAACAAACTGATGGGATACGTCGCGGCCGTCTCGCGCAAACTCGAACAGCCGCTCGCGATCGTTGTGCAGTCGTCGTCGGCCGCCGGCAAGTCCGCTCTCATGGAAGCGGTGCTCGCGCTGATGCCGGAAGAGGAGCGCGTGCAGTACTCGGCGATGACGGGACAGTCACTCTTCTACATGGGTGAAACGGATCTGAAGAACAAGATCCTCGCCATCGCCGAAGAGGAAGGCGCCGAGCGCGCGAGCTATGCGCTCAAGCTCCTGCAGAGCGAAGGCCGGCTCACGATCGCCTCGACCGGGAAGGACCCACACAGCGGCAAGCTTGTCACGCATGAGTACCACGTCGAAGGGCCGGTGATGATCTTTCTCACGACCACCGCGATCGAGATCGACGAGGAGCTTCTGAATCGCTGCATCGTGCTCACCGTCGATGAGGACCGCGAACAAACGCGCGCGATCCACCGCCTGCAGCGCGAATCGCAAACACTCGAAGGTCTGCTCGCCAGGCGCGACGCCGACCGCATCCGCGCTCTGCATCGCAACGCGCAACGGCTACTACAGCCGATCCTGGTTGCGAACCCGTACGCGCGTGAGCTGACGTTCATCGACGGAACGACGCGCACCCGGCGCGATCATATGAAGTACCTCACGCTCATCCGCACGATCGCGCTCCTTCACCAGCACCAGCGCGAGCGAAAGACGATCGTGCATAACGGCGAGACGATCGAGTACATCGAAGTCACGCGGAGCGATATCGACCTGGCGAACCGTCTCGCTCACGAAGTGCTCGGCCGATCCCTCGACGAACTGCCGCCGCAAACACGACGCCTGCTGACGCTCCTCGATCAAATGGTGAGCGCCGAGTGCGAGCGACTGGCGATCGATCGCAGCGAATACCACTTCACGCGCCGGCATGCGCGCGAGGTCACGGGGTGGGGCGAGACACAGCTGCGCATCCACCTCGATCGGCTCGTCGCGCTCGAGTATCTGCTCGTACATCGCGGCGGCCGCGGCCAGAGCTTCGTCTATGAGCTGCTGTACAACGCCGCCGCCGATCGGCGGCCGTCCGTTCTCGCCGATGCGAGTACGACACAAACCTCGCGGGGTGCTGAAGAAGAGCTCGCGGGAGGAACGCGGCCTCAACGCGGGGCGGTTGCGGCCACTTCGCGCCCCACCTCGCGGCGCAGAAAAGCGAGCGCTGATGCGGGCTCCGGCGACATCACCGTGCAAACGGTGCAAAACGCACATCTGGAGCGCACGCCGAAAACGAAGTCGTACCGCTTGCGCCGCGGCAACGGACGCGATCACCCGGCAGGAAGCATCTGATGCCCGGCGGCCGCGAGAAGCAGCCGCGCGCTCCGGTCGGTGACACGACCGATCCGCACGGCATGCCGGTGCTGCTCGCGCTCTACCTCGAGCGCATGCGTGTGAAGAACTACGCGGCCGGCACGATCGAACAGGCTGACGACTACGTGCATCACTTCATCGGATGGTGCGCAGAACGCTCAGTGACACGAGCAGCCGAAGTCACGAAGCCGATGATCGATCGCTATCAGCGCGCTCTCTTCTATCACCGGCGCGCAAACGGTCATGCGCTCAGCTTCCGCACGCAGTACTTGATGCTGACGTGGGTCAAGCAGTTCTTCCGCTGGCTCGTGCGCGAGAACCACATCCTCTACAACCCTGCGTCGGAGATCGAGCTGCCGCGTGTCGAGCGCCGGCTGCCGAAGTACGTCCTCACGGCGAACGAAGCGGATCGGATCCTCGCGCAACCCGACATCGCTACGCCGTTCGGCTTGCGCGATCGCGCCATGCTCGAGGTGCTCTACTCGACCGGTATGCGCCGCAGCGAGCTCGCGCATCTGTCGATCTACGACGTCGATCCGGAGCGCGGCATCGTCTTCATTCGCCAGGGCAAGGGCAAGAAAGATCGTGTCATCCCGATCGGCGATCGTGCGCTTGCCTGGCTGCAGAAGTACCTCGATGAAGCGCGGCCGCAGCTCGTCGCCGAACCGGACGACGGCCTCATGTTCCTGGCATACACGGGGCAACCGTTCTCGCCCGATCTGCTCACGCGATGGGTGGCCGGCTACGTCGACGCGGCGAACATCGGCAAACGCGGCTCGTGTCATCTGTTCCGCCACTCGGTGGCCACCCTGATGCTCGAAGGCGGTGCCGACATCCGTTACGTCCAGGAGATGCTCGGTCACGCCTCGATCGAGACAACGCAGTTCTACACGAAGGTGTCCATCCGTCAGCTCAAAGCGATCCACACCGCCACTCACCCTGCTGCCAAGCTCGAACGATCGGTCGTGATCGACGATGATCACGACCACTGACCTACCTTCTTCCTTTAGCTGCTAAAGTCTTCCTTGATGAGAAGAGCTCTCTTCTTCATCGTGGCTGTCTTCCTCGCCACGTCCTCGTTCGCGTCGATCCCGCGCGCGCCCGCGTGCGATGCGTCGTCTTCGCTCCGTGACTCGTTGCCAGAAACTCGCATCCGGGTCTTCGACGTTCTTGCTCCCTTCGAACGTCCGGTTCCGAGCCCGCTAAATCGAGCACTGCATCAGGCTTACCTCGCGGCGAGTACGACGAACGCGTCTGGGTTGGGCCGCTTCTTATCCGTCGATCCGG
>JBBRLI010000050.1:0-6989 GCA_038231455.1 Vulcanimicrobiales bacterium | reverse complement strand
AGCGCCGCTTTCACGTCCCCCTCGCGCAGCACATAGGCCGAGAGTTCGATCGTCGTGGCCTGCCCGAACGCGCGGATCATCGTCGCCATCGGCACGGCGCTAACCATTTTCCCTCCTCGAGAAGGCGGCTGGGGGCACGATTCCGGTCCACATCTCTCACACGATGGGGCGGCACGTTCTCCCATCACAAGGTGGGCCGCTTGCGACTAGGGCGAGCGGCGCGATCTTCGCCTGGTTTCGTTCGAATTGGGCTGGGCTTTTGTATCCGAGAGCTGAGTGCAAACGATCGGTATTGTAGTCCAGGATATATTCGGGGATTGCTGATCGCGCCTCGGCATGCGTCGCGAATTTCTGATCGTCCATCAGCTCCCATTTCAGCGTCCCGAAAAAGCTCCGCAACACCATCGTCTCCGAGCCATTGTTCTTTGGGCGTGCACGTGAGCGGCGATCGGTGGCTGCGATCAAGGCCGGTGGGGCGGCGCCCACGTACTTCGCGCCGCTATCGGTGTGGTGAACAAACGCCCGTCTGATCCGCCGCGATCGGAGCGCCATAATTAGCGCATCCACGACGAGGTTGGATGTACGCGCGTTACCGATCGACCAGCCGATGATTCGGCGCGAGAAGAGATCCATTGTAATTGCAAGGTAAAGCGTGCCGTGGCGCGTCGGGATAAGCGAAAGCGCGCTCCCCCAGCGGCGATTCGGTTCCGTCGGCCACGCTTGTGCTCGCGACGGCAAACGGTGAACCGTACGAGCCAGAATCGAGCTAGCAATGACCCTGCGGAGCACGAAGATACCGACGCTCGCGATAATCCTCATCGGCACTCTGGCTCAACGCCATAATCTAGGCGGGTGCAGGTCTTCACTCCAGGTCCGAGCAGACGATCCGCCGACACATTCGGAGGTGTGATGTGAACGACGACGCGCAGAACCATGCACGAGGGCTCCTTCGGGCAGCGACGGGAAACCCGGCGGCGATCTTTCGGGACGGTCAGTGGAACGCTATTTCCGCCCTCGTCTCTGAGTGCTCCCGTCTCTTGCTCGTGCGGAAAACGGGCTGGGGGAAGAGCATCGTCTATTTCGTTGCGACGGCTCTTCTTCGCAAAGCCGGCCTCGGACCGACGATGATCATTTCTCCGCTCTTGGCGCTGATGCGAAATCAACTCGCCGCCGCAGCAGGCCTCGGGCTTCGAGCCGTCACGATCAACTCGACCAACAAAGATGACTGGCAAGCCCTCTACGACCGCATCGATCGGAACGAGATCGATTTGCTGCTCGTCTCACCCGAACGGCTCGCCAATCGGATGTTTCTCGAGCGCGCGGGAACCGAGCTTTTTGCGCGACTCGGGATGTTCGTTGTCGATGAGGCGCATTGCATCTCGGACTGGGGCCACGACTTCCGCCCGCACTATCGAAAGATTGCCTCCTTCGTCCGCAATTTACCGAACAACGTGCCGGTGTTGGCAACGACCGCTACGGCAAACACCGCGGTGATCGAGGATGTCGCGCAACAGCTGGCGGGGGACATCATCGTAAACCGCGGTCCACTTGGCCGCGAGTCGCTCAAACTCGGTGTCGTCTCCAATCTCTCGTACGCAGAACGGCTCGCGTGGCTTGCGCACGTGATTCCGACGATCCCCGGCAGTGGAATTGTTTATACGTTGACAAAGGGTGATGCGAATCTCGTCACCGCGTGGCTTCAATCCCAAGGAATCGAGGCGCAATCGCATCACGGTGATGTCGCAATTCCAGACCGGGAAGCGCGGGAAGATGCGCTCCTTCGCGACGAGATCAAAGTTTTAGTCGCAACCTCGACGCTCGGCATGGGCTTCGATAAACCAAATCTTGCTTTCGTCATTCACTTTCAAAGCACGCAATCCGTCGTTCACTACTACCAGCAGGTTGGCAGAGCCGGGCGACGCCTCGAGACGGCCATCGGCGTCATGCTGACCGGTTCCGAAGACGACGATATCATCGATTATTTTGTGAGAAAAGCGCTTCCGCCAAACGAACTCATCGATAACATTCTGGGTCGAATCGAAACGAGCGATTCCGGTCTGTCGGTGAACGCTCTCTCCGGCGCCATCAACGCCTCGCAAGGCGAAATCGAAAAGGCAATCGACTTCCTCGAACTCGAAGAGCCTTCGCCCGTTATCAAAATTGGATCGGCATATTCGCGATCGGCGATTGCGTACACGTACCCGATCGAACGCGCTCGTGCGCTTGCAGCACGCCGTCGCGTGGAGCGAGCGATCGTGAAAGACTATGCGGTCTTGCAAACATGCCTGATGCAATTTCTTTCGCGCGAGCTCGGCGACATCGACGCTGCTCCATGCGGACGCTGCTCGATGTGCACCGGCAGCGAGGTTACCGACTCCGCGGGTTTCGATACACGAGCCGCCCAGGCCGAAGATTTCATCTCGCGCCGAGAAATTGTGCTGCCGCAAAGAAAGCAGTGGCCTGAAGGCGGCCTTCCTACGTATGGGTATGGGTCAAATACGAAAATCGCAAAAGTGCTTCGAGCGGAGGGAGGCCGAGCGCTTGCGCTCTGGCGGCGTGGCGTCATCGGTCGACGGGTTCGCGAAGAGAAATACACACATGGGCACTTTTCCGATCAGACCGTGCTCGAGGCGGCTGAACGAATTCGTTCATGGGATCCGCAGCCGGCTCCGCGCTGGGTTTGCGGAATGGTCTCGGACCGGTACCCGGCACTCGTGCCGAGCTTCGCACAACGGCTCGCGGACGAACTTGGCTTACCGTTCGTGAATGCGCTTCGGAAGACGCGCGAGACAGACGAGCAAAAGGCCAGGGAAAATTCGAGTTTCCGGGCCCAGAATCTCGATGGAAGCATTGAAATCATCGCGTTTGCGGGAATCGAAGAACCGGGTTTCCTAATCGACGACACGTACGATTCGGGTTGGACGATCGCCGTCGTCGCCGCCCGACTCCGCCAGGCCGGAGCGGGCCCGATCTTTCCGTTTACGCTGGCGAAAGCCGCCGATAAAGAGTAGACCATGAGCACCACGCTCGAGTCGCCCCGCCTCTCCGATGACGCCTCAGCGATTCTGCTTCTGTGCGCGACGCTAGCTCAGCGCCGACGTAGCGGCGAACCCCCGCTCTCGGTCGGCGACTATAGCGACCTCATGGAGTCTCTGCGAGCCCGGTCGCTTCGACCGGGAAGCCTGCTGCGAACCGATCGTTCGACGCTGACCGATATCGTTGCGTCCTTGCCGCCCAAATCACAGGCGCGACTCTCGACCGACCGGATCGAGCAACTGCTCGAACGTGGCGGCCAATTGGCCTTAGCACTCTCGAAGTGGTCCTCGATGGGCCTCTGGATCCTCACCCGCGCCGATGCCGCATACCCATCGCGCTACAAGCAGAAGCTCGGGCGATCTGCGCCCCCGATTATTTTTGGAATCGGTCCGCAAGCGTTCTTAGAGATGGGTGGGCTTGCGGTCGTGGGCTCGCGCGATCTCGAGCCGAGCAGCGAAGAGTACACCACGCAGGTCGGCGAGTGGGCCGCTTCTGCGGGGATTCAAATCGTCTCCGGAGCCGCGCGCGGCGTCGATGCGATAGCGATGACGTCGTGCTCGGCAAACGGCGGGAGCGCGCTCGGCGTCGTCGCGGAGAGCTTGATAAAGCTCTCGACGCGTCGCGACTTTCGCGATCACATCATCGCGCAGCGCATGACGCTCGTTTCAAGCTACGACCCGGAAGCCGGCTTTTCGCCGGCCGCGGCAATGGGGCGCAACCGCTGGGTGTACGCGCTTGCCGACTGCGCAATCGTCGTCGCGTCAAGCGAAGGGCGCGGCGGCACCTGGGCCGGTGCAGTCGAGGCGCTCAAAAAGCGCGACGTTCGGGTGTTCGTGCGGACTGGCAATCCCGATCGACCCGGAAATGAAGCGCTACTCCAACACGGCGCATTGCCGGCACCAACCGATTTGTCGGAGATGTTCCGCGAAAGAGCAACGCCATCGAATGCCGCCAAGACGGATCGTGCGGCAAGCGATGTCTTTGCCGCCGCTACGCCAATCATTGTCGCGTTTCTGCAGAATGCCGCAACGCAGAAAGACGTGGCCGAAGCACTCGACTTGACGCCAAGCCAAGCTAAATTGTGGCTGATGCGACTTTGCGAGAGCGGAGCGCTTCGCAAATCCGGGCCGCTCTATCGCTCCGTAGTCGCTGGCGAATCGCGGCCAAGCGCAACGGAATTTCAGATGCGCTTACTCGACGGATCGTAACCGCGCTAACCGTTTTCACTCCTCGGAAGCCGGCCCGGGGGCACGATTCTGGCCTCACATCAATCTCACAGGGTGGGGCCGCACGTTCTCCCATCACCCGGTGGGCCGTTGCGGCTAGGGTCAAACGGGGAATGTCTCCCGTACGCGATAATGGGAAGCTCAACGAATTCGATGGATAAAGCACTCACACAACGTAGCGCGCCCGCTGCGCCGCAGAACGACACGACCAACCGCATCCCCAGCGCCGGGGCCGGTGTCGCGCGCGCACATGCCGGTGCTGCATGAAGATGATCGAACGCGCGGCCGACGATCGCGATCTCTACGCACTCGTCGAAGACTTTTTCAAAAACTCGTTCTCCACCGACAACGCCCTCATCACCGAAGCCGTGCGCCGCATGCTCGCCGCCGGCGGCAAGCGCCTACGCCCGCGCTTCACGTTGCTCGGCGCCGAAGCCATGGGCGCAGATGCAAGCAATCATCTGCCGCTCGCCGCGTTCATGGAACTCATCCACGTCGCAACCCTCATCCACGACGATGTCGTCGATAATGCCACCACGCGCCGCGGCGTCAACGCCACGGCTGTGGATTTCGGCAACCGCGTCTCGGTGCTCGCGGGCGACTATCTCTTCGCGTGGATCTTCAAAAACGTCACCGCAAACTACCCGCACCCGGTGCCGAATATCCTGAGCGCGACGCTCGCCCATATCTGCGATGGCGAAGTGCTGCAACTGCAGGCCTTGGGCAACCTCGAACTGCGGCTCTCCGGTTACGTCGAGATCGCGGAGAAGAAAACCGCCACGCTGTTCGCTGCCTCCGCCGAGTGCGGGGCGATCATGGGCGGCGGTAGCTCCCTTGCGGTCAAGGCACTGCACGACTTTGGCCTTGCCTACGGCATCGCGTTCCAGATGCAGGACGACTTGCTCGACATGACCGCCGATGAGAAGACGATCGGCAAGCCGGTGGGCAACGACCTGCGCGAGCGGAAGATCACGATTCCGTTAATTCTGGCCTTGGACGGGGCGACTAGTGAATTCCGGGCCGACGTGGAACGTTTCTTTCGCGAAGACGATGAGACAAACGGGCGCATCGCGGAGATCGTCGCCGGCATCGGCCGGAACGGCGGCTACACGAAAACCCAGACGGTCATCGCCGATTATCTGGAACGAGCGAAAATGTCGCTCGCTCCCTTAGGCAACGTCCCGGCTCGCGCGGAGCTCGTCGCAATCGCCGACGCGCTGCTCGGCTAGCCACCCGGAGGACCCTCGCATGTTCGGAAACCCCATGGAAATCGCCCTGATCGTCGGCGCCGCCGTCCTGCTCTTCGGCGCGGACAAGCTGCCGAAGCTCGCTCGCTCGCTCGGCTCGTCTAAAAAAGAATTCATGGTCGGCCAAGCGGAAGCCGATGTCGCCGCGGAGCGCGTCCGCGAAGACGCCCGCAAGCAAGCCGAGCACAATGTGACGGTCAACTCGGGCGCGACGATCACGCCCAATAGCAGCGGCATCGCAACGCCGATCCCGGATCCCATCAGCGGCGGCACCACCACGACGACGGCTCCGCCGCACAGCTCCCTCTAGGAGTACCTCGCCACGGCGCTCGTAACCGATCGACCGACCGTCGATCACCCGGAGTGGGATCAGAAAGAAATGCCGTTTACGGAGCACCTGCGGGAGCTTCGTAATCGTCTGCTTGTCGTGCTCGTCGTCGTCGGCGTCGTTGGCCTGGCGATGTTCTGGCCGAGCCAGTTCGCCATTCCGTGGCTGACCCACATGTATTTCCCGGGCGAGAAGCTGCACGCGTTCGCCCCGACCGACGTCATCATGGCGGAATTCAAATTCTCGCTCTACGCAGCGATCGTCATCGGCCTACCGGTCATCCTCTACCAAATCTGGATGTTCGTCGTGCCCGCGGTCAATCCCAAGACGCGCAAGGCCGTCTACCTCTACGTCGCGCCGTCGTTCTTCCTCGGTCTGCTTGGGATCGCGTTCGCGCACTTTGTGGTGTTGCCGCGCGTCGCGTGGGCGCTCGAGTTGATGAACGCCAAGGTCGCGGAGTCGACCTACGGTGTCGAGCCGACGGTCAACCTGATTTTGCTGTTGCTGCTCGCGTTTGCGATCGTCTTCCAAACGCCCGTGATCATGATTCTGCTCGCGCGAATCGGCATCATCAATTCCAAAATGCTTCGGAAATATCGGCGCTATGCAGCGATGGGGATCTTACTCTTCGGCGGTCTTGCCGCACCCGACGCTTCGCCGACGACCATGCTCATGATCGCCGTTCCGATGTACTTGCTCTTCGAAGTGAGCATCTGGATCATCATGTTCCTCGAAAAATCGTGGCGTCGCGATGACGCGATGATGACATAAGGCAATTGCACGAATGACGACGACACCGGCGCCCGCAGGCGGTAATTTGCTGCGCGAATGGTACGACGAGTTCACCCAACTCTTCGCCAATATTCTCTTCGCCGTTTCGCTCTTCGGCGTGTGGGGCGTGCTCACGCTGATCGGCGTCATCGTCGATCAGGGCAAAGACCCGAGCTTCTACTACCAAAATTACGCGATGCCGCTCGCGCGCCTCACGCTGCGCCTGCATCTCGATAACATCTACCACTCCGCCGCCTACGTCGGCATCATCGGTCTCATTCTGCTCTCGCTTGCGGTCTGCACGTTCAAACGCGTGATCCCCGCGCGCCTCCCGCCCCTGCGCGCGGTGAAGATCGACAAGATCCCGCTCAACGCATCGGT
>JBBRLI010000049.1:0-7476 GCA_038231455.1 Vulcanimicrobiales bacterium | reverse complement strand
TCTCGGAGCCGCGCGTCGATCCTGCCGATCGCGAAGCCACACCGTTGACGGCCGTGGTCTCCATGACGTATCGTCCTCTCACGCCCAGTAGCTCACTAAGTATTGGAGCTTACTGGTACCGTCTCAGCTTGACACGTGGGGAGGCGGATTCCGCCAATTGGCAAACGCTTTGGTGATCGATCACGATGCGAACGCTTGGCCGTGCGAGAGGAACTCACAAATGAAGATTCGCGACATGTGAACATGCTTCTCGACGGTGTGATGCTGCTGTGGTTCAGCTTGGTGGGGATGTCTCTGCTCTTCGTGGTGATCGACCTCCGGTCGACGCCCGCATCGCCGGTCATGAAATGGGGCTTCGTTCTTCTAACGGCGTACACGGGACCGTTCGGAGCATTTCTCTACGTACTCGGATGTCGCGAGCCGCTGCCGGGTATGCACGAGGCGTATACCGCAACACGTTGGCGGCAAGTATTGGGCTCCACGATGCACTGCGTCGCGGGTGACGGGGTCGGCATTCTCGCCGGTGCGGTCCTCGGGTCCTACTTGGTGCTCTCCCAGCCGGTGGAAATGGCGCTCGAGTACGTTCTGGGTTTTGGTTTCGGCTGGACGATTTTCCAAGCACTCTTTATGCGCGACATGGTCGGCGGATCGTACCTCACCTCGCTGCGGAAGACATTCCTCGCGGAGCTTCTGTCGATGAACACCCTGATGGCGGCGATGTTTCCGGTTGCAGCGTTCGGTCGTCTCGCCGTCGGGACGATACTGACTCCGCGCATGCCTGAATTTTGGTTCGTCATGAGCATGGCGTTGCTGGCAGGCTTTATTGCAGCGTACCCGATGAATTGGTGGCTCGTAGCGCGCGGTCTCAAGCATGGCATGCTGACGGTCCGACCTGCGTCCCGCGCAACGCCGAAGGCAGAGACCGTGCCGATGTCCGAGTCGACACCGATGCAGATGATCGTACCCGGCAACCGCGAGCAGCGCGGCAGCCCGCAGACGAGCCGAGGCGCGCTCGTGCGCACGGCTATCCTGTCGGTGTGTCTTCTCGCCATCGGCGTCGCACTTGCACTTTACCTTGACAAGGAGTCCGGCCGTTCCTCGATGATCCCGCGGTCGGCAGCGGTTTCGGATCGCGCGTTGCGGCGAGTCCGAAATACGATCCCGGAATTTCACGATACCCAAGCGACATCTCGTGCGGTACGATTATCTCCTCCATTTGAAAAGGACCGTGTATGATCTACCAAAACGAGCATCCCCGGAAACCTTCGCTGTTTCTTCGGCTCGCGTCCGCTGCCGCGTTCGTAGTCGCACTTACCGGACCGTCCGTCGCTCAGACGACGCCGCCCGCGCCCCAGGGATATCCCCACTGGACCGGCGCGTCCTATCCTTTCGCACAACATCTCACGATCATGATGTTCCATCTCGACGACGCTGCAGTTGCCATGGCGCGAAGTGCACAGCAGAGCGCCAAGAGCGATAGCGTGAAGAAGCTCGCCGGGGACGTCATCGCCGAGCGTGCGCGCGAATCCGCAACGAGTCGTTCCGCGTACACGAAGAAATTCGGCGAAGCGCCGCCTGCGTGGCCGACACCGCAGGGCGCCTACGGTTCTGGAATGATGGGCGGAGGCAACGGTCCCGGCATGATGGGCGGCGGTTATGGCCCCGGCATGATGGGTGGGAACGCAGCCGGCATGATGGGCGGCGGTTACGGCCCCGGCATGATGGCTTATGGCGACTCGTATCAAATGATGATGGGCGGGCGCTCGAATTGGTGGGGCACCTCGAAAGTTGACGAGGGCTTCATTCCGGCGCTCATCCGCCTCGATGCGATGGAAATATCGATGGCGGCACTCGCCTTCTCGTCAAACGACCCCGGTGCGAAGGCGCTCGCGAGCGACCTGATTTCCGCTCGCACCGATGAATTGTCGCGCCTTGCAAAGAGTGTCAGATAGCGCCTTAACGGCACCCGATCGCCGGTGACGCGCCGGCATAAGTTTCCCGAACAAAGAGATACGAGTTCGTCGACCGCTTTGGTTGCGAGGATCACGTCAGCATATGCGCGGTTCTCGCAACGAGCGATGGAGAGGGAATCCAGGAAGCATACGAATTTGAATCCACGGGCACTGACGATCGCTGCGGGAGTCGCAGCGATCGTCATCTCGTCGTTCATCGGTTTACCGATTTCACAAGATCCAGACCACTGCAAATGGTAAGACGGTTAGGCCCGGCGTGAAATCAAAAATCCGATTCCGGTCGTCATTGCGACATACACGGCGATTGTTAGCACGGCAATCACCACAAGTAGAACATGCCATCTCTTCACAATTCGCTCGTCGTGCCTTCCACATCACACGCGGCCGGCGGATCGAAGTCGATCCGACAACGTCGAAAATCGCGGGTGACGGCGCTTGATTGAGGCAACGTATCGTGTTGCGCCATAGTGTCGTTCACGTTTCGTGGCGCGTGGGATTGCTGCGGTCGCCGTGCTCGTCTTCGCGCGACGATTTGGTTGGCTGCGAAAAGGTGGGGTACATCATTGCGGCCCCGAATCCGGTCCCGACATACGGCGACATTCCATAGTAGTTGTAATAGCTGCCCCAATACTCGGGTGCGGGAGCGACCTCTAACGCAGGATCGTATGCGGGGGAGTTTACGACCCGGTCGCGTGTCTGGTTGATATGCACCTCGCCCGCGGCTACATTCGTGATCGCTCCTGCCGGGAGTAAGAAATGCCGCTCGCCGAGCCCGAGGAATCCGCCGGCGCGTATCTCTAACATCCGGATTTTTCGTTCACCCCGATCGATGAACAGAGCACTGACGTGACCGATCTCCTCACCGCTCGCATCAACCACTTTGCGACCGCGAATATCTTCCGAGGGATCGGCAAGGATGAGACCGGTATCGCTCAACTTCTCGAGTTCCGTGTTATTCGACTGTTGGGATTGGCTCATTTGGGAAACTCCTATCGTGCGTTTGGGGATCGTCGTTAAGCGCTGAGAAAGCCAGATTTTGACGGAGGACCATCAACCGTCGATCTTCGTCGATACGTTGTGCCCCGGGCTTCGCATCGGATCACTCGCTCCGGCGCCGAGCGGCGAGACTTTCCGTTATCACCAATACCCACAACAGCGCGACGAGCACGAGAAGCAAGGGAAACTTCGCTGTGTTTTTGAGGAACGTCATGTCGACAACGATGACGGCCAGGATCGCAAGCACCACAGCACCCTTGATCTGGCGAAGCTTGCCGACGAACGAGGGTGCGTCTGCGGGGGCAGCACCACCGACGGAATCGGCAACAACCGTTGCCGATTCGCCGACTGAGTTCACTGCAGCAACAAGCGAGGCCAGCGGGACCGCGGCGTCATGGGCAACAAGCGCTCGCCCATTGACGGCATCGACCGCGACGGTGAGGACGCCCGGTACACGCTGCAAAGCGTGAACGACCTGCGCGACCGACGCGGTTGCGGGGCTGCCCCCCAAACGTAGCGCGGTACGGGTCAGGAAGTCCTGATGGGTGCCAAGCCGCGCAGTGTCTATCAAAGCGCTGGGGCCTTGATCCCGTTCGAGGAAGGCGCCGCGACGTTTTTGCGGTCGAGAATATCCAAGAACGGCTTGACGATGTCGAGCGGCATCGGGAAGACGACGGTGGTATTGTGCTCGCCGCCGATCTCCGTGAGCGTTTGTAAATAGCGCAGTTGCATGGCGGCCGGTATGGAGGCCAAGATCGTTGCAGCGTTCACAAGCGTCTGCGCGGCCTGGAATTCCGCTTCGGCGTGAATGACCTTTGCTCTGCGGTCACGTTCGGCTTCAGCTTGCTTCGCGATCGCCTTGACCATGTTCTCGGTGAGTTGCACATCCCGGATCTCGACCGCTGTCACGACGATGCCCCACTCCTTCGTTCGCTCATCGAGAATGTCTTGAATGTCGGTGTTCAGTGTCGTACGCTTCGAAAGCAATTCATCGAGTTCGTGCTGACCAAGGACGGAACGCAGGGTCGTTTGCGCGAGCATATTCGTTGCCGCGACGTATTGCTCGACTTGAATGATCGCCTTTTCAGGGTCAGCGACGTGGAAATAGAGCACGGCATCGACGTTCACGGAGACATTGTCGCGCGTGATTAAGTCTTGTTTGGGGACTTCCATGACCACGGTACGCACATCGACGCGCACGATCTGCTGAATGAATGGTGCAAAAACGATCAAACCCGGACCACGGACACGTGAAAAGCGTCCGAGCGTAAACATCACGCCCCGCTCGTATTGACGTAACACGCGAAATGAGGCGCCTGCGAGGATGAGTATGGCGAAGAAAACAAGGGATGCTAGGGTGACCAACGAGAGCATAGGGCTTCCTCTAAAACGCCGGTATCGTGCCGTCCACGAGCTTCACACCTCGATCGGGGGGGATACCCATGCTCAAGTCTAGCGCGCGAGACCGAACGGCGGTATCGTGGAAATTAACGAGTGTTCGACATTTCGATAGAGAACCGCAACTCGTATTCGCGTGTCTCTCCGGGTTCGAGCATTGGCAGCGTCGCGTCTTGCGTCGCCGCGATCCGGCCGCGCACGTTCGTGCAATTGGCCGGCTCTGCCGCCATGACGTACGTTCCGTATCCAAGCATGCGCCAAGTAAATAATGCGGGCAACTGTGCGGGCCGATAGGCGATGGTCAACGCGAGACCGCCCTGCAGTCGGTCGTTTACGGCGACGGCGCGAGACCAGCCGTCTGCATCGGCCAGCGGCGTGTGTTCGAAGACTTGCTCCGCAAAAGCCGCCTGCGGCGCTCCGCCTCGAAGGCGAAGATTCATCGCCTTCGCCGCGACCTCGTCGCGAGGTTTCGACTTCGATGCCTCGATCCGCCAATACGTGTCTTCATCGAGCATCGGCGAGCCGACATTACAATGATAGAGCACCATGTGCGGCCTGGCCGTTCCGCCATCGTTCGTAACGCGATCGCGAAGCGTGACGGTGTTCTCGTTCAAGCCGACTGTCCAGCTGCGTTCGACACGGAATGCCGAACCGAACATCGCGAACTGCAGAATCGTCCCGCTGATTTCGATGGAAGCGACCGGTGCGTCTTTGAAGACGTATCGTACATCGCGTGTCGCGAGATGATTGAAGTGGCCGTGCTGCGGCCACGCCCCGAAGCGGTCGTGTCCCGGAGGGCCGAACGCGTCCATTCCGCACGTCGTTACCAGCCCTCCAAAAAATGTCCGGTCGAACGCGTCGATCGAAGGATCGATGCTAGTCGCGGTGGCATTCCCCGGACCGTACCACGTAAGCGGCACGCCGCCAAAGAGGAGTTCGCTTGCATCTAACCCGCGTTCGGGTATCACGGTAAGCGCCAGTCCCGTCAAGTTGCGAACGAAGAGCGCCCGAACGCCCCGCCGCTGCGGGTCATCGAAAATGACGGGAGTAACTCCGGCGATGCGCGTTGGGTCCACCGAGCGCCGACGCATCTCTTCGATTTCGTCAGCACCCACCTTCCAAGCTCCTCGTTTGTTCGAGCGTGTTTATGTCTCGCATTTCGGTCGAACGCGGGAGCCGACTCGCAGCAGCGCGATCCTCCAGCGTCGTAAATGTATCGGCAATCATAGCTTCGATACGCTCGCGATAGGCGCGGAGCGCGGGTCGGTTTTCCGGAATGACGGACCGTTCGAGATCGATGACGAGCGTTCGGATCCGCCGTGAGACTGGAATCGAGCCGCGTCCGTACAGGATGATCTCTTCGAGCGCGTGGTCGAGATAGTTTTTCCACGTTGGAGCCGGGACGAGCACGCGCGCAACGGCGTTCGCAGCGACATAGACGTCCGATCCGGGGCTGCTTCCTGCAACGACGCGCAGCACCTCGTGAAGCTGGTCGAGCACCTGAACTGCAGTGGTCGGATCGTTGATGCCGGGCGAGAGTGCTTTATCCGCAATGTCGACGAGTTGCCGTATTCCGAACAGAACATCGCTCCGCATCGTTCGATCGCGCTCGATCGAGATGCACGAAGCGATTGACTTTGCAAAATCCGCATCGAGCTCTTTCCCGCACCAGACGAAGAGTATAGGCGATCCGTCGATGACGAAATCGCCCGCCATCGGAACGACTTCGACCATCGCCCCATGTTTTTTAGCGAAGCGTAGGAGCCGCTTGGCGTCGACATCGGCTATCACGCCATGAATGCGGGCGCGAATCACTTGTGCTGCGAACGCGGGCCGTGCGAACTCCGCCCGTCGCGGCCGCTTCGCCTGCAAACTGCGCACCGTCTTCAACGTAGCCTTTGCCGCAGTGGCGATGATCGAAACGGCGCGGATACGCGCACCGATGTGGTCGATGTAGACAACGAACATCGCGAGGCTGAGCCACACAAGACTGATCGCAACGAACGTCGAGAGTCCCGGTACGAACGAGTGTCCCACTTCTTCGCGCACCTCGCGCAACACGAGGATCGCATAAGCGAACGTTGCGATGAACGTGGCCAACGCGCCTTGGATGATGCGGTCGCTGAAGAACGATCGAAGAATTCGGGGCGAAAACTGACTGCTCGCGAGTTGCAGAACGAGGATCGTCGAAGAGAAAACCAATCCGATGAACGTGATCATCGAACCGGCAATCGTCGAGAGCATCTGACGCGCACCTTGCGGCGACCCGCCGTACACGAACCACGCGTTCGCCGAGGTATCAACGGTCCGGTCGAACGCCAACAAGCCTTGTGAGAGCGCGAAAGCGACAACAAAAGCAACCAGCGGAACGAGCCACAAATTCGCTGCCAGCGCGTCGCGAAGCCAGCCGACGTAGCCCTTCACCGATCGCCCTCGCTCGTCTTGCCAGGCGCGGCATCGGGCGTCGAATCGGCGACGCGAATTGCCGGAAGGCCAACGATGTCGTACGTCGCGGAGGCAATGCCGATGCCCGCCTCATCGAACGCTTGCAAAATATCTCGACTCATGCGGTCTTTAAGCGCACGAGCACCGTGCGCTGGAGAAAGGAAGCGCAAGCCAAGTTCGAGCCAGTTATCGGTAATTCGGTAGAAGACGCGCGGCTCGAGATCCGCCGACTCGACCGGGAAACGACGCATGACCTCAGCGATGGCGGAGCGTCCGAGTTCCGTCGTCTCGCGGGTGTGCGCGATTGCGGCGTCGAGCAAGATGCGTTCGGCCAGCCCGCGGTCGCATGCATAGGTGACGGGAACGTGCATCTCTTCCCAGATCAGCGGAAAGTCGCGGCTGTAATTGTAGACCGGATCTTCGAACACTTTGCTGTTCGTAACGGTGACGATGCGGCCGGTAAACTGTCGGCCCGAAACCCAGATTGTGGGATCCGCCCCCTGTACGGAGGGCGGCTGCCCCATCTCCATGATCGTCGTCTGAATGAAGCCGAGCGCCACCACGTCACCACGCACGCCGCCCATCGTTATGCGGTCACCGACGTTGAACGTTTTGCCGCGCAGAATGACGAGATATCCCGCAAGCGACGTAATCACTTTCTGTA
>JBBRLI010000048.1:0-8891 GCA_038231455.1 Vulcanimicrobiales bacterium | reverse complement strand
GCGCCGAGCGCGTCGAGCTTCTTACCGAGCACGCGGCGGGCCTCACCGAACATCGTGGATTCTTCTTCCTCGACGTGATGCTGCACCATCTCTTTGAGAACCGTGAGCTTCGCCTTCATCGTCTCATCGCGCGCTTCGAGTTTCTTAATTTTCGCGATGAGGTCTTTCACGACGCCATGTTCTTCTGCGGCTTCAAGTACGCTGTCTTTTTCTTCGGCCTTTCCGGCCTTACGGAGCGCCGGATAGAAGATCGCTTCTTCCATCTTCGCATGGACGGTGAGAGCCTCGCAGATTTGCAAGGCGATATTGCGACGTGTCGCGGGCGTCGCGCTCTCGGCGAGTGCCGATTTGAAAAGCGCGCTTACTTCTTCGTGGTCGCTGTGGATCAGCGAGAGTGCATCGGGTGCCATTTCAGCTTCGCTATTGCGATCGAACATTTTGGTCATTGCTTCCTTCAGATTCATAAGGCTCCAGTGCGAGAATGCGGGTCGGTCGCGAAGAGCCTACCCGCGTGCTCGCATCGACAAACCGCTCAGCGTTCTTTGGGCGCGAGAGGCGGGGTGCGCTCGACGAAGAGATCTTCAGCGATGGTCGCAAAATCGTACGCTCGCGCGCGCGCGGTAGGACTTGCCGTCAGACCGGTAAGCAGACGCCCCCCGCACGATTCAACGATCGCTAAGACCTTCGCATCGACAGCCGCCGTGTCAGCGAAAAGAACGCCGTCGGAGGCGAGATGGACGAGAAGAATCGCATCTTCGGGAACGATCTCGGTCTCCAACCGGAGCGCATCAATTTCGCTCAAACCGTGATCTACGAGCGCGTCGTAAAGCGAGAGTTCGGTCGAGCCGCTAAAGAATCGACCGATTTTATCGAGCAGCGAATCATCGTCATCTTCCACGCGAATTTCCTGGACCGTCTCGCCGGTTGCCGTCAGGTCGTGAACGGCAGCGTCCGTCATCATCGCACCCGTAAGCGTGGAGCCGACCGCTGCGTCCGGAACATAGGCACGGTCACCGCCGCGCGCATCGTCGAGCACTTCTTCATCGAGTTGCACGTCGTGCGCGTGCGTGACGCCGATCCATGTCTCGTGGATGTCGGCTTCGTGCAGTTTCGCGACGGCGGCGTGCGCGGCTTCCCGCGATGAAAAAATGGCCGCGAGAGGTTGGCTCGACGGGGACTCGTTCATAGAAAACTCCCGGAAAAATTGCGGTACAAGAACGGTGTGCCCGCTGGCGCGGCGATCCTCACGCGAGTCGCCGGGTGCTTGCCCGCTTGAAAGCAAAAAAAGAGACCGGTTAGACGCCGGCCACTTTCAATTTCGCGTTTGCAAAGTCGATCGTGACTTGCTCGCGCTTATACGCCGGCGAGTCCGACGCGAGCGTCTTGATGCGCTCGGAGGAGGCCGCAAGATCCGCGCGCGTCGCGGCAATATCGACCTCGTCTGCCGCGAGGGCCGAATCGACGAGCACCGTCACTTTGCCGGGGAGGGCTTGTAAGAAGCCTTCGCTCGTTGCAAGTTCGAGCCGCTTTGTGCCCGTCGCGCCATCGCGTACGTTTGCACGGAGCACGCCCGGCTTGAGCGCGGTCAAGAACGGCGCATGCGAGGGCAGAACGCCCTCTTCGCCTTCGGTACCGACCGCAATCACGAGTTCTGCTTCGCCGTCGAACTTGACGGAAAGCGGCGTGATCAGCGTAAACGGAACGGCATTTGCCATCTAGTGTCTCCGATCCGACGACACTAGGCCGTCGCGCTCATCTTGGCGGCGTTGGCTTTGACTTCGTCGATCCCACCAACCATGTAGAACGCCTGTTCCGGCAGATCGTCGAGCTTGCCGTCGAGCACTTCTTTGAACGCGGCGATGGTGTCGGCCAGCTTCACGTACTTGCCTTCGCGGCCCGTGAACTGCTCGGCAACGAAGAACGGCTGCGAGAAGAGACGCTGCAGACGGCGGGCGCGGCCGACGACTTGCTTGTCTTCATCGGAGAGTTCTTCGACACCGAGAATCGCAATGATATCCTGAAGATCTTTGTAGCGCTGGAGCGTTTCTTGCACACCGCGTGCGACGCGGTAATGCTCTTCGCCGACGATCTGCGGATCGAGGATGCGCGAACTTGAGGCCAGCGGATCGACGGCCGGATAGATGCCGAGTTCCGAGATCTGACGCGAGAGCGCGGTCGTTGCATCGAGATGACCGAACGTCGTCGCAACGGCGGGGTCGGTGTAATCGTCGGCGGGGACGTAGACGGCCTGCACCGAGGTGATCGAGCCTTTTTGCGTCGAGGTGATGCGCTCTTCGAGCAGCCCCATCTCGGTGCCGAGCGACGGCTGATAACCGACGGCCGAGGGCATACGGCCGAGCAGTGCGGAGACTTCCGAACCGGCCTGCATGTAGCGGAAAATATTGTCGACGAAGAGCAGCACGTCGGCGCCGAGTTCATCGCGGAAATACTCGGCCATCGTGACGCCAGTCTGGGCGATGCGGAAGCGCACGCCCGGCGGTTCGTCCATCTGACCGAACACGAGTGTCGTCTGCGCGAGCACGCCCGACTCTTTCATTTCAAGCCAGAGATCGTTGCCTTCACGTGTGCGCTCGCCGACGCCGGTGAACACCGAGAAGCCCTTGTGGACTTGCGCGATATTGCGGATGAGTTCTTGAATGAGCACCGTCTTGCCGACGCCCGCGCCACCGAAGAGTCCGACCTTCCCGCCGCGCGTGTACGGCGCCATGAGATCGATGACTTTGATACCGGTTTCGAAAATTTTCGGCGTCGGATCTTGCGATGCAAAGTTGGGCGGATCGCGGTGGATCGGCCACATCGCATCGGCGACGACCGGTTCATCGGAGTCGATCGCTTTGCCGAGCACGTTGAAAATACGTCCGAGCGTGCCTTTACCGACCGGCACCATGATCGGCGCACCACTGTCGGTGACCGGCGCACCGCGGACCAGGCCGTCGGTCGATCCCATCGCAAGGCAACGCACTTGGTTGTTGCCGAGTTCGCCTTGCACTTCGAGCACGAGATCGCGCGAGGCCATCGCCGTACCGCCGAGTTCGATCCCGTCGTCTGCGCCGTGCGAGGTGCCGTTCGCGCCGGGTGCGCCCGCGTCCATACCCACGCGCACCATGAGTGCGGTGCGGATGTTGGGGAGCGTCTCCTGCGTGAACTCAACGTCGACGACGTTGCCGAGAACTTGAACGACTTTACCAGGTGCAGCCATGACGATGTTCCTTACTTTCCGGTGTGCTTAGCCAGCCAACGCTTCGGCGCCGCCGACGATTTCCAAGATTTCCTTGGTGATCGAGGCTTGGCGTGCGTTGTTCATTTGAATGGTGAGTTCGTCGATGATCTTCTTTGCATTGTCCGTCGCGTTGTTCATCGCGACGAGCTGGGCGGCGAAGAACGCAGCGTCGGTTTCGAGCATCGCTGCGTAGATCGTGAACTCTAAATATTTCGGAAGAATGCGCGAGAGCACGTCTTCCGCCGAGGGTTCGAACTCGACCGCGGAGGTCGGGCCGGTTGCCGTTTTCTTTTCGCCCGTCGACTCGATCGGCACGATGTTGCGCACTTCGGGGCGCTGCGACATCATGTTAATGAGCTTGGGTGAGATAAGGACGATCTTGCCGATTGCGCCGCTGATGAAATCATCCGAGACTTTGTAGGCGACTTCACGCGCGACATCGAGTTTCGATGGTGACGTTAGTTGCCAAGCTTGGATCGTTTCTTGCGGCATACGACGCGTAGCGTTGCGGCCTTTGTTCCCGACCGCATACCACCGCACGTTTGCATCGTCGCGCTGGAGATTTTCCGCTTGACGAATCAAGTTGGCGTTGAACGCGCCGGCGAGGCCTTTGTCGGCCGTCATCAGGATGACGCCGGTGGGAGCGCCGCTCTTGCCGGGCTTCATAAACGGATGGTCGACCGAGCCGACGTTCGCGATGAGATCCTGGAGCATGGCACCGATCGCATCCGCATACGGACGCGATTGATTCCGGAGCATTTCGGCGCGACGAATTTTCGCCGCGGCGACTTGCTTCATCGCCTTGGTGATCTGCTGGGTGTTCTTCAGCGACCGAATCCGGTCGCGGAGATCGCGAACCGAAGGCATTAGTGAACCGTCCCGCGCGTAGCGCGACAGTCGCTCGGCGCTTTTCCGCCTCGGCTGCCTCGCTCATCGCTGAAATTGCGCTGCAATTCTGCGCTCTTCGCTCGTTGCCGAGACGAAAAATCGCTGTCGCTTTGTGTCACGCTACGCACGGGCCGGTCCACTAGAAGCTCTTGTTAAATGCGAGGATCGCGGCTTCGAGCTGCTTTGTCGCATCGTCCGAGAGGGCTTTGGTATCGCGGATCGAGTCCGTGATCGCGGCGTGCTTCTCGTGGACGAAATTGACGAACGCGTTGCCCCACTCTTGCAGACGCGGCGTGGGGATATCCGTGAGGAAGCCCTTCGTTGCGGCGAAAATCAAGAGAATCTGATCTTCGACTTTTTGCGGCTGGAATTGCGGCTGCTTGAGGATCTCGGTGATCTTTTCGCCGCGCGTAAGCTGTGCTTGCGTGTTCTTATCGAGATCCGATGCGAGCTTCGCGAACGCCGCGAGTTCGCGGTACTGCGCAAGATCCAGTTTGAGCGGGCCTGCGACCGAGCGCATCGCTTTGATCTGGGCCGAACCGCCGACGCGCGAGACGGAGATACCGACATCGACGGCGGGGCGGATACCCTGGAAGAACAGCGAGGATTGCAGATAGATCTGGCCGTCGGTAATCGAGATCAGGTTCGTCGGGATGTACGCCGAGACGTCGCCCGCCTGCGTTTCGATGATCGGCAATGCCGTGATCGAGCCGCCGCCGAGTTCGTCGGAGAGTTTCGCCGAGCGTTCCAAAAGACGTGAGTGCAAGAAGAAGATGTCGCCCGGGTACGCTTCGCGGCCCGGCGGGCGGCGCAGCAAGAGCGAGACTTCGCGGTACGCCTGCGCGTGCTGCGTAAGGTTATCGTACACAACCAGGACGTCTTTGCCCTGATACATCAGCTCTTCGGCCATCGAGCAGCCAGCGAACGGTGCGATCCACTTGAGCGACGCGGGCTCGGCCGAGCTGACCGTAACGATGGTCGTATATTCCATCGCGCCGGCTTTGGCGAGCGTCTGCGCAACGGCCGAGACGGTCGAATTCTTCTGACCGATCGCGACGTAGATACAGAAAACGTTCTGACCTTTTTGATTGATGATCGTGTCGATCGCAATTGCCGTCTTACCGGTGCCGCGGTCGCCGATGATCAGCTCGCGTTGACCTTTGCCGATCGGGATCAGCGCGTCGATCGCGCGGATGCCGGTCTGCAGCGGCTGTTTGACCGGCTGGCGCTGGATGACGCCCGGTGCCGTGTTCTCGATCGTGCGATATTTCTTGGTCGCGATCGGGCCTTTACCGTCGACCGGCTGGCCGAGCGGATTGACGACGCGTCCGAGGAGCGCTTCACCGACGGGGACCGATGCGATGCGGCCCGTGCGGCGAACTTGATCGCCTTCTTTGATGCCGGTGTCCGGACCCATGATCGCGATACCGACGTTGTCCTCTTCGAGGTTGAGCACGATGCCCTGAACCCCGTTCGGAAACTCGACGAGTTCCGATGCCTGTGCAGCTTCGAGACCGTAGACGCGAGCGATGTTGTCGCCAACTTCGATGACGGTACCGATCTGCGACTCATTCAGTTCGGAGGTGAAGTTGGCGATCTGGGTTTTAAGAATCCCGGCGATTTCGTCGGCGTTAATCATGGGTGTTAATAGCCTCCAGCTTGGGGCGCTTCGCTCTGCTGCGCGCCCCCCGCGCTATGCGCGGGGCCCCCGGCTTCTTGCGCCGGAGACATGGTAGTTAGGTCGAGATGCCCCGAGGGCGCTTGCAACATGTTCGCTTGCATCATTGTTAGTTTACCGACAGCGTGCGGGCGAGCTCTTCGAGCTTGCCGGAGACGCTGCCGTCGATGCGTTTGTCGCCCATCGTGATGCGGATGCCGCCGATGAGCGACGGATCCACAACTTGCGTGACATCGAACTTCGTGTTGTAAAGTTTGCCGAGGCGCGTGACGAGCGCATCGAGTTCGGCTTTGGGAAGTTCGCGGGCGCTCGCGATCTTCAGCGACTGCGCGTTACGCGCGGCCTGCTGCAGCAAGCGGTACTGTTCGACGATCGGCTCGAGCAGCGACTCGCGGCGTTTTCGCACGAGCAGCAGCACCGAGTTGAGCGCGGTCGGATCGAGCGCGGCGAAGGCCTTGCCGACGATCGCGCCCTTTTCTTTTTTGTCGATGATCGGCGCGCGGAAGAACCGGCGCACGGTCTCATCACTGTGGATCGTCTTGACGACCGTTTCGAGATCGCGCAGGACGGCATCGACCTTGCTGCCTTCTTTTGCAAGTTCGAAGATCGCTTGCGCGTAGCGGCGCGCGACGGTTTCGTTGGCCATTAGCCTTTCGTCCCTTCGCGTTCGAGCGTCGTCACGGTGGCGTTCACGATTTGTGTGTTGGTCGCCGCATCGATGCGCGCATCGGCAGCCTTGCGGGCCAGCTGCAGCGCGCGCTCGATCATCTCGGCACGGAACGCTTCTTTGGCATTCCCGCGGGCCCGATCGAGTTCGCCTTCAGCATTGCGCACGATGCGTTCGCCATCGGACTTGGCATCCGCAACGATCTTTTCGTGTTCGCGCTGAGCATCGGTGCGGCCGCGAGCGCGGATCGCGTCTGCATCGGCATCGGCGGCTTCGAGTTCACCGCGTGCGGTCGAAACGTCGGTCTTGGCTTTATCGCGACGCGATTCGGTGTCGGCGATTTCCGCGTTTTTGGTCTTTTCGATCGAAGCGATCGCCGGCAGCAGAAACTTGCGGAAGCCGAGTACGAGCAAAATCAGAAAGAGCACCGCTCCAATGACCTGGCTCCAAACAGCGATCGACTCGTAAAGGGTCGGTGCTGATTCCGTCATCGTGCGGCCTCTCGCGGTAGCGTGCGTTCGAGCATGGTATCGGCAAGCTGTTTTGCCAGCGCATCGACGTTTGCGTTTGCCGTTGCAAGTTCGCTCTCGACGGTCTTGTGCGCGGTCGCAACGAGGGCGCTTGCACGCTCGCCGTATTCGGCTTGGATTTTCGCTGCTTCCGTTTGTGCTTCGCCGCGCGCTTTCACGATCGACTGATCGGCTTCGCGGCGCGCTTGCGCGCGCTTCTGAGCCGCTTGCGCGCGGATCGCGGCGGCGTCGCCTTGCGCGCCTTCGAGATCCTTGGCAATCGAATCGATATACGCACGCCGCTTTGCAATTGCCGCGCCGACGGGTTTCAAGAAGACCACCGACAAGATCGCGAAAAACACGATAAAGTTGATGATCTGGACGATGAGCGTCCCGTCAATCGAGAGGAACATCGGGGCTTAGTGAAGCGCCGCTTTGAGTGCCGTCATGAGGCTCGGAACGTACGCGCCTGCACCGAAGAGCAAGAAGAACGCAAGGCCAAGACCGATGAGCGGAAACACTTCGAGGACGCCGACGCCGATGAAGAGGAACGTGAAGATGTTGGGACGCGCTTCGGGCTGACGGGCGATTGCCTCAACGGCTTTCGACGCTGCGATACCGTCGCCGATGGCCGAGCCGAATGCCGCACCGGTCACGATGAGGGCGAAGCCGAGCACGATGGCGGCGAGGATCAAACTTTCTGAAGTCACGACTGGAGCCTTTCCGTAGTGGGGTTAGTGGCTTTCCTCGGCCACCGCGAACGAGAGATAGACAACGCTGATCAGCATGAAGATAAACGCTTGCAGCGATCCGATGGCAAAGTTGAGCAGTTGAACGAAGATCGGGAGGAACGCTGCGGCAAGCGAGAGGTCGAACGACCCGATCTTCACCTGCGACGTGATGATCACGCCGATGACGAAGAACAGAATCTCGCCGACGAAGATATTAAAGAAGAGCCGCAGCGCGAGCGTGAGCGGGCGCGCGAGTTCTTCGATGAGATTGATCGGCGCGAGGGCCGCGAACGGTTGCGCGAGATGTTTGTAGTATCCAATGCCATGGCGGCGCACCGCAACGACTTGAATCATCGCAAAGACGATGAGCGCGAACGCAGCGGTCGTGTTCAAATCGGCTGTCGGCGAGCCACCGAAGGGTAGTCCGAGCGCCTTGAGCGGGAAGAATCCGACTTGATTCATGAAGAAAATCAAGAAGAAGAACGCGAGAAAGACCGGGACGAACTGGAGTCCGGCCGGCCCGAGCGTCGAGAGTGCAAGGTCGCTGAGCGCATTGACGAGGCTCTCGATCGCCGCTTGAAGCTTGCTGACGCGGTGCGTCCGGTACGAGTTGCCGATCCAAGCGAAAAACACAAGCGACAGCGCCATCACGATCCAAGTCATGATAAGCGTGTCGGAATGCACCGCTCCGAGGACCGGAATGGTCCACGACGGATGGCTTCCTATTTGTTCGTGCACGAAGCTTCCCTTACGATCTCGCTGCGCAACTGCAGTGCATACACGGCGAGCGGCGCAAAAAATCCGATGAAATAGAGCCCCATTGCCCACCAGGGGCTCCAGATGGTGACCGCGGCGCCGAGCGCTGCAAACCCAATCATCCGGAACCGGCCCCGTGCCACATGGAGCAGAACGCCTCGCCCTCGGTCGAGGAGCGCTTCGTTCGTCTGCATGACCAGCAACATGTTGGCGATGCCGCACGCCCCGCCGAGCACAACGTCGAGCCCCAGTTTTACCCCGAAGATCGAGGCGAACGCGGCAAAAACGCAGATGAAAATGGCGGCGCGCACACCCACGGTCCGTTTACGCGCGAAATACGCATGCAAAGCGAGACCCATGGCGGCGCTTTGGCTATTACTGTCGCCCAGGATCGAACCCTCCTCGACTTTCATCGTAATTT
>JBBRLI010000047.1:0-9974 GCA_038231455.1 Vulcanimicrobiales bacterium | reverse complement strand
ACGTACCTGCGCTCTATCACGCTCACGAGCACGATGGGCCCGGGCGTCAAAGTCGATCCGAACCGCGTGAAAGTCACCGCCGGTACGGCTTAGCCGATCCGCCGGTCAAAGGCAAGAAAGCGTCGACAGAGTCGGCGCTTTTTTTCTTTGGCGGCCGCGAGCACGTATCTTCCGTTCTATTCAAAGTCATCGACAAAAGCCCGAGATCCGTTCGAGCTTGTATACTTTACGTCAGTTGGTGCGCGTGACATCCGGCAACATTCCTGAACCGCGATGAGAAGAACCGCCGTTTATCGGGTAGGGTTTGTCGTGATCTCCCCATTCCGTGCAGCAGCGCTTTTCGTGTGATGGGACCGGAGGGCGCCAAAACGAGCGTTTTTATCGAGCGTCTTACCGTTCGCTCGTATACGATCCCGACCGATCCTTCGCCGGAATCTGACGGGACTGCGGTTTGGAGTTCGACGACGCTTGTCTTAGTCGAACTGAACGCCGGCGGCCAGACGGGGACCGGTTGGACGTATGCAAGCCGATCGGTCGCGCAATTTATCGACGAGCGCTTGCGCGATCTTGTCGAACGGCACGATGTTTTCGCGAATCGCGCGCTCTGGGCAATCATGAACGCGGCCGTCCGCAACGACGGACGCTCCGGACTTGCATCGTATGCGATCGGCGCCGTCGATGTTGCTCTCTGGGATTTGCGCGCGCGCCTGCTCGACGTTGCGCTGTGTGACATGTTCGGAGCCGCGCGCGACACCGTGCCGATCTACGGCAGCGGCGGCTTCACATCGCTGAGCGAGGGTCAGCTCGCCGAGCAGCTCGGCGGATGGGCGCGCGACGGCATGCGCGCCGTAAAAATGAAAGTCGGGCGCGATCACCTCGCCGATCCTCGCCGTGTCGCGGTGGCTCGCGACGCAATCGGCCCGGACGTCCAACTCTTCGTCGACGGCAACGGCGGGTTTGACGTCACCGATGCGATAGCGATCGCGCGGGGCGCATTCGCCGAGAGTGGCGTCACCTGGTTCGAGCAGCCCGTGGATCATGAAAATCTTGCCGGTACCGCGCGTGTGCGGGACCACGCACCGCCGGGGATGGCCATAGCCTCGGGCGAGTACATCACCGATACCTCACGTGCTGCGCTGGTCGCCGCTGCCGTCGACGTGCTGCAGGCGGATGCGACACGCTGCGGCGGTTACACGGGTTTTCTTGCCATCGACGGCTATTGCGATGTCATGCGGAAACCGCTGTCGACGCACTGCGGACCGATGCTGCACTTGCACGCAGCCGCGGCTGCACTGCGCGTGCGCCATATGGAATGGTTTCACGATCACGTGAGAATCGAGCGGATGCTTTTCGACGGTTTCATCGAGCCGGTCGACGGCGCGCTTCGTCCCGATCGTTCACGTCCCGGTCACGGACTCGTTTTCAAACACGCCGACGCAGCGGACTTCGCATCGTGAATTCCGCGGGCAGTCGCCGTCCCTCAACGGGGCGGTTCGCCGAAATAGCGCGCGAGCGCATCGCGGCTACGGCTGATGACGGCGTCGAGATCGCCGTCGTAGAGCGAGTCGGGCACGTTACGCGAGAAGATTTCCAAAACGATCGGACCGCGATAGCGCGCCGCGCGAAGGCCCGCGAAGAACGGCGCAAAGTCGGTGCTTCCGTCGCCGACTACGAGGCGATCGAGAAACGAACGGGGCCGACGATAATCGGCGACTTGCGCGACGAATATCTTATCGCGACAGCGCTCGAGCCGCACGTCCAAGCCAAACTGGCCGGCCAAATTCCAAGCGTCCGCGCAAATCCCCAAGGCGCTGTGTCCGACGGCATCGACGATCTCCAGCGCACCTTCGAGATTCCAAACGAAACTGTCCTCATTCATCGCCAGCGGATGCAGCGGTTCGAGCGCAAGGGTCACACCGAGATTCGCGGCGCGTCGAGCAAGCTTGCCGTATCCGAGGACCGTGCGCTCGAAGGCAGCCCCGACATCTCCCTTCGTTGCGATACCGGTGTTCAACACGAACACGGCACCCGGAATTACGGGCGCACATGCTTCGAGCGTCGCGGTGAAGGCGTTGAATCGATCGTCGAAACCCTGCGGCTCGGGCTGCAGATGCGTGGGGAAAAGCGCGTGCACGTCGGCTTGAAACGACGACACCGTCAATCCGTGTTCCCGAGCCGAGGCGAGTTGCGCGCGCCGCTTTTGCGGATCGGGGTCGAGTTTCATCTCCCAGACCTCGATGGTCCGCGCGCCAAGCGCGGCATAACGTGTGATGTCCTCATCGAACGACCAGGGCCATGTGGTGACTTCACTCACTCCGAACGTCCATTGCATATCACGGCAAGCGTACCCAGGTTGCGTGATCTCAAGCCCGCCGCACTGGTGCGAAGCGGTTTGTCGCGGAGCCGCCCTCGTGGCTGATGACGAATCGCCGATCCGGCGCCTCGAAGACGATCTCGCGGCGGTCGATTACGCAATCCGCGAGGGGCGTTTTCAGCGCTGGCTTTCGCTGATCGCCGGGCTGTCGAGCGTACTCAGCGGTCTCGAGGTCAGTTACGAGCATTACCGCGGCAGTTACAGTCAGCGCGCGATGTACACGCCGGTCGCACTAAGCGGTGCGCTGCTAATCGCCGGAGTTGCCGGATTCGCGAACCGCCGCGCCGCGACGACACTCTTGCCGGCCGTATCGGCGTTAACGCTGGCGGATGCGACGCTGGGCTTTTACTTCCACGTGCGCGGGATCGCGCGCAAGCCGGGCGGCTGGCGCCTGCCGGTAACCAATATTGTTATGGGGCCGCCGATTTTTGCGCCGCTCCTCTTTGGTGTCAGCGCATACTTAGGACTCGTCGCATCGCAACTGCGGCGGTCATCCGACGGATCGGACGACGGGTTGCCGCGTGCGGCGATGCCGACACATTGGGCCGCCCGCATGAGCGGCGTGCACGAACCGATCGATGCCGCGCAGGACCGGCGGGAGCATGGATTTCAGCGACAGATGGCGGTTGCGACAGCGTTCGCTGCCGCATTGAGCGGGCTCGAAGCGTGGTACTCGCACTATAAGAATAATTTTCGCTACGGCGTGCAGTGGACGCCGCTTGCCGTCGCCGCGGTGCTTACGCTCGCCGCACTGGGCGCGACACGCAGCCGGCGCATCGCGCACACGGTACTGCCTGCTGCCTCGCTGCTCGCCATCGCCAACGGGACGATCGGCTTCGGTTACCATGTGCGCGGCGTACTGCGTCGTCCCGGCGGGCTGCGCAAACCATCGTATAACCTGATGTACGGTCCGCCGGTGTTCGCGCCGCTACTGTTCGCAGCGAGCGGATTTCTCGGCGTACTTGCAAGTCTGCTACGACGGAGTGACTCATGAAGACGACGGACGACACCGACGATCTGCGCCCGTTCGACCCCGCGAGCGGCGATCCGATCGGACCGCTCGCGCAACCGGGCTATTATCCCGGGTTTGAGACGCTCTCGCAACAGCGCTATTGGGACGAAGCGACGCGGACCGTCGTGTTGGCGCGCGTAAACGAAGTGCCGGCGATTCGCTTCTTCACAGCAGAACAGGCGGAGCTGCTCCGCGCGATTAGCGCGCGGATTCTGCCGCAAGACGATCGCGATGAGGCGCACCGCATTCCTATCGTGCCGCGTATCGATGCACGGTTGTACGAGAATCGCCACGACGGCTACCGTTTCGAGGATATGCCGCCGGATCGCGAAGCGTACGCGCTGGGTCTGCAGGCGATCGATGAGACCGCCCACGCACGTCACGGGCGAGGCTTCGGTGCGCTCGCCGTGCGCGATCAGGAACGTTTGCTCGAGGCGCTACACGATGGTAACCCCCCGGCCGTCAATCCAATCTGGGAGCAGCTACCGGTCAACCGGTTCTGGTCGCTACTCGTAGCGGACTGCGCCGAAGCGTACTATGCTCATCCCTTCGCGTGGGATGAGATCGGCTTTGGCGGACCGGCCTATCCGCGCGGCTACATGCGGCTCGAACACGGCGAGCCCGAACCGTGGGAAGTGCGCGAACGACGGTACGACTGGTCGCCCCCCGCGTGTACGCGTTCGGGAGATGCGAAAGCCGGTGACGCTTCGGATAATTATGGCTCGCCCGGACAAGGCGGCATCCATTGAAGACACCGCTCGGCGGCGCATTCTCCCACCCGCCGGACCACGAACACATGCTGGGTTCGATGCAGCGGTTGCACGCGCCGATGCGACGCTACGGACGCGACGAGGAAGTCGACTACATCATCGTGGGCGTCGGAGCCGGCGGCGGCGTGCTCGCGCAACGTCTGTCGCGCGCCGGTTTTCGCGTCGTCGCTTTCGACGCCGGGCCGTTCTGGGATACCGAACGCGATTGGGTCAGCGACGAGAGCGGTTCGCATAAGCTCTATTGGACGGAGAACCGGGTGACCGGCGGTGAACATCCGCTGGCGCTCGGTGCGAACAACTGCGGCCAAGGCGTCGGCGGAGGCACGGTCCACTGGGCGTCGTTCGCGCCGCGTTTGCACCCATCGGACTTCCGTACGCACACGACTGACGGCGTCGGCTGCGACTGGCCGATCGCCTACGATGACCTCAAGCCCTATTACGAACTGATGGAGCGCGAACTGCCGGTGTCGGGGCCGGCGCATTTTCCGTGGGGCGACCCGCACGGCTACCCGTATGGACCGCATCCGATGGGCGGCGTCGGCGACGCGCTGATGCGGGGCTGCACGGCGATGGGGATCGGCGTCTCCGCGGGCGGCCCGGTTGCGATCCTCGAGGGTTCGCGCGGCGACCGCCCGCACTGCATCTATCGCGGTTTTTGCATTCAGGGTTGTAAGGTCGGCGCAAAAGCCAGTACGCTTGTGACGCACGTCCCGGACGCGCTCGCGCATGGCGCGGAGATTCGTGACAACGCCATGGTTGCGCGCATCGAAATGGGACGCGATGGTCGTGCGCGCGGTGTTTCGTATTTCGACCGGGACGGGCGCGAGCAGTTTCAGGCTGCGCGGGCCGTCGTCGTATCGGCGTATTCGATCGAAACGCCGCGGCTGCTGCTCAATTCCGCATGCACCGGATTTGAAGACGGACTTGCGAACTCCAGCGGCACCGTCGGACGCTACTTGATGGCGCAGGCAGGCAACGTCGTCGCCGGCCGATTCGATGAGCCCGTGCGCATGTATAAGGCACCGCCGGCGCACGCACTGACCGAGCATTTCTACGAGACGGACCCGGCGCGCGACTTCGCGCGCGGCTTCGCGATCCAAACCGTCGGCCCGCTTCCGATCGCGTTCGCGAAGCAGATGATGAATGCGAAAGGTGCCTGGGGCTGGTCGCTGCGACGCGTGATGATGGATTACAACCACTGGGCCGCATTTGGGCTGCTCGGCGAGATATTGCCGCACGCCGACAACCGTGTGACCATCGCCGAGGATACGGATCGCTTCGGTTTGCCGGTTGCCAAAGTGACCTTCGGACTGCAGGACAACGACAAGAAACTGATCGCGTTCGGCAAGAATGTGGTACTGGATGTGATGCGCGCCGCCGGTGCGACGGATGTCGTCCAGGAAGCGCGTTACGCGCATCTCGTCGGTGCGGCGCGGATGGGCAGCGACGCTGCAGCATCGGTCGTCAACGGCTTCGGCCGCACGCATGACATCGCGAATCTGTTCATCTGCGACGGCAGCATCTTGCCCACGCAAGGTTCGGTGAATCCGGGTCTTACCATCATGGCGCTCGCAGCGCGCATCGGCGACTATCTGATCACGCAAGGCGATGCGATCTTCAGCTCGGGGCACCGGTCGATGGAGACCTCCCCGATCCGGCGTGAGCTCGCTCCGCCCGACACGTGGGGACACGGCGTTCCCGTGTTGCGCTAATATGACCGCGCCTCGCCGTTCCGATCGCGACGAGCGATCACTCCCACAGCATCGCGCGCGCCCAAGCGCCGCTGCAGCCGCGCAATTTGATCGGCGCGGCGACGAAGAGCCGCTCGCGCCCGTCCATCACGGCGTCGGGAAAGAAGAGTTCTTCGGTGATGAATGCGCCGCTGCCGAGCACGATGCGGTGCGGCGGCCCCGCCTTCCTCGAGTCGTCGTAGCCGCCCAGGCTGACGGCATCGATTCCCACGCCTTTGATTCCGCGATCGACGAGTGCCTGTGCGCCGCTCGCACCGAGGTACACGTAGTCCGTGAGAAAATTGGCCGTGTTCGCTCGTACCGCTCCGCGCCCCGTATTGAGCAGTGCGATCGAACCCGGCTGCAAACGGTCGAGCGACGGCGCCAGATCCTCCGCTTCGATGGCGCTCCCCGGCGGTTTGCCGCGCAAGTCGAATATCACCGAAGGCCCGACATATGTTTCGAGCGGCACTTCGTCGACCGTCTTGCCGTCATCGAAAAAGTGATAGGGCGCATCGCAGTGCGTGCCCGTGTGCGTGCTCAACTCGACGATTTCTTTGTTGACGCCTTGGACGGCGAGCATGTAGAACAGTCGCACTTGCACCGGACGCGGTGAATGATCCGGATATTGCGGACAGTTGGTGAAGACCGGCTGGCTCAAATCAAAGATGCGTGCAGGCCCCGTCATGTGCGGTGCCCGGCGCACGAATCGTTGTAGGCGCTTGTGAACGAGTCCAGAAACGCAGAGAGTTCCATGTGTTGTCCTCCGGTTAAGTTACTATCGACGAATGGCGGTTCGACCTCTCGGTCGATGCGCATCAGCGATCGTCGCCCGCATGATGCGGGAACATTCCGGCGAGGACGCTCTTGGCTGAATCGATGATGATCCCCATTTCGTTCGGATCACCTTTAAGCAGCGCCGACGTCATCATCTTCGCTTGATCGAAGGTGATGTGCGGCGGAATGATCGAGATATTCGGATCGACCCACGCCTCGAGCAACGCCGGACGGTCCGCCGCAAGGACGCGGTCCCACGCGGCTCCGACATCGTCGCGGTGATCGACCTTGACGCCGACGAAACCGAGCATCTCGGCATATTTCGCGTACGCGAAATCCGGAAGTTGCTGCGACGCCTCGAATTTCGGATTGCCTGAATCAATCCGCATCTCCCACGTCACCTGATTCAAATCACGGTTATTGAGGACAAGAATGATAAGCCGCGGATCGCTCCACTCCTTCCAGTATTTCGCGATGGTCAGCATTTCGGCCAAGCCGTTCATCTGCATCGCTCCGTCACCCGTGAGCGCGATCGCTACGCGATCCGGGAACGCAAATTTGGCTGCGATCGCGTATGGCACGGCCGGTCCCATCGTGGCGAGGCTGCCGGAAAGCGAAAACTTCATCCCGCGACGCATTTGCAGGTGACGCGCCAGCCAATTTGTTGCAGTACCGGCATCACCGCTGATGATGCAGCGGTCCGGAAGGCGGCGGTTCAGTTCGGTAAAGAGAATCTCCGGATTGAGCTGTCCGTCTCCGCCGACCGTTTGCGCGCGCGCCGCGTTCACATTCGCCCACCCGTCACGATTTTTCGCGATGGCATCTCGCCATGACGTATCGCGCTTCTGCTCGAGAAGCGGAAGCAGGGCGGTGAGCGTGTCATTCGCATCGCCATGAAGATTGACTTCCATCGGGTACCGGAGGCTGAGAAACTTCCCGTCGATATCGATTTGGACACCGCGCGCTTGGCCTTCCTTCGGAAGAAATTCCGCGTACGGGAATGTCGATCCGATCATGAGCAGCGTGTCACAATCGCGCATCATGTCGGCGCTCGGCCGCGTACCGAGGAGTCCGATATCGCCGGTTACCCACGCGAGATCATCAGGCAACACCGCTTTACCCAAGAGGGCCTTTGCGGCGCCGGCCTGCAGCCGGTCGGCGACGGCGATGATCGAATCGACGGCATTCATGCCGCCCGCCCCGACCAGCAGCGCGACGCGCTCGCCGGCGTTGAGCACCGCCGCAGCACGGCGCAATTCATCTTCGGCGGGCACCATGCGTGTCCGCGCAAATCCAACGCCGGTATGCACCGTATTATGCTGGTGTGGCGGCTGATCGACGGCGGCCATCTCCTGAATGTCCTTGGGGATGATGACGCAGGTAACGGATCGAGTCGAAGCGGCGATACGCATCGCGCGATCGATGACGTGCCGCATCGCTACGGGGCTGGAAACTGTGTAGCAGTATTCCGATGCGACGTCCTTCATGAGAACGTTCAAGTCGACTTCTTGCTGATAGTTGCCGCCGATCGCCGTCGTCGCCGACTGGCCGACAATTGCCACAACCGGTACGTGATCGAGCTTTGCGTCATAGAGACCGTTCAGCAGATGAATCGCGCCCGGCCCCGATGTTGCGAGACACACACCGACCTCGCCCGTAAACTTCGCGTGCGCGCAGGCCATAAACGCGGCCATTTCTTCGTGCCGGACCTGGATGAGCTCGATTTTCCCGTCGAGCCTTCCGAAGGCCCCCATTATTCCGTTGATGCCGTCGCCAGGATAGCCGAAAATCCGGCGGACCCCCCACTCCTGGAGACGCTCGAAAAGGAAGTCGCTCACAGTCCGGCTCATCGTCTCTCGTCTCTCGTCTCCAGCCCAATTCGGACCGTCGGGCAGCATGCGTGTCGCGGCTCGCCGTTGCGAATTGTACCCAACGAAAGTCGTTTTAACAAAACGCGAATCTGTTCATGTGCGGCGAAGGCTCGGTAACTAGTCGAAGTCGGGATTACTGCAACCGCTTGCATGACGGCGGAGACATCGAATGGGCGGGCTTAGGGTAGGTACTGGCCAGAGACGCTGACCGTTACGGGGGCACTGCGGCTACGCTGCGCACGCGTCGTCCCATTTTGGAGATCGCTTTATCGAAATTTACGGCATCAAGCTGATCGGCGTGAACCTTCACACCCTTGCGAAGTTCGTATTCACGATCGTCCTGCTGGCGATTTTTCTGGGTGCGCGCATGCTGCTCAAAGCCATGGCCCAGGCGATCTTTTCCCGCTATCGCGAGCAGCGGATTCGGTTCTGGACGCGCCAAGGGGTCGACGTTGTAACGACCGTGATTCTCATCGTCGGCCTGATTTCGATTTGGTTCGATAATCCCGCGAATCTCGCAACGGGCGTTGGCCTTGCGACCGCCGGATTGGCGTTTGCCTTACAGAAAGTCATTACGTCGCTTGCGGGATATCTCGTCATTCTGCGCGGCAAAACGTTCAACGTCGGTGACCGCATAACGATGGGCGGCGTGCGCGGTGACGTCGTGGCACTTGGCTTCATTCAGACGACGATCATGGAAATGGGGCAGCCGCCCTCCGTACAGGGGGCGGACCCCACAATCTGGGTTTCGGGCCGACAGTTTACCGGCCGCATCGTCACCGTCACGAACAGCAAAGTGTTCGAAGATCCGGTTTACAATTATAGCCGCGACTTTCCGCTGATCTGGGAAGAGATGCACGTTCCCGTCACCTATGCATGCGACCGCGGACTTGCCGAACGGATCTTGCTCGAGGCTGCAATCGCGCACACCCGCGAGACGACGGAACTCGGACGCTCCGCCATCGCTGAGGTGATGCGCCGTTTCCCGGTCGAGTCGGCGGATCTCGAGCCGCGCGTCTTTTACCGTATTACCGATAACTGGCTCGAACTGGGCTTGCGCTTCCTTTCTCCAGCGCACGGCGCTCGTGCGCTCAAAGACCGCATGAGTCGAGATATTTTGCAAGCGTTCGACGAGGCGGGCATCGGCATCGCCTCAGCGACGTACGACATTGTTGGCTTTCCGGCGATTCGCGTCGCCGATTCGACGCCCAAGGCCGCGCCCGCCAAGACGAGCGAGGACGATCGGTGAAAGGGTACGTCGGCTGGCTTCGCGATGCGCTGGCGGCGAATCTGTGGCTCGTTCCGCTGGTCGCTTTTCTCGTCGCGATCGCGCTCTCACAAGGCTTGTTGGCGTTCGACCGGACCGTTGATACCTCGGCGAACGCGTGGTTCGTGTACGGCGGGTCGCCGCAAGGTGCGCGTCAGATGCTCTCGACGATT
>JBBRLI010000046.1:0-10233 GCA_038231455.1 Vulcanimicrobiales bacterium | reverse complement strand
GGCTTGAGCGTGCGATAATTGATGGTTTCCGGCTTTTTGACTTCGCCGAAGGACCAGGCGCGGATTTGCTCCGGGCTCGCCAGGCCGATGCGCATCGCATCAAAGTTATTAACGTCGAGAAGATTCACGCTGAATTTTGCCCCTAACTCGGACTACGACCCTCGGAAATAGCGATAGCAAAGCTGGAGCAAGGGCGCTGCCGTTCTCCAAAACTTTGCTTTATCGACCGAGGGGCATAGGCGACTAGTTTATCAGAGGGCGCAAGTCCCGTCAAGCGTCTCGCGGCTCGCCCACCCCGAGACGCCATTTACGGCGTCGGGCGTTGGCTACTCGCTACCGATTCGCGCTGAGACGAGGATGAAATCCTGGTTAGAAAAGCAGGCTTGCGAGCTTCAAGCCTGGTTTCGGACGGTCAACCTGCTCAACTATCCAATCGTCACGCCGATACCGTAGGTAGACCAACTTTCGTCAGCCTTTGACGTGAGAGGACTTCTTTTATTTTCCACGTGGATGCCGGGATCGATTACCGGGCCATCGCTGAGACGCTTCCATTGGGGGTCTATGTCTCGCGCCCCGACGGTTCATGCGACTACGTCAATGCGTGGTTTGCGAATTACACCGGCTGCAGCCAAGAGGAAGCCCTTGGAGATGGCTGGCTCGCCGCGGTCCACCCGAGCGACCGGGTGCAACTCGAGGAGCGGCGCGGCTTAGGCGTCGCATCGCGCGCTGCGTACCACAGCGAGTACCGGTTGCGTTCGCGTGAGGGCATCTACCGCTGGCACCGCGCCACAGCGCAGCCATTTTTCGATGAAACGGGCGAGTTGACGCATTGGCTCGGCACGCTCGTGGACATCAACGAACAGTTTCTCTCCTCACTCGATCACGACCGCATCCTCGACGTTCTCCCCACGATCGTCTGGGCGGCCAGTCCCGCGGGCGAGATCGATTACATGAACGCCGAGTGGACAACGATCACCGGCCTACCCGGCGAAGGCGCGCGCGGTACCGGTTGGTTCGATAATCTCCATCCCGATGACCGCGGACGCGCGATGACGGTTTGGCGTCGCTCGATTGAGACGGGCGAGGCGTGCGACATCGAACTGCGCTTTCGAACGCGTGGCGCAAACTACCGCTGGCTCGTCGTTCGCGCGCGCGCCGTGTTCGATGAAACCGGTGCCATCAAACGCTGGCACGGCGTCGCAATCGACATCAACGATCGCCATCGCTTGGAGACGGCGCTGGTGGAGAGCGAGCGGCGCTTCCGCGAACTCGCCGATGCCTTGCCGCACTTAGTGTGGACCAACTCTGCCGACGGCAAACTCGATTTCCTCAATCGTCGCTTTACCGAAGTGACCGGGATCGACCGGCGTACTGCGATTGCAACGGGCTACGCGGACATTATCCATCCCGACGACCGCGAGGCAAGCCAGCGTCATCTGCACGCGATGCTCGCGCGTGGCGAAGCCGGCGAGCGCGAGCATCGTATTCGAACGCACGACGGTTCGTACCGCTGGATGCTCGCGCATACGATGCCCATCCGCGATTCCACATCCGCGATAACGGGCTGGCTTTCCACCGCAACAGACATCGAAACGCAAAAACGTAGCCAGCGTTCGCTGCGTTTTCTGGCGCGTCTCTCCGGCTTGCTCGGCGAATCGCTCGCGCTGGATCTGACGTTGCGTGGACTCACCGCAACGGCGTCCGAAGAGTTCGCGTCGCGTTGTACGGTCGGCTTGATTCGACCCGACGGCGTCGTCGCGGTCAACGCGGTTGCACAAGATGGCGCTGTGCTCACAAACAATCGCGCGGGCTTTATCCCGTTGCCCCGTGCGAAGAGCCCGATCACGCGCGTCGTCGAATCGCAGGCTCCGCTCTTGATGGACACCACACTCGATATCGATCACGTCGATCGCGGTGTGTCCGCGAAATATTTTGCCGAGATGGGGATGCGCTACATCTTAGTTGTCCCGCTGAGTACGGGCAAACGCATCATTGGCGGCATATGCTTTGCACGCCGCCCGGGCGAGGGTCCCTTCGATAGCGATGACTTCGTGCTGGCGCGCAGCGTCGCCGAGCGTGCGGCGACCGCAATCGATAACGCCCGCGTGCACGAAGCGCTGGAACGAACCGAACGAGCGACGCGCATTTACGGCCGTTTCTCGGCCGAACTCGCCCGCTCGATCGAAACGGCAGCGACGCTCAAACGTCTCGCGGAACTCGCGATCGAAGAAATCGGCGAAACATCGTCCGTCGGACTCGTGCAGCCCGACGGACAAATCGCCGTGCAGGCAACGGCGATGCGCTCGAATTCGACCGTCGACGTGGATTCGGTGAAATTTTTGCGTCTGTTGCCAAAGACCAGTGCCATGGCGCGCGTCGCGGCCAGCGGCGAAGCCCTCTTGCAAGCCTCCGTCACCGAAGACGACCTGCGCGCGACAGCGGGCGACGATGAGAAACTCAACGCGTTCGTTCGAGCACTCGCGCTGAAGAGCGCGCTGGTCGTTCCGCTCATCGCACACGGCGAGTGCCTGGGCGCGATGACGTTCTGCCGCGTCACGACCGAAATCCCATATGACGAGCACGATTTAGCCCTCGCGCAGCAACTCGGCGAGCGCGCGGCGATCGCCATTAGCAACGCCCAACAATACGAGCGCATCAGCAACATCGCAACCGTGCTCCAAACGGCATCGATGCCGGCGACCCTGCCGCAAGTGCCGAACTGTCGCTTCAGCGCGATCTACCGCCCGGCGAAACGCGAAGCGATGATCGGCGGTGATTGGTATGACGTGTTTACGCTCGGCGACGGACGTGTGGGTATCACGATCGGCGACGTCCTTGGTTCGGGCCTCGACGCTGCCGTCACGATGGCAAAACTTCGGCAGGCGATGCAATCGTGTGCCGTCCTCGAACCCGATCCGATCACGATGCTCGATGCCGCCGATGCGACGCTACGCCTACACGACGCAAACGGTCTGGCCACGGCAATCGCAGCGATCTACGATCCACGAGCGCGGCGCTTGCGTTTTGCCTCTGCCGGTCACCCGCTCCCCGTCCTTCGCTCCGGGAAGAACGTCGGCACCTTCGATGCGGTAACGATGCCGCCGCTTGGCGTGCGCGATCTCTCGGTCGGCGAAGTCTGCACGACGTGGCTCAACGTCGGCGATACGATCGTCCTCTACACCGATGGTCTCGTCGAATCGACGCACGACATCATCGAGGGGACCGCCCGCGTGCTCGAAACGCTCAGCCACGAAGCACCGCTCGGGACGCCGCAAGATGCACACATCATCGCCGACTCCGTCCTTCCGGACGGAGCGCGCGATGACGTTGCAATCGTCACGATGACGGTCGTCTAACGCTGCCGAAACGTTAGGTTGATTCGTTCTTCGTGAATGCGCGGGTCTTTTGCGATCCGGTGCTGCCAGTGACGCTGCGTCTCGCCGCGCATGATGAGGAGGTCGCCGTGTTGGACGTCGACGGAGATCTTGCGCTGGCGCAGCCCGCTTGTGATCCGCGGACGCAGATCGAACGTGCGCGTCGCACCTAAGGTGAGCGAAGCAATGTGGAGCCGCGGATCGGCATCGGCGTCGTTGTCGTTGTGCCAAGCGACGCTATCGTTCCCGTTCCGGTAGCGATTGATGAACACGTAGTCAAATTTCACGCCGGCTCCCGTTTGAACGAGGTCTTTCACCTCGAGCAAGAGCGGAGACCACGGCTGACGCGTTCCGTCGCCGCGCGATGCCGTCTCACGCGGGACGAGGACGCGTTTGCCGTACATCATGCGCGAGTCGGCGCTCCACGTAGTCTCGGCGCGCAGCTCGGCGAAGAGCGCAAAGCCAAGTGCGCGATCCAGAAAGCCGGGATAGAAGACGACATCGCCTCGCTCGCGGACGAGCGCGATTTCCGCTTGGCGCTCATCGAATAAGGCCACTTGCTGGGCGAGCATCGTACGTACGTTCGATTCACTAGGAGGTGTCCCTCCACGGAGCAGATGCGACCTCTTTCGAAAGGGGCGCGATGCGATTTGTTTTTGTCGTCGCCCTTCTTCTTGCGCTCGCGAGCGCGCCCGCCTCAGCCCAGCAGGCAGCCGAGACGCTCGTCGTCGATGCGACGGCCGTCGCGCATGGCATCGTCCGCGCCAAGCTGACCATCCCCGTCGCGCCGGGTCCGCTGACCCTTGTGTACCCGCGCTGGATTCCGGGCGAGCACGGACCGAACGGTCCGATCAACGAACTGGCCGCGCTACGCATCTCGGCGGGAGGCACACCGCTAACGTGGCGGCGCGATCGCATCGACCAATATGCATTCCACGTCGTAGTGCCACCGGGCACGCTGCGCCTTGATGCATCGCTTGACTATCTGCTCTCCGGCTCGACGACACCGGGCGGAAAAGAACGCACGACCTCCGGAACCATGGCGATGCTGAACTGGTACGCAGTTGTGCTCTCGCCGCAAGGCGGCAACAACGCCGACGTGCGATTGATTCCGAGCATCGTCTTGCCGCCGACATGGGACTATGCAACGTCCCTGATGACGCGCGCAAAGATCGGCAATCGCGTCGATTTCTCCGAAGTGTCGCTCGAGACGCTGGCCGATTCCCCGCTCCTCACCGGCGCGCACATACGAAAGATTACGCTCTCGACGAACGGCGGAACAAACGAACTCGATCTTGCCGGTGAGTCCGACGCGGCACTTGCCGTCACGTCCGAGACGATCGACAAATACAAGAATCTCGTCGCCGAAACGGACGCCCTCTTCGGTGCGCGCCACTGGCGCAACTATCACTTCTTGCTCACGCTTAGCGATGCGATCGATTTCCAGGGCATCGAGCATCATGAGTCAAGCGACAATCGCGCATCGGAAAATTACCTCACCGACCCCGACGCCCTCCATTACAGTGCCGATCTGCTGCCGCACGAATTCACGCACAGTTGGAACGGCAAGTACCGTCGCCCCGCCGACCTTGCCGTCGCGAATTTCCAAGATCCCGAGCAAACGGATCTGCTGTGGGTTTACGAGGGCCTCACCCAGTATCTCGGCGATGTCTTCACGCACCGCGCGGGATTACGTGCGGCGACAGAATATCCCGAAGCCCTCGCGCGTATCGTCGAACAACTCGAAACGCAGACCGGACGCCAAACGCGACCGCTGCTCGATACGGCCGTCTCCGCGCCGTTTCTCTACAACGCCCCCAAGGCGTTTTCGCACGAGCGCCGCGACGTTGCATTTTATAGCGAGGGCGAGTTGATTTGGCTCGAGGCCGATACGATTATCCGTCAGCAATCCGGCGGCGCAAAATCGATGGATGATTTCTGCAAAGCCTTCCATGGCGCGCCGACAAGCGCACCGATGGTCAAAACGTATACACGTGCCGACGTGATCGCGACGCTAAACGCCGTCGTGCCGTACGACTGGGCGACGTTATTCACCGAACGCATCGATACGATCGCGCCGAAGCCGCCGCTCGGCGGAATCGAACGCGCTGGCTGGCACCTCACGTACAACGACACCCCCGGACGGCTCGATCGCGAAGGCGAGCGCATCGATAAATCGATCGATTCGAGCGAATCGATCGGACTGCAAATCAAGACCGAAACCGGCGAAATCCTCGACGTCATCGACGGCAGTGCCGCCGCCCACGCCGGACTCTCGCCGTTCATGAAAATCCTTGCCGTCGCGGGCCGCCGCTTCTCTGCAGACGGCTATCACGCTGCCCTCAAGGCAGCCATGACAAATAAGGGACCGATCGCGTTTGTCGTCGACAATTTCGGCTCCGTAAGCACGATTGATGTCGACTACCACCTCGGCGAGCGATACGCGCACCTCGAACGTACCGCCGGTAAACCCGACCTGCTCGCGGAGATTGCAAAAGCGCACCGTTAAAGCGCGAAAATGGCCTCGGCGAACGTCTGCGGATGCGTCAGGCCGACACCGTGCCCGACGCCCGGAGCGATCATGACGCGCGCTCCGGGCGTCGCGCGAGCGAACGCGCGCTCGCCGAAGCGAATGGGATAGTCGAAAGCGCCATTAATATAGATCGTCGGCGCGGCGATCGTCCGCGCGAGCGCGATGAAGTCGCGCGAGATGAGTGCGCGCAGCGTCACACCACGCATCGAGACGGCGAATCCACGCGACACGATCTCGTCCGCATCCGCGCGCACGTCGAGCCGCGCGGTGATTCGCGAAAACGATCGATCGAGCCAACCTTCGATCCGCGTCGCACCCACCAGTGAGACGAACGCATCACCCGCAAGGTCGCTGAAATAGGAGAGCGCGCCCGCTCCGCCATCGAGTGGGTACGTGCAGCCGCCCGCGACGACGCCCGCAACGCGCTGTCCGGCATGGGCAGCAGCAGCGATTGCAAGATAGCCGCCGAGTGAATCGCCGACGAGAATCGGTGGTGCGGAACACGCGCTAATCCACGTACCGATGTCGGCGAGCGCACCACCGTAGGTAAACGGCTCGTCGCGCCGCGCACCGTGACCGGCAAGATCCGGCATCGCAACGGAAAAACGTGGCCCGAGCCGGCGAGCCAGCGGAAGCCACGTTGCACCGTTCGCGACCGCGCCGTGAAGCGCGATGACGGGCGTTACTTGGTCGTGAATGGTCCTGCCGCGTTGACCACATATGCGTCGACCTGCGGAAGCAGTTTCTCTTGCAACGCACGACGGAATTTCACGCGCTCCGTTGCCTTCGCGACTTCTTTATACGCTTCGGGCGGAACGTTCTTTTTGGTGTACCCTTCAATTTCTTCAACGGGTGCGGCGTTCCAGAAGACGTTTTCAAAACCCGTAAAGCTCAGGATCTTCTCGAACGTCGAGCGCTCCTTGAACAATTCGGCATTGTGCGCTTTGTAGAACGTCCACGCGAGCTGTTGGTGTCCGGCAGCGACTGCGCCGAGCATCTGAATGCGGAACTGCGCGATCTGCGGTGGGATTTCGTCGCTCAGCGAGAGGTCGAGCGCCTTTTGTGCAAGGGCATCGTCTTTGACGACGGCCATTGCGCCAAAGTAGCGCTGCTTCTCATCGATCGACGTGGCTTTTTGCGCGAGGGTGTGGAGTTGATCCCACGTTGCCGCATCGGCGTTTGCGCCGACGATTCCGAGCAACAGGCCTTGATCGTCCGGCGAGACGCTACTCGGATTCTGCTGGAATGACGCAAAGCGCGTCTTGGACTCGGCAAGGATACCGGGATCGGAGGCGCCGCCGAGCATCCCAACGACCATGCGTCGTAATTGTTGCATCGGCACGGTATCACCGGGCTTAGAATCCCAACCCAGTTTATCGTAGAGCGGACGGTACACGCTGCGAAGATAAGCGTCGTATGCTTTCGAACCGGGCTTCCCGCGTTCGTAGTCGGCGAGCGTCCCGAGCGCCGTTGAGATTTGTTGCCACTCAACGAGATTGAGATCGGGGCCTAAGGCTTTCACTAAGCTCAAATACGCATTCGAGGGTTGGCGACCGGCCTGAACCATCGCCCACGAATCGCCCAGAATGTCGATTCGGTCGTTGACCGAGAGATCGGCGAGATGCTGCTGCACGAATGCCGCAAGCTCCGGACTGTACTGCACCCGGTAGTATCCGACGTTACCGGCGTTGACGACGAAGGGCTCGTCGCATCCACCGGCGCTCGCCGATGCGCTTGCGGTGTTGAGGAGCGTGTAATTGGCATTCGCACTCGAGGCGGTCTTCACGCCAACGGGCACGTACCAGAAATCGTTTCCGGCCTTCGGATCGGTGCCACTGAGCAAGAAGCGCGATTGGGAAAGTCCGAGCGACCGTCGACCCGACGCGCACGTCGCGGTCACGTTGACAACCGGGAAGCCCGGCTGTTCGGTCCACGCGGCAGCGAGCTGCACGACAGGCTTGTGCGATGCGGCGGCAAGCGAGGTCCAGAGATCGGCCGTCGTTGTGTTGCTGTATTTATGCGTCTGCATGTACTCGCGGATCCCGGTGCGGAACGGCGCCTCACCGAGATACGTCTCGAGCATGCGCAAAAACGACTGCCCTTTTAAGTATGTGATGTTATCGAACGAGGCCGCGGCTTCGGCTTCGTTCGTGATTGCCTGCTGAATCGGATGCGTCGTGAGTCGGGCATCCGCGCTCATCGCGGCTTCTTTCTCGCCGTTTGCTTCCTGCCAGACGTTCCAGTCGGGATTGAAGTGGTCGGTCGCCTTGGTGCCCATCCACGACGCAAAGCCCTCGTTGAGCCAAATGTTGTCCCACCACGCCGTAGTCACAAGATCGCCGAACCATTGGTGCGCCATCTCGTGCGCGATGACGCTGAACACGCCTTGTTTTGCACCGCTCGTCGAGGTCTTGGGATCGAAGAGCAGCGCACGCTCGTTGAACGTGATGCCGCCCCAGTTTTCCATCGCTCCGCCAAAACCGCCGGGGATCGCAATGAGATCGAGTTTGGGTAGCGGGAATTTCACGCCGAAATAGTCGTCGTAATACGCGAGGATTTTTTCCGCCGATTCGAGCGCGTACCGTCCGGTCTCTTCACGGCCTTTCGGTGTGACGACACGAATCTTCACGCCATCCGAGGTTCCTTCGATCGCGCTAAAATCGCCGGCCGAAAGCACCACAAGATACGACGACATTTTCGGCGTGCGCGCGAAGCGCACGGTCTTTAAATCGTTTGCCGCCGGCTTTTCGCTGAGGATCGGCGTGTTCGAGACGGCCATCCAGGCTTTGGGAACCGCCGCTTCGAGTTGGTAGGTGGCCCGGAAAGCGGGCTCATCCCAGCTCGGAAACATCCGCCGCGCGTCGGTCGACTCGAACTGCGTCGAGATCATGACGTGATCGCCCGCTGCATCGCGATAGGGCTGATAGAAGAGCCCCTCCGGCGAGCGCTGCATCGTCCCCGTGTAGGCCAGGCGCAACAGATGCGTGCCGGCAGTCAGCGGTTTCGCAAAGCTCAAGGTCGTAACTTGCTCTTTATTGTCCGTCGCGATTTTGGTCGCAGAATTGCCATCGGCGCTCGCCGCGGACACGATCATATCCAGTGTATTGAGCGACACGCGGGCGGTCGCTTTGCGAACGGTGACGCGTACCGTTTCGCTTCCGCTGAATGCGTGTTTGGCAACGTCGGTCACCAAGTGAATATCGTACGCCGTCGGCACGACGGTCTTCGGCAGTTTGCCGGGCGTGCCGTCAAACGAGAACGGCTTTTCGGCAAACGCGGGAGCGGCGAGCATGACTGCTAGTGCCGCGCCGGCGGCGATTCGTGCAGGAGAGAAACGCATGCGACCTCATCGGTAATTAGGAAGTGAAGTGAACCAGGTACGACGCGGCAACGCGTTTTGCTTCGCATAAAATGAAAAGGCCGCGCCCCTGGTCAGAGGGCGCGGCGCTGCGGGGGAAGACGAACGCGATTAGGCGGTGTTGGCTTGCCGAACGTCGCGCGAACGGCGGCCGCGGTTCTCGACCATGGCGACCATCTCTTCGACGATCTCCGGATCCCACTGCGACCCGGCACCGTCCTTGAGGATTTCGATTGCCTTACGCGGCGTAATCGCATCGCGGTAAGGACGCTTCGAAATCATGGCGTGGAAGGCATCGACCACGGAGACGACGCGCGATTCAAACGGAATCTGCGTGCCGGCGAGCCGATCGGGATACCCCGCGCCGTCCCAACGCTCGTGGTGAGCGCGCACGAACGGTGCGAGATACGCAAGGGCGGGCAAGCCCAGTAAAATTTTCTCGCCTTGCGCGGAGTGCGCACGCATAACGGCCCACTCGTCGGCGTCGAGCTGTGAGTCTTTTAAGAGCACGCGGTCGGGCGTTGCGATCTTGCCGACATCATGTAGCACCGCCGCCGAGACGATGACATCTGCTTGCGCGGCAGGCAGACGCATCGCTTCGGTCAGGCGGCGCGCCCACTCCCCAGTAGCGCGCGAATGACAGCACGTTGCTCCATCGCGGGCATCGAGCGCCGCGAGGAGTGCTGACATTGCATCGTTGGACGCGAGCAATTCCGAGGGAGCTTTTCCGAGGGTCGCCAAGATGGTGGCCGCTTCGGTTTGGATTCGGTCGAAGAACGTAAGCACCGAACGGCGGTCGGTCGCAAACGGATCGGCCTCAAGCGAGATCGCAAAGCACGTCGACGAGAGAATCTCGAGGACGGTCGAGCGTGGGGTCTCGTTTGCCTGACTACGGACCCAGCGATGGATCGAGGTCATGCTGCCCGTGGCCAGCGCCTGGGCGATGTCGGCGACCAGCGGGTCGACGC
>JBBRLI010000045.1:0-11986 GCA_038231455.1 Vulcanimicrobiales bacterium | reverse complement strand
GGGCGCAATGCACGAGGCGATGGCCGCAACGATGGACCGCGCGATCGACGACATCACGCGCATTCAGCAGCACGCGCGGACGACCGGCGACACGACGCGGCCACGCTGGCCGATGATCGTGCTTCGCACGCCGAAAGGCTGGACCGGACCCAAGGTCGTCGACGGTCTTCAAATCGAGGGGACGTTTCGCGCGCACCAGGTCCCGATGCTGGTCGACGCGGATCACCCCGAGCACGTCCCGTTACTCGAAGCGTGGATGAAGAGCTACAAGCCGGAGGAGTTATTCGATGAGAGCGGTCGGCTCATCGACGAACTTGCCGAACTCGCACCCACGGGTGACCGCCGCATGGGCGCCAACCCGCACGCCAACGGCGGCAAACTTCTGCGAGATCTGCGCATGCCGGATTTCCGCGCGCACGCGGTAGCCGTGCCGGCGCCGGGTGCCGTCGACGCGCGCGATTGCGACGTCCTGGGTCTCTTTCTGCGCGACGTCATGCAAGCGAACTCGGAGCCGCGCAACTTCCGCATCTTCGGCCCGGACGAGACGCTCTCGAATCTCTTGGGGGCCGTCTTCGAGGTCACCGCTCGTCAATGGGACGCGGGCCGCGAGTCGAACGATCAGTTCCTCGCACCCGCCGGCGGCGTGCTCGATTCGATGTTGAGCGAGCATCAGTGTGAGGGCTGGCTGGAAGGCTACCTGCTAACCGGCCGGCATGGACTGTTCAACAGTTACGAGGCGTTCATTCGGATCGTGGATTCGATGTTCAGCCAGCATGCGAAGTGGCTCAAGGTGTGCGCGCAGTTGCCGTGGCGCCAGGACATTTCATCGCTCAACTATCTGCTGGCCTCGCACGTTTGGCAACAGGATCACAACGGGTTCACGCATCAGGATCCCGGGTTCATCGATCATGTGATCAATAAAAAGGCCAGCATCGTGCGCGTCTACTTGCCGCCCGATGCGAATTGTCTCTTGTCGGTGTTCGATCATTGCCTGCGCAGCCGCAACTACGTGAACGTCGTCGTCGCCGGAAAGCACGCATTGCCGCAGTGGCTGAACATGGAGGCCGCGGACATCCATTGCACCGAGGGCATCGGCATTTGGACCTGGGCCAGCAACGACCAAGGCGGCGAACCCGATGTCGTCATGGCGTGTTGCGGTGACACACCGACGCTTGAGATCATCGCGGCAACGTGGATTCTCCGTACCAACTTGCCCGGCATCAAGATTCGCGTGATCAACGTCGTCGACCTCATGAAGCTGCAGTCGGCAAGCGAGCACCCCCACGGGTTGAGCGAGGCCGACTATGACGCCCTTTTCACAAAGGACAAGCATATCGTTTTTGGGTTCCACGGCTATCCATCGGTCATTCATCGTTTGACGTACCGACGAACGAACCAACGCCTGCACGTTCGCGGCTACAAAGAAGAGGGGACGATCACGACGCCCTTCGATATGCGCGTGGAGAACGACCTCGACCGCTTCCATCTGGTGTGCGATGTACTCGATCGTCTTCCAGAGCTCGGTGCCGGGTCCGATTACCTACGGCAGCGCATGCACGATAAACTGATCGAGCATAAGCGGTACATCGCTGAGCACGGCCAGGATTTGCCGGAGATTCGAAACTGGAAATGGAGCGACCCCGGTTGACCGTGACCTCGATGCGCCCGCTGCTCATCGCCGCGAACTGGAAAATGCACAAAACGCCGGCCGACGCCGTCGCCTTCATCGAGGACTTTCGAGCGGTCGACGCGGGCGACGGCGTGGAAACGCTGCTCTTTCCGGCAATGACCTCGCTGCCGGCGGTCACGGCAGCCGTCCGCGGCACGCAACTCGAAGTCGGTGCACAGAACATGCATTGGCTCGATGAGGGTGCGTACACCGGTGAGACCTCACCCACGATGCTCCTCGCCCTTGGCTGCACTCACGTTCTTATCGGGCATAGCGAGCGTCGCCGTTACTTCAACGAGACCGACGAGTCCGTCAATTGGAAACTTCGCTCGGCGCTGGCCCACGGGTTGATTCCGGTGGTCTGCGTGGGTGAAACGAAAGGCGAACGAGCGGCGGGGGCAACGGCCGCTGTGCTCGAGCGGCAAGTCTCCGCCGCATTACGGGGCGTCGACCGCACAGGTGCGGAAACCGCCATTTTCGCATACGAGCCGCTCTGGGCGATCGGCGATGGTTCGCCGGCCCCCCCGTCGGTCACCGAAGACGCGCACACACGGATTCGCGCCAACGTGGCCTCCGTGCTGGGCGCGGAAATCGCGCACCGAATACGTATCCTCTACGGCGGCTCGGTGGACCCCCAGAACGCGGCGAGCCTCTTGGCTTTGGCCGACGTCGATGGGGCGCTCGTCGGTGGCGCTAGCCTCGACCCGCAGTCGTTTGCCGCGATCGGCCGCACCGCCCGGGACCGAGCAAATGATTGTCGCGCTCGGGGCGGCCAGTTTTAGATACGCGCTTATTCGTAAGGCGCACGATCCGCAGCTTCCGGTCGACGTTGCGGCCGAATGTGCTGAAGTCGCTAAAATCGGCGGATGATGACCGGGCCGTGATTTCGCAGGCGATGTACCGGACATGTGGGGCGGCATGAGTCGTCCCACATAGCGCAGCCGCTCATAACGGATTGAACGGGGTTGCGGCGCATCGATGTCTCGGGGATCGCCGATGGTTCGTTTTTTCATCACGCTGCGAGGGCCGGCTTCGACCGTGCCGTCCGTGCGAGCACGAGCTCGATCGCGACTGCGGCAACGACAAGCCCGACCGTGAGCCATAGCAACGTCACGCTCTTGCGATAAACCGATGTCTCGAAGACGGCGAGCACGACGGCCATCAAACACGCACCGACCCCGATGACAACACGACTGCTCTTCGTTTCTTTCACAAGCCGCCAATGTGCGACGAACACCGCCAAGTACGTGATGAGAAAAGCCGCGCTTGCGACGTCGGCAATTGCCGAGAGGTCGAGAAAGTTGATGATCGCGAGGACCCCAACCACCGCGACGAGGACGCCACGGCTGAGCTTGCCTCTGACGACGGTGGTGAAGGCGCCCGGGAGCTGGCGGGCTTTTCCGAGACCTTGGGCGATGTTCATACTGCTGAAGAGTATCGCGTTGATCGCCGAGGCCGTCGCGAGCAGCGCCGCGATCGAGACTGCGATGAATCCCGCACTGCCTAGCACGGGCTTCGCCGCCTGAGCGACGGCCGTATCGGCATATTTCACAAGATCGGCTTGGCTGACGTTTCCAAGAACGATGACCGAAACCGCTACGTAGAGGAGAATGACGAAGCCGATAGCGCCGTAGATCGCGCGTGGAATGACGACATTCGGTTTGGCAACGTCACCCGAAGCGTTCGCCATAATGCCATACCCGGAATACGCGAAAAACGTGAGTCCCACTGCAGCGATGATCGAGGAGAGACCAACCTCGTGTGCGCTGCCAAGGCGCGCCGCGGAGAACGTCGTCGAACCGGCCACCAGTAGCGCGCCCAGCGTCAAGAGTTTGACCGCGACGAGGACGATCTCGGCACGCGCGACGGCGCGCGAGCCGACCGCGTTGAGGACAGTGAGCCCGATGACGATGGCGGTAGCGAAAAGGTCGATCCAGATCGGTGCTGCGCCGTCGCCGAACGCCAGCCGTGCCGCGTAGGCTCCGAAGCTCTTCGCGATAAGGGCGCTCGACACGGCCAACGTCAACAAATAAATCAGAGAAAACGAGCCGGCGGCTGCGCGGGCAGGCAATCCGGCGTTGAAGAACGCGACGATGCCGCTATCCGACGGGTACGTGGCTGCGAGGCGAGCGTAGGAATACCCCGAGAACATAGCGATGATGCCGCCGGCGATGAATGCGATCCACGCTGCCCCGTGAGCGACTAGCGCGACCTCTCCAAGCAGAGCGAAAATGCCCGCGCCGACCATCGCTCCAACGCCGAGCGCAGCGACTCCCCACACGTTCATGCTGGGCTTCTGCTTCGCGGCCTCCGCCATCTAGAATGCCATGCTCAACGCGACTTGCGGCGCAACGAACGACGAAGCGTTGCGGCCGGCGGCCGAGAACGCGACCCCGCCGATGATGCCGAGGCGTCCCGACATATTGTATTCGATCGCCGGTGCCAGGACGAAGGAATCACCGTAGGTGCTCGTACTGCGCACGACGCTTCCCTTCGCGTCGATTCCGCGCAGGCGGAACGCGTTGGCGTAGTTCTGGCTGAGGTCGAGAGCAATCACCCAACGGCGATCGAGCCCGTATTCCATGCCGAGGCCGAGCGCTCTCGAAATTCCGGGGGTTACCGAACCTCTGAAGCCCGCCAGCGTGCCGTACACGCTCAAGTCTCGGACCGTCACGTCGCGGAGCGGTTCGGAGACCGCGGCCCAGAGCCGAACGCGCATCGCATGATTGCTAGCGGTATTGAAGAGCGACTGAACGACGACACCTTCCTTGAGCGTGCTTGCGCCGCTGCCGATACCGTCGAGCGGATTTGCGAGTTGCTGGTAGGCGCCGATGGGCGTAGTTACGCCGAGATCGAACGTAACCGATGGTGAGCCGGTTTTGCCGTTCCCGTTCTTGAACCGGTACTCGAGTTCCACCGGAAGGTCGCCCACGCCGATGGCACCGACTGGCAACGCACCGTTCGTCTGATACGCCAGCGATGGAGTAATTGCAACCGTTAGGCGCTTCGTGATTGCGTACTTAATCGCGAACACGAAGAGTGAGTGATTCGCCGCGTGAGGGCGGGACGTTCGGCCGCCGTTGGCACCGAACGCGCCCGTTGTGTCGCTGTAGATGACATACGGCTCTACCGCCAGCAAACGGGCGACCGGCAACGCAGGCGACGGGGCGATCAACGGACCGGTGAACCACTGCTTTACGTCGGCATCGATCTGACCGTCGGCCGAAGCAGTTCGCGCCCAGCCAGCAATTGCGAGCGCGAACGCGACGGTCGCGATCCGCCGAGGCACTCGCCTCACGGCTTGTCGTTGGCGATAATCTGCGCGATCTTGCCTTGCATTATTTCGAGATACGACTGCCACTGTTCCGGATATGTCGACGCACTCGCCATCCACGGGTGCAACACGCAGGCACGCAGGACAACGACCTGACCGACGTCTTTCCATTCGGCCTCGGTGATGCCGAACTTTTTGATGAAATCGACCGGAGCCGTCCCGTATGATTTTGCTTCAAGCACGGTATGCGACGTGATCCAATCCTCGGAATACATCCGGCCGCCCGAATAGGACGAGGCATGATAGATCTTCATATTTAGGTCGTTCATCGTCGCTAGGCTCGTGTTGCCTTTATAGTTGAAGGCCATGCAGACGATGTTGAAGTCCGGTTCGCTCAGTAGCGGACGGCATACGATCGTCTTACCGGAAACGGAGAACTCTTCGAGCTTCGCGAGCGTCCGAACGAAGTGGCGAGCACCGCCGAGACTACGCGCCATCAGTTGACCGTAACCGGCGATGTTCTGCGGAAGCAGTTGATGCGCGGCCCAAACACCCGCAGCCGATGCGCCGGACTTCGAGCCTTCCATGATAACGCTGGCAAGATTGAGTTCGATGTCCTTGCCGTCGAAGACGTATGCAGCCGAATACGAGACCAAACCGAGGATGCGTTTATTGCGAACGCTGATCCCGCCGGCTGCGTAAGGCACGTAGCCCATCTTGTGCGGGTCAATCGTGACCGAGTCGGCCGCCGGCATCGCCCGATAAGAACTCCACACGCTCTTCGAGGGGAAGTTGTGCTCCGGGCCGGCTACATCGAGCTCATCGATCCGCTGCTGCAGCGTAGCGTACTCCATGAAGTCGCCCTGCTCGTCGAGAAACAGCGTTCGACCGTAGCCGCCGTATGCCGCATCAATGTGGTAATAGAACAAAAGGCCCTTTTTGGCAAATTCTTCGCGCATTGCGACGATCGCGGCTATGTCGTCGATGGCGCCTTCTTCCGTCGTTCCGACGACGGAGATCAACGCCATGACCGGAACGTGCTTTGCGAGACAGTCTTCGAGTGAAGCGCGCAGTGCGTGCAGATCGATCCGGTAAAGGTTGTCCACCGGCACGTTTACGAGCGCATCCAAACCGATGCCAAGGATGTCCGCCGCCTTCTCCCACGAGTAATGGCGCGATTGCGGAACGAGAACTTTGCCCAACTTCCCGCCGCCGGCACCACGACCGCGGGCCGACGCCTCAAGCACCTTGGCAAAGGTTCCCTGCTTCTTTGTGCTATCGAGAAGATCGAGGATGCTCTCGACTGAGAGATTGAGTAGCTGCCACTCGTCTAGCCCTTGGACCAGGTCCGGGGAGATCTGCTGAACAGCAAGCGGGAACGACTTTAGGTTTCTTGCCAGCCACAGCGACTCGTAGTTTGCGACGGTTCCGTCGGTCGTGATGTGTCCCCAACTCGTTTGCGCATCGTAACCGAGCAAACGGCCGAAGTCCTTACCGACCTCCAACTCCATCGGTTCGGTAGCTTCCGAGGCTTCGTATGCGCAGTTGTTCGGGTTATAGAGAATCGTCGCCATCTTGGCGAGATTTGCGACCATGAGAATGTCAGACAGCATGTGCCCGAGGTAGCGGACGGAAAACCATGGACCTTGCGACTCGCGTAAGCGCGTAGACACCTGATCAAGCACTTCAGTCGTCCGATCGAGTGTGTGCACGAATGGTGCGTCGCGCATTTCCGAGACCGATACAATCGCTTTGTCGGCGGGGTTGAAGTCGCTGCGCCAGTGGATGTGATCTTCGATGATCGCACGCAGACTCGACCGGAAAAACTGCTGATTTTCGGACTTCGGCCCAAGGAAGAGCGCTTCGACTGCGAGAGGCGTTGCGGCCGCGGCGCCGTTCGCATGATCGTTCAGAACGAGAGCGGTACCGTTTGGGCGGATACTGGTCGACATGGTGAGGTTGTCCTTTGTGAGCCGAGAGAATCGGGTGTCGAGAATCAGTCCGAGGGATGCATTTTTAGGCCGCAGCCGGTGGCGATGGTGCCTTGTTCGGAACGGGCACCGGCTTTGCAACGTGGCCGACCGGCCACTTCGAAACTTCGCTCGGCGTGCGGCCTTCGATTTGCCAATCGAACGCAGCAAAGTCCGCATTGGCAGCTTTCCATTCGGGCTTGCGGAACGCATAGATCACAAACGGGATCGCAAGGAAGATGGCGCTACCGACCACCAGGATGCCAATGTAAAGCACCGGACTGCCGGTCGCGATTTGCGTCGGCGGGATAAAGCTCAAAACGCATGCGCCGAGCGCGGCGATGAAGCCGATTCCGCCAACGAGCCATATGCCCACGGCGTTGCCGGGAATTTTGAAGGGCCGGTGTTTGTTCGGCTGCGTATGTCGGAGACGGAGAGCGGCGGCGTACATGATCAGGTACATGACCAGGATGATCACCGTCGCCATTTGGCTGAGGATTTGATAGGCAGACTGCACAGACGGTAGCACCGTCAGTGCTAACGCGAGAACGCTGACGACGATCCCCTGGAAGACCAGGATTGGAACCTGAATTCCGTTCTTGTTCGTGCGCTGGAAGAATTTCGGGAGATACCCGCCTTTACCGACCGCGAGCAGGCCGGTGGACGGGCCCGCAATGATCACGCTCACCTGCCCCAGCACGCCGAACGCCAGCATCGCCGCCATCACGTTCCCCATCCACGGCACGTGCAATGCCGTCCACAAGGTGCGGAACGCCACGAGTAGGCTCTGTGTGAGATTGATATCTTTTTGCGGTACGATTATCGCAATCGCCAACGTCCCGAGCACGAACACCGCAACGATCACCACCGTAGCGATCAAAAGGGAAAGCGGATAGTCGCGGCTTGGGTTTTTCATATCCGTGATGTGAACCGCTTGCATCTCCATGCCCGCGAAAAAGAGAAAGATACTTCCGGCCAGTACGACCGTGCTTATGTTGTTAAACTTCGGAATGTACCCGGTTGTCATGTCGAGATGGACTGGATTGCCGAGCACGACGTAGACGCCGGCGGCGAGAATAAGAATCGCGCCCGGAATGATCGTACCAATCAAGCCGCCGAGCGTACTCAACTTCGAGGACGATTGGATTCCGCGAAACGTGAAGAGCGTGACCGACCAGAACACCAAAAGCACGACAGCGATGACGTAGAACTTGTTGGCTGCGAGTGCCGCATCGAAGCTCGCCGAGCCGAAGATATAGGCGAAAGCGACGCCGGCAAAGATCAAGACGGTCGGAAACCAGACGACGATCGACTGCCACTCGTAATACAATGCAGCAAAGCCCCAAGCCGGACCGAATGCCTCGCCGATCCAACGGAAGACGCCGCCCTTTTCCGGGAATGTCGACGCCAGTTCCGCTGCGACGAGCGCGACTGGAATCAAGAATACGACCGCAGCGAGCCCGAAATAGAAGATTGAATTTAAGCCGTATACGGCTTGGGACGGCAGGCCGCGCAGACTCATGACGGTGGTGACATTCATGATCGCGAGCGTGATCATGCTGATCACGACGACCTTTTTCTTAACCGCGCCCGGCTGCCGCTTCGGTGCTGCATTGCTCGACATATGGTCCGCCTGTCTTGAATATGGCCGAACGTATTCCCGTAATTGCAGTACATTGCTCGGGCCAAGGGCGCACCCAATACTGGCATCTCTATTTACCGAAAGCTATCCGAGAAAACCACGATTGCGTGACACGCGGTCGAGGTCTAACATCTGTTTTGCTGGGACGGCAAAGCTCGCCGTGGCAATTCCGGTCGTTCGACTGCAAGGGCTTGCTCGAGCGCCTTGGTGCGTACCCGTTGGCCTATCAGCATTCGGAGCCGCCTACCAAAAACACGAATCATTTTTAATTAGCAGTCGGCTCGAGCGACCGCGTCTGAACGATATTCCAACCCTCGACTTGCCAACCGACCCGCTCGGCTTCCGCCGCTAACTCATCATCGTCAAGGAAAGTAGTCCTGTATGCATCCCGTAACGGAAAAACTCTCCGCACTGATCGACAAGAACGGCTGGAAGGCCAAGTTCGACGAGGCAATCGCGACGACGGAAAAGCTCCACATCGAGTCGCTCGCCGGCATCAAGACGCTCGAAGACTACCTGAAGTACGTCGACGGCTTCGCAAAATGGACACCGTCATCGCCCGGTGATTCGCACCGGATCTATCAGAAGATGGCCGAGTTCTACTTCATCCTCGATCAAGAACCGGTCCGAAGCTTGCAAAACCCGATCGAGCCCGGCAAGGGCGTCCAGACGCTGACCCAGCTCTCGGCTTGGATCGACGAATTCGCAAAGTCGTGGGGCAGTTATCTCGATACGACCGAGTCCGCAAAGGAGATCGAATCGTTCAAGACCGCGCCGAACTTTAATTGGGACGAATACATGGCACCGCCGAGCGGCTACCAAACCTTCAACCAATTCATGGCGCGCGACGTCAAGCCCGGTTTGCGTCCTGTCGCGTCTCTCAACGATCCGACGGTGCTCGTCGCGCCGGCCGATTCCACGTTCGTCGGCTGGTGGCAGATCAGTGATTCATCCGATATCTTGGTGAAGAGCAAAGGTCTACACTGGTCGATTCATCAGCTCCTCGAGGGTAGTCCGTACGCGGATCGCTTCAAGGACGGCATCTTCACGCATAGCTTTCTCAACACCACGGATTACCATCGCTGGCACACGCCGGTTCCCGGAACGGTCTTGGAGGCGCGCGTCATTCAAGGTCAGGCGTTTCTCGACGTCGAGGCGATCCCCGGCACAGCGAACGGCAAGCCCGGTAACGTGCTGAATTGTCTCGACCAAACGGGCTACCAGTTCGTGCAGACGCGCGGCCTGGCAGTCATCGATTCGCCAATCGGCCTGGTTGCCTGCGTGCCGATGGGCATGGCGCAAGTCTCGTCGGTGGTGATGACGGCGGAAGTCGGGCGCGAACTTCGTAAGGGCGAGGAGCTCGGCTACTTCGCCTTCGGTGGGTCGGACTTCGTTATGGTGTTCGAGCAACGCAGCAACGTGCACCTCGACTCGCAGCAAGGCGTGCACGTTCGTCAAGGCATGGCGATCGGTAAAGCCTACCTACAGTAGCGCCCGGGTTACATGAAACGCACTGGCGGGTGCAGTGGTCTAGTGGTCTGCGTGCGTTTTGAGGGGCCAGTCAATGGCCATGAGACTCCATTTTTGCCGGTTGCGCCCAACCGGCATCACTTCACTTTGCCTGGGGCACGCTCGAACATGGTGGGCAGCATGTTCGAGGATATAAGTATCGACACGTTTTACTTGCGGTTGATGCGAATACGCGCCTTGGCAAGGGCGAGCTCCATTTCGACGGATCGCGCGAGCTCGTCGTCAATCGCCGGTTTACGCGAGGCATCTCTTGCCTTCGGCTTGCCGTACCGGATCCTCGGAAAATATCTACCCGCACTTCCCAATAAATTCCGAGGAACCGCCGTTGCATCCGTCGCTGTCGTTGCACGCAACGCGTTGAGGATCGCCAGCGTTGGCCTCCCCGAGCGGTTCAACACCGCCGTACATCACGATTCGCTCGCCGATCGATTCTGTTTCATAGGTCGCAAACGCGATTGGCGATAAACCGCGATCGACGCCGAGAATACGCTTCACGCAGATGTGCGTTGCGGCTGTCCCTCGTGAACGTGTTCGCCTTCAAGCGTAAGCTGCTTCTCGAGTGCCGCCAGATGCGCTCACCGCTCGTCACTAACCTGCGGGTAAGCAAGACCGAGCGATTCGAGCTTCGCAACGAGGATCCCGGCGACCGCTACGCGCGTGAACCACTTGTGGTCGGCGGGAACGATGTACCACGGTGCCCACGCGGTGCTCGTATGCTCGAGCATCTGCTCGTATGCGCATTGGTAGCTGTTCCAGAACGTGCGTTCGTGAACGTCGGCCGCTGAAAATTTCCAATTCTTGTCCGGCGTATCGATCCGCGCAAGTAAGCGCTTGCGCTGTTCGTCTTGTGAAAGATGCAGAAAGAGCTTCACGATGACGGTACCGTTGCGCGACAAGTGATGCTCGAAGCCGTTGATGTCCTCGAAGCGATCCTTCCAGAGGTCCGGATCCGATGCGCTGCCCGGCGGAAGATTCTCGCGATCGAGCAGCGATTCGTGCACGCGTGTGACCAAGAGTTCCTCGTAGTACGAACGATTGAAAATGCCGATGCGTCCGCGCGGCGGCAGTGCTTTGGTCGTCCGCCAGAGGTAGTCGTGCTCCAGCTCGAGCGTTGAGGGTGCCTTGAAGCTGGTAACGTCAACGCCTTGCGGGTTGACGCCGGTCATCACGTGTTTGATCGCGCTGTCCTTGCCTGCCGTGTCCATGCCCTGCAGAACGATGAGCAGCGCATACTGTCCGGAGGCGTAAAAGATGCTTTGCAGCTCGGCGAGTCGCTTGATATCGCGGTGAAGCTTCTTCTTCGCACGTCGGTGATGGTCAAAAACACCTGTTGAACCGGCATCGATGTCGGCCAAAGCAACGTTTTGGCCGGGTTCGACCTGCAGCTCGCGGTGATCGAGAATTGCCATGTCACTTAACTGTATCGCGCCCCGCGTCGGCTCGGTATCGTGAAAATCAGGGAATCGGGCGCAGCGCCGTTCGAGAGCCTCCATGATTTTCACGATACCGAGTCGGCCCGGTCCGCGATATGCTTGCAGTGATCGGCGATTCACCGCAGTGCTCGGTCGGCGTCCTGCGTTGTCGGTTCTGCCGCTCGTCTAGCGCCTCGGCCAACACCTGAATCTTGAGGTTCTCGTACCATGTCGACACTCGCGCTCGATTTAAATTTTACGGCCACACGGCTCGGCGTCATCATGAGCCCGCAGACCGGTCAGCCGCACGAGGCATGGGGCGTCCTCAATCCCGGCGGCGTTCGCTCCAAGGACGGGATGATGCACCTTTTTCCGCGCCTCATCGCTGAAGGCAACTACTCGCGGATCGGGCATGCTCACGTCCGCTTCGCGGGGGAGAAGCCGGTCGGCGTCGACCGCATTGGCGTCGCGCTCGAACCCCATGAATCG
>JBBRLI010000044.1:0-12179 GCA_038231455.1 Vulcanimicrobiales bacterium | reverse complement strand
GGAGGACTGGATTACAGAGCGCTGCTACATGAGTGAGGAGTCCATGCAGCTTGCAATCCGAAATGCACCGGGGTACAATCAAGCGACGTAACTGACGACTACGTGTTGGCTAAAAGTACACACGCGAATGGACGCGCTCCGCGCTCACCCTTGAGGCCTTCGTAAGTACAGCCATTCTGACTGAGGACTGACCAAAATTGGTGTCGTTTCCCAGTGTTAATCGTTGTGCCATCAAGTAAACGGATGCGAATAGTTCCATGGCCGCCGTCTTTATAGACATCCTCCGCAACGAGTCGGCCATCGGACAGCAAGGCGCAAATAATATCCCCGATCGCTATCTCGCGAATAAAGAAGGGATGGTTGTCAATCCGGAACAGATTATTTCCCAACGCTTTTGCCCAAAGAGTCTCGGCACTCTCGGCAAGCCATCTATAGAATTTGCCATCAAGCTTCTCAAATCGAATCTTTTCGAAACCTTCGTCCACTATTGAATCTCAGCTCCCATTGGATTTTGAGGTGGCGCTACCGCCGTTTCCGGCGTGTTGAATTAAAAGGCGTCTTGCTCTAAGGACAAATCAGCTCTGTGCTTCACTGGAGCAACCGGGCGGGAGGCGATGCTTTTCTGATAGAGTTCATCGTCAAGACGCGTTGACTTAATTTTTCCCTCATTCACGAGATACAGTGCCGGAGGTTGTTCTCGGCCTCTGCCACACGGAACGGCCTCCCAATTCGCGGTCTGCCACTGGCCGAGCGCTGGCGAGTCTGCATCCAAAAGATGTGAATTTCAATTTGCCCTGTGATATTCGCACAGTCTTTAGAAAGGCGTTTTCACCAACAAAAGCAATTCGCACGAAAAAATGTGCTAAGTCTATCCCGGAACACGGAGACTAATCAATTTGTTCTTCGCAAACGTAACAGTTCGTCAAGTCTTTTTTGAATTATCTCCTTGGCAGGCCCATCGATAGCCGGGTCGTGACAGGCGAGAGTAAGAATCGCCAAAGCTTCGCCATCGCCTCTCTTTGCTACGCTATAGACCGCGAAACTTACATCATAAAATGCGCCGTTTTCAGAGTCTAAAAGTGCTTCACGAACAATGTCGAGATTTCGTGAATCGTCAAAATCCCTGTATAAGAAGGACGAGGCAATTGCGGCCGCAGCTTTTTTTTCAGACTGAGCCAAAACTATCAGACCCTCGTGACACCGCTCGTCTAGACCGAGTCCTTGCTCGAAAAGTGCGTCGTTGTGAGGCATTAGTAGACCGTATGCTATTTCTGAAGGTACGTGGCGTGCATCGCCAAGTAGACGACGTACAACCCGCGGCGCGTCGTCAATGTCCGTACCGTCAGTATATCGTCGGACAGAATTGAGATCGGACTGAAAACTTATCTCGTCCTTATATTCTGACACTACAATCTCCAAATCCAGCCCATATTTACTCGTGAGTCGCAGACGGATTCCCACCGAATTTTGCCACATACTCCTTGAATTTCGAGGCAACTTCGTTAAATTTCTTCTCGGCGGCGATGACATTAGCCTCATGCTGACCTGCGTTTGCCGCATCCCTTAAGCCAAAGACCTTCTCATCGTGTATTATGTTTTGCAGCCCCCGCATTTCATTGTGTGCGCGTGGTCGTCCAAGACGATCGCGCAAAGTAAGGTTCGCGCCGTCGGGATTATGTAACCGCCGCGGTGTGATTACTTAAAGCAGTTTCATCGCCGCACGTACGGCGTGCATCGTATCGTTTGCGACCTCGCGTGCCTTCGCGCTACCGCGCGCGAGAATCGCATCGACGGACGCCGGATCGAATTGCGCGCGGCGCGCGCGCACCGGTGCAAGCTTTGCGTTCAGCGTTTCCGCAAGCTCCGTTTTACACGCGACGCAGCCGAGCGCGCCGCTGCGGCAATCGCGATCGATCTCCGCGATACGTTCCGCGCTTGTGCTCAAGGGATGCAGCGCAAACACGGGACAGATCTCCGGGCGGCCGGGATCGTTGCGTCGCACCTTGAGTGGATCCGTTACCATCGAGCGCACTTTTTTGGTCGTCTCATCGGCCGTATCGGCAATGTCGATCGTGTTGTTATAGGACTTGGACATCTTGCGTCCGTCCGTGCCCGGCAGCGCCGGGAACTCCGAGAGCGTTGCTTCCGGTTCCACGAGTGTCTTGCCGTAGAGCGAGTTGAACCGGCGCACGACTTCGCGGCCGAACTCTAAATGCGAGACCTGATCTTTGCCCACCGGAACGCGGTTCGCGCCGAAGACCGCGATGTCGCAGAGCTGCAAGAGCGGGTAGCCGAGAAATCCGTATGTGGCGATCTGGCCGCCGAGTTCGTCGATCTGGCTCTTATACGTCGGCACGCGTTCGAGCCACGACACTGGCACGATCATCGAGAGCAGCGTGTGCAATTCGAAGATCTCCGGGACGGCACTCTGGAGAAACATCGTACAGCGCTCGGGATCGACGCCGGCGGCGAGCCAATCGAGAACGAGTTCCGTTCGCGCGGCGCGGATTTTTTCGGGCTCATCGAAGGCCGTTGTGTACGCGTGAATGTCGGCAACTTCGAAAAACGCGTCGGTCGTTTTCGTAAACTCGACGTATTGCTCGAGCGCGCCCACGAGATGTCCGATATGTAGGCGACCGGTCGGTCGCATCCCCGACATGACACGTGGAACGCTGGGCACGATTTCCATTCCTTTTGTACGGTATTGATGGTATGCTAGACGGTACCACCGAAGCTGGTGGAGAGCGGGAGGCCCTTTGTATACCGACGAGGCGCTAACCTGCACTGAATGCGGCACGACGCTCGCCTTCAGCGCGGCAGAACGAGAACTATTCGCACGAACGAGTGTCGGGGAGCGACCGCATCGCTGTCGCGCCTGTCACCGCGCGCGGCGCACACAGCGCGGAATCGCGCGGGGCGTGATTCTTTATACGGTCACGTGTAGCGCTTGCGCGCAGCCCGCGGAAGTGCCATTTCAATTGCGCGGCGATTTGCCGGTGTATTGCGCCGATTGCGCCTTGGAGAACCGCTAGACGCTACGGTGCGACACGCATCCCCGCAAACGCAACACCGGCGGTGATTTTGGCGCGTACGATTCCGCGCCCCCACACGACGGCATCGTGAATCGTCGCGCCGTTGCCGAGTGCGACGGTGATCGCGGCTGAAAGCAGATCGCCCGTGCCCCGCAGCTCGTAGGGAAGTCGCTCGTCATCGAAGATCGCAATCGTGCCATCCGACCACAAAACATCGGCGGCGCGGTCGGCAAGGTGGCCGCCTTTGAGCAGCACGGCTTTTGACCCAAAGCGTGCAAACTCGCGGGCCGCGATCTGCATGCCTTCAATCGAGTCGATCGTCGAACCTAAATACATGCGAGCCTCATCGAGATTGGGCGTCACCAGTGACGCGCGTGCAAAGAGCCGATCGCGGATCGCGTGTTGCGTGCGCGAATCGGCAAGTGTATCACCGCCGGTTGCGGCAATCACCGGATCGCAAACGAGCGGAATCTCGCCCCACTCTTCGAGCGCGTTAGCAACCGCGTTAACACCCGCGACATCGAGCAGCGCGCCGACATGTGCGGCGGCGATTCCGGCAGTGCGCAGCGCCCCGAATTGCGCGCGAATCGTGCCCGCATCGATCGGATGCCGTGCATAGACGCGTTCGGCATCCTGCGCCGTCACGCCGACGACGACGCACACCGAACGCGCGCCAAGTTCGTGGACCAGGCTTTGCGCGGCACCGAGGCCCGCGATCCCAAAGGGATGCGTTGTACCGATCGACGCGATGACGTTCATGAAGCACTCCAGATCTGCGTGAGTTCGCGCGCGAGCATTTGTGGATCGTGCGCATCGGCGAGCGCCGAGATGATCGCCGCCATCTGCGCGCCGCTTTCTTTTACGCGCGCTACGTTCGTGCGGTCGATTCCGCCGATCGCAACGCACGGCAGATTGGTCACCGCCACGACGGCGCGCACGCCGCTTATCCCGATCGCAGCGCCGGCATCGGCTTTCGAGCGCGTCGTGAAAATCGGACCAACGCCAAGATAGTCGACGATCGCCGGGTCAACGCGCTGCGCTTCGAGAGGTGTTCCACACGAGAGCCCGAGGATGCGATTGCCTATGGATGCACGCAGCGCCGGCAGATCGTACCGCGCAGCGTCTTCTTGGCCGAGGTGAACGCCGTCGGCTTCCAATGCCGCATCGACGTCGTCGTTGACGATCACGATGCCATTGTACCCGCGTACCGTGGAAACGAGCATGCGAAGCAAATCACGATCGATTCCACTCTTCGCGCGGACTTGCACGACGCGCACGCCACCGGCGAGTAGTGCGCGCGCATACGCAATCGGATCGCCCCGCTTCGGGTCGAGAATCGCATAGATCCCGGAAAAGAAAAACGGAGAGCGCATGCGCTCTCCGTCTTCACGAAGATCGGTGATGAGTCTTAGTTGCTGACGAGGACGACTGTCGTACCGAACACGCCGTCACCCGAGTGCGTCGCTTGAATCGTCAAGCAATACGGTGCGGGGACGTTATTGAGGGGAATCACGAAGACCGAATCCGATTGGAACGTCGGATCCCACGGCGCAAGATTCGTGATGACGTTCGCGGTGCCGGTGGCCGTCGAACCCGTCGTCGGGCTGGACGAGGGGAAGCGCAGCGCGAGCGGCGATGTCACGAGGCCTTGGTTGATGATCGAACCAGCGGCCGGAACCGGGCAGGTGCCGGTTGCACCGTTGATGTTGTTTCCGTAGACTTGTCCGCCCGATGCAAGCGATGCCGACCACACGAAGGTCGTGTCCGGAACAATCGCGTTCTGCGAACCCTTCGCGCCAACCGCGGCGATCAGCAGCGGCTGAGTGGGGTTGGCGGCAAGTTTGAAGATGCCGCCGGCGGCATTACCCGCGCTAAAAAGCACGCGGTCGATTTTACCGCTGTTTGAATTATTGAACGCGTAGCCGCCGGAGCCGGCGCACGCAGAGAACACGGCACTCGCGCAAACGACGGCGAGACTAAGGACGAGACGACGCATGAAAAACTCCCGTAGGCACGAGAAAAGGCTCGACGGCCTTCTGAAAAGTTTCACCGTCGGGCCGTCGACCTTTTGGCGCCCTCGCCTGGGGTTCCTTGTCTAGCGCGGGTTCGCTACGGCGGGAATTGCGCTGAACGAAATTTCGCCGGGCGCATCGGATGCATCGCGTAAAAACGGAGCAATCGTCAGGCTCAGCGCATGCGCTCGATCGTCGAGCACCGGCGTCTCGAATTGGAGCGCCCCGCTGTACTGGGCATTGGGCGCAAGGCGTAACCCAATGAAGAGCTGGCGGTCGGTTAAGAGCGGATCTTTGGTCGCCAGAATGCGGTAGACGTTGCCGCGGTCATCGCGCAAGACGGACTTCCCGTACGGCAGTACGGTCACAAACGACGAGCCGAGATTCGCGAAGTTGACGATGATCTCGATGCGGCGCTCGAAGTAACTGACTTTGCGGATTTGGACCCGCAGATCGCTAATCGTCTGGGTCGTATCGGCCGCGTAGGCTTTCCAGGGGTGGCCGAGGTCGCGCACTTTCCAGCCGTGATCGTTGAGTGCGCCCAGGACCACGTCGACCTCGCCTTTGAAACGCTCGTTTTTGAGGTGGTTGTAGAAGCCGAGTGATTCATGCGCAAAGAACACGCGCCCGCGCTCGTCGCCTTTTGCGCCGAGCAGCTTGAACGAACGCAGCGCGAGGGCATCGGCGGTAAAGATCGATGCGAAATTTTGCGCATTGCGAAAATACTTGCGGTCGCGCGACGAGAGCACGGCGAAGGCCGCCGCGTAATCGGCGCGTTTGAGCGCGGCCAGATAGGCGGTGACCGCTTGTGTTTGCCCACCTCCCGGAAGCGGCCCGAAGGCCGGTTTGGGAGCAGCGCCAAGGAGCGCAGCGCTGAGCGCGAGGGAAGCGACGACTCGGACGTTCACGGGGTCTCTCCCAGGAGCAGATCGACAATTCGCATGAGATCGGCTTCACCCGCATAGCGCAAGGTTACCGAACCGCCGTCACCGGCGGGGACGATACTCACGTGTGTCGCGAAACGGTACCGCAAACGGCCCTCGACATCATCCAGGTCGGCCGCACGAGCGGTCCGCAAGCGTGTCGGGAGCGGGGGACGCTTCGACGGCGCGGCGGCGCTGGCGGCCGCCTCGACCGCACGCACGGTCAGTCCCTCGCGGACAACGCGGTAGGCGAACGCTTCGCGGTCGGGTTCCGGAAACGCCAGCAGCGCACGCGCGTGCCCAACGGAGAGCGTTCCGCTGCGGACGAGCGCTTTGATCGCATCGGAGAGACCTAAGAGACGGAGTGCATTGGCAATTGCGGGGCGGCTCCGCCCGACCCGTTCGGCGACCCGCTCCTGTGTAAAGCCGAACGACTCCATCAGGTGCGCGAAGCCCATCGCCTCTTCGAGCGGATCGAGATTTTCGCGTTGGAGGTTCTCGATAATCGCGACCTCGAGGCTTTCGCGGTCATCGGCCTCGCGAACGATCGCCGGGATCGCTTCGAGACCAGCCGCTGTGGCCGCGCGCCAGCGGCGTTCGCCGGCGATAAGCTCGTAGTCGGTCCCGCGCGGGCGGACGAGGATCGGCACGAGGACGCCGAAAGCGGCGATCGACGCGCGGAGTTCTTCGAGCGCGGCGGCATCGAAGACGGTTCGCGGCTGGCTGGGATTAGGGACAATGCGCGTCACGGCGATCGTTTGCAAGCCGCGCGAACCGCCGCCATGGCGATCGTCGCCGAGCAGTGCGTCCAGGCCTCGGCCAAGACCCCGCTTCGGCGCGCTCATCGCGTGGCCCCGATCGCTTCGGTTACTTCGCGGGCGAATTGTAGGTAGGCTTGCGCGCCACGACTCTTCACGTCGAACACGACGCCCGGCTGTCCGAACGACGGTGCCTCCGAGAGACGGATATTGCGCGGGATCTGCGTTTTGAAGAGCTGGTCGGGGAAGTAGCGATGCAATTCGTCGATGACCTCGGCTGCGAGTTTCGTGCGGCCGTCGTACATCGTGATCAGGACGCCGAGAATCGTGAGTTCGGGATTGAGCGCCTCACGGATGCGGCGCACGATCGACGTTAGCTGCGAGAGCCCTTCGAGGGCGTAGAATTCCGCTTGGACCGGGATGATGACGTCCGTTGCCGCCGTGAGGGCGTTGATCGTGAGCAACCCGAGTGAGGGCGGGCAGTCGATGAGCATGTAGTCGTAATCGTCGGCCGCCGCACGAAGCGCGTTTTTAAGCCGGCCTTCGCGCTGGAGGGCCGAGACGAGTTCGATCTCGGCGCCCGCCAGATTGAGGGTCGCGGGGACGATCGATAGCCCGGGGATTGCGGTCGGGCGGACAACATCGGCGACGGATGCGCCCTCGAGCAAGATCGAATAAACGTCCTTCTCAAGCTCGCGTTTGTTGATGCCGACGCCGGTCGTCGTATTGCCCTGTGGGTCGACGTCGATAATAAGAACGCGTTCGCCACCTAAGGCGAGCGATGCACCCAGATTGACCGCCGTCGTGCTCTTGCCGACGCCGCCTTTCTGGTTGACGATCGCGATGACACGTGTTCCACGTGAAACAGTCGTGATAGTCTCGATTCTACTTCGGATGCGCGGCCGCGCGCGGCTTCTCGGCGTCCAAATAACGCTCGATCAGGGCGGCCAGCAGGTCGGGCTGATTACGACTTGGCTCATCAGTGACCTGCTCGAAGAGCCAGCGCAGCGCGTCTCCGACCCGTTCGTCACCGCGATATCCGGCGGCCACGAGCCCGCGACGCTGCAAGGCAGCAATCACGTCGGCGCCGCCGATGGCAAGATCCTTGACCGTAAAGGGAGGCGCCTCGGCGACGATCGACGCGACTCGCGCCTCGAAACGTTCGTTTGCGTCGTCCCGCTTGGGTAGGCCACTTCCGGCGATATCGGCTGCTCGCAAAGCAAAGAGCCGGCCCAGATGCTCGACCCCGATACGCTGTACGAATCGGCGAATGGTTTTTGGCTGCGCCTCGGGGTCGTTGCTGTACATGTGCATCCGAACGAGGTGCTGCACCGTGGCGATTGTGTCGTGCGGTAACCGGATGCGTTCCAGCATTGCGGGAATCAGATCGGCCCCGACGTGCTCGTGTCGGTAGAAATGTGGGCCATCCTTGGTCCGCGGCTTGCCAACGTCGTGCAAGAGTGCGGCAAGGCGCAGAATAATGTCGCCGGGCGGGACGGCGTCGAGCGTCACGAGGTTATGGCGATAGACATCGTAGGCGTGCCACTCGTTTTGATCGACGCCCACCCCCTCCAGAACTTCCGGCCACACCAGCGCGAGCAGACCGTGTTCGCGCAAGATCTCCAGACCAACCGATGGCTGCGGCGCCAGCGCGAGCAACTTCCCGAGCTCCTCGCCGATCCGCTCCGCCGAAACCGACGTCACAAGTGGGGCCGAGGCGGTCATCGCAGCGCCGGTTGCGGGCGTGAGCGAGTAATCGAATCGCGCGGCAAACTGCGCGGCGCGCAGCATTCGCAGCGGATCTTCTTCGAAGGCCTGGGGACGCACGAGGTCGATCCGGCGCGCGGTAACATCGGCAACGCCCCCGTGCGGATCGATTAACGCGTCGTCGGCGATCCGACGCGCGATCATATTCATGCGAAAGTCCCGTCGCCCTAAATCGTCGGCGAGCGACACATCCGGGCCGCTCTCGACGGCAAAATCCCGGTGTCCGGCGCCCGTCGAGCGCTCAAGACGCGGGAGCGCGACGTCGGCATCGCCGTCGTCCGAGCGGAATTTGAGCACCGCGAACGACGCCCCGACGATGTCGACGCGCCCGATCGTTCGCAACCGGGCGATCACCTCGTCAAGTTCGAGCCCGACGACAACGTAGTCGCGGTCCTTGGCAGGCTGAGTTGACTGACCCAGCTCGACACGGAGGTCATCTCGAACACTTCCGCCCACAGCGAATAATGCGTCCACACCAAACACGCGCGCCAACCGGGCGTCTAGGGCGTGTTTCACGTGAAACAGAGGGGTCGCTTATCGGGGATCCCGTTGCGGCGCGGGAAGCGGCCTTGCGTCACGCTCGTCTTCTCGAGAATCAGAATGCGCCGCTCGCCATCGAGCAAGCGCTCGTCAACCAAGCTTGCTCCAAGAACGAGCGCGGCATCACGGACGGCATCTCGCTCGCGATCGTCGAGCGCACCACGCTGTAACAGCGCGCGCCCGCCGACGCTCAAAAACGGGACCGTCAGCTCGGCCACGGTGGGGGCGCTTGCGACGGCACGCGCGGTCGCCGTGAGAAAGCGTTCGCGGTAGACGGGATCTTGCCCGAGCACCTCGGCGCGGCCGTCTATGGCCTCGCCTTCGAGGCCAAGTTCGTGCAGCGCATGCTGCAAGAACACCACTTTTTTCTTGACGGCATCAACGAGCGTCACGCGAACGCCGGTGGCGAGGGCGAGCGGAATGCCTGGTAATCCGCCGCCGGTCCCGATGTCGATCAACGGACCGCGAACGTCGGGCGCGAGGCTGAGCGCGTCGATGAGATGCGGGGCCAGCGCTTCGGGCGACTTTGCACCAGTGAGGTTGACGTCGCGATTGGTCGTCAAGAGCAGCGTCCCATACGCCGCTAGCCGCTGCGCAAGGGCCGCGTTGACCCCACCAGCGCGCAAAAGCGCTGTCAGCTCCTCGTTCACGCCCGACCAACCGGTTGGACGAGCGCCTGGTCGAGTTCCGCGTCGGGGTTTGCGTGCAAATACACGCGTAGTACGGCGATATCGGAGGGCGTTATGCCCGGAATACGACTTGCCGCAGCGAGCGTACGCGGACGTCGCGCGCCGAACTTCTCGCGCGCTTCGAGCGAGAGCCCACGAACGCTGCGGTAGTCGAGAACGTCGGGCAACACGCGGCGCTCGTCCTTGCGCGCGGCTTCGATCGCAACATCTTGCCGCTTCACGTAGCCCGCAAGTTTGATTTCGATTGCGATGCGCTCGGCAATCGCCGGCGGCGGTGGTTCGGGAAAGAGCGGCGCGACGTCGACCGCTTCGAGGGTCGGTCGGCGTAACGCATCGGCAAGCGACGTACCGGCGGGCACATCGACGCCGGCGATCGTCGTTGCTTTGAGGCGCGTGCGTTCGGCGGTGGCTATGCCCGCCGCGATTGCGTCGCGCCGCTCTTCGAACGCAGCAAAATCGGCATCGCCGATCAGGCCGAGCGCGCTTCCCACCGGCATCAAACGCAGATCGGCGTTGTCCGTGCGCAACACGACGCGATGTTCGGCGCGCGAGGTCATCATGCGGTAAGGCTCGTCGACGCCCTTCGTCACGAGATCGTCGATGAGCACGCCGATGTATGCTTCTTCGCGTCCAAGCCGCAGCGGCGCATCACCGCGTGCGCGCTTTGCGGCATTGATACCGGCGATCAGTCCTTGCGCGGCAGCTTCCTCGTATCCCGATGTTCCGTTGAGCTGGCCGCAGTGGAAGAGCCCCGCGACACGACGCGTTTCGAGGGACGCATCGAGTTCCGTCGGCGTCACGAAATCGTATTCGACGGCGTATCCCGCGCGCAGCATCACGACCTCGGCAAGCCCCGGCAAGGTCTGTAACATTTGCAGTTGCACATCGGCGGGAAGCGAGGTTGAAAATCCGCCGACGTAAAGCGTCGGCTCGTCCCAGCCCTCGGGTTCGATGAAGAGTTGGTGCGTCGGATTGTGCGCGAACTTGACGACTTTGTCTTCGATCGAGGGACAATAGCGCGGACCGATTCCGCGAATGAGATCGAGACCGTAGAGCGGCGACCGATGCAAGTTTTCGCGCACCAGCGCGTGCGTGCGATCGTTGGTCTCGACGATGTAACACGGGACTTGCGGACCGGCGAAACGCACCGCGCTGCGATACGAAAACGGAAGCGGGATCGCACTCGGTAATTGCGCAGACATCTGCGTGTAATCGACGCTCGTGCGCGCGATGCGCGGCGGCGTTCCGGTTTTCAAGCGCGCAAGCGGAAACCCCGCGCGTCCAAGCGCTGCGGACAAACCGATCGCCGGCGCTTCGCCAAAACGCCCCGCAGCCTCCGAATGTTCGCCGCGAAAAATCGTGCCGCCGAGAAACGTCCCCGTCGCTAACACGACGTTGTCTGCGTAATACCGCGAGCCGTCGGCGCACTCGACGCCGCGCACGGCGCCCGCGCTGATGATGAGATCTTCGACCATTCCCGCGACGATCCTCAGGTGCGGCTCGCCGGCCAGCGCTTCGCGCGCGAGCCGGGCGTAGGCGGGCTTATCGGCTTGCGCGCGCAGCGCCCAGACCGCCGGGCCTTTGGATTCGTTGAGCATGCGCGAATGCAGCGAACACCCATCGATGAGTTCGCCCATTGCGCCGCCGAGCGCATCAATCTCGCGCACGAGCTGGCCTTTGGCGCTCCCGCCGATCGATGGATTGCACGGCAGCGTGCAGATCTTCTCCGGATCGCCCGTTACTAGCAACGTCGGAACGCCGAGCCGGGCCGATGCGCGGGCGGCTTCGAGGCCGGCGTGACCGCCGCCCACCACGATGACGCCCGCATCGCTTGTAATCATGAGGCCCATCGTATCATTTGCCGATGCAGAAGCGCGCGAAGATGCCGGTCACCACGGCTTCGTTTGCCTCCCCGCCGCTTACGAGGCCTAAGGCTGCGGAGGCGGCGAGTAAGTCGGGCGCGGCAAGATCGATCGGAGCATCATTTTCGATCGTCTCGCGCGCGTGGTGGATCGCACGCTGCGCAGTAGCAACGGCATCCGCCTGACGGGCGCTGGCCAAATGCGGACGCGCGAAATCCGGCGCTTCGCCACCCCAACCGAGCCAAGCAATCGCCTCGCGGAGCGCCGCAAGCGTCAGCGGATCGTAGACCGATCCGACGATCGCGCCCTGCGGGATGTCGGCATCGGCAACGGCGCGGCCAAGGTCGCTCTTGTTGCAGAAGACGATCCGCGGCCGGTCACTTGCGGCATCGAGCGCCGCTCGCCCATCCGCGTCGAGCGGCCGAGAGCCGTCGATCACCACGAGCGCGACACGATTTCCCGCAAGGCTGGCGTGGGTGCGTTCGATCCCCGCGCGCTCGATCGGGTCGCCGGTGCGGCGCAAGCCCGCGGTGTCGGTGAGGCGCACGAGCACGCCGTCGATCCCGATCGTCTCCTCGATCGTGTCGCGGGTCGTC
>JBBRLI010000043.1:0-12769 GCA_038231455.1 Vulcanimicrobiales bacterium | reverse complement strand
CGGCTGAACGAAGCGCCAGTCGAGCGATGAATCGCCACCGCCCGCTTCAAGAATGACGGTTGGCGATCCAGTGCCCGTGCAGTAGAGATTGAGCTTTCGCCCTCCGATATCGACTAGACGTTGCGGACGTGCATATGATGCGGCATCATTCGGCGTCGGCGCAAAGTCCGCAAGTGACAATGCTGCGGGATAGTCCATATCCAGCAACTTGTAGCGCCACACTCCATGACCGGAGGCGAAACCCGCGATTCGACCGGTCGCTTCAAGTTGTCCGTCGGTTTGCATCCAGAAGCCGCCGATGTCCGCAAAATGCTGTTCGTAGATCGCATCGACCGAAAACCCCAGACCCAGTCGCGCTCCGAAACGTACCGTGCAGAAGCGCATCGAACTCACCTCGACGATCACATCGGAGAGTTGCTGGCGCGGGTCGCCCGTCCGAGAGGAGAGATGGAGCGCGTGACCCTCATGGCCGTTCGGACAGACAGCGGCACCGCGGTCGTCCACGCGATAAATTCCCGGGCCGATGGCCAGCACCGTCCCGATCGTCTTTACCGACGGATCCGGCTTCGGATCGGAAGCAATGGGTTCCGGAGCGCGTAGAGCCGGCGGCGAACAAATATTGCGGCCGTCGTGCAGTGGCGCAGATCGAAGCTCACGATAGGTGTTTGCCCAACTCGGGTCAAACCGCATCACGGTGCGATTGCCCGTCTCATCGACGATTTCGGCAAGAGCGTCCGATGTGCGATTCCGGATGGTCCAGTGGTTGCGACCATCACCGAACCTCGAGCTTAGGTGGTTACATGGCTCGGACAAGATATCGGTCCGTAACCCTGACCCCGTTCCCTCGAGCCGGTATTCAAGAAATGGCGGCTCCGGTAGCTCGTTCATCGTGACGACGGCGCGCCGGTAGAACTCCGTTGCGCTCGGCGTCTCCGCCGCCGGAGCTGCCGTGCTAGTCGCGAGGAGCAATAACGAGACGCGTACGAGAGCGCTTCGAAGATTCATCATTCACCCGTTAACTTCGGTCGAGATCAAGACTAGGGATGCGTTAGCGACTCGCCATCGTCGATCCCCAGTGAAATCCGGGAATCATCCGAATAAGAACCGCCCGTGAGAGCGGCGGGGAACGAGGCTGTAAGCGTCGTTACCGCCTTTGAGGGTTTAAAAAAGCTAGCCTTAGCGGACTATCACTTCTTCGGAGGCTACCTATGAATCGACCGGCTGCCGCGCTTCTGACCCTCGCGTTCACCGCGATCCCGTTCTTGTCGTTTGCTCAAACGGCGCCCAGCAGTCCACCCGAGGCCGGTGCGATGCACGCGATGGATGAAATGAAAATGCCCGCATCCGCGATGAAGCACAGTGGGATGATCCTTGGGCAGCTTCCGCAAGCGCTTCAGGGCAAACCCGTCGTCGTGCGGATTCATGCTGACTGGTGCCCGGCGTGCAAGGCAACCGAAGCCACGTATCGCGGAATCGAGAAACAATTTGCAGGTAAGGCGACGTTTGTGACGTTCGATGTGACGGACGCGAAAACGGCTGCGGAAGCGGCGACCAAAGCGCAAAAACTCGGATTGACAAAGTTGTACGACACCGACAAGACGGCGACGTCCACGGTCGCCATCATCAACCCGAAGACCGGCGCCGTCATGACGTCGCTCTACAATGACAACACACCGGAAGACTACGAAAAAGCGATCGAGACGGTTAGCGCCCAGTTACGACACGGCTAGGTGCGAAACGTTGCCCGGCGATTGCCAGCGCGAACGCTCGCAATCGCCGCCGTCGCAGCGGTCGTGTTGCTTGCGACACTGGCCTTCGTTCACGGTGACGTCGGCAGCATGCTCGAACGTCAAGTCGGATCGTGGCAGAACGCAATCGCGGCGCGGCTCGGTCCCGCGTCGCTCTCCGGCTGGCGACTTTACGCCGTTGCATTCGCCGGGGGCCTAGCCGCAAGTCTCTCCCCTTGCATTCTCGGCATGCTGCCCGTCAATCTTGCGTTCATCGGTGCATCCGGGACGACGTCGCGCCGGCGATCGGCGCTCGTCGCGGGTTCATTCTCCGGTGGCGTCGCCGTCGTGAACGTCACGCTCGGACTGGTCGCCTCCGTTTTCTTTGCCGTGATCGTTCAGTATCGTTCGCCGGTGAATATCGCCGTTGGGGCGATCACCGTTCTGATGGGGCTCTGGATGGCCGGCGTGATCACGATCCAGACGCCGCAGTTCACGCGCGCGATGCCAAAAGCAGCCGGTCCATTCGCAGCCGGTGTTCTTTTTGCGCTTGTGGCATCGCCGTGCGCAAGCCCCGTTTTAGTTGCGGTGTTGGGTGCCGCGACGCAGGACGGATCGATCGTGCGTGCCCTCGTCGCGATGATATCGTACACCCTCGGGTACACGATCGTTCTCTTCGCAGCCTCGCTTTCCGCGGGCGTTTTGCTGACATCGCGACGATTTTTGCGCTACGGCGAGACGATCACGCGCGTGGGTGGAGGCGCGCTCGTTGTCTTCGGGATCGCGACGGTCGTATACGGCACTAGTCTTCGATAGCGATCGCACGACGGGAAAGGTTGAACCGCGCCGGATCGATTCTCAAAAGTGGCCGCTCGAAGCCATACGTTATTGCCGCGGCGAGGGCCGTTCCCGCGAGCAGATAAAGCGGTAGTGCGAAAATTTGCCAGGCCGGATCGTCGTGCGGATCAGCGGTCGCCGCATGGGGGAGATGCGCCCACAAGAGCGAGCGCGCCACGACCTGATGCCAGATGTACGCGTTGTAAGAGATGACCGAGAGAAAGACGAAAAGCGGGTTTGCAACGATGCGATGCCAGAGCGGAAGCGCAGCAATCGATCCGACCGTTGCGACGAGCAACGCAAGACTGAAGGCAAAGCGATTCCACACTTGCCAATGCTCCGCGTAGTCATGCAGCGTGCTCGTGCTATTCACATTCCAAATCAGCGCGACGATCCAGGTAAAACCACCAATTCCAATGGCCGTACCCAAGAGGCGCGTGAGCGTCGTTGCCTTTATGCGAGGCAGGACGACGGCCACGATCCACGCGGCGAGCATTCCGATCGCGAAAAGGTCGAGAAACGCCGGCAGATTGTTTTCGAGCTGATGAAAATGATTGTACGGCCCCACCGAGCAGCAGCGCTCGACCGCGTAGCGCCACACGAACGCGACGAACGACATCGCGCCCACGGTCACGACGAGCCAGCGTACGAATGCGAGCACGACAAGCGGGAAAATAACGTAAAACTGCACTTCCACGCCCAGCGACCACAGCACGCCGTCGATCGAACCGAAGTACGATTGAAACCAGGTGTGCACGAAGAACACGTGTGCGAGCACGTCTTCGATGCCGTCGACGAGCGAACGATCTCGCTCGCTACCGAGTGCGACGAGGATCGCCAGCGCCAAGAAATACGAGGGCACGATCTTGATAAAACGCCGGTAGGCAAAGTGCTTCACCGTCGGAAACGGTCGTTTTGTTGCGAGTGCCCGAGCGTACGGCCAGAATAAACAAAAGCCGCTAACGAAAAAGAAGATATCGACGCCGACAAATCCCATGCGGCCGATAAAAATTAAATCGACTTGATGGCCGAAGACCGTGAACGCGGCGCCCTGCCAGGTGATCTCCCAGATGTGGTACCACATGACGAGCGCAATCGCGAGACCACGAATGCCGTCGAGCACATCGATATGCCGTGCACTCCGTGGGCGATCGGCGGCCGGTTGTGCGATCGCCGTGGCAGTCATCTCTAGCGCGAAGCCTCGTAAAAGAGACGTAAGCCTTCGAGAATGAGGTGCGGGTCGATCTCATCGATCATCGCGGTCTGCCGTCCGACGACGTTGGCAAGGCCGCCCGTTGCGATCGTGCGCGCATCTTCGCCGATCTCGGCTTTGATACGCGTAACGATGCCTTCGGTCTGACCGACAAACCCGAAGACGAAGCCGGACTGGAGCGAGGCGACGGTCTCGCGTCCGATCGCCGTCAGCGGCGTTTCGAGCGCGATCTGCGGGAGCTTCGCCGCACGACTGATCAACGCGTCGATCGAAATCTGGATCCCGGGCGCGAGCGCCGTTCCGAGGAACGCGCCGTCGCGCGAGATCGCCGAGAACGTCGTGGCCGTTCCATAGCCGATAACGATCGCGGGCGCGCCATACCGGGCGACCGCACCGATCGCACCGCAGAGCAGATCGCTTCCGAGTTCGACCGGGCGCTCCGTGCGGACTTCGATCAAACGCTGCGTTGCGGCGTTGATGAAGAGTGGCGTGCGCTCGAAATAACGCAGGCAGGCATCGCGCAAGTGCGATTCGATCGGCGGAACGACACTGGAAACGGCGATCGCGTCGATTGCATCGAGCGCAACGCCGGCCTCAGAAAAGAGTGCCCGAAAGAGCACGCCGTACTCATCTGAGGTGCGGCGGCGCGAAGTCGTGACGCGCCACGTGTGCTGCAGCTCGCCGACCATGCCGTTCTCGCCGCGTGCAAAGAAGCCGAGCTTCGTGTCGGTGTTCCCAACGTCGATCGCAAGCAGCATTTAGCGCTGAGCCCGCACGCGCAGGAGGGCGTCCCACAGGTGAGAGGCGAGTTCGCCTTTGCTGTGGCGGCCCAGCTCCATCCGTCCGTCCGCACCGTAGAGGACGACGAGTTCGTTTGGCCCCGTTCCGAAGCCGCGTTCGCCCGAGACGTCATTGACGGCGATGGCATCGAGGTGTTTCTTCACCAGTTTCTCGCGTCCGTTCGTTTCGACATCGTGCGTTTCAGCGGCGAAGCCCACAAGAAACGTGCCGTTCTTGCGCGCCCCAAGTTCCGCTAAGAGATCGGGCGTGCGTTCGAGTGCGATTGCCGCGGGATCAGCGCCCTTCTTCACTTTGCGATCGAAGCGTTCGGCCGGGCGAAAATCCGAGACGGCTGCGGTCGCAATCGCGATCGTTGCATCGGCTGCGTGCGCGAGCGCGGCATCGTACATCTCCTGGGCGCTCGTCACGCGCACGACGGTCGCGCTCGCCGGCGGTACGACGAGCGTCGGGCCGAGCACGAGCGTCACGCTCGCACCGCGCGCGAGCGCTTCGCGCGCGAGTTCGATACCGGTGGTTCCGGTCGATGCGTTGGAGAGAAATCGAACCGGATCGATTGCCTCGCGCGTCGGTCCTGCGGTGATGAGAACGCGCTCGCCACGCAATTCATCGCGGCGCACGAGCGCGTGCTCGATCGCGGCCACAATCGCATCTTCATCGGCGAGGCGTCCAACGCCGTGCTCGCGTTCGGCAAGGAAACCGTTCCCGGGCTCAACGATGTGGACGCCGCGCGCGCGCAGGGTCGCAAGGTTGGCAACGGTCGCGGGATGGTCGTACATCGCGGAATTCATCGCAGGGGCGATGACAATCGGGATGCGCGCGGCAAGCGCGATATTCGAGAGCAGATCGTCGGCCAGGCCGTAGGCGATTTTCGCGATCGTGTTCGCCGTCGCCGGGACGATCACGATGATATCGTTCTCGCGTGCGAGCGCGATATGCGGAATCGTTTCACCGCGCTCCCACGGCGAGGTAAACACGGGCCGCCGCGCGAGCGCGGCAAACGTCAGCGAACCGATGAATCGCTGCGCGTCCTGCGTCATCACCACATCGAGCACGACGCCTTGCTGGACGAGGTGGCTGGCAAGCGCGGCGGCTTTATAGGCAGCGATGCCGCCGCAGACGCCGAGCAGCACGCGCGCGCCGTTCATCGGTGCATCACCAGAGTCGAATTTACAAGCGGATCGCGCCCATCGGGACCGGCGACTCCGATGTTGTCGATCAACCGCGTCGTTCCGAGCCACGCGCTGCCGATGGCAATCGCCGGTGCGCGCAAGGGAACGGCTTCAAACGTTTGTGGGTCGACCGCATTCAAGTAGGCTTCGCGTAGCGGCTCAACGAGGAGCGCGCGCGCGCGCGCGATGGCCGCATCACGGTCGTGCTCGCCGCGCGCGATCGCGCCGGCTAGGACTTCAAGCGCCCGGTGTAGTGCGGGCGCGGCAGCGCGCTCTTCGGGATTCAAATAGACGTTGCGCGACGAGAGCGCGAGGCCGTCGTCTTCGCGGATCGTCGGCGCGATGACGATTTCGACCGGAAGATCGAGATCGCGCACGAGCTGGTTGATCACAACGCACTGCTGCGCGTCCTTCGCACCGAAATACGCGCGATCGGGCTGCACCACGCCGAAGAGTTTGCACACAACGGTTGCAACGCCGCTGAAGTGACCAGGCCGGAGCGCGCCCTCGTAGCGCGTTGCAATCGCACCGAGCTCGATCGAGGTCGCAAAGCCGGCGGGATACACCACCTCGACGCTGGGCGCGAATACGACCACAACGCCGGCTGCTTCGAGTGCTGCGCAGTCGCCCGCAAAGGCGCGCGGGTAGCGTTCGAAATCCTCACCTGGGCCAAACTGCAACGGATTGACGAAGATCGAAGCGACGACCGTCGCGTTTTCCGCGCGTGCCTGGGCGACGAGCGTCAAATGCCCGGCATGAAGCGCGCCCATCGTGGGCACAAACCCGGTAGGACGGGGCAGCGTGCCCATCGCCGCGCGGAATTCCGCCGGCGTGCGCGCAACAATCACGACTTATTCACGCACGACGCGCAAAATTGTCCGACCGACCTGGAACGGCTTGCCAATTTCCAGCTCTTCAGCCGCTGCGACCGGGCGGCCGTCGAGCTTGGTCCCATTCCGGCTCGCCAGATCCTCGAGACGCAAAAATCCGGCATCTTCGTACAATTTCGCGTGTTTTCGGGAAATATAACGGTCGATAGTAATACAGGCGGTCGCAACCGCATCGTCACGACCGATTGTGATTTCGCGCTCAAACGACCACGTTTTGCCATCGAGCGGACCGTTCATGACCTCGAGAACATACATCAGGACAGCCTTCGCACAGGTGCGCGGCGCCCTCCTCTCCTCACCCCAGCCGCTCTCAAGCGAGCGACCACTTAAAGACGGAGCGTCCGACGGACGATATAACCAAGGTGAACACCGACGAAGTAGAAGCGGCCATGGGGCCGATGGAAATCGATCCCGAGTCCCTTCGTGAAGCCGAATTCATGCAGGCCCAGATGATTCTCGATACGATGGTCGGCAAGGCCATCGTCAAAGCCGAAATCTCCGAGACGCGTATCTCGATTGAGACCGGCGACGGGAATACGTATTTTTTCTACGGCTTCATGGGCGGCTCGGGCCGCCCGATCTAGTTCTCGATCAGCTTCGAGATGATCGTGACGATCTCGGCCTGATGGTCGGCGTCGATCTGCGTGAAGGCCACGCCATGGCTAAAGCGCTTGTCATGCGCGTCGAAAAAGGAGAGCACCACGCGACCCTGGGCCGTCACATCGGCACCCGAAGGAAGCTTGAAGTGCAACGTCATGATCGTCGAGGTGGCCAGATCCTCGTCGGTTGCAAAGCGGAGGCCGCCGCCACCCAGCGTCTGGATCGTGCCTTTGCGCTCGCCATCGCGGCCCTGCGCCGAATAAACCGCTTCAATGGCAACGTTCGCCCGTAAAAACAGGCGGCGTGAATGGCTATCCATTTCGTTGCCGCCAACACCCTTGCCGACGGCCGGTGGTCGCTTGTCGAACATGGGGGACTAGTACGCCCCTGGCTAATCTCCGCCTCCTAATGTGCGTCTTGGCGCACGACGGCATCGGCAGCGAAGAGCGCACCGAGTACGGCCTGTTCGAGCATCGCGCCGCCCTGGAGATACATTTCAAAGGGCGGCCGCAGCGGCGCATCGCACGAGAGATCGATCGTCGCGCCGCTCACGAACGAACCGCTCGACATGATGACCGGATCGACATACCCGGGAACGGGTCCGGGTTCGGGCGCAAAGCGCGCATTGATCGGCATCGCCCGTTGCAGCCCACGCGCAAACGCGATGAGTTTGTCGCGATCGCCGAGTCGAATCGCCTGCACGATATCGGTGCGCGGGCTGCCCGGCGCGGGCGAGACGTCGTAGCCGAGCGCGACAAAGAGTGCCGCCGCAAAATCCAGGCCGCGCAGCGCGTTCTCGACGACGCCCGGCGCGTAAAAGAATCCTTGGATGAGTGCGCGACCAAAACCGAGCGTCGGCCCGAGACCCGCGCCTAGACCCGGCGCGAAAATCCGCGTCGCAACGCGTTCGATGACCTCGGCCCGGCCGGCGACATAGCCGCCGGTCGGCGCAAGCCCGCCGCCGATATTTTTGATTAGCGACCCCATAATCGCATCGGCGCCGACTTCGAGCGGCTCGCGCTCCTCGACGAGTTCGCCGTAGCAATTATCGACAAGCACGAGCGTCTTCGGGGAGGACGCTTTGACGGCCGAGCAGATCGCGGCAATCGTATTGATCGAGAGCGAGCGGCGCGTACTATAGCCGCGCGATCGCTGCACGAACACTGCACGCGGCTGCGACTCGCGAACGCGGGTTTTCAGTGCGGCGATGTCGACGTTATCGTCGCTCTTAAGCGCGACTTCGTCGTACATGCGCCCATCGCTGACGAGCGAGTGTTTTGCCGTGACGATGGCATTGCGCAACGTATCGTACGGCGCACCGTTCGCGCAGAGAATCCCCTCACCCGGTCGCACGCATGCAGCGAGCGTCGCTACGATTGCATGCGTGCCGCTAACGATGGAAAGCCGCGCGAGAACGGCCTCCGCACGAAAGTAGCGCGCCAACAGCGATTCGTAGCGCGCGCGCGCCGGATCGTCGTACCCGTAACCCGTCGTGCCGGCAAGATCGCTTTCATCGACACCCTCGGCGTAAAATGCATCGAGCACGCGCAAACGGATTGCGGTTCGTGTCGGGTCCAGGCGCGCATCAAGCTGCACCGCGGCGATCTTTGCCGCAGCGATCACGCGCGGATCGAACGTGCGGCCTTCGAGTACCTGATCGATCACTTCGCCTGCTCGCGCGCGACTTCAGCGCGTTCGTAAATGCGTACGAACGGATAGTAAATCGCCATCGCAAGGCCGATATTGATCACGACGAGCACGACCGCACGCCAATCGAGCGTTGCAAGAAATACCGAGATCACCGTCGGTACGGATGAGGGGATGTAATACGCCGGTTTGCTCACGAAGTTCGTTGCCATCGCAATGTAGGTCGTCGTCACGAGCACTGCGGGCGCAAGCAAAAACGGGATGGCGAGATACGGATTAAAGACGAGCGGAATGCCAAGTAAAATCGGCTCGTTGGTATTGAACAACGACGGCGCGATGCCGGCGAGCGCGACTTTTCGCAAGCGCGAACTTTTCGATCGCAATAAGAGCAGTGCAAGCGGCAGCGTCGCGCCCGCACCGCCCGGGAACACGAAGAGAAACGTCGAGACGACGACGATGTGCTCCAGCGGCTGATGGTGCAAGGCCTCCGCCGTATTGAGCAACTGCAAATTCAAGTAGATCGGCGTGACGACCGCAGCGAGCAGTGCCGGGCCGTGAATGCCGACGAGCCACAGCGCCGTTTGCAAGAGCGCGATTACGAGCAGTCCCGTATACGTGTCGCCGAGCGATCCCAGCGGCGCGATCACTTCGGCGAGTAAGCGCGCGAGCGAAAAGTGCAGCGAGAATGCGAGTCCCGCAAGCGCGAGGACGGCGACTGCGCCAACATAGAGTCCACGCGTCCCAAGTTTGCGCCGTCCATAACTCATCGCCGCCGTACACATGAGTGCAACGACGATCGCTAAGAATAAGCCGCTCGCACCCAAGGCCTTGGCGTAGTCTTCGAGCGTCGCCACGGCCGGATGCGGCAGCGAGAGCACGAACGCGCCGATCATCGTCGGCAGCGAAAGCCACAGCGGATACTTCACCCGCTGGGCGAGCACGACGGAAAGCGTCAGGATCAGCGCGATCGACATCGCGGTAAACCCGACGTCGAGCGTGAGCACGAGCGTGCCCTTCGCAAACGCGCTGTGAAAGCGTTCGACGGGATTGCCGGAGACGCCGAAGAGCAGAAAACCGGCAAGCCCGAGGATCAACCCGACAAAGCTAAACGGCAACCCATCGCGCAACGCGAGGATGACCGGCGCTTCGCCGACGGTATGCGCGAGTGGAGCGAAGCGCGCTTCGAGCCAGCCGAACGGGGAGTTAGAGTCTGCGGACGACTGCCTCGACTCGGCCGACGATGGTAACATCGTCCGCGTAGATTGGCTCCATACTCGCATTCTCCGGCTGGAGTCGCACGCGACCCGTCTCCCGGTAGAAGCGTTTGACGGTTGCTTCGCCGTCGATCATCGCGACCACGATCTCGCCGTTCTTCGCATCGGGCGTCGGATCGACGAGGATCAGGTCGCCATCGAGGATCGCCGCGTCGATCATCGACTCGCCTTTGACCCGGAGCATGAACGCGCCCGATTTTTTTACAAACGAGGACGGGAGCACGAAGGTGTCCTCGAGATTCTCCGCCGCAGTAATCGGCGTGCCGGCCGCGACGCGGCCGATGATCGGGATTGCGGTGGACTCGGGGCCGCTCGCAGTCGGGGCCTTGAAGTTCGCGCCGCCCGGTTCGTCGTGCGTGGTGAGCGCGCGCGGCTTCGTCGGGTCGCGGCGCAGGAGCCCGCGGCGTTCGAGCGTCTTGAGGTGCGATTGCACGGTCGAGGATGAGGAGAGGCCGACGCGTTCGCCGATCTCGCGAACCGAGGGTGGGTAGCCGCGCTCGGCCGTGTAGTCGCGGATGACCTGGAGGATGCGCTGTTGTTTTTCGGTGGTGGCGCGTTCCGTCATGATGGGCTTCCTTACGGGAGGCGCCGCGCGATCGTTCTCGCGCGACGGGCACCTCGGTCCGACCGCTTCACGCGGGCGGATCTGCAAAATCCGGACGAACCGCATCGCAGAGTGCCATACAGTAGGCATTGCGCGGTGGCACGCTATGCCTCGATTGAGACGTATCGTAGCACGTCTGCCGGAAAAAAGGCAAACATACGTTCGAAATAGCCTTGACGGGAAGCAACCTCAGCAGTATTATGTAGTGGACGAACAGCCGTTCGCCACAATATCTAGGGAGAAGGCAGCGATCATGTACGCGATCCAACGCAAACCGAAGTTCACGCTGATGCCGCTCATCGCGCTCGCGACTCTGAGCCTCGCCGTTACGGTGCCTGCCCTTTCGAGCAACATGCTCCACGCCGCTTCGCCGGTCACGTTCTCGACGGTCACGGTCCAAGCGGGCGACAACCTCTGGAAGATCGCTGAGACGCGCACCGCAAGCGGCGGGGACGTTCAAGCCGTGGTCGACCAGATCATCGCCGCAAACCACCTCGGTTCGCCCGCCTTGGTCCCCGGCCAACGCCTCAAACTTCCTGACTAGATTTCCGATTGCCGTCTATAACAGAAATAGCCGCACGACGTGAATGCCTTCTTTTATAGATGCTCTATGCACTGACGTTACCCGGTACGGTGTCCAATTTAGAGATAGTTGAAAGTAACGTCTCCTCGGCGTTGCGAAGGCTGCTGGGGTCAGTTGGCCCGAGCCATCGACTGGGCCATATTCGATGTAGGTACTCCCCGCGAGCGCTCGATAATTTCACTAGCTTCCGCGATCAGTGAACACGTTGTCATGAGGTATTTGTCGCAAGACTTTCCGGGAAGTTCTGGACAAAGGCATACTATATCGGTATTGACGTGTACGCGCGGTTTACACCACGGATAAGTACGAAGTTGGTGGTTTAAGATTGCGGCAGAACTCGTCTGGCGTCAAGCCTCCGAGTGCTGCATGAGGGCGACGGGCGTTGTAGTCCAGTCGCCAATCTTCGATGATCTCGCGGGCTTCTTCCAGCGTAAGGAACTCGTTCTCGTTCAGGCATTCGTCGCGGAAGCGACCGTTGAAGCTCTCGATATTTGCGTTTTGCGTCGGCTTCCCCGGCGCGATATGGAGCAAGCGAACACGGCGATCGGCGGCCCATCTGAGCATCGCCAAGCTCGTAAGTTCCGTACCATTGTCCATGACGATCGTTTTAGGATATCCGCGCACGCTGCCGATCGCATCGAGAACTCGCGTCACGCGAGATCCCGAAAGCGATGTGTCGACTTCGATCGCAAGGCTTTCCCGACTACAATCATCCACGATCGTGAGCGCGCGAATTCTCCGTCCTGATCGAAGCGTGTCGTGAACGAAATCGAGCGACCAGCGCTCGTTCGGAACGGCTACCGCCGGTTTTGGTTCGCCGCGCCCGAATGCAACGCGTCGTTTTACTCGTTTTCGTACTTGCAAATGCGCCTCTCGATAGACCCGCAGAAGTCGTGTCATGCCGACATCGACGCCATCTCGCCTGAGCATGATGGCGAGCCGTCGCGAACCAAATCGTCGACGCTCGACGGCAAGTGCGTGAAGCTTCTCGCGCAGCTCGGCGTCGTCACGAACAATCCGAAGGTAACGGACCATCCGCCGATTCGCCGCGACGTACCGGCACGCAGCACGTTCGCTTACCTGGAATGCGTTTTGCACTGCCAGTGCCGCCTTACGCCGCTGTGCCGGCGTCAGTAGTTTCCCGAGGCGACGAGTTTTAGCGCGTCGATATTTAGGGCCTGATCAGCGACGATCCGTTTTAATCGGCGATTGTCGTCCTCGAGTGCTCGCATCTTGGCGACATCGCTGACTTCCATGCCGCCGAACTTCGATTTCCACTTGTAAAACGTGGCGCGGCTGATGCCGAGTTTTCGGCAGATGTCGCCGGTCTTGGCGCCGGCCTCTGACTCCTTGAACGCAGCGATGATCTGGCCTTCGGTGAATCGTGATTTCTTCACGTGCGTCTCCTGGCGAGGCTTTCGCCT
>JBBRLI010000042.1:0-12926 GCA_038231455.1 Vulcanimicrobiales bacterium | reverse complement strand
TCGCAGCGTTCTTCCATCGCTAATTGCCGAGGACGCGCGAACGGGTTCGACAAACCACACGCAGATGGGAGAGTACGGATCTGGTGGTCCGCACGGTCTTCAAATGCGTTTCAACCGTAAATCGCACGTGTCCGTAGATGTTCGCAGACGCCCGCAGGATCAACATCCGCGGGCGTTTCCGTGTCGATTCGATGTTCGCGGTTGCTCGCAAGTGCACGCAGAAGACGTGACCAAGAAGTGACCAAGAGTCGCCCGGCGCCTTCTTTGAGATCGCGATCGAGCGAAGGATCGCCAGCCACCGGGGCGTATCGGCTCGGCTATGACGCTGCGCCGCCTCCTGGTATCCGTCATCCTATCGGTGTCGATTCTAGGCGCCTGTACTGCACGTGCCCCTGCGAAGCCGCAGGCGTGGTTCGTCGAACGCACCGTGAGCTACGCGACCACTGGAACGTCCGGGATGCAAGAAGCCCAGCAAGACGTCACGACGATTGCGGGTCCGTTCTCGCGCGAGAGCGAGTGCATCGCGTCGCTCGAAGATCCGATCAGCGGCAAGCAGACCAGCGATGAGCTTTCGTGCGCTGAGAAAGACGCCGACTCAAAAGTCTATCGGCCGCGACCGCGATAGAAAAAGCCCGCGGTGGTCGCGGGCTTGGTTTGATCGGCGCTTCGATCAGGATTTACCGCGCTTCTTCGGTTTACGTTTGGCCGATGGTGCTGTCGACGCTTTGACGACGAACAGCTCGTAAGCCAGATCCAAGAACCGACGCGCAGCGGGACTGTCGGGAACGATCATGCGGTGCCTTTCACGGTGTCGACGAGAAGCCGGCGAGCCACGCACGAGTGCGCGCGACCTCGGCATCGATCGAGCTTGCCACATCGCCCAGCGGATTACTCGCGATCGCGACCGCGATCCGCACGCCAAGTTCGAAGCCGGAGCCGAACGCCGTGTGAGCATCGAAGCGTTGCTCGCCATGGGTTTCGATGCCAACGATGCGCGCTGCCGCGTTCCCCGGAGCGTCTTCGCACCACGCGGCGGGCTGCTCTTCGCCGTACTTGCGAGCGAGGTAGAGCGAGCAGAGGAGTTCGAGCGCTGCAACGTCGATCGAGGTCGGCTGGGTGGCGGTCGTCGAAGTAAGGGTCGTCATCGATTGTATCCCTTTCGGTGGCCAGGCTCGGGGTGTTAGTAGCACCGCCGAGCCGCTTCGTTTGTTAGGTCTTCCGCTTGCGAAGAAGATGCTTTGCGACGAGATCGTCGAGCACGATGCCGCGGCTGACTCCGCGCCGATCGGCTTCCGCGATCAGTGCGTCCGACGTCTTTGGTGCCACACGTACCGTGAACAGCACGCGCGCATTGTCGACGTCGATCTTCGGTCGTCCGCGCCTCTTCTCCGGCGTAACCATGTATTAATTGTATAACATTAAATAGCGCGTTGCAAGCCGGTGACGCACGGAGTTCCCACTTGATCGTGAGCGCGGCGATCGGTAGCACGCAGCTCCGGGCATTGCGAACATCGCATCGCGTCCGGCAATGTGACGGTCGACTCGCGCTACGGGCGAGCCCCCCAGGGCGGGGCGAAAAGGAAAGGTACGGAAAGTGCGCGCTCACTTTTTTCTGTTTTTTTGGATGGGTTGTTTGCGAGAAGCCGAAGCCGCCTGTCATGCACGCGCGAGTTGAGAAGATTGCATCCACGCCCGGGCGACCAGGGAACATTCAGATCGGCAGGCTGAGACGTGATCGCGGGATCAGTGTCGCGCGGCCGAGCGTTCTCGGAAACCCATATAAAATCGGCGTCGACGGCGACCGCGCCGAAGTGATTGCGAAGTATCGCAAATGGCTTGCACGCGAACTGAAGCGCAACGATGCGGTCAAAGATGCGATGTTCCGGATTGCGAACCTTGCGCGTCATGGCAAAATCACGCTGCTTTGCCATTGCGCGCCTGCGGCTTGTCACGCGGAAGTGGTCGCCGAATACGCCGAAGATTACTACGGCGACTGAATCGAGCGGGTGGCGTAGTTGGAGTGGGAGCGCCGGAAATTCCTGATCGTCGTGAAGACGTACCCGAACCCGAGTGCATCATTGCAAGAAGTCGTTTGCACGGCTGCGATCCGTGATGACGGCAAGCTAGTTCGCCTGTTTCCGATTCCGTTCCGGACCTTAGCGGAATCGACAAAGTTCGCGAAGTGGCAATGGATCGAAGCCAACGTCATCAAGGCTAAGAACGATCCGCGCTCGGAAAGCTTTAAAGTGGACGTCCCGAGCATCACCACCCTCGAGACAATTCCAGCGGGTAAGGGTTGGCCGACTCGATGGGCACTCGTCGAACCGCTTATTTCGACCTCACTCGAGAGCTTGAAAATGACGGGTGCTTCGCTTGGGCCAATCAAGCCAGCCACTTTTGACCTCACGTTTAAAGACAAAGACGTCTCCGCCTGGACCGACGACGAGCGTGAGAAATTGATCGGTGCACGTGGCGCGGTTGACTTGTTCGGAAAGGCCTCACGCCCAAACGATCTGCTGGAAAAACTCCCGGTCGAAATTCGATACAAGTACACGTGCGACGATGCTTCATGCACCGGACACGAGCAGCTATTCGAGGATTGGGAAGTCGGCCAATCGTGGCGCGCATGGCGACAGAAGTACCGCGATCGCGCGGAGCTGGAGCAAAAGCTCCGTGAGCGTTACGCCGTCATCCCGTTGCAGAAGGGGAATCTTTATCTCTGGGTCGGGACTCACTCCGTCTACGATGTCTGGCTTGTAATCGGCCAAGCTCAGCCAGCCCACCTAGTTCGATCGACTTAGCGAACGTGCGCGCCGAGCGTTGCTCCGAGCAGTGCTGATAGAAAATCTTCCGACTTGTATTCGCCGACGCCGAGCGCATTAAGTACATCTTCGCCGAGTCCGAGCGGCACGTAGCCGGCTGCCTGCTGCGCAAGAAATCCCGCGCGCCAACGGCCGTCCTTGCCTTGGTGCGGCGTGAGCGGTTAACCGTACGTGAAGTACCGATCTTGCAAACGATTCTTCATATCGCGGCTTGCCGGATCGAATCGGTTGGTGTGCATCGCGACCGGCGAGAGCACCGCTTTCGCAGGGTCGGCGAGCATGGCGCGAGCGTAGCGTTGCGGTTCGTCGATGCCGCCAAGTACATCTGACGTCGGGGTGGTCAACGGCAGTTTGCGCGGAGTGCCGTCGTCGTTTGTACCGATCTGCACGTTGCCATTAGTGAATAGCCCCTGCGATGCTCGATCGAGTGCCAGCGCACGTTTCGGGTCTCGCGTTGTCGCGCTGGCGACGGCTGCCGGGATGCGCGTCCGAAACGTCGCAAACGGTGCGGCCTTGCTCGCGACGCGTGTCGCATCGGAGCGGTGACGATAGTCGACCATTTCGCGCATCGTCTCCGCAGCGGCCTCATCCGGATGCATACCGCGCGCGAGCTTGCGTTTTAGCACCGTAGCCTTCGCCGCGTCGTCGATCGCCCACGTTAGTTGATTCGCTCCGCGACTCAGCTGCGGTGCGTACTTGCCAGCACCCGCGCCGATCGCGGCTCCCACAAGCGTGCCGAGCAGCGGGTTCTCATCGTGCGATTGCGCGTTCTGAAAGCCTCCCGCTCCGCCGACTGCGGCGCCGATGCCAGCTCGCGCGAGCTGCGGCGTGCGACCGATGAGATCCACGATTGGATTCTTGCGATCGGCGAACGGAGTGATCACGCCGCCTTCGACCGCCGCGCCGTGCCGATCATACAGCTCTGCTGCGGTTCGCGGCTTGAACGCCTTGCCGGCCGTTAGCGCGTGAGCAGCTGCGCGACGCGCGGGCTCGAGAGATTCCCATGCCGCGCCGGGGCCTTCAGCTGCGAGTGCGAGCGCCGGCACGTTGACGAGACCATGCTTGAGGCCAAGTGTCGTGACGGTGTTCTTTGGGAAGTCGACGATCGGTTGTAAGAAATCGCCGAGCTTCTCCATGCCGCTGCGCGCGTTACCCTTCGCGCGAGTTGTCTGCTCGAAGAGTTTGTTGAGCGCATCCGGCTCGGCGTTGTTGCCTTTGAGTTTGAGCGGCACACTGAGCTCGTCGCGAAGACGTCCGGCCGTTCCCTGGCGAGCAGCGTTTCGAATTGCACCGCGGAACGCTTCGCCGATCTTGCCAAGGTCATCGGTATGCTCTCCGACGCTGAATTCTTCACGTCGCAGCGAGTTCGGTGCAAACGGGCGCAGCAGGTTGAATGACTGTGCCGGCCGATCCGGATCGAGTGCCTCCGCGTTGTGTGGGCCCGGCAAGTACTTTGATCGCAGATTCCCCGCGCCGAGAATGCCTTGGTTCGCCGGCGCTGCGAAGTCTTTGAGATCGTCGGGAAGCGCGTACTGCCGATCGACGCGGCCTTTGAGTTTTCGTGGACCACCGATATTCTTCTCGATGGCGCTACCGCCGTCGGCGAGTACTCCATTCTCACCGTCAGCAAAAAGCGATGATGCAAGGCGTGAGAGGTAGTCGCCGCGCTTGTCGACTGTTGATGCATTTAGGTCGTCGATCGACGCGACAGGGGTCTTCGGCGGCCGTTCTGGGGTACGCACGGTGCGCGCGAGCTTGCCGCCGCCGTATGCGAGCTTGCGCCGAGCGCTCTCATCGCCTTGAAGCGCGGCCATGTCGTTCGTGAGCTTGCGCGCATGCGCTACCGCATCGGCGACGTGCGGGGCAACGGTGAGGCGGCCGCTCGCGGGATCGGTCATCTGCCGCTCGCCGTTGAGGATCTGATACACGGTGCGCTTATCGTCTTCGCCGAGTTTCGAAATATGCTGCTCGAAGCGGTCGGTGAGGCGGCGCGTGGCTTCTTCCTCGCGAGCTGCTTGGCGGTTATCCGCGGCGAGCGCTTTGTTGTAGAGCGGTTCGCCGAGATTGCGCTTTGCGCTGCCGCCGTAGGTGAACGGATCGGTGATGATGTGGCCGAGATCTATCGCCTTCTTCGCCGTTGCGGGCGCGACTTTCGCCGCGGTGCTGCCGATCGCGCGCCGCGCGCCGCCGATCGCTTTGCCGGCGCCGCGGAAGATAAAGCCACCGGCAAGTGACATCGGATCGGTGAGGGTATCGAGCGCGAAGTCATCGACGCCGCCGCGCAAGCCGTGCGCCTGCGCGCGCTCGGCATCGCCTGGAAGCCCCATTTTCTTGCGCACGATTTCTCGATCGCGGTCTTGCTGCTCCGGGCTCGCGTGATGCAAGAACGTGCCGAGCGGATCGTCGCCCGCGATCGCCGCCTGCACCGTTTGTCGCGGTCGATCGAGGATGTCGATCACCTTCGGTGCGCCCAGCCGATCAAGCGTCGTAGCACCTGCGCCCGCCACGCTGCCGAGCTTGTGCAGGATCGTCCCGAGAATGTCGGGCTGACCGGCGTTCGTTTTCTTTTTTTTCGGATCGCCGTACAGATCGTTAGCCGGCGACGGGGAAGAGGCGCTACCAGTCGAGCCGTAGAGAGCGTCAGCGTTCATTCTTCGTCTTCGTCGCCGCCGTCACCAGTTGTCGGGACCGGGATCGCGGAAGGCGCGGTTGTAAGAATTGGCGAGAGCGCCTGCAGATACGTGCGCGTTGCCGCTGGCACATTCGGATGACTCAGGAATTCGTCACGCTGCGCTGGCGTGCCGTTGACGAAAAGGTTCAGAGCTTGCCCGAACTTCGGATCTTCTTTGGCTGTCGGCTGCTTTGGCGCACCCTTGGAGAGCGAGAGCCGTAGCGTCGCGGTCATCAACGCTCGTTGGTTGGACGCGGTCGTCGCATCGCGCCGGCCACCGGACGTCAGATCCTGACCGCGCTGCGTCGTAAGGTCTTTCTGCGTGAAGAGATCGCGCTGCGTCTGGTCGTGATTCTTCGCGCGCACGTTTGCGCCGTCATCGCGGATGTGCGCGGCGCCGATCGTGGCACCGGCATGGATGTTCGCTGACTGCACGGTCGCCGCGGCGCGGATCGAAGCTGCGCCCTGCGTCGCCTGCGCGCGGATCTCGGCGATGTCTCGCGCGTTCTTGAGCTTGGCTTTCTCGAGCGCGTAAGTATCGTTAATCTTCTTGACCGCAATCGCAAAATCGCGATCGCTCTTTACCTCGACGTCATGTTGCTTTGCTTCGGCGAGCGCGTCAGCCCGCGCCTGATGCAACGCCCGGTCGGCTTCGGTTCGTGCGGCAAGTTCCTGGCCAGCCTGGAGCCGCGCGTTGTTCGTCGCGTCCTGATCGACGTCGTGCTGATACTTGTTCTGCTTCAGCTGAAGGTCCTGATCGGCGCGCGTGTCCAGCTTGTCCGCGTGCGCTTTGGCCTGCTCGTCGAGGGCGGCTTGCCGTTTGTTTGCGACCCACGAACCGACGGCTTCGGACGCGGCAGTGAGCGGGTCGTAGGTTTGGATGGTGGGGGGCATGTTTTATTCTAGCTTTCCCGGCACGACGGCGCGGCCGAAGGAGACCGTCACCGAGGAATGCGCTGGTACAACGCCTCGGTACAGGGTCGGCAGTAGTACACGTAGCGGCCCGACGAATCGCGGCCCTCGGAAAACGCGTTGACCGCCCAGGACACTCCCGGACGCACGTTCATCCGGCGACGGCATTCCGCACATCGCGCGCGAGCGGTCTCGTCCTCGAGCTCGCGCCCGGAGGGGTGTTGAAGCGCCATGCGCAGAGCGTACGGCTCGCCGCGCCACGGTACGGCCACGCCCGCTACGGCTTGGATATGGTATAGCTAAAAACGGCCAAGCCCTCATCGCTCACCCGCTTCGCTCTCATCGACGGAGGCGCTGATGATCGCGAGCCCCTTGCGCCCGACGTAGCGCACCGAGGACTCCGTGAAGCGGCAGCCGGCCGGGTAGTACTGCGTGCAGCCCGCAAACCGATAGACCTTGCCGCTGCGGTATCTTTTGCGCAAGATCCGCAAATGTCCGACCTTGCAATCAGGACAGGGGACGCGCGTGATGATCCAGAGACGCCGGAACTCGCAACTCTCTCGACTCACTCCCGAGAACATCCGCGAAAGACCGGAGCCGCGTTCGATTTCGCGCATGAGGTTCGTGAGAAGATCGAGGATCGCGAGAGCTTTCTTCGGGGCGTTTCCGCGACTCGCACGCCCGCGAGCGAGGGCGGCGTTGATCAGCCCGACGATGTCGGCGTCAGGATCGGCGGCAGCGATCGCCTTGACGTCTGCAAGCGATCGAACGTCCCGCGGATCGGTCGCGAATTGTTCGAGCACGTGCAAGGATACCCAGTCGGTCATCCGTCTCCGAGATCGCCTTCCATCGCGTCGACGAACGGATCGAGAAGCGCCTCGATGACGCCGCGATAGCGATCGTAGTGACGCTGCCCGCGTGCGCGTGTCGTTTTGTCGGTCACACGCGTTCGCGATCGGGGGAAGGCCGCGCGCATCGCCCCCATGATCGCATCGTCGTGAAAAGCGCCAGCCTGAATGTGACGAACGAACTCGGCGATGAACACGCGCTGTCCGCGCAGACGGATTGGGGCGATGAGACGGTGCGTCGTGGGCGGCCAGGGGAGCGGCGGCCTTGCGCTCTTGCCCGCTACCGATCGCGGGGCGAGATACGCGGCCACGTCCTCGAATACGACTCCGCTCTCGACGAGTAGCGCGACGAAACGCCGGCGCTGATTCGAGCTCGCCGGCGGGACGCCGATCGTATGCGCGAGCGCTAGGCGAAGAGCGTCATCCGCGCTGTTGTTCGGGTCGCTCAGTTCGTAGAGCATCCGCGCCGAGAACGCTGTCAGCCAGGCATCGAGTTGTTCTTTCTCGCGCGCTGATCGTTCGATGCCGAGCGCGTATGCGTGAGCTGCGGCTTCCCACGGGTTGCCGTCGTTCATCGAGTCCGTCGCGCGGCCGCCGCCGCTACGATTGCGCGAGCCTCGGTCAACGCGACCTCGTTCGCGTCGTCCACCCGGCGCCATGTCTCGACCGCAGGCGATGCGTGCAGACTCCAGGGCGCGCCGCAAGCGATGCAGACTCCGCGAGCGCGGACTTCGGTCGGGTCGGCCGAACGCAGCGCTGCGAACGCATGCGCGACTGCGGGCAGGCTCTCGCGCAGCACCGCCATGATCTCGGGCTTCGCGCTCCGGATCGTCGCGGCGTCGGCGTCGTTGGGGCGCGGTGAGACAAGGAGGCGATCACCGTCAACGGTGAGTCGGAAACCCGCCCCGGTCAGCGACGCGACGATTTCGGCGGGCGTCATACTTGCACTGAAAGCCACTGATTGCCAACAGGTCGCCATAGAACGCCGCATACATAGAGTTGGCATTCAATGGGAATCTTGGCATTCAATGGACCGGTCGTCGGCATCATTCGAAGACCTCGGTCCCCGGTGAAATCCCATTGAATGCCAACTCATTACATTGAATGCCAACATCTATGCTCGGCGTTCTATGGAAATCGGTGGCGATCAATGAAGAATCGGGCAAACGCCAACGGATTTCGCCGGCAACTCCGCCGCCGGATCGAGCGATCTCGCCGGCCTTGTGGAGAAGTGAGCGCTGCCGCGCGATCGTTCGATCCTTGTGACCCTGCGAGCGAACGATCTTTTGAAGGTCGATTGCGGTTTTCTCGCCGGCTGCGAGCGCGGCGAGAATCGCGTCGCGCGCCTCGTCGCCAATTGATCGATCCTGACCAGGCTGCGACTGCTCGAAAAGCTGATCGGCCGTCGTCGTGTTGTCCTCGCCGAGCCAAAAGAATCGTCCGGTCGCATCTATCTCGTAGCCGATCACCGGCACGTCAAGTCGACCGAGATTCGATTTGAGAAGCCCGACGCCGCGGCGGCCGGTCTCAGCGTTGATGCCGACCGCAAGCACCGATCGAGCTCGTCCTACGAATCCGCCCAGGCTGCCCTCGACACGGAACGCACCCGAGACTGCTACCGACTTGTTTGTATGCGTCACCATGCAAACCGCGATGCCGCGGGCAGACGTCGCATCGAGAAACGGATCGAGGATCTCGCGCACCTCGTTTGATCGAAACGTGTCAGCGCTTGCGAGCATGCTTGCGATCGGGTCGATGATGATGAGCCGCGCTGCGGGAACCCGGTCTAACGCGCGCTCGAGCGCCTCGATGTGCGCGAGAGCGAATGGCGTCACGCGCGCGGCTTCGCCAACCCGTACGCCCTCGATGATGTGCACGCGATTGAGATCTGCGCCCATCGCTTCGTATCTCGGTCGCAGCACTCGTCCAGCGTCGTCTTCGAGCGCTAATACAATGACGTCGCCGGCCTCGGTGATGTCGCCACCGCCTGGAAGTTCAGCGCCAAGCGAAACGGCGGCAGCGATCGCGCCGGAGATGAAGCTCTTCCCGACGCCGGGTGGACCGGCCAAGACGAAAGGTTCGCCCGCGAAGATGCGGCTCTTCCAAAGGGCGACCACAGGTTGCGCTTCGATCTCGCCCAGTTGGCGCATCACGACGTCAACGGTCGTCGCGCTTCTCGGCTGCGTGGCTCCGAATGGCGATGGAAGCGGCGGTTTGAAGAGCGGCGTCTTTTTGATTAGCGCTTTGAGATCGTCGATCGTGTGTCCGTCTGCGAGCCAGTCAGTCACGTCGTAACCGTCGTGACGATCGGGCTCGAGATCCACGACACGCACATCGCTGCAAACCCGAAGTAGCATCTCAGCTCGCGCAGCTGCGGCCTCGCGCCCTTTCTGGGTTGCGCCGGAGCCGTCGCCTTCGTCGCAATCGGGAATGACGATGATCTGCTTCGCGCCGCGGAAATGCGAAACGAATTCCGGAGTCCAGTGCCAATTCGCGCCACCCGCGTTGGTCGTCGCACAGACGCCCAAGGCACCCAAAGTATCGGCGTCTTTTTCGCCTTCGCAAACGACGATGGTGCGCTTGTGCTCAATATGCGCTCGAAGACTGGGGAGCTTGTACGGGACGCGCTCGAGCCCAGCAACGCTCCAACTGTGCCCGCCGTGCCCGTCCGGGCGTCTTTGCCGAAAACTCTTCGGTTCGTATCGCACGACCTCGTAATGTGGATTCCCGTCGGCATCGGGATAGCCGTAGATCGCTGCAATTCCCGGAGCAACAGCCTTCATCGCCGGCACTCCGCCCACCGAGCCGCCTCGGCACGATCGCTCGCGAAGCCAAGAGCGATGATGAAATCCGCGACCCCTCCGCGCGCGCCGCATCCAAAGCAGCGGAAGCCACGCATGAAGGCCCGGAACGATGGCGTTCCGTCTTCGTGCAGCGGACAACCGATGAGACGATTCGAGAGAGGCGGCTCGACGCCGATCGCGCGCAAGACGTCACCGATCGTAGTGCTGTCGAATATCGACGCGTTCATCGCCGGAACCCACGGTAGAGTTCGAGCTGTCTGCGGCTGATCGAGTTGGCGAAATTGGCGCAAGTGTGGCATCCGTTTTTCATCGCGCAATGGACAGCGAAGCGACGAAGCGAACCGAGGTAGCTGGAAAACACCGAATGGATCTCCTTCGCGGATTGCTCCCGCGGAAGAATCTGGTGGAAGCGACGGCCGTAGTCTTTGAAGAGACCGCGGCCGTCATGCGTTGGCGCGCTCGGCTTCGCTCCGTGCGAACGCGCGAGCAACAAAGGCGTCGAGTGATGCTGAGCTAACCTGGCGCCGCGCCCCGATTTTGCAGCTTGCGACTTCGCCTCGAAGAAGTAATTCATTCATCTTCGTGCGGCCAATGCCAAGTCGGCTGGAAGCTTCGTCGATCGATAGCAGGCGATCTCGCTCGTATGCTGCGCGCTCGCCAGTCATTTCGCACCGCCCACAAAAGCGAGAAGAGCCTCGCGAGAAATGCGATACCCGCGCCCAACTTTGACAGCCGCGAGACGTTTGCTCCGAATCAACTCGCGGACCGTCGGCTCGCTGCACCTTAGAAAGCGCGCGGCATCCGGCGTTTTCGAAAGCAGGGGAGGCTCGAGAGCGGTATTATCTGAGTTCATTAGTATCCTCGCCAAGAAACGTGTGAGGCGCTCATTTAACGCAACAATACGCCACTTGACGTTATCGCGTAAGGGCTCTATACTGTGTCAATGAGTATCGTCGTCGTGTCCCGCGGGTAGGTATGCCTCGCACCGGCTCGCTCCTGACTGCCAAAGAGAAGGTCCGTTTTACCGAATGGCTGCGCTCGTACGTCGAGCGTGCTGTCGCCGCAGGCAAATCGAAATCAGCGATCGCCCGCGAGGCGCTTAACGATGATCAAACGACGCGCCTTAATCGATACATCGCGACCGAAGGTGCGCAGATTCCAACTGCGGTTGTGCTGGCGAATTTATCGCGTGTCATCGGCGCGCCGTGGCCGACCGCATTTCTGCGAGCGGGTTACTTTCGAGAGATCCTCGGCGTCGTGCAGCTGTTTGGCTTCGTCGGGACCGATGAGAACCACGGTGACGAAGAGGCGCGAGGAGAGATGCGGGAGATGGTCATCGACTTCGCGTTCCAGGCATTTCCGCGGCGTGACGTCGCGCCGGTTAAGCCTTTCTCAAACCACGAACTCGACCATCAAGTTCTCGCAAAATTCATCGATGCCGATTTTGCGCCAAAGGACCGGGACGAAATCGACGCGCTTACCGACCATCTCGCGCCGCTTCTTGAGCGTGCGGCGATCGCGCTCGAAGATCCCGAGATCGCCCCCGACATTCGCCGCGCAGTAGCGAGCGAGTACGTCAACGCATGGGCCGACGATTTCGATCTATTCCTCGCAAATAAGCGCCGCAGCGCGCAGCAGCTCGTGACCCAAATTATGGAGGCCCATCCAACGAGCAAGCAGCCGTTACCGACGGCAAGGAGACCGAGACCATGAAGACCGACTCCAGGCTCAAGAAACGGAGCGAGAAGAACGGCAAAGACGTGTGGACAGCGATTCTGCCGCTGCCACGCGGAGCCGACGGCATCCGCCGACAACGCCGCTTCTCGTTCATCGGGAACAAGAAAGACGCCGAGAAGGCGCTGATCGCGGAACTCGCCGCGATCGGCAACGGTTCGTTCGTCGCGCCGGATCGCACGACGCTCGGCCAATACCTCGCAGACTGGCTGATCGCTTCGAAAAGCACGTTTGCCGGCAAGACGTGGGAACGATTCGAGGGCATCGCGCGCGTGCATGTCATCCCGAAACTGGGTGACGTCACGCTGCAACGCCTATCGGCTTCGCAGCTGAGCAAAGCCTACGCACAGTGGCGCGGGAGCGGATTGAGCGGGCAGACGGTCATCCACCATCACCGTTTGCTGCATCGCGTTCTCGCTCAGGCGTTGCGCGAGGGCCGCGTGCGGCAGAACGTCGCCGCGATCGCTGACAAGCCGAAGGCAGCGCGACGCGAGATGCGGTTCCTCACGACCGAAGAGATCGAGCGAGTCTTCACCGCAGCCGCAGGCACGCGCTTCTCGCCGCTGATCGCGATCGCACTTGCGACCGGTGCGCGCCGCGGCGAGCTGCTCGGCATGAAATGGGATGACGTTGACCTGCAGCGCGGCACGGTTGCCATCCGCCGATCGCTCGAGCAAACGAAACGCGGCGTGTTCGAGAAGACGCCGAAGAGCGGAAAGGCGCGAGTGATCGCGTTGACCGCGGGTGCGATCGACACGCTTCGACGACTGCGCTTGTCCGAAGCTGATACGCGCGGCATCGGCGGCGTCGCTGGTTCGGCATATGTCTTCGCCGCTGACGATGGCTCGGCGTGGGCTCCTCATCGGGTAACCGACGGTTTCCGTGAGGTCGCGCGCCGCGCCGGCGTTGTCCCGCAGCCGCAGCGGCAACGAGCATCGACAAGGGCGGGACGCAAGGCATCTGCCGAAGTCGGAGCCGCGCCCCGGGCGAAGCTACCGGCTCAGATCACGTTCCACTCGCTGCGCCACACGTGCGCGACGATGTTGCTCTCGCAGGGCGTTCATCCGAAGATCGTTCAGGAGATGCTCGGCCACAGTACGGTCTCGATCACGATGGATCTCTACAGCCATTCGAC
>JBBRLI010000041.1:0-13748 GCA_038231455.1 Vulcanimicrobiales bacterium | reverse complement strand
CGAGATAGTGGTCGGCGCCGAGGCGCTTGCCGTCGGCTTCTTTCGAGAGTGACTGGCTAAGGACCGTAACGTTCGCGCCCAGCGCGTGCGCGATCTTCACTCCCATGTGACCCAGGCCGCCGAGGCCGACGATGGCGACGTGGGTTTACGAAGAGCGGCTAAGCAGTTGCTCCGTTACCACGGCGAATTCATGGTCTTGGAGATGGATATCGTGCTCTGGATGAATTGCGTGCGCGAAGAGTTCGATCGTTCGCACGAGCGCGGGGCTCGGCCGATTCACGTAGTGATGGCCATCGATCGCGACGACGCGCCGCCGCGCGGCAAAATCGAGCCAGAACGGTTCGCGTCGCGCGAGATCGTCGATTGCAGCGAGCGTGTCTGCGAGTCCCGTTCCGCAGGGTGCGATGATAATGACCTCCGGGTCCGCAGCGATGACGGCATCCCACGAAATTGCCTCAGACGGAACGCCGGGAAACGCGCACCGCGGTTCACCTCCGGCTAGCGCGACGCACTCGCTCGACCAGTGCCCTCCACCGTACGGCGGATCGGTCCATTCGAGCATGACGGTGCGCTTGCGGGGCAGCGAACCCACGCGACGTCCGACCGCCGCGATTCGCTCGTTCATTTCCATGAGCAACGCGGAGGCTTCGGCTTCGCGGTGCGCGACCCGGCCGAGAAGCGCAACGTTTTCTTTCACTTCGGCAAGCGTCGAGGGTTCGAGAGAAACCAGTGTCGGATCGTTTGGCATCGTCGATACCGCGCGTTCGACGGTCGCGAACGCCACGGCGCAAATGTCGCAAAGTGATTGCGTGACCACCACATCCGGTCCCAGTCGATGGAGGCGCTCCTCATCCAAGTCATAGAGGCTCTCGCCGCCGTGTAGATGCGCCTGTACTTGGCGTTCGATCGACATCGAAATCGACTCGCCGTCGAGCGCCACTTTTTTGATGCGCGTGCTTGTCAGGCGCGGGCGACTCGCCGCTTCAATCGGCGTGTCGCATTCGTGCGTTACGCCGACGACTTGCTGGCCGGCGCCGAGCGCGAAGAGAATCTCTGTTGCGCTCGGCAGCAGACTTACGATGCGCGGGTAGTTCACGGTTGCTGCCTGCCGCGGCTCGAGCGAACCGCACCCAGCAGCAGCGCGGCCGCTTCAAACGCGAGGAAGAAGAGCACGTTGGTTTCGATAACCAAAGCGTCGATCGGAAGCGAGAACGCTGCAAGCGAGAGCCCCGCAAGACGCGCCGCAAGCGCGAGCGCTGATTCAAAAACGAGCGTTGCCACGGCGAGCGTTAGAACGGCACGCATGAAAAACGGTCGCTTGCGTGTGCCCGCGACAACTGCTGCTGCGACCGCAGTTGCAACCGCAGCGGCAATGACCTGGAGCAGCGCCCACGCGTATGAATCGCTCGTGCGCGGATAACCAAAAAAGAAGAAGCCGGCTGCTTCGTTGACGGCCCAGGTGGCTCCGACGACAAAAAGTGCGGAGCGCAAACGTCCGCGTAGCGCGGCGCATGCGGCGAGTGCGCCAAACGGGGTGACGCAGGGGAGAAGTAGACTGGCGAATCCGCCGGTCGCGATCAAGACCAAGGTGGTGAGCATAGCAATCCTAACTGCGCGTAACGCGCGTCGAATCGTCCGGTCGCGGTCGATCCGAGCAAAGAGCGAACGAAACGGCCTTGCGAACTACCGCGTCGAGAGATCGACGAAAAAGGCGCGCCCGGGAAGCGGATAACCCGCAATGATCGCATAGCGCTCGTTGCCCAGATTCGTACTGCGTAGCGAAAGGAGCGCGCGCGGAGCGATCCGTAGCCGCGCATACGCATCGATACGCGTATAGGTAAACGCACCCGCCGGATCGCGCAAGCCTTCGGTGTGTGCGATGACACCGAGCGCCGCAAGTCGCGAAGTCGGGTTGCCGATAAAGCCAAGATCCAGATTCGCAAGAATCGTCGGTCGGTACGGCAGACGCGCGGCGTTCGTGCCCGGTGTGAAGCCGAGCGCGCGATAGGTATCGGTTAGATTGAGTTTGGTCAGAAAGCCATTGAGCGGAACGGTTTGCACGTCGAACGTGAAACCGGCGATCCTTGACTGCGCGATATTGATGTCGGTATTTGCGGTGCTGTCGTAGGTAATGAGGTCGCGGCCGTTCGAGACGAAGTAGCCGAGGCTTGCACCGCCAAGGACGTGTGTGCTCGACAACGTGATGTCGCCGCCGGAGGTGCGTTCTGCTCGCAACTTCGGATTGCCGAAATTTGGGTAGTAGAGTTCCGCTGCAAACGGAGCGCGGAATGACGTTGCGGCATTGATGCGAGCGGAAACGCCGTCGGCAAGCGCGATGACGGCGCCGAGCGATGGCGAAATCGCCCCGCCGAGTCCGCCGTCGCGTTCGGCACGAATGCCGGCGTACACGCGTGACGCTCGCGAGACTTGAAGGCTTTCCTGAACGAAGGCGGCTGTTTGTGCGAACGGACGCGCGGCAATGTCGCCAACGCCATCGTCGTTGCGTGCCGAACCGCTCGTGAGATCGATCCCGTAGATCAAACGTGACGAATCGCTCGAGACGACGTTGCGTAGACCGAGTTGTGCACGTGACTCGATACTGGTCTGATTGCTCGGCACGAAGCCGTTCGCGCTATCGCGCTGATCGAAGTCGTGGGCGCTAACGCGCTCGCGCACGCCCGAAAGATCGATCGTGGTCGTGGCTTGCGCCCGGCGTTGTGAAAGCACGATGCGGGCATCGGTCGCGCCGTCTTCCTGGCGCGCGGAGACGGTCCCAAAACCTGCCGATCCCGGAATGCCCAGATGACGCGTCGTCGCGCCGATCGCCGCCGTCACGGCGAATGCGCCGAGTGTTCCGGTCGTGGTCGCGCGCGCAGTCGTTTCCGATGCATCGTCGTTCGCACGGATCGCCGTCGCGGCGCCATCGACCGGATAGGCAAAGTTGTTGGACGCGACGTGTCGCTCGAGCGCGAAATTCTTCGTCTCAAAGCTCACGAAACGATCGCCGTACGAGCCGATGCCAAGATCCACTTGCGGCTGACGATAGGCGCTGCGACTCTTCGATGTGATCAAATTGATGACGCCACCGACAGCGCCCGAACCATAGAGCGTCGCGCCCGGGCCTTCAACGATTTCGATCCGCTCGATACCGGTCGCAACGAACGATGCAAGATCGACGCCGCCGACTTGGTTGCCGCCGACGGCGCGTCCATCGAGTAGGACGAGCACTTGACTTGACGATGCGCCGCGAATCGAGATACCCGTTTGGGCACCGAACGCTCCGTAGCGGGTGAGGTTGACGCCGGGAACGCGTTCGAGCGAATCGGCGACGGTGCGGTCGCCATGAGCGACCATCTCGGCTTTTGTAACAATAAAGGTCGTTCGCGCGCTCGCCGAACGCGGTTCGTCCTGGCGATCGCTCGTCGAGACACGGCCGATTTCGGTGAGACCGGTGGGAGACGGGGAGGGTGTTGTGTCGGCGGATACGGTTCCAGCCGACGCAAAGAGGCTCACGGCAACGATGCCGAGAGCGTACGCAAAGCGACGCACGATTCTGACTCCTGCCCTTGACGCGGGGCGTTGGTTCGAGTTGTGCCTCGGCAGATGTCCTGACTTGCGGATCGTAGCCGTCGTGCTGAGGCCTTCCCATCTTGCGACAGTGACCTTCAGCGGCTCCCCGCTTACAGTGGCGCGACCGTCTCGGATTTCCACCGAGTTCCCATGCGTTGGCTATTCGGTGACTTGCGCGGGACGACGCCGATTCCCTCGGATGTCGCCTAGAGTCCGAACGCGTAGAGTTTGTCGCTCCAATCGACGACGTAGAGGCGTCCGTTGACGATCGTCGGTGCGGCTTGAATCCCATTCGTCACGCTCGAGCCGCTTGTCCAGAGCGGCGCACCGCTCGAAGCGCTATACGCTTGGATTTTCGATCCCAATGCTTCATAGATGATGCCGCCCGCGATGCTCGGCGCTTGCAGATTCGCGTTCACGCCCGTCACGCTCCACGCTGGTGTTTGATCGATGATGCAACCGCCGAGCGTTCGTAGCGCATACACGCCCTGTGCGAGTGCCCCGGCGTTGGGATTGTTGAAATAAATCAATCCGGTAGCCGAAGAGAAGGCGGGCGAAGAGATACCGTCTCGAGCGATTTGCCACGCCGTTGCCGGACCGGCCGCCAGATTCGAGCGATTGTAGCTAAAGAGCTGGCCGTTCTTACGGAATGCGATGACGCACGGACTGCCGCCGGCGTTGTACAACACGGTCGAGCCGCCGAAATCGAGGTCACCGTTGGAGACCGGCGGATATGCGCTTGCGACGAGTCCGAGACTCGCGTTCCACTCCGTGATGCTTTCATTGCTCGCCGGCGCGGAAACTTGCGGATTGGTATTTCCGCTCGCGCCGTACACATTGTTCGTTTGCGCGTCGATCGCGATGCCGCCCCAACCCCAAACGCCGCCACCGTACGGTCCCGTGCTTGCGGGCGGCGCCGTCGATCCCGTGGCAAAGTAGTAGATCGATGCAAGGCTTGCGGTCTGCGTGTTGATCGCGCGTAGCGCACCGTGCCAGCGCCCGATATCGCAGTAGCTCGCGCTTGGGACATAGAGCATGCCGTTTGCGCTATTCAAGGCAAGACCGCTATAGACGTGGTCGATTGACGGATCATCGACGACGGAGAGTCCGCCCGCAGGCCAGCCGGCAGAGACATTGCCGGTGGCAAGGTCGAGTGCCCAGAGTTTGCCCGCTCCGTCCACGACGTAGATACGGTTACGTGCGTGGTCGATCGTCGCTGCGTCCGTAATCCCAAACGTGCGATCGGGAATATCGGGGCAACTCGTGACTTGCGACCCGAGTGCTTTGCGCCAAATGAGCGCGCCGGATGTTGCGTCGAAAGCGGCAAAGTACCCGTGTTCGTCGCCGGTGTAGACGACGTTTTTTTGTGCGCCGCCGACAACGACGTGCGATGCAACCACGGGTTGCGAATTTGCAAAACGGCTCGTGGTATCGCCGGCGATGCGTGCAGTCCACAGAAGTTTCAAGCCGCCGATCGTCCCGGCCGTCAAGCGCTTCTCGTTCGGGTTTTCACCCGTACGCGCGCGATCGAAGCCTTGGGTGGGCCAATCGATGTCCCCGCTCGTCGGCGTCGGTCCGGATGTCGGCGTGATACTTGGCTGCACCGATGGCGAAGGACCGGGCGTGGGCGATGCGCTCGCAATCGGCGAGGGCGTTGTGCTCGGCGTTCCGAGCGTCATGAGGTTGAGATTGAACGAGCCATTGCCGCTATCGATCGCGATTTTCAAGACATGCTTACCGGCGTCCAGCGTCACGCTGGTCGCAACGTTTATCCATGATTGATAGCCGCCCGTTGCCGCAACGGCGATGGTGCCGGTGAGATTTTTGCCGTTCTCGTCTTCCAGATGGAATGTCCCCGCGCCATTTGCGGCCAGGCGGACGGTGACCGGATACGTCCCCGCCGGTTGAACGGCGAGCGTGTACTTATAATAATTTCCCGTGTCGTTCCAGCCGACATCGAAACCGTTCCCGATGCCCGGGTCGCGATCGGTTTCAACGCCAACCCCGTCGTTTCGATATTTTCCGCCGGGATTCGTTAGGTGATGGGTGTGATACGCAACTCCCTCACCGCCCGTGTCGTAATTGTCGAATTCAATCGTCCCCGGCACCGGCCACGGAGTTCCACTCGGATAGGCAGCCTCCGTCGCTAGGACCGCGCCTTGTCCGATCGTCATCACGTTGAGATTGAACGACCCATTTCCGCTGTCGATTGCAACTTTGAGCACGTGTGCACCGGCGGCAAGCGCAAGTGTCCCGCGGACGGTCGTCCAGGCTTGAAAACCGCCGCTCGCAGCGATTGCGATCGGGCCGCTGAGATTGGTGCCGCGTTCGTCCTCAACGTGCATCGAACCCGGCGCGTTCGCAGCGATGCGATAGGCGACAGGATACGACCCCGCCGCTTGGACGTCGACGGAATACCTATACCAGTTGCCTGTCGCATTCCAGCCGACGTCGAAGCCGTTGCCGTAGCCGGTATCGCCATCGTTCTCGACACCGAGACCGTCGGCGCGATACTTGCCGCCGGGATTCGCGCGGTTTTGCGTGTGATACGCGAGGCCCTCACCGCCGATGTCGTAGTTGTCGAAGGCGATCGTTCCCGGCAGCAGTGCGGCCGCACCCGATGGATACGCTGACTCGCCGACAGCAAGCGACGACCGCACGCTAGTGGAGGTGCGTTCACGCCCAAGGGGTGTCTGCGGGACGTTGTGCACACCACCGCTCGACGAGCAACCGCTGATGAAAACGAGCGCGGTCAAATACCGAAGCCAACGAAAACGTCGCATGGACGCCGTGCATTACTTTGCGCGCTCGAGCTCCCTGTCGAAAACTCGCGCAGTTACGGAACGGTGATAACGCTCAGGCGTGCGCAATCATCGCGCAGGAGTGATCGTTGCCACTAGCACATCGCCTTACGCCGACGCGGCGGCGACTTTCTCCGTTGATGCGCGGTAGATTTTGTCGATATTTGCGGCAAGCTTCGAATCGAAGTCGGCGTCGCTCATCGGGCGGGAAAGTTCCTCGACCAGCGCGCGCGAAAAACTCGCGATCATCCCTTTATTGTGGGCCAGTCGTTCGCAAGCATCGTCAAGCGAGTAACCGCCGGAGAGCGCAACGACGCGGTCACATTTTGCGTGTGCGATCAGCGGCGCGTAGAGATTGACGGATTCCGGGATGGTGACTTTCACCATGAACGGCAATGACTCCGACCAAGCAGTAGCGCCGTCGAGCAACTCCCGAAGCAAGATCGTTTCGGCCGCGGCTTTTTCGGGACTCTTGATCGAGACTTCGGGTTCGAGAATCGGAGCCAGGCCGGCGCGTGCGATTTGTCGGCCAATCTCGAATTGCTGTCTGACGATCGCTGCGATCCCGGAGGCCGACGCAAGGTTGATGGTCGAGCGCATCTTCGTACCGTACACGCCGAGTTTTCCCGCGCGTTCCAGCAAGGCATCGAGGCCGGGGATCGGCTTCATGAGGCTTACGCCGTCAGCTTCCGCTTCCAGCCCCTTATCGATCTTCAAAAGTGGAACCACATGGCGGTCGTCCCACAGATACGTCGGCACGGGCTTGCCGTGGGCTTCGCCGTCCATCGTGCGTTCGAAGAGAATTGCGCCGATGACTTTGTCGCCGGTAAAGGCTGGCGAACTCATGATGCGTACGCGCATTTCGTGCATCATCGCATACATCTCGACATCGCCGTTGTACGCCGAATCGGGCACGCCGTACTGGCGCAAAGCGCCCGGTGTCGAACCGCCACTCTGATCGAGAGCGGCGATGAAGCCGGGCTTGCTTTTCATCTGGGCGCGCATTACATCGTTCATTGGAGCTTTTTCGTACGGAGCACAGGCAGTCGATGCCTTCACATCCCGCGGAAGGAGGCGTAGTCGCCGGTCGCTCCCTGATCGTTGTCGTCGCCTTCGTCGCCGTTGCCCGATCCTTTGCACGAGCTTCTGAGGTTCGAGCTCTTGAGCCACGGAGCAAACGTCACGTTCGGACGGACTTTATCGCCCGAACCCGGTCCGACCGGTCCCGGTCCGTTTTTAGCATCCCACCAATTGCAAGTCGCCTCCACACGAAACGGATTCAGATTGTTGACGCCAAAACTCGCGATCCCCGTAAGACCGTTCCGATGCGCGACGACCGTGCCGTCGCCGATGCTTGAATTACCGGTCACAACGACGTTCGAATTGCCCTCGATGATCGTAATATCGGCGTTGCAGTTCGCGTGCGATAAAACGCAAACGCCGTCAAGTAACGGAGCGCTGATTGCGAAGCCTCGATCGTTACGGTCAGGCTTCGATCAATGCTGCAATCGCTGCCGACGGCTCGCATTGCAGTTCGGCCTTGAGCGTGTCGCGATATTGGCGAAAGTGCTGGAGCGCTGCCGCTTTGTTGCCGCTGGCAAGGTGTGCTCTGATCGCGATTTCACGGGCGGGCTCGTCGCAAGCATCGTAGCGAATCATTTCTTTTGCAAGGGCAAGCGCTTCGCCGTGGTCGCCGTTGTTGAGCGCATCGGTGGCAAGTAATTGCGCCACCTCTCCACGGAGTTCGCGAAGATGGCGTGCTACGGGCGCAAACCAGTCCCAATCAGCGAAACGCTCGGAGCGCATCGCGCAGAGCTGTCCGTACAGCGACTGCAAGATTGCCTCGCGTGCGGGACCGACGACGCTCGAACCGCGTACGCGCAGCATCGACCGATCGATCTGCCAGAGATCGACTTCGATGTCGGTGCGGATCGCGTAACCGGCTCGCGTGTGGACGATCACCGCGTCGCTCTCCAGGCGTGCTTTGAGACGGTGAGAGCAGACGTGAAAGGCATTGCGTGCTGCGTCATCGTCGAGATCGGCCCACAGCATATCGGTAATCCGTTCGCGGGGGATCGGCTCGGGGCGCAGCGCGAGTGCAAAAAGGAGGGCCATCTCGCGTTCGGGCAACGAAATCGGGATGCCGTTCCGGCGAACCGTACCCGTCGTGAATTCGATCGCCAGGCCGTGACTTTCGAGCGGCTCCGTCCGGTCGAGCCGAAGCATGAACGATTGCAGAAAGCCGGCATCGCTGCCGCTCGCCGCTGCGGCGACCGCCGCTTGCAACGGTGGAGAATCGATGAGTGCTGCGCTTGCCACCGCACTCGCGAAGTGGCCGGCGCGCTCGTCGCGCGGCGCCGTTGCCGCGAGTGCGAGATGGGCGAGCGTTTCCATAAATGGCGAGTAGAAGCGAAGCGCGGCCGCGTGAGCGGCTCGCGCGTGCTCGCGGGCGAGGGTCGGTTCGGATGCATCGACGGCCGCGATAAGGTGCCCGGCGATCACCCATTTAAGCAGATCGACCGTCCGCGGCATCACGTCTTGATTGCGCGCCCGCGCAGCGAAGAATGCAAACCCCGCAATGCCTTCCCGGGCCACTTCATTTCCGAGCGAGAATGCCCACTCAGCGTATTCGTCCTCTTCGCCGGCCAACCACGCGCCAAATGTCGCTTCGGCGAGGTAGAACGCGATGAAGTTGCTCATGTTGGTATAGCGGATGTTGACGAGCGCGCGTTCGATCAACGTGCGTTCGGCCGCGCGATTCCCGAGAACGCGCTCGATGTCCGTCGCCAACACCAAGAGCGAGCCGCCGGCCATCACGTACATCGATTGCACGAGCGGAAGCGCGAGCTCGACTTCGCGTCGGGCAACGGCAAGGTTCCCCATTCGGGCCGTCATCAGCGACCGAAGGTAGAGCAGCCACGCGTGCAGCTGCGTCGTCGGTATATCGGGTGCAGCGATTGAGGCGCGAAACTCATCGATGATCGCCAGCGCCTCGGCAAATCGACCGACGTAGCTCCGTAAGAGCACGCGGAAAACGAAAATGTAGACGCGCTCGATCGGCTCGACATCAGGCGCAAGCCCGCTCCAGAGCCGCTCGGCCTCCGCGAGCAACGCGGACGAATCTGCGGAAAACGTTTGCAGCAACGCGGTTACCGCCCACAGACGCGGATAGCGGATGATGACGTCTCGGTCGAGTGCCGCAAGAATATTCGAATAGGCAAGATCCGGCGCACGGTCTTCGATTACTTCGAGTTTGTCGAGGAGCCGTGCCGCTTCCATTTGATTGCCGGACGCAAGCGCGATCTGCGAGGCGCGCAGATGTTCGCCGGCGCTTTCGTACGCGTTACTCGCATTTTGGAGCAGCGACGCGCCGCGATTGGGGAAACGTTCGTTCAGAATCGTTGCGATCAACGTATGAACTTCGAACACGTTTGCTTTGTGACGCGTCACGAATGGCGTTGTCCGTTCGAATGTCACGAACGCATCGGCAGCCGCGCGGTCACCCAGCGCGAGCGTTAGGTCGCGGGCCGTTGCATTCGGAATGGTCGCACATGCGGTGAGTGCGTCGATGAGCGTCGCCGGCATCGCCGCGATCACCTCATCGGCAAGATACTCATGCAACTCTTCGTAGGCGACGTCGTCGAGCCGGTCGAGCAACTCTTCGATGCGGCCTTCGCTTACGAAACGGGCCATGAGCAGCACGGCAATCGGCCAACCGCCGGAAACCGTCGCAATTTTCTCGGCATGCGCTGCGGAAGAACCCGCGAGTGTCAGGACCTCCGCGATCTCGGCAACGGTGAACGCGAGATCCTCGGCTCGAATGGAAAGCACTTCGTGCGGCGCCGCAAAGCGCGTCAGATGGATACGCAGCGGCTCGCGCGAGCACACGACGATCGTGCGGTCGGGCGGGCGCGAGGTCAGCAAGCGGGCGTGCAGATCGCGCACGTCGCTCTCGATGACGATGTCCTCAGCGTTCTCGAAAACGAAAATAGCTTTGCGCGTGCGGACGCGCCAGGCGGAGAGCAAGAGCGCGAACGCGTCGTGCTCCGCGTTCCCGCCATCGCCGACCATCGTCGCGCTTTGCGAAAGATTCGGTGCTCGGTCGGGCATTTCATCAGCAAGCGAAGAGATAATCCGGCGCGCGAATTCGATCGGCGAGCGCACTCCGCGGCAGTCGCAAATGGCAACGGCCTCTTCTGCGTGGACGAGCTGTCGCACGAACGTGGTTTTGCCAAAGCCGGCTGGTGCCACGATGGAGATAATGGCCGGCTCGGCCGCGGCGATCCGCGCGGCAAGGGACGCCCGAGCGACGACGCGACTGCGGAGGTCTAAATCCGTCATTTACACCTTTGTAACTGGCGTAAGAATGAAGTAATTGTTTTCGTAAGTTGCCGGAAAGTCTCTACGCGTATGTTCTGCTCACCGGATCGCTTGACCACCTGACCGGGTGGCGCTTATCCGAACGAGGAGACTCCCCATGCTCGTCACCCATCGCTCGATCGGCCACGGCCACAGCTACACGACCGACCCGACCGCCGCATCGCTCAAATCCAGCCTCCGCCACGTCGGCAGCCGGGAGTCTGCCCACGCGGTAGGCTCCGGCCACTCGAGCGAAGGCCTCGCACCGGCCGATCTGCAGACGCTCTACCCGAGCCTATACGAAGGCAGCGCCCCGCCCGCGCCGCGCGCCATTCAGACGTGGCTGTTCTTCCGACCGCTAACGAGAGCAGCGCTTCTGATGACGCCGATCCTCTGCGGCATGGTCTATCACTTTCTTCAGTAAGACCAGAGCGGCGCTAGACTTGCATCCCGCCTGAGACCTCAATGCGCTGACCCGTGATCCAGCCGCTATCCGAAAGAAGCGCGGCAACGGCGGATTCGACGTCGTCCGGCAATCCGGCACGCCCGAGCGCCGTCATCGTCGCGACCATCTCGTTGATCTCGGCGTTATCGCGCACGCGGCCGCCGCCGAAGTCGGTCTCGATTGCCCCGGATGCAATCGTGTTTGCGGAAATCCCGCGCGACGCCGTCGTCGCCGCCCGACGATCGGCGAAGGATTTGCGCGCCTTTCGAGAGCCTCGTACGCTAAGGGGCGCTGTCTGCGGGCGGCGGCTCAGGTGATTCTTCGAGCGTTTTGAGCACGGCAAGATAAAGCTCGTCGTCAGGGTCGTTTTCTTTGTGGCCAACGATTTCGATGGCGGATTCGCCGAGATTGACCCCGCACGACCGACCATCTCGATGGACGCGATAAATCTCACCGATGTAGGGTTCGGAATCGATGTTGAAGCCCGCGGCTTCCAGACGCGAGTGCGCCTCGGCTCTCGTCAATATAGTCTCCGCTCGTGTTGTATCGATAGGCGCCTTGCTTGCGACAAGATCCGCGTGCGACCTTGATCTTGCGAACTCGGCCTTTATCGCGCAGATCTTGCCCTCGATTGCAGCGCTTTGGCAGTGTCGGTCCTCAGGATTTTACAATGTTGCTCACCGAACGGGGCGTCCAGCGGACCTCAGGGATTCTTCATCACGGTAATCTTGCCGTTCATATCGGTGTGATACTGGCAGTTATATCGGATATAGTACCGCGCAAGGCCGATGTCGCGAAGCACGATCGTATAACGACCGCCTCCGCCGCGGATGACTCCCGAGTCTGTCCCGTCGTACACCGTGTGGTCGTCCGTATCGTCATTGATCCAGGTGACGTCTCCACCCACGGCTACAATCGTGTCCTGCGGATACGAGTCATCAGTGACGTGAATGACCACGTGTTGGGGCGCCGGGGTCGGTGGCGCGATCGTCGGGTTCGCGCCGACCGTCGTCTGTTTTCGCGTTGGGCAGAGCGCAGGGCTCATCGCCGACTCGCGTTGTCCGGCGAATGCGGTTACTGCGTAACACGTTCCGGGGTAACCGCCTTGCGGAACCGGCAAGTCCGTCAACATCAGGTCTTGCGAAGGTCGCGTGTCGACCAGCCGTTTGCCACCGTCGAGTCGATAGACGCGGTACCCATCGACGCGATCCGGGCCTGCGCCCGGTTTCCATTCCCACACGAGCAAGAGATTGCCCGAGCGAATCATGTCCGGACAAATGAGGCTGCCGACAATCTGGCCGACGTGCAGAGCGCAGTCGGCGGCGTTTAAGGCCACGCGCACGTGAATCGGCACGGTGAGTGCGCGGTCGGCGATCTTCGCGACCGTTGTCGGCGACAGCTCGACTTTGGTGAATGTCGGACCGGCTGTTGCTAAAGCAGCCGCGCGTGCGCGCTGTGCGGTTGCCGACGCGGGCGGAACAGCGACGCGGTCGCCGGGGAGCATGTGGCGCGGCGTGATGCAGAAGCCCGTCGGAACCGTGAGGGTTATCGGCTGGAGGCGCTGCAACCCGATCGTGATCGTCATCGCGTGATCTCCACCGATCTGCCCGCTGCTCCCGTTGATGTAGCGAACTGGCAAGCGCAGAGTCACGGCTTTGCCGGTGCCGATCGGCGGCGCGGTCTCCGGATCGCCGCTTAGGACGCCGCCTGCCTCGAAAGCGGAAACGGTCGTGGAGGCACTCGTGTCCTTGCCGTGATTCGCTATCGTCATGCTGATAAACGCCAGTGGCTGCCTTAGATCGCACGTCGCGGCAATCGTATATGGCGGGCTCCCGTACGAGATCGCCAAATCAGTTCCGGCGATCGTCATCGTAGGGACAAAGAAGACCGCGAACAAAACGGCGAGCCGCACGAGGACAGTGGATCGTTTAACCGCGGCATTCATCTGGCGTCGCTCCCAACAGATTGTTGCCGTCAGTCTCCCACGCGCCTACTGCCTTCACCACATACACTGACACGTTTACATCACACAACTATCGAGTCGTCGCGGAAAATTGGAGTGCAGGCGTCACGCTTGGCGACGTAACCCTTCGTACACCCGGCCGCGCCTTAAAAAGCAAAAACCCCCTTTTTACTGAGGTTTTTTGACCGGGAAATGGTAGCCCCATCAAAGGCGTTTGCGGTTTTTCAACGCGAATGTCTCGGTTTGGCTATGGCAATTTGGGCAGAGCATTCGCAGGTTTTCGAGACGGTGGTCGTCTCGAATTCCGTTTCGGTGGTCGAGCTGAATCGTTAGAGGGCGGTTTTGCCACTCAAACACACCACACTCGTCGCACGCGTTTTTCAATATACCGGCCTCGAGAAGTCGACGCTTGACGGTGTAACGGCTCTTCGAGTTTTTGAGAATTAACTCGATCGACCAGCGCCTTGGACGGGCCGAGTCCAGACGCGTGTGTACTTCGGGGCTGAGCTGATCCTTCGAGGATAGCGAAGAGCCACCGAGCCAACTTCATGTCAACCTCTTAAACCAACGTGAAGGCGACTCGATGGCGAATTCCACTATACCAAAACTG
>JBBRLI010000040.1:0-15664 GCA_038231455.1 Vulcanimicrobiales bacterium | reverse complement strand
GGCGACGGTGCGCTTGGGACCCTTGCGCGTGCGCGCGTTGGTCTTCGTACGCTGACCGCGCACGGGCAGGCCGCGACGGTGACGCAGGCCGCGGTAGCAACCGATGTCCGTCAGACGTTTGATGTGGCCGGCGATTTCACGGCGGAGGTCGCCTTCGACCTTGATCCGGCCATCGATCGCTTCGCGAACCTTCTGCTCGTCTTCCATAGAAAGATCTTTGACGCGGATGTTCGGATCCACACCGGTATCGGCGAGGATTTGCTTCGCTGTCGGCACGCCGATCCCGAAGATATACGTGAGGGCGATCTCGATGCGCTTTTCGCGCGGCAGATCGATACCGGAAATACGAGCCATTAGCCTTGCACCTGTTTGTGTTTAGGATTCACGTCGCAAATGACGCGAACTTTGCCTTCGCGGCGGATCACTTTGCATTTCTCGCAGATACGTTTAACGGACGGACGAACTTTCATAGCACTTTCTCTTTATCGGTGATAGTTTAGCGGCAGCGAATTACGCTGCAACTTCTTCTTTGGGGCGGAACTTCTCGACATCGGGATGTTCGTAGGCGTTGCGCAGGGTGAGGATCCGCGGACCGTCATCCATGATCGCAATCGTATGTTCGAAGTGAGCGGCGAGCTTGCCGTCCGCCGTCACGACGGTCCAGCCATCTTGCAGCGTTTCGACTTGCCAAGTTCCCTCGGTGATCATCGGCTCGATCGCAAGACACAAGCCGACGCGCAGTTCGGGGCCCTGGCCCGGCGGGCCGTAGTTGGGCACTTGCGGCTCTTCGTGCATCTTGGTACCGATTCCATGCCCGACAAGATCGCGCACCACACCATAACCGTTTTTCTCGGCATGAGTTTGCACCGCATGGCCGATATCCGAAAGCCGATTACCGCGCTTCATCTGGGCGATGCCATGCATCAAGCATTCCTGGGTCACGCGCATCAAGCGCTTGGCTTCCAGGGACACGTTGCCGATCGCAATCGTGACAGCCGAATCCGAGACGTAGCCGTCGAGGGTCGTGCCGATGTCGATGGAAAGCAGGTCGCCATCGTTGAGCACGCGCGGACCGGGCATGCCGTGGACGACTTCTTCGTTGACGGAGGCGCAAATCGTCGACGGGTAGCCGTGATAGCCGATAAAGGTCGGGATGCCGCCCATCGAGCGGATCGAGTCCTCGGCCATCTTGTCGACTTGCGCGGTCGTCATGCCGGGCTTGACCGAGGCGATGAGCATCTCGAGTGTCTTCGATGTGACCTTACCGCTACGGCGCATAATCTCGATTTCGCGCGTGCTCTTGATCGTAATCATACGGATTTGACGCCGTCAACCAGCGCGACGATCTCCTTGGAGACATCGACAATCGGGGCGAGCGCATCGATCTTGGAAAGTCGGCCGGACTTCTCGTAGTAACCGATCAGCGGAGTCGTCTGCTTTTCGTAGACGTCAAGACGCGTAGCGACGGCTTCGGGTTTGTCATCATCCCGCTGCACGAGGGCACCGCCGTCTTCATCATCAACACCGGCGACTTTGGGCGGATTGAATTTCTCGTGATACGTACGGCCGGTGCGCGGATTGGTCCAGCGACCCGAGAGGCGTTCTTTCATCACGTCGATGTCGACGGAAAACAGAATCGCCGTCGCGGCATCGGCGCCGTGTTTGGCGAGCAATGCATCGAGCGCTTCGGCCTGCGCGACCGTGCGCGGGAACCCATCGAGCAACTTGCCGCCCTCGCTTGCAAGTTCGGGCTCCATCATGCGAATGATGAGGTCATCGGGCACGAGTTGGCCCGCATCCATGAACGACAGCGCTTCTTTGCCGAGCGGCGTGCCCATGCGGCGATTGTGCCGCAGGATGTCGCCGGTCGAAATCTGGCGCATGCCAAACTTTTCCTCGAGCACCTTCGCTTGCGTGCCTTTGCCCGCGCCCGGAGGACCGAGAAGAACGAGAATCATGACGATCTGCTCGTGCCGCTGAAAGGCGCTCCGCCCAAGGCTCCGCGCTCCACATGCAGAGCATGGAGCTCCCGGCCCGAGCTCGCAATGAGCCGGACTGCAGAGGCGACAATCTGCTGCGCTCGCTCCATCGCCATTTACTTTTTGATGAAACCGCGGTAGTCGCGCATTGCCAGGCGCGCTTCGATTTGCGTGATCGAGTCGAGCGCCACGCCGACGACGATGAGCAGCGAGGTCGAGCCGATGTAGAGCTGGCCGACGCCGAGGTCGCGCTGGAGCGACGGCAAGACGGCGAGCAGACCGAGATACACGGCGGCGGCCGTCGTGATACGAAGCAGAATCTTATTGATATAATCGACCGTCGGCTGGCCCGGACGGATGCCTGGGATGAACGAACCCGACTTCTTCAAATTATCCGCGATGTCGCGCGTGTTGACGACGATTGCCGAGTAGAAGAACGTGAACACGACGACCAAGATGAAGTACACGAGATTGTACAAGAACGTGTTCGGACCAAAGTAGGTCTGCAAGAACAGCGAGACTTGTGAACCCGGGCCCGTGTTGCCGTGCTGGAACCACGAGAGCGCCTGTTGCGGCAAGAGCAAAATCGAGATCGCGAAAATGATCGAGATGACGCCGGCGTTGTTGAGGCGTAACGGAATGTACGAACTACGACCTGCGAACATCTTACGGCCGACGACGCGACGCGCTTGCTGCACCGGAATGCGGCGCTGTCCTTGATACATGAAGACGATCGAGACGACGGTGATCAACGCGATCGCGATGAAGAGCAAGAGCCCAAGATAATTGACTTCGGCGCCCTTGCCCGCAAGCTGAAACGTCTTGCCCAGCTGTGAGGGAAAGCGCAGCACGATGCCGACAAAAATGATCAGCGAGATACCGTTGCCGATGCCTTTGTCCGTGATCTGCTCGCCGAGCCACATCAAGAAAAGCGTACCGGAGACCATCGCCACGATCACGTAGAGCACGAAGAAGATCGAGGTGTCGTAGAAGACGCCCGAGTTCTTCATAGCGATCGTCATGGTCGTTGCTTGCACGACGGCAAGCACGATCGTCAGCCAGCGCGTGTACTGGCTGATCTTTTTGCGACCTTCCTCGCCGCCTTTCTTCGCCATCTCTTCGAGCTGCGGGATGACCACGGTCATCAGCTGCATGATGATACTGGCGTTGATGTACGGCGTGATTCCCATCGCGATGACGGAAAGGCGCTGAAGCGCTCCGCCCGAGAGGAACCCAAGGAAGTTATAGAACGTGCCCTGTGCGAGGAGCCGTTCCCAGACTTGCGCGTTCACGTTCGGGATCTGAACGTGGATCATGAACACGAAAAGCGCAAACGCAGCGAACACGAAGCCGATGCGTTTACGGATGTCCGGGACGAGCAGCGCCGCGCGCAGCGTTGTCAGCAAGTGAAGTTAACCTTCGATCTCTTCGAATTTCGCACCGGCGGCGGCGAGTGCTTCGCGGGCCGTCGATGAGAAGGCGATATCGCGGAATTTCAGGCCGGTCGGAAGCGACTTGCCGGACTTGGATCCGCCAAGAATCTTCACGCCGTCGCGAAGATCTTTGAGTTTCTTTGCTGCCTTCAGCGACTGCGGCGATACTTCAACCGAGGTGTCCCAGTCGGCGAGATCCGCAAGGTTGATCACGGCGAACACCTGACCGAAGTGGCCGATGTCGCGTGCACGCTGCGAAATACCGCGTTGTTGCGGAAGACGACGGGCCCACGGGGTCTGTCCGCCTTCGAACGCAGGTCCCTTACCGCCGCCCGAACGCACGGTCTGACCTTTGCCGCCTTCGCCGCCGGTCTTGACCATGCCCGAACCGTGTCCGCGGCCGACGCGCGTACGCTTCGGACGGGAATGTCTATTGGGTTTGAGACCCGCAAGCGTCACAAGCGATCCGGTCGCCGAGGCGATCGGTGCGACGGCGGCTGACGAGGCTGAGGCCGAAGCCTTCTTCGTTGTTGCTTTTGCCATAATTAAATAAAGAGTTCCGAGACCGTTTTGCCGCGCAAGGCTGCGACTTGCTCGGCGGTCCGCAGCGATTTGAGGGCTTCGATCGTCGCGTACACGACGTTGATCGGATTCGCGGTTCCAAGCGACTTCGTAAGAATGTCGTGTATGCCGGCGAGTTCGAGCACCGCGCGCATCGCGCCGCCGGCGATAACGCCCGTACCGGGCGAGGCGGGCTTAAGCATCACGCGGCCCGCGCCGACTTGCTTGGTGATTTCGTGCGGGATCGTGCGTTCGACCATCGGCACGGTGACGAGGGCCTTGCGGGCCTGCTCCACACCCTTGCGAATGGCTTCGGGGACTTCGCCCGCTTTGCCGATGGCGAAGCCCACTTTGCCTTTGCGGTCGCCGACGACGACGAGTGCGCTGAAGCTAAAGCGTTTGCCGCCCTTGACGACTTTAGCAACGCGGTTGATGCGGACCACGGTCTCTTCGAAACCGGAGTTGTCGCGTTCGCGACCACGATTGTACATAGCCTAAAACTCCAAACCGGTTTCACGCGCGGCCGCAGCGAGTGCTGCGACGCGGCCGTGATACTTGAGACCACTGGTATCGAAGACGACGGCGGTGATGCCGGCGGCTTTGGCTTTTTCCGCGATCGTCGTGCCGATTTTGGTGGCAGCTTCGATGTTGGTACGCGAGTCGAGGCCGCCTGCGACCGACTTCTCGCGCGTGGACGCGGCGACGAGGGTGTGACCCTTCGTGTCGTCGATCACGGCTGCGTAGATGTGGTGGAGCGAGCGGAAGATCTGCAGGCGCGGGCGGGCCGTCGTGCCGATGACCTTCTTGCGAAGACGGCCATGGCGCTTGACGCGCGAGATATTTTTCGATACTTGACGAGCCATTATTTCTTCCCGGCCTTACCGGCCTTGCCCATCTTCTTACGCACGACTTCGCCTTCATAACGAACGCCTTTGCCCTTGTAGGGTTCGGGCGGACGAAGGTCGCGGATTTCAGCGGCAACTTGTCCGACTTGCTGTTTGTCGATCCCATCGACGTGAATCTTCGTCGTGCCCTCGATGGTAAACGCGATGCCCTTGGGCGGATCGTAGCTCACCGGATGCGAGAACCCAAGCGACAGATTGATCTTCTCGCCGGCCTTGGCAACGCGGTAGCCGACGCCTTGGAGCTCGAGGCTCTTGCGGAAGCCCTTGGTGACGCCTTCGACCATGTTCGAGATCAGCGTGCGCGTGAGGCCGTGCGCCGAGCGCGACGGTTTGTCATCGCCCTTGCGATCGACTTGCACGTGGCCATCGGTAACGGTCACGGTGACGTGATCGAGGATGTGCTGGTTGAGTTCACCCTTGGGGCCTTTGACGTGCACGAATCCGGGCTTGACGTTGATATCAACGCCAGCGGGAACAGCGACGGGTACTTTACCAATACGTGACATTTTAAATGCGCTCCGGCCCAGCCTGCGCGCCCCCCACTACGTGGGGCCCCCAGGACGAGCTCGCAACTAACGTGTTGCTTAGCTGAAGAATTGACTGGGCTCGCTCCATCACCGGCATCTCGCTTACCACACGTACGCGAGGACTTCACCGCCGAAGCCTTCGCGCTTCGCGCGCTTGCCCGACATGATGCCCTTTGAAGTTGAGATGATGACAAGACCAAGGCCACCGAGAACGCGCGGGATTTCCGTTTTGGTCGTGTAGACGCGCAGACCCGGCCGGCTGATCCGGCGCAAGTTGGTAATGACTTTCTCTTTTTCCGGACCGTACTTTAGGGTGACGCGAAGCGTGCCTTGCGGCCCTTCGGAAACCATCGCAAAGTCGGTGATGAAGCCTTCGTCTTTGAGGATGACGGCGACCGCCTTCTTCATCTTCGAGGCCGGAATGTCGACCGTCTGGTGGTTGGCCGTATTCGCGTTGCGGATACGGGTCAACATGTCAGCGATCGGATCGGTGATAACGCCCATAATATATTCCCTTTAACTCTCGGCAGTTACCAAGACGCCTTGGTCACACCGGGAACGAAACCGCGATGCGCATTTTCGCGGAAACAAATGCGGCACATCGCAAACTTGCGGAGATATCCACGCGGACGTCCGCAAATCTTGCAGCGATTGTGATTGCGCACCGCAAACTTTTGCGGATGCTTGGATTGTTCGACGAGGGCGGTTTTCGCCATTACGCAGTTGCTCCAGCCGTAGTCGTGGGCTTCTGCAGCGGCAGGCCCATTTGCGTGAGAAATTCCGTCGCTTCTTCGTCGGTCTTGGCCGTCGTCACGATGACGATGTCCATGCCGCGAGCTTTCTCGACCTTATCGAAGTTGACTTCCGGGAAAACCAACTGCTCTTTGAGGCCCATGTTGTAGTTGCCGCGACCGTCGAACGACTTACGCGAGAGACCGCGGAAGTCGCGAATGCGCGGGAGCACGATGTTGAAGAGTTTATCGAGGAACACGTACATGCGCTCGCCACGAAGCGTGACTTTGCAGCCCACGTTCATGCCTTCGCGCAGTTTGAATGCCGCGATCGACTTCTTGGCCTTGGTGATGATCGGCTTCTGACCCGAAATCACTTCGAGTTCACGCACGGCGACATCGAGGATCTTCGAATTCGTGATGGCATCGCCGACCGACATGTTGATGACAACTTTGTCGAGCTTGGGAACCATGTGGAAATTCTTATAGCCGAACTTCTCCGTCATCGACTGACGGACCGTGGCCTGGTATTTTTCTCTAAGACGTTCTGCCATGACTAACGATCCTTCGCCGACTCAGCAGCCGGCTCGCCGCACTTGCCGCAGACGCGCTGCGAACCCGTGGCGGTGACATTCTTTTTGATACGCGCCGGCACGTTGCACTTGGGGCAGACGTACTGGAGTGCCGAGATCGGGAGCGGGGCTTCTTTTTCGAAGATGCCGCCGGCCTTGGAGCCGTCCTGACCTTGCTTGGTGTGGCGCTTGACGACGTTGAGTCCCTCAACCGTCGCTTGACCGTCTTTGGGGAACACGGCCTTCACGATTCCGCGTTTGCCCTTTTCACGGCCGCGGCGGATCATGACGGTGTCGCCTTTGACGATGTTCGGTTTTGCGATCGCTGCGAGAGGCATTACAACACCTCCGGCGCGAGCGATGCGATCTTGAGGAAGCCGCGGTCGCGGAGTTCACGGCAGACGGGCCCGAACACGCGCGTGCCGCGCGGGTCGAGGTTGTCTTTTTCGCCTTTGATGATCACGCACGCGTTATCATCGAACTTGATGATCGAGCCATCGGGACGGCGCATCGGCTGGCTGCAACGAACCACGACCGCTTTCACGACCTGGCCCTTTTTCACAGCAGCACCCGGAATCGCGCTCTTCACGGTTCCGACGATGATGTCTCCGACGTGGGCATACTGATGCCGGCTGCCGCCACTGACGTGGATGCAGAGCAATTCGCGTGCCCCGGAGTTGTCTGCGACTTTGAGTCGCGTCTCTTGCTGGATCATGTACTCTTACTTCGCCTTTTCGACGATCTCGACGAGGCGCCAGCGTTTGTCTTTCGACATCGGGCGGCACTCGGCAATGCGGACCAAGTCGCCGATTCCGGCGGTGTTGGCTTCATCGTGTGCTTTGAAGGTGACCGACTTGCGGACGATCTTCTTGTACACCGGGTGGGGAACGCGTGTTTCGGTCACGACGACGATGGTCTTATCCATCTTGTCGCTCTTGACGCGGCCCTGTTTGATACGACGACGGTGGCGGGCGGCATCCGGTGCCGCTGCGGTGTTAGGCTGCTCCATTACGTGCCTCGACGATCCGCTTTTCGCTGATCGCAGTCTGGATTTGCGCGAACGTACGACGGGTGGCTTTCACTTTCGAAAAATCCGAAAGGTGGCCCGTGCGCAGTGAGAAGCGCAGGTTGAACAGTTCTTCCTTGGTTTCGCGCGCTTTCGTTTCAAGCTCGGCGATCGTCAGGTCGCGCAGCGCGCGCAGATCGTTCTTCTTCATACGGCGATACCATCGGTTGCGCGCGAGATGAACTTGGTACCGATCGGCAATTTGGCCGATGCGAGACGCATGGCTTCCTTCGCGACCGATTCCGGCACGCCAGCGATCTCGAATAAGACGCGGCCGGGGTGAATCACGGCGACCCAACCCTCGGGATTGCCTTTACCGGAACCCATGCGCGTTTCCGCGGGCTTCTTCGTAACGGACTTGTCCGGGAAGATTTTGATCCAGACCTTACCGCCGCGCTTGATGTGGCGAGTCATGGCGATACGGGCGGCTTCGATCTGTCGGTTGGTCATCCAGCACGGCTCGAGCGCCTGCAAACCGAACTCGCCGAACGTCAGCGCGTTTCCGGTTTGGGCTTTGCCCGTCATGCGTCCGCGGTGAACGCGGCGCCATTTGACTCGTTTTGGTGTCAGCATTGCTTCTGTTTCCTAACCGGCCGCGCCGTCGGGCGAGGGCGGGGCATCTTCCGTTGCGTGACCGCTCTCGGTCGGCGCCGCGGCGTCATGGTGAATGTGCGGTGCTTCGGCCTCGGCCGCCATCGGACGCTCGGCGTCGTCGTGCGTGACCTGCGATGCCGGATCGACTTGCGACGTTTCCGTCGTCACGCCGTGTCCGTGATCGGCTGCCTGGGCGTGCGTCGTTGCGCCGCCGTGTTCGCCAGTCGGGTGATTGCCCGCCACCGAGGGTGCGCCATCGGTGATTGATTCGAGCGATGCGTTGTCGGAAGTTGCCGCATGCATCGCTGCATTCGTGTCGAGTCCGCCTGCGGGAGCAGGGCGCGGACCGCGTCCGGCACCGGCACCAGCGGGACGTCCGCCGCGCTCGCCGCGACGATCGCGGAACGTTGCACGCTCCGGGCCGCCGGGACGGGGTTGTTCCATGACCGGACGCGGGATCTCAAGACCGCGCGATTCCGGCAGAACTTCGCCTTTGTAGATCCAGACTTTCACGCCGATGCGGCCGAAGGTCGTGAACGCTTCAACGTGCGCGTAGTCGATGTCGGCGCGCAGCGTGTGCAGCGGCACCTTACCATCGTGGTTGCGTTCGGTACGCGCGATTTCCGCGCCGCCGAGGCGACCGGAGACTTGAACCTTCACACCGCGGGCGCCGGCTTTCATCGTGCGCATGATGCCTTGCTTCATGGCGCGACGGAAGGCGATACGCTTCTCGAGTTGATCGACGATGTTCTGGCCGACCAGACGCGCGTCGAGTTCGGGGTGCTTGATTTCAACGACGTTGACTTGCACGGTCTTGCCGGTGAGCTTCTCGAGGTTCTTGCGAATCTCGTCGATGCCGACGCCGCGCTTGCCGATGATGATGCCGGGCTTCGCGGTATTCACGATCACGCGCGCTTGATTTGCACGGCGCTCGATCTCGACTTTGGAGATCGCAGCGGCGCGCGTCATGCGGCCGAAATACTTACGAATCGCGACGTCTTCGTGCAGCCACGCCTGATAGTTCTTTTTCTCGAACCAGCGGCTGTCCCACGTGCGGGTGATTCCCAGTCGCAGTCCGACCGGGTTGATCTTCTGACCCATATTACTCCGAGGCCTCCGGTTTGGTGGGGGCCTTCTTCTTACGCGGTGCGGCAGCTGGTTTCGATGCGGCGACTTGTGCGCCGCGTGAGGTTGTGGTGCTCATCGCAATCGAGGCGCCGGCACGCTGACGTGCAAGACGCTTCGGCGGCGTTGCGCCCACGGCGATCGTGACGTGCGACATGCGCTTACGTTTGAATGCCGCGCGGCCTTGCGCGCGGGGATCCAGACGCTTGGTGAAGCCACCACCCGGACCACCGTCAACGGTGATGCGCGTGATGAAGAGGCCTTCCGTGTCCATGTTGTGGTTGTTTTCCGCGTTGGCAACGGCCGAACGGAGCAACTTTTCCATGGGCTCGGCGGCAAAAACACCGGCAAATTTGAGGAGCACGAGGGCTTCGCGAACCGTCTTGCCGCGAATCGCATCGGCGACACGGCGCAGTTTGCGCGGGCCCATGCGAGCGAACTTGAGGTGCGCGACAGCTTCGGTACGTTCTTGCATCTGCATTACTTCACCGAGCTCTTGTCGCCGGCGTGCGAACGGAAGTTGCGCGTGGGCGAGAACTCACCGAGCTTGTGCCCGACCATGTTCTCGGTCACGAACACCGGGATGTGCGCTTTTCCGTTGTGGACGGAAATCGTATGCCCGACCATCGCCGGAACGATAGTTGAAGCGCGGCTCCACGTCTTGATGACGCGTTTCTCGCGCGATGCATTCATGCGCTCGACTTTGACAAGCAGATGGTCCGCGACGAACGGACCCTTTTTAAGCGAACGTCCCATTAGAAGGCGCTCCGCTCACGCTGCGCGCCCCCCGCTGCGTGGGGCCCCCAGATCGAGCTCGCATTTTTCATTGCGGCACGGGCTTCATGTTGCTGCGCTCGCTCCATCACCATATTGCTCACTTGGAATTACGCTTTCTGACGATCATCGACGCCGTGCGCTTGTTGCGACGGGTCTTTTTGCCCATGGTCATCTGGCCCCACGGCGTCGTCGGCGGGCGGCCCGAAGTCGAGCGCGCTTCACCACCGCCGTGCGGATGGTCGACCGGGTTCATCGCGATACCGCGAACCGACGGACGCTTGCCCTTGTGGCGCTGACGTCCGGCTTTACCGATCACTTCGTTTTCGTGCTCGACGTTGCCGAGCTGGCCGATCGTCGCGCGGCAGACCATCAAGATCTTTCGCACTTCGCCCGAGGGCATACGCACTTGGGCGTATTCGCCTTCTTTGGCCATGAGCTGCGCCGAACCACCGGCCGAGCGCACGAGCTTGCCGCCTTCACCCGGGCGCAGTTCGATGTTGTGAATCACCGTACCGAGCGGGATGTTCTTGATCGGCAAGCAGTTGCCGGTCTTGATGTCGGCTTTCTCACCGGACTCAAGAATGTCGCCGATCTTCACGCCAACCGGCGCGAGGATGTAGCGTTTCTCGCCGTCGCGATAATTGAGCAGCGCAATGCGAGCCGAACGATTGGGATCGTATTCGATCGTCGCAATCTTGGCCGGGATCGCATCTTTCTGGCGCTTAAAATCGATGATGCGATATTGCTTGCGCCAGCCGCCGCCCTTGTGGCGAACGGTGATGTGTCCGTTGTTGTTGCGGCCGCTGTGCTTCTTCTTGACCTCGATGAGCGAACGTTCCGGCGCGACCTTCGAGAGGTCGGAGAAGTCCATCGTCGTGATAAAGCGTCGGCCGGCTGAAGTCGGCTTATATTTTTTAACTGGCATAGTAGTTGCGTCCCTTCGAGACGCAACGGGGGGCGAGCGCCACGCGTGGCGCCTCCGCAGCCGTCGACATCTTCTTGAATCCCATCGCGAATGTCATGATTTACTGCTCGAAGTAATTCACGCCGCCCAGCTCAATTTTTTGGCCGGGAGCGAGAGTGACAATGGCTTTTTTCCAATCCGACTGTTTGCCGGTTGTACGATTGCCCTTGCGTGCGAAGTTCTTGACCTTACCCATGACGTTTGTCGTGTTAATCTTGATGACTTTCACCGAGAAGATTTCGGCGATCGCGATTTTGATCATGGTCTTGGTCGCTTGCGGATGAACTTCAAATGAGTATTGCTGCACCGCGGTACCGGTCATCGATTTCTCGGTGATCAGCGGCGCGATGACGATGTCGCGGGCTACCATTATTTGGTCTCCGGTGCAAGGCGGTTGACGATCGCGTCGTACGCGGCGGTCGTGAGGACGATACGGTTGAAGCCGAGCACGTCTTTCACATCGAGCGCGTCGGTGTGCGTGATGCCGATCTTCTGGAGGTTGCCGCCAGCGCGGGCCATCTTGTTTCCAATTTCTTCTTCGCTGGGCGCGAACACGATGAGCGTGGTCGGACCGGTGCGCGCGGCTTTCGCCGAACCAAAGAACAACGTCGCGAAATCGCGCGTCTTCTCGAGCGCGAAGGTCGAGGCGTCCATGAGCGTGACCGCTCCACCTTGGAACCGATCGCTCAGCGCGGCGATAAACGCAGCGCGGCGCTCTTTCTTATTGAGGCTCGTGACGTAGCTGCGCGGCTTTGGGCCGAACACCACGCCGCCATGGCGCCACTGGGGCGAACGGATCGAGCCCTGACGGGCGCGGCCGGTGCCTTTTTGCTTCCACGGTTTACGACCACCGCCGCGAACTTCATCACGGCGCAGGGTCGATGCGGTACCGGCGCGCGGATTCGCTTGTTCGCGATGAACGGCACGGAAAAGAAGATTGGTCTTGGTCGTGGCGTCGACCGTGAAGAGATCGTGGATCTCTTGTTCGCGGAGCACCTTGCCCGACGCGTCGATGACTTGCGGCATTAGGCTTTCACCGCTTTCGTTTTCACGGAGAGCGTCACGATGACGAGGCAGTTCTTCGGGCCGGGGACCGGACCGTGAACCAGCAGCACGTTGCGTTCGGCATCGGCGCGAATCACTTGCAGATTCTGGTGCGTCGTGCGATCGACACCGTAGTGACCGGGACGACGCGAACCCTTGGGCGTGTGGCCCGCGTTCGTGTCGCCGTTGGAACCCGGCTGACGATGGATCATCTGACCGTGCGTGCGGCTACCGCCATGGAAGTTGTGGCGCTTGATACCGCCGGCGAAGCCGTGACCTTTGGAGATGCCGACAACATCGACGTGATCGCCTTCGGCGAATCCATCGACGCTAACAACGGCGCCCACTTCAAGGCCATCAATGCCTTCGCGGAACTCGCGGATGTGTTTTTTCGGCTCGACGCCGGCAACTTTGTAATGTCCGGCGAGGGCGCGGCTGACGCGTGATTTCTTCTGATCGCCAAACGCAAGGGCAATGGCTTCGTAGCCATCGGTCGCCATCGTTTTGCGCTGCACGACAGTACACGGGCCCGCTTCGATCACGGTGACCGGAACGTAGCGCCCGTCGGCAGTAAACACACTTGTCATCCCAACCTTACGGCCGATGATGTTTTTCATCGTTTCTCGGTCCTCAATACCACGGATCCAGGCGTTTGTTCTTTGCCTTTCGCCGCACACGCAAAATATGCGTGGGCGACGTGGACCACAACCCGTAGAGAATACCAAGTGTGAGGAACTCTGTCAAATGCTCCGGTCGGAGGGCCCGACCTATCCACGGACTACGGCGTTTCGGGTTGGGTCGTTTCCCGGATGAAATTCGAGCGGCCGAGCGCCTTTCCAGGCGCGATTGTCGAGGCGCTGACGTTCGCCCCGGCCGGCTTCTTCTTTAGAACATCGGACAGAAAGTGTGAGACGTCGCCCGGGCGGCCCTCAACATCGATCTCCAGATCCGCCCCGCTGTTGCGGACAAACCCGAAGACTTCATGGTCTTGGGCGATCTCGAGGATCCGTTCCCGAAAGCCGACCCCCTGGACGCGACCCGCCAGGCGGACGATCCGGCGCTCCCTCATCCCGCTTCGAGGACGAACCTGGCAGCGGACCCGTCCCCGACGATGCGGCCGTTTTCGAGCTCAATCACGCGGTCGAAGCCGACGGTTAGCTCGGGTTGATGCAGCGTGCACACGAGGGTCGCGCCACGGGCGGCCGCATCGTCGAGCAAAAGGCCAACGATTTCGCGAGCCAGTTCCGGGTCCAGCGACGCGGCCGGTTCGTCGGCGAGGACGAGGTGCGCCTCTTGCACGATCGCCCGAGCGACGGCGACCCGCTGGCGTTGGCCGCCGGAGAGGTTGAAGACGCTATCATCGATGCGATCGGCGAGACCAACGCGGTCAAGCGCCGAGCGCACAGCCGCCCGTTCGGCGGCGGTCGGGGCGAGGATGGCACGGATCGAGTCGAAGGTTCCGCGTCGCCCAAAACTCCCCGCGATCGCGTTTTGCCCGGCGCTCAATCGATCGACGAGGCCGTGGGCTTGAAAGATGACCGCGATTTTGGCGCGGGCCGCGCGCAGTTGCGCCCCGTGGAGCGAAGCGAGATCTTGGCCGTCGAGAACCACGCGGCCGCCGGTCGGCGCAAATGCCGCGTACGCCAACCGAAAGAGCGAGGTCTTGCCCGAGCCGCTCGGGCCGACGAGCGCGACCCGTTCGCCCGAAGCGATCGTCAAGGAGATCCCGTCGAGGGCCACGCGTGCGCCGAAGCGCTGCGTGACCCCCTCGTAGGCGATCACCTTAGAGCAGCTTTTCCTTGCGCGCGATCTCGCGAATGCCGTCGTACTCTTTATCGTCGGCTTTCACGAACTTGGTCGCGCGCAGGAGCTTGAGGAATGCCGGGTTCACCTCAGACTGGAAGCCGAGGCTTACCGCGAGTGCCGTTTTGTCATCGACGCTCTTCGCTGCGACCCAGACGTAGTCGACGAAAGGCTTGCTCGTGTAGAACACACGGGCTTTTGCCGGGTCGATCGTCTTGTCGGCGATAAGCTTACGGTAAATGCCCTCATCGAGCGCGCCTGCGTCGGCCTGGCCCGAAGCGACCGCTTGCGCCGTCGCCGGATGGTTGCCGGTAAAACTCGTCTTCAGATCCTTGTTCGGGTCGATGCCGACTTCGTACATCTCTTTTGCCGGGATCAAATGGCCCGAAGTCGAGTTGATGTCACCAAAAGCAAACGTCTTGCCTTTAAGGTCCTTGATCGAATTAATGGCCGGATTAGCCGTAATAAAGAGCGAGTGGTACAGCTTGTCCTCGGTGCGCTGAACGAGCGGCTTCACGGCATACTTCTCGCGCGCTTTCACGTACGTGAGGCCGCCGAGATACGCGATGTCCACGCCGTCGTTGCCGATTGCCTCGACGGTCGCCGCGTAGCTGGTCGTGACGAAAAGCTTGACGTTGCGCCCGGTCGCTTTGGCGATCATGTCGATCAACGGCTGTTTTGCCGCGATTTGATCGGGGCTTGCACCGGCTTCGGGGATGAAGGCTACACGCAGATCGTCAGCGGCAAAAGCACCGATCGGAAGCGCAAGCGCGCCAACCGAAGCGATAAGCGCCAGCGTGAAATCGCGACGCGAGAGCGGCGAACGGGAAACAGTCATGAATTCTCCAGATACGTGCGAGCGTTGACCTTGGTTACGACCACGCTGCACGCCTGCGGAGTTGCGGAAGCGGAAAGGTCAGGTCCCGATTCCTTATGCTAACTCTTCGGCTCTTCGGTTTTCTTTAGACTCGGATCTTCGATAAGGAATCGACCGTCGTCAGGCCTCATTTCAGAAATCGAAGACAACGGTCCAGTGCGAGTCCTGATTAAAAGCCGATGTTCTTTCCATTCATGCCACCTGTAATTTGCGAAAAGCCTTTTTTGCGGTATGTCATACTCGGCAGTGGCAAAGCCGTCTCCCGACTGAAACAGCACGAGTTCGTGATGCGTGCCCGGCAAGATATAATGCCAGATCTGATTTTTGGCGGAAGCGTAGCCCATGGAGTAAACGTTTGAGGTCAAATAGATTAACGCTACGGTCGGGAAGATAACACCGATAAATTTGTAGATCCAATCGCTTTCGTCGACGACTCGTGTCTCGACTTTGGTGAAAATACGCTTGCCGAGTTGCCAGAAAATCGACGCCGAGATTAGTACGAAGACAACTAGGGCAAGTCTGATTTAATCGACGTTTTTTGCTATAATGGGATACGATGGCAAACCGGAATGTGTCAATCTGTTTGAGGCCATTTTTAGGAAGAAATTCTATGCCGCGATGGGCTCGGGCGGATTGATGAACACGATGGGTTTGAGGGCCGGCGGTTCCGGCGTGCCATGCACGAAGCGCTCGGGGTTGCGTGCGT
>JBBRLI010000039.1:0-16064 GCA_038231455.1 Vulcanimicrobiales bacterium | reverse complement strand
CGTGTCCCGTGACCGCGGTCATGCCGAGTCGGAGTGCATGCGTCCGGATCAGATCAGCGGTCGCGGCGATGCGTAGGCTACTGGCTTGCCGAATGGCGTAAAGAGCTGATTTGTTTACGTTTTTGCATCGCTCGCAATCTTTCGCGAAACGCTTTACAACGCGCCGATCGTCGCGCTAAGATGCGTCGCATACACAGCGGCTCGGCGGTGCTACTAACACCCCGAGCCCGGCCACCGAAAGGGCTACAATCGATGACTAACTCACCTTCGACGACCACCACGCAGCCGACCTCGATCGATGTCGCGGCGCTTGAACTGCTCTGCTCGCTTTACCTCGCACGCAAGTACGGCGAAGAGCAACCCGCCGCGTGGTGCGAAGATGCTCCGGGAAACGCGGCGGCGCGCATCGTTGGCATCGCTAGCCATGGCGAGCAGCGCTTCGATGCGCATACGGCGTTCGGATCGGGCTTCGAGCTAGGCGTGCGGATCGCGGTCGCGATCGCGAGTAATCCGCTCGGCGACGTCGCAAGCTCGATCAATGCCGAGGTCGCGCGTACTCGCGCGTGGCTTGCCGGCTTCTCGTCGACACCGTGAAAGGCACCGCATGATCGTCCCCGACAGTCCCGCTGCGCGTCGGTTCTTGGATCTCGCTTACGAGTTGTTCGTCGTTAGAACGTCGACAGCGCCATCGGCCAAACGCAAACCCAAGAAGCGCGGTAAATCCTGATCGCAACGCCGATCAAACCAAGCCCGCGGTGGTCGCGGGCTTTTTCTATTGCGGTCGCGGCGGATAGACTTTCGAGTCGACGTCTTTCTCAGCGCACGAAAGCTCATCGCTGGTCTGCTTACCGCTGATCGGATCTTCGAGCGATGCGATGCACTCGCTCTCACGCGAGAACGGACCGGCGATCGTTGTGACGTCTTGCTGCGGTTCTTGCATCCCGGAGGTTCCGGTTGTCGTGTAACTCACCGTCCGTTCAACAAACCAGGACTGCGGTTTCTGCGAAGCGCGCGCGCAGCCGACTCCGGTTGCCGTTAATACCAAAACGAGTGCGATCGACGATCGAAAGCTTCTCACGTGTTCGTGATCCCGCGTGCGGCAAGCGGCGCCAAGACGCAAAGTGCGCCGGCGATCGCGCCGATGAGAACGAGTTTGCGTGCGATCCTGCCGAGGTCTCTCAACGACGAAGACACAGCTACAGATCGCCGGCGTTCGTTCTCGGCCGCTGCTTGCGAATCGTAGGCGGCGCGGTGCAGAGCGTAGGCCGCCGAATCTGCCTCAGGGGACGCGTTCGCCAAGCGACGATTGCACGGGTCGAGCGGATCAAACGGATCAGCGTTAACACATCCCCATACGTTTCGGTCCGCTGTGGCTCGCGCTAAGCCGGTCATTGTGCTGTAAACTGCATGCGAGGGAAGGCGTCCGAGATCACTCCATGCCCAATAGATCGTCGCCCCGGCAGCTACGACGACGATTGCTAACCGAAGCCGAGCAAGGGTCCGCATTTTCGAGGTCTTACGCAGCTCGCAGAAAGCTCCCGCCCTCGCTGCTCAGCCGGAGCCCATTTGGCTGAGGCCGTCTCCAGGTCACTTCTTGGTCACGTCTTCTGCGCGCACTGGCGAACAACCGCGAACATCGAATCGACAAGGAAACGCCCGCGGATATTGATCCTGCGGGCGTCTGCGAACTTCTGCGAACACGTGCGATTTACGGTTGAAACGCATTTGAAGACCGTGCGGACCACCAGATCCGTACTCTCCCATCTGCGTGTGGTTTGTCGAACCCGTTCGCGCGTCCTCGGCAATTAGCGATGGAAGAACGCTGCGATCTGGTTCGTGAAGTGTGCCAGAACGCTCTCCGGGACCGCGACTCCATTTGGCAGCGCGAGGCGTGACTGCTCGCGCGAGGCGAGGACGCGACCGAATTCCTCGGCGATCTCAGGCCGCTCCTCGAGCAGCATACTGACATCGTCTTTGTCGAGTTCGTACACGGAGGAAGGCGTGAGCGCCGTAATCGTCGCGTTGCGCGGCGCTCCGGTCAGGAGCGAATTCTCGCCGACATAGTCGCCTGGATAGAGCCGCGCTACGCTCTTAACACCGTCTTCGGTGCGTACACTCACATCGAGTATTCCCTCGCGCACGATGAAGAGCGAGCGCCCTTCGTCGAATTGCGCGAGGAGCGTTTCCTGCGCGCCGATCCGACGCGGCTTGAGTGCTTGCGCGAGTTGCTTCCGTTCTTCGTCGCCGAGGGGTGCGAAAACGGGGACGCGCGCAAGCAGCGATGCGATGCGTTCGACCTCGGTGACCTCGGGCGCGACCGGCATGTGTTCGATGATCTGGCGCGTGAGGGGTTTTGCCAGCCCGGCCCAGGAGAGATGGAGCCAGATCTGCTTGTAGACATCGCTCATTACGCCGTTGCGATCTTCGAATGCCGCAACGTGAAATTTTACTTTATACACGAGAGACTTTTCGGTCATGTCGCGCACGTCGACCGAGGGCGGCGGTATATCGACGACGCCCTCGGCGCTCAGAACTGCGGCGGTGAGGACTTCCGTCACACGCACCGGCGATTCGAGATTCGAAACGCTAACCAGAATTGCAACGCGGTGCAGCGGAGAGGGAAGATAGTGATTGATCAATCGCGAGCGTCCGACGGCAGAGTTCGGAAAGACGATCGTATCCTTCGTCTTGGTACTCAGTCGCGTCGTGCGCCACGTGATCTCGACGACCCGTCCGGTAAACTTCTCATCGATCGTAATCCAGTCGCCAATTTGAAACGGACGTTCGACTGCAAGCGCGATGCCGCCGAATACATCGCCGAGCGTACTCTGTAGCGCGAAGCCGAGAACGACCGCAACGATGCTCGAGGTCGCAAAGACGGTCGAAACGGGGAGTTCGAACACGTACGATGCCGTCGCGACCGTTGCGACCACGAAGAACACAAGCGAGAGGGTGTCGGCGAAAAACGAAAACGCTGCGCGGCGGTGACCGGCAACCAAACGAACGGCCAGCACAGCCGCGATCTGGGTGAGAGCGCCGCCGAGAAACGCGGCGAAAAACCACCAGAGCGTGGCCAGCAGAAGCACAAAGCCGCGCGGCGAGCTCGTAGGAATGAATCCGTAGCCAAGCGGCAGCCCGGCCATATGAATCAGTTCGACCGTAGTGGCAGCAAAGAAAACCAGGGTGATCGTAAAGCGCACGATCAACCCAGCGAGTCGATTACCAGACCCCATAGCACGGAATTCGCTTGCCCGTGCTTAAGCTCATCTCAAGCCCTCGAGCTGGAGCAATAGCCGTGACGTTTGCCGCGTTCTACCCGGAGTACTTACAAGCGCACATCGACCCGCGCAGCCGACTGATCCATACCGTTGGGCTGCTAAGCGGGCTCTCTGTCGGGGTCACGGGTATTGCAATGCGAAAACCCAAACGCGTCCTCATCGGACTCGCGCTCGGGTATCTTCCGGCATTTGTCTCGCACTGGGTGTTCGAGAAAAATCAGCCCAAGACGTTCGAACAGCCGGTTCTCTCGTTTGCTGCCGATTTCGTTATGGTCTATCAGGTTCTCACCGGCACACTCGAGGTGCCGGACCGAAACGCGACCTAGTTCTTTGAAAGGGTCTTCGTCAACACGTCGGCGACCGACGTGCGCGCAAGACTCTTTTCGATTGCCGAGTCGACCGTCTCCGAGACACCACCGAGAATGCCCGTCATGTTCTTGCCGACGGGGCAACGCTGGTTGGTACGGTTACGATGCAAAGCGATCGCCGGCGTTTCCGACACCGCCGCGTAAACGCTGCCGAGCGAAATCTTCTTCGGCGAGCGCGTGAGCGTCGCGCCGCCGCCGACACCGGGCTGCGTCGCAATGAGACCAGCGGTGTTCAGCTGAGCGAAAAGTCGGCGTACCACGACGGGATTCGTGTTGATCGACTTTGCGACCGCCTCCGAGGTTGTCGGTTTGGGGTCATGATGAGCAAGATACGCGAGCGCATGAACCGCTAGCGCGAAACGACTGTTAGCCACGATTAGAAAGTTTAAGGTTTGTATTAACGTTCGTCAAGCCTAACGCAAGCCGTCATACACATTATTTGCAAGCCAGCGCTGCGCGGTCTTGGCACGCGCAGCGAGTCCGTCCACCGTCGCCGTACCGATCGGTCCGCCAAAGCGTGTGTTCAATGTCGCGTGCACCTTCTTATAGTCGACGTTGAATTTGTCGCTTACGCGCGAAACGAGAACGGCTACGGTTTTGCGCAGCGAGTCCTTGGTATCTCCAATGGTTTCATGATGCGACCTGTTTTCGAATGGCACGGCGACTTTGGTCGACTCGCCGATCGGTGGCTCCGCGCGTAACCAGCGTTCGCGGTCGAATAGTGGCCCAAAATCGAGCGTGCGCGACTCGGTCGCCGATGCGGAAATCGAAGCGTACTCACCAAGCGCGTCGCTTGGCTCGGTTAGCGTGCGCTGCGCAGCGCCCAGCTCGTCGAACTCGCGTTTGAAGCGCAGCGCCGTACGAACGTCGACGGCGATGCGGCTCGCGAGTGCCCCCAGAGCCGGATCGTCGGGCAGATAAACGTAGGCCGACTCGCCCGCGACCGCTTTCTGCGTGCGCACGAAACGCCCGCAAAACTGGCGGAAATACATCTCGGTGTTGACGTTGCTCGCGTAGACCCCGACGCGCAAACGCGGGATATCAACGCCTTCGGACACCATGTGCACGGCCACGATCCACGGGTCGCGGCTGCGACCGAACGTCTTGATTTTGAGCGAGGCGCGTTCGTCTTCTGAGACGACGAGCGTCGGTTCGATGCCGAGGCGCCGCTTCATGAGCGAGGCGATGAAACGCGCGTGCTCTTGATTCATCGCGACGACCAGACCCGCGCAATCGCGATCGCCTTCGGCCCGGAGTTCGAGGAGTCGCGTATGGGCTTTCATCAAAACATCGCCGATCCACGACTCCTGCGTGAGCGCGGTGCGCAACCGCTCGCCTTCGATTGCGCGCGACTCGAGCGCCGTCTCGAACGAGGCAAGCATCGTGCGCCCATCGCGACTAATCCATTCGGCGACGCCGCCGTGCAGCGGAAAAACGAGCGGCCGACAAACGCCGTCGCGCAGTGCCTCGGCATAGTCGTATCCATAATCGGCAAGCGAGACGCCCGCTTCGTACTGCACGAACGGAATCGGCAAACCATCGGAGCGGAACGGCGTCCCCGAGAGCGCGATCCGATGCTGCGCGCTACCAAATGCCGTGCGGAGCGCGTTGCCCCACGTTGCGGCATCGGCCGCGTGATGAATCTCATCGAGCACGACGAGCGTCGGCTTACGGCTCATCGAACGATACACGTGCGGGGCAAATGCAACTTGTTGGTAGCTGACCACTGCTCCGTGAACGTCATTTGCCAGCGTGCCCGTCGCGTTTGCGAATTTGTGATCGACGCGAACGCCGCATTCAGCCAGGGCGATTGCGACCTGCGATTTGAGATGCTCGCGTGGAACGACGACGATCGCGCGCTCGATCGAGCGATCGCGCAGCAGCGCGTGCACGATGCGCGCGGCAAATTTTGTTTTGCCGGCACCGGGCGTGGCAACAATCAAGGCATCGTCCGGTCGCCGGTCGAGCCAGTCCGTACTCGCTTCGCGCTGCCATGCGCGCAAGGGGAACGTCCACTCGGGAAGGCGCTCGAACACGACGGCCGTTGTTCGGACGAGCCGGGAGGCACGCCTCGAAGGAAAGTGGCGGATCGTCCTTGCGTACGCCCTAACTCTGTGTTACAAAGTAGATCAGCATGATGGAAGTCAATCGCGCGATGGCGGACCTTGCCGAAGTGCGCACGCGTCTGGCCGCGGCGCAGCGTTTTCGCGGGATTTCCGGCGTCGCAGCCATCGCAAGCGGCATCGTCGCCTTCGGAAGCGGCGCCTACCAAGCCGTCATGCTGCCGACGCCACACGGAACGCTCGAGGATCGGCGTTATCTTGCGATCTGGATTTCGTGTCTTGTGTTTGCGCTTCTCATCAACTACGGTGCGATTGGCGTGTGGCTTGCGCGTAACTGGAGCTCGAAGAGCCGGAGTGAGATTCGCAGCGTCGGCATGACGATTCTGCCGGCGATTCTCCTTGGCGGTGTCGCGACGCTTGCGCTCGTTCAGCACAGCGAATTTGCGCTTTTACCGGGACTTTGGTGCGGCGCATACGCCATTGGCTTGTTCGCGTCGCGAGCGAAGCTGCCGCGCGGTGCGGTCTGGATCGCGTTTGGATTCGGTTGCGCGAGCGCCTTGCTCTTTATTTCCGACGTCGTGGACCCCCTCGCATGGTACGTGATGTCATTCGTTTTCGGTGCGGGACAAATTGCAATCGGTGCGCTTGTGTTGCGCGACCGCGAGGAGAATCATGAATAAAAACGGTGACTTTGCGTACGCCGGCCTGGAACGAATCTTTCACGAACGCGGACGCCTTGCGGTGTGCACCTGTCTGATCGCCAACACCGAGGGCATGCGCTTCACCGAACTTCAGGACGCATGCGCGCTCACCGACGGCAATTTGAACCGTCACTTGCACGCACTCGCCGAGGTTGGGATCGTCACGCTCGAACGCGTGCGCGGCAACGGCCGCCCGACGACGATCGTGCGTATTACGGAGGACGGCCGAACGCGCTTTCTTGCCTATATCGACGAGCTCGAATCCGTCGTGCGCGCCGTGCAGACGCAGGCCGCGGCACCCAGCGGCGCACGCTTGGCGACCCAATCATGATCGTCCGTTCACCACGCCCGGCCGCGGCGCAACTCACGATCCCAAAACACGTCGCGATTATCATGGATGGGAACCGGCGCTGGGCATACGCGCAGGGTCTGGACGCACTCGAGGGTCACCGGCGCGGCGTTCGCGCACTGCAGCAAACGATCGCAGCCGCCATCGCGCATGGCATCGACGTGCTCACGATCTTCGCGTTTTCCGAGGAGAACTGGGGGCGCGGCCAATCGGAAGTCGGACCGCTCCTGGCCTTGGTCGCCCGCATGGCTCGCCGTGAGGAAACGTCCCTCAAGGAAGCCGGGATCCGCGTTCGGATCATCGGCCGACTCGACCGTCTGCCCGAGGGAACACGCCTGGCGCTCGCCCACCTGGAAACGGCGACGGCCGCGGCGCCCGGCCTGGTTTTGAACATCGCAATTGACTATAGCGCGCGCCGCGAGATGGCCGACGCCGTCCGCTCGCTTGCCCGCGATGTCGCCTCCGGAGTTCTCGAGCCAGCGGCAATCGACGAAGCCGCGATCGCCGCCCGCCTCACGACCGGCGGCCTGCCCGACCCCGATCTGATCATCCGGACCGGGGGAGAACTGCGCCTATCGAACTTTCTTCTCTATCAATCGGCCTACGCCGAACTGTGGGCAACCCCGACACCTTGGCCCGATTTCAGTCGCTCGATCTTCGAGGAAGCCCTCGTCGCCTACTCACACCGACAGAGGCGTTTCGGCAAATAGGCTTTTCGTGATATACTGAAGCCTTGTGAGAACTCGAAGCGATATCCGTAACGTTGCTATCATCGCGCACGTTGACCACGGCAAGACAACCCTCGTCGACGCGATGCTCAAGCAATCCGGTGTTTTCCGCGAAGGCGCGGCCACCGAGACCCGCATGATGGATAGTAATCCCCTCGAAAAAGAGCGCGGAATTACGATCTTGGCAAAAAATACCGCGGTGAAGCATGGCGACGTGAAATTTAATATCGTCGATACGCCGGGCCACGCCGACTTTGGCGGCGAGGTCGAACGCGTTCTGCAGATGGTGCAGGGCGTGGTGCTGCTGGTCGATGCCGCCGAAGGTGTCATGCCGCAGACGCGCTTCGTACTCCGTAAAGCGCTCGAGCTCGATCTCCACTCGATTGTGGTCGTCAATAAGATCGATCGCAAAGATGCACGCGCCGAAGAAGTCGTCAACGAAGTCTTCGACCTCTTCATCGAACTCGGTGCCTCCGACGAACAAGCCGATTTCCCGGTCGTGTATACGAACGGCCGCGCGGGAATCGCGCAGTATAAGCTCGAGGATGCCGGCGAAAATCTCGAACCGCTTTTCGAGACGATTGTCAAACATGTCCCCGAGGCACCCGCCGAGGATGGCGGTTTCCAGATGCTCGTCTCCGCGATCGACCACAATAAATATGTGGGCCGCATCGGCATCGGCCGCGTTTTCCGGGGTTCGATGAAAGTGAACTCGGCGATCGCCAAGATCGCTCACGACGGCGGTGCGATCGAAACGGGTCTGCGCCTGACGAAGATTCTCGCATTCGCGGGTCTGGAACGCATCGAGATCGAGGAAGCCTCCGCGGGCGACATCATCTGCGTCTCGGGCATCGAAGGGCTCAACATCGGCGATACGATCGCCTCGGCCGACATTCCCGAGGGCATCACCGCCGTCGCTGTCGACGAACCGACCGTCGCCATGTTCTTCATGGTCAATAACTCGCCGTTCGCCGGTAAAGAAGGCAAGTTCCTCACCTCGCGTCAGATCCGCGATCGCCTCATGCGCGAACTCGAATCGAACGTCGCGCTGCGTGTCGAAGATACCGAATCCGCCGACACCTTCGAAGTACGCGGCCGCGGCGAACTGCATCTCTCGATCCTGATCGAAACGATGCGTCGCGAAGGCTTCGAAATCGGCGTTTCCAAACCGCAGGTCATCATCACCGAACGCGAAGGCGTGAAGATGGAACCGGTCGAGTACGTCGTCATCGACGTGCAAGAAGAATATTCGGGCGCGGTGATCGAGTCGCTCGGCCGTCGCCGCGCGATGATGTCCAACATGTTCCAAGTCGGTGAAACGCGCCGCCTGGAATACACGATGCCCACCCGCGCCATCTTCGGTCTGCGCGGCGAGTTGCTCACGCTCTCGCGCGGTACGGCCGTCATGTCGCATACGTATCACGATCACCAGCCGCTCGCCGGCGACATCCCCGGCCGCAGCGTCGGCGCTCTTGTCGCAAGCGAAACCGGCGTCACGACCGAGTACGCCATGGTCGGCCTCGAATCGCGCGGTCGCTTCTTCGTCGGCCCGCAGATCGACGTCTATGAAGGCATGGTCGTCGGCCGCACCAACGACGATAAAGACATCGCGATCAACGTCGTCAAGGCAAAGAAACTCACGAACATGCGCGCCTCGGGCTCGGATGACTCGACCAAAGTTTCGCCGCCCGAAGAGATGTCGCTCGAACGCGCGATCGAATTCATCGAAGACGACGAACTCGTCGAGATCACGCCGAAGTCGATTCGCATTCGCAAGCGCATGCTCAACGAAACCGATCGTCTACGGCAGCGTAAACGCGGCGATAAAGTTCTCGCCTAACTCGATAGCGACAAAAAAAAAGCCGCACGTCAATGTGCGGCTTTTTTTGTTCTCTACGACCAGATTAGTTCGACCCAAGTCTTCAATCCCACGATCCCATCGATCGTCAACCGACGAGTTCGTTGGAAGGCGCGAACGGCGGACTCGGTTTTCGGACCGAACGCGCCGTCGATCGTACCGGGATCAGTCGATTCGGCGAGCAACGATTTGAGGCGCTGCTGGATATCGCGCACGCGCGCTCCGTTGGAGCCGCGCGCGAATGCATTGGCAATGTCCAAATCAACGCGTCCGGGTACGCCCACATGCGTTTGATCGAACGCCGTTTGTCGGATGAGCCAGTCGCTGCGGCCAAAGGGAACCGGGACATCCGGATCGCCCTCACCCGGGCTTGCGATCCACAGCGGGTAATCCGTAAAGTCGCTTGGGTTTCCCAATCGATCCCAGGTATCGGCATTCGTATAGAGGATCGGGCGCAGCGGTTTGCCTTGCGGTGTGCGAAGGCGACGTTCGATCAGATCCAGCCACGTCTGCGCGCTCGCGATGACCGACGCGGGCGCAACGCCTTGCAGCGAAGCTTCTTCGATATCAAGCACCGGGGGAAGATCGCGCTCGACCAGCGGCCCAACCGTAGCAAGAAACGACTCCGCTTGTAGTTGCGGCGTCGATGACGCAGCATAAAAAAAGTGATACGCGCCCCGGATGATACCGGCTTTTCGCATTGCCGGCCAGTGTCTGGCAAACCGGGCATCGCGAATCGTCGCGCCTTCCGTCGCCTTGATGATTGCGAATCCAACATCCGCAAGCGCCGTCCAATCGACGTCGCCCGCGCCTTCGTACAAATCGATCCCGCGCAAAATTAGCCGTCTTCTCTACGAGGTCGTACATGCAGAAACGGCGCCGTCAGCAACAGCGCCGTTTCAATTGTCACGTGGACGTCCCTTAGCTCTTGCAGTAGCCTTTGACTTTGGTCCCGTCTTTTTTCTTATAACCTTTGACGTACGTTTTGCCTTTGGGGCAAGCCATCCGCATCGATGCGGACGATGTCGTGGAATCGCTATTCATCGTGCCGGCGAGTGCGACGGTTCCAAGCGAGGCGGCGAACGCCGCGGCCATGACGAGCGAAAGTAAGCGCTTCATGATTCCTCCGGAGGGGAGTAAGATGCCGACAGATTCGCGTCGGCGCCAGCTTGCCCTCGAGGCCGTCGCTTGAGGTCGGCCAAGATGGTGATTTTTGCCGCATTAGAGAGCGTCGACCAAGCAGCGACTTCGGCGAGGGTTCGCAAGCAGCCGCGGCACCGATCCTGGTCCGTCTCCAATTCACAAATACCGACGCACGGTGAGAGCGGGGCGTTCAATGCGAAAGATTCTCCGATTTTAACGCCCAAGTACAGGCAACGTCGTTCGACGACGCTGGAGGTAGTTATGAGCCAACCCATTCGCGTTCTGATGGCGAAAGTCGGTCTCGACGGCCATGATCGCGGCGTGCGGGTCGTCGCACGCACGCTGCGCGATGCCGGGATGGATGTCATTTACTCCGGACTTCACCGAACGCCCGAAGAAGTCGTCAACGCGGCCGTGCAAGAGGATGTCGACATTCTCGGTGTGAGTCTCCTCTCCGGCGTTCAGCTCACCGTCTTCCCGAAAATCTTCAAACTGCTCGATGAAAAAGGCGTGCGCGATATGATCGTCGTCGCGGGCGGCGTGATGCCGGATGAAGACGTCGTCGCACTCAAAGCAATGGGCGTCGCTGAGGTGATGCTGCAAGATACGCCGCCCGATGCCATCGTTGCCACGCTGACGCGGCTGGTGAACGAACGTGGAGCGCGCTAAGGCGGACGAGATGGAATACTGGTCGTACCCGTCCGCGTACGACGACGCGTATTTTCCGCCCGACGGCAGCCGCTATTGGTTTCCGGATCGCGAGACGATGGATCCGGAGTTGCGCGAGCGCGCGATCCTCGCACGCCTGCAAGCCGTGTGTCGTTATGCGTATGCCGAGTCGGGATTCTATCGACGCAAATGGGATGAGGCCGGCTTTCATCCGGATCATCTGCACACGCTCGAAGACTTCGAGAATAAGGTCCCGGTCCTCAGCAAAAAAGATCTGCGCGAATCGCAAGCAACGACTCCGCCGTTCGGTGATTACCTCTGCGTCCCCGTACGCGAAATCCATCACATTCACGGCACGAGCGGGACGACGGGCCGGCCGACGGCGTTTGCGATCGGCCGAAATGACTGGAACGCGATTGCAAACGCCCACGCGCGAATCATGTACGCGATGGGGATGCGTCCCGGCGACATGATCTGCATCGCGGCGATTTTGAGCCTGTACATGGGTAGTTGGGGTGCGCTCGCCGGGGCGGAACGCCTCGGCGCGCAAGCCTTTCCGTTCGGCGCGGGTGCGCCGGGGATGACGGCGCGCTGTGCGCAGTGGCTACACGCGCTGAAACCCACCGCCTTTTACGGCACACCGACGTTCGCGATTCACCTCGCCGAGACGGCGCTTGCCGAAGGTCTGAACCCGCGCGACTTCGGCTTACGAATCATGTTCTTCTCGGGCGAACCCGGTGCGTCGATCCCCGGCGTGCGCGATCGGATCGAAGAACTCTACGGTGCGAAAGTTTTCGATTCGGGTTCGATGGCCGAGATGTCGCCTTGGATGAACGTCGCCGGTTCCGCCGAGACGGATGGGATGCTCTGCTGGCAAGACGTCGTCTACACCGAAGTGTGCGATCCGAAAACGATGCGGCGCGTCCCGTACGGTCAGCGCGGGACCCCGGTCTACACGCACCTGGAACGAACCTCACAGCCGATGATCCGGCTTGCATCCGGCGATTTGACGCTGTGGGTGAATGAAGCGAATCCGTGTGGGCGAACCTATCCGCGGCTCCCGCAGGGCATCTTCGGACGCATCGATGACATGTTCACGATTCGCGGCGAGAACGTGTACCCAAGTGAGATCGACGCTGCGCTTAATGAAACACCCGGCTACGGCGGCGAACACCAGATCGTCATTACCCGCGATGCGGCGATGGATGAGCTACTGCTGCGCATCGAGAGCAGTCTCGATGATGCCGCGGCGACCGAGCAGTTCCGACTGGATGCGGCACGACGCATCCATACACTGCTCGGACTGCGAACCAAAGCGGAGATCGTCGCGCGAGGTTCACTACCGCGCACGGATTTCAAAGCCCGCCGCGTGGTCGACGACCGCGCAGTGTTCCGCGAGATGAATGCGCAACTCGACGCGGAGACGCGCGCATGACCTACGTCCCTTCGGCTGAATTCGTCAGCCGCGTCGCAAACGGCGAAATCCCGGCGATCGCGCGGATGATCTCGCGTGCGGAAGCCGGATTTCCCGAAGCGCGCGCGGCGCTTGCGGAGATTTACCAGCGCGCCGGCCGCGCACACGTCATCGGCGTAACGGGCGTTCCCGGAAGCGGCAAATCGACGCTTGTCTCGACACTGACCGAACGCTTGCGCGCGAGCGGCAAGAAAGTCGGGATTATCGCGATCGATCCATCAAGCCCGTATTCGGGCGGCTCGATTCTCGGCGATCGCATCCGCATGACGGATCTTGTGAGCGACCCGGGTGTCTACATTCGCAGTATGGCAACGCGGGGCTCGATGGGCGGCATGGCGCGCGCGACGATGGACGCCGTTGACATCCTCGACGTCGGCGGATTCGATACGGTGATCATCGAGACGGTTGGCGTCGGTCAAGACGAAGTCGAGATCGCCCGCGCTTCGGATACCACGGTCGTCGTTTCCGCGCCGGGTCTCGGTGATGAGATTCAAGCGATCAAAGCCGGTATGCTCGAGATTGCGGACATTCATCTCGTTTCAAAGAGCGATCGCAGCGATGCCAACCGGACGATAACCGATCTCAAAGGGATGATGACGCTCGGGGCGATGACGACGGCGAAACCGGAGTGGACCGTGCCGGTGATCGGAATCAGCTCGTACACCGGCAACGGATTTGATGAGTTGCTCGATGCGCTCGGGCAGCACCGAGAGGTCGCGCTGAATTCCGAGACTGGCCGCAAACGCCGCGTGAAGATCGCTGGATTCCGCCTCGAAAAGACCGCCGAGAATTTGCTGATGGAACGCTTCGCACGCGCATCGGCTGCGTTAACGCCCAACCTTGCCGAACGACTTCAGCGCCACGAAGGCGATCCGTACTCTCTGGCAAGCGAACTCGTCGCCGCCTCCTTTGGAAAGGAATAACATGAGCATCTTCGATCCGAACGCCATCGATAAAATCCGCGAGGATGAAAAGAAGTGGGAAGCGACCGAGGTTGCAACGTTTCTCAAGAAAGCGGGCGAACGCAAAGACACGTTTCTTACCCTCGGCGACGTGCCGGTAAAGCGCACCTACACGCCGGCGGATCTAAGCGAAACACCGCCCGAAGACATCGGACTTCCCGGTCAGTATCCGTTTACGCGCGGGCCGTATCCGACGATGTACCGTTCCCGCAATTGGACGATGCGCCAGATCGCCGGTTTCGGCACGGGCGAAGACACGAACGTTCGCTTCAAGTATCTCATCGCACAAGGTCAGACCGGCATTTCGACCGACTTCGACATGCCGACACTCATGGGCTACGATTCCGACCACGCGATGAGCGAAGGCGAAGTCGGCCGCGAAGGCGTCGCAATCGATACGCTTGCGGATATGGAAGCGCTCTTCGATGGAATCGATCTCGAGAAGATCTCCGTCTCGATGACGATCAACCCGTCGGCGTGGATTCTTCTCGCAATGTACGTCGTGCTCGCCGAAAAGCGTGGCTACGACTTGAATAAACTCTCCGGTACGATTCAGGCGGACATCCTTAAAGAGTACATGGCCCAGAAAGAGTACATCTTCCCGGTCGAACCCTCGGTGCGCATCGTGCGCGACTGCATCACGTACTGCGCGAAAAACATGAAGCGCTACAACCCGATCAATATTTCGGGCTATCACATCTCCGAAGCCGGCTCCTCGCCGCTCCACGAAGCCGCGTTCACGCTAGCCAACCTCATCGTCTACGTCGAAGAAGTCCTCAAGACGGGGATGGACATCGACGAGTTCGCGCCGCGACTTGCGTTCTTCTTCGTCTGCCAAGCCGACTTTTTTGAGGAGGTCGCAAAGTTCCGCGCGTTACGCCGCTGCTACGCGAAGATCATGAAGGAGCGCTTCGGTGCGAAAAATCCAGAATCGATGCGCTTGCGCTTCCACTGTCAGACGGCCGCCGCATCGCTCACGAAGCCGCAATACATGGTCAACGTGATGCGCACGACGCTGCAAGCGCTCTCGGCCGTGCTCGGCGGATGCCAGTCCCTGCACACAAATGGATACGACGAAGCCTTCGCGATTCCGACCGAGGATGCAATGCGCATTGCGCTGCGCACGCAGCAGGTGATCGCGGAAGAGAGCGGCGTGACGCAAGTCGTCGATCCGCTGGGCGGCTCGTACTTCGTCGAAGCCCTCACGACCGACTACGAAAAGCGCATCTTCGAAATACTGAAAGAAGTCGAAGACAACGGCGGCACGCTCAAGCTCATTCAAGAGGGCTGGTTCCAACGTCACATCGCGGACTTCGCCTACGAGACGGCGCTCCGAAAACAGTCCGGCGAAAAGCCGGTCATCGGCGTCAACCGCTTCGTCGACGGCACCCCCGATCCGAAAATCGAAACCCATCCCTACGACCAATCGACAGCCGAGCGCCAAATCTCGCGCACACATCGCGTGCGCCGCGAACGCGATGCGGTAAAGTTTGATGCTCTTCTTAAGCAACTCGTGGACGTCGCCAAAGACCCAACGCAAAACATCATGCCGATCTCAATCGAACTCGTTCGCGCCGGCGCAACGATGGGCGACTTCATCGAGACACTCAAAGGCGTCTGGGGAACCTACCGCGAGACGCCGGTTTTCTAGCGTGGAGCTTGCAGCGGACCGGCCGGCAGAAATAGCCGCCTAAAAATTACATTCGCATAAAGTCTCACCGGCGCCGAAAAATCTTGGAGGCCGCACATAGCGCAAAACCCAACTTCGGGAGCCGAATATAGTCACTAGACGGTCGTTCCTTAAACCTACCCAGCCGAGCTTAAAACTCAACGCAAAGGTTTGTAGGGAAACCTCCCGATAACATATAGGGTATAAAATGCAGCAGGTTAGTGGCTTCCAAGGGTAAGCGTGGGAACAAGGGAGGACCCGGATATCCCGGTGGAGTGTCCCAGCCCGTTCCGAAGAACGAAAAACGGCCGATCCCGATTTCCTACCACGCAAAGGCTCTAGCAGAAATCCAGAAAGATCTCGAATTTGAGGTGAAGTCTGTCATTTTTGCCCAGGTGGCGAAATTAGATGGAAAAACACATCAAGAATAGGTCTCTTTGCTCGATCCGCGGACAGAGCCTAAAGTTTGCCAATGGGAAGGTAGTGCTGCTCGGGGCTCTCTTAGGATTGTGTTCGCGTGGGGAAGTGGAAAGCTCACCGTTATTGGTGCTTTCGTTAAGAATAGCAACAAGCAAGGCCGGAATGTGTCAATCTATTTGAGACCATTTTTCGGAAGAAATTCTATGCCGCGATGGGCTCGGGCGGATTGATGAACACGATAGGTTTGAGGGCCGGCGGTTCCGGCGTGCCATGCACGAAGCGCTCGGGGTTGCGTGCGTACGCTGCATGAAGCACCTCACGGCGGGCGTCTGTGCGCTCTTTGACGCGTCCGCGGTGAACGTCTTCGGGCGTTAGCAAAGCG
>JBBRLI010000038.1:0-17732 GCA_038231455.1 Vulcanimicrobiales bacterium | reverse complement strand
CAAAAACGCAGATGAAAATGGCGGCGCGCACACCCACGGTCCGTTTACGCGCGAAATACGCATGCAAAGCGAGACCCATGGCGGCGCTTTGGCTATTACTGTCGCCCAGGATCGAACCCTCCTCGACTTTCATCGTAATTTGGGCTCGTTCGGCGGATTTTCACGCATGAAGGACCAGAGTCGGCGCCCCATCGCGATGCCGCCCACGATCAAGCCGGTCGCGAGACCCGCGACAACCCAGAGCCCGTTTCCGTCTCGCTTAGCGAGCAAGAAACCAAGCGCTAGCCCAACGAGGACGATGCCCGAAAAGCCGACCCCGATACCGGCGACATCCATTAAACGCACCGGCTGGTCTTCGGCTAGGCGGAAGCCTCGACCGCCTGCGTTCCAATATCCAGCGAGAATTCGTGCGGCCGCGCGCCGCCTCGGAATTCCGCAAGCAAGAAAGCTGCAATACGCTCGGAGGCTCGTCCGTCGCCGTACGGATTGCTCGCATGTGCCATCTTGAGAAACACGGGTGAATCGCTCAGGAGTGCTTTTGCTTTGGCGACGATCGTTGCGCGATCGGTTCCGATCAGCTCCAGCGTCCCCGCATCGAGACCCTCAGGGCGTTCGGTTTCGCGGCGCATGACGAGCACGGGTTTGCCGAGCGTCGGCGCTTCTTCTTGAAGTCCGCCGGAATCCGTGAGCACGAAGCGGGCGGCTTTCACGACCGCAACCGTATCGGCGTAATCGAGCGGCTCGACTAAGCTCACGCCCGACACCCCGTCGAGGATCCGGTGCGCAACGGGCTTGACCATCGGCGAGGGATGCACGGGCCACAAAATTTGCGGGCGTTCTGGCAGTGCGGCGATCTCTTTGAGGGCTTCGGCAATCTCGGACATCGCGTCGTGATTTTCGCGGCGGTGCGCCGTGACGAAAATGAGCGGGCGTGTCGAGTCGATGCCTTCGAGCGCCGGTACGCGCCGACCATTGGCAAGTCGCGCTGTTGCAAGAAACGCATCGATGACGGTGTTGCCGGTTACGAAGACGTTCTTTGCGATCACGCGCTCTGCGAGTAAATTTGCTTTCGAGCGAGCGGTCGGAGCGAAGTGATACATCGCCATGACGCCAGTCATCCGGCGATTGAGTTCTTCGGGAAAGGGCTCCGCGATCGTACTCGTGCGCAGACCGGCCTCGACGTGTCCGACCGGAATCTTTGCATAGAATGCCGCGAGCGCCGCAGCACTCGATGTGGTCGTATCGCCGTGCACGAGCACGACGTCGGGCTTCGCCTGCTGCAGCACCGGTTCCATGCCGATGAGCACGCGTGTCGTGATCTCGGTAAGCGTTTGCGCGGGCGTCATGATATCGAGATCGTAGTCGGGGGTGATGCCGAAGAGATTCAGCACCTCATCGAGCATCTGTCGATGCTGCGCGGTGACGACGACGATCGGTTCGATCGCGGGCCGATGCTTTTGCAATTCGAGGACGAGCGGCGCCATCTTGATCGTGTCGGGACGCGTCCCCATCACGATCATCACGCGGAGCGGTGCGCTCACTTAGAGCGTCCGCGCGAAATGCGTGCCGCCGATGCCATTGGAGAGTAAGAGCGCGGCGACGCCGAGGACGATGCAGAGCGCATAGATCAGTAAAACTGCCTGTTTGACGTTCAGCCCGAATCGAAAGATGAGCTGGTGGTGGAAGTGACCGCGATCGGCTTCGGTGATCTTTTTCCCCGCCCGCGTGCGACGCACGATGGTGACGGCGGTATCGAGGATCGGAAGCGCGAGCGCGATGACGGGCAAGAGTAAACTCACCGAGATCGCGGTTTTGCTCCCGCCGATGATCGAGGTCGTGGCGAAGACATACCCAATGAACAGCGCCCCCGAATCACCTAAGATGATTTTTGCGGGGTTGAAGTTGTGCGGTAGAAAGCCGAGCGCGCCGCCGATGAGTGCGGCGAGGATCAGCGTCTCGCTGGTGTGACCGTGCTGATAGGCGATCAGCATGATCGAGGTGCCCGCGATGACGGTGAGGCCTGACAGTAAGCCGTCGAGTCCGTCGATGAAGTTGATTGCGTTCATCATGCCGAGGTACCAGATCAGCGTGACCGGGATACTCACGTAAAGCGGAAACGCGACGAACTTATCGTGCGTGAACGGTAAGTCGACACCCTGAATGATGAAGCCGTAAAGCATCGAGACCGATGCGACGACGATTTGCAAGCCGAACTTGTTGCGCGCCGACATCGTCATGACGTCGTCCCAAATGCCAACGACCAAAATCAGCGTTGCGCCGAAGAGGATGCCGAGAATATTGTGGATCGAGTCGAGATCCCGTAATTGATGGCGAGCGATTGCAAAACCCGCGATCGAAAAAAGAGCGAACGCAAAGCCGAGCCACACGGCAATACCGCCGATACGAGGCTTCGGAATATCGTGCATCCGGCGCTCGCCGGTTTCATCGAGCATCCCCACCTGCAGCGCCAGTCGGCGCACCGCCGGCGTGGTCGCATACGCCGTGATCATGGCGATCACGATCGTGATGAGAATGTAGAGCTTGCTCACTTGCGCGTTTTCTCGAGCGCGGAAAACGGCACGAGTGCGACTCCGGCCTCGGAGAGAAGCTGCGTTGCAATCGCATCGGGATAGGCCTGCTCGTAGATAATCTTCTCGATGCCGGCGCTGATCAGCAGTTTCGTGCAGTTGACGCACGGCTGATGCGTGCAGTACGCCGTCGCGCCTTCAAGGCCGACGCCGTGAAGCGCACCCTGAACGATCGCGTTTGCCTCGGCGTGTGTGGCCCGCTGACAATGTTCGTTCGCGAGCAGGCAGCCAATTTCGGTGCAGTGCGCCACGCCGCGGGGGGCACCGTTATAGCCGGTCGTGAGGATTCGGTGCGCGCGAACCAAGACAGCGCCGACGCTGGCGCGCGGGCACGTTGCCCGCGTCGCGACAGAGCGCGCGATCTCCATGAAATACTCGTCCCATCCGGGGCGTGTCGCTCCAAGAGTCCGACGGTCATCAGAGGACGGCTTATTATCATGCACCGAGAGAACACTATTCGCGCTCGCGTCCGCCGGGCCCGCAGTGCCCTTGTAGGACGGGGTGCATGACAAAGCGGCATCGCATGCCAACATAGTGGGTCAATGCAAGCCGGAGCCGACTACCGGATTCCGCTCCTCATCGGGGTGACCGGACACCGCGACCTCTTGGCCGAGGATCGTGACGAGACGGTCGCGAGCATCACAACGTTTTTCCGGGTGCTCGCAAAGCGCTTCCCGTCCACACCGCTGCGCGTGTTCTGCGGACTCGCCGCCGGCGCCGATCAACTCGTCGCCGAGATCGCACTGACGTTCGGAGCAGAACTCGTGCCCGTGCTTCCGGTGCGCGCGGAAATTTTTGCTAACGCGTTCGCGGATGACGCGACGGCACGCGCCGCGTTCGACCGCTTCTTGGTCGGTCGGCCGCCGATCGTTCTCGACGCTGCGGCAACACAGACACACGACGATACCTACGCTCTGCTCGCCGATTTCCTCGCCGTTCGCTGCCAGCTTCTACTCGCTCTCTGGGATGGGTCCGAACGCGAGGAAATCGGCGGTACCGCTTTCACGACCGCATCAAAACTCAATCGGCGTCTCGTATCCGACGCTGCGCTGACCGATCCGATCGAATCGGGGCTCGTCTATCATATCCCGATTCGCCGTCAGCGTGCGCCGCACCATCGCCCATCGCACGATGTCGGCTTCATCGCCCAAGACGAGATCGCTCCATATCTTGAATCACTCGCGGAGATCGACGTTTTCAACGCCACGCCTGGACGCGGTCTGCCAGACGGCAGCGCACTCGAACGCGCATTCACGCACGCCGATGCCTTTGCGCTCCACATGCAAGGACGCGTACGCGCCGCGCGAGCGGCTGTCTTTGCAAGTCTGACGTTCCTTGTGGTCTCCTACGCCGTCTACTCTGAATACGGTAACCCGTTCACATCGCTGCTCGTCTACTTTTGCGCACTGGGACTCGGGGCGGTCATATGGTTCGTCGGACGACGTGCGAATTTCGAGCAGCGGCACCTCGACTATCGAACGTTGGCTGAGGCGCTTCGCATCCAACTCATGTGGGTGCGCAGCGGTCTGAACTGGTCCGTTTCCGAATATTACTTACGGAAGCACCGGAATGAATTGCGTTGGATTCAATTTGCCTTGCGCGCATTCACAACGGACGACGCGGTGCTCCAGACGCTCGCGCGACGGCGCACCGCGTGCACCGCGCATCACGCACCAATCGATGAGGCCGTCGTGCGCGCCTGGATCGTCGATCAGCGCGACTATTTTCGTCGGAGCGCCCGGCGACGCGAGCGAGGGCTCAACGGTCTCAACCAAATCAGCGCGGTTGTCTACGCGATGGGACTGCTTGCCGCGCTCGGCGAGATCGCGGGGCACGTCGTTCCGTGGCTGCAGGCATACCGGCATGAACTCATTCTGCTCATGGGGGTCTTGCCGGCGCTCGCGGGGACGATCGGGGCATGGATTAAGCAAGTCGCGATGTCCGAGGAGGCGGCGCGTCTGGCCGGCATGGATTTACTCTTTACGCAAGCACTCGATGCGTGGGACGAACCGCGCAACGCTCACGCGCGTTCGCTCATTGCCGATGACCTCGGGAAAGAAGCACTGCACGAGAGCGCCGATTGGCTCGCACTCCGACGCGGCCGCCGGATCGAAGTTCCGTTGGGATCGGGCTGACCGTGCCGCCAAACGCACACGACGTCTTCATCAGCTACTCGACGTTCGACCGCGCGGCAGCGGATGCCATTTGCGCAGCGCTCGAGGCCGACGGCCTTACCTGTTGGATCGCACCACGCGACGGTAAGCCTGGCGTGTCGTACGCGCATTTCCTTGTCGACGCGATCGCCGCAAGCCGCATCGTCGTGCTCGTGTATTCACGCGCCGCAAACGACTCGGATGCGGTACTCAACGAACTCGAACTCGCATCGAGCCGCAGCCTGCCCATCCTGAGCGTGCGCATCGAAAAAATCGATCCGTACGCTGGGGCTGAATTTTATCTCCGACGCCGGCAATGGCTCGATGCATTCGACGATTTTGCCGGAGCGCTTGCGATGCTCCCGGGCGCCGTGCGCAACGTGCTCGCACCCAAACGCACCAAAGCCGAATCGCCCCGCCGTCAACGCAATTTGCCGCGCATGGGCACGAGCTTTATCGGCCGTAGTGAGGATCTCACGCGCGTCATCGCTCTCTTAGGTGAGGCGCCGCTCGTCACGATCGTCGGGCCGGGTGGCGTTGGCAAAACGCGGCTTGCGCTGGCAGCCGCAATGGAAAAAGACGACCTCGGCGATGACGTCTGGTTTGTCGATCTCTCGCCGATATCAGATCCCGCGCTTATCGCCTCGACGATCCTGACAACGATCGGCGCGACCGATGGCGGCGAGCGTCCCCCGATCGAGTCGCTCGTTCGCACGATCGGCCAGCGAAACGTCGGCCTCGTCTTGGACAACTGCGAACACATCGTTGCCGAAGTCTCGCGCGTCGTTACTGCGATCGTCAATGCGTGCCCGGCGGCCACGATCCTCGCGACGAGCCGCGAATCGCTCAATCTTGCGGGGGAACGCGTGTACCGCCTAAAGCCATTTGACACGACGACGGCGGTGAAACTCTTCTGCGAACGCGCGGTCGCTAGCAATCCGCTCTTCGAACTCTCGCCGGCCAACGCCGTAACGGTCGAGTCGATCTGCAAGCGGCTCGACGGACTCGCGCTTGCAATCGAACTTGCGGCAGCGCGCGTGCGGGTCATCTCGGTCGACGAACTCGCGCGCCGATTGAACGAGCGTTTCCGGATCCTCACGGGTGGGACCCGCACGGCGCTGCCGCATCAGCAAACGCTGCGCGCGCTCATCGATTGGAGCTACGATCTTCTTGTCGATAGCGAAGCAGCGCTCTTTCGACGGGCTGCCGCTTTCGGCGGCACATTCACGCTCGACGCGATTACCGACATAGCCGGATTCGATCCAATCGAGCCATACGACGCGCTCGATTTACTCTCTTCGCTCGTCGACAAGTCGCTCGTCGTCGCTGAAATCGATGACGCCGGCCAGCGCTATCACATGCTGCAGTCAATCCACGACTACGCGCGCGACCGGCTTGCCGAAGGCGAATCGGCGGATGTCGCGTGGCGACATGCGGCGTTCTTCGCGGCCCTTGCGGCAACCGCATACGAGGAGTGGGACAACGCGCCACGTGCCGACTGGCTCTCCCGGATGCGCGCGGAACTCGACAATCTTCGCGTCGCGCTCACGTGGTCGGTCGATGAAGCGAACGATCCGGCACTCGGTGCGCGACTGGCCGGTGATTGCGTCCCGGTGTTCCTTCGCCTAGCGCTCTTGGCAGAAGGCGTTTCCTGGTGCGAGAAAGCGTTAACAAGAGCGGGAATTCTGCCGCCAAGCGTCGAGGCGCGATTGCGTTACGGGATGTCAATGCTCAACAACAATCGCGTCGCACTGACTGCTGCGAGTGCGGACGTGCGCCGCGCGGTCGAACGCTATCGCGAAAGCGATGACACGCGCGGCCTGGTTCGCGCGCTCTCACAACTAGCGCAGCAAGTTGGGCGCCAAGGCAACTACGACGATGCCGTCGCACTCGCGGCCGAGGCGATCGCGGGGGCACGGGCGCTCGGCGAGGCGCGCCTCATCGCATCGACGTTGCAACGCTGCGGTATCATCTATCGCGCCGAAGAACTTGAGCGCGCACGCGCCGATTATGCCGAGTGTGTTGCGCTTTTCCGAACGCTCGGGCGCGACTACGAAATCGCAAACGCGCTCAACTGGTGGGCGATCGCCGAAATCGGCGCGGGAGAATTCGAACGCGGCATCGAGCTCTCGCTTGAAGCGTTGAACCTCGCGACGGGCGACCTGCGTCTCTACGCGCTCAACAACGTAGCTGCAAGCGCACTCGCAATCCCGGATATCGAACGCGGCGGCCCGGCCGCGCGCGAAGTGCTCCAACTTGCCTACGAATCGAATCATGCTGCCATCATCGCGAACGCGATCAGCTATCTAGCGGCGGTCGCTGCACACGTCGACCTCGCAGCGGCCGCTCAACTCTTCGGCTATTCGCAAGCGCGGCTCTCGGACTTAGGTTGGAAACCCGACAACACCGACGAACTGCGCATCGAGCGACTCCTGAGCGAGCTACGCGCGGCCTACGATGAGCAAAAACTCGCCTTACTCTTCGCGCAAGGCGCCGATCTCGACGACGAGCGCGCCGTCGCGCTCGCACAAACGATCTAGCAGGAGGGCACGACGCCCTGCGCACGACGCGCGACCGATGCCGCGGGGTTCGCACACTGTTGTGTGAGCGAGATCGTGCCGCTTCGCCCGGCGCACCCGCCGACCGGAACGTACGTTCCGCTAATCTGATTATTGGTATATGTCGCAGTGATCGCAAACGTGCAGACGGTCCCGTTAAAGGTCGCCGTGCCGCTTCCGCTCAGAGCCGAACCGGAGATCGTGAGTGCGATCGACTCCGGCGTACTCGTCGGCCCCGCGCCAATGATTAACGTTCCGCCAACGGCGTTTCCGTGTTGCGCGAATGTCGTAGCTGCCGGCTGCGCGCCGCCAACCGGATCGGTCGTCGTACCCAGATATTCACCGGAAATGACCGTCGTCGACGCTGGCGGCAAGGCCGTGCTCCCGCCCGAGCATCCTGAAAGAGCCAGCCCCGCTGATGAAACAATCGAAAAGTACCGATGGATAAACGATGCATCCCGGAAATCGCTCCTCTGGTGGCGGGTTAATTCGAGGGAATAACGCCTTCATTCGCGGGCGGGTGTGCCGTCCCGTGCAATTCTTTTTTGGGGTCCGGTTGCTGCACTTCCGATTCAATCGCCGATTCTTCTTTTGGACGTTCTTCCACGGTCGACTCCTTTGCCAACAGGCGCTTCGGTTCGCGGTTCGCTAGCATGCTTCCACGCCCTGTAACCCGAGTACGTGCTACGCCTCAAATGAAAAGAGATGAGAGAGTACCGCTCTCTCATCTCCGTCATTTTTACCGACTTGCGGTTATCCGTGGTGCAGGATGGTCTCGGCTTCGGCGACATCATCCGCTTCGGCATGAAGGGCGACGACGATGTGTCCTGCGTCGACATCTTTTTGAACTTTTTCGACGGTCTCGTGCGGGGTTGCCGCACCGAAGATCGCGCCGAGGCCGCTACCGGCCGCTGCGCCTGCGCCCGCACCGGCAAGTGCTGCTGCGAGCGGTCCGACGACGAACGGGCCAGCGATACCCCCCGTTGCGACCGTTGCGCCGACGGCGCCGGTCGTTGCGAGTGCGCCTAAGACCAGCGCGCCGAGCGTTCCGCCGATTGCGGCTCCGCCTGCCGCGCCCTTGGCAATATGCGCACCCTGTGATTCACCGGGAGCCGCATTCTTTTCAAAGTGGCTGCGCGTTTCTTTGCTCATGATGACACTGATGTCATCGCTGGGATAGCCGAGATCGACGAGACGATCGATCGCGCGATTTGCTGCTGCTTCGTCATGAAACGTACCGGTAACCAGAGTATCCATCAAAAATGCCCCTCCTGTTGGTGGCTAAGCGCTGATACCCGGACTTTAGGTTTTAAAGCGGCGACTCGGCGAGCACTTAAGCGTGCTCTTACTTCATTGGGGCAATTGTCAGATGTGTCGAGATGAGCGCGCGAACGCGCGACACGTCGTTCGAAGAAAACGCGCGCAGCGGTAGGATCACACTCGCGATTCCGTGTCGCAGCGCAAAAACGGTCGGCGATTCAAATGCGGCGTCGAAATGCGACCAGCCATAGCGTGCTTCACTGTCAACTTCGCGAATCGTCACGCCGTCCTCGCCGACCAAATACTGTTGCTCGACGCCAACATCGTGATCCGCGCAAATTTTGGAGGTCCGGTTCCCAATCCAGAAAGCGCCGGCGTACAGAGCGATTGCAACCACACCGAAGGCGATCGACACGGCCGACCAATTCGTGGTATCGAAGAACCCGGCAATTCCAACGAGCGCCGAGTACCGGAAGGCCTTTGCTTGCGTAAATCCGAGCCGCCGACTCGTCACCGAGAGCATCGCACGATAATCCGGAAGTGAAAACGTCGTGCGGCCGGACAGATTTTCCGACTGATTCAATGTGTGTCTCCGACCGATTCGTTACGTTGTAAGACGGCTGAGTTGTAAGGCAAGAGAGGTCGTCGACGTGCGTTAGGTCGGTCGAACGCTTACCGGGACGGAACTCGTCGACCCGAACATACGGTCGCCGGCATCGCCCAACCCTGGCACGATGTACCCGTGATCGTTGAGATGCGTGTCGAGCGCGCCTGCGACGATGCGGATCGTCGGATGCGCGTCAAGCAAAAACTTCACACCTTCGGGTGCGGCGATGATGCAGACGAACGTAATGCTGCGCGCGCCGCGCGACTCGAGCATCGCGACTGCCGCCGATCCCGAGTGTCCCGTTGCGAGCATCGGATCGACGCAGAAGACATCGCGTTCGGCGAGTTCATCCGGCAAGTTTGCGTAGTACGGCACGGCGACGAGCGTGTTGGGATCGCGATAGAATCCGAGATGTGCGACGACCGCATCGTCGATGACACTCAAAAATCCGGGGAGTAGTCCGAGGCCCGCGCGTAAGATCGGCGCCACGACGGGGCGCGTTGCGATCCGCTTGGCGGTCATTGGCTGAAGCGGAGTCTCGACCGTCGCGTCCCGCAAAATCAGACCGCGCGTCGCTTCATAGGCGAGAAAGAGACCTAATTCTTCGACTAGCGTCCGAAACACGGGCGTTGTTGCCGTGCGGTCGCGCAAGCGCGCGAGACGGTCGGCGACGGCGGGGTGGTCGACGACGACCAATCGATTGTCCATACCTGGCCTGTTTTAAGCAGTCCGCCCGCGCCATACCTCGTAGGAACCGGTTCCCGGCACATGTCGTCTAAGGGGCGCTATGCCGACATCCTTCAGTCCATCTTTTGACCGAAGCAATCCCGTCATTGGGACGCCGCTGAGCCCGAAGGCAACGCGTGTCATGTTGCTCGGTAGCGGTGAACTGGGCAAAGAAGTTATTATTTCGCTGCAACGACTCGGCGTTGAAGTCATCGCGGTCGATCGCTACGCCAATGCCCCCGGGCAGCAAGTGGCGCACCGCGCGCACGTCATCAATATGAGCGATCCCGAATCGCTTAAGCGCGTCATCGCGATCGAGAAGCCCGACTTGATCGTGCCGGAGATTGAGGCGATCGCAACCGATACGTTAGCGGAACTCGAAGCGCTGGGCCAGATGGTCGTTCCGACCGCGCGCGCCGTGCAAATGACGATGAATCGCGAACGCATCCGGCGACTTGCATCGGAGACACTCGGCCTTCCAACGTCAGCGTACCGTTTCGCCGGCTCGATTGAAGCGCTGCGTGAAGCGGTTGCCGAGATTGGCTACCCGTGCTTCATCAAGCCCGTCATGTCATCGTCGGGCAAAGGGCAATCCAAAGTGGATTCGGCCGAGGGAATTGATGCGGCTTGGGATTGCGCGGCGAAAGGCGGCCGCGTCGATGCGGGCCGCGTGATCGTCGAAGGCGCGATCGATTTCGACTATGAGATCACGCTGCTCACCGTACGTGCGCTCGATGCACACGGCAACAGCGAAACGCGTTTCTGCGCCCCGATCGGCCACGTGCAAGTTCATGGCGACTATGTCGAGAGCTGGCAGCCGCATGCAATGGCGCCGGCCGCGCTCGAACGCGCGCAGGCGATCGCCAAAGCCGTCACCGATGATCTTGGCGGTTGCGGCGTTTTCGGCGTCGAGCTGTTTGTGAAAGGCGACATGGTCTGGTTCTCGGAGGTCAGTCCGCGACCGCATGATACCGGACTTGTGACGATTGCAACGCAGTGGCAGAGCGAATTCGAATTGCACGCTCGCGCGATTCTCGGTCTGCCGGTCGACGTCACGCTCGCGCGGCCGGGCGCGAGTGCCGTCATCTATGGCGGCATGGAAGCATCGGGGATCCGTTACGAAGGCGTGCGCGAAGCACTCTCGATCCCGGGCGTCGACATTAGGCTTTTCGGAAAGCCCGAAGCGTTCATCCGCCGTCGCATGGGCGTGGCGGTCGCACGCGCCGACGATACCGACGCGGCGCGCGTGAAGGCGAAGAAAGCCGCCGCGAGCGTTACGCCGCTCGCCTAAGGTTTACGGTACGTCGAAGCGCGCGGTCAGTTCGCTCACGCGGCCGCGCAGCTTATCAATGTTCGTGCGCGCCGCGACGTCATCGAGTGCCTCGGCGATGATCTTCCCGACTTCACGCGCGTCGTCGATCCCAAAGCCGCGCGAGGTGATCGCCGGCGTTCCGATGCGGATGCCGCTCGTGACCATTGGCTTTTGCGTGTCGTAGGGGATCGCGTTTTTATTGACGGTGATGTGAATTTCATCGAGGTATTTCTCAACGTCTTTGCCGGTGAGATTCTTCGGTGAGAGGTCCACCACGACCATGTGCGTGTCGGTCCCGCCGCCGACGAGTCGCACGCCGCCGGACTGCAACTCTTCGCCAAGCCCGCGCGCGTTATCGATCACTTGCTGTTGATACACCTTGAACGACGGCTTGAGCGCCTCGCCAAACGCGACGGCTTTTGCGGCGATCACATTCATGAACGGTCCGCCTTGAATGCCGGGGAATACGCTCTTATCGATCGCCTGTGCGTGCTCGGCTTTGCTCATAATCAGGCCGCCGCGCGGTCCGCGCAGCGTCTTGTGCGTCGTCGAGGTCACAAAGTCCGCAAACGGCACGGGCGAAGGATGCAGACCCACGGCAACGAGGCCCGCGATGTGCGCCATGTCAACGAGGAAGAGGGCACCGATTTCATCGGCAATCTCACGGAAGGGCGCATAGTCCATCGTGCGCGGATACGAACTCGCACCCGCGATGATCATCTTGGGTTTGTGCTCGCGCGCAACGGCGCGCATTTCGTCAAAATCGATGAGGTCGGTATCTTTGCGCACGCCATACGCGACGGCGTTATAGATCTTGCCGCTGTAACTGACTTTGGTTCCGTGCGTGAGGTGGCCGCCGTGGGCAAGCGACATGCCCATGATCGTATCGCCCGGTTTCAGCACGGCCATCATCACCGCCATGTTCGCTTGCGCGCCGGCATGCGGCTGAACGTTTGCCGCGTCCGCGCCAAAGAGTTTGAGCAGCCGTTCGATCGCAAGCGTCTCGGCGATGTCGACGAACTCGCAGCCGCCGTAGTAGCGACGGCCCGGATAGCCCTCGGCGTATTTATTGGTCATCACGCTTGCCGTTGCTTCGCGCACGGCGCGGCTGGCGTAGTTCTCCGATGCAATCAACTCGAGGTTGTCGCGTTGCCGCTTCTCTTCGCGTTCGATCGCAGCATAAAGCTCGGGATCTTGACTAGCAAGGACGCTTTGATCGAGGAGTTGCATGCGGTTCCTACTTCGGGAGTCGGGTGATGACGGTTTGGCCGGAGCCGCCAATAGGTGGCGGTGCGTTCTTCGGCGTCCGGCGTCGCAGCACTTGGACCGCGATGAGGAGCGCGACCGTTGCGAGCAAACCGGCCCAAAACCAGGGGCTGTGCCAGCGCGGCTGCGTGTGGTCGTAGAGAAACTCCGCCAGCGTGATCGCAATTGCGATCAGCGGGATCACGGAGCCCCAGAAATTCTTGTCGATCGTCATATCGTGTCCGTGTGGTGCCAGGGGACGCTCGCAAGCGGGCGAACCGCCGATGCGATGAAACTTGCCGCTTCGAGTTTGACGCTCGATCGACTTCTTACGACGCTTGCGATCACGCAGCTCGAGTGGATCGAGCAGTCCGCGGCACACCTGGGGCTCGATGGGATCGTGTACGAACTCGCGCACCTGCCGCGGACCGACGCCGATTACCTCGCGCAGTGTAAAAAAGTCACCGTCGACCTTGGCCTCACGCCGGTCGCCGTTCACGATACGACGTTTCTCGCACTCGAACGAACGGATGCCGAACGCACCGAGACGCTACGGATCGCGGTCGCACTCGGGACGCCGATGATTCTCTGTGCGGTCGGCAATCCGGGCGAAGTGCCGCCGGCGGATTTCAACGCGACGGTCAAGCTGGCGAAATCCGCCGCATCGCAAGCCAAGGGCGCGACCGTGACGCTCGCTTGCCAACCGCGCGCGGGTTCGATCGCAAACGATCTAGCCGAACTCCGTCACCTCGTCAAAGATGTGGATTCCGCGTGGCTGCGCTACGCCGTTCCCGCCGCCGACATCGCAAGCGATACCCTCGGCGGTCGCGACCGCATCGTCCTCGCACTCGCAAGCGAAGCCGATGCCGAACTCGTCGCTTCGAGCGCATTCTTAGGCTGGACGATCGTCGAGGCACCCGCAGGCGATTCGAGCGATGCGTGGGCACCGCTGGCCGCCGCCGTGCGAGCCCTGCGCATCGCCGCAGCAAAAAAGACGCTCGCTTCATAAGCGAACGTCTTTTTGAAGAGGCGCGACTTCGACCGCAATTGCCGTCTATATACCTGGTGAGAACCTGCGATCTCGCAGGTGGGTGCGGCCCGGGCGCTTAGGTATCAACGGTTGCCCGTCGATCACGCCAATCGTATCCGGAGCTTGTGCTCCCTAGGTTTTAGCGTTGGTCCAACACCGGGGTATCTGCGCGAGCAGCCGCAGTCGTTATCGCTCTGTGATTATCCCACTGCCGTCAAGTCTTGACAGATTTGCCGCTTTTCTTTCCGAGTACGGGCGTAAAGGACGCGAGTGCACGTTCGCGGGCCTCGCGATGATCGACGATGGGTTCGGGATAGTCGCGCCCGAGTTCAAAACCCAGTCCGGCAGCAATAAGTGGCGGCAGCAACCAAGGTTCGTGCACGAACTTGCTGGGGAGCTTGGCAAGCGCGGGGATCATCTCGCGCACGAAGGTCCCCTCGGGATCGAACGTCTTGCCTTGCATCGTCGGGTTGAAAATGCGGAAATACGGCGCGGCGTCCGTTCCGGTCGATGAGGACCACTGCCAGCCGCCGTTATTCGCGGCCAAATCCGCATCCGCGAGGCGCTGTTCGAAGTAGCGCTCGCCGAGGTGGTAATCCATGAAGAGGTGCTTGGTGAGAAACGATGCGACGATCATGCGCAAACGGTTGTGCATCCAGCCGGTCGTGTTGAGCTGAATCATTGCGGCATCAACAATCGGGTACCCGGTCGCGCCATTGCACCACGCCCTATACTCGACGTCGTTGGTGCGGTATTTCAGGCGTTTGGCGGCCTCGACGAATGGCTCGAAGGCGACCTTGGGCTGATGTACGAGAATTTGGTGATAGAAATCGCGCCAAATGAGTTCGCCGATCCAACCGTCGATGCTCGCAAGAGCGTGTTTGAAAACGCCCGTCTTTGCGCTGGTCGCCGCTTCCACACACGCGCGGATTCCGATCGTGCCCGCGCGCAAGTGCGGGGAGAGGAACGACGTCCCCGGGAGCGCCGGTGTGTTGCGATCGTCGAGGTACCGCGCGGCGTGCTTCTCCATGAATTCCGCGAGCAAGAGCGTTGCGCGCCGCTCACCGCCGCGCGGATAACGGTCCGAGGAGATATGGCCGTACTCTTCAGGTTTCGGCACCGCGCGCGTCTCGCCAAGTTCGTTTGCACGGACGAGTTTCGGCGCGCTCGCCACCTCCGAGGGCACGGGCAACTTGCGGTGCTCGTGATAGAGCGCTTCCCAGCGCCGTCGGTAAGGTGTGTAGACCGTGTACGGTTTGCCGGTTTGCGCCATGACGGCATTCGCTTCGAAATACACTTGATCGACGAACGCATGGACCGCGAGGCCAGCGTTTTTGAACGCCGTTTCGGTGCGCCGGTCGCGCGCGACGGCGGTCGGTTCGGTGTCGGAATTATAGAAGACCGCATCGGCGCCGATCCGTTTTGCATACGCGATCAGCTCGGTTGCAAAATCGCCTTCGAGCAGCGCGAGATCCGAACCAGCTCCTTGCAAACGTTCGCGCAGTTCGGCAAGGGAATCGAAGAAAAACTGCACGATGGGCGCGCCGACGCGTTCGCCGCGCAATAAGGTCGGATCGAGCACGAATGCGCAAGCGAGGCTTTCGCTTTCTTGTGCTGCCGCGTGTAGTGCCGTATTGTCGCCTAAGCGCAGGTCGCGCCGCATCCAAACCAGAGCCCGTCGATATGCCATCGCCCGATGTTGCAAGCGCCTGCGGGCGAGGACCTGCGCGTGGCGCGCGGAAGCTCGGGCCGTGAGCCTCACGCTGCAGGTCGATGCCCTCGAACTTCCGCTCAAGCATGCCTTTACGATTGCGCGCAGTACGGAGGCAACCGCAAAAACCGCGGTTGTCCGGCTGAACTTTCGCGACATCGAAGGCCTCGGTGAAACGGCACCGTCCAAGCGCTACGACGAAACGGTGGAAAGCGTTCGCGCCGGATACGCCGCGCACGCGCTCGATAGCCAGGATCCGTATCGGCTCGAAGCGTTGCTCGCTGGCTGGACGCCCGCGCAGCGCTGCGGCCTGGATATCGCGCTGCATGACTGGATCGGGAAAGATCTCGGTCGTCCGCTCTGGCAGCTCTTCGGCCTCGATCCCGCGCGCACGCCGCTTACCTCGTTCACGATCGGCATCGATACGATCCCGACGATGGTCGCAAAGACGCGCGAAGTCGGCGATCATCCCGTTATCAAAGTCAAGCTCGGCAAAGGCAGCGAGATCGAGACAATTGCCGCGATCCGCGCCGTCTATACGGGCACGATTCGCGTCGATGCAAACGAAGGCTGGACGCCCGAGTCGAGCGTCGCGATGCTTGCGGAACTCGCTAAGTACGACATTGAATTCTGCGAACAGCCGATCCCAGCCGGCTCCCCCGAAAAGCTGCGCTACATTCGCGAGCGTTCCTCGATCCCAATCATCACGGATGAGGATTCGATCGACGCGCGCGATTTACCAAAACTCATCGGTTGCGTCGATGGGATCAACATTAAACTCGTCAAGTGCGGCGGCATTCGTGCGGCGCTCGAAATGGTGCACGTCGCGCGGGCGCTTGGTTTCAAGATCATGCTCGGCTGTATGCTCGAAAGTCAAATCCTCACCACCGCCGCGGCGCAAATTTCGCCGCTCGTCGATTGGGCCGATCTCGATGGGCCGTTTCTGACCGCAAGCGATCCGTTTACCGGCATCACGTACGATCGCGGCAAGATCGTCCTCCCCAACGGTCCCGGTCTTGGCGTGAACGAAACGGCGAAGGTCGCGCGATGATCGATCGCCGCTACGTCGTTCTCGCACTCCATCAATTTGCAACGCGTGGGGCGAAGACCGCACACGGCGTGATCGCGTATTCGACCGACCTCACCGTTGCGGTCGTCGATCCCGACCACGCCGGAAAAACCGTGCGGCAGGTCGTCCCGTATCTCGATTCCGACGCGCCGATCGTCGCGAGCGTCGCCGATGCGTTGGAGTTCCGGCCGACGAGCCTCTTGATCGGAACGGCACCGCCGGGCGGAGCGCTTCCGCCCGAATGGCGCGCCGAAGTTGCCGCGGCGATCCGCGCGAAGCTCGAGGTCGTCAGCGGTCTGCACGATTTTCTCGGCGATGACACCGAATTTCGCGACCTTGCAGGCGAACACGACACGCGCATTTGGGATCTGCGTTTACCGCCCGCCGCGCCGCTCTTCTCGGGTGCCGCGTACGACATCGAAGCAAAGATTCTCCTCACCGTCGGCAGCGATTGCGCGGTCGGGAAAATGACGGCATCGCTTGAGATCGTGCGTGCGGCGCGCGACCGGAGTATCAACGCCGTCTTCGTGCCGACCGGACAAACGGGGATCGCCATCGCCGGTTGGGGGACGTCGATCGATCGCGTCATCGCCGACTTCGCACCGGGCGCGGCCGAACAACTCGTGCTCGAAGGAGAACGGCGCGCCGGCGACTTGCTCGTGGTGGAAGGGCAAGGCGGCATCAATCATCCGGCGTACGCGCCGGTGACGCTTGCGCTCCTCTTCGGAAGCGCGCCCGATGCGCTCGTCCTCGTCCATCTCTGCAAACGCACGGAGATCGAAGGTTACGGCGTGCCGCTCCTCTCGTATCGCGAGTTGATCCGCTTATACGAGAGTCTTTGCAGCACCGTGAAACCGGCAAAGATCGTCGGCATCGCTCTCAATACGGTTGGGATGAGCGATGCCGAAGCACAGGCGGCGATCGCCGATGCGAAGGCGCAAACGCATCTGCCCGTCGACGATCTCGTCCGCTACGGACCACACGCGTTCTACGACGCGATCGCCCCCGCCATCGAAAAGACAAAGGTGCTACAAGTATGATCGCACGGCGCATCGCCGCTTTTTCCCTCGCCTTCGGTCTGCTCGCGACGACGGCGTGTTCGCGCATCGGTGATACCGGGACGTCGAGCGGCGGCCGGCACGCATGGTCGATTCCGAACGTCGTGCGCATCGGTTATTCGGATGAACCCGACTCGCTCAATCAACTCTTCTCGCATACCGCGGCGACGGACGAAGTCGCAAACATGCTCTTCGCGCCTGTCTTTCGGCTCGATCCGCACGGCGAACTCGTTCCGGAGATGGCGCGCGAGATCCCGACCTACGCAAACGGCGGGATCAGCAAAGACAATAAGACGATCACCCTGCGCCTGCGACACGGTATGCAGTGGGCCGACGGCGCGCCGTACGACGCACGCGATATCCGCTTCACTTGGCGCGCCGTGATGAACCCCAAGAACAACACGAAACTGCGTAT
>JBBRLI010000037.1:0-17958 GCA_038231455.1 Vulcanimicrobiales bacterium | reverse complement strand
GGTGCGCATTCGCCGCGAGGCGATCGAAGCGGCGATTTCCGCCGGTGCCGCACCCGATCGGATCGAGGTCGTCGTCGATGTCGATCGCGCGCGTAATCGCGTCCGCGCCACGGCGAGCGGCGCGACCGCTCTCGTGGAGGGTGCAGCGAGTACCGTGAGAGCATCCGATGCCGAGCGAATCGATGCAGCCGTGCGGACCCTGCGCGTGTCGCCCGAACGCGTCGCGATCCGCGCGCGCGCCGGCGACTTCGTCGTAGTGGGAACGACCGGCGGCAGCGCACGCTCGGCGATTGTCGACGAACGTGGCGTCGTGCGCGCGATCACACGTAATGGCTCTGTTCGCGAAACGACGGTGGCGCACATCGAACGCGATCTCTCCGGCGCGATCGACGATGATACCGTGTACGGCGATGTCGGACGCGCGTTACCGGAGACTTACGTGATCTACAACACGCGTATTGCCGACGTCGGCGGGACAGCAGAGCGCGACGGTGCACTTGCGCTCGTACGTGAGGAACTAGCGGGCCTGGATCACACAACGCCCGTTGTGATCCTGACCGCACGACGCCGCGCCTAATTGCGGGTATGCTTCGGACACGATGGAACAGCAACAAGCGGAAGGGCGACGCTCTCCGCGCATCCAGCTCCCGCCGTTCCCTGACCTGGACGGCATTCGCGGCTATCTTTTGCGTCCGCCGAATAGTGCGGGGCTCGAGTGCAGTTTTCGTACGCTCGGTGAATTCGTCGACGCCTACGACAATAAGCGAGACTACTATATCGCAACGTATCAGCGCGACGTTCTGCGCGTCGCGAACGTGCGGTTCGGCCGCGAAATCATCTCCGAGAACAGTATTCGCTACGATTCGGCCGGCTCGATCGAAACGCACCACGCGATCGTCTTTTGCGATCTCGTCCTCGAAGACGGTCGGATCACCAATACTGGGATCGCGATCGATTTAATCGAGATACGGTCGATCGGACTCTTCCCGATCTAAGCTTTGCGCGCGACGTAGAGCCCGCGCGGAAAAATATCGGTTCGTTCGAGTCGCACCCGAAAGCCCGCTGCCTCGAACGCGGCACGATATTCTTCTTCGCGAAAGAGCCCGAGCGTGTGCGTCTCGTTGAAGCGCGAGATGCCGCTGGGTTCGCCGACGAGATATTCGAAACGCAGTACGGAGATGCGTTCGTAACGTTCGCTCGTATCGACGCGCGCGATCTTGAGTTGCGGACGATCGACGAAGACCGCTCCAATCGTTTCTTCACGCCAGTCCTCCGGCGAGATCCACGGCTCGACGATGGCGATTCCGCCCGGACCGAGGGCGCGGGCAAAGTGGGCAAGCGTCGCTTGAAGAGCGGCGAGTTCGCGGACATACCCGATCGAACTGCCGAGGCACACGACCACGTCGACCGGATCGCCAATGAGAAAATCTTGCATCCGCGCGACCTGGAGTGGAATTCCCGGCAGGCGGCTGCGGGCTATAGCGATCATCGCCGGGTCGGCGTCGAGCCCCGAAACGGTGAAATGCGCGTCGAGCATGCTCAGGTGCATCCCCGTTCCGCAGGCCACATCGAGCAGTTTGAGCCTGCCCTCACTGCGCTCGCCGGCGATCGCTGCTCCGAGCCAAGCGGCTTCACCGGCGTAATCTTTGCCGCGCGCCGCGTAGATCGCATCGTAAAACGCCGCCGTCTTCGTATACATTCGGCCCTAGTTGGCTAGATCGCGTGCGTTCCATCGCGAAGTGCGTGCGGTGATGCCAAAAACGTACGATGTCCTAGTGATCGGCGGCGGAAACGCCGGCTGCGCGGCTGCGCTCGCGGCAGCGCGCACGGGGGCGCGTACGCTACTCGTGGAGCGCTACGGCTTTCTCGGCGGAACGGCGACCGCCGCAATGGTCGGGCCATGGATGACCTTCCACGCCGGTGGCGAGCGGATCGTGGGGGGCATCGCTCAGGAAATCGTCGAGCGCCTGGTCGCGCTCGGCGGGTCGCCGGGCCACATCAGCGACTCGTCGGACTACGTGCCGACCATCACGCCGTTCGACCCTGAGATTCACAAGGCGCTGCTCTTCACGCTCATGCGAGAATCGGGCGTCGAACTGCTCTTGCACGCGTATTTTCTCGAAGCGCACCGCGACGAACGGGGGACCGTGATCGGCGCGTCGTTCGCAACGGTCGGCGGCACGCGTCACTATGCCGCGCGCCGAATCATCGATGCAACCGCCGATGCGTACGTTGCGGCGAGCGCCGGTGTTGAGTTGCAGCAGGGCGATGCGCGTGGACGCGTGCAGCCGGCGAGTCTCATGTTTCGCCTCAGTCACGTCGATCTCGCGCAACTCTCGGCCTACGTGCGCACGCGCCCCGATCAAATGCGTACGTCGCTCAAAGCGCACCAGCGCGATGCAAAATCGCTCTCAGCCGTTGCCGGGCTCTATGAAATTTGGGAGAGCGCACGCGCGCGCGGTACCGTGAACGTACCGCGCGAACTCGTTTCGTTCTTCATCTCGCCTTATCCGGATGAAGTGACGGTGAATATGACGCGCGTGCTCGATATCGATCCGCTCGATCCGGACGACCTCACCCGGGCCGAAGTGGAAGCGCGCGGCCAAGCAATGGAGTTGCTTGCGTTTTTCCGCAGCGACGTCCCGGGTTTTGCAAACGCGCGCATTGCGACGGCAACGCAAATCGGAATTCGTGAATCGCGGCGCATCGTCGGCGTTTACACGCTCACGGCCGACGATCTCATGCAAGCGCGGACGTTCGATGACGCCATCGCGCGCAGTGCCTATCCGATCGACATCCACAATCCCTCGGGCAGTGGAACGACCACGCACCGCCTGCCGCCGGGTTCGAGCTACGAGATTCCGTATCGCACGCTGGTGCCGAAAACCGTCGATGGTTTACTCGTCGCGGGACGTTGTATCTCGACGACGCACGAGGCGTTGGCATCGACGCGCTTAACTCCCACGGTGATGACACTCGGACAGGCCGCCGGAACGGCAGCTGCGCTTTCGATCAAATCGCGTGTGACGATGCGCGATCTTTCGATTGCCAAGCTGCGCGAACGCCTGATCGCCGACGGCGTCGACCTGCGCCGCCCGGCGCTCGCTCATGTCTGATCCGCGGACGCTTGCGAGCACCTACGGTATTCGCATCGAAATGGACGATCTGGGTGATTGGGGACTGACGATGCTCGTCTCGGAATACGACCCCGAGGGACCGGTCATCCGCATTAACGAGCGCGCGATCGAACGGCTGCACGCGACGCTCGGTGAAGCATCGTCGTGCGAAGTGCGGACGCTCATCGACGTTGCGATCGCGCACGAACTTTACCACCACCAGGAACACATCGGCGAAGTCGAGCGTCTGCCGACGCACGAAGCACGCGAAGCGGCAGCAGATGCCTTCGCCCGCGCGCACGTTGCGCTCGATCCGAAGGTTGCATCGTTCATCGGCAGATCCCGTTCATGAATCTTGTCGCGGGGATCGATGCGGGTCAATCCTCGACACACGCCGTTGTAGTCGATGAACTCGGGCGCGTGCTCGGTCGGGGTGATGCCGGTCCCGCCGATCACATCGACGAACCCGCCGACTCGCGCCGGCTTGCCGTCGCGTGCGAAGGAGCGGTCGCCCAAGCGCTTACAGCCGCGCATCTCGATGCGCGCGCACCGCTCAATGCCGTCGTCGTTGGGCTGAGCGGCTACGAAGGCACGATTCGCGGAGCGCGGCCGCGGTTGCCGACGAAAAATCTGCGATTCGTGCATGATTCGGTCATCGCGCATGCGGGCGCGTTTGCGGGCGGTCCGGGTGTGATCGTCATTTCCGGCACGGGCTCCGTCGGCTATGGCCGCGACGCTGGCAACCAAACGGTGCGGGTCGGCGGCTGGGGGTATCTTTTCGGCGATGCGGGCAGCAGCTTTGCCATCGCCCGCGAGGCGCTCCAGCGCGCGATGATCGACGCCGACCGCGGCGTGACAAGCCAATTAGGCGAGGCCGCCTTGGCCTTCTTTAATAAGGAATCGCTACGCGAACTTGCCGACGCGTTCTACGTGCGCGAGATCGACCGCTCGACGCTCGCGAGCTTCGGGCGCGTCGTTGCCGACGGCGCGCGTCTCGGCGAGCCGGAGTCGATCGAAGTCACCGAGTCGGCGGCCGCGGCAATCGCCGCTTGTGCAGCGGGGATCGGCGAGCGGCTCGACTTTGGACCGGAATACCCCGTAGCGTGGGTCGGCGGATCGTTTGCAAGCGCAGCCTTGCGCGCCGCCGCCGACCGTGCTCTCGCGGCGGTAAGCACGCGGGCCCGTGCGACCGACCCGCGCTATCAACCGGTCATCGGTGCGGCGCTGCTTGCATTCGCCGATGCTCGCCTTCTCGTCCCCGGCGACGTTCGCGAGGCATGACGCTCCCGGAGGCTCTACGCGGCGGGCTGATCGTCTCGGTTCAAGCCTGGACGGACTCCGTCCTCAACACACCCGAGGCGATCGCGCTGCTCGCCCGTTGCGCTGTTCAAAACGGCGCGGTGGCCGTGCGGATCGAGGGTCTCGAGCGGATTCGGGCCGTCCGCGCAGCCGTCGACGTCCCGATCGTCGGAATTCTCAAACGCGAAACGCCCGGCTTCGAACCGTACATTACCGCAACCGACGACGACGTGGCTGCAGTGGCCGCGGCGGGTAGTTCGATCGTCGCCTTCGATGCGACACGTCGGCCGCACCCCGGTGGAGCGACCGTCGATGGGTTAGTCGGCGCTTGCGTGCGGGCTGGCGTGATTGCGATGGCCGACTGCGCCGATGCCGACGACGCGCGCGCCGCCGCGGCCGCGGGAGCCCCGATCGTTGCATCGACCTTGGCCGGCTACACCACCGCGACCCAAGGCCGCGCCTTGCCGGCGCTAGACGTGATCGAAACGATTGCGACCCTCGGCCGCTTCGCGATCGCCGAGGGCGGGATCGGGACGCCTGAAGCCGCGCGCGCGGCATTTGCCTCGGGAGCCGACGCAATCGTCGTTGGCACGGCGATCACCAACGTCGACGCCCTCGTTCGGAGCTTTTTTCAAGCGACACCGCTCTCGGGCTGACTTAGGTCGATGCTTGGCGATGTCCATTTGCGTACTGTAGAATGTGACCCATGGGGGAGGGTCGTCTGCCACGGGGGTGACGAGCCTGGGTGGGCTTCCGCGATGGAGTCGTCCAACGATACGATGCGATGGGCCGCGTGCTGCGGTCACCATCTAGGAGAAGTGCGTGGCTCAACTCGTTAATAAGCCGAAGACGAATCTCGGACCGGGCTTCTGGCCGGTCACGATTTTCCTCGCGGTCCTCGCGATCGTCAGCGACTACTACGTCATCGTCACGCCGATCTCGAATTTTCTGCGCGAAGCGGCGGTCCCGGCAAACCAAATCGACGACCTCTTCAAGTTCCTCACCGTCGTTGGGAATGCGATCTTCATTTATGTCGTCGGGTATGTCGTCTATTTCTCCATCGCATTCCGCCGTCCCAAGAACGCGCCGGCGAACGCCATCGGCGTGCAGATTCACGACCAGCCGCAGCTCGAGTTCTGGTGGACGCTGATCCCGACTCTGCTCATCGTTGCGCTCGCGATCTTCTCGGTCGTGATCTGGCGCGGACTGCAGCAAACGCAGGGCGACGTGCTCACGATGGAAGCGGTCGGCCATCAGTTTTATTTCGAGTTCCGCTACCCCAAACTCAAAGCGAGCGTCCGCGATGAGATGCACATCCCCGTCAACACACCGATCACGCTGCATGTGACCGCGACCGATGTGCTGCACGGCTTCTGGGTCCCCGAAGTCCGCGTCAAAGCCGACATGGTGCCGGGCCTGGTCAACACGCTGCGCTTCACCCCGACGACCATCGGTCAGTATCGCATCATCTGCACCGAATACTGCGGCAGCTCGCACGGCAAGATGATCGCGAAGCTGTACGTCGATTCGCAACAAGATTTCGGCAAGTGGTTTTCCAAACAGGCGAACCTTGCCGCGAGCGGCGGCGGCGGCGCGACCGTCGCCCTCACGACCGGTCAAAAAGATAAGGGCCAAGTGCTTTTCGGCCAAAAGTGCTCGACGTGCCACTCGGTCGGTCCGTACGACCAGATCATCGTCGGCCCGGGTCTCGGTCATCTCTTTAACGACCCCGCGCACAAGCAACTGGTCGACGGCAAAGACGTAACGCCGGAAAACATCGCCTACATCCTTCACAATGGTTACCAGGGCCAACTCAACGGACATGTCGCCGTCATGCCGAGCGCGCAAGCCAACGCGATCTCGAATGAAGACATCGCCAACCTGACGGCATACCTCGTCAGTCTCTCGAAATAACGGAGCGCAACCGCATGGCAGTCGCGACACCCAGAACTACCGCCCCGCACGCGGTCCTCGATCACATCCACCCCGAGCCCGAATCGTTCGTTCGGAAGTACATCTTCTCGATCGATCACAAGGTCATCGGCGTGCAGTACATGATCGTCGGACTGATCTTCTTTGTGATCGCGGGTCTGCTCGCCGAAGTCATTCGCGTCCAGCTCTTGCATCCCGATGGTCGCTTCCTCGGCGGCGAACAGTACAATCAGGTGTACTCGATGCACGGCTCCGCGATGGTGTGGCTGGTCATCATTCCGCTCGTGACCGGTGGCTTCGGCAACTTCGTGATGCCGCTGCAAATCGGGGCGCGCGACGTTGCGTTCCCGTGGCTGAACATGGCGAGTTTCTGGATGTTCCCGCCTGCGGGACTGTTACTCTTCGGCTCGTTCTTGATCGGCGCGCCCGATGCGGGTTGGACGGAATATCCGCCGATCTCGCTGCTCGGACCGCCGGGAACATCGATGTGGTGTGCGGCGATCTTCTTGATCGGTATTAGCTCCACGCTCACCGGTATCAACTTCTTAGTCACGATTCTGAAAATGCGCGCACCGGGCATGACGTTCACGCGCATGCCGCTCTTCGTGTGGGCGCAGATCGCAACCGCCGCGCTCTCGATGGTCGCAACGACCGCGCTTGCCGGCGCCCTCGCCGCGCTCTTCATCGAACGCCAATTCGGCGTGCCGTTCTACGACCCGGCCAAAGGTGGCTCGCCGCTACTCTGGCAGCACATGTTCTGGTTCTATTCGCATCCGGCCGTGTACATCATGATTCTGCCGGCTTTCGGAATCATCTCCGAAGTGCTGCCGACCTTCGCGCGTAAGCCGATCTTCGGCTACAAGATGATCGCGTTTTCGTCCGTTGCGATCGCACTGCTCGGCTTCATGGTGTGGGCGCACCACATGTTCACCTCGGGCATGGTGCCGTGGCTCCAACTGCCCTTCATGATCCTCACGATGATCGTCGCGATTCCGACGGGCGTGAAGATCTTCGGCTGGGTCGCAACGCTGTGGGGTGGATCGATCCACTTCTCGGCCGCGATGCTCTTTGCGGTCGGCTTCATCATCACGTTCACGCTCGGCGGCATTACCGGCGTGTATCTCGCCGCGGTTCCGGTCGACTTACACGCGCACGGCACGTATTTTATCGTCGCGCACTTCCACTACGTGCTCTTCGGCGGTTCGGTGTTCGGAATTTTCGCCGGTCTCTATTACTGGTGGCCGAAAATCACCGGACGCATGATGAACGAGACGCTCGGCAAGTGGCACTTCTGGGCAGCGTTCATCTCGTTCAATGCGACGTTCTTGCCGATGCACTGGCTCGGACTGCTCGGCATGCCGCGTCGCGTGTCCGTGTACGATCCGCAATTCACGTTCTGGAATCAGTTCGCATCGGTCAGTTCGTTCGTACTTGCCGCAAGCACGCTGCTCTTGTTCTACAACATGGCAAACTCGCTCGCGCGCGGCAAAAAGGCCGGGCCCAATCCCTGGGGCGCTCGTACGCTCGAGTGGATGATCAGCTCGCCGCCGCCGTACTACAACTTCAAGAAAGTCCCCGCGGTGCTCGCACTGCCGTACGATTTCGGCAATCCGCTCCCGTATCTCGGACTCGATAACCCGCAGGCGGAAGCCGCGACCCCCGCGCAAACCGGCGAACCGGCCGCAGCGCACTAGGAGATTTCGTGGCAGCAGTAATTCACGGCGACGCCCACGGGCACGGTCCGAGCGGCGGTTTTGTCGAGAATGAGGTGATCTACCAAGAGACGCGCGACATGCGTCTCTTGGGGTTCGTCCTCTTCCTTATGTCCGACGTCGTGCTATTTTCGGCGTTCATCTTCGCATATCTGTATTTGCGCGGAACGGTACCCGCATGGCCGCCCATGATGGATGGCAAACAGCTGCCGCGTCTTGACGTCGCGTTTGCGGCGGTCAACTCGATCGTGCTGTTCGGCTCGGGCGTCACGATGCATTACGCGCTCGAAAATTGGAAGCACGGCAAACGCGGCGACTTCGATTTCTGGATGCTCTCGACGATCGTACTCGGCACGGCCTTCCTCGGCGGCCAAGCCTACGAATACGCCCACGCGCAAATCGGCGGCTGGAGCGGTTCGATCTTCGGTGCATCGTTCTTCACGCTCACCGGCATGCACGGCTTCCACGTTTTTGTCGGCGTGGTGTTTCTTGCGATACTGTGGTGGCAAACGAAAAAAGGCGTCTACGATGAGACGCACCACTTCGGCTTAACCGCCGGAACGCTGTACTGGCATTTCGTCGACGTCATCTGGGTAGCGTTGTTCTACCTGTTCTATATCTTTTAAGAGAGCAGCGCGTATTATGGAAATTATTGCTGGCGTCGAAAAAGTTATCGCTCTTGTCGGAGCACTGCTTGTTGGTGTGCTCGCGCTGCTCGCACTCAAGGCCGATTGGAAGACTACTGGCCTCGATAACAATTTCACCAAGATATTGCTCGGTCTGATGGCCTTCGGGTGCGTGCTCGTCGTGCTCGCGGCAACCAACGTCATCGGGAAAGGCTAACGCGCCATGTATGACATTAAAGATTCACGCGGCGTCCCGGTCTCCGGCGGCATCCCGCCGATCGTGCGCTACGCATTCATCATCGGTATCTTCCTGATCTTCGTCATCGTCGGCTTGGTCATCTACGCCGCTAACGCCAACCACGTCTGGCCCTCAGAGAACTCGGCGAAGATCCCCCTTTAGTTCGCGCCGAATCCTCCGATAATGCGATAGTCGCGGTGACTTGAGCTGGCGCCCGGCAAGGCATTTACCGTCGGATGGTCGATTGGTATCATGAGTAGTTGCCGACGTTTGGTGGACCGATGAACTTTCTGCATTTTTCCGGGCGAGACATCTCCGAACTTTTGATTGCGGGAAGTTTTCTCGGAAATTTTGCCGTTCAAAGGATGTTCCCGAAATCACAGCGTTGCCGAGACTCTTAGTATTTTTTAACTTCCTTGTTATCGTCGCACTGCTGGGCGCCGTTGTCGCGCGCTTGACGAAAATTGAGAATGGAGATCTCGTCTGGTTTTGCACCTGTGCGACCTTCGGTGTTTTACTTCTTGTGTGGGCGACCTGGAAGCGCTTCCGACTCGGAGGCATCTAATTCGAACTACATTCGCCGCGTATTTCCAAGCCGCGGCCCTTAGTTGGTTTGTTGCTGTTATCGTATTGGTGACGCCGAGCCAGTGTGTCGACGCCGCGGATTCGGTGTTGCCTCTCGAATATGAAAGCCAAGTGACTCAAGCGATGAAAGGTTTGGAGCGCTTCCAAAGTTCTCATTCGGTGAACGACTTATTGGATAGTGCTCGAGCACTATTCGGAACGGTTCGCTCGGTGAATGTTGAGGCGCCGCCGCTGTCAACCGTTATCCTATTTCGCCGCAAGATCGTGTCTGGATACGCTCAGATTCTTACCCAGATGGAGATGCTTCGCGACCCGGCTTTTTTGGTGCCAAAGAATCCGGATTATATCGTTTATTTATGCCCGCCTACTCCCGTGGACGCAAACGGTCAGCGAGGGTTCTCGTGCATCGACCCGAGCTTTTATGAGGACAAAACAATTCGGGAAAAGTACATCGCTGATCTCAAGGCAAACGATGAAAGAAATCAAAGGATCAACGTTCAGCGTAACTTTGCATATGTAGATGGTCAAATAACAACTCAGCTGCAGGTGAGCTTGCGAATCCTTCATCGAGATGGCGATGGAGACGTGGCAGCGTTAGATGCCATTCTGCAGAAAGAAAAGCTATCGGCCTCGCGCCGCGCGGCGATCCACGCATTGTTCTAAGTGGTTTCTGAACGCGAGTTTGAACGCGCCGGCCGCGATGTTATTGTGTCGTAAACGAGCCGATCGAAGTGTTCTGTAGGTGTGACCGCATTGCCCGAGATCGGTTAACGCGACGGTGTACGACGTTCGAGCCGCAAGCAGCGGAATTGAGAGCGACGCGTTCAGTCCGTTGCCCGTTGCATGAAAGACGCTATCCGTCTGCGTCAGCGTGGTTCCGGCCGACGGAGTGAGGGTGACAAGCACGCTCGTATTTGTCTGCCCATTAATTTGCAGATTCCCAATTGAGGTCGAGACGTTCGTCGAACCATTTGCCGGTGAGACGAGCGTCGGCGCCGGTCCGATAACGTCTGGGCAGAGACCAATTCCGCCATTGGGTTGGCATCCAAACGCGGGACAGACGGAGTTGCCAGTGGTTGATGCGCCGCCGGAACATCCCGTTGCCGTAACGACTGCTGCCAACATCAGGCAACGCAATATGAGAAATTTCATCGAAGACACACCCTCTCTGTCATGTTGTTGTCGTCGGGACAGCTAGACGCCTATTCCGAACGTCGGCACCTTATCCGGCAGTACACCGGTCGAGCGGCCGTCGATTCGGTGAATCCCACCATAGTCGGTGAATTCTAGGAGCGCGGGGCGTATCGTATCGGGTAGGGGCACGTCGCCTTCGGTCGGCCATTCGCAAGCGACGCGGCGGTCATCGAGGAGCACGGCAACGTAACCGCTCGCATCCTCCTCGGAGGCGGCGTCGGGAGCGCGGTACCGAATGTAACCGTCCACAATATAGATGGGGGCGCGCGTCTCGAGGATCGCTTTGACCGGCTTCACCATCACGATGATGGCGTAAGCCGCGAAGGCAAGCACCGCAAGGCCGAAGATCGGCGCGATGACATACTGGTGACGGAGAAATAGGGCAATCGTGAGCGCTAGAAACACCGACCCGCAGAGCACCGGCTCGATCGCAATGAGCGCGCGTCCGATCACGCCTTGCATGACGATCTTGCGCTCGGCGTTGGTCCAGTCGCGCTGGATCAACTGCGAGCGGCGGTCGCGTGGGCTGAGGCTCTCGGGGATCGCCGGGGCCGCTTTCGGGGCGGTCGTCGCCATGATGCTCGTCCTTGTGGTTCCGGCGAGTGCCGCTGTGCGGCATCTGCATGGTCTGGTTCTTGCGACCACGCCCACAAGTGGGACGGTGATCGTCCGACACGACGCGTTCGCGGGGATGCCCTCGATGTCGATGCCGTTCAAGATCGTCCCTCAGCGTCGTGCCTCGGAACTTTTGGCTGGAAACACGATCGATGCCGACGTGGACATTTCGACCGAACCGTGGACCTTGAGCAACGTTCGCATTGCCGAGACCCAAAGTTTAACCACGGAACCGGTGATGCGCAAGGTCCCCCCGATGAAGGTGGGCGATTTGCTTCCGGCTTCGCCGCTGCTCGATCAAACGGGGCATCAGCTTACGTTTTCAGACTTCCGCGGCAAGCAAATCGTTCTGGCGTTCATCTATACACGGTGCCAGGATCCGCGCATGTGCCCGCTGATCACCTCGAAGTTCAGCCAGCTCGCGCAACTGGTCGATCCCAAGCGCGTGCAGCTCGTCGAGTTAACGCTCGATCCGAGCTACGATCGCCCCGACGTGCTTGCGAAGTACGGCAAAACCTTCGGCGCTGACCCCGCGCACTGGTCGCTCCTGACCGGTGATTCCAACGCCGTGCTCGATCTTGCCGCGCGCTTTGGCATCGGGACGTTGCCCGATGCCGAGTCGCACCAGATCATCCATGGTGAGGATACGGTCCTGATCGGCCCGGACGGCCGCGTGCAGCGCATGATCTACGAGACCGCTTGGTCGCCTGATGAGATCGTCTCGGCCTTGGCCGCCGAACGCGGCGCGGGCGGAAATGCGATCGAACGATTCGCCCTCTGGCTCAAAGACGGCGCGGTCGCCGCGTGCGGCAACGGCGTCAATGGATTTTCCGGCGTCGCGGACCTTGGGATCGTGCTCCTGATCTTTGGGGCATTCGGTTATCTCTTATTCCGCCTCGCACGAAAGATTTTTGTCGAAAATCCGTAAGCCAGGGGGGTGAACGCCCGCCGACTTATCGCCGCGACGTCTGTCGCCATTCTTGCCACCTCGCTTGCCGCAGGAGCCGCACCGGTCAGGCGGCTGAGCCCCATGGATCTGACGAAAACCGTCAGCGTCGGAGCCCCCGCGATCTCGCCCGACGGCAAATCGATCGCCGTGCTCATCGGCCGCAACGATTTTGCGAAAGACAAGCACAATAGCGAGCTCGATCTGATCGATATCGCAAGCGGCGCCTCGCGCATGCTCTCGATGCGTCCGACGCTCGCGCAGCCGACCTGGTCGCCGAGTGGGGATCGGCTCGCGTTTCTCGCTGCCGAAGGTGACAAAGATACTCCACAGATTTACTTGCTGCCGATGAACGGCGGCGACGCGCGGGCGGTGACCTCGGCAAAAGACGGCGTGCAGCAGTTCGCCTTTCGTCCGGACGGCAAAGCATTTGCATACGTGACGAGCGACCCCGATCCCGATGAGAAGAAGAAAAAAGATCATCGCGATGGATTCGCGGTCGGGAATAACGATTTTCTTCAGCGCGAGCAGCCGACAAACTCGCACATCTGGATGGTCGATGCCGACGGAACGCATAACCTTCGTCTGACGTCGGGCAATTGGGGCGTGCAGTCCTCGGCCCCGCCGGGACCCCCGAGTTCGCCGCTTTCGTTTTCGGCCAACGGCAAATCGCTGCTCTATACGCGCCAGGCGACGCCAAATAACGGTGATAGCGATAAAATAACGGTCTGGCAACTCGATGTCGCCTCCCGCAAAAGCCGCAAGCTCACCGCGCACACCATTCAAGAAGCGTTCGCACAGTATTCCCCCGATGGCAAATACATCGCGTATCTGTATGCGCGCGACGGCGATCCGAACAATCAGAACGACGTGATGCTTACGACCCCGGCCGGCGGGGCGGGCATAAACGCGACGATGAAGAGCGTCGATCGCGCCTCGTTCCGGGCGCTATGGATGCCCGATGGCAAATCGTTTCTCACGAGCGGCCACGATAAGACGACGACCGCGTATTACATCGTCGATCTGAACGGAAATGCAAAACGCATCGCGCTTGGCGATGTCACGCCCTCGAGTTTCTTCTGGATGGATGCGAGCGTCGGCAAGAATGGTTCGATCGCATTTCCCGCGAGCACTCCGCTGCACCAAACCGAACTCTACTATCTCTCCTCGCCCAGTGCGTCGCCGCGTCAGCTCACGCACCTCAACGATGCGTTACCGAAGACGGTCGCGCTTGGGCGCAACGAAGCAATCGAGTGGAACGGCCCGAACGGTTTCCACGAATACGGTGTCGTCACGTATCCGCCGGGCTACAATTCTGCGCGTGCATACCCGCTTGTGCTCTACATCCACGGCGGACCGCAGTACGCTTCGGAACGCTCGTTCGGTTCGTTCCCGCAGTTGATCGCCGCGCACGACTACATCGTCTTCGAGCCCAACTATCGCGGTAGCGATAACCTCGGGAACGCCTACCAACGCGCGATCTATAACGATGCCGGCGACGGTCCGGGCAAAGATGTGATGGCGGGTGTTGCTGCACTCGAGAAGCACGTCAAGGTCGATACGAAACGGATCGGTGTCTCGGGCTGGTCGTATGGCGGCTACATGACCTCGTGGCTGATCGGTCATTACAACATCTGGAAAGTTGCAATTTCCGGGGCGGCCGTCAACGACCAAGTCGATGAATACGCGCTCTCCGATGGCAACGTTACCGGTGCCTATAGCTACAAAGGCTCGCCGTTTACGGGAAACATGGCCGACTACGTCGCGCAATCTCCGCTTACGTACGCGGCAAACGTCACGTGTCCCGTGCTCATTCTCTCGGATGTCGGCGATGCGCGCGTCCCGATCACGGAATCGTACAAGATGTACCACGCGCTCATCGACAATGGAAAGACGGCGGAATTCGTCGCCTATCCTGTGAGCGGCCACTTTCCAAGCGACATCGTGCGCGGCACGGATCTCTACGAGCGGTGGCTTGCTTATTTGGATCGTTATTTACATTAGCAACTCCGCTGTTCGAAAACATGCGCGCCATAAAGGACTAGATGGACCTCTCTGCAATGAGGGCGTCAGCCGGGGTGGGCGAATCTTAAACTATTTTATCTGTCTCGGCATTACTTTTCGAAAGGAATCGAAGTGGCTATTGCATCTATTGGCGGGTCGACTGTTCCTTTAAATCCGAATCCGACCCCGGGTCCTGCGCCGGGCACCCAGAGCTCTCGGGGGACTGATAACTCTGCGCCGACTGGCAGTCCGGTCGCAGGGCCGACGCCAGCACCCCCACCAGGCGGAAACGCAACAGCAGCGTCACTTTTCTTACAAGTGTATGGAGTAGGTGCAGCCGGCCTTGGGGGCACGCTCATTGGGAATGCAATTGGAGGGCCTTTAACCGGTTTTGCACTCGGGTCGATCACGGGTTATATCGGAAAAGATATTGGCGGCGCGACCCCGCAGACGGGATTGCAATATAATCTTTGGGATGGTCAACAGTACGTCCCAATTCTCTTTCAGGGAAGCATTGGAGGCCTTGATTTAAGCACTGCCAATCCGAACGCACTCAACGTTTCAATTCAAAACCAAGATGGGGTTGACACGATAACCGTAGTCGTGAATTAATCCCTCTCGAACTGTGCAGAAATAGAAAAGTGATGCCGCCTCGGTCGTGGATAATCGTCCGTAGCCTATTCGCGGCCGCGTCGGTCGGTCTCATTTACTATCTCTTGAAAGCGCATCTGCTTGTATGTATTACGATCTTCGTAGTGCTCTTTCTATTCCAACTATACGCATTTCGAGAATCTTTGTTCGTTACAAAGCACTAAGCAATCGGCTCTGCACGCTCTCGTGACAATGCTTGCTAGCATGTCCCTTTGCGGAAAAGTCTCTATCCACCAAGACCAGATTGAGATAACCGGCGTGTCATCTCAACTTACGTTTGCTCGCCTGCCGACGAAGATTGCGGGCGACACCGTTAATGTTTTTTTGCTTCTAGACGCGGTACCAGTTCATGAGGCCTATATCACAGTAATTATCGAGGGCCCCGATGAGTTGCTATGTTTTGAGTCTCGAAGTAAAATTATCGTCCCGTCAATCCTCATTACGTTACGCGATGCGCGTTTTTTCAAATCTGGAAGGCATATTATTCGTGTCCTTCTCTCTGATTCGCAAATCGGATCATTTGCGTTCAGGGTTATCGAGAGCCATGCCGCACCGTTGAACGTTTTCGGTTGATTGGATTATGAAATCCGTCAATTTAGTCTTTCTGATTTTTCTTTTTCTTGGCCGTGTTTATCCCGCGGACGAATTTTTCGGGGGCACCCCAGCTTCTGCAATTCTTTATGCCCAGCCAAATCTGCCGGACGATTTCGTGTTTTCTGAAGCGCTTTCGTTGCCGATTGTGAGTGAAAACCGCGCGAAATATGCTGTATTTGAAATGCTCACTAGCTATGGAAATCCTGCAAATGTGGAGTTCGTTCAAGTTGGCTTTATAAGACTTTTGGATCACCACCACCAGCGCCTTGATGCCTATGTGTCCTATAGGAATCGCGCCGGTGTCCTAACGTTTATCAAGAGCCGCAAAAAATTTGGTGAAAAAGGCACTCACACTGCGTCAATATCGTCGCGAAGTGGTCATCTACGAATATCGATCGATGGGAACACGCTTTTAGACATTGCGGAAACAATAATATTTTCTGAACGCAAACGATATTTCCAACTTGTCTCGCAGGTTGATATACCTGGAGACTATGCTTCAGGAATGGTTTCTAAGATAGAATTAAATGGCGCACCTTACAAACCTAGTTGTGGACTAGTAGACAGAGATGTTCGATTTATCTATGAAAATGGGCTATTCGCCGCGCGGGGCAGGTATAGCCAAAATAGTCCTCGTTATTTTGTACTTCCTAAAAATGGCAAGACGACCGACTCCTGCCCCCTCGTCTGATGCGTTCGCCTATTCGCTAAACCGTAACGATAATTGTGTTGCACCGGTAGGTACGAGAGGTAACTTGAGTCTGCCCCGGTTTTCCGGACAGTGAACTATGCTGCGATCGGCAGCAACGACTCGTACTGGATTGGGCTGACGTAGCCGAGCGTCGAATGGCGGCGTTTGGAATTGTACCAGCCTTCGATGTAGTTGAAAATGGCGCTGCGCGCTGCATCTCGCGTCGGCCAAACCGGATTGCTCAATTCGGATTTGAGCGTTCCAAAGAAGCTCTCAACGACTGCGTTGCCCTCTGTGTCTATAATGGGTGAGGCCAAAGAAGCCGGATAATTCCATGAGGGCGACCAAGGAACAACCTCGATGCCACACGATCCCGAAGTGCGCCCTCGAGCGCAACGCCGACAGTTTTCCGCCGACGAAAAAGTGCAGATTCTCGCGCAATACGATGCGGCTCGAACACCGCTCGAACGCGCGGAGCTCGCACGAAAAACTGGCGTCTACAGTTCACTAATCGCGAACTGGCGCAAGCAGTTGCGTGAGCCGACCGTGCAGGCTCGCAAGCGTGGTCGTCCAGCGAATCTCGAAGCAGTCGAGATTCGCAAGTTGCGCGAAGAAAACGCGCGCTTGCAACGGCGACTGGAAAAGTCCGAACGGACGGTCGCTGCGCTGGGAAAAGCGCACGCGCTCCTGCAGATGATCGCAAGCGAGAGCGCATGGGACGAGTCCACGTCGAGCAAGTCGTGATGGAGCTTGCAAGCGATCTTGGCCGCCGTGCCGCGTGTCGTGTGTTGGGGTTTTCTCGCGCGACGACCGAACGCCGTCAGAAGCCGGCACCGCAGCGAGTGCTCAACGCGCGTCCGTCGCACCGCCGCCTGAGTTTAGTTGAGCGACAAATGATTTTTGATGTCGCACACAGTGACCGCTTTGCCGATCTCAGTGTGCGCGAGATCTACGCGACGCTGCTCGACGAAGGCTGCTACCTGGGTTCAATTTCCACAATCTACCGCGTGCTGCGCGCGGCTGGTGAAACGCGCGAGCGGCGCCGCTTGGCGACGCACCCCGCTCGCGTCAAGCCCGAACTTGCGGCGACAGCACCGAATCAAGTTTGGTCCTGGGATATCACGAAGCTCCTTGGGCCGCAAAAATGGACCTATTTCCATCTGTATGTCGTGCTTGACGTGTTCAGTCGCTACGTCGTTGCGTGGCGCCTCGAAGCACGTGAGAGCGCGACTCTCGCTGAAGAGCTCTTCTCAACCGCAATCGCACGTGAACGCATCGATGCATCTCAACTGACGGTGCACGCCGACGGTGGCAGCGCGATGACCTCGAAGAATCTGGCGCATCTCTTCGCCGACCTGGGCGTGACGCGCAGCCGCTCGCGACCACATGTTTCCAACGACAATCCGTACATCGAATCGCATTTCAAGACGCTCAAGTATGGACCGACGTATCCCGGTTACTTTGCAAACATCCAACAAGCTCGCGATTTTTGCCGTCAATTCTTCGCCTGGTACAACATCGAGCATCGACACGTCGGAATCGCGCTCTTGACACCCGAAGACGTGCATCGCGGCCGAGTCGACGATCGCCGAGCGGCAAGACGCAACGTTCTCCATCACGCCTTTACCAAGCACCCGGAACGTTTCGTTCGCGGTCAACCGGAGCCACCGGCGCTCGCAAACATCGCCTACATCAACCGACCCGAATCCACTCAAGCCGCATAGCCGGTGGCCTCAAACCCATTGACACATTCCG
>JBBRLI010000036.1:0-19743 GCA_038231455.1 Vulcanimicrobiales bacterium | reverse complement strand
GTCCTATACTTGCGAACGCGTCGGATCTGAATCGATCGAATGTCGTTTTGGAGCAAAAATTGCGGTCTCTCCGGGCCTGTTAAGCCGGACCGATCGCGTTGAAGGTTGTCGTTATGCTCCGTCGGGCAACATGTCCGGTTGGTTTTTGATGACGCCCGAATATGACGGTAGTATCGATGGATTCAAGTCGATGCAGCCGACCCATACATTTCACGTGCTGCATAGGCGTCCCGACTTGGCGAAATACCTCGCTCTTGAACCGGGATACGCCTTCGACACGGAGGCCACATCAGAAATATGGGCTGAACCCACACTGCTGTCGTAATTTAGGGTGCTACGCCGACCGGTATTTCTTTAACGCCGTCGCGACGCGTTCGAGTGCGAGGTCGATGTTTTCGAATGACGCTGCGTAGCTGAAGCGCAGATAGCCGGTGCCGGCTTTGCCGAAGCACGAGCCGCCGAGCGCTGCGACGCCGCCTTCTTCGAGTAGGAAGTGCGCGAGGTGCATATCGTCGCTGGTGATCTTCGAGAAGTTCGGGAAGGCGTAGAATGCGCCGGCCGGCGTCGTGCACGACACGTGCTCGATTGCGTTGAGGCCTTTGACGATGCGGTCGCGACGCTGGTGGAAGATCGCGTTCATTTCTTGGATCGGCGCGTCGTCGCCCGTGATTGCCGCGATGCCCGCGCGCTGCACGAATGTTGCAACGCACGAGTACGTGTTGTTGGCAAACAGCGTGACGGTCTTCGCAAGGCGCGCCGGCATGATCGCATAGCCGAGGCGCCAGCCCGTCATCGCATAGGCTTTTGAGAAGCCATCGACGATGATCGTTCGTTCGCGCATTCCGGGTAACGTCGTGATCGAGACGAATTCCGCATCATAGATGTTGCGGCTGTAAATCTCATCCGAGATCACCAGGATGTCGTGCTTGATCGCGAGGTCCGCGATGACGCGCAGGTCTTCAATAGAAAGCACGCCGCCCGTTGGGTTGTGCGGCGAGTTGATGACGAGCACTTTGGTCTTATCGCTGACGGTCTTTGCGAGCACGTCGAGGTCGAGCTGCCAGTTGCGCGACTCCAGGAGCGGCACCGGCACGGCCTTCGCCCGGAGGTAGCTCGCGCACGAGGCGTACGCCGGATAGGCGGGGTCGGCGTAGACCATTTCATCGCCCGGATCGAGCAGCGCGGAGAGTATGTTCCAGATCACGGGTTTGGCGCCGGGGGAGACCACAACCTCATCGCGGTGGAACGGAGCGATCCCACGGAACGTGCCCGCGTACTCCGCGATCACGTCCCGCAGCTCGACGATGCCGGCGGAGGGTGTGTAGTGCGAGAAGTTGTGTTCGATCGCTTCGATCCCGGCGCGCTTGATGTGCGCGGGTGTGTCGAAATCGGGCTCGCCGACCTCCATATGGACGATCGTGCGACCCTCGGCCTCGAGCTGGCGCGCGCGCGCCAGAACTTCGAATGCCTTTTCGCTGCCCAGGCGGGAGACGGACTCCGCGAGCAAGTCGGCGTGGTGCGTTGCGATCATAAAATGGGCCCCTTTTCAGTCAAGGTCGGGCGCTTGGTTCCGTGGAACGACGCGTTGCTGTTATGCGGACCCTGACGGAAGTTTTCGCGCCGGGCGAACCAACATTACCTGAGGGCCTTCGAACGCTCGTCGTTTCTCCGGATCGCATTGTCGAACCTGGAGTTACGGTGCGCGCATCGTTTGCGTTCTATAACATGGGCGGGGCCGCGGCGACCGGCTTACGCGTGCGTTTTACGCACCCCGAAGGTCTGCGCTATCTTGCCGGCAGCACGAAGATCGACGACCAGCCGCTCGATGAGCCGCGCGACGAAGCAACGTTGCTCTCGGCGAACGGTGCCGATATCGGCGAAGTCCCGCCGGGCGTCGAACGCCGCATTTCGCTTTCATTTGTCGTTGCGCCCACGATCGAGAACGGTCGCACGATCCAACTGCAGGCGGCTCTTGCCTCCTACGAGACCGATGTCATCGGGTCCAATGTCGTCACGCTCACGGCTCGCAGTCGGCCCGACCTTGGAAATCCGGCAACCGTCGCTTCCATCGAAGCCGTCCGCGTTGCCGAACCGGGTGAAGATCTGCGCGTTGCGGCGCGCATCTATAATGCGGGCCAATCCAGCGCCCATAACGTCACCGTCGTCTTGCCGATCCCCGACCGCACGCGCTACGTCGCGGGCAGCGCACGCATCGATGGCCGCCCGATTGTCACCGACGACCGCGGCGACCCGTTCGGTTTTGCGCACGCGCCGATCGCGGCTCAGGCGCTTGCACCCGGCGCAACGCTGACCATCGAATATCGTGCGACGATCGATTCGCCGCTCGACAACGAAACGAAGGTCTTCGTCTACGGCGCCGTCGCCGCCGAAGAGATTCCGGAATTCGAACTCGACCGCGCCGAACTTCCGGTGCATTCCGCGCCGCGGTTCGATGACGAACGCACCTCGCTCTTCGCCGATGCCGAAGGCGACGTCGAACCGGGTCGCCGAATCCGCCTTGCGCTTGCGGGATACAACGCCGGAACGTGTGCTGCTGATGATGTGAAGCTGCGCATCGACTTGCCCGATGGGCTGCAGTATGCGCCGGGCTCGCGCGCGATCGACGGACGGTCCGTCGGTGAAGCGGAAACGGCCGGACTCTTTTCTTTCGAACGTGTCCCCGCAGGCGAACGCGTTGAAGTCGCGCTCGATGCCTACGTCGTCTCGCCGGCCGTGGACGGTGCGCACCTTCGCGTCGTTTCTTCGCTTGGGTACGGCGGCGGCACGCGTCGCTTCGAGCGCACGTTCACGGTGCGTGCAGAACCGCGCTTTGCTCCCGCACGTAATACCCTGACGCTCGATGGTTCGGCGTCCGTTGCACCGGGTTCGATTGCGCGCTTTCTGCTCGCGCTCGTCAACGACGGAACGACCCTAGCGATGGGCTCGCAAGTCGTCCTGACTGCCGATGCGGGTCTGGGCGTTTTGCGTTTCATCGGCGTCGATGGTGAAGAGTCGCGCGTGCAGAACAACACGCTCGACCTCGGCGATCTTGCGCCGAACGTGCCGCGCGAAATCGTGCTGCTCGCAACCGTCGCATCGCCGATTGCGGATCGCGCCGAACTGCGCGTGAGTGCGGAACTGCGCACGCGCGAAACCGGCACGCTCAATCTCGGTGCGGTAACGCTCGTGACGCGTTCGCGTCCGCGTTTCTCGCCGCAAAGTTCGCGTCTCGCGCTCGTCTCAAGCGAGGCGCTGCGTCCGAACCGCTCGACCGATATCGCCGTTGTCATCGAGAACGAAGGCACGGACCTCGCACGCGACGTGCGACTCGCACTCGATCTGCCCGCCGACGTGCGGATCGAAAGTGTCGATGGTGCAACGCGTTCGGGCGATACGATTCTCTTTGGCGATGTGCCCGCCGGAGCGCGCGCCGATGCAACGCTGCGCGTTCGACTCGCACGCTTTGTTCCGCGCGGATCGGCGATCGCCGTCGGCGGTCGCGTAAGCGGCGTCGGTCTCTTGCCGTTCGCGCTCGATCCGCTCACGATCCCGACGCTTGCCGAAGCCGACTTCGCGCATAACGCATCGCTGCGTACACAGCCGATTGAAACGGTCGATGCGGGCGAACCGATGTATTTCGTGCTTGCCGTGCGCAATACGGGTGACGGTCCGGCCGCACGCGCGACGATTCGCGTCGCGCTCCCCGAACATACCGCCTACGTTCCCGGCTCCACGGCCGTCAATGACGTGCCGCTCCTCGATGCGTCCGGTGGTTCGGTGCTGTGGTCGAAAGCGGGCCTCGCGCTTGAAGATGTCGGTCCCGGCGTCGAAGTTCTCGTGCGCTGGTGCGCGATCGTCAATACGCCGCTTGTCGCGGGAACGCTGATCGCTGCGCACGCCGACCTGGCATGGGACGGTACCGGCGCGACGCAAGTCAGTTCGCCCGCCGTGCGCGTTCGCTCGACGCCGCAGTTCGCCGTCCGTGCGAGCGGTCTGCCGTTCTCCGTTGCGGGCGTCGCCCCGCGCGCAAGCGACTTTGTTCGCGAAGCCGAGCACCAGCCCGGAACGCTCCCGGCCGCGCCGATCGCGCTTCCGCGACCGCTCCCGGTCGCGGCGCGCCCCGATGCCGCGTCGCCGCCGCCGAACGCACCGGTCGATGCGGAAGATGCACGGTTTGCGCCTGCCCACGCACCGGAAACACCGGTCGATTCTTCGGTCTCCCCGGCTGCGATGCCGCAAGCGATCGTCGTCGAACCCGATGCACCCGTCGAATCACTAGCGCCGCCCGCACCGCTTCCGCCGATCCCCGCGCCCGTCTTCGTCTCGCACTTGGATCTCTCGCGCGACGCCGTCGAGCGCGCCTTGGCTTTCATCGATCAAGCCGACTACGGTGGACTCGTCTCGCACCTCTTCGTCGTGCGCAGTTTCTTCCCGGAGGGCGTGTTCGGTCTCGACGGTGAAGTCACGCCCAAGTTCGGCGCCGAGCGCGATGCGCTGCGCAGCGTGCTCGATCGCCTGTTCATCAAGCTGCGGTTACCGCGCTATTCGCTTACGGCAAAAGACCTCGAAGACCGTGCTTCGCGCAATGCGCTGATGGAACTCATCGGTGCGATGCGCAGCGCGCGCTCGATGACCGAAGGCGCGATTCCGCCGCAAGCCGCGACCGTGCGCATCAGCGGGCCGATCGATCGCGACCGCATTGTTTCACGTCTCACGTCGCTCGAAAGCGAAGCGCTCGGCTCCGCTCTGCCGTGGCTCGTGCTCGCGGAATTCCTCGGCACCACAATCACGGTCGACGGCGCGACGAGCGAAGTGCTCGGCTCGTATCGCAGCGCACTGATCGCGGCGTTTGCAAACGTGAGCGCTCTCCCGCTCGAAGAATTTCATCGCGTGCTCGCCGAGAGTTCGAATCCGGGGCTCGATGCGAAGCTCGCGGATGTCAAAGCGGCGCTGCGCGCGTCACTCGAAGCGACAGCAACCACCTCCGACGCACGCTAAGTGCTCGTTCCGGCGCTCATCTTCGCGGTTCTCGGAATCGTCCTGATCGCGGTCGCACGGTTTTGGCCGCGCACGGCCGTGCCGATTCAATCGCAATCCCGCGCGGGCGTGACATCGCTCAGCGGCGCGGCCGAACTGACCGGCCCAGCCACCGTGCACGTGCCGTTCACGTGGATTCATCTGGTCGATGCCGATTTGCCGCCTAAACTCGATCTGAACGAGCGTCGTCGTCTTGCTGAGGGACTGGGCTTCGTTGGAGAACCGTGGTGCGCCGATGCACTCGCGCTTGCCTATCAAGAAGAATTCGACGACATGCGCGAGGTGATCGTTGGTGCGATCGGCACGTGCGCCGGTACGGTCGATCCCACGCTTTCGCTTGCGATGCGTTCACCGAAGGCGGGTCAACGACTGCTGGCGCTCGAGGCATTCGCGCGCCGTCACAATATGGAAATGCTCGATGCGGGACTTGGCGATGACGAAGAATCCGTTGCTCTCGTCGCCGCCGTCGAGCTCGCTCGGGCGGGAGAAATGGTGCGCGTCGATGCGTACCTTGCCGACTGCACCGTTCCGGCGCGCGTGCAGTCGATGCGCGCGGTGCTCGCGCTGCTCGGCGCTGCATAAGGGTTCGCAGACCGCCGACTCGAGCGGAAGGAGCGCTCGCGCGGGCGCGTAAGGGCAAGCGCCTATGGCTCCGTATCGGTTTGGGTTACTCGAGCTCTCGCCGGATGAGCGCGTCGTTCGGCGCGCGGGTACCGCCGTGCCGCTCGCACCCAAAGCGGTCGATGTGCTTATCGAACTCGTCGAACACGTCGGCGAAGTCGTCGATAAGCGCACGCTGCTCGATCGCGTGTGGCCTGAGAGTTACGTCGACGAAGCGAATCTTACCCAGACGATCTACGTGCTGCGCGCGTTTCTCAAAGAACAGTCGTGCGGTCTTGCCATCGAAAACGTCCCCAAACGCGGCTACGCGCTGCGTGTAAACGGCACGCTGCCGGACGTGCCGTCCGTACTAGCGCGCGCAAGTGAACCGGTTGTGCGCGCGCGTGTTGGCGGCGTGCGCACGGTCGCAACGCTTGCGAGTGCGGCAGTTGCGGTTGTCGTGGTGGCGATGGCGTTCTTCGCCGTGACCCACCGTGCACCGGGAACGCTCGATGCGAACACCATGTCGGCGTATCTGCTCGCCAAGCAATATCAAATGCGCGGCTCTCTTGCAAGTTTGCAACGCAGCGATGCGCTTTACGCGCAAGTCGCCGCCGCATACCCGCAGAGCGCGCTCGGATTTGCGGGTCGCTCGCAGGTCGCCGCGAGTCTCGTGTTCTACGCGGGCTCTGCAAGCGATCGCACGCAGATGCAGGGTCTTGCGACCGCCTATGCCGATGCCGCGCAGCGACGCGATTCGCAGTCTGCGGCGACCGACACGGCGCTCGGTGCGGTCCAGATGTCGATACAACACGACGATGCCGCTGCGAGCCGCTCGTTCGCTCGCGCCCTCGCGCGCAATCCCGACGAGTTGAGCGCACTTGCCTGGCAAGGGTCGTTGCTTCTCAATCGGGGCCGCATCGCCGAAGCACGGCGGCTCTTCGCGCGCGCGGTATCGCTTGCGCCCGACGTGCCCGGGACCCGCGCGTCGCTTGCCTGGACGGATTATCTGCTCGGCGACTATGGTGAGGCGATCGCCTTCTCCGAGCAGATGCTGCGCGCGCATGCGCTCGTGCCCATCGCCCGTTTGACGCTCGCAAACGCGTTCATCGAGCGACGCGATTTTGTGGCGGCCGAGGCCGTTATTGTCGATCTCGCCGCGCACCGCGGAACGCGCCTGCAAGCTTCATCGCTTGCCGCGCGGCTCGACGCCTTGCGCGGCCGTTCGCGAGCCGCGATCGGCGGGCTCGCGCGGGCCGAACGAACGACGGACGTCGATTCCACCGATGACTGGGACGCATCGGCGATGGCCGCGGCATATGTTGCGCTCGGCGATGCGCGCGCTGCGTACGTGTGGCTGGCGCGGGTGAGCCCGGGCGAGCGTCGGCAGATCGCGCACGATCCGCGCTTCAGCGCGCTCGCACGCACGTCGCGCTTTCGGACCTGGGTCGAAGATTGAGCGTTTCTTGAGGACTTTTTTAGGACGCGGATGGTCCCGGCGGGCGAAAATCGAGGGCACCTAGCCCTCTCCGACCGCGAGGTAGTCCCCTGTGTCAAAATTTTTGCGCGCCGCACTTACGCTGGCGATCGTCTTGCTCTTGTCCGTACCCGTGCGCGGCATCGCCGGCACGACCGGCCAAATCGCCGGGACCGTGACCGCTGGCGGTGTTCCGCTCGCGGGCGTGGCCGTCACCGCCCAATCGCCGACCGGGCGCTACGAGACCAAGACCGGCGCGCAAGGGTACTACGTCTTTCTCGGGGTCTCGCCCGATACGTACACACTCACCTTTCAAGGCGCGGGGTACGAACGACAGACACAGCAAGGCGTGAGCGTGTTTGCCGATCAGTCAGCGAGCGTCTCGATCCAACTCTCAAAGCAACTTCAGACGATTGGCCGCACGACGGCGCGCAGCCAAGGCGGGGCCTTTCAGCCGGGCCAGACCGTTGACACGTACACCGTGACCGCCGCCCAAATCGACACGGTGCTCGGCAAGAAAGGCGGGACGAGCGAAACGAATCTGCTGGTTGCACTTCCGGGCGCGTCACTTGATTCGAGCGGGTATCCCGTCTTACGGGGCGGCCGCGAAAACGAAGAGGGCTTCCAGTTCGAGGGCATCGACTACACCGATGCGTTCACGAGCCAATTCGTCAACACGCTCTCCATCAATGGCGTCGGCTCGCTCCAGCTCACGCCGGGTGCGGGCGATGCGTCGGTTGGGAATTCCGGCACCGGCGTCATCAATCTCGTCTCCAACAAAGGGACGCGCCCGCCGTTCGGTACGGTGGAAGTCGACGCTGCGTCGCCTGCGTACAACCACTACTTCCGCAGCGAGTATGGTTTTGCAACGCCAAACGGTCGCTTCTCGAACTATGTTTCGTTCATCGGACAACGCACCGGCTCGCAGTTTGGCGCTCGCAATAGCGATGCCACGCTGATCGGTGCGTTCTACGGTGGCTCGACGTACAACGCAGCGGATTTCGTCACGAATTCCATCTACAAGTTCGGTCGCGACAACAGCCAACAGCTGCAATTCTTCTATCAAAACCAAGCCAATGAGTTCGCACAAGGATACGGCGGGTTCAGCAATCTGTATTTTAAATCGAACGATCCATTCTGGCTTGCAAACGCGCGTGCCGTTACCGGCCTGACGACGACGCAAATCCAGTCGCTGATTACGCTCGACCAGTACCAGCAATCCGCAACGCAGAAGCTCAATCGTACGCCGACGGGTACGCATCAGCCGAATGACACATTCAAAGTGCAGTATTCGAACAACCTCGATGCGGCAACATACTTGACGGCGAAGTTCTACCGCGTCGGGTCGGTCGTCACGTTTGATTTTCCGTACGACGCAACCGCGTTTTTCGGCGCGTCAGATTTCACGGCGCTGCAAGGCGGCGAGCGGACGGGGTTTGCGCTCGATCTCACGCGGCAGATCGGATCGAAGCATTTACTGACGTTCGGCGGCAAATACGAATTCTTGCATCCGGTGTACAGTCAACCGGCCGGCACCGATGGCTTCTTGCTCTTCAGCGCCTTCGGCAATGCGGGTGAAGCCTATGATTTCGTCTCACCGACGGATCCCAATTGCCCGCTCGGTGCGGGTGGCTGCGGTTATCTCTACGGCAACTATGCAAATGGGCAGAAGTTTTTTCCGAGTGGCCTTCCACCGGTTCCGCCGACCGATGAAGGGACCGCCACCAATCGGAACGATTTTGCGCTCTATCTCAACGACACGTTCACGGCATCCGACAAACTGAAGATCAACGCCGGCCTGCGTTTGGATGGATCGCAACTCCGCCTCCCCACGTGTTCCATTGCAACGTGCTTGCCGACCGCGACGGGGCTCTACACGGCGGGGACGGCGGGCGCCAATCCGGCGCTCATCGGAACGCCAAATCCCGCTCTCGATCAATTCAACTATTCCGATGAAACGCGCCACGTACGCGTGCTGGAACCGCGCGTCGGAGTCGCCTACCAGTTGACCAAGTCCGATGCGCTGCGCGTCTCGTACGGGCGATCGGTCGAGATTCCATCGCTCGCCTTCATCGACCTCACGCCGCAAGCCAGCGTCTTTCGCGCATTCGCAGGCATTCCGTCAAACAATGCTTTGAACGGCGGCGGTCCGGCAACGTTCTGCGGCACCACCGGCGATCGCCCGTGTAAAGACTATGCCGACCAGCTCTATTGGGAAAATGCGAACAACTATAACGGCACGCCGATTCAGCCGGCGAAGGCCGCGACCTTTACGAATATCGACGGCTCGTATTCGCATCAGTTCCCAAAGAACGTGGCGTTCAAGATCTCGCCGTTCTATCGTCGAGGCTACGACGGACTCGCGCAAGTCGCATCGCCGCGCATCGTCAACGGCGCGATCCTAACCGATCCGAATACCGGCGCGGTCATCTTCAACCCCCCGACGACTACGAACCTCGGAATCTCACGCACCACGGGCGTGGAATTCTATCTCACCAAAGAAGCAAATGTCGGGCTCTCCGGGCAACTCTCGGCGACCTATCTCAACGAGTTCACCAACGTCGTGCCGAAATCCGGAAACGAAGATTTCTTTCCGGCTATCCCGACCGCGTCGCTCTTGCTCGGGAATCAGTATCGCGTCGGCTTTCTCTCACCACTGAACATCACGCTTGCCGCTTCGTACAAGACGCGAAGCGGGTTTCGCATCAATCCGATTGCGTTTTTTAATAGTGGTTTTCCGATCGGTGATGGTCTCTATACGGCGACCTTCGTGAACGGCATACCGCGCAATGTTGCGAACACGAACATCACCAATGCAGCGGGCGCGGCGACGGCTGACCGTTACGTCGATCCGCAAAATCCCGGCACGTTTCTCAAGCCGAATATTTCGGCGACGCGCGGGACGACGGAGGCGGCAAGCGCCGGCGGATTTCTGAGTGCCCCGCGTATCGTTGCAAATCTATCGCTCGAATTCACCCCGCCCGCATCCGGTAAGCAGACCTTTGGGGTGCTCGTGGGCAACGTCTTCAACCAGCTCTACAATCAACCTCAGTTGAGCAATCGGTACCAGGTCGTTGCGACGGGGATCAGCGGACCGAAAACCGGTTACTCCACCAACGCCCTCGCCTTTCCGGGTATTGGGATCGCGCCGAATTTTAGCGGACAGTTGAACGGCGGCACCGGTCCGTATATCATTGCACCCAATCGCGCTCCGCGCTCGCTGCGGTTTTACTACCAGTTGGGGTTCTGATCGTGCGCTTTCGCCTCATGACGTTCATCGCTATCGCCTTTGCGCTCGGAGCCGCTGCTGCGGGGGCAATGGACGATTCACCAATCGCCCGCATCGCGGCGTACCGGGGCACCTGGACGACGACGATCGTGCATCATAAAACCGCCTACAGCCGTGCGCGAACCGAGACGAGTCGCGTGCGGAACGATTGCTGGCGCAGTGCCGAATACTATACGTGCCATCAATTCGTCAATGGAGCGTCTGCCGCGCTAATCGTTTATACGTACGACCCGAAGATCGCGCTTTACCATACGCACGTGATTGTTGGTGGTTCGGCCCCGGCTCCGGCCGGCGACCTTCGAATTGCAGGTCAGACGTGGACGTACCCGTGGCGCGATCGCGACGATCGTGGCAAACAACTCGACGTGCGCATCGTCAATACGTTCCGATCGCCGCGAACGATCGAGTTCCGTCAGGAAGTCTCGACCGACCACGTGCACTGGACGCGCACGGCCGACGGAGTCGAACATCGCAGTGACTAGCGGGATTAGAGCGGTGGGATTTTCTTGCCGAAGTATTCGGCGATGATATGTTGCGCGACCGGCGCTGCAACGGTCGCACCGTAACTGCCGCTGCCTTCCATGTAGACGGCCATCGCGATCTTGGGATGATCGCTTGGCGCGTAGGCGACAAACCACGTCGTGTTCGAACCGGCGCCGTTGACGCCGATTTCGGCCGTGCCGGTCTTTCCGCCGAACGGAATGCCATCGACTTTGAGTCCGTAGGCGGTTCCGCCGGGATCGGTGACTTTGTCCATCCCCGCACGCACTTCTTTGAGTGCTTCAGCGGTGACGTTCACTTTGCGAATCACTTCGTGATCGAACCGTTTGATGATACGGCCGCTCGGATTGCGGATCGCCTCGACGAGATGCGGGCGATACAGGATGCCGCCGTTCACGACGGTCGCGGTGACGTTGGCCATTTGCAACGGCGTAGCTTCCATCGCGCCTTGACCGATCGCGAGTTGGCAGACGTCGCTTGGCTCGAGCGGTAGTTTGTACACGCGCATCGACCATGCGTTCGTTGGCCAGTTGCCTTCGAATTCACCGGGGATGTCGATACCGAGTTTTTGATCGAGCCCATATTGCAGCGCGTAGTAGCGTAAGCGTTCGTGGCCGAGTCGGTCGCCGAGCTGATAAAAGTAGCCGTCGCTCGATGCGGCGAGCGCGTGCACGAAGTTCGTTGAACCGAGTCCGCCGGCGGCAATATCGCGGAACGTAAAACCGTGGCAGTTCCAAGCGCCTGAATCGTACAGGACCTGATTTGGCTTGATAACGCCGGAGCTGATCGCGCCGGAGCCGGTCACCATCTTGAACGTCGAGCCGGTCGGCGAGGCGGCGCCGATCGCGCGGTTGTACAGCGGCCGCAGCGAGTCGGTCATGTAACGTGAGAACTTTGTCTGACTAATTGGCGTTGCGAAGTCGTTGGGATCGAACTCGGGGTACGACGCCATCGCCAAAACGCCGCCGTCGGACGGATCGATGATGACGACGGCGCCTGCCAACTTATGATGCCGGATGACGCTCCACTTTTTCAGTTGCGTAATCAGATTCTTCTCGACGATGCGTTGCAAACGCCAATCGACGGCGGTCACCAGCGTGTTACCGGGAATCGGGTCGACCGAGCGAAGCTTGCGCACGACACCGCCCGAGGCGTTCACCTCGACCTGCTCGCCGCCGTTTTTGCCGCGCAAGTACCCGTCGTAACTCTCTTCGAGCCCGGCTTTGCCGATGACGTCATTCGATGAATAGCCCAAACGTCGGAGCTTTGCATACTCATCTTCGGTGATCGCGCCGACTTGGCCGACCAAATGCGAGCCCCACCCGTGATACGGATAGTTGCGCACCGCGGGTTCTTCGACGTCGACGCCCGGCAGTTCGTTTTCCGCTTCGACCAGTCGCGCCATTTGCGCGGTCGAGAGGTCGCTCACCAAGATCACGGGCCCGTACGGCTCGTAGATCGCGACTTCATCGAAGTCTTTGTAGTTGACACCGTGATGGTGAAGCAACTGTTTCCAAAGCTTCGCCTCGGGAACGCCAAGGACGCGCGCGACGCCTTTAATCTCGGCGTTGATATCTTTGACGAGTGAGGGGATGAGCGCGCAGACGAACGACGGTCGGCTGCGCACCATGATCGTTCCGTGACGATCCACGATGAGACCGCGCGGCGCAACGACCGGAATCTTTTGAATTTGATTCGCACGTGCTGCGGCCGCAAACGTTTCGCCCTGCACGATCTGGACTTGCGTGAGGCGAATGACGATCGCGACGAGCGCAATCGCAAGCGCCACGATGAAACCGAAAATGCGGAGCGGCGAACGAAGCGGCATCAGATCCTCTGCACGCTCGTCGCGTCGACGACGAACCGTGTCCGAATAACGAGGTAGAGGAACGCGGCGATCCCGGTTGCGATGGCCTGATACACGGCGGCGTGCGCGTGCGCGACGGCGAGTCCCGGCGGGTATCCCTCAAGGCGCATGACGAGCCAAAAAATCAAGTCGCGCACGAGCACACCGCCCGCGACAATCGCGCTCAAGATCGTGAAGCCGTCGCTGAAGAACGAGCGCGCGATTCGGCCGGCGCCAAGTGCGACGAGGACCGTTGCAATCGTCCACGCGCCGCCGGTACCGCTCGCGAGTGCATCTTCGAGGATTCCGGCGACGAGGCCCACGATCACGCCGCGCGTGATGCCGGTACGAAGCGCAAAGAGCACGACGGCGATCGTGATGAACGACGGCACGATGCCGCGCACCGCAAAGACCGGGCCGAGCGTCGTCTGCACGAGTGCGGCGAGCGCGACGAAACCGAGCGTCGCCCAGACGCCCGGGCCGCGCACGATTTCGACCGAGCGGTATTTATTTTTGTAAGACGAGGACACGATGTAAGCGGCCGAATGAAACGGCGGGTTCGACGATCGCACTCTGATCGAGCGCGCCGGCGGCGGATGGAGTGACGGAGGCGATGCGCCCGATTAAAATCCCGGCGTGGAAACTGCGACCCTCGCCGGTGATGACGGCGTCGCCCGGAACGAGGTGCGCGTCTTGCGGGACGTACTGCAGCTTTACGCGCGTTTGCGTGCCGACAGCGATCGACCACCAGCGCCCGCGTTGGACGACGGCGGGAATGCGGCTGGTGACGTCGCTGACGAGCAGCACTTTGCTCGAGAGCAGCGTGACCTCGACAATCCGGCCAACGACCCCGTCGCTCGTAACGACGCCGTCGTCGCGTTTGACGCCGTCTTTGCTGCCGCGGTCGATGGTCACTTCGTGAATCGTATTCTCGGGATCGAAGCCGATCACGTTCGCGGCGACGGCGTGCGGGTAGCGTGCTTGCGCGGCGATCATGTCGCGCTCGGCCGGCACCCGCGCGAGTTCCTCGGTAAAGGCGACGTTCTCATCGCGCAGGCGCAGGTTCTCTTCGCGCAGCGCGGCGTTCTCGCGCGCGAGGCCCGGCGTCCGGACGACCGTGTCGAAGCCGCCGCGCGTTCCGTCGCGAATCGCGGAGATGACGATCTCAAAATACGTAGCCGTTGTTGTGACGAGTGTGGTGAGGGGACTGGTACGTCCCTGGCGGGCGAAGCTAACTTGAAGCAGTGCGACTAAAGCGGCGACGATGACGACGCCGATTAACGCGAATAGCTTTCGTTCATCCCGATACGTAAAGATTGGTACCACCTCGTCAGGCGATCGGCCGACGGACGTAATTTTTCGAGCAGCGAGGGTGTTGCCAGAATCACCCCCGCGCCACGTGCAACGCAAGTGAGCGGGTCGATTGCGACCGTGGTCGGCACGTTCGAACGCACGGCAAGTTCGCCTGCGAGACCGGGGATAAGCGCCCCGCCGCCGGTGAGCACGATGCCGGTTTCCAGCAGGTCGGCCGCGAGGTCCGGCGGGGTCGATTCGAGGACGCTCCAGATCGCACGCGCGATTTGGTTGATCCCCTCGGCCATGGCATCACCGATGATCTGTTCGTCGATCGCGCGGCTGCGCGGCGACATCGCCGCAAGATCCGAGCCGCTCACGGTGAACGCCGCGCGCCCCGGCGCGCGTCCCGCAAAGCCGAGTTCGACCTTGAGTTGCTCGGCGGTGAGCGGCCCAATGATAAACCGGTCGTTCCGCATGCGGTTGGCAATCGCGGTATCGAAGTAGTCGCCGCCGACCTTGATCGACTTGAGCGCCACGACCCCGGTGAGCGAAAGGACGGCGACTTCCGTCGTGCCGCCCCCGATATCCACGACCATCATGCCGCGGTTAGTCGTGATGTCGAGGCCCGCGCCGACGGCCGCCGCAACGGCCTGCGGGACGAACGTGAGGTTGCGCGCACCCGCCGAGCGGACGGCTTCTTCGACCGCTTTGCACTCGATGTCGGTGGCACAACCCGGGACGCAGGCGATCACCCGCGGAGCGATCCGTGTTTTCGAACGGAGCGCCCGGTCGACCATCGTTGAGATCAGTGCGTGCGCACCGCGAAAATCGGAGATCGTCCCGCCGCGCAGTGGGCGGACGACGCGAATGCGGCCGGGCGCACGTCCGTCCATTGCTTTTGCGGCGTGGCCGACAGCCAAAATGGAATCATCCGACGTCCGGTAGGCGACGACGGAGGGCTCGGAGACGAGGATCCCCTCGTTGCGCTCGTAGACGACCGTGTTCGCGGTGCCAAGATCGATGCCAATGTCCGGACGAAACGACATCATGCTCATGCCGGGGCTCCCAAGGTCCAACCGATGGTTGAGATGGCGCGCGTAAAGGCGCCAAGCGGAAATCCCATCACCGTATAAAAGTCGCCATCGATTGCCTCGACCAGCGTCGCGCCGCGGCCCTGAATGCCGTAAGCACCGGCTTTATCCATGCCGTCATCGCTTGCGACGTAGCGCTCGAGCTCAGCGGTGCTCAAATCGTAAAATCGCACGCGCGTCGTCGAAAGAAAATCGAACGAACGTTCGCTCGTCGCATCGCGCAATGCAACGGCGGTGTGCACCAGATGCTCCCGTCCCGACAAACGCTCGATCATCGCACGCGATTGCGCGCGGTCGCGCGGCTTTCCGAGCGCTTCGCCGTCCACATCGACCACGGTATCCGCGCCAATGATGACGCTCTCGAGAGAGCGATCGCACGTGGCACCGGTAGCTTTTCCCTGGGCGTGGATCATAGCGAGTTCCGTCGGCGTGACGCCGGCGAGATCAACCTCGAGATAGTCGCTGGGGACAACATTCACGGTGATTCCGAGTGATGCAAGCAACTCGCGTCGTCGTGGAGACGCACTTGCAAGGGTCACGGCACGCAGAATTCGCCCTGAACGTATGATAGAACGATTATAAAGTGTGCGCGCTACAAATTACTAGCGCGAATGACAAAATTGTTATCCGTATCTCTTGTTTTGAATTTCGATGTACCCACCCGGATGTCGGCCGCGCGGGTCGCGATGCGTCCAATGGATCACGCCGCCGCGCGCATCGAACTCATATTCGCCGCGTACGATGACGCTTTCGCCCGCCGCGATCGGCATCGGTCCGGTGAAATCCACATTGGCCTCAACCCGGACCGTGAGGCCGCGCCCGCTTGCTCCGGCGAGGTGGAGCAGAAAGCCCTCATGCGCCGCCGAAACGCCGGCGCGTGTGCCCAAATCGCGGGCGATCACGCCCCTTGCGGTCACTTCGATGTGCGAACGCTGCGCGCGCCATGCATCGAAAACGGCCGCGTTTCCGTCGTTTGCGGACGGTGCGGCCGTGCATCCGGCGAGGATCAGGCCGAGGAGGAGCGCCGCCTTACGCGTCAAGGTCGTTGCGCAGGACGTCGTCCGGTCGTTCGCCGCGCACCGCAAGTCGATGCGCGGCGCCGCCGACGAAGACGACCGGCGGCTTGCCGAACCGGTTGTAGTTGCTGGCCATCGCATACGTGTAGGCGCCGGTGGTGCACAGGGCGATCAAGTCGCCGCTCGCGAGCGAATTGGGAAGCGCAGCGGTGACGAGAACGTCGTTCTCGCACGACCGGCCGCAGATGGTCGCCTCGCTTACGGCCACATCGGCCGCGGAGCGTGCAACAAGTGGATGATGGTACGCTCCGTAGAGCGCGGGCCGCGGGTTGTCGGCGATTCCGCCGTCGGCGACCACGAACCGGCGGCGGCCCTGGCGTTTGACCGCCATGACCGAATAGAGCGATGTGCCGGCGCGGGCGACGATCGCCCGTCCCGGCTCGATCGCAAGGTGCGGCATTGGGATGTGCAGGTCGGCGGCGAAGCGCTTGGCATCGCCCGCCAGTCCCGCGAAGAGCGCTTCCATGTCGATTGGGGCACGCTCGCCGGGCGCTTCTTCGACCCCGTAGCCGCCGCCGATGATGAGCCGTTCGATGGCGATTCCGTGCGCCCGTGCGCGGGCTGCGGTCTCCATAAGCGTCCGCAGGTTCGCGTGGTACGGGTCGGCCTCGGCGATCTGCGAGCCGATGTGGGCGTGCAATCCAAGACATCGCAGTGCCGGAAGCTCGCGAAGCCGAGTGAAGGCCGAATCGACTTCGTCGAGCGCAAAGCCGAACTTCGTGTTCTCGCCGCTCGTGCGAATGAAGTCGTGCGTGTGCGCTTCGATCCCGACGTTGATGCGTAGCAAAATCGTCAGCGGCGATGCGGGATTTGCGCGTCGCGCAAGCCGCTCGAGCTCTTCGTGGCCGTCGACGATCGTGATGCCGACGCGCCCGGCGGCCGCTGCGTCGAGTTCGACATCGGATTTGCCGCAACCGTGAAAAGCGAGCCGCTCGGGCGGAAATCCCGCGCGTTCCGCGGTGAGCAGTTCCCCAAGCGAACAGACATCAAGGTCGAGGCCGCGCGCGGCAAGGTGACGTGCGAAGGCCGTGCAGAGAAACGCTTTTCCGGCGTACGCGATCCCGATGTCGTGCGGCGCACATGCCGCAACGAACGCATCGATCGCGCGATCGACGACCTCAAGGTCGATGATGAACGCGGGCGTTCCATACGTGCTTGCAAGATTGCTCGCACGAACGCCGCCGATTAGCAATTCGCCATCGCTCGCGCGCGTGTGACCGGCTGCCGTCGCCGTGCGCCAATCGTCACGCGTGTCGATCACGACGCGGCCTCCTCGGCCGGTTCGCGATACAATTCGTGGTCGACGATGTAGCGATATACCGGCTCCGGGATGAGATAGCGCGCGCTGCGGCCCGCGGCAAGCAGCGTGCGGACGAGCGTAGCGGATTCGGCAACAACCGGAAGGTCGAGCAGGCGCACTTTCTCGCGCAATGGAGCGGGTAAATCGGCAAGCGCCGCTTCGAGTTCGCTGACGGTAATATCGCCGCGCGGTGCGACGACGAATGCGGCGAGCGCGGCGAGAATTTCGTCGAGACGTTGCCAGCGCGAACGCACGAGCGAATCGCCGCCGACGATAAACGTCAGTTCGTCACCCGGATAGCGCGCGTGCAAACGCGGCAAAAGGTCGGCGGTATAACCGCTGGCTTCCGGCGCTAAATCCGCGTCATCAAAGGCGAATGCGACGTTCGCTGCAATTGCGAGGCGAATCATCTGCGAGCGATCGTCGCCCGAGGCAACGATGCGCGAGCGATGCTGCCCCGAGCGCGTGGGAACGAATACGACGCGGTCCAGACCGCACTCTTCGCGCACGGCTTCGGCAACGAAGAGATGTCCGTTGTGTATCGGATCGAAACCGCCGCCGAATATCCCGATGCGCATGTCTTAGCTGTACAAAAACTCGTTGCCGGCGATCCGCACGGTATCGCCTTCGGCGACGCCAAGTTCGCGTAAGCGTTTCTCGACGCCGAGTTTTGCCAGCACTTGTTCGAATCGCCCGAGCGCTTCGTCCGAATCGAAGTCGGTCATCTGTGCGAGCCGCTCGATGCGCTCGCCGCTCACGACGAAGACGCCCGATTCGACGCGAACTTCGAAGGGCTCGTCCGCAGCGAGAACGATCTGCGCGGGTTCCGGCGTTGCAACGGCCGGCAGCGGTGTTTCTTGGATCGTCCGCCACGCAAGCGTGAGAAGTTCTTTGATGCCGGCTCCGGTTGCCGCTGAAATCCCGACCAGATTCGGCAATTGTTCGCGCAGCTGCGCGAAGGTTTCTTGCGCGTCGGGCAAATCGAGTTTGGTGATCACGGGAATCGTTGGCCGCTCGACGAGTGCGGGATTCCACGACGCGAGTTCGTGTTCGATCGTCGCCTTATCGGCGAGCAGTTCGTCGATCGGCTTTGCGCCGTCCATCAAATGCAAGAGCACGCGCGTGCGTTCCACGTGGCGCAGGAAGCGATCGCCGAGGCCCGCACCTTCATGCGCGCCTTCGATCAAGCCGGGGACGTCGACCATGACGAACGACTCGTCGACATCGATGCGGATGACGCCGAGCTGCGGTTCGAGCGTCGTAAACGGATAATCCGCGATCTTCGGGCGCGCTGCCGAAACGACAGAGAGTAAGGTTGATTTGCCGGCGTTCGGCAAGCCGACGAGACCGCAATCGGCGAGCAATTTGAGTTCTAGGCGCAGCGCGCACTTTTCGCCCGGCTGACCTTTTTCCGCAAACGTCGGCGCCTGGCGGGCGCTCGTGGCAAAGTGCTGGTTGCCGAGACCGCCGCGTCCGCCTTTGGCGACGAGGGCGCGCTCGAAGGGCTCGCTCAGATCGGCGAAGAGCCGCTCTTGGCCCGTTTTGTTCTCTGCGTCGATTTCTGCCCGATAGACCAAGGTGCCGACCGGGACGGGGATGATGAGATCCTCGCCGCTCTTGCCGGACTTGTTGGTCGTCGAGCCGCCCTCGCCGGATTCCGCCGCGAACTGCTTTTTGAACCGAAAGTCGACGAGCGTGCCTAAATTGGGGGTCGCTTCGAGATAGACGCTGCCACCGCGACCGCCATCGCCGCCCGCGGGGCCGCCTTTCGGAACGTATTTCTCTTTGCGCCAGGCGACTTTGCCGGCGCCGCCGCTGCCGGCAGCGATCCCAATGGACGCTTCATCAATGAATTGCATACATCAAAAAAGAGCCCGCAGGCTCTTTGAACTCCGTGAGCACGAAGGCGGGCGGAGCGTTACTCCGCCGCCGGAACGATGTTCACGAATTGGCGATTCCGCCGCGTGCTGAACTGCACGTGCCCTTCGACGAGCGCGAAGAGGGTGTGGTCTTTGCCCATGCCCATGTTGACGCCCGGGTAGAACTTCGTTCCGCGCTGACGAATGATGACGTTGCCCGCGAGGACGAGCTCGCCGCCGTAGCGCTTCACGCCCAGGCGCTGAGCGTTAGAGTCGCGGCCGTTACGCGTGGAGCCGCCGCCCTTTTTGGATGCGAACAGCTGCAGATCGAAGTTAAACATAGCCACGGAAGTATATCAGAGGGATCGCCG
>JBBRLI010000035.1:0-21917 GCA_038231455.1 Vulcanimicrobiales bacterium | reverse complement strand
TGAGCGTCGAATCGATTGCCGCTGACGAGCGGTTCACGCAACTAGGCACGGCATTCGAAGCGAGGAGCGCCCAGGGATGAAAGCAGTCGTTATGGCCGGGGGAGAGGGTTCGCGGTTGCGTCCGCTCACCTCACGTCGCCCCAAACCCTTAGCGCCGATCGTCAACAAACCCGTGATGGAGCATATTCTCGATCTGCTCCGCCGTCACGGTATCACCGAAGTCGTCGCAACGCTGCACTACCTCGCCGATGAAATCGAGAGTTACTTCGGTGACGGTTCGCAATTCGGCGTGTCGCTCAAATACGTTGTCGAAGACACGCCGCTTGGGACCGCGGGCGCCGTGAAGCTCGCCCAAGAGATGCTCCGAGACGATAGCTTCCTCATCATCTCGGGCGACGCGCTCACCGATCTCGACTTGAGCGCGATGTTGCACCACCACCGCTCGACCAAAGCCGATGCCACGATCGCGCTCCAGCGCGTAACCAATCCGCTCGAATACGGCGTCGTCGTCACCGACGAGCGCGCGCGCATCACGCGCTTTCTCGAGAAGCCGTCCTGGGGCGAAATCTTCAGCGATACGATCAACACCGGCATCTATGCCCTCGAACCGGCGATTCTCGATTACATGGAGATGGGCCGCAACTACGACTTCTCCAAAGATCTCTTCCCGCGCATGCTGCACGAAGGCAAATCGCTCCAAGGCTATATCACGACCGACTACTGGTGCGATATCGGCAACCTGCAGCAGTACCAGCAGGCCAATATCGATGCGCTCAACGGCAAGGTGCAAATCCAGTATCCCGGCACCGAGCACTCGCCGGGCGTGTGGGTTGGTGAAGGCTGCCGCATCGATCCCGCCGCGACGATCGTCGCCCCCGTCGTGCTTGGCCGCAACGTTATCGTTGGCGAGCACGCGGAAATCGGCGGCAATACGACGATCGGCGACTCCGCCGTCATCGGCAAGTATGCCCGCCTCCACCGCGTCGTCGCATGGGAAGGCAACTACTTCGGCGAGTACTCGACGCTCAACGACTGCACGATCGCCAACAAGAACATCATCAAAGATCACGCTGCGGTGAGCGAAGGTGCGGTCGTTGGCAGTGCGTGCACGATCGGCAGCGGCGCCGTCGTCCGCCCGAATATCAAGATGTGGCCGGACAAAAATGTTAGCTCGGGGGCGATCGTCTCGATGTCGCTCATCTATGGCATCAAGTGGCCGGGCTCGCTCTTTGGCGCAGCGGGCGTGAGCGGGCTTGCCAATGTCGAGATCACGCCGGAGTTTGCCATGAAGCTCGGCCAGGCGTTCGGTTCGTATCTCAAGCCGGGACAAAAAGTCCTGACGAGCCGCGACGCACATCCGGCATCACGCATCATGAACCGTTGCATCATCTCGGGACTGCTCAGCGTGGGATGCGGCGTTGAAGATCTCCAAGCCTACCCGCTTCCGCTCGCACGCTTCGCAACACGTGCCAGCGGGGACGGTGCGGTGCACACACGCATCTCGCCCACCGATCCCAACTCCCTGCTCATCGAACTGCTCGACGGCGGCGGAATCAACGTCGATAAGAACACCGAGCGCAAGATCGAGAACCTCTTCTTCCGCGAAGATTTCCGACGCACCGCGATGGATGAAGTCGGGCACCTGATGTTCCCGACGCGCCCGCTCGAGAGCTACGCAGGCAGCTTCCTTGATGCACTCAAACCCCTTGCGATCACCGATGCGGGCTTCCGCATCGTCGTCGACTACGCGTTCGGCAATGCCGCGATGGTCGTGCCAAAGATTCTCTCAAACCTCCGCGTGGATCTTGTGGCAATCAATGCCTACTATGACGAAGCAAAAGCGCGCACGTTCAAAGCCGACCGCGAACGCTACCTCGAACAACTACGGAACGTCTCGCTATCACTCGGCGCGAACATGGGCATCCTCTTCGACCACGACGGCGAAACGTTCGCACTCATCGACGACACCGGACGCGTGATCGAAGGCGATCGGCTCCTTGCGCTCATGACGCTCTGCGTTGCCCGCTCCAAGAAAGGCGCGCGAATCGCAATGCCCGTCACCGTTCCAAACGCGATCGAACGAATCGCTGAAGAAAATGGCGCAACGATCGTGCGCACGCGAAGCGATCGGCGCTCGGTCATGGCCTTCGCGGAACACGAACGCGCAAACCTTGACTTCGCCGGCGGCGGCGGACACGAACCGATTTTCCCGCAATTCCAACCGGTCTTCGATGCGCTCTTCGCTGCAACGAAGCTCATGGAAATGGTCGCCGCCGAACGCCGTAAACTCAGCGAACTCGTCGACGAACTGCCGAAATGGCACCTCGTCACCCGCACGATCGCCTGCCCGTGGGAACGCAAAGGCGAAGTAATGCGCACGCTCCTCGACGAGCAAAAGCACCACGAAATCGAATTAATTGACGGCATCCGCGTCTCACGCGATGGCGGATGGATTCTTGTGCTCCCTGACGCTTCCGACCCAACGCTGAACATCTTCGCCGAAGGCCGAACGGACAGCGACGCAACGCGTTACATCGACGAAGTTTCAGACCGCATTGGTGAACTCGTCGGAACGTAGATGAAAGAATCTGCAGAGTAATTTTCCGCTGCAACGACTCAAATCGGCTCCATCACGCGCATTACCGGCTTTCCACCAACATCTTGCAGCGGAAAATAGATTCGATGCGTTCGCTGGTCGACTGCGACGACATGCGCGTGCAGGTGCAAGAATCCCTGAGCGATCCGATTGAGTCGCCCCGCGCGAACGTCGTAGACGCTGATAACGCCCGACTCCGAAGAAGCGTAGAGACGCTGCAACGAGGCGTCGAGTGCAAGCACATCGACGCCGACTCCAACGCCGCCCGAGCCGGTTACCCGGCCCGTGCGCATATCAAGACGTACGAGTCGCGCGTTGCTCTGGCACGCCACGTAGGCTGCTTGCTGATCGGAATCAATCACGACACTATGCGAGGAAAAACAGCCTGAAAGCGGATAGCGCCTGATGATCTTCAGCGTGAACGGATCGATCTCGGCAAGCTCGTTGCGCGTTTGCACGCCCACAAAAATGTGTTTTGAAACAGGGTCATACTGTGTGTTGCCGGCCTTACCCCCAAGTTCGACCGTACCGAATCGCGTGTGCGTCTTCGCGTCGATGACGACATCGCGATTCCCCGATTCATCAGAGACAAATACGCGCATCGTGACGGGATCGTAGGCCAAGCCATCAGGGTCGCCGATAGCAATCGATGCAATGTGTTTACCGTGTGTATCAAGCACAACGACCGCACCGACGCCCTGTGCTGCCGCATACACCTCGCCGTTAGCAAAAAGTATTCCACGAACACTCGCATTGGCGCCCAGCGGAACCGTAAGTATGACGCGGTTGGCTTTTACGTCGAATGATTCAACCGTTCCGTCGCCCATGTGAGCGAGCCACAGCCATTCGTCTTTTCTGTCAGCGCTTGCGTAATCGAAGCGCGTTGGGTTTCCGGTCAAGGGGAAGTCGCCCAGTAATTTGAGCGGCAGAGCTGGTCCGGCAGCGCCAACTGTATTCCACGCATACGCGACGCCGACAACCAGTAACGCGATCGCAATCACGACCGATGCTGGCTTCATCCCGCCGTATCCAGGTTCGAGAATTTCAAAGGCCGGCGGTCGTTTGCGGTCGCAGCAATAGGCGGTGCTTTAGACCCGAACCGTCGTAACCGTGTGGCGTACATCGGGGATCGGAAGTCCCATCTCTTTTTGGAATTCCAGATAACCTTGCAATGCATTATGAAAGCGGGCGATCGCTTCTTCCGATGATTTCCCAATACCGTCAACTGGAAGGTCAGGGCTCGAGGCGCCATACGACCCGCTGTCAGGGTCGTACTCGACAATCACCACATATTCGCTCATCGATAATTCCTTAGATGATTTTCAAACGCTTTTTGAGTTTCGCCCACGCCGCTGGCGGCATTTCATGCGAGTCTGCGCCGTCGAGCGAATATGAGTCACCAGTAGTGGGATTAAAATATATCGTGTGATCGCCCTTCCCTCGACGAACCACTGTGTACCCTGTTTCTAGTAAGAGTTTCTTCACTTCACGTACACGAGGCGGCAGTGGACGACCCTCCCGATGGAGAGCCCTCCTCTATCGAATTACACCGGGTGTTCGAGGTACGTAATCTTGCGACCGAGTGTTGCCAGAACGTTGCCCCACGTATAGCGCGAGGCCGTTGCGTAGCCTGCGGCGCGCATTTTTTCTGCGGCGTCGTGGTCTTCGGTTACGCCTTTGAGGTACGTGGCAAGTTCGCGGCCGTCGCTTGTGTCGCATACGATTGCGTTGACGAAGGGCTCGGCGTACTCTTCACCCGTTGCACCGCAGACGGCAATACCACCAGCTGCCATGACTTCTAATCCGACGAGTCCAAACGGTTCTTTGCCGCTGTTGGCGAGCACCGCGTCGCAGGCAGCGTAGAGCGCGAAGAGCGTCTCCTCGCTCAAAAACGCGCGCAGATGGATCACGTGGGCTTGGCTGCGACCGATCGCGGTAGCAAGTTCATCGATGTCATCGCCTTCGTAGGCGATGCGCTCGACGACAAGGCCGCGTTCGCGCGCGCGGTCGAACACGAGATCGCCGTAGGCTTCTTTACCGCCGCGCACGATCAGGCGCGCATCGTGGCCGTCGTTCCGCAACTCGGCGACCGCGTCCATCGCTTGCATCCAGTTCTTATCGGGATCGAACCGGCCAACTTTGCACAGCATTGGCTTGCCTTTAAACTGCGCCTTGAACGCGTCGACCAGATGTCGGCCCGGCCCATCGAGAATATTCGGGTGGATGCCGTTTGGGATCACAAGCGAACTAACGTGCACGTAGCCGAGCTCGAACTTCATGTACTTGCTGACCGCGGTGACCTGCGTCGCTTTTTCGAGCGCTCGCCAATCGATGCGGTGGAACCCATAGACGTTGTTGGCATTCCACAAAAGCGTTGCCGACTCGCGTAAACCGCGCTCGCGTAAGAGACGATCGAGCAACACGGCAACGTTCGCGGTTTGCCAGTCTTCCAGCAAAACGACGACACGCTCGCCGCGTTCTTTTGCCGGCGCGACGATGTGCGTTGCGACGAACTCCGGGATCGAGGCATCGAAGTCGCGGATTTTCTCTTCTTCACCGTCGTACGCGTTACGCGGATGGAAGCTCGAAATCCAGCCGCTCCAGCGGCGCAAGGTGAGCTTCGGTCCGCCGGGTTCGACGGGCTTAAACGTCGGGTCGCCGACGAAGATCAGATCGGTCTTCACGCCGTGCTCGCCGAGCGCTCTTGCAAGCGCGGCAACGCGCGTGCCAAGGCCGCCGATCGATGCGTACCGGTCGGGGCCTTCAAACGCGATAACGACCGCGTTTTCGGGCAGACCGGGGATATCGGGTCGGAGGGGAGCGGTCGCGTGCGCTCCGTTGTGCATCTTACTTCGCGACGATTTGGCGGAGGACGTATTGGAGAATTCCCCCGTGCCGGTAGTATTCGGCTTCGTCAGGGGTGTCGATTCGGACGAGCGCATCGAATGTCGTCACTTTCCCGTCGGCACCGGTCGCGCTGACCTTCACGGTCATCCGCGGCGTGATGCCACCCGCAATGCCGGTGATGGCAATTGTTTCCTCACCGGAAAGGCCGAGGGCGGCGCAGTCTTTGCCCTGCGGATATTCCAGCGGAAGAATTCCCATCCCGATGAGATTTGAGCGATGAATCCGTTCGAACGATTCCGCGATCACGGCGCGGATGCCGAGCAGCATCGGACCTTTCGCCGCCCAATCGCGCGACGAACCCGAGCCGTATTCTTTTCCAGCGAGAATCATCAGCGGTGTCTTGGTGCCGCGGTATTTTGCCGAAGCATCGAAGATCGACATCTGCTCGTTTGTCGGGAGGTAGCGCGTCATGCTGCCCTCGACGCCGGGAACGAGCTGATTGCGCAGACGCGTGTTGGCAAACGTGCCGCGCATCATCACTTCGTGATTGCCTCGACGCGCGCCATACGAATTGAAGTCGGCGGGATCGATGCCTTTTTCGATCAGGTATTTTGCGGCTGCGGAGTTCTTCGCAATCGAGCCGGCCGGTGAGATGTGGTCGGTCGTCACCGAATCACCGAGAACGGCGAGCACACGAGCACCGCTGATGTCGGCCAGCGGCGCCGGCTGCGCGGGCATGCCATCGAAGTACGGCGCGCGTTTGACGTATTCGCTTTTCTCATCCCACGCGTAGCGTTCGCCTTTGGGGACTTCGAGCGTCTGCCAGCGTTTGTCGCCGGCGAAGACGTCGGCGTAGCGCGAGCGGAACATCGCCTCGGTGACCGAGGTCGCAATCGTTTGTTCGATCTCCGCGTTGGTCGGCCAGATGTCTTTGAGGAAAATCTCCTCGCCTTTCGATCCGCGTCCGATCGGTTCAGTCGTTAGATCGATATCCATACGTCCTGCGAGCGCGTATGCGACAACGAGCGGCGGAGATGCAAGATAGTTTGCGCGCACTTGCGGATGGATGCGGCCTTCGAAGTTACGATTGCCCGAGAGCACCGCGGCGACGATCATGTCGTGTTCGGCGACGGCTGAGGCAACTTCGTCGGCAAGCGGTCCGCTATTACCGATACACGTCGTGCAGCCGTAGCCGACCAAGTTGAAGCCGAGCTGATCGAGATACGTATTCAAACCGGCTTTGAGCAGATAGTCGGTAACGACTTTCGAACCCGGTGCAAGCGAGGTCTTCACCCACGGCTGTGTCTGCAGACCGCGTTCGATCGCTTTTTTCGCGAGCAGTCCCGCACCGATCATGACGGCGGGGTTCGAAGTATTCGTGCAACTCGTGATCGCGGCGATCACGACGGCGCCATCGGAGAGTTCCGTGCGCGGGCGCGTTGCAACGGCCGTGCCGCCGCCTTCGCCTTCGAAACGATCGACGGCCGCGGGCGATCCGCCGCGGGCGTTCTGCCACTCTTCGAGTGCGACGTTGAACGTCGACTTCACCGCGGAGAGTGGCACGCGATCTTGCGGACGGCGCGGTCCGGCAAGATTCGGTTCGACGATCGAGAGATCGAGTTCGAGCGTATCGGAGTAGCGCGGATCGGGTGTCGTATCATCGCGGAAGAGGCCTTGCGCTTTCGCATAGGCTTCCACGAGAGCGATCTGTTCTTGGCTGCGGCCGGTAAGGCGCAGATAGTCGAGCGTCTGCGCATCGATCGGGAAGATCGCAATCGTCGAACCGTATTCGGGCGACATGTTGCCGATCGTCGTGCGATCCGAGACGGCGAGATTCGCAAGACCCGCGCCGTAGAACTCGACGAACTTGCCGACGACGCCCTTCTTCCGAAGCATCTGCGTCACTTGCAGCACGAGGTCGGTTGCGGTCACGCCTTCTTTAAGCTTCCCGCGCAGCTTGAATCCAACGACTTCCGGAATGAGCATCGTGACCGGCTGGCCGAGCATCGCGGCTTCCGCCTCGATACCGCCGACACCCCAGGCGACGACGCCGACGCCGTTTGCCATCGTGGTATGCGAATCCGTACCAACAACGGTATCGGGATACGCAAGCGGTGCATCTTCTTTTGGCGCGCCCTCACCAGCGCCGCCGGCGCCGAAAATAACACGTGCAAGAAATTCGATATTGACTTGGTGCACGATTCCGGTATCGGGCGGGACGGCGCGGAAATTATCGAGTGCTTCCTGACCCCATTTGAGAAAGGCATAGCGTTCGCCATTACGATCGAACTCGAGCTGCGCATTCTTCTCGAAGGCATCCTCGGCGCCGAACGCATCGACTTGAACCGAGTGGTCGATCACAAGTTCAACGGGCTGCAGCGGGTTGATGCGCTTGGGATCGCCGCCCATCGTTGCAACGGCGTCGCGCATCGCAGCCAAGTCGACGACACACGGCACGCCCGTGAAATCCTGAAGCAGCACGCGCGCGGGGCGGTACGCGATCTCGCGATCGACCGTGGTGCCGGGCTTCCAGGCGGCGAGCGCCTCGATATCGGCTTTACTCACGCTGCGGCCGTCTTCGAAGCGGACCAAGTTCTCGAGCAGAATCTTCAGCGAGAACGGCAGCGTCTTCAGGTCGAAGCCGGCTTTTTCAAGCGCCGCGAGGCGAAAATACGTGTACGTGCGGTCCCCGACTCGGAGCGTATCTTTGGCGGCAAAACTGTTCGGATGCGTCGAATTCATTGCCCGACAAGCTTCGCCGGAAAAGTTCCCCGCACTTCACGATTTACGTCGCAAGCGGGTTCCAAACGGCCCTTGCGCGGGACGCTGGCGCTCCCGATGAAAAATCGGGCCGCACGGGCCGCAGTTCCGCGAAACAACGGGTACGCTCGATGATAGGGAGAGCGACTGTGAGAACCGTGGTACTCGCGCTCGCGGGCGTCCTAGCAACAGCCGGATTTCTCGTTCCGAAATGGTTCGGGCCGCTCGGCTTCGCGGGTCTATCGTGCCTATTAATTTTGGGGTTACGTATGCGCTGGCCGCAGTTTGCTCTTTGGTCGACGGTGACGCTAGCATACTTCAATGCGGCCTGGATCGTGTTTGTCGTCCGGCAAATCGTCTTCGAGCTCTCCACAGCCGGTCACCTAACGACGGCGTTTGACAGCTGTACGCGAGCCGTTTTGCCCTATTTCGTTGGATTTTTGTTCGTGGTCGCCTTGTTCCCAAACGGACTCGTCACGGTCTTGCAACGAGAGCTATCAAACGTCGGATCCCAACGGCCCGGTACGCCGCGTTCGGTCGCATTCAACTGGCCGGCCTGACGCATCGCCCTCGCACTTTCGATCGCCCTGGGAGCAGCTTCAGGCGCGTTCAGTTGGCACGACGCGCAGATCGATCAACCGTGTCTCTAGTCCGGCGTCGTCTGACCTAGCCTGCTGCGGTCAGATCGAAGCTCGTACGCGGGTTGCCTTCAGCGTAACCCTCGATTCGTACCACGCGTTCGCCCGTCAACAGTTCCCAAAGCGGGTCGACGACAAGCGAGCGACGCCATGGAGCTAGCCCGAGGAGCGAGACGAGTTCATCGGCCGAGCCGGGCAAATCGCGGGCGATGCGTTCGAGACCACTGCGCGAGAGCAACAGCGTCGAGGGTAAGTCGTTTTCGGCTGCGACGGCGCTGATGAGCACATTCATCGTGGTGACGAGCGCCTCGCGCTGCGAGGAGAGCGCGCGCGGGGCGCGGGGCGGCAAGTCGTCCTCGGGAATCGCCTCGCCTCGCGCGATCGCCTCGATGATCTGCGGGCCGCTGTGTTTCTTAATCCCATTATCGAGGCGTCGCAGTTGCGAAAGCTCGTCGACTTGTTTTGGGCGCAGCGAAACAAGACCAACGAGGACGTCGTCCGGGATCACGTATTTAAGCGGGATGTTGCGTTCGCGAGCGAGCCGGTCGCGCAGGATCGCAAGCTCGCTCAAAATGCCGAGTTCGCGGCGATTCATGCGCGCGTTACCGGAGACCCGCAGATACAAACGCGCCGATTCGCTGCGGTAGCGGTCGATGTCGACGAGCGCGCGCATCTCTTCTTCGGCCCACTCTGCGCGACCGCGTTCGATCAGCTTTTTCTGTAAGGCATCGTGGAGCGGAAAGAGATACTTCACATCATCGACGAGATACTCGAGTTGCTTCGGCGAGAACGGACGCATGCTCCAGTCCGAGACGGTCTGCGATTTTTTTAGCGTGACGCCGGCAAGTTCGCGAACCAAATCGAGCAGCGATATCGTCAGTCCGTAACCGCAAAACGCTGCCGCCGCTTGCGTATCGAACGCCGCCCCGGGCAACCGATCGAAGGTATCTGCGAAGATCCGCAAATCGCTCGAGAGCGCATGTCCGACGACGGTCGCGCCGGAAAGCGCATCGATGAGCGGGCGAAGGTCGCGCAGCGCGAGCGGGTCGACGATCGCAACGCCGTCATCGAACGCAAGCTGAATCACCATCAGATGCGCCGTGTAGCTCTTCTCGTTATGGAATTCCGTATCGACGCCGACGCGCGGCGAACGAGCGATGCGTTCGCACACGGCGGCAAGCGCGTCGGGTGTATCGACGAGGGCGACGTTCAAGGCTGGCTCGCAGTCGGGTTGGGTGAAGGTTGCTGATGCGGACGAAGGTCGTGAATATATTTCTTCGTCGGCACCATGACGCGCGCTTCCAAGACGCCCGCTAGACCATTGCCGGTCACGGCAAGGAGCGTGCAAATCGGGACTGCGATGGCGCACATCGTCCAGACGTGCCGGAAAAGCGGCACTTTGAGTGCCGCAGCGGTCTGGGTTGCAATCGTGCCGCCCAGTCCCGGAATGATCCGCACGGTCAGCAGAAACTGCCACGAGCCGATCCGGAAGTGCCGTGCCCAGGCGGGCAGCCGGGCGACGTTGGCCTCGATGTCGAGCAGTTTGCTCGTGCGTAGGGCGATCACGTAGCCGACGATCGCCGCGAGAACCAGACCCACAGCATTAATGACCGATCCCCAGAGCGGCCCGAAGACGACGCCATTCATGACCGCAATCGCATCGGTCACGGAGAACGGCGCCGAGGCGACGATAGCAAAAATTAAAATCGCCAGGGGATACGAAAAAATCCCGATCTTCGCAAGATACGCGCTCACGGCCGTCTTGTTGATCACAACGAGCGCGGCAAGCGCGAACGATGCGGAGAAAATCAGCGCGGCTTCGGCTCGACGGATAAAGAGCTTCAACGGCGCTCCGGGCGAGGTGGCATCGCGGATGAGTCTTTGCGTAAACGCACGGTACGCCCTCGACAACACCGGGGGAAATGTCAATCTTCGGGGCCGACCCTCGGAGGAAGGCTTCGCAGTTTGTGCATCCGCCGCACGAACCGAACGGCCGGTTTGTGCATGGATTCCCTACGATAAAAGTAGGTGGTAAATGCCTCTATTGTGGGTCCCCAAACCGAGGAGTATGATGCGAACACCTCGAGGTAAATTCAACGCAAAAGCCCCAGCAGGAGGGCGGTCAAACGCAAGATCCACCTGGGTATCACTCACCGTAACGGCTGTGAAGCGCGCCGTGCGGGGACGTGAACACGTCTAGTTGCAAAGCGCTGAAAACGTTCAGAGGAGGGGCTTCTTGGAAGCAACTGATCCACCGAAGGACGACGCCTCGTAGGACCGCGTTTCGCGGCACTGCGAGACAATCAAAAAGCGAAGAGGCATGCCGATCGGCATGCCTCTTCTGGTTTTCCAGGCCGGGGTCTAGAGGCCGTAGACGGCTTTGAGGTCAGACATTACTTGGGTGAGCGCAACGTGGTACGTTGCGTCGGCTTTCACGCCGTATTTCTTGTCGATGTCTTTCATGACTTGCACGTGCACGGGGTGCGAGACGAGATGGTCGAGCATGTATTCGACGGTGAACTTGCCTTTGGAATCCGTGCCAGCCTTATACAGGGCGGCCGCGAGTGCTTTGCCGTCCTTGGGATCGGGCTCGGGATCCGAGGGAAGCGCGATCTTCGCCTTGGTGACGATCGCAAGCGAATCGTTGATCACAAAATCAAACGTCTTGAGGAACTGCGCGACGTTCGCAGCGCCGTATTTCTTGGTGAGCGAAGCGACTTCGCCGGCAGTTTTGTCTCCGGCAAGCGCGTGGACGAGCTTAACCGTCTTGAATTCCTTGGGGCCGTCGCCGGCGAGTACCACCGAGAGCGTGAGCGGCAAGTCCGGCTTGCCGGTGTAGACGCCGCCGCCGAAGCGCGCCATGGACATCCCCTTCATGCCCGAGTCCATTTTATCCATGGCTAGCGCCGGTGCTGCCACCGCTGCTGCCAAGCCCAGTGTCATCACTGCGGCAATCGAACGGATGATCTTCATATAAGTCCCTTTCAGCTATGCGATCGGTTGTCGACTCGCTCCAAGGGAACGGGCCGACCGTGACCTTAGATGCCGCCACGCACCATTACATCGCTAAGCGCTGGAGCAAGGGCCTTACTGGATGACGTTGATCTGATTTGCGTTGATCGAGCCGTCCGACTGCGCCTGACCGTTGATCTGGACGGTCATCCCGTTTTGGAGCGTCGTCCCGCGCGGATTGATCTCCGTGCCCTGATGCAGATGAACCGTGCGGAACGCATTGTTGCCCGTCTGGACCTGAAGGTCAAAGCGGCGGTAGTAGGTGACGGTTCCGCGCGTATTGTTCTGCTGGTTCTGGTTCTGGCGCTGAATGAGCACCTGAAGTACCTGGGCGCCATACTGGACGACCGGGTCGAGCGACTTTGTCGCGGGTAAGGTCGGCAGCGGGATGGGCGTTGCCGCCGGCTGCGGATCGGCAAAGGCCGAAGTGCCGAGCGCGAGGGAGAAAACAAGGGCCAAGCCCGCCAAGCGTGTGTTCATATCCATTCAACGAAACCGCCGAAAGACGAGTTCCCCGAAGTGAGCGAGCCCCGCCCTGCTGCGACCGTGATGTGTCTGCGCCCCGCGCGCGACGGATTCGAAGTCTATATGGTCCGGCGAAGTGCGAAAGCAAAATTCGTACCGGATGTGTTCGTCTATCCGGGCGGTGCGGTCGATGCGGACGATGCGGCGCTTGCCGTACGGTTAGTGGGCGAGGTTCATCGCGACGTCGAGCCGCGGTTCGTCGTCGCCGCGATTCGCGAATCGTTTGAGGAGTGCGGACTCTTCTTCGGCTGCACCGCAAGTGGTGCTCCGCTCGAACTTTCCGCCGACCTGCTCGATGCAACGCGACGCGAATTACTCGTCGGCGCGCGCACGTTCGAGGCGATCGTGCACGATCTCGATGTATTTCTCGACGCATCGGCGCTCGCCTATTTCTCGCACTGGATCACGCCGACCGTCGAAACGCGCCGCTTCGATGCGCGTTTCTTTGTCGCGCGAGCGCCCCGCGACCAGGCGGCCGAAGCCGATGCCTCCGAGACCCACGACGGGCGCTGGATTCGTCCGAATGAAGCGCTCGACGAATACGGCCAAGGGCGCATGGCAATGATTTTTCCAACCATAAAACACCTCGAACGACTGGCGGAATTTTCCTCAGTCGACGACGTGATGGCCTTCGCGCGCACCAAGCCGATTCTGCCCGTCACTCCGGATGTGTTCGATGGTCCGACGTTCGTGATGCCCGCCGAACTCGAAGGCAAATGGTAAGGCTCAGCCCGCGCGTGGCGCGCGTGCGTGCGCCGAATCCATCACCGATGACCCTCGATGGAACGAATTCGTATCTCATTGACGGCGGTGGCGGAACGATCGTTGCAATCGATCCCGGCCCGGTAACGGAATCGCACTGCGAGGCGCTCGTTGCCGGAGCCGCCGACCTCGGCGGAACGATCGCCGCGATTTTCATCACGCACGGACATCCCGATCACTATCCCGGCGCCGCGCCGCTCGCCGCGCGCACCGGTGCGCCGGTGTACGCACACGCTAGTGCAGCGTTTTCCCATACGCAAGACCTCCTCGGCGATCGCGACATTTCCATCGGCGAGATCGTGCTGCGCACGTTCGATGCACCCGGGCATACCTTCGATCATCTGGTGTACGTCCTCGCGGAAGAAGGCGCGCTCTTCACGGGCGATGTGATCATCGGATCGGGAACCGTCGTGATCGCTCCTCCGCATGGCGCGATGCGACCGTACCAACAAACACTGCAGCGTCTTCGCCAAACATATGGCGACGCACGTGTCATCTATGGCGGGCACGGCGAACAAATCGACGATCCACGCGCGAAGATCGATGAGTACATCGAACACCGCGCAAAGCGCGAACGCGAGATACTCGCCGTCCTCGCGGCGGGACCCGCGACGATCCCAGCGCTGGTCGCAACGATTTACGCAGCGGTAGGCGATCACTTATGGCCGGCAGCCGCGCGCCAGGTGATGGCCTACCTGGAAGCGCTCGAGAGCGAAGGGCGGGTGCAGGGCGTTGCGCTCGCACGCGAACCAAAGCCGCGGGAGCGCGCGATCCTCGAGCCCAACCTTGCAACGCTCGCAGAACCCGGCGAGATTCCGCTCTTGCGCGCGGAGCTGGGACTCAGCGACGCACCGGCGACGATCGTCGAATATTCGCTGGTCGGCTAAGGAGCGATCGCGAGCACCACTTTGCCGAACTGGGTGCCCGCCTCGACGCGCAGCGCCGCGTGCGCGATGTCTTCGAGCGGAACGACCGTATCGATTGCGGGTTTCAGTCCGCTTGCATAGAGTGCGAGCATCTCGCGAAAGTCACGCGGGCTGCCCATCGAGGAGCCCAAGACGTCGAGCTGTTTCCAAAAGATCGAGTAGGGTCGGACCGTTGCATCGCCGTTCGTTCCGCCGTACGTCACGACGCGCGCGGCGTAACGCGCAATATCCAAACATGCTGCAAGTGTGGCACCACCGACGCTATCGATCACAAGTGAGGGGCCGCCGTCACTTGCCGCCCGCACGTCTTTTTGCCACGATACTGCGGTCTTGTAGTTGATGGCAACGTCGGCACCCAGTGCTCGCGCGCGCTCGAGCTTCTCATCACTCGATGACGTCACGATCGTGCGCGCGCCGAGATGATGCGCAATCGTGAGCGCAAAGGTCTGGACGCCGCTGCCGACTCCCGGGATGAAGACGACATCGTCGCGCGTGCACGCGCCGCGCGTCACAACCGCGCGATACGCTGTCGTTCCGGCAAGTGGAATCGCCGCGGCTTCCGCGTCCGATAGGTTCGCGGGAGCCTGATGCACGTTGATCGCCGGCACGACGACGAATTCCGCAAACGTTCCATCGGCAGGCATGCCTAAAACGTTTGCGCCCGTCAGCCAAACGCGTTCGTCCGGTCCCCAGCCGAGCATCGGATCGATCACGACGCGCGTCCCGAGGTCCAGTCCGACAACATCGGCGCCGAGTGCGGCGAGGCGACCGACACCGTCTGCCCCAAGAATGCTCGGCAGTTTGATCCCCGGATACATGCCTTTGGTGATGAACACATCGCGCCGATTGAGCGCGGCGTGCGTGAGTTGGATCAACACCTCGCCCGCGTTGGGTGTCGGATCGGGGACACGTTCGACCCGCAGATCGGCGGGGCCAGTTGTGGTTACCAGACGGACGGCGCGCATCATCGGATGTGCAGGCGCAGCCGCGCTCTTTCCTGTGGCTTAGGCGTGCGGGCTTGCGAGCAGTCCGCCAAGACCCGCGATTGCATCGCTAATGAGATGCGGCACGAATTGTGCAAATGCGGCGAGCACGATAAAGAATCGTAAACCGCCATCAAAAATAAACGGCAGCGCCGCAACGGCAATGATGCCAATCCATCCAACGATCGGTGCGGCTGCGCGCAGCGGGCTCCGCGCGACGATCGTACCGCCGAAGAGATCGCCCAAGCGACGATGCCCGGGCGCAAGCGCCAACAATGCGCCCACGACGAGCAGATCGACCGGGCGCAGCAAACTGCGAATGAACGAGCGCGCAAGTCCGACAAAGTTGCCTTTCGTCGGATACACGTGCAGCGAGAGCGCGAGTTTCCCCAGCGTCGTGCCGAAGATGGCCTCGGCAAGAAACACGTACAGGAGCGCCGCGCCGATGCCCATTGCGAGCGTTGAATCGAAGCCGCCTTCGGTATTCGTCGGCAGTCCGGTAAGCGGATTGACTGCGATAATCCCATAGAGCAGCCACGTTATAACGAACGACCCGAGCACGAGGTCGATCGAACTCGCGGCAAAACGCCGGAACACGTAGGCAACCGGATTGCCGAACACGCGCGCAGCTTTTGAGGGAGCAACAGCAGACGGAGCGGGGTCGACAATCGTCCCATGGACGACCGGATCGTGCACCGGATCGATAGGCGCCGTGTCGCGAAAAGGGACATCGACGGCATCGATCGGCGGTATGTAGGTTTCGCCTCGCGGCGGCGGGGGTGGCTCGCTTGTATTCACTGCGACTCCCTTACCCAGAGAACAGTACCGTTGTTTCCCATCGGCGCTTCCATTTTATTGATGATCTCAAGCGTCGCGATATGGGCTGGAGCAACCAAGCCGAACCACGGTCGTCTACGAAGACCTCAGCCGGTGAGGCGATCACCGTATGCGGCGATCGACGCTCGGTTTGCCGAGCGAAACGCGATCGGGATACCGGTGGCCGCAAACGGCGCCGGCTCCATCTGGTCTTGAGCGTGGATGTGGAGATGCGGTCCGCTCGTGCGACCGCTGTTTCCGCATTCGCCGATCGGCGTGCCTTCCTCAATTTCATCGCCGACACGAACGCAGACGCTGCCGGATCGTAAATGCACGAGAAAAACCGTCGCGCCTGCCCTCGCAATGGCGACGTAATTGCCGAACGGCTGCGGATCTTCGATCACGCGACCGGACGGTGCATGATCCGGCGCATCGTTGTTCAGCGAAACGACGCGACCCGCGATCGGCGCGAGGATCGTCGATCCAAACGAGTCACCCTCCGTGCGAATAAAATCGTAGGCAAACCGCTGGTCGGAGGCGATCTGATGATGATTGCGTGCCCGCCACGCACCACCCGCAGCGACGCGCCACGTTCCTATGAACGGCGGTGCGAGTTCGAGTGGCGCATGGTTTGCATCGCGCGTCCATGCGCGATGGTTCCGAAGTTCGCAAAACAGCGAGAAGAGAAGCGTCAGCCAAATTCCCAAAAGTTCCGCACGACCGAGCCAGCTCGGAACGCGCGGAAAAAAAGTCAATACTGCAACTGCAGTAACATCGATCGCAACCATGACGTAAAGGGTCTTCAGGAAGAGAGGCCGTGCAAGATATCGAGCGCCGAGAATCGCGCACGCGACAAACGCGAGGACCGTTAGCCCACTAAACAAAGCCGCTGGCAGCGGTCGCGCCCTTCTTCTTAAGTTCGGCTTGGCGTAATTCGACCCGCCGGATTTTCCCCGACCGCGTCTTCGGAAGCTCGGCGATATATTCGATTTCGCGGGGATATTTATACGGGGCGGTTACCGTCTTGCAGTGGTCTTGCAACTCTTTGGTAAGCGCAGCTGAGGGTTCGAATCCCGGCCGCAGCACGACGAACGCTTTCACGATATTTCCGCGGTCGGGATCGGGTGATCCGACAACGGCGGATTCCGCAACGGCCGGATGCTCCAGCAGCGCGCTCTCCACTTCGAATGGTCCGATGCGATACGCACCTGATGAGATAACGTCATCGGCGCGACCGACAAACCAAAAATAACCATCGTCATCCACCTGCGCGCGATCGCCGGTGAGATACCACGGGCCGCGGTGCGAATTGCGCGTTTCTTCGTCGTTTTTATAGTAGCCGGCAAAGAGCGTCGGCGGTTTGCCGCGCAATCCGATATCGCCAACTTCGCCCGGCTCGCAAACATTGCCGTCGGCATCGACAACGGCGATGTCGTGACCTGGCGTCGGTTTGCCCATCGACCCCGGCCGCACGTCCATCCCGGGGGCGTTTGCGACGAGCAGTGAGTTCTCGGTTTGTCCGTAGCCGTCGAGAATCGTTAAATCGAACGCGTCTTTCCAAAGCAGCAGCACTTCGGGATTGAGCGGTTCACCCGCCGAGACGCAGTGTCGCAAGAGCGGCAGTCGCCAGCGCTTGCCGAGTTCCGGCAATTTTGCAAGCAAACGATATTCGGTCGGCGCTTGGCAGAGCACGCTCACACCGAGGTCGCGAATCATATCCATGCGTTCTTCGGGCTTAAAGCCGCCTTCATGTAAGACGATCGCCGCGCCGCACGACCACGGCCCCAGCAGGACGTTCCAAAGCGACTTCGCCCAGCCCGTCCCCGCCGTCGACCAGACCAAATCGTCCGGTTTTACATCTAGCCAGTACGCGGCTTGCATGCGTTTTGCAAACGTGTAGGCGACGTTGTGTACGACGCCTTTGGGATCTTTTGTGGTCCCGCTCGTATACACGATGTAGGCCGTATCCGACGCCACGGTCTGCTCGCCGGTCCACGGCGTTGCAGCGGCAACGAGTTCGTCCACGGCAAGCCAGCCCGCAAACGTTCCGCCGCTGACGAGCCAGCGCTCGATCGTCGGCGAATCGGCGCGCATCGTCTCGACTTCTTCGACATTCATCCGATGGGCGATGACCGTCGTTGCGCCGCTGTGATTTGCGCGAAAGGCCATGTCTTTCGCCCGCAATTGCTCGGCACCCGGAACGGCGACCGCGCCGATCCGCAGCAGCGCCGTCATGGCGAAGAGCCAGTCGGGCACTTTGGGGAGCACGATGATGACGCGGTCACCCTTCTTGACACCGGCATCGCGCAGAACGGCGGCCCAGCGCTGCGAGGCGGCGGCGATCTGACCGAACGTATACTCGGTTTTCGCACCCGCCGTGTCCACGAAAACAAGTCCGAGTCGATCTTCGACCGCGAGCGCATCGATCACGTCGCGAGCAAAATTGAACGACGATGGGACGTCCCACCGAAACGCGGAATCAGCCATGCGCGAGGATTATCCGCCGAACGGAGCGCACCCGCTCTTTCACGATGAAGAATTTCCTCGCGCTTCCGCCCAAAATCATGCGCGCCTCGCGGGTGCGCATCGGGAAGGAATTCCGGCTCGACGGCATCCCTGCGATCCTCTTCGGGGTTGCAGGCGTTATCCTCGCAGCCGGCGCTGTGAAGATTCTCGAGCGCGCGGCCCCGAACTTACCCGAGACGCTGCGCGAAACCAAAGGCGTGATCGAGACGGTGCGCCGGAGCTCGATCCCTCTCCAGTCCTAAGGAACCACCTTGATCGACGAAACCACCATGGTCGCAATGATCCGCGAGACCATGCCCGATGCCCAAATCATGATCGTGGACCGGAATGGCACCATGGATCACTTCAACGTGTCTGTAGCTTCGAAGGCATTCGTCGGCAAATCGCTGATGGACCGCCATCGCATGGTCGAGGGCGCCCTCAAGGCCGCCCGGAACGACGGCCGCATTCACGCCCTCGAAATCAAAACCGCCATCTTGGAGTAACTGCATGTCCGACGCGCTCAAATCACTCATCGAAAACGAAGTCGCCGCCAACACCATTCTCGTGTACGGCAAAGGCACCAAAGACGCGCCGCGCTGCGGCTTCACGGCCGAGACGATTCAGTTCTTCAACAGCTTCGGCTACCCGTTCGAAGTCGTCGACGTGTTAGAAGACATGAACAAACGGCAAGCACTCGCGGATATGACCGATTGGCCGACGCTTCCCAAAGTGTTCATCAACGGCAAATTCTACGGCGACACCGACATCCTCGAACCGATGGCCGAGAATGGCGAACTCAAGACGGTTCTTGAAGAAGCCTTTGCCGGCAAAGGCGTAACGCCGACCATTCAGCTCCGCTAAGCGCGGTGCTGACGCTCTTTCCCAAGGGCGGTGAGACGGAGTGGCTGCGTTCGTTTACGCACGCAGTCGACTTTCGTCCGCGATTTTGCGAGACCGACGCGTATCTGCACGTGAGCAATGTCAGCTACCCGATCTATTTCGAATTTGCGCGCGCGAGTTTTCTCGAGGCAGCGCACGATCCCGAGAAACACGGCCCGATGCACTTCATGCATCTCGCCGTCGAAATCAACATGCAGTTTCTGCGGCCGCTCTATTACGACGAGCCGCTCAAGGTGTGGACGCGCCTCGCCTCACTCGGACGCACGAGTATGGTGCTCGAACACGCGATTACCGGTGCCGGGAATGCGCCGGATTTGCGCTCCATCGGTCAGGTTGCCGCCGTCGGCAGCGACGGCGAGCGGGGCGTTCCGTGGAGCGACGCACAGCGCGCGGCACTCGTACCGTTTCTCTAGGAGACTGGCGCGGCCACGATCTGGGACAAAGATATTCTGCTATTCGCAATCTCGTCTCTCGTAGACGCGCAGAATCGTGGTCTCCCAATCAGCCGCACGTTGCGATTTCAGGCGCACAACCTGCTCGTTTACTGCAATCGCGGAGTCAGCGGCCCTGAATACGAGGCTCTCGAAAAAGCGTTCGAGCGCCTCGCGGGCACTAGGCTAAAAACCGGGATCACGACCGGAAACAAGCGTACGCGAAAAGGATTCGGTTTGGTGGAATCCTGTTCCATCGCCCAGCGAACTACCAGCAAACGTATGGCGGCGATCGAGCTGACGTTATCGGAATGGCTCTTTAACGCGATCGTCGCTGCGGAAGTGCTTACGCTATCAAGCGATTATTTTCGCCTCAAGAAAGGCTTGAGCGTCGAATTTACGAGCTTGCACGAAAACATTGCGGTCTGCAAAGCAAATTTACGATAAGCTTACCGACCTTGCTTAAAAAATCGGGTGCAACAAACTTACTAAGAAAGTTCCGTAATACGCTGTCGGCAAGGACTGTTCGCTGCAGACTCTTTTCGTGCGCAGTGTTTCTCAACTACTGGTCGAGGATGGCCTCGAACCGCTTGACGACGCGGCCGAACCTAGTTAATCGATTCGTCGGCTCGCCTGTCGATACGCTTCGTCGTGACGATCGAGGGCGATAATCTTCACGACGCGCGCGACGTCGTCAACAACAAAAACGGCCCGCCAAGCGGAGCTCCGGTAGCTGAGGCGGTACGATCGCGCTTCTGCGAGATCCCCGCTTTTCTTAGCGAACCGTTTTGGGTCGCTCTCGAGATCTTCGATCATCTGCAGCACGGTCGGATTGAAGTCGTCGTTCTCGAGACCGTATCGCTGTATCGTCTTTGCTACGCGCGCGTGGAAATCAACGCGGTAAACGGGGCCGTCCTGCGGACGAATATCGGCGACTCGGTCTGCCGGCAGCTTCGTCGACGGCTTCAAGCAGCGCTCGAGCATCGACGAATTCGCTTGGGGGAGCGGCGGCACGACGAGCGAGTTCCGCGTCATCCACACTTGCTTCGTCTGCGCCATGCTCGATGAACAGCTCAGCGATCGCGACGCCGAGTGCATTTGCGATGCGCTCGATGACGTCGAGGCCGGGTGATTCGGCTGCGGCTCCCTCGATTCGGCTGATCCAGGTCCGGGAGACGTTGGAGCGCTCGGCGAGTTGAGCTTGCGAGATTCCGAGTCGGGCCCGTTCGAAGAGTACATTTGAGCCAAGCGTGTCCTTTGCCGGCGCGTGGGCGCTGGCAGCAATTGACGTCATTTCGTTGTGCTCCGAAAGGGTGAGAGTGCCAGTGTACTGCGCAAAAACGTAATTGTCAACAATAGTGAACAATATCCATTTTTCGTAGCCCTATCACACAAACCGTGATTTGCCGGGCGTGGCTTGAGCGTGAGTGCGCCCCACCGCTGCAACACAGTCGGCCGAAATGAACGAAGCAGGCATGTTCGCCCGCAACCAGCGCCGACTCGTTAGGCGCTGGGGGCGGCCAGTCGGTATGGTTTTTGAGGACGAGGCGTTTGGCGTTTGTCATTCTGTATTGGCAAGTTCGTCGCTGCCAGCGGCCTACCAGACTTGATCTGGGCTTAATGACCGTAAACTTTCGATAAGTCCGTCTTAACGAAATGTTTGTACGTTCGGCATGGCTCGGTTTCCGGGCTAACTGTCGTAGGAGCATTTTCGTGCGCAAATTCTTTAGCGCGCTCGTGTGTTCGACGCTTTGTTTCACAACGATCGTCGGACCCACCGGAGCGGCGACGATCGGACATGAAACGATCGCGCAGAACACGCAAGCCCAAGCAACACTCAGCGGAACGGTCAAGAGCGGAAGCGGCAACGCGATCGCAGGCGCCACGGTCACCGCGCAATCGCCCAGCGGATCGTATTCCGCGAAAACCGACGCCAACGGATCGTTCACGATCGCCGTACCGCCGGGCGTGTACAACGTCGTCACGAACGCCGGCGGCTTCCAGTCGGCGGAATCCGATGGCGTGAGCGTTGCGGCGACCACGACCACGTCGCTCAAAATCGCTCTTGCCGAAGCAAACCTCGACTCACTGCGCGTCATTGGGCGCACGAGCACCAATACCCGACGGTCGCTCAACACGAGCACCTCGGCAATCGCCAACGTGACGAATCAAACGTTCCTCGAGCGCCAGCAACCGCGTCTGAACGATATCCT
>JBBRLI010000034.1:0-24025 GCA_038231455.1 Vulcanimicrobiales bacterium | reverse complement strand
CCCCCTGGGCTGGGCGGCGGAGAACCGGTACGGTCTCTGGGCGCTCTAGACTTTTTCTCTGTTTATTTTTCGGGCCTTGGTTTGCGCGTCGCGGCTCTACGATTGCCGGGTAATCTCTTGTGTTGCGCTCCGGCGCGGATTGGCGAAATCGATGAGTGAGTTCGAGAACGAAGTGCCGGTGTCGGAGCGCGTTGCTGCTGACCCGGCCGAGACGGTGCCGGTGCAGCTGGTGTCGGGGACGGTTGAGGTTCCGGTGCCGCTCGCTCCTCGCGATGGGACCGTGATGGGCTCGCCGGTGTACTCGGATATGCACTGCCCGCTGCTCGTTGACTCGGCGGATGTTGATCAGTCGACGGTGGTCGAGCAGCACTTTGCTGCGGACGGGTCGGCTGCTGGCCGGACGGTTCACCGGTATCCCGATCAGCTGGTGCAGACGCCGACGGATTGTCCGACGTGCGGGAAGATCGTCGAGAAGCATCAGCTGGTGCCGGATCAGTACGGCGGGCGTGACTGCGCGATCGCGCTCAACCAGCGTGTTCGCGGGATCGACTTCTCGGCCAAGCTTCCGGTGAAGGCCGAGACGGTCGTGCCGTTCGAGCCGACGGCAGCTGAGGCTGCGTCGGCTGACGAGACGCCGCTCTGATGGCGAACGAGAAAGAAATTCCGGCGCTGGGGTCTCAAGGGCCCCAAACCTCGGACACCAACTTTGCGCGCACCGCGAACGCGATCGTGGGCAGTCCGACCGGGTTCCGGTTTGCGACCGGGCGCGAGAACGTCGACGTGAGATCTGCGGGCGTGGAGATGCTTCGCTCCAAGCACGCACCCGGAGAGCGAGACGGATCGTAGAGCGTGGTGGAATGCGCCGCGTAAGCGCGATTACGTTGGTCGGATGTGGGCGTACGAACAGGCGTACCAACGCTGGCGGCTGTCTCGCGCTCGCGTGGCGGAAAAGCGCGGCGATGTCACGCGTCCGAAAAACGAACGCGAGTGGCGCTTTTGCGCGTTCTTTGCCAAAGGCATGATGGAGCGCGCGATGGCGAATGAGGGGAAGCTGACGTTCGCCGATCGCGTTCGCGTTGCGCGCGAGGCGGCGACGGCCGCTGGCTATCCGGAGAAGAACGAGTACGCGCTGACGCGGCGCGGGATTGCTCAAGCGGCACTACCGCGTACGCAGCAGGGTGTCGCTGACATCCTCGCTGCGCAGGGCGTCGACGTCGCGGCATGCGGGGCGGTGCTCGCTGAGGTGATGGAGTACGGCGAACCGGCCGACAAGCTCAAAGCCGTCGAGCTGTTCTTCAAGACGACGGTGGGCTTCGCGCCGACGAAGAGCGCGATGCTTCACGGCAGCGTTGGGCCGGATGCGCTGTTCGATCCCAAAGAATTCGAGAAGACCCCGCCGATCAAGACGGTCGGCGCGACGGTCCAGCCCGGGCCGAAGAAGCGCGCGAAATCGTGAATTGCGAGCACGCGTTTGTTCCGTTCCCCGACTCGCTTTCGAAAGTGTTTTGTAAACGATGCGGCGTTGGGCGTGATGCGTTTGCTCAAGCGCAAACCTCCCCGAGGCGACAAGGTCGTCGCGTCCCGGCGGTACGGGCGCAGTCCGAGACGCCGCTCCCTTCACCCTCGCTCTTCGATGACGCGCAAGATCCCGACGTCGAAGACGCGCGCGACTTGATCGCTGAGCAGACGGCGCTCGCGCAGCTCGAGGAGGCCGTGCGCGAGATCGTTGGGTCGAGCAACTTACCGCCCGAGGAGGCTGAGGAAGTCGTGCGCGGCGCGGTCAGCTTTGGCGCGGACCTTGACCTCGATCAGTTCGCGCGCAGCATCGCTGCGATTCCGCCGCGCGCCGGCACGGAGTACGCGCCCGAATGAGCGAGGTGATCTCAGCAACCGAGCGCGATCGACTGCGATCGGACTTCGAATACTTCTGCGTGAAGATGCTGAAGATCAATCCGAAGATCAAGGAGCTGGTGCGCGCGCGCGACGGCGGCGACCTGACCGCGTCACCTGGAGCGCTGATCCCTTTCCGCTGGAACATGGCGCAGCGGCACGTGTGGAACACGGTGAGCGCGCAGATCGAGCGTCAGCTGCCGGTCAAGCTCGTGATCCTCAAAGCGCGACAGGTTGGCATCTCGACGTTCTTCTGTGCGTATCTCTTTTGGCAAATGTGGCGGCAGATGAACTATCGCGCCGCGGTCGTTGCGTTTGAAAAGAAGACGACGCTTGCCGAACTGAACGAAACGATGGCGACGTTCTACGATGGTTTGCCGGCGGGGCATAAACCCAAGCTTCGACAGAACCGCAAAGAGGGCGGACGTGTCACGAAGGAAGAGGTCTACTTCGACGATCGCAAGTCGAGCGGCATGTTCGTCGTGCAGAAGCCGAACGCGCTACGCGGCGTTGCGCGCGACGGTGTGCTCACGACCGAGGTCGCGTTTTACAAAGCAGCCGAGGAATTCTACGGCGGGTTCTTGCCCTCGATGTCGGATGGCCCATCGGCGATCCTGGTGCTCGAGAGTTCGCCCGAAGACGGCTATTTCAAAGACGCCTACGATCAGGCGAAGAGCGGCACGACCGACCGCATCGCGATCTTTATCCCGTGGTGGATGTGCCCCGATCTTTACGCGCGCCCGATTAGGCGCGTCGGCCGGCACATGTTTGACGCGCAGAACGAGGAGAAGGTCGAGATCGAGCCGCGCATGCGCGTGATGCAGCGCGCGCTCTCGAAGGCCGCTGGCCGTCGCGGCCTGCCGCCGGTTGCCGACGAGCAAATGTGGTGGTGGATCTGGAAGTGCCGCTCCGACTATCAGGGCGACGAAGAGTGGATGCGCCAGGAGTTCCCCGACGACGACGTCACCGCGTTCCAACGCGCATCGCGATCGGCGTTCAAGATCTGCTTGCCGATGGTGGACGAGACGGTTAAGGAGATCGACACGATTTTCCCCGACATGGCCGTCGGGCTTTTGCGTTCGTCGACGTACACGAACCCGTCGCTCGATCAGATCACCGAGTTCGAGCCCGAGATGAAAGACGGCTGGATCGATCAAGAGTCGCGGCCTGGCCTCTTGATGCTGGAAGCTCCGGTTGCGGGCCACACGTACATCGTCGGCGCGGACGTTGCCGACAACGAAGGGGAAGACGATGAGGAAGGCGAGCGCGCGTTCTCGGTTGGTTGCGTCTATTGCTGCAATACGCGTAATCAAGTGGCCGAGTGGAGAGGCCACCTTGATCCTTCGGATTGGGGCGACGAGCTGGTTAAGCTGGGATACTTTTACAACACTGCGCTTTTGGTGGCCGAGAGAAACAATATGGGTCGCCTCACCGAAGCGCGTATCCGGCAGCTTAATTACCCACGTCGGTTCCGCTGGCCAGATTTCTCGGTTGGTCCTCACAAGCTTACGAATAAAGAAATGTGGGAGACCAACGCGACAACCAAGACCTTGATGATCGGGTCGCTGCGGCAGTGGGTTCGCGACGGACTCTTCCGCGTTCGCACGCCGGGCTTGCAAGAAGAGATGATGCATTACCGGGTCGTGCACGGGAAGTTCATGGCAAAAGATCGCCCGGCCGACCGTATCATCGCGGCGTCGCTTTGCGTGCAAGGCGTCGAGCAGACCGAATTTGCGTACAAGAACATCGTGCTGGGTGGCAGTAGCGTCGAGAATAAGTCGGCGTCCGGGATGGCCGCTCGCGTTTTACGCACGCAGAAAGCGATGCCGCGCCAGCTAACGCCGGAGCTGCCGCAAGAGTTCGACGACCTGGGCGTGCAGCGAGTCGATGATGTGTTTGCTACGATGTTTTCAGCGGCGGGGTTTTGACGTGAAGTTTTCCTACAAGTGCGTTCAGGGCCATTTATTCGAGGTCGACGCGCGCCCCAATACAGCTGAACGTACGCGCCTGTGCGACTGCGGGCATAACGCTACGCGCGACTTCGCGGCTGATTGGTCATCGCAAACGGTGAACACCGGCGACCCGTACCGCGCGTATCATCTCTCGACCGCGAAGAGCAAAGCCGCGGGCGAGCAGCAGCGGCCGATCGGCGGGCCGACCGACAACTTCGAACGGCGCCGCGAGGAGCAAGTGCGCGGCATCCAATTCGTTGGCAACGATACCTCGGGCATGAGCGCAGCCGCGCGTCGCGGCATCGAACGAGCTAGGAGCAGCAAATGAACGCCACCGACTTCGCGCCACGTTCGACGATGGACCGCTCGCCCAAGCCTCCGAGCCGTCAGCAAAACCGCGCACGTGCGCGCATGGACGACAAAGATAACGACCGCCTGATCCGTCGCCTCGAAGGCTTCGCCGATCGGTGGGAGCAGAACGAAGGCGCGCTGCGGATCCGCGATCGGCGCGGCATGCGCATGTGGCGCGGTGACGTTACCGCCTCAAGCGGCTTCGGCAGCGACGACTCGCTCTCGATCAATTCGCCGACGCCGACGGCGCTCTTCGATCGTGTCGCCGCCGAAGCGCTGCGCGGCATGCCCGAGCCGGAGATCGAAGCGCACAACGAAGAAGAAGACGACGCCGCGCGCATCGCGCAGGGTGCCCTGCGCACGAACTGGCGCAACACGGAGTTCGCCGATAAGACGGCGGTCGGCTATCGCCTAGCGGGCTTCACGCGCCCGATCGGTTTCTACCACTACTGGCGGCACGAGATGCTCGGCGGAATCGGCGACGTTGATCGGCGCATGATCCCCGCGCACCGCCTGATCGTTGACGATCGCACGGCGTTCGTGCGCGATATGGAGTTCATCGGCTTCGAAGAAGAGATGAGCCGCGCAAAACTCATCACGCTCTTTCCCGACAAGGCCGAGGAAATCGAAGCTGCGGGCGAAGTGCAAGCCAATCAGCCCGGGGGCCTTGCGACCGACCCGCTCAAGCCGAACACGGCGCTCGGCGCGAAAGGCGGCAGCGCCGTCGTCGATCGTCTCGTCGCCGCGGGCAAGATCAACACGCCGCCGTACACGCCGGTCGCATCGATCAAGTCCGGTGGAAAGAGCCGTCAGGGCGACCCGCTCTCAGAGACGGTGAAGGTTCGCTTGCTGTGGATCGACGATCCGGCGCCGAAGAAAGAGCAGCGGCCGCGGCTCGATCCGAAAACGAAGCAGCCGCTTTACACCGTGACGCGCGACGAGTTCGGCGCCCCTGCATTTGAGAGCGGAGGCTACGAAGTCATCCAAACGCCGCTCGGGCCGCAGTACGTGGAGAAATCGAAGCCGCAGTACGAGATGGTCATGGACGACGTGATCGTGCGTAAGTACAAATACAAGCGTCACGTCGCGTACGTTCCGACCGACCGCGTTCTGCTATGGGATGTCGCTTGGGACGGGCCCGTGCCGATCTCGATCCTGCGCGACCGCTGGCCCGCATATGGGTTCGATGCCGCTGGATCGGCGCTGCGCATGGGCTCGCTCTCTGTCGCGCGCGACGTGCTGTGGACGATCATCTTCCAGCGTCTGCGCAAGTCGCTTGCCGGCACGTGGATCGCATCGGTCGGCTCGGGCCTCAAGCGAAACAAACTCATCAACGACATCGGCGCGGTGTTCGAGGTTCGCGGCAATATCAGCGAGGCGGTCAAGGAATTCCCGATGTCTCCGCTCGACGCGGCGTACTTCAACCTGCTCGACAAGATCGAGACGGAGATGGAGATGCTCATCGGGGTGACGCCGGTAATGAAAGGCCAGCCGGTCGGGCGCGCGGATTCGCCGCAGACCTACGAGCAGGTCGCCGACCAATCCGGCGGCCCGATCCTCGATCGCGCGAAGCTGATCGACCGGTTCGTCAAGGACGCCGCCGAGATCGATCTTTGGTTTATGCAGACGATGTACACGCACGAGCACGTGGTCGAGTACGAGACGGCTGAGGGTTTCTCGACATGGAAAGAGGCATCGGCTCTGGTCATGCGCGGCAAGCTTGCGGTGCGGGTCGAGACCGGATCGACGCTCGGGCGGTCGGCCTCGCGCGATCGCCAAGAGGCAAACGACAACGCGGCGGCCGGGTTCTACGCGCTGCCGATGCTCGGCAAGATGGGGCGCGTTCGCAACTGGCGTCAGGGCCTCAAGCAGCGCGCGGCGATCATGCGGCTGGGCCCGCAATACTCGTGGATGCTCGGCGCGTCCGGTGCGCCGCCGACGGTGCAGGCGAAAGGGATCCACCAGCAGAGTCAACGCTCGCACCATAAACCGGGTGGCCGGTGATCGCGTACGAAGCGCAGCCCAAATTGATCGAGGTCTCGCCGCAAAACTTGCTGCGAGACCTCGGTCATATCCAGCACGAACGCGCTGCCGCTCGTCGCGCCATCACGACCGCGCGCAAGCGCCTGCACGAGCTTGACGTGCAACGCGACAAGCTACTCTCGTCGATCGCCGACGCGACGCCAAAGCAACTTCCATTCATGATCGATACAGATCCACAGAGCGCGCGGTGCGCCGACTGCCGCACGCGGCTCTCGATTGGGCCGCAGTCCGGACGCTGGGCGAAGATGGCGTTCAGCGAGGGCAGCGATGCTCGGGGTCGGACCGTCTATCTTTGCGAGCCGTGCACGAAGGCGCGCTTCTAAAAATTCTTCGTTGCCCTGGGCCGTAGCCGCTCGCGCGCGGTGCTACGTTGCCCTCGATGGCAGGCACAACGGTTTTCGGCAAGCCCGTTTCCTCAAGCATCGCTTCGGCAGTGCTCGGGGCGGCTTCGCCCAACCAGACGCCCTCCCCATCGCAGCCCGAACACATCCCCGCAGACGGTCAAACCATGCTCTACGGACAGCTCTATTCGATCGCATCGAAGGTGCTGCACGACGAGCAAGACCAGATGCGGCGTGTCGAGCTGCAACGCATCGTCGAGTTCGCTGACAAGGCAATCACCGAGTCAGCGCAAGCGACGGGTTCGGGCGGAGCGCCGGTCCCGAACATCGTGATGCCTCCACCGCCGCCGCCACCGGCGCCGATGGGAGCACCAGGAATGCCACCGGCTGCATCAGCGTCGCCCTCCCCGGGAGCGCCGCCGACCCCACCTCCGGGAGCGTAGCCGCACTGCGGCAAGGAGTCCGAAATCATGGCGAAACTCAAACTGCTCGAGGGCATGCATCACGGCCGCAAGGGCAAGCATCGCGGCGGCAAGCGCAAATCGCATCGCAAGATGCACCGTCGCTAACGGCTGCTCGTAGCTAAACGATGGCCGATCCGAAAGTCGTCTCCTCAGCGAATCCACCCGCCGCCGCTCCAGCAGAGCCGCGCGAGATTCCGTCGTTTTCAAAGGTCGTTCAAGAGACAACCGATGCACGATCGGCGGAACTTGCAGAACTCGCTGGAGTAAAACCCGGCACGAAGAAAACGCTCGCACCCGATCCGGCTGCCCCGCCGGCGGACGCGTTCGACTTCGATGGCGAGTGGAGTAAGCTGCCGGAGAACTTTCGGACCGGCATCGTCGAGCGATTTAACGCTGGCTACAACGAGCAGCTCGCGGAGAAGTACAGCGACATTCTGCCGCTGGTCATTGAAGCCAACACTAACCCGCAGCTGCGCGAGGCGCTCGCGCTTGCGGCCAAAGACGATAAGTTTCGCGGCTTGCTTTCCAAGCCGAAGTTCATCAAAGAATTCAACAAGCTCACCGACGATGAGCAATTCGATTTCCTCGTCGGCGAAGCGTCGGACACGTACACCAAGTACTCGACGCCCGCGACAACGCGTCGCGCTGCCGCCGACGCGCCCGATCCGCGCGACGAGCGCATCGCGGCACTTGAAGATCGCTTCGCAACCGAGTCCGATGGCAAGGTGACGCAGAAGTACATCAGCGACCGGCAGTCCGAGTTCATCGCGCTGCGCAACGCCTTTCCCGATCTTGCAAAGCCCGAAGCGGCAAAGCAGGCCGAACACGTTATCAATACTGCCGAGGAACGATTCGAGAGCGCCGCACTGCGCGCCGGAATCGCAACCCGCAATAAAGACAATTCCGGCCGCGAGCGATGGGTAGCCGAAGCGCTACGCGCGGGAATCAAGCCGCCGTCGTATCGCGAGATGCATGAAATGTACGCCGAGGTTCTCGGCCGTTCGGCGCCGCCCGTTGCGCCCGCCACGTCGCCTTCGTCGATGCCCGCTCCCGCGCAAGCGCCGCGCGATGCAGCCGAGGGCAAAACCCGCGCGCTCACCTTACTCAAAAAAAGCGGCGGCCTCAAGGGCCTTGCGACCGCATCCAGCCGGAGGAAATAACCTAGATGGCCGCTTACGCATCAGCAACCGTCAACTCGTACGCCGACGCTCTGAACGCCGTTACGTTTGCGGCGGTCGAGGCAGATAAGGTCTACGATCAAGTCTTCGACACCTCGCCGCTTTTTGCGGTGATGAAAACGACCGGGCATCTCAAAGAGCAGCGCGGCGGTCTCTTCATCCAGCGCCAGTTCAATATCGGCAAATCGCCAAACGCTGGGTGGTACACCGGTGCTGGGGGCTGGAAGCTCGCGAAGTTCGAAGGGCTCATCGCAGGCGGCTGGGACTGGAAGCTCGCGCATGACGCGGTGCTGATCCTCGGCGAAGAAATTCTCCGCAACAGCGGCGCAGACGAAGCGATCGTCGACCTCGTTCAAGAGCGAGTCGACGTTGCATCGCTCACGCTCCCCGACCTCATCGCCGGTGACTTCTACACGAACAATCCGTACGGCACGCGCTCGGACGGAACGGTCGGGAACCCGGCCTCGATCGAGGGCCTCGCGGTTCTCGTCGACGACGGCACGATCTCGAACACGGTCGGATCGCTCTCGCGCACGACGTACCCGTCGCTCAAGGCGAAGGTGAACTACAACAACACGCTCGGCGCGTCGTTCATCAACTCGATCCAAACGCTGTATCTTGCCGCGAACCGCGGACAGAGTTCGCGCGTGCGTCTCAACCTCACGACCGAAGCGATCTACGGTTCGTACTGGGGCTCGCTGCAGTCGCCCGAGCGCTACGTCATCGACCCGCGTCGCATCGAGGCAATCGGCCTCAAGACGACCGGCGGCAACGATCTTGCGTTCAACGACGCACCGGTTCTGATCGACGAGAAGATCCCGACGGGCGTCTTCAAGCCGGGCACGGGCTCGGGATCGGGCGGATTCTGGTACGGCCTGAATCTCGACTGGTTCGACTTTGTCGTTCACCCGGAACGCTTCTTCACACTCGGCGAGTGGATGCGCGATCCGTACGGCGATCAGTACTTCATGGACATCTTCTTTGCCGGCGCGCTGGTCTGCAACCGGCCGAACAAACAATTTGGCACGTGGGTCTCGGGTGGGTAATGCCTGTGCCCGCATCTGATCGGCTTGCCGACATCGTCGCTACCGGAAACATCGTTGTCACGGTTCCGTGGCAGATCGTCGGCGGCGACAACGAGGGCCTCCCCGCAACCGGTACGGCAACGTATACGATTGCGGTAAACCCGTCGGCTTACGCGCTCCCCAACCCGATCCTCGCTCTGTGCGACGATCTCGATCGCATCAGCTCAAACAACCTCGCAATCCTCACCTAGGAGAACAGCATGGCTCGCAAAGGCGGACACAAACTCGCAGACCCGATCGAAGGCGTTCGCGTCCTCAACAAGATGGAGAGCGGCCTCGTTCACTGTGCGGATTCGCTTTCGGGCGGACGCGAGGGAACATTCATCCAGCGCTACGGTGCGCCGGGCGACCCGCTCGAAAAGAGCGCTGGCGTAAGTGGCGATCTGTACGGCAAAGCGCCGAATATCCAAGAGAAGTTCATGCGGAAGGGACAGCGTTAGACATGGGTTATTCACCTCGCGGTATTGACGGCGTCTCGGCGCAAACGGCTTTCGGCGATTCGCAATTCTACGAATTCGTCTACAACGACGTCGCCGGAAATCTCACGGTTGGCAAACCGGTGTACGTTGACGTCACCGACGCGGCCGAATTCAACTCGTACTATTCGGGCACGGCGCTCTCCCCGGCTGTGGTGCGCTCGGGCGGCAAAGTCGTGCTCGGCACGAACGCCAAGGCTGGCGCGAGCTTGGTCTGCGTCGGCATCTTCCAACCGTTCGATCAGAACCCGGGTCTCTTGCCGGTCCCCGGCGATACGATCCGCGTGCTCATGTTCGGCCGCGGCGTCGTCTCGGCGCAGTCACCTGCGGCTGGTGCGGCTGGCCTCGTTGGCGGCAACCTCATCGCGTCGACCGTTGTGACGGACGCCGTGCCGGGTGCTCGCGCATCCGGTCTCAACATCGGCGTTTTGCTCGCGACCAGGACGTTCATCGCGCAAGCAACGCAGATCATCGCGGCAGCTTCGGCCACCTCAACGCTCTGCAACTGCTTCGTGCAGATCACGTAATGGCGTTCGGTGCACGACCGGGAGCGATGCGTACGCCGGGCGCGTCGTTCGGCGGTTCCCAATCCGGCCGCGTTTTCTCGACGGTTCAGACGGCGGACGGTCCCACGGCCGCTCTCGTCGATCCCGTATCCGTCGCTCCAATGGGCGAGAACATGATCGCGCGTTCCACCGCGCTGCGCACGCAGCCGGTCGAGCGTATGTTCAAGGGCGCACCGAAGCAGTGGCGTGTCACGAACCGCGCGCGGCTTGGGAACGTCAAGGTCTGGAACGGCACGTTCGACGGCGAGCGATTCCCCGAAGGCGCAACGGACGACAAGAACACCTGGCTCCAGCCGGGCGAATCGATGTTTGTGCCAATCGAGGCGGGCCTGCATTTTGTCGGCAACGTATTTGATCCGCGCGCACCCGAAGCAATCGAGGTGATCGAACGCTGCGGTGGATTTGAACTCGAGACCGAAGCCTCGGCTCCCGGCAAGAACGCACCCGTGCGCGTGATCGGTGGCCCGATCGGCCTGCCCGATTTTGTTGTCGAGTGTATCGACGGTCGCGGCAAGATCGTTAGCGAACCGGTTGCCGTGTACGAACGGTACGACAAAGCCACGCGCGCACGTCGCGTGCGCCGCAAAGGTCACGACCCCGAAGTGCTCGCAGCCGAGACCGAATTGCTCCAGCAGCGCATTGCCGAGTACACGATGGAAGATATGCCGCTTTACGGTGCGGATGGCGAAGTCGTTTCGACGATCGAATCGCGTGCCGAGGCATCGCTTGACGGCGAAGCCGACATGCGCACGATCGCAGTCGACGACGAGCCGGTCGCGGAAGATCACTCGACGCTGACGCTACCGCGCAAGGCGCGGCGCTGACGGGAGCGCCCTAAGTGGCGAACTTCCAATTCTTGCAGAACCTGGCTCTTTGGAGGCTCCGTCAACGCGGGGTCTCTTTTGGCAATGCGCCGGGTAACGGTCCGACCGATCAGGACCCGCCGTCGCTTGTGCAGCAGCTGCTCAACCAGGGCTACAGCGAGTTTCTGTCGCGAACGCTCGAGTCGAAGATCGCGATCGTCAAGACGCAGTTTCTTACGACGTTGAACGCGATCGCGTATCCGATCTCGCCGCTTCCAAACACGCCGCTTGACGCTGCGAATCCGGCGCTCATGCGCATTCTCGAACTCACGTACACGACGCAGACGGGCGGCACGAACGCGGGCTACGAGTACATCGTCGACCTGATCTCGGGCGATCGATTCGCGCAAGTCACGGGCGGCTACACGCGGCGGCTTTCGTGGTTCGGTCCGCGCGTGCTCTACGCCGCGCGCATCCACCGGAAGACGCAGCTCGAAGTTGCACCTGGCACGGCGACGGCTGGCGACATCATCACCATCACCGGCGTCCCCGATCCGAACGCCTCGGCGATCGGCGTGAGCGCCGCAAACGGCGGGCAGCTCGTGAACCCGACTGACGTTCCACTCTTTCCACAGCAATTCCACATGGCGCTCGTCGAGTATTGCGTGATGAACGCGGGCGATGCGGCGAACAAAAACGCGCAAGTGCAAGCCGCAGCGCAGAAGTGGGAAGCGTACGTGCTCGCAGCGATGGACGAGGGCTCAACCGAAGACGGCGGCGATCCGATGCGCCTCGTCGACACGTGGGGCACGCCGCTCGCGCGCGAAGGGTTCTAACTCTTGAGCGGCATTTTCCCGGTCGAGGGAACGGATAAGTCGTTTTACGTCGTCATCGATCGGCTCGATCAGGGTTGGTCGACGCGCACGTTCCCGCATCTTCTCAGCGATCGGCAGCTCTACGTTGCGGATAACGTCGTCTTCAACCGCGACGGCCTGGTGTCGAAGCGGCCGGGCAATATTGCTTACGGCAGCGGTTCGGGCGCGGTCGGCACGGGAACGCCGTCGCTTGCCGGCACGCGCTTTTACCCGGTCGGTTCGGCGCCGCAACTGCTTGTCCATAGCGGCACGCAGATATACAAAGGCAACGATGTGACCGGCGCGTTCACGTCGGTTGGCGCGGGGCTTTCGGCGTCGTCGTACGCAAACTTCGCGCAGGTCTACGATCCCGATATGAGCACGGGGGCGGCGACGGCGATGGTCGTTTGCGACGGCGTGCACATCCCGCAGTTGTACGATGGCGTGAACTTTACGCCGGTGCAGACGGCCGCGATCGGCGGCTCGCTCACGCTTCCGAAGGGTCGCGGCGGCGCTCCGATCACGCCGCACTACGTGACCACGTGGCGCGAGCATCTCGTCTACGCGGGCGAGCCCACGGAACCGACGGCGGTGTATATCAGCGATGCGCTGCGGCCCGAGCGGTTCAACGGCTACGGGCTTCTCGACTCGGGCGGCACGCCGTACACCGCATACTTCCCCGCTGGTCGCGACGGCAAGGAAGGCGCGGTCACGGGGCTCGCGCAGGTCGGCCCGTACCTGATCGTGTTCTACACCTCGGCCGTGATCGTTGGCGTCAACACGGGCACGTACGGAACGTATCAATATCAGTGGTCGGTCATCTCGACGGCGACCGGATGCACGTCACCGCGATCGATCCAAGGCTTCGAGGGGTACGTCATTTTCTTCGGCGGCGACCGCTTCTACGCGACGGACGGGCAAGCAGTGCTGCCGATCCCCGATGAGATTCCGAGCGTCTACGGCAACACGTCGCAGTCGGCGTTTCCAAGCGAACTGCGCGGGAAGGGAACCGTCGCCGGCGTGCGCCGCAGCGGTCAATACTGGGCGGCGTACGACAACACCGGCGGCGGTCAGAACGCCTCGATCGTTGTGTTCGACACGCAAGCAAACGGCGGATACACGTTCGGCTCGCCGCAAGGTGGCGCGTGGAGCCGTTGGCCGACCGGAATGCCGCTCGCGTGGGGTGTTGAGTGTCGTGGCCCGGGCGACGTGACGGCACCGTTCTACTGGGGCCTCTCAACAGCGGATACGATCGCGCAGCACGACACCGGCGTCTATGGCGACTTCGGGCTACCAACGGCGCTGGAGATCCGCGCGAAGGCGTTCTTCCTCGACAAGCCGATCTGGCCGAAGGATGTGCAGGCGCTCTACGTCGTCGGCGCTTTCCCCGCACCGCTTTCGGTGACGTCGCCGATCTACACCGACGCGATCACGGGATACGTTGTGCTCGACCTTGCCACGTCGATTGCGCCGACCGTGACGATCGGGCAACCCGGTGCGGGCGTTCCGTACGGCGGCGGCGCGGTCTACGGCGACGGCACCCGGTACGGAAACGGCTCGCAGATCGTCACGTCGTTTGCGAAGACCTATCCGCAGCAGGACGCGAAGGGAACGGTCGTGCAGCCGGGCGTGCTGGAGTCCTCGACCAACCCGTTCAACCTGCTCGCGTTCACGATCGAAGTGATCGTCGACGAGCCTTCCCCGTAGTCGGGCCGAGCGCCATTGGCGGCGCAGGTATGCTTGCCGCATGCTGATTCGCCGACTGCTCCTTGCCGCCGTAGCGTGCGCGGCGTTCGCCTTCGCGCCGGTTGCGGCGCGCGCGTCATGCGTCCCGCTCCCGTTCGTGTTCTTGGATGGCGTCTCGTTGCTGACCGCATCGACGACGAACGCAAACAACACGGCGCTTCGGAACTGCGCGACGACCGTCGACAATTCGCAGATCGGCGCGGCTGGCATCTTCGCATCGCAGATCGTCCCGACGTCGGGCACCTCGGCGATCTTCGGCTCGGCGCTTGGCTACACGTTCTTCCCGAACGCCCCCGCTCAAGTCCCGCTCACGATCTCCGGGACGACCTCGCAGACGGCGGATATTTTTGATGTGACGTTGACGACTGGCGGCACGAAGGCGGTCTTTGTCGCGAGCGACGGCACGACGCGCTTTCCGGCGCTCACCGCATCCGCACCCGTTTGCATCGGCGCATCAAATCAGCTTACGTCGGCGTGCTCGGCGATTAATTTCACGCTGTTGAATATCGGGCTCGGCTTCAACGCTGGCGGCAACGCGTCGACAACGGTCTACCCGTACCAGCAAGTTCCCGGATACCAGGCTGGCACAATCACGAAGATCCGCGTCGCATGCGCAACGGCAGATAATGCGGCGACCGTATTTCATGTGTACGACAACGGCACGGACATCACCGGGTCGCCCTACACGCTATCGGCGGCGACAACAAGCACGTTCACGCTCGGCACGCCTTTCGCGCTGACGGCCGGCCACATCTTGCACATGGTCATAACCACGGCCGGAACCGGCGTATCATGCGGGTTCACGGCAGAAGGCCAGCAGCAGCCTCAGTGATACGCGCTCTTATTGTTACGGTTTTCCTTATTGCTTGCGGCGCTCCGGCGATGGCAGCGCCTACGATCGTCCAAAAGATCTGTGGCATTCCGTCGACAACGCTGTCCTTTGGGGTTGCGCCTTCGAACGGCAATATCGTCACCGTGACGGAGACCGGAGTTCCTGGCGGCGGCGTTGGCGTTAGAGACTCGAACGTAGTATCTCTCACGTATCGCTCGCTTATGGCGGGCGGCGCGCAGGGCACGCAAATTCAAGACTACACGGTGAGCGGATCGCCGACAGCGACGTACACGTTCACGGGAACGCCTCTGCCGAGTGAAGCGTGCATGTATGAACTTTCGGGGGTAGCGATTCCCGGCGCGTACACGCCGCAGTTCGGCGGGTCCGCTGTTTTTACCCAGACGCTAACGCTTACAGGCGTCGTCTCTGGCGATATCCAGATTTGCGTAGCAAACACGTACGGTACGCTCTCAAGTCTGACGATGGCCAACGGAGGTGCGGTTAACGACGCGTTCTTTGGCGTGTCGGGGATTGGATTTGCGCACGCCACCGCGACCAGCACGGCATCATCGACGTGCGTTAGCACGTCAACCGCATTTGGAAATGCGACAACCTACGCCGATTACCCGGCGCCCCAAGCCTCGTCGGGCTTCATCGGCTCGTCGGGCCTCTATCTCTTCCGCTAGGAGCACACATGTCAACTGCTACCCAGAACCTCGTGTCCGCCCTCACAACGATCCAGACCTTGATCATCGACCTCCACCGCGAACTCGATACGGCTACCGCTGGCGGGCCGTCGCCGCAGGATCAGGGCCAACTCAAAACCGCCTACGACGCCTTGCAAGTGACCGCCTCACGCTGGCTCTACCAAGGTCCGTCATAGGGTGACCGAGCAGCCGTTCGCGCGCGATCAAGGCAAGCCGTTTACCACGGGCCCGTATCTCGGCGGATACGTCTTCATCCTAACGGCCCCGGTTACCGCTGGCGGCACGGTCGCCGTTAGCCACCCGCTGCGCGTGAATCTGCGCCACGTTGAAGTTGTCAGCACCGCGCTGAATGAGTACCCGTCGCGCGTGTGCTTCTCCGCGTTGACGCCCGCAACGGCCACCGTGAAATTTGAGAGCGCGCAAAGCCTCGGCGCGGCGCTTTGGCTCTGGTGACGGAGCGCCCGATCGTCGTCGATCGCGCGACGGTCCTTGAGTGGCCGCAGATCGAGGCGCTCCGTCACGCGTACTTCGAAGCGCGAGGGCAGCCGGTTCAACGCCGCCCGCAAGAAGCCGTGTGGTGGGTAGCGCGACGCGGAGAGCGCGTCATCGGCGTGTTCTCGACCTACGAGGCCGAGGGCCTCAACCAGCGCGTCGTGCTGGACTTCTATCGCGTCAAAGGCGCTGACGGCACGCGTGCGATCAAGGCGATGTACGCATCTATCTTTGCCGCGGCAGATCACGACGAGGTCGACATCGTTGGCACGGTCGACCCGGCAAATGAGCAGCAGCTCCGCGCCGTCTTGGGACGAGGCTTTACGCCCGTTGGGATAGTCTGTTTGCGGAGGTTCCGATGCCCTCAGTGAAAGCTACCCGCTAGTGCCGCCCGCGGTCGCAATTCCGCTCGTCCTCGCTGGCGCGAGCATGATCGGAAATAACGTACAGCAGAAGTCTGCCCTAAAGAATAACGAGAATCAGCAGACCGCGGCGGTCGGAAACGCCAAGGCCGCGCGTGATCAGGCGATGCAACAGATCCAAGCGCTCATAAAGAATTCGCCGTCCCCGTTTGCCGGCCAGCACGTGCAAGGCCCGACCGCAAACTACGGCGCGGGCGCGCTTGGAAACACCTCAGCGGGCGTCTCGCCGTTCACGTCGTCGATTATGGGCGGCGCTGGTGGCGGTCGCCCTGGCGGCCAGCAAGGCGGCTTGCAGCAGATGATCCAGCAGTTCCAGCAGGGCCAGGGCGGCGGCGGCGGTCTTCGTCAGCCGATGGCAAGCGGGCACGCGTCTGAGGTCGGTATGCCGCCGCGCACGGCGCAGTTATCGCAGAACGAGAGCCTTCCGCTGCCGCTTGCTCCGCCTCAAATGCAACCACCGCAAGGTCAGCCTCCGGTAGGCATGGCCGGGCAGATTATGCGGCGCCTCATGGCGCAACAGCCGCAGCAGGGCGGGCTTGGCGGACAACCCCCGCATTTCGGCAATCCCGGGATGCCTTACTAAATGGCGCAGCCCGCGTTCGCTCCGTCGTATAGCCAAGACCCGAACACGCACCAGTACGGCTACAACGGCGTCTCCGGCGATCCGTCTCAAGCCGTCGGCGCAGCGCAGGGCACGTACACGACCGAGCAGCAGGCGCAAGACGCGTGGTTCAAAGCGAACCCGCAGTACGCGCAATACAACACCGGCGCAGGCGCATCCGGCCCGAACTCAAGCGCCCATCCCGCGCCGCAGCCTGATGTGGCCAACGTCGATCCGCCAGGCCAAAATCCGAATCAAACGCTGCAGCCCACGTATCTGAATCAGCTTTTCCCGAATGGCCTCCCGACGACCACGACGGCAACCGTGCAAGGCGTGCCGCAGATCAACGCCCAGCAGATCGCTGGCGGCGGCGACGTCAATGCGCCGCAATCGCAAGGCGGCGGGAACATCAACCTCAACCCCGCACAGCGCGCGGCCGACATCGTCGCGCCGCAGGCAACGTATTCCGGTGACGTTGGAGCAAGCGGCGTAGGCGCCGGATCGGTGACCGCGACCAACGCGAATGCATCGTTGCTTGGACAGGGCGCGTCGACATCCGATATTCAACAATCGATTATGAAGGGGCTTTTGCCGCAGTTCGATCAGCAAAACCGCGCGCTGACCGAGGGCCTCGCGAATGCCGGCATCGTTGGCGGATCGACGACGGGCGCGATTGGCGCGCTTGGAAACCAGCAGCAAGAGCAAGCGATGTCACAGATGTCGCAGTACATCATGCAGGGGTTGCAGATGCAGCAGCAGCGCGACCTTGCCAATCAGGGCGCGCAGAATACGAACTCGATGTTCAATGCGAATCTCGACACGTCGACGGCGACCGGAAATCGCGACTCGGCCCTTAGCGCAAGCGAAGCGAACGCGGCAAACTCGCTGCAGGCGTCGATCGCCAACCAGAACGCAAAAAGCCGGAATAGCGAATTCAACGCTGGGCTCGGCTTCAACGCGGCATCGCAAAACCAGGGCGCTGCGAACGATTTTAGTAAATTTAATTCGAACTTGGGCTTCGCGGCCGCGACAGGAAACGCCGATCGCGGCCAGCAGAACGCGCAGTTCAACGCGGGCAACTCGTTTGCTGCTTTGATGGCAAACGCCAACCGAAATCAGCAGACGCAGCAGTTCAACGCTTCGAACGATCTCACGGCGCAGGGCGCGAACCAGAACGCGGCGATGCAGGGCGGGCAGTTTAACGCGACCTCGCAGAACCAAAATCAGCAATTTGACATCGCGAATATGATCAAAGCGGGCATGTTCGACACGTCCAATAGCCAGCAGATGCAGCAGTTCCTCGCGCAACTGCAGCAGCAAGACTACCTCACGAAGCTCGGCCTCCAGGGCAACATCATCGGCCAGGGCCAGCAGGGCGCGACAAACGCGTTCCAACCCGTCTTTCAGCAACCGTCGCCCGTGAACTATTCCGGGCTCGCGGGCGCGTTCGGAAAGGGCGGAAGCTCGGGCGTCGGCAGCGGCGGATTCCAGCCGGGAGACCCTGTTCCCGGCGGATCATTCGGGTCAAGCTAAATGCCGACAATTCAAACCTACGACCCGCTCACCGCTGCGTCCGAAGCCGTTGGCGCGTTCACCGACAAGAAACGCACGAACGACCTCGAAAATCAAGCGCGCGACTATCAGAAGTCTCGCGACTCGCGCCGCGACATGGAAGCCGACCGCTCCTTCGACGACACACACGCGCGCACGATGAGCGACCTGCAAACCCAAGAGCAGACGCGTAAGATCACCGCGGCGACCGAGGAGTACAACGAGAAACTACGCCCGGTCATGCTTCAGCAGCAGCAGTTGCAAGTCAAGATTCAGCAGGGGCAGATCGACGCGCAAAAAGGCGCGGCTGATCTTGCGAAGTTACAGCGCCAGGGTGCGGCTATTGATCTTGAAATCAAGAAAAAGTACGGCGTGAAAGAAGCCGCCGCTGCGCTGCAGCAAGCGCAGGCACAAGCGACGACCGCCACGGTTACGGCAAACGCCGCGCCGCAGATGGCCGCCGACCAGCACGCGCAAGCGCAGGCGGGAATCGCGTCGACACAAGCATCGACGGCCGAATCGCAGCGTCGCCTGTCTTCCGGAGCCGACGATTATCAAGCGCCCGCTGGCCCGCGCGCATCGGCGAGCGAGCGCGGAACGCAAGCCTACGAGGACGCAATGGGCTCGCTCTCGCCCGAAGGCATGCAGTTCTACGAGATGCTCTACTCGACGAATAACCCGCCGACGCGCGCGCAGGCGATGCTCGCGCTCGAGGCTGGGCACAAAGGGCATCGCGGCAATCCCAACTCCGAGCGCGATTACAAGAACCTCAAGACGCTCATTCTCTCGCGCGAATCGTCGTTTGTAACCGAGGGCGGCCAGCGCAGCGGCGATCGCTCCGACGCGCGCGGCACCGCGGCCGACGAGCGCCACAAACACACTGACGCGGAGCGCGCGTTCACCGACGTCGCGAAAGGCAAATCGTATAGCTCGCTGCCGCCGAAGCTGCGCGAGATGATCCGGCACGTCCTCGTCGACCAAGGCCAAACCGTGCAGCAGGCGCTCCAGGACTTGCCAGGTGCGCCGATCGACGACGCATCGAAGGCAGCGATTCAGCGCGCGCTCTCCGGTAACTAGTGGCCGACAACGTCTGGGGCGCGGCTGCACCCACCAGCGGCAACTCCTGGGGCACGGCAGCGCAAACGACGCCACAGAACCCGTGGGAGGGCGCGACGCACGCCGTCGGCGGGTTCCTTGACCGCATGGGGATGCCGAAGGTCATGGACATCGTCGACCGCCCGCGACAGACCGTGCAGGCAGCGATTGCTGGTGACGATCCGCTGCGCACGTTCATGCATCACGCGGGGGCCGATCAGCAAGATCGTGATCGCGCGGCCGTGCGCAAGAAGCTCGGGCTTCCAGGCGATGCCGAGCGCGCGCAGGCGCGCGGCTTCCGCGGCGGGCTCGATGACTTCGCGGTCGACACCGTAACCGATCCGATGTCGCTCCTCGGCGCATCGGCGATTAAGTATGGCGGCAAAGCACTCGGTGCCGGCGGAAAGCTCGTCGGCGAAGTCGCCAAGAAGGTCGCGCCGGAACTAAGCAAAGACGTCACCAAGATCGCACACGGCCTCGGCGATTTCTTCACGTACGGCGGAAGCGCAAAGCGCGATCTTGGCGAGTCCAAGTACAATCGCGCACTCGCCGCCGAAAATCGGCAGGGGGCAAAAGAAGAAGAAGCCGCGCGCCGCCTGCAAGAACGCTTTGACCAGCACATCGCACCGCTCGCGCACGAAGACAAGCGGACCGTGTATCAGATCCTCAACGGCGAGCGGCAGATGACCGATCCCGTGTCCGGCCGCCTCATCGTTGCCCCGCACGTCGCGGCAGCGGTCGACGAGGGGCAGAAGCTGCGGAACGACATGGCCGCGCTTCAAGGCGATGAAACGGCTCGGCGCAAGCTCGCATACGGCGGCGGCAAGCTCGCGGCCAACATGAAGACGCCGGAGCGCATTGCTCCGCCTCCCGCGGGCAACATCGACGAACTGATCGCGGGAAGCGCGAAAGATCGCGGCGACTATCTCTCCAATCTTGCGGGCGAGCTGCTCCAAGACGGTGGCGTGCCGATCAAGAAAGAGCCGGGCGCGCGCAAGCTGCTCGGACGTGTCGATCGTCAGTACGAACTGCCCGAGTCGCTCAAAGACTTCGCGGCGCCGAAGCACCAGGGCATCCTCGGTGCTGGCAACGTGCGTGCGAACTATCTGCCAGGACCTCGCGCAGCTGCGGAAGTCGCCAAAGACAAGCCCGCTGGCGAGTACAACTTGCTGCGCCCGTTTGCACCGAACGCGATCCGACGAGATGCGTTCGAGGTTGGCGAAAAGCCAGAAGAGATCGCGGCGCTCGATGAGGCGTTCCGCGGCGCGATCCGCAATGCTGCACGCCAGGGTACCGCCGGACGCTTGCGCGACGAACTCGGCGTGCCGCTCAAGACCAAGGGGCAAAGCAGCGACCTCTCCGCGATTGAGGAACTCTTCAACCGCACGACGCGCGCGACGGGCGACGAGCGTAACTGGCGAGAGGTCGGTGCCGACCGTTGGAAACAGGTCGTGAATATTCCGAAGAATACGGTGACGACGCTCGGCATGAAGCACGGGCTCGTCAACGTGCCCGACCTCGCGCAGAAAAGCGAAGGCATCGGAGCCGCGGGCGAAGCGCTCGGACGCGGGCAGCAACTTGCTCGGATGGGTCCGCGTGAACGGTACGACTCCCTACGTGACGCGATCGAAGGCGGTGTCGTGACGCCGTTTGAGGATCGCAAGAATCCTATCGCCGACTCCCTCGCGAAGCTCCCGGTCATCGGCGGGCCCGTCGGTGCGGCCACCAAGGGCCTCAATAAGCTGACGTGGGCGATCGACGACGCGGCGAAGCAGGCCGTTCTCAAGCGCAAGATCGCGCGCGGCATGGATCCCGATGCGGCGGCGGCTGAGACGATGCGCGAGATGGTCGACTATGGCCATCGCTCGAAGGCGACCGAGGCGCTCTCGAACATCGCGCCGTTCGCGACGTTCCGCTCGCGCATCCCGGCGGCGATCGGCAGCAGCCTCAAACGCAATCCGCAGCGGTTCCTTGCCACCGACCGCGCAACTCAGGGGCTCAGTACGAACGGCGAAGTGCAAATCGGCACGAACCCAGACGGCAATCCGAAAAAGCTGGCCATCTCGACGCCGACCTCCGACGTGCTGGGCGGGATTGATCAGCCACAGAAGTACGCGCGCGCGATGACTGCCGATCCGCTGAAAGCGCTTCTAACCGGAATATTTCACGCGGGCGCACCGCAGCAGAAATATGACCCTTTCACGCGCGATTTTAAATCAAAAACGATGGAAGACTATTTCACATACGGCCAGCCGTTGCTGCCGCATCGCGACCAAGACGGGCGTATGCGCTCCGGCTTCCTTGCGGGACAAACCGCGGGCTACTTGCCTCTAAACTTGGGCCAAGACGCACTCGGCGCGCTCGGCGTCGGCGAGTACAAGCCCGAGGACCTTCTCTCGGCACTCTTGGGCGGCACGCTTGGCGCACACCTTCGTTGACGCCGTCGTACACTGACGCAAGATGGGAATGGACAATGAAGCCGACGATTTCCTCGAGCACCTTGAACGCTCTGCCGAAGAGACACCGATCGAAGCGGCTGGCCGTCATTACAGCGCTGAGCGCACGCGCTACGCAACGCAAGAGGCTCTCTCTCAAGTCGCTAGGTCCCTTGCTAAATTGTCGGCTTCTCACGTTCAAGCCATAGCGACGATCGGCAACGTGAAAGACTCCGTGGATACCATCAAGACGGACCTCGGCGAGGTGCGCGGTTGGCTACGCGGCACCGTCACGGAAGACGGCAAACCCACTGAAGGCACGCTGCTGATCGTAAAGACGCTGTGGTCAGATCGCGTGAAAATGTTCGCGCTGGTCGGGGTCGGCGTCAGCGCCGTTCTTGCTCAAGTCGCGATAACGATCGCCACGACTCTCCACTTGATAGGACCGGTCAAATGAGCGACATCCTCGACCCGATCGCGTGCGTCGCGGCCGGGCATCCGGCGCTCGACCGCTGGAACGACCTCATCAATCATATCGCGCCGCCGTTCGGCGTGCCGCCCAATTTAGTAAAAGCGCACATGTTCTTCGAGAGCGGCGGCGATCCGCGCGTTATCTCGTTCGATAAAGGTTACGGGCTCATGCAAATCACGAGCGGCGTGGTAGACGGCCGATACAACGGCATGGACATCCTGGACCCGTTTACCAACGTCAAGGTCGCCTGCCGCGACTTCATCGCAAGATCGCTTGCCGACTTCCCCGGCAACCTCGACGCCGTGATCGCAAGCTACAACGCAGGCGCCGGCGCGGTCTCGACGGCGATCCGCGAGGGGCGCGATCTGACGACCGTGACCTACGGCACGTGGTATATCCCGCGCGTCCGAGACGCGTTTGAGTGGTTCAACGAAGAGTCGCATCGGGCCGTGGTGCCGCAGAACGCGTGATACCGTGCGGGCATGCCTACCGCATATTCGTCTGCTTGGAAACGTGGTCGCGAATTCTTCCTGATCGCTCTCGTTCCGGCCGTCGCGATCGCTCTTGCGTCGTTGCAGACCGAGTTTGCGGCGTGCGCCTCGGCCGTTACCGGCTCGGCTTGCGCCGTCCATTGGCTCGTGTTCGTGTACGCGCTCATCGCGGCGATCATCGGCGCGCTCATCAAGACGTTGCTTCAGCTGATCGAAAACGTCCACGCTGCCGCCGCGCCCACGATGACGACGACGATCAAGACGCCGATCACCGAGACGACGACGACCGTCGATCCCAAGCTTTCCGCGCAGACGACCGTGACCGGTAGCGACACTTCGTTCATAGGGGTATAGCCATGAATTTCTTCGCGATCCTCACGCTGGGCTCACAGATCCTCGGCGCAATCGAGGGCTTCTCCGCGCAATTCCAGAGCGGGCTAACCGTCGCAGTTCCGCCGATCCGCACGTATCTTTTCGGGAAGCACGTGCAGCTCTCAATCACGATCCAGCCGCTCGATCAGCCGCAATCGTTAGCGGCGGCGCTTGCGCCGAAGCCGACCGTCTAGCATGATCCGCAAGACGCTTGCGACAGTCGCACTCGCGGCAATCGCGGGCTTCCTCTTCACCGCGAGCTTCCTCGGTCGCGAGGCGCTCGCCGATCCAACGGGCATCTGCATCCGGCAGACGACCGCAACTGCACCCTCGACGACGTTGCCGGGCTACGTGTCGTGCGACTTCGTTCGTGTGCTGCTCGACACGACCGGCGGTTCGTCGACGTTCGCGATCGCAGCAGCTACCGCGGGCCCCACGGTCGTCAAAGCCGTGCCGGGTCGTCTGGTGCAGCTGACGGTAACGACGGCGGGAACGATCTCCGAGACGTGTTTCGACAACGCATCGACCGGCTCGGGAACGATCCTCGGAATCACGTCGACGACGACGACGGTCGGGCAAGTCTTCAAGTTCGACGCAATCGCGGTCAACGGGATTACGTGCACGGGCGGCGTCGGCTCGCCCGCGGTTACCGTCTCGACGTACTAATCTCGCGCACGAGCCAAGCATCCTCGGAGGGCACAAGCCGGTCGCCGACTTTCTTGACGCCGAGCGGCACGCGGTTGCGCGTGGTCGCCCCGCGCTCGCGCCTGCCCTCGTAACTGCGGACCACGCGCCGACGAATTTTG
>JBBRLI010000033.1:0-25250 GCA_038231455.1 Vulcanimicrobiales bacterium | reverse complement strand
CCCTCCACGAGAGCGGTCGCGCCGCTCGCCGTGGCGCGGACGCGATTACGCGCGCGATCGACATCGACGACGACCTCGATCCGATCGGGTGCGGCACCGGCGGAAATCGCCGCTTCGATCGCCTCGCGGCGAATGCGCACCAGATCCTCGGGGGTCGGATCGACGATGCTGCGCTCGACGACGTCGCGCACCAGCGCGAGGGCGACACCAAGCGGCGAAATGACTTCGGCGTCGCGCGCGAGACGCGAGGCATACGCGAGTTTTTTTGCCGCGTACGGGACAAGCGCCGCGGCGCCGCCGCCGCCGCCCACGATCGCGAGCGTCTGCGGATCGAGCCCGTAGTCGGCGATCAACGTCACGATCGCGACGCGTAATTTTTCGGTCGCGCGATCGAGGACGTCCGTTGCGAGCGCGTCCGCCTCAATGCCAAGCGCTGAGCCGGCGATCGTAAACGCCGCGCGCGCGGCCGCTGCATCACCCCGCGCAAAGGCACCTTCGGGAACGTAGTCGAGCATGTTCGCCGCGCATGTCGGCGTCAGGCCAATGCGGACATCACCGTTCAGGAGCGCCGCGTAACGCGTGCCGTCGACATCGACCGGCGCATACGTCGCTTGCTCGATCGTGGCGAGCGGTGTAAAACACGCATACTGCAGACCTGCGATGTGTGCGGAGCGCGGACCGACATCGCGTATGGCCCGCGAGTCGACGGCGATCAGGCTTCCGCCGGCAATCGCAAGCGTGCGCACATCGAGCGTGCGAAGCAGCGTGCGCTGACCGCCGATCGTCGCCGGGCGCATTTGCGGCTGGCCGTTTTTGATCGCCGAACAATCCGCGCTCGTCCCACCGACTTCGATAAAAATGCCGTCGGTCACGTTCTCGTGCAAGAGCGCTCCGGCGATACCCGCCGCCGGTCCCGAGAGCATGGTGAGGATCGGGCGACGTTCCACTTCGCCAACATCCATCACGCCGCCGTCCGAGCGCATGATCATCAGCGGCGCGGTGATTCCCGCTTCCACCACAGCGCGCGCGGTCGTGCGCGCCGCATGCAGCATGCGCGGAAGAATCGCGGCATTGAGTGCGGCCGTTCGCGTGCGCGCGCGTAATCCGTAGACCGTCGCCACTTCGTGACCGCTGGTTGCAGCGAAACCCTCCGCGCGCGCACGTTCGACGGCACGCGACTCGTGGCGCGTGCGATCGACCCCGAATGCTTCGCTTGCGGCGATTGCGACGCAACCCTCGGCGCGAGCGCGCGCTAGCGCCCCGTCGATTGCGGCATCACTTCCATCGCGTAGACGAAACCACGTTGGCGTGAAGTGGCGGTCCCCGCCAAGGTCGATCGGCGCGAAATGCATCGCGCGCTCCGGCCACCACGCAACGAGCGACGATCCGGGTGAAAACCCGATGATCCCGACACGCGAGAGATCCCCTTCGAGCAGAGCGTTTGTCGCCTGCGTCGTCGAGTGCGCGATGAACGCGATCCGTTCCGGTGCGATATCGTGTTCGCGCATCAGCCGCTCGAGTCCAAGCACGATCCCCGCCGCGACGCCATCGACGTGCGTGTGCGAGGTTGGGACCTTGACGAGTCCGACGAGTTGACGCGTCGCGGCATCCACCGCGACAACATCGGTAAATGTCCCGCCGACGTCGATGCCGATGCGCACCTTGTGCGCGGGATCGATCACAAAAGCTGCACGCGCACGACGATCGTGTGGAGGGCAAGACGTAAAACGCCCTGCTCCGCGACGAGTCGGAAGAGCGCGTCCGCATCGCGGCGCAAACGCGTCGCCGGTTCGCCGGTATGCGGAAGGTACGAGGTCGAATCGATGCGTGCGAGCAGATCGCTCTGACCCAAGCGCTGCTCGTTTGCAAAGACGCGCTCGGAGACGATGCCCGGTAACATCTTGAAGCGAGTGATACTCGCCATGCGTTTTGCCTCCGTGTCGTCGGTTGCGAAACGGCGCACCAAATCGCCATACGCGGCGGAGACCGGATCGCGCTCGTCGCGCTCGTTCAAAATGAGTGATGCCGTCGCGCCGGCTCGACCGATGCGCACGATTTCCGTGCACGACGCGTCATCAGCAAACCAGTGAAAGGCTTGAAACGCCGTTATCCCATCGACCGATGCATCGGCGAGACCCGTCGCATGCGCCGACGCATCGACGTAGCGAACGCGTTGGTTTGGCTCGGCCTGCGCGCGCATCTTTGCACTCGGTTCGATCGCGATGACGTTTGCGCCGTACGCCGCAAGCAGCCGCGAGGCGATCCCGGTTCCCGCGCCGAGATCCGCGATCGTCGGCGCATCTCCGAGCCCATCGAGCACGTACCGGATGACATCCGGGCCGTACGATGGTCGACCGGCGCCGTACGCATCGGCGCGATCGTCGAAGCGCTCGGTTGGATTCACGCGAGCGCTAGCGCGAGTTCTTCGTAGAGATATGTCATCGTCTCGATCCCGAGGTAGAATTGATTGAGGTCGAACTTTTCGTTCGGCGCGTGAATCGCATCGTCGGGTAAGCCGACGCCAATGAGCACTTGCGGGAGGTGCAAGATCCGATCGAAACTCGAAACCGGGCCGATCGTGCCCCCGGTGCCGATGAAGACGGGCGGTTTACCGAAGCCCTTCTCCATCGCGCGTGCAGCCGCCGCGACCGCCGGATGATCGCGCGACGTCTCGACCGCACGCACATCGCCATGCGCTTCCACGCTCACCCGCACACCGCGCGGTACGTTCCGTTCGATAAACGACTTCACGGCCTGCTTCACGTGCGTTGGGTCTTGATGAGGAACCAGGCGCGCGGAAATTTTCGCCTTCGCGTAACTCGGCACGATCGTCTTACTACCGGGGCCTTGATAGCCACCCCACATGCCGTTGAGTTCGAGCGTCGGACGCATCCACATCCGTTCGAGCGGCAAGCGCGACGATTCGCCTGTGAGTTCCGGCACGCCAAGTGCAAGCGCTTCTTTTGCGGCATCGAACGGCAGTGCGGAAATCTCCGCGCGTTCGTGCGCCGAGAGTTCGCGCACGCCTTCGTAAAAGCCGGGAACGACGACGCGGCCGTGCGCATCTTTAAGCGATGCGATGATTTGGGCGAGCGCTTCGAGCGGGTTTTTGACGATGCCGCCATAGTAGCCGGAGTGCAGATCGCTCGTCGGACCGTTGACGGTGATCTCCCAATGCACGAGACCGCGCAAGGAGGTCGTGAGCGACGGAACATCTTCGGCAAACACGGCCGTGTCGGAGATGACCGCGATATCGCAGGCGAGGCGTTCGCGATTGCGCGCGAGGAACGACTCGAAGTTGGGCGAGCCGATCTCTTCTTCGCCTTCGACGACGACCTTGATGTTGATCGGTAATTTCCCGCGTACGCGCAGATGCGCCTCGATCGCAGCGACGTGCATGAGCACCTGGCCTTTATCATCGACCGAACCGCGGCCGAAAATCTTCCCGTCGCGGACGGTGCCTTCGAACGGCGGGGTCGTCCAGAGTTCGAGCGGGTCGGCCGGCTGCACGTCGTGATGTCCGTAGATAAGGATCGTCGGCGCACCGGGTGCGCCAAGCCACTCACCGTAGGCGACGGGATGGCCGTCGGTTTCGAGGACCTCCGCATGCGTCATACCGGCAGCCTCCATGCGCGCAACAGCCGTCTCGGCCGACGCCCGCACATCTCCCGCATGGGCGGGATTGGCGGAGATGGAGGGGCAGGCAATCCACGTTTTGAGTTCGTCGAGATAACGCGCGCGATTGTCGCGGCAGAAGCCAATGAGGTCGGTCGATGCGATCATCGCTCGTCCTTCGCGACGATCGCGCCGAATGCTAGTCGCTAAACGCTGGAAACGTCTCGTCGCGGCGGCGCATTCAAGAAGGCCCGGATCGCATACCAAAACCGCTCGCGATTGTAACTAAAGCCCGCCGAATGCGCGGCGCCGGGGACGATGACGAATTGCCGGTCGGCATTCGGGAGGTGGGTGAAGAAGTCGAGCACGTCGGCTTCGGTTGCGATACCGTCGAATTCACCGCGGATCATAAGCGTGGGAGCGTTCAACTTCGTCGGATCGACGATCGGCAGCTTGGTCACCATATCAAGGTACGTTCCAGTCGGCACGGAGTCGCCGTATGCGAGCTCGGATGTCGCGTATGCTTCGCCGACGGCCGGATCCGACGTGCCCGGTTTGTCGCGCGTGAAGATACTCAAGTAGAAGGCACGATCGACCGGTCGACGGTTGTTGGTACGGTACGCTCGGCTTGTTGCGCGCGCTTCGCGAGCGTCGCGCCGCCTTTGCCCGTATAGACGAACGCATTGAGAACCACGCGGTCGACTCGCTCGGGGTAGGCGATCGCAAAAGCCCCGGCGCGGAGCGCGCCCGAGGATTCGCCGCAGAGATGGACGTGCTTGGCACCCGTCTCGCGCATGATGAGCGACGTCGCTGCCGCAAGGTCGGCGACGCCGCTTGCAATATCGGAATTACCGCTCGTGCGCGACGAGCGTGCGTAGCCTTCGTGGTCGAGCGTCCACACATCGAACGTATCGGCGAAGGCATCCATCGTCGAATACGCGTTACCGCCCGGCACGTGGAGGTCGTATGTCGTTAGCCCGCCGGCCGATGAGCCATGAACCAGCACCAGCACGGGTTTGGGAGTTGCCGACGGCAGCGACTTTCGATAGAGCGCGAGTTTGACCTCACCTTTCATCGCCGTATAATTCTGCAGCGTTGCGGTGCCGCTCGCCGCACGCGAGGCTCCGGGGAGAGCGGCGGCCGCGAGGACCGATGCGATCGCCGATCCGCGCGTCAATTCAAATCCCATATCGTTGATCCTTAGAGGCGAAACGGTTCGCCAAGCTCGATGCGTGCGGTACTTCCACCGCGCTGAACCACGAACGTATGCGGCTTTCCGTCGTAGGCGCGAAGCTGCGACTGATAGGTGCCGTACTCCCACCAAAAACGGTCGTCGATCTTGTCGACGATTTCGTTCGAGCGCATGCCCGCAGCGTAGGCGGGTCCACCCGGACGTGCGATGCTTCGCATGTAGCCATCGACGGTTTTGAACAAACTATAGAAGTACGTCGGCTTCGCTCCCGCTGGATCGTAGGCAAGACCGCGCTCGAAAAGCAGCTGCGACTGGCCCGGATGGTCACGTTGCCACACACGCACGCGGAAGAGATCCGCAAGCGCCAGCGTCCGGACGTCGCCGGTCCCGGATTCGTGCCACTGATCGACGTTCCAGCCGGCGCAATCCGCGAGTTCGAGCGCGACATCGCGCGCGGGACCATCGGGCGTGACGGCCACATGCATGAATGCGGCAAAATCTTTTTGCGCGCAGTCGCTCGCGCTCGGATCGAGTTCGCGTGCGAAGGCGTGGTAACCGCTCCAACCCCGTGCGATCGCCTCGACGATCGTGGTCGCAGCGCGCTTGCCATCGACCGATCCGTCCGATGCGACCGCGATCGTGCGCGATGCCGCTTGCGGCGCGTACAGTCCGCGATTGACGTCTGCTGCCACTGCCGGTTGCGCGAGCGAAAACGCCGACGTGCCAAAGAGCGCGCCGCTGAAGATGACGACGGCGAGCGTCGCGAGCACGGCGACACCGACTTGGAACGGCAGCGTCAACCGCGTGATCTTTTCCACGCTCACGCCGGTAAAATTCGCGACCCAAACATTCTGTGTGTTCGTCGGATCACAGACGTTCTGAACTTGGACGACCGCCATCACGGCGGCAACGAGCGCGACCGGCGGGAGCACGTGCAGTGTTGCGAGCACCGCATACACGCCGATTCCGACGCCAAACGGATTGAGCGGACCGCGATAGAGTGCAAGCGGACTGAGCAATCCGAAGAGCAGCACGTAGGCAAGCGGAGTGCGCGGCGCAATCGCCGAGACGACGGGTGCGAGTGCATGCGCGACTTCGGGTGTGTTCGCGGCGACGAGCAGCATCCCGATCCCCATCATCAGGATGATCGCGGGTGCGACGTCTTCGACGCCGCGAATCCACGATGAGACGAGGGTCTGCACGACCGCCTTGGGATTCACCGCAAGCGCGCCGTAAATCGCCGAAATCGCAAACGCTGCGAGCGCATCGACGTGGAGCACGACGAAGAGGATCAACGGGAGAATCGGGGTGAGCAACGCCCACGGACGGACGCGTTTGCGCGGCGCATCTGCGGCAACGGCGAACGTTGCGTAATCGCGCGTCGTGCGGGCCCGAACGATTGCGTACACGATCAAGACCAGCGCGTCGATGGCAAAGAGCACGTAGACGTAGGTTTGCAGCGCCGGTTGATCGACGCCGAAGACGTCGCGGTAAAACTTCCACTGCGCGATATTGAGCACGTATCCGAGCGCGAAGGAAAGCAAGAACAACGTCGCGGCCGTGGTGCGGGGAACGCCCACGGTGAGCATCACCGGCAGCACGATGGAGCCGATCATGATAATCGCGCCGAGTCCCGTCTGCGACGTGAAAAGAACGGCGACCGCGGCGCACAACACGAGTGCGAGCGCGAGCGGTTTGTCGCCGCCGAATTCGGCCGCGTAGTTGACGACCGTCTCAGCGATCCCCGTCGACAGAACGACGCGTCCGAGGAGCGCTCCAAAGATCACGGTCGTGTAGTACGGAGCGAGTTTGACAACGCCGGTAGCAAGAATCGGGCCCAGGCCATGAATGTCGACGCCTGCGCCAAGGGCTAGTGCGAGCGCCATCAGCGGCACTGCGAGCAGCGCGGGGAGAATGCGCGCGATCATCAGACCGGCGAACACGACGAAAATGAGGACGAGGATCACGTCCGCGCACCGATCGCCGCATCGAAGGTCGGCAGCGTATGTCCGCGCAGGTAGTCTTCGCGTTGCACGCGGTTGAGCCGATCGGCATCGCGCATCGCCGCTTCTTCTCCCGCCCGAAAACGCACGAGCACGCGGTCGAGTCCGGCGGGCGTGCTTTCGTAGTTCCACGCATTAACGTAAAGCGTCTCGATTGCCGTCAGCTGATCGCGCAGCTCCCAACAGAGATACTTCGAGACGTTGAGGCCGCGGTAGACGATCCCATCGTGCTTGCCGTCGGCGTTGGCGCGTGCATCATCGTAGTACGAGCGTGCTTGCGCACCGATTTGAAAGCGACGCGCGAGCGCATCGTAGCGCATCGCCGCAAGCGTCATTACGCGCACTGCGTTTGCATGCAGCGGCGGAGCGTGCTGCATCGTGTGCGCGAGCACGGCTTCGGCATCCATCCGAACCGCGGCAAGATCGACGGCGCCGCGGACGCGCCCACCGATCGCAACGTCGAATGGATCGGCCCAGAAGAGATAGTTCGAGGGATCGCCGGGGTCGGTTTTGAGGCGCGTGCGAATCGTGCGCAGTCGCTCGAGATCTTGCGCGTAACGCGACGCGTCGGCACCGAAAAACGCACGCGAGAATGCAAGCGAGAACGTTGCGGGATCGACGGCAGACTGCTGCCACGCATCGGCGGCCGCGAAGATCACCGGTTCCCACGACGCTTCGTAGAGCGACTCGCCGTCATCGTGCCACACGGTCTCGAACATGCCGAGCACGTGCGCGGCTTTTCCGTCGGCGATGAAGCGGCTTTCGTTTGCGAAGGCGGTCTCGAGATCCGGATAGATCTCATTCCAATTATTGGCGCCCGGCGAGACCATCTGCTCGAAGCCGGCGGCAGCGATCGTCTTGATGTACCCCGCAAACGAGCGCTCCGGACCGTAGTGAAAGGCGACGATCACCGTGGAGCGCGGTATCCGCGTCAAGATCTGCGGGTCGCGCTGAATTGCATCGTCCCAAATCATTGGGCGCGCGCCGCTGGCGGCCAGCACCGGCGCAAGACGATTGACGTGCGCTGCAAAGACGGATGGCGCGCCGTCGCGCGCAACCGCGGCTTGCGAGCGCCCACGACCAAGATCGACGGGCTCGTCGGCGCCGATGTGAAAGAACGGCGTGCGTTCGACCGCTTTGAGTTCGCTGCGTAGGAGCGGTTCGAGATACGCGTAGGTTTGCGCGTTACTCGAATCCAGCAGATAGCCGTGCGGCAGCTCGGCAAGCGGCGCGTACGTCTCCCACTTGAGCACTTCGTGCATGTGTGCGAAGGTCTGCTGCTCGGGGATCAGCGCCATGTGGAAACGGCGGGCGTAACGGGCCAGCAATCGCAGTTGATCCGTCGAGAGCGCCGAGGGGAACGCGACGAACGGCACGCGCGGGTCGAGCACCACTTGTTCCATGTACGGCGAGTAGCCGTTGACTTTGAACGCGGCGAGCGTGCGAATGCGTTCTTCAAAGTAGGCCATCGAGGGAAAGGGGCCGCGCGAGATATCATCGGAGACGACGCGCCAGCGGAGTGCCGGGGCATCGTCGATCTCGACGCACGGAAGGATGCCATCGGCACCGGGGAGTTGCGCGAGCGTCGCGAGAGCATCGAACTGCGCGTCGAGATCGCTCGCTGCGATACTGACTCCGCGGTCGTCGATGCGGATGCGATAGTGTTCGCGTCCGATTGGGCCTCCGCGCAACTCGACGTTCGAGTCGCGCCGCGCGCGGCCATCGCCGATGCCGAGCGCCGTCCAGCGCTCGCCCACGATCGAAAGCCCGGCAAGATCGACATTCATTGGAAAGACGAGGTCGTTCGCCCGCGGTGGGCGCGCGCAAGCAAGCGCGCTCATCGTTTGCGGCGCCGGAACGACGGACGGCAACGACGAGGCGCGGCTAGGCGTGGGAATCCAAGTCGCGACGAGCGCGAGCACCGCAGTGCAGACCAGACGCATTTCGGCGCGCTTCGCCACGCAGGGTTCGCCACCCGCACCCAGCAAGCGCGAACATCATGAAGCGTCTTTTTCTTGCGCTAGCACTCATTGCTGCATTCGCCGTACCCGCCAACGCCGCGGACACCGAGTTCGACGCGATGAAGCGTGCGGCACAATTGCGTATCGACGCGCTGGTCGCCGATGCGATCGCGCACGAAAACCTACCCGGCGGACAGCTCGTGGTTGCGTATGGCGGGCAGATCCTTATGCGCAAGGCGTATGGGGTGAGAACGATCGAGCCGCGACCGCAACGGAACGACATGCGTACGATCTATGAGTTCGCCTCCGTGAGTAAAGCCGCGGCCACGGCCGATGCGGTCATGCTGCTTGTCCAGCGGGGCGCGCTCCGGCTGAGCGATCGCGTGGCGCTCTACATCCCGGAATTCGCGCAGAACGGAAAGCACGACGTCACGATCGCGCAGCTGCTCACGCACACCGGCGGAATGCAGATCGACTACGCCCCGGCCGACTACTTCACCGATCGCGCGACGATTCTCACGCACGCCTACGAATCGCCGCTGCGCTTTGCGCCCGGTTCGAAGTTCGAATACAGCGATCTTGCCTTCATCGTTCTCGCCGAACTGGTCGCGCGCGTGTCGGGGAAGCAATACGAACGCTTCGTGCAGGACGAACTCTTCCGTCCGATCGGCATGAAAGACACATTTTTCGACAATACGATCGACGAGGCGCACAAGGCGCGCCTCGCACCGCAAATCCTCAATCAAAACGAACAAACGCTGCGCAAAGACTTCGGAACGGTCCCGGGCGTGAATGGCCACGCCGGCGTTCTTGCAACCGCCGATGACATGATGAAACTGTGTATCGCTCTGCTCGGCGCGATCGACGAATTCCCCAACCCGCACTTTGCGCTCGAGCCGCAAACCGTGCGGAGTATGATCTCGCCGCGCTACGTCGGTGCCGGGGCTGCGCGTGGGCTTGGATGGGACATGGACTCGCCATACTCAGGCAATCGCGGCGATTTGCTGCCGCGCGGTGGTTTCGGGCACACGGGCTCATCGGGAACGAGCGTGTGGATCGACCCCGCGCTCAACCTGGCCATCGTCTTTGCATCGAACGCGCACTATCCCGCGGACAAAGGCTCGACGTTACCGCTCGAGGCGAAGATCGCAAACATCGTCACGAGCTTATTTTATGGGTCGTCAACGGCAAATGTGCGCGCACAAGAAGCCGCGTTCGATGCTGCCGTCGCGCGAAGTGCGCTCCGCTTTCCGGCAACTCCCGGACCGGCACCAACCGCCAAACCGGCGCCGAGCCCGTCGCCATAACCGCACGCGCGTAATTTCCCGCAGCTCGCAGGCAGCGAGCTTGGCGAGCGACAAAGGTCGGCCATGCAACTCACGGTGGTCGACATTGTCGTAATCGTCGCGTTCTTCGCGATCAACCTGGGGATCGGACTGTACTTCTCGCGCCGCGGCGGGACGAGTCTCTCCGAATACTTTCTCTCCGGGCGGAACGTGCCGTGGTGGCTAGCCGGAACCTCAATGGTGGCCACGACGTTTGCCGTCGATACGCCGCTTGCGGTAACGGGATTCGTCGCGAAGAACGGCATCGCGGGCAATTGGCTCTGGTGGAACATGGTGATGAGCGGAATTCTCACCGTGTTCTTCTTCGCGGCACTCTGGCGGCGCAGCGGCGTACTCACCGATGTCGAGTTTATCGAACTCCGTTACGGGGGCGCTCCGGCGACGGCACTCCGCGGCGTGCGGGCCGTCTACCAAGGCGTCATCATCAACACGATCATCATGGGCTGGGTGAATCTTGCGATGGCCAAGATCCTCAACCTCACCTTGCACGTGCCGCAAGCCGAAGCCGTCGGCATCTGCATGGGCCTTACCGCGCTCTACGTGATGATCGGCGGGTTCTGGTCGGTGCTTGTCACCGATCTCTTGCAGTTCGTCGTGAAAATGTCAATGACGATCGTCCTCGCCGTTGCAGCGGTGGCCGCCGTCGGCGGCATCGCGGCGCTCAAAGAAAAACTCGCGCCGATCGATGCGGCGCACCGGGCAAGCGGAAGTGGTTCGATTCTCTCGTTCATCCCGAGCGGCGACCAGAGCTGGATGCCGCTCACCACGTTTCTCGTTTTTATCGGCGTCTCGTGGTGGGCGTCGTCGTATCCCGGCGCCGAGCCGGGCGGCGGCAGCTACATCGCGCAGCGTATTTTCTCAGCGAAAGATGAAAAAAACTCGATCCTTGCAACGCTCTTCTTTAACGTTGCCCACTATGCGCTGCGTCCGTGGCCGTGGATTCTCGTCGCGCTCTGCGCGCTCGTTCTGTATCCGCACGGCGTCGTCGGTGCCGACGGCAAAGTCGATCCCGAACTCGGCTACATCCAAACCATGATCGACTATCTGCCGATCTGGCTACGCGGGCTCATGATGGCCGGATTTCTCGCCGCGTACATGTCGACGATCGGTACCCACCTCAACCTCGGCGCGTCGTATCTCACCAACGACCTTTACAAACGCTTTATTTCTAAAGACCGCACGGAAGCGCATTACGTCACGATGTCGCGCGTGATGACGATCGTCGTGCTCGTTCTCGGCGCCGTCGTTTCGCTCTACATGACCTCGGTCGGCGGCGCGTGGAAGTACATGCTCACACTGACCGCGGGCGTCGGACTCGTGATGATCCTGCGCTGGTACTGGTGGCGCATCAATGCCTGGAGCGAAATCACGGCGCTCGCTGTCTCCGGTGTGACCGCGACCACACTCTATTTGACCAAAATTATTCCGGAAAACGATCCCAACGTCGTCGCAAAGCAACTGCTCGTTACGGTGATCGTTACGACAATTGCGTGGATCGTGGTCACGATGTCGACCAAACCCGAATCCGAAGAAACCCTCGTGCGCTTCTTCGAGCGCGTGCGGCCGAACGCCGCCGGTTGGAAACGGATTGCCGCGCAGGTGGACACCGTTGAGGCAAATGATTCACTTGGTCTTGGGCTCCTCGATTGGCTCGCCGGTTGCGGACTTGTGTATGGAACGCTTTTCGGGATCGGGAAACTGGTGCTCCAAGAACCGCTGGCCGGCTTTAGCTGGCTCGTCTTCGCGGCGTTGTGCGCTGCGTTCATTTGGTGGGATATGAACCGCCGGAATTGGGAGACACTCCGCGTGCGACCGATCGTAGCAGCCGCAACCCTCGCCCTCATCGTCGCTCTCGTCCCGCTCGCGGCGGGCGCCGATGCCGATAAACAACTGACCAACGTCAAAGGAAAAGTCAGCTACGAAAAGGGCTCCAATGCGGCCCGCGTGCTCGTTCCCGCCGCGAGCATCAACCTCGGCGACGGCGACGTCACGGTGACCGGCGATGCGTCGACCGCGCGCATCACCTTGCCCGATTCCTCACGTGTGACGATCGCCTCGGCATCGCGCGTCGAGATGACGTTCTTCAATCAAACCGACATCGCAAACGCGAAGTTCGTTGTGTACCAGGGCAAGGCGCGATTCAACGTCGAGCATCCCGCGGGACAGAAGGCCAACTACACGTTCTCAACGCCGACCGCACAGATTGCGGTGCGCGGCACCGAGGGCGACATCGGACTCGACGGCGACGAACTTACCGTCAACGTGTACCATCTCGGCGATTCGAACACTCCGGTCGAGGTCACGTTTACGACCGGCGATCAAAATGGAAAGACGATCAAGCTCGTTGGCGGCCAGTCGCTAGTCGCGACGCTCATCAACGGCATCATTCAGCAAAAAGTCGATAAGATCAACCAGGCTGCGCTCGATAAATTCAACGAGCTCGGGGTCCCAACGTCGATCGATCAGCTCAAGAATCAGGCGATTAACGAGCTGCGCAAACGACTGCCTTTCTAAGGCCTACGTCCCTTTGCCGAGCGCGTCGATCGCGTGTCGCCGCGCCGCGAACGCCGCATCGATCGTGTCCAGAAAACCGGCCAGCGCCGCGGCCGTCACGGCGTCCGCTTGGCCTGCGAGGGCCACGATCGCACGGTCCGCACCGTGCATGCTCGCCGGAACGCCCTGGGGAAACGCGAGGTGATCGATCGCCCGAATCCCCTCTTGATCGCCAAATTCGCACGCGAAAATGCGTTCGTCCAGGCGCTCAGCGACGATTCGATCCAGCGCCGCGAGCCGTTCCCGAAGGCGGCTGAGGGCCTCGCCCATCGTGGCCCGCACCTGTTTGTCCACGAGGTGCCGCGCGTCTTCATCGGTGTAATCCGCATAGTCCGGGATCGCCTGGCGCAAGAAACTCAAGTCATCCATGATGGCGAAGCTTTCGCACAAAGGTTGCCGAAAACCATCGTATGATCGTCGCGCTGATCGGCCTTGCACTCCTGGGTGCTGTGATCGGACTCGTCGTCGTGTTCCGCCGCCTTGCGGCCGAGCGCGCGGAGACCGGCCGCATTCGCGCGATCTTTTCGCGCTACGTCGCGCGCGGGATCGTCGATGAAATCCTCGAGCGCAAAGACCCGCGGATCTTTGAAGGCCGCTCGACCTACGCCACGATCATCGTCTGCCGGATTTGGAACTTCGCACACCTGAGCGAAAATCTGACGCCCGAAGAGACGCTGCGCTATCTCAACGAGTTCTACACGCTGGCGGGAAAATCGATCCAGAAACATCGCGGGATGATCGAATCGTTTCTCACCGATGGTATCGTCGGTGTTTTTGGCGTACCGATCGACGAGCCGCGCAAAGAAGAACACGCAATCCGCGCGTCGATCGATATCGTACGCTTGATGTCCGCGATGGAAACACGCTGGGCCGCGCAAGGCCGCAAAGCCATTCGCGTGGGCATTGGAATCAATAGCGGCAATGTGATCGCGGGGGACGTCGGGTTTGCAGAACGTCGCGAATACACGGTGATTGGCAACGAAGTCCTCGTTGCATCGCGGCTGCAAGAAGCAACGAATGATATCAACGCTTACATCCTCGCATCCGCAGCGACGTGCGAAACCGTTACCGATCTTTTCTCATTTTTGCCTGCGCAACGCATTCCGCTGCGCGGTATGCGCAAATTGCCCGAAGCATTCATCGTACGCGGCCTCGCGCGTGGCGACGATCCGCTGCTGCTTCCCAATCCAAACGTCTTCAAGCGCACGACGATCCTTCCGGACGAACCCGAGCCGACGGTGGCTAGCACACCCAAGCGCGAGCCCGATGCTCACCCGGCAGCAGATCCGGTGCCCACCGCGAGCCCAGCCGCCGCGCCGCCGACCGCACCGAGCATATCGGCTCAGCCGCTGATCGCACGACCGGTTCCCGACGAACCGCCCGTCCGTGATTTTCCGATGGCCACGCCCATGCGCCCACGCCGTCGTCCCGGTTCCGCCGGTGTCGGCGACGGAAGCGGTCCGATCGATCCGCCCGAACTGCGTATGCCGCGCTTCGCCGCATTCGACGACGAAGGCGCGATCATGCCCGAGCCGCCGCCGCCGCGGGCCGTCTATGAAGACAACGACGGACCGCCGCTGCAGCTACCGCCGTAAGGTCCTCACACCAGAAGCGCCGGGACGACGTCGCTCGAACGCGCGCGAATCGAAAGCGCAACGCGCCCCGAGATCGGCGTCTCCTCCGGGTTGATCTCGACAACATACGCCGCGCGCGCAAAGTGCGTAGCCAGTTGTGCGGCCGGATTCACCATCGCCGACGTACCGATGACGAGCATCACGTCGGCACGCCCGACGGCCGCAACTGCCCTCGACCAAACGTCGGGCGGCAGTTTTTCACCGAACCAGACGATGTCGGGCCGCCACGACCCGCCGCACGCGTGCACGATTTGATCGAGCGCGAGCGGCACATCGAGCAAGCGCCGCTCGGCACACCCGGTGCAGCGCGCTTCTCGCAACTGCCCGTGGAGCTCGAGCACGTTTTGCGAGCCGGCTCGGCGATGAAGCGAGTCCACGTTCTGCGTCGCGAGCGTGAAGTCGGGGACTAGCCGTTCCAGTTCGGCTAGCGCCAGGTGAGCAGCTGAGGGTTCGGACTGCATATGCACGGCCCGGCGTTCGTTGTACCACGTCCAGACCAGGCGCGGATCGCGCGCAAAACCGGCGGGCGATGCGAGGTCCTCGACGCGGTGGGTCCGCCACAGACCGCCGACCCCGCGAAAGGTGGGGAGGCCGCTTTCGCTGCTAATCCCGCTGCCGGTCAAAACGGCAACCGAGCGTGCGGCACGAACCCGCTTGCGAAGATCGTTTAGGCTGCTCGACGCGTCGATTCCGGCGTCTCCATACGCGTGCCCTCGATCACCCGAAATTCCCGGACCGGGACGCCGCCTTTGGGCGGCTTGTCCGGCGGATCACCCGAGATCAAATAGGTGTGAATGCAACCAGCGCAACCAAGCAGCGCGGCAAAACCCCAAATACCGAAAAAGAAGAATGCCGGCGTTGGATGGCCCCCCATCATCGCCTCATGCACGGGTAAGCCAATCGAGAAGCCGACGGCAAGCAGCCCACCTGTCCCGGCGAAGGCGGCGATGGTTAAAAAGCTCTTGTCGCGTGGTTTCGGTTTCTTCACGGAAGCTTCACCTACCCGATTCTTTTGACGACATCCGACACACTACGTGCTCCGTTGTTGAGGCGAGGGCTATAGTATGAAGAGTCGAAGTTTGTCGTTGTGGATGATGGTGAAAAGCTTATGGAGCGACTGCGAGCGCGCGATGCGTCCGCATTCGAATCGCTCTACGATGGCTATCACCGTCTTGTCTTCGGCATTGCCCTTCGCATGCTCGGCGAACCGACCATGGCCGAAGATTTGACACAAGCCGTATTCATGAAACTCTGGACGAACCCCGATTCGTTTCAAACGGGGAATTTTGGCGCGTGGCTCTCACGCGTTACCCGCAACCGCGCGCTCGATGTGCTGCGCTCGCGTGCCTCCCGAGCGGAAGACGAAATTCCGACCGACTTGCCGGACGAGAGCTCGCTCGATGATGTTGTTTTTACGCGCCTCGATTCGCAACGCGTTCGCGCGGCGCTAGCCGCGCTGCCGGACGACCAGCGCATGCCGATCGAGCTTGGGTTCTTCGGCGGGATCACTCACGAAGAGATCGCCCGGAAAACCGCAATTCCGCTGGGTACGATTAAAACGCGCATCCGCTCGGGCTTACGTCGCTTACGCAGCGAACTTGCCGGCTCGGTGACGCGATGAACGGTTCGATGGACCACGACGCGATGCTCGATCTCGTCGCCGTCTACGCGCTGGGTGCGCTCGGCGCCTCGGAGCACCGGATTGTCACGGCGCATCTGCTGACCTGTGATACCTGTCGCGCGGAATTCGACGCGCTCCGTCCCGCCGCCGATGCGGTCGCGCTCATGGCCGAAGAACCGGTCGATTCGGCGACGAGCACGCGCATGAAGCAGCGCTTGATGGCGCAGGTAAACCGCGATCTCGAACGCGCGAACGTCGTGCCGCTCGAGAGCCGCCGTTCGCGCTCGTTCGTCACGTGGGCAGCCGCAGCCGCCGCCGGTATTGCCGCCGTTATCGCGCTCACGACGACGGCTTCGAACGTCAGTCTGCGCTCGGAACTCGCCACACGCAATCGCGACAACGCCACACAACAAACGCAGCTAGCACGCGATGCGCGTTCGCAAGATGCCGAACGCACGATGATCGCCGACCTCGTGGCCTCCGATGGGAAACATTTTCCGGTCACCGGCGGCGAAGTGCTCGAGCGCGGAACGCGCCTATACATCTCGATGAAGTCGTTGCCGGCGCTGCCCAAAGGCAAAGTCTATCAGGCCTGGACGCTTGCAAAAGGCGCGAAAGCCGTCGCTCCGAGCGTCACGTTTACACCGGCGCGCGGCGGCGTAGCCGTGATCGCGCTGCCAGAGAGCAGTGCGAATCTCGTCGCGGTTGCCGTGAGCGTCGAGCCCGACGGCGGCAGCAAGGTGCCGACCACAAAACCAACGTTCGTCCGCCCGCTCAGCTAAGCCCACGCTCGAGCCGCTGGGGCGCGGAACGCGTCGTGATACGATCGACTTTCTCGAACGGCGTCCGTACGAGAACGTCTTTCTGCAATCGGTGATTGAAACGCCGCGCGGAGCCGAAGATATCTTCGTCTGGCGCGACCACAATCAAACGATCGGCGGCATCGTCTATTTCGGTGCGCACGTGGTCCTCGCCGCCGACGACAACGCCGCAGTCGACGCGTTTGCCGTTGAAGCGCGGCGTCATCCCGGACTACGCAGCTTCGTCGGTCCGGCCGAGCGCATCGCGCATTTCTGGACGCGCGTGCGGGCGTGGCACCGCCCTCCCGCGTTGATTCGCGCGAATCAACCGCTCTATGCGCTCCTTCCGGAAGCCCTTGCCCGAACCGAGCGCGTTGCGGTTCGACGTGCACATCCGGATGAAGCCGAACGCATTGCGACCAATAGCGCGGAGATGATGATCGTCGAACTCGGCTACGACCCGCGCGAGCGAAGCGGCTTTACGACCAACGTTCGCCGCGCGATCGAACACGGGTTGTGGTGGGTGTGGATGGTAAATGACGAGCTACGATTCCAATGCAACGTCGGCGCGCGGACGCCTCGAACGGCGCAGATTCAAGGCGTGTGGACCCCGCCGGAATTTCGTGGGCGACGGTACGCGACGCTCGCACTCGGATCGATCGCAGCCGAAATGCTGAGCGAAACCGCGACGCTCTCGCTGTACGTGAATGATTTCAACCGGCCCGCGATCGCGCTGTACGAAGGCCTCGGATTCGTTCAGACCGCCACATTCGCGACGTATTTGTTCGCCGCGTGAACCCACGCGGACTCATCCTCGACGGCATCGCGGCCATCGCCGTCCTCGTGCTCGCGATCGCTCCGCCAAGCCCGCAGTGGGTCGAGCGCGCGTATGCGAACGGCATCTATCCACCGGTACAAACGGCGTTCACATCGCTCACGAACCGCGTTCCATTTGCCGTTACCGACCTCATCGCTGCGCTTGTCGCCGGTAGCTTGATCTTTTGGTGGATCGTGCGTCTCCGTCGCGCGCGCGCGAAATGGGCGGCGGTGGCGATGATGGCGGCGCATACGATCGGGATCGCCGCGCTCCTCGGAATCGTATTCTCGTGCAACTGGGGATTCAACTATCGCCGACCGCCGATGACCAGCCGGATCGCATTCGAACAAGCGACCGTCGCACCGGCCGCGGTCGATGCGTACGTGCAGCACGTCGTCGCGGATCTCAACGCAACCGCTGCGCTGGCCCACGCAAAGCCGCTCGACGAGGAACATATGCTCGCCGAACTGCAGAGCGATTTCGAACCGGTTGTCCGCACGCTCGGCGACGATCGCGACGTGACGGTGACGCGGCCGAAGTCAACGCTGATCAACCGCTACCTCTCGTTTGCGGGTATCGGCGGGCTGTTCGATCCCTTTGCCTACGAGACAATCGTCAACGCCGATTTCCTGCCGTTCGAGAGACCCTTCGCGATCGCGCACGAGTGGGGTCATGCCGCGGCATTTGCCGACGAAACCGACGCAAACTATATCGCAGCCCTTACCACGCTCCGATCGCGCGAGCCATTCATTCGCTATTCCGGTTTGGTTTGGACCTATGGGTATTTGCCGCACGATCTCACCGCGAAATATCCCCTGAACGACTTGGTTCGCGCCGATCTCACCGATTCGTACGCGCGGTACGAACGTTACCTCAACCGGATTGCGTTTTCGCTGCAGTGGTCGGTCTACGATCGCTATTTAAAGGTCAACCGCGTAAGCAGCGGGATCGTCAGCTATTCCCTTTTCGTCAACCTCCTGGTTGGCGCGCCGCGCGACGCACGTGGGCTGCCGCTCGCGCGCGGGGGCGCTGGGATCCGGTAGCGAATACGGCCGACCCCTATCGGGGCTCTATGTCGGACTCTCACCGCCTGCAATCACTGCTCGACCAGTCCGCGGAGCTCGCTTCATCGGGGCGACCGCTGAGCTTGCTTTTCGAGCACGTGTGCTCGATGCTCGCCGCTCATTTCGATGTCAGTACGATCTTCGTCGCGCTGGTACAATCCGATGGCACGACCCGCGTCGAGTACGCGCTCGATCACGGCATTCGGCGCTTTCCCGGCCTTCCGATCGACGAACGAACGACGACCGCGGCGATCGTTCGCGACGGTCGAGCCATCCTGCGCTCGAAGGCCTCCGATTGGCTCGCCTATCCGCGCGTGCCGATTCGCCCGGAAGACCCAACGGCCGACGATTCCATTTCCGCCATGTTCGTACCAATCGTTTCGGGAACGCGGACGATTGGCGTTCTCTCGGTTCAGTCGCCGCGCGAGAACGCTTTTAACGAAGGTGACGTCGAGACGATCGAACGCGTCTCCGCCGACTTGAGCGTCGCGATCCAACGGCAGCGCCCAAGCCTTCACGGCGAGCGCCGCACGGTACGCGCATATACATGGACGATCGTTGCCGCGCTCGTCGGTTTGACGATTGCCATCGTCGCTGCGATTACCGTCGCGACCAACGAACTGAATGCACGCGCACTCGCCGACCAACGCGTGCGCTCGTCGATGATCGAACACGCACTTGGCGACGTCCTTGGTGAAGCAAAAGAGCTCGCAGCCGATGCGAGCATGCTCACCACGATGATCCCGGCGACGCAGCCGGCCATCGAACAACTCGCAAAGCAACTGCTCGACGCCGCGCCGGGCACCGCGATCGACGGGGTCGGAATTTGGTACCAACCCTACGCGTTCGAGCCGCGGCGTAAATACGCCGGCATCTATGCGGCCCGCGTGAAGGTCAACGTTGCGGCAACGCACATCGTGCACAGCTACGGCCGGCCGTCATACGACTACTTGCATCGTACATTTTATACACGAGGTTTGCGCGCGTCAACCGTCACGTTCAATCCGCCGTACTCCGAGGACGGTTTTGTCTTCCTCGGCGCTGTCGCACCGATTCACGACCGAAGCGGCAAGACGATCGGCGTTGCCTCGAGCGACGTCTATGGCGGTGACTTCGCAAACGCGCTCGGCTTGATGGCGCTTCCGCCGTACGAGTTTGCCTACGTCCTCTCCGGTGACGGCCGCATCGTCGCAACGACGGACGAGCATCAGTTCCGTATGTCCATCGGCGTCCCAAGATCGCGCTCGACACTCGAGATCGATCCGCGCGAACTCGAGCGATTTCTCGCGCGGCGCATCGGTACGGATACGAGTGAGTCGCGCGTCCGCGTCGATTCGGGTCTGGTCGTACATGTCGTCGCGAACAACGCCGGGCTCTTCTCCCAAGCTAGCGGACTGCGCGGGGCGGCGCTCGTCGTGATCGCGATCATCTGGGTGCTGGGCGGAGCGACGGTCACGATCGACCTCCGGCGTCATCGTGGTGGCCGACGCGCGCTCCATCTCGAACGCGAAAAAATGGAGCTTGAAAACGAAATCGCCGAGCGGCAGCGCGCCGAAGAGCGCTTGCGTCGGTTTGCCTTTTTCGACGCCCTTACCGACCTGCCGAATCGCGCGTTTCTCTTCGAGCATCTTTCGCGCGCACTCGACCCCTCGCAGACCAAACGCGATCCCTTTGCCGTGCTCTATATCGACCTTGACCGCTTCAAGATCGTGAATGACAGCCTCGGACACGCCGTCGGCGACGAGCTTCTGGTCGCCGTCGCACGCCGACTCGAAGGTTCGATTCATGCCGACGATATCATCGCTCGCATCGGCGGCGACGAGTTTGTGATCGTTCTCCACCACATGGAAGACGACGAGTACGCCCGCCGCATCGCGCAACGCATCATCGAGCGCATGGGCGAATCCTTTGACGTGCGCAGCAGCGACATCTACACGGGCGCGAGCATCGGTATCATTGCAAATGCGGACGGGTACGGATCCCCGAGCGATCTGTTGCGCGACGCCGACGTTGCGATGTACGAGGCAAAAGGTCAAGGCAAAGACCGCTTCGTGCTTTTCGATCGCGACCTGCACACGCGCACCGTCGCCCAGCTGCGGCTGGAGACGGACCTGCGCGGTGCCGTCGATCGCAACGAGTTCGTCTTGCGCTATCAGCCAATCGTCGAACTCGCAACCGGACGACTCGCGGGGTTCGAAGCGCTCGTGCGTTGGCAACACCCGGAGCGCGGACTGCTCGGACCCGGCGAGTTCATTTCGATCAGCGAGCAAAATCGCACGGTCATTCGCCTCGGCGCGTGGGTCGCACGTGAAGCGGTACGCGAGTTTTGCTCGTGGGGCCGAACCGATCTAACGATCGCCGTGAACGTTTCCGTGCGTCAACTCGTACAGTCGAATTTTGCTTCCGAGATCGCCGGCATTCTCGTCTCTGCGGGTATGGACGCCCGAGCGCTCAAAATCGAGATCACCGAGAGCGCGCTCATGGAAGACGTCGAGACCTCAGCGCGGGCGCTACGCGAGCTTCGCGACCTCGGCGTTCAAGCGCACATCGACGACTTCGGCACCGGTTACTCCTCGCTAAGTTATCTGCGCCGCTTCCCGATCGAATCGATAAAAATCGATCGAAGTTTTGTCGCGGAGATGACGGACCGACCCGAAGCTTTCGAAATCGTGCGCACGATCGTCACACTCGCATCGACCCTCGGACTCAGCGTGACGGCGGAGGGAATCGAGACGGCCGAACAACTCGCCGCGTGCAAGTCACTCGGCATCACTTACGGCCAAGGCTACTATCTTTCGTATCCGCTCGAACCAATCGAAGCAGCCGAAAACGCGAAACGGTCCTTACCCGCCTCTTTCGCACGGTAGAGCGCGGCATCGGCCGCGCTGAAGAGCGCCGCTTCGTCGCCTCCGTCATTTGGGTAGATCGCAACCCCACTCGAACACGAGAGCGCCTCCGAACGGAACGCCTCGTAGAGGCGTGCCAATACGGCCGCCGCTTCGCGCGCATCCGCACCAATGAGGATCATTGCAAATTCATCACCGGCAAAGCGAGCGGGCACATCACCGGCTCGCGTCGCTTCGCGCATCGCGCGAGCGATTCGCTTGAGGTGCGCGTCGCCGCCCGCGTGACCCTCGGTGTCGTTGACGCGTTTGAAGTTGTCGACGTCGATCAAGACGTATGCGAACGAGCCGCCGACGCGCACCGCGTTTGCGATCTCGACGCCCACGCGTGCGAGGAGCGCGCGCCGATTGATCAGCCCGGTGAGGGGATCGTTCATCGCCAGACGCTCCATGGCGCTTGCGAGGCGAATCGCTTCGAGTGCGAGCGCGGCATGCGCGGCAAGATGACCCAGCGCCGCGATCGACCACGCCGCGATGCTGCGTTCGGGCGCGCCGTCAGCATAGAGGATCGCGACCACCCGGCCTGCACGCTCGCGCAAGACCGCCATCGCGAACCAGCCGCGCACATCGTAGAGCGGTGCATCGAGATCGTCGGCATATCCGGCTGCTGCATCGCGCTCGCCGCGCGCGAGCTTGCGCAGAACGCTTTCCTCGGGAAACGTATCTCCGTATTCCGAAGGCAGAGCCGTAGCTTCTCCGTCGCACGCGAACGCCGCATTCGCAGCGCCCGCATCGTCAAGCACGAACCACAGCGCACGCGTGAAGCCGAGCGCGAGAAACGTGCCGCGCAGAGCGTGCCCGGCAATCCGTTCCTCGTCTGCCTCCGAAACGATCGCGGTGAACGCGTCCTGGAGGGTCGTAAGCCGTCGCGCGCGCTCTTCGTGTGCGTCACGCTCGCGAGAGAGGGACTCGATCTCAGCGAACAGTCCCGCGATCTCCATCGTCAGCCCGGCGGAAACGAACGCGCGCGCACGGCCTCGGCATATGCGCGAAATCCGTCTTCGGCCGTTTTCGCAACGTCGGCAAAGACGCGGGCGAACGGCGGCGGATCCGGATACAGACCGAGCGCGTCGTGCATCACGAGCACTTGCGCATCGCAGTGCGGACCCGATCCAATTCCAATCGTTGGGATCGCGAGGGCGAGCGTCAGTTCGCGCGCGAGTTCGGCCTCGACCATCTCGAATACGACGGCATACGCGCCGGCCGCCTCGATCGCGCGGGCGTCGGCGAGCAGTTCGTCGCGTCGTGCATCGCGACGAAATCCCTCACCGATCGCGGCGGTCTGCGGTAAGACGCCCAGATGCGCCATCACCGGGATACCGGCGCGCGCGATCGCAGCGATACGGCTCGCCATGCGCAGGCCGCCTTCCAGCTTGACGCTCGATGCACCGCCGTATTTAATCAAGCGAGAGGCGGCAGCGACGGCCCCCTCATCACTTGCTTCGTACGTTCCAAACGGCAAGTCGACGACGACGTGCGCGCGTTTGGTGCCGCGCGCGACCGCTGCGCCGTGGCGCTCCATATCCGCCAGTTCCACGTGCACGGTCGAATCGTAGCCGAGCACGACCATCCCAAGTGAATCGCCGACCAGAACAACGTCGATGCCCGCACTTTCGGCGAGCCGCGCGAACGCCGCATCGTAGGCGGTGATAACCGGAAACGCGGTCCCTTTCCGTTTGCGAATCGCACTTGCCGTGAGGCGACGATCAGCCACGATCCGCACTCCGCGCCGCGATCGTCGCGACGATTTCCGCATTGATTGGAGTGGGGATGCCGAGTCTTGCACCGTGTGCGACGACGGCCCCGTTGATCGCATCGATTTCGGTCGGGCCTCCGCGGGAGAAATCGTTTAACATAGACGACCGATTCGCGGCCGTCGTTCGGGCAACCGCCTCGAACGCGGCAACCGGGTCATCGAAGGGCAGATCGATCCCGAGCGCAAGAGCCACTGCCATCGCTTCACGCGCGAGTCCCGCCGCCCGTTCGTGCGCCTCATGATCGCGCAGCACGATGTCGTTGGTGGCGTTCTTCAGCGCCGTCACGGGATTGATCGCCGCGTTGATGATCAACTTCGCCCAAACGTACGCATCGATATCCTCGACGATGCGGGCGGCAAATCCGCCACTGCGAAAACAGTCGAGAACATCTGCGACAGCGCCCGCGGGCGCATCGTCGGCAAAACCGATCATCGTAGACCCCACACCAACACGCTTGACAATTCCGGGAGAAACACGAATCGCCGCTTCGCTCGTGGGCGCTAAGACGATCGACTCACTGCTGCAACCCGCCGCGCGGATCCGGACATCGTTGTCGACGCCGTTTTGCAAGCTGACGACGATCGATTCACGACCGAGCAACGGACCCAGCGGCGAAAGAGCGGCCTTCGTGTCGAACGTCTTGACCGCAACGAAAAGGACGGCAACATTCGCAAGCTCACGCACGTCGGTCGTCACGTCGACGGCTGAGGCGTGCGCGGTATCGATCGAAACGCCGCCGCGCGACCGGATCGTTTCGACATCGACCTGCGTACGCACGACGAGATGAACCCGGTACTGCTTCGCAAGTGCGCCGGCGAAGAGCGTGCCGAGCGCGCCGCCACCGATGATTCCGATCGATTCGTTCATCGTTGTCCCCTTCGCGGAGCAGTATGGCACGCCGAGCAACCGGGCCTCTTCTTCGCTAGAGCGAATTTGCCGTCACGTTGCCGTGCGTGAGAGCACTGGGCGGAAACGTGGAGGCCGCCTCCCTCAACTGCGAAGCGAACGATGTGTTACCGATCCGCCAGGGAAAACGCTGACAAACCCGGATAGCTCCCCAAAAGGAGAACGACGTGCGGAAAATTCTTTTGACGGTCGTCGCGCTTTTGACTTTGTGCGTCCCCGCCCCGGCCCAGGCGAAACAAGACACGTGCAAAGGTCATGTCGATTATGCCGGGGGCTTGTATGAGAAGCGGATCGGCGGCGGATATTTCGAATATATCCAGCCCATTCGCAACAAGTCGGAGCACACATATCGCTGGATGATGGCCGTCACCAGCATGCGCGTTCCCACGGAGGCAATGAATGGCGGCACGGTCCACGGCCAGCTAAAGCCCGGGGAGACGGCGAAGGTCGTGTTTGCCCGAGGCTCCGGCAACGCATACTGGTTGGAGCATCTCCGGAAGATTTATGAACCCGAGGATCCGCGTTCGTTCCCAGCGTTGAAACTGCACGGCTGCGAACAGCGGACACCCTCAGGAGGCCCGTTGCCCGTTCGATTAGGCCACTGACCAGCGCGAGAAAACTCGAAGGAACTGCAGCGAGGGCGCATGTGGCGGGAAAGTGTAGGAATCGAACCTACCAGTCCCCTTGCGAAGACCTCAGCGGTTTTGAAGACCGTGCGGACCACCAGATCCGTACTCTCCCATGTGCGGCGCAATCGCCTACACCGTATGGGTTTCCGGTGCACAGTGCTTTTTTTGAGCGATCGTGAACCGGCGTTTTGGTCACCGTTAGGTCACCTCAACGTTTCCGAGGGTACTCTTAGGCGCTGGCCGCGCCTGCCCCCGGTAGGCGAAGAATGGCGTCGAGTCGCTGTGCAGCTTCGGACTGCAGCGAGGGCGTCGAATGGCTGTAGAGATCCATCGTGATCGAGACCGTACTGTGGCCGAGCATCTCCTGAACGATCTTCGGATGAACGCCCTGCGAGAGCAACATCGTCGCGCACGTGTGGCGCAGCGAGTGGAACGTGATCTGAGCCGGT
>JBBRLI010000032.1:0-25892 GCA_038231455.1 Vulcanimicrobiales bacterium | reverse complement strand
GACCACGCGATGAAGGGCGACCACGCGATGAAGGGCGACCACGCGATGAAGGGCGACCACGCGATGAAGGGCGACCACGCAATGAAGGGCGACCACGCGATGAAACCCTCGCCGAAGCCGCAATAGCGTGCTGGCGGCCGGCGCGGTAGAGCGAATCGGCCATCGGAGACGAAAGGCCGCACCATGCGCATAGCGATCATGGGAACCGGCGGCCTGGGCGGATATTTTGGAGCACGGCTTGCCGCCTCGGGAAATGACGTGACGTTCATCGCGCGCGGTAAGCACCTCGCAGCGATCCGTGAGCGTGGGCTTGCGGTGCGCAGCGCGCTTGGCGACGTGCTCGTTCATCCGGCGAATGCAACGGATGTCGTCGCCGACATCGGCCCCGTCGACATCGTGATCTTCGCCGTCAAACTCTGGGATACGGAGAGCGCGGCTGGGGCACTCGCTCCGCTCGTCGGTCCGCAAACGCTTGTCGTGTCGTTCCAAAATGGCGTCGACAAAGACGATGTTCTCGCCAGGGCCATTGGAGCGGAACACCGCATGGGCGGAGTTGCCTACATTCCCTCGGTCATCGCCGAACCCGGCGCGATCGCACATACGGGAACGCTTGCAAAACTGATCGTCGGTGCCTACCAACCGGCGCAAGTCGAGCGCGTTCGTGCGTTCGCCGATGTGGCGCGCGCCGCGAACATCGAGATCGAGGTCTCCGATGACATCGCGCGCGTGACGTGGGAGAAATTTGTCTTCATCGTCGGTCTGAGCGATATGACCGCACTCGTACGCGCTCCGCTGGGCGTGCTGCGCTCGCATCCCGGGACCCGGCAATTGCTTCACGACGTCATGGCCGAGACAACGTCCGTCGCGCGCGCGCGCGGGATCGCGCTGCCGGTTGATTTTGCCGACCAACGCATGGCCTTCTGCGATCAGGCACCGGCACAGATGACCTCATCGATGCACGGCGATCTCGAAAACGGTTACCGGCTCGAATTGCCGTGGCTCGGCGGAGCGGTCGTCCGGTACGGTCGAGACGCCGGCGTCGCAACGCCGACGTGCTCGTTTATCGACGCTGCCCTCTCGCCCTATGTCGCGTGGAAACCGGTCTAGGATGAAGCGTCGTTTTTTTCTCGGACTCGCGACGGCAACTTTGCTCGCGCCTCACGCGGTGAGCGCCGCCGATGCCGATGTGTCGATTGCGTATGCGGGATCGCTTGTGACGCTGATGGAGAAGTCCCTTGGACCGGCGTTCGCGGCAACCGGATATACGTATCACGGCGAGGGCCGCGGGAGCACGGCGATCGCCAATCTGATTCGCGAAGGCTTACGAACACCCGACGTCTTTATCAGTGCCGATACCGCCGCGATCGAATCGCTGCGCGGGCCGAGCGGTCGCGATACGGCGAAGTGGTATACGACCTTTGCCTCGACGCGCATGCAGATTGCGTATTCGGCAAAATCCAAATTCGCGGCAGACTTCGCAGCCGCCGCGCGCGGGACGAAGCCTTGGTACGCGGTTCTCCAACAGCCCGGGATCGTCGTTGCGCGGACCGATCCGGCACAAGATCCCAAAGGCTACCGGGTGTTGATGGTCATGCAACTTGCCGAGACGTTCTACCGGCAGCTCGGCCTTGCGAAGAGCATTCTCGGCGAGGATCGCAACGCCGAACAAATCGTGCCTGAAGAGGTTGCGCTAGCTCGGCTTCAGACCGGTGAAGTCGATGCGATTTGGGCGTATTCGACCGAGTCGATCTCGCGTGGACTCGACGTTGTGGACCTTCCGCCGCAGATCAATCTCGGCGATCCCAAAGAGTCGGCGTTCTATTTCGCAGCGTCCGTGACGGTCGGAACGAAAACGTACCGGGGCGCCCCGATTGTGTATGCGGTGACGATTCCGACGAACGCAACCAATCCCAGCGGCGGTGCGGCGTTCGTTGCGTTTCTGCTCGGAGCCAAAGGGAAAGCGCTCTTGGCGCGTGCGGGTCTTTCTCTGGTAACGGCGAGTACCGTTGGTGATCGTCGTGCGATCCCGCCGGCCTTGGCCGCGATTCTGAGTTAGGCGCGCGATAATCCGCGAATCGTCCTGACGCTTCGGATCGGAATCGGCGTAGACTCTTGGTATGCAAACTAGCGGCGCGCTGCGCGTCGAGTACGGATACGACCATACGCGCTCGATCGAGCGCATGAATCGCAACATCGACGTCGCGATCGGATCGACGCACGATTTGTTGCGGATGCTCCTCACGGACGTTGGTGAAGGCGTGCTCGAAGCATACGAGCGCGCGCTCGTACGCGGGCAGCCGGCGGATTGGTCGCGCCTGTGGCATTCGAGCTACCAGTTCGTCCAGATTTGCGAACGATTCGCGGTTGGCGGACCCGCGTATGCCGAGCTCGCGCAGTTCGTGCGCGAAAATGACGACTTAGCGACGGCTCCGTAATGCGAGTTTGGCGACGACCAAGGGAGAGTTGGCGTGCAGAGCGCTACACTTCGTACGGGCGTTCAAGAGCGATCGCCGCCGTTCACGAAGGGGACTTTCATGCGTCGTTTTCTCGGATCGAGCTTCATGGTGCTTAGCGCATTCACACTGGGTTTTGCCGTGTCGCGGATTCCCGCCGCCCACGCAGCGTCCGCGCCGCTCACCTCGCAAGTCGTCGACTTGACCGCGGTGGCATCCGATGACCTGAACCCGGCAGGTCCCGGAGCCACGTTCCGCTCTAAAACACTCGCGACGGCCGACGGTGCGACCGTCTCCGTTCAAATTGGAACGGTGAAGAAGCACTACCACGCGGACGCAAATGAAATTCAGTACGTGGTCGAGGGAACGGGGACAGAGTATCTTGGCGAGCGGGTCGTCGATCTGCGACCAGGCGTTTTGCTAATCGTCCCCAAGGGCGTGCCGCACGCAGGCTCGATCGAAACGAGCGGCCATCTCAAGTTGCTTGTCGTGAAGACGCCGCCGCAAGCGGGAGATGATACGCACCTCCTCCCGTAAATCGCTCTGAGAAGCGTACGAAACTAGGACAAATCGCGGATTGGTCGCCTGCTCGAACCGCTGATAAAGTCAACGGCGAGTCGGTCTCGAAGAACACCGGAAGATGCAGCGCAGCGAAGTGGTGTACGTCGCGGATTCCGGATCGTCGATCCTGGGCATCGACGCGCGTGGTGATGGACCGGATTCGCACGGGAGCGATGAATTCGTCACCGCAACGTGGGCGATTCTGTATATGACCGCCGGCTCGGCATCGATCGAGGTTGCCGGTCTGCGCGCGACGCTCCAGCCCGGAAGTTTGCTTTTTGCTCCGCCCGGTCGCGTGCGGGTTCGCGTTTCGCCGGATCACGCGCTCTTGGGACTTGCCATTCGCGAGCAAGGGAATTCGCCGAGCTCGCCTTTGCGCGCGTTTTCCGCTCCGCTCTTGCGCGTCGTTCCGGAAGTCGACCGCCCGGAGTGGGAAGGGACGATGCGCGAACTCGTTCGGCGCACGTCCATCGGCCGCGTCGGACCGCTCGATATTCTCTCGCTCAAAGAGCGCTTTGCGCGCTATTTTTGGCTGCGAGATAGTTTCGAGACGCGCCGCGTCGTGCACGCGACCTTTCGGATGCTCTGGAGTCATCTCGATCGCCACGTCAGCCTTGCGGAATTGGCCAAGGAAATCGGCTACACACGCGGGCACCTCAACGATCTCATCCGCAGTTCCACCGGTGTTTCGCTCAGCGCATGGGTGTGCGGTATTCGCATGGCACATGCTCGGGCTCTGCTCGCGGAGACCGACGAGGCAATCGCAACGGTTGGCATGATGGCGGGATACGCCGATCCGGCGTACTTCGCGCGCAAATTCCGCGCGGCGAGCGGCGTGACCCCGCAAATCTGGCGCGTCGCGCACCGTCCCAATCACCCGCGCTTCCATCAAGTCGCGATGCCCAAGTCGCGTGCGAAAGAAATGAAGCAAACCGAACAACTTCAGGCGGCCGGTTCCTTCTAGCGCCGCGTCGCCTCGCCAGACGCCCTAGTCAAAGGTGTACGCTACGGCGTCGACGTGCCCGCGCCAATAGCGAAAAGATCCCGCAACCGGCGCCCACGACACTGCGCCGACGAGCGGAATCATGATGCCCTCGACGTTCGTATACTCGGAAAATTCTCCAATCCATGGCGTGAGCACAAGCATCGATCCCACCGCTCGCTCGCGCATCGCAGCGATGTGCGTGATGCTCCCGTCGACACCGAACGTGACGTCCATCGAAACCGTCGAATCTGCGCTCGTCAGAGTCGCGCGCGCGCGCAACTCGTCGATCGGCGTCCACTGAACTCCGCTCGTCGGTAGCAGAGCCGTCGGGATCCAGACGGACTCGGCGAAATACCGTAACAGCGCCGCGTGGTTCGCCGCCGGCCCCGGCTTCGAGCCGCCGAGCGGGACGATCGCACCGAGCGAACCCTCCGAAATGCCGGCGCCCTCGACGTATCCGTCGCGCACGCGGATTGCAAGGCCAGGTGCGATCGGCATCGTCGCATCCCAAAGGAACCCGGGCGCCCGCGCGCTTAGCGTTTCGATCGCTTGGAACGGTTTCCACGCCGATGTCGAATCGCCGCGCATCGTACCGCTCTGCACGAGTTTCACGCGCTCGATTGCACGCCGCTGCTCGCCGAGTGCGAAGGTGAAGTATCGTTGCACGCACGGCGGAATCGCAACGTCGGTCGACGCGACGCGATTGCGTGCCAGACCATCGTCGAGCCGTCGGAGGAGTCGCGCGCTTGTTTGATTCCAGTGCGTGTTTGCCGACGCGAGCAGAACGGCGCTACTCGCGAGCAGCAGCGTACCGAAGGCAAGCCTCCGTTCGACGCGCGTCATGGCGTCGAACGCAGTGCGCGTCGCATCGCAAGCCCGAAAATCGCGCCAAGCGCCACGAGTAGGACGAGCGCCGACCACGCGGCAAAGGTCGGCACGCTCGCGCCGCAAGTCGCGATCGCCGACGTGAGCCACAATCGAACCGTCGCGAGTGGTGCGATGCGCTGTGCTGCGAGTCCGCGTGCCCGCGCAAGCGCATCGAGCGGCGCCCAGTCCGTGCCCTCGATCGTCGCGGCGAGCCGCTGCGCGTCATCGAAGATCAGGAGCCGGTCTTCATGGACGAGTCGCCCATCCGGTGCTGCGCGTAGTGAAACGCCCAGGCGCGTTTGAAGCTCGACGAGTGCCTCCGGATCGCCGGTCGCAAAACGCCAACGTGGATCGCCGCGGCCGTACGAACGTGCGTATCCGGAAAGAACGGCGGGCGTGTCGTGCGTGGGATCGAGCGTAATCTCGAGTAGCCGGAGATGTTCGCTCGGCCCAAGTGCACGCGCCATCGTGGCAAACTTGGCGGTGACGGCGGGGCATTGCGACATCTCGGGACAGCGGGTGTACATAAAGGCGACCAGCGTGAGGTTACCACGAAGCGAAGTCGTCGAGAGCGGTGCGCTCGTTTGATCGCGCAGGGCCGTCGGCGGTAGCGTGTCGCCGATCTGCATCGGCGGCAGTGCGAACTGCACCGCCGCGAGCAGAAGGCCGATCGCGCCAGCTACCACGTTCGCATGCCGGCGGCGGGATACGCGTGGGCGGTCAATTGCTGTGTCACGGGACCCGCGTAAGCAAGAATCGCAAGCACGAGCGCGATGACGGCCCAGCGGCCGAGTTGATCGAGCGCGCGCGGCGTCGGGGCGCCGCCCGGTTCCGGAACGGCAAAGGTCAGTTCGCCGTATTGCACGGGATTTTCGCGGCGACTTGCAACGAACGTGCCCGTCGCGACGATGACGAAGAGCAGCACCGAGATCGCGATGAGCGTTCCGCCGATGCCGGCAGCGACCATGTAGGGATGCCACGACGCTGCGCCCTGCGCGCCGAAGTACGTGACATCCGACGTGCGGCGCGGTGCGCCGAGGAGCCCGGCCCAGTGCATCGCAGTCGACATCAGAATCATCCCGACGAACCACGTATAGACTTGAATGAGCGCAAGGCGCGGTGCGAAGAGTTTGCGTCCGGTGAGCGCGGGAACGAGTTGATACGAGGCGCCGATGAACGTGAGGGCGACCGGACCGCCGACGGTGATATGAAAGTGTCCGACGATCCACATCGTGTTATGCACGAGTACGTCCATCGAATACGAGTTGTTCACGATGCCGCCGAAACCGCCGGGGATGAAGAGCAGCATCGCGCAGGCGGGGCCGGCAAAAGCCGGATTCTTCCACGGCAACCAGCGCACGATGTTCCAAAAACCGCGCACGCCCGCTTTGCGCGCGGCGAGCTCGAAGGTGGCAAAGAGGGCGAAGGCCGTCATAAATGACGGAACGACGACGCCGTAGGTTAGCGTCGTGTGGAGCAGTTTCCAGCCCGCGGATATTCCGGGCTCCAGATACTGGTGATGCAGGCCGACGGGTGTCGAGAGGACCAGCAGCAAGATGAACGCTAGCCGCGTGAGCGCGTCGGAGAAGAGCGAACCGTTGAACGTTGCGGGCACGATCGTATACCAAATGATGTACGCGCCCATGATCCAGAAATAGACGAGCGGATGGCCAAAATACCAGAAGAGCATCCGCGAGAGGCTCACGTCGACGCCCGGCACCCAGCCAAGCGACCAGGGGATGAGCATGAAGAGCATTTCGATCGCGACACCGATCGTTGCGATCACCCACATCGTCATCGTAGCCGCGCCTAAAAAGGACGGCAGCGGGCTGATGACGCCCGGGTTGTTGCGTTTGAACCACACGACGTTTTCGAGAATGTCATAGGCAACGAACCACGTGCCGACAACGAGTAAGGTCGTGCCGATATAAAAGAGCGGATCGGCTTTGAGTGGCGCGTAGAACGTGTAGAGCACCGTCGCGTTGCCGGCAAGGATCTCGATCGTCGCGATCGTCGTCCCCAGGAGCATGACGACGTAGCCAATCCACCCGATGCGCACCGAGCGATCGCGTTTGATGGAGTGGTACGTTGCGTACGTGATGAGACCCGTGATGAAAAACGTCGTGAACACCAGCGCCATGAGGACGCCGTGCGCGGTGAGCATCCGATAGTAGTCAAACCACGACGGCATGACGATCCAGTTCGCGCGCGAGAAGCCTTGCAACATCCCAAAGAGCGCGCCGACCCCAAGCACGAGCGTCGCCGTGTAGATGTGGGTGAGCACGAGGAGATCGCCGTCGGCGTTCGAGAGTTCGAGCCTCGTCGGAGCGACGCGAATCGGCGGGGTTAGCAGCTGCGCCATCTTAGCGCACCACGACTTTCGCGGCCATCAGTTGGTGGCTCGCGCCGCAATACTCGTTACACACCAGCAGTAGCGTCCCGGCAGCTTTGAACGTGTGCGAGACGGTGCTCACCCAGCCGGGGGTGACCATCGTGTTGACGCCGGTCTGCGGGATGCTGAAGCCGTGTTCGACGTCGGCACTCGTTACGTAAAACGTCACCTTGGATCCGACCGGAACCGTAATCGTCGTTGGTTCGAACGCGAAGACGCGCGCAATGTAGTACGCTTCGTACTCGTGGTCGCCGATCTTGCGCAATCCGGGGTGATCGAAGGGCGGTGTCTGCGCGACTTTGGCAGGATCGATGCTCTGCACGTGGCTCGGCGGCACGAAGCCCTCGACCACGGCAGCGGTAACGATCACCGCAAAGAAAATGGCGAGCATCGTGCCGCCGAGGATCAGCCAGAGGCGTTCTGCCCGGTGAAGGTGGATCGGCACGCTACCACTCCTTCTGAACGAGCGCGAACATCAGCAACCAAGCGATGAAAAAGACGGCGCCCATGCTCAGGACGAATTTCAGCGTCGCGGGTAGGGGCGCATCACGATCGGTTTCATTCATGTGCTGATGGTAACGAGAGCGGTTCGCGATCGAATGAACGATGAGCGAACCAATCTTCGCGCCGTCTTCACATCCGGCTGGGTGTTCGTACTGCCAGCGGAATGACGAGGACGGGGATGGTCGACGCGCGGATGACGGCTTCGGCGACGCTGCCCTGGCGAATGCGGTCGAGACCCGTACGGGCATGCGTGCCGATGGCGATGAGGTCGCTCTTGGTTGCCTCGGCCGCGATTGGAATTGCCTCCTCGGGCGACCCGTGCAACTCGATCGTCTCGCTCTCAACGCCCCTGCGCGTCGCTTCGTCGGTTGCCGCGCGGATGTACGGCGCCTCGGCGGCCGGCGCGGCGTTCTTCGGAGCGACGTGGGCAAAGACGATGTTTGCTTCGTGTTCCGCGGCAAGGCCGATCGCGTAGCGTACGGCATCGCTTGCCGGTCCCGACTCATCGACTGCAACGAGGATGCGGCAGATGCCGACTTCGGCGCGCGAGACGATCCGTTCGCGCGTGATGAACGTTGGGACGTGCGCGCCGCGCAACACGGTCTCCGCGGTACTCCCGAGCATCAGTCGCTCGAAGCCCGTATGACCGTCTGTTCCAAGAACGACGGCGTCGAAATTGTCGCGCTGAATGAATTTCGCGATTGTATCGCCCGCCGGGCCGTCCAGCGAGTGGGTTGTGGAACGCAGGCCTTGCGCGGTTGCGCGTCCGACGGCAGCGGCGAGAAGATCGCCCTCGTCATCTTCGAGTGCGTCGAGCGCAACGGTCGCATCGCCGCCGTACGGGGTGACGCACTCGGCGATCACCGCGGTTCGATTGAGAGCGTGGATAAACGCGACCTCTCCACCCGGTGCGACGATCGTGAGCGCAAGCCCGAGCGCCGCTTGTGCCGCCGGCGAGCCGTCGATGGCGACGGCAACGCGGTGAAAATTCGCCTGTGACATCGAAGCGCATCCTTCCGAAGAGCGAGAGACCTTCACCGTACCCGGGCGATGTGAATCGCTTGTGAATGCTTGCTTCAATCGATCACCGCGGCGACTGGACGCCGAAGCGAACGCGGCATGTCGCTAGCGTATCCAAAGCGGACGACGAGATCCGGACGTCCGCCCAGCCCCATCGCTTGTGTGAATGCTCCGCGCACCGCGCGAACCTCGACCGCTTGATTCACCATCGCCGTCTTGATGCCGAGGACCCTCGCCTGAAGCGCGAAGCGCTGATATGCCCGACCGGCGTCGACCCAGTGTTCCCGGTCGCTCGACTCGGAAACGAAAATTGCAAGTCCCGCGGAACTCCGCAGTTCGCGCGCGTACTTGTCGTTTTCGCCTTTCGCGGTAAACACGAGGCGCATCATCGTCGGGCCGAGCCAGCCGGGAATTGCGGGGTTGCCCGATGCGCGCGAAAAAAGTCCGTCGCCCGTGCGCGCGGCGTCAGCATCGTTAAAGCGGATCCAGTGGCGTAACTCATCCATGAATCCCGCATCGTTCATCTGTGCGGTGTTCCCGGCGACGACGAATTCGAGTACGCGTTCGACTTGTGCGGGCGTCGTCTGAAAGTGAACGGAGTGACCGCTTCCTTGCGCCGCGCTTGCGAGTAACGCAAGGTCCGCGGTTGAAACGCGGCGCCCATCGTAGACGGACCGCGTACACTGGCGGTGCGTGATCGCGGCGAAGAGTGGCGATGCGGAGATCGTCCGCGCGGGAGCGAGCGACACGGAGACGATGCCGCTGGCCGAATCGACGGCGACATCGGCCTGCAATCCCACGGCAGCTGCTGCTTGAACGAGGTTCTCCGCTGCGCAGCCGAGGCTCACGAAGAGGTGGTGATCGTCGGGATCGACGCTCGGGCAGCGCCGCGCGAAATCGGGCCGAATCGTAACGCGGTGCGGATCGATCGTAAACCGCCAGCACTGCGTGTTGTGACTCGAAGGAGCAAGCGTCGCGTACCGAACGAGTTCGCGCATCCCCGCCGGCTGCGATGCTAGCGAACGATCGAGCTCGAGCCAGGTCGAACGTACGTCATCCGCATACGTTAGCGCACGCGACGTACAGGCGCTGAGCGTTGCCGTCCCAAGCGCGACGAGCGGAAGGCCGCAAGCGAACTCTCCGCGCTTCAGTCCGAAGATCGGATGTGAAAGTCCGCCTCGGTTGCCGCGCCGAGTTCGTTCAACAACGTCTCGATCGTGGAGCGCGCGATGCTACCGCCCGCTAGCGTATCGAAAATCTTCCCGGGCCATCCGCCCGGCGGACGATACGCCCCCGCAAGCGTGAGGATGCAGTGTTCGCTGCCGTTTTCGATCGCCGTGAGCGTGCCCTCGAAATTCGGAAACGCTCCGTCGCCTTCGGGGGTCCAGCGCACCGTGAGTTCGTGGTGGGCATACGCGACACGCACGGACACGTCTTTTTCGAGCGAGAAGTCATTACCGAAGGGACGCAGCGGGACGTGCAAATGCAAGCGTGGCCCTGCGGCCGCTCCCTCGCGCAGGTACGAATGCAAGTACGAGAGGGTGAAGTTCGCCGGCGCGTGGACGGGGACCGAGAGGGCGATCGTGGACATGTTGCAATCATCGAGCGCAGATTGGAAGGCGTCGTGAACGGTACCCGGTGATCCGTTCACGAGTCGGGCGAACCGGTTCGTTAGACTTACGATTATGACGAGCTTGACGATGCAAGGCGACCTGCTGCGGGAAGATGAGTACGCGCTCATCGATCGCTATTGGCGCGCGGCGAACTATCTTTCCGCCGGCCAAATCTATTTGCTCGCAAACCCGCTATTGCGCGAGCCGCTCAAGCTCGAACACGTGAAACCCCGTCTCGTCGGCCACTGGGGGACGACGCCGGGGCTCAATTTCATCATCGCGCATCTGAATCGGCTGATCGGCTCTTCCGACGCCGACGTGCTCTTCATCGCCGGCCCGGGACATGGTGGCCCGGCGCTGGTCGCAAACGCCTATCTCGAGGGAACGTACACCGAACTCTTCCCGCACATCACCCGCGATGAAGCGGGTCTGCAACGACTGATGAAACAGTTTTCCTTTCCCGGTGGAATCGGCAGTCACGCCACGCCCGAGACACCCGGTTCGATTCATGAAGGCGGAGAACTGGGCTATTCGCTCTCACACGCATTCGGCGCCGTCTTCGACGATCCGGAGCTCATCGTAGCGTGCGTTGTGGGCGATGGCGAAGCGGAGACCGGGCCGCTTGCAACGGGTTGGCATGGCAATAAGTTTATCAATCCCGCGCGCGACGGAGCGGTGCTCCCCATCCTCCACCTCAACGGTTATAAAATTGCGAGCCCCACGGTACTCGCACGCATGCCGCGCGCGGAATTGGATTTGCTGCTGCGCGGCTACGGCTACGAACCGCACTATGTCGAAGGCCACGAACCGGGTGCCATGCACCGCGCGATGGCGATGCATCTGGATGCGTGTTATCGCCGCATCCGTGCGATCCAACGGCAGGCACGCGCGCCCGGGGCCGTGCCGACGCGGCCGCGTTGGCCGATGATCGTGCTGGCCTCGCCAAAAGGGTGGACGGGGCCGCAGTTCGTCGACGGTCACGCCATCGAAGGCACCGCCCGCGCGCATCAAGTGCCTCTGGCAAATCTGAAAAATCCCGCGCATCTTCGCGCGTTAGAAACGTGGCTGCAAAGCTACCGGCCCGAGGAGCTTTTCGACCGCCACGGGCGCGTGCGCGACGATGTCACGGCAGGCTCCCCTGCGGGCAATAAACGCATGAGCGCGAGCGTGCGTGCGAACGGCGGGCAGATCGCTGCGCTTGAATTGCCGGATTTTCGCAGCTATGCCGTCGCAGTCGATGCACCCGGTGCGACGGATGCGGAGTCGACGCGCGTGCTCGGTCACTGGTTGCGCGATGTTATGTCGCACAATAAAGAACGCTTTCGCGTGTTCGGGCCCGACGAGACGGCATCGAACCGGCTCGATGACCTCTTCGATATCACCGGGCGCATGTGGCTGGACCCGACGATTGCAACGGACGATCATCTCAGTCCGACCGGGCGCGTGATGGAAGTTTTGAGCGAGCATCAGTGCGAGGGATGGCTCGAAGGGTATCTGCTCACCGGCCGGCACGGACTTTTCTCGTGCTACGAAGCGTTCATCCACATCGTCGACTCGATGGTCAATCAGCATGCAAAGTGGATCAAGATCTCGCGCGAGGTGCCGTGGCGTAGACCGATCGCCTCGCTCAACATCCTGCTCAGCTCGCACGTCTGGCGCCAAGACCACAACGGCTTTAGCCACCAGGATCCCGGGTTCATCGATCACGTCGTCAACAAAAAAGCGGATACGGTCCGCGTCTACTTACCGCCCGACGGCAACACGCTGCTCTCGGTTGCCGACCACTGTTTGCGGAGTCAAAACTTTATCAACGTGATCGTTGCGGGAAAACAGCCATCACCACAGTGGCTCGACATGGACGCGGCCGTGCGCCATTGCACGGCCGGAATCGGCATTTGGGAATGGGCCTCAAACGACGACGGCGTGGTCCCCGATGTGGTGCTCGCGTGCGCCGGCGATGTGCCGACGCTCGAAACCCTCGCGGCGGTCGATTTGTTACGTACGCATCTGCCCGCACTGCGTATCCGCGTCATCAACGTCGTCGATCTGATGACGCTACAATCGCACGACGAGCATCCGCACGGTCTGAGGGATGCCGAATTCGATGCGCTCTTCACGCCCGATCGCCCGGTGATCTTTGCCTATCACGGCTATCCGTGGTTAATCCACCGTCTCACCTATCGGCGCCACGGGCACGACAATATGCACGTACGCGGATACATCGAAGAGGGTACGACGACGACGCCGTTCGACATGGCCGTTCGCAATCGCATCGATCGCTTTCATCTTGCGGGCGACGTGGTCGACCGCGTACCGGGGTTATCCGACACCGGCGCGCACCTCAAGCAACTCATTCGCGATACGCTCGTGGATCATCGCCGCTACATCGAAGAAATCGGCGACGATATGCCCGCGATTCGCGACTGGCGCTGGCGCGCGAAGCGCTAGCGCACCGCGCGCGCCAGTTGCCAGCCTTCGCGCGCTTCGATCACGGCCGCACCGACGTCGGCGCCGGCTTGCGAGATGACGGTGTCGCCGCTTGCGTTCGCGTTTGCTGCCGCATCGAGCGTCGCACCCCAGGGAACCGCTCCGCGAAAAATGGCTGCCCGCAGGTCGGCGGCATGTTCGCCGATCCCGCCGGTAAACGCGATGATCTCGACTCCGCCGAGCGTTGCAATGAGCGCACCGAGCGCTGCGCGGACGCGCCACACGAACACGTCGAGCGCGCGTCGTGCATCGGGATCGCCGCTCGCAGCCGAAAGCGCGCGCACATCGCCACTCGTGCCGGAGATTCCAAGCAGCCCCGATTCGGTTTCGAGCATCCGCTCGAGTCCGGCCAGCGTCATTCCGCCGCGCAAGAGGTGGATGAGAATTCCCGGATCGACGCTCCCGCTGCGCGTCGCCATCGGGACGCCTTCGAGCGGCGTATATCCCATCGTCGTATCGATACTGGAACCGTTCGCGATCGCGCAGAGCGATGAGCCGCCCCCCAAATGCAATGTCACGATGCGTGCATGCCGCACGCCGCGACCGCACAATCGCGCAGCGCGATGCGCCGCATATTCATGGCTGAGCCCGTGATAGCCGCGTCGACGTAGGCCTTGTGCGGTAATGGTTTTGGGAAGTGCGTACGTCGCGGCCGCATCGGAGAGCGTGCGGTGGAACGCGCTATCGCTCACCGCAAACTGCGGAGCACCGCAGCGGGCGAGCGCCTGCACCGCTTCCAACGCTGCGCTGTTGTGAAGCGGCGCTTCCGCTTCGAGTGCCGTAAGCCGCGCGAGCGCCGCATTGTCGAGCGAAAAGACGCCGGGCGCATCGTCGGGGACGCGGACGAACCGGTGCGCGATCGCATCAACGTGCGGTTCAAGGGCCGCCAGCGTCGCCGCAGCTTCGGCTCGCGCTACGGTCTGTGCCCGCGTCGGTGCCGGTGGATTGTCGATTGCCGGTAGCACGTCACCGAGTCGGTACCATTCCAATTTGAGCGAGGTCGAGCCGGCGTTCACGGTGAGAATTTCCATCGCAGGGCTCGTTTCGGGGGTGCGCCTCCGATACCGCCGAAGACGTCTTTGCCGTGGAGCATTCCGAGCGCACCGTACTGGTCGTGGATGATGAGCCGGCACTCGTCGAGGTCCTTTCACACTATTTGCGTGATGAGGGATTTACGGTGGTGAGCGCGATCGATGGGCCAAGCGCCGTCTCCGCGTTCGAGCAAAAACATCCGGATATCGTGGTGCTCGACCTGACGTTGCCCGGTTTTTCGGGTCTTGAGGTGTTGCGCCGCATTCGCACGCAGCGCGACGTTCCGGTCGTCATTCTCTCGGCGCGCACGGATGAAATCGACCGCGTCGTCGGCCTCGAACTTGGAGCCGACGACTACGTGGGCAAGCCGTATAGTCCGCGCGAGGTCGTCGCGCGCGTCAAGACGATCCTGCGCCGAAGCGAGCGCCCGAAAGCCGAAGAAGCGCGGGTTCGCCGCATTGGCGAGATTGCAATCGATTCTGCTGGGCATGAGGTAAAGGTGGGGGGCGTCTCTGTTGCGCTCACACCCACGCAATACCGGCTACTGGACGTGCTCGTGCAACATCTGGGCCAAACGCTCACGCGCGATCAACTGCTCGAACGGCTCACGACCGACGGCGATGTTTTCGACCGGACGCTCGATCGGCATATCGCCAACCTCCGCGCCCGAATCGAACGTGACGCCGCAAATCCGCGTTACATTCTTACGGTCTTTGGGGTCGGCTACAAGATGGTGGAACCGCGATGAAAAGTGTCATTCACGAAATCCGCAATCACCTCGCAATCGCAATCGCTAACGTCGAAGCCTTTCGCGACGGCGTGCTTGAGGCATCGCCCGCGCGCCTCGGCGCCGTCCTGCAAGCGCTCGGCGAGGTCGACGTGTTGCTCGATGCCGTGCCGCTCGGACAGACGGCGCCCAGCGGCGCCTCGACGATGCGGATGACCGACGTCTGCCAACTTATTGCAAACGAAGTCATCGCGTTCGAAGCGGCCGCGAAAGAAAAGGGCATCGCGTTCAACGTCCAGCGCTGTCGCGCGGATCATGCCGAGTGCAGTGCCTTTACCTGCGATCCGATTCATGTAGCTGAGATCGTCAACAATGTCGTCTCGAATGCCATCCGCTATACGCCAAATGGTGGACGTGTCGACATCGATTGTCGGCGCGCCGATGGGCTCACACTCATGGTCACGGATTCCGGTCCGGGCGTACGCGACCACGAGCGGGCGCAGATTTTCGAATCCGGCTTCCGTGGCTCGGCAAGCGAGGCGACGAAAGGCAGCGGTCTGGGTCTCTCGGTCGTCCAGCGCTTCGTCGACGAACTCGGCGGAAGCGTCGCCGTGGAGAACGTTCCCGGCAGCGGAGCCCGCTTCACGGTGAACATCCCGAGCATCAAAACGCTTCCGCGGACGGCGTGATCTCGCTCCGGTAAGGCGTTCCGAAAAGAAGAATTCGAGCTTCGCAACTCGTTCAAGACTTCCGCACGCGCGTAGCGTAGCGTTGCGTCATGAGCAAGCTGCACGTCTCTCGACAACTCGCTTGCCCGGTCGGTCAGGCACCGGGTTTCGTGATGGAATTCTTCGATCAACGCCGCGATGCCGATGGCACGCCGACGATGGCGCTCCGCGCCCCGATCCAAATTCCCGGACTGCCGGAGATCGAACTCGCGCGTGATTGCGTCGTTCAAGTCCATCCCTTTCACGAGGCGGGCGATATGACCAAACGGTATCGCGTCGCGTGGCACAGTACCGGCGGCGGCCCATTTCCCAAATTTGCCGGCATTCTTGAGATCGCTAACGCCGAGGATTACACGACGTGTGTGCTCGACTTGAGCGGCACCTACGAACCGCCGCTGGGTCCCGTCGGCGCAGCATTCGATCACACGGTCGGTCACGCAATCGCCGAGAGCACGGGCAAAGAACTGCTGGAGCGCGTCGGTTCGTACGTCGAACAAAGCTCGCGTAGCGTCGAGACGGCAAAACGGAATCGGCGCGAAACCCAAACGACGTGAACCGGCGCCTCGTGCGGGAAATCGTCCTCGCACAACCGCAGTCGACGACAGAGGCCGCCCTCGATGCTTATGCAGAAGGTCGGCCGCGCGTTGCCGTCCGTCCGATTGCGCGGTTGCCCGCCTTACCGGAACTGCGAATGGTGCGCGACGTAGTCGTGGATTGTCGGCGGCACGATGACGGCGGTATCGCCGTGTCCTGGAGCGTCTGCGCCGGCAATGCGTTTCCCGAATTCTGCGGTCGCCTTCGGGTTTGTGAAGCTCCGCCGAACGCATCGCGCTTGCGCTTAGAAGGCAGCTATGCATCGGTGGCCGGCGGTGCCCCGCACCCGCTGGTGGCGCGGTTTATGAACGCCATCGCTCGCAACGCACTCGAAACGTTCTCGAATGCGCTGCTTAGCGAGGTCGCGTAGAGCCCTACGGGAGAACGATCACCGTCATCGCCATCTCGGCGTGACCCGCACCGCAGACGATCGTGCACGACAGTTTATACGTGCCGGCTTTTTTTGGTGTAAAGGTAAGAGCGGTCATCTTGCCCGGCATGATCGTCGTCGCAGGTAGACCGAGCGCGTCGCTCCCCAAGCCATGCACGCCCTCTTTGCTCGTGACGCGGAATGTTGTAAGTTGTCCGGCGTGGACGATCACTTTGGCGGGATCGAAGGCCCAATTCGATGCGGTAATCGTGATCGGTCCAGTGGCTTGGGTGCTGGCCGTAGCGGCAGTGCTCGCTTGCTGCGCGGGCATGGCCGCGGGAGCGGATGATGCGATCGGCACGGCGATTGCGAGCATGAGTGCAAATGGAATGAATGACATGAAGTTCCTTTTCTTAGCGCGCTCATCATAGCCGTCGCCGTAAGAAGAACGTAAGAAGGTGCGCTTCCGTACCGAGCGTGTCGTCTTCGCATCGCCTTCGTAGGCCGCACCTATGATTGGCAAAACGCTACGACTCTGCTCGAGGGAGCGCTCTTATCATGTTTGTATCTCGTCGAATCGCTCTCGGTGCCGCGCTTGGTGCCTTCATCATGTTTACTGCAGGCGCAACATCGGCGCACCCAACGGCCGATATCGTCGCTTCGAACTGGAAATTCATCCCGGCAAAAGTCGAAGCCCATGTCGGCTCGTCGATGACGCTGCTGCTTACCTCATCGGAAGGCGTGCACGGCATCGAGTCGACCGAACTTGGAATCGCCAAGACGATGATCGTACCCGATAAACTCTCCGAGGTGAAGTTTACGCCGAAGAAGGCGGGCACGTACGTGCTTCATTGCACGATCGTTTGCGGTGCCGGTCATGACACGATGACGCTTACGATTAACGTGCTTCCTTGATGAAAGTGCGGCTCTATCCGACATTGGGCGTCATTGCGACCCTCGGTGTGCTTCTTTCCGGTTTGCTCGTGGTACCGAAGGCCACCGAGGCAATGCCGCCGTTCGCGCAGGCTTATGGTCTGAGCTGTAACGCTTGCCACTCGGTCGTCCCCTCGCTCAATGCGTATGGACGTTACATTCAGCGCACCGGGTATGCCTCGCTCGACCGGACCGTGCTCGCGCGAGCCAATCCTGTGTGGTTTGGTGAGGCGATGAATTACAATTCTACGGCTGGCAAAGAGACGGGCGTGCCGCGCTACTCATTTGGTAATTTCGCGCTCCACCTCGTCGGCTACGTCGCGCCGGATCTCACAATTCACGCGCAGCAGTTCATCGTTTCGGGTGACGCCTCCGGCGGGGTGGATACACTCTGGCTTACCTACAACAACCTCTTCCATCGCGACGGGCATCTTTTTGTTGGGAAAATCCTTAACCCGGCGCCATCGCCGTACAGCCAAAATTCCGATCTCGACGGTCCATCGGCGTCGTCGACAACCGTTGGCGAACACGCCTGGGGCTCTACGTATGGCAATCGTTGGGGAGCGCGATTCGCATACGTCAAGAAAGCCGTCGACCTCGAAGCGGGCTATTATTTGAGCGGAGAAGATCTCAACGGCGCAACGGATTTTGGACCGGGCGATAAGACCTTCCAATGGAAAGCCTCGTACGCATTGCCGACCAAACCTTACGAATTCGGCGTTTTTGGAAGCGTCGGCACGTTGCCGGTGAGTACCGGTACCGATCGCTACCATTCGCAAGCCGCATACGTGCAGGTCGATCCCGGTCAACACGGCCGTCCGGGCGTGCTCGCAATCTACCAATCGGAGTTCGATAACAATCCGGGCGTCGGTTCCGATGGCGTCACGCCGCTTGGTCCAACGACGAGTCACGGCGCGAGTTTCGAAGTGTATGAACCGATCTTCCGCGGTGGCGCGCTCATCGGATTCCGTCACGATATCAACGATGCCGGCGCAGGCGGGGCCGTCACGAACGGCAATTCGATCAACCTTGCCTTCAATATCCCGCACAACATCTATCTGCACGGCTACATCGAGGCGAATCTCGGCGGGAATTCGGCGCTCGCCGGTGCATCCGGCGGCCCGACCTGGAAAGGCATGATCTGGGCGACGTTCCCGATCAGCAGAGTGAAATAATGGCAACGCACAAAGCAATCGAACTCCACACGAATGCTGCCGCCTACCATCGCTCCGCAGCAGACTTTCACGAGCTTGCTGCCGAGCGGTACGCGCGCGGCGATCACGCGCAAGCAGCGCACTATGCGCTGCTCGCTCAGGCGCACATGCAACACGCGGGGCAATTCATGTCGGACGCCGCGAAGATTCACGCCGAATTGCACGGCGGTAATAAGCACACGAAAGGCTGATCGTGAGCGAACGCGTGAAGATCGTGATGCTCGTCATCGGTGCGGCGTTGACCCTCATCGGCGGCGTTTGGTTACTGCAATCAGCAATCGTAAGCCGCCTCGTTGCATGGCCCGATCCCAATGGCTTTCTTGTGATGGCCGAGGCGGGGTGGACGGCATTTGCCGCCGTGGTGCTTGCCATTCTTGGGACGCTCGGCACGATTGGCGGTATCGCACTTGTGCTCTACGCCGGTACGCGTCCGGCAAGCGAAAACGGCACCTCGGACACCGACACGTATCCGCTCGGACTGCGCGCGCAGCTCGACGAACCGCTCGGGCGCTGGCTGTGGCTCATCAAGTGGATCCTTGCGATCCCACACTTCGTCGTTCTCGCGTTCTTGTGGCTGGCGTTTTGGATCCTCACCGTCGCCGCATTTGTCAGCATTCTCGGCAGCGGGCGCTATCCACAAGCGATTTTTGCGACGAACGTTGGGATCATGCGCTGGAGTTGGCGTGTCGCGGTCTACTCCTACGGAACACTCTCAACGGACCGCTACCCGCCATTTACGCTTGGCGATGCGGACTATCCGGCCCATCTAAGCGTTGCGTTTCCGCATGCGCTCTCGCGCCGGCTCGTGCTGGTCAAATGGTGGCTGCTGGCGCTTCCGCACTACTTGATCATTGGGATCTTCTGCGGACCGGCACCGAGCGGTGTTAGCGGCGCGCACCTCACGGGCGGGCTTGTTCCGCTGCTCGCGTGCATTGTGGGCTACGCTCTGCTCTTCACGGGTCGGTATCCGCGCGGACTCTTCGACTTACTCGTCGGTCTCAACCGTTGGCTCTTTCGTGTCATCGGCTACGTCGCGTTGATGTACGATGACTATCCTCCCTTCCGGATCGATCTTGGCGGTGAGGAACGCATCGCGACCGTAGCGTTATCCGTATGAACCCGATGTTCGGCGATCTCGACGACGAGTCGATCGAACGGCTCTTGCGGGAAGAAATCATCGCACGCATCGCGTACGTTGACCGCCGCGGTGCGCCGTCGATCGTGCCCGTTTCGTACGCGTACGACGGAACGTCGTTTTTCGCGTATAGCGCCGACGGTTCGAAGCTCGAGGGAATGCGCGCATCGCCACGCGTGTGCGTGGAGGTCGATCGAATCGTCGATGTAGCGGATTGGTGGTCGGTCATCGCGATGGGAACCTTCGAACAACTCGGCGGTGAGGCGGCCTTTGATGCGTTGAAGCTGCTCTCGGCACGACACGCGATTGTCGCGCTCGCCGGATCGCAACCGGGTGCAGCAGCAAAGACCCACGTCGCCCGTCTCAAGGCGCCTGGGATCGCCTATCGTATCCGTATCGAGAAAAAGCGGGGCCGGTTTGCCCGGAGTCTTGAATCGTGAGCGTGCGCAGAACCGTGGCGCTCGAGGTCATTCTGACGACGTTTGCAGCTTCCGTCGACGCGCTGTGCAAAAATGAAGCGTTGGTTCGGAACACCGGCGCGGTCGAGTCGGTGCATCAAGCGCGCGTCGCTACGCGACGGCTGCGTTCGGCACTGCGTACGTTTCGCGACTTGCTCGAGCCGGCGTGGACGCGCGTGCTGCTCGAAGAACTCGGCTGGCTCGGCGAACATCTGGGTTCCGTTCGCGATGCTGATGTCGTGCTCGGCCACATCGAGACATTCGCCAATCGTTTACCGCTCGAGGACCGCGCTGCACTCGCTGCGGTTGTCGAGCCGATGCGCGAGCGACGCAAGATCGCATACGACGCGCTCTTGGTCGAGATGAATGGAGATCGTTATGCGCGACTCCTCGAACGCGTGCGCGATGCAGGCGTGCATCCGCCGACAACGCCCGAGGCCTTCGACGTCGGCCGAAAGCAACTCGTAGGACTGATCCGCAGGCCATGGCGGCGCCTCAAAAGCGACGTGGCGCGATTGGGCGATCATCCAACCGACGCCGACCTGCACCGCATACGCATCCGCGTTCGCCGGGTTCGATACGCGCTCGAGGTGGTCGCTCCGTTCGCAAGCAAACGGGCATCGCCGGTGATCGAACGCATCACCCAACTGCAAGAGATCCTGGGCGACGTGCACGACTTGGTCGTCGAGCGCGAGCAACTTCGCATTCGCGCGGGTAGCTCGGATGCCGCCGCGTTCGTCGCGGGAGAAATTGCCGGCGTCGATCTCACGCAAGCGTCACGTGCGCGCCAGTCGTGGCGGCGCGCGTGGCACCGCGCCGCGCGCAAGCGCTTACGATTCTGGTAGGATAGATCGATGAAATACGTGCGTATTTTCACCGTGGGCGCTATCGCAGCGGTCCTCGCATCCGGCCTCGTTCAGCGTGTCGGGAGTTCGCCGCTTCCGGCACCCGGCGACCTCTCGCGCGGGCGCACGCTCGTTGCATTTGGTGGCTGTAACGATTGCCATACGCCGGGCTGGCGCGAGTCCGATGCGACGATTCCGGTCGCGCAGTGGATGACCGGTAGCGAAATCGGCTTCCGCGGTCCGTGGGGCACGGTCTACCCGGCAAACGTGCGCCTGGAATTTCAAATGATTGGCGAGGATCAGTGGCTGTCGATGGTGCGTACGCGTGGCGGTCATCCACCGATGACCTGGCACAACCTGCGCGCGCTCGACACCGACCAGCTCCGCTCGATCTACCGTTTCGTGCGCTCGCTTGGCCGTGCTGGTGTGCCGGCGCCGCTCATGGTCTCCCCCGCGAAGGAGCCGACGACGCCCTACTATGATGTTGCGCCGAAGCGCTCGGTCCCGACTCCCTCGCACACCTAAGGGCGTTCTTAGGACCTTCACACGAGGTTCAAACGCGCTCCTTATGCTCGGTACATGTTTGAGCATATCGTGGTGCCGCTCGACGGCTCGCCCCTCTCGGATGCCGCACTCGGCATCGCGCTTGGACTCGGACGCGAAGCAGAGCGCGAGATCGTGTGTCTGCATGCGGTCGATACGCGCGGCGTCATCGTCCCCTCAGCGGGACTCGTCTATCCCTACAATCCGACGCCGCTCATCGACGCACTCAAATTGCAAGGGGAAGCGATTCTCGCCGATGCGCTCGCAAAAGCGAAGACGGCCAACGTGCGAATCACGACGCAACTCGTCTTCGACGACCCCGTCTCGGCGGTCACGCGCACGGCACAAGATCGCAACGCAAGCGTTATCATCATGGGAACGCACGGCCGCACCGGACTCAATCATCTCTTTTTAGGTAGTACGGCCGAAGGAATTCTTCGCTCGTGTTCCATCCCGGTCATCACGCTGCGCGGGGCGGCGCATGCGCCGTCGATGACGGGTGCGTTCGTCAACGCGCTCATAGCGATCGATGATTCCGATCCGGCAGATGCGGCGATCGCCATGGCAATTGCGCTCGGCGAGAACGAACGCACGAAGCTCAACTTCTGCACCGTCGTGCAGACCGACGCGTTATTTGGCAAAGCCTCGGCGTTCGGCTACGATCCGCGCCCCTATATCGAAGAAGTCAACGCCGCCGCCGACAATCTGCTCGACCGACCGCTCCGACGCGCGATCGACCGTGGCCTGAGCGCGACGACGTTCGTCGCCGAAGGCAAAGTCGTTGAAGAGATTCTGAAATCCGCCGAGGAAATCGATGCCGACCTGATCGTGATCGGCAGCCACGGTCGACGCGGATTGCGCCGGTTTTTCGTCGGCAGTGTCGCAGAGGAACTCGTTCGCACGAGTGTCGTTCCGGTGCTCGTGGTGCGAATGGAGCGTGAGCCGATCGCCGCATCGAAAACGCGGGCCCTGGAGCCCGTTTGATGATCATGGATCCAATCGACGCGCTCGAACTTTTGCGCGAAGCGGGCATCCGCGTTGCGCGCGCCCGCTACGTCGAGAGTCCGGAGGACGCCGTATTCTTCGCCGATGGCCGCCCGATCGTCTTACGCGTCGTTCTCTCCGGTAGCTTGGCCACGCCGACTGCTACTGGCAACGCTCTTCAGACAACCGATGCGATTCGCCATGCATTCAAGAGCTACGAACCGCAGGCGGATACATTTGCCACGGGTCACGTGCTCGCTCAGCGCTCGATCTCGTCGGGTACCGACATCGCGATCGAGTGCCGTAACGATGAGGAGCTCGGGCGCATCGTCGAATTGCGCAGCGGGTCGCATCGCGTCCATCGGCTTGTCCCGATCGAATCGCTTCAGGCCGAAACGATGCTGGATGATTTTCATGCCAAGCATGGGATCGCTCACGATGCAAAGTCCACGCGCATGCTCGCACATCTAATCGAGCGACTCTGCGTCATCTTTGCTGACCCGGGAGTCACGCGGATTACACTGGATCCCGTGCGGCTCCACGACAGCACCTACGACGTGCTCGGCGCTGCGGTCGAGGCGCGGCGCGCCCTTCCCCTGAAGCCGCGTCTGGCGCGAGACGCCCACGATAGTAAAGCCTTTTACCGGCCATAGGGCAACGCTTCCGACTGGGCAGGGTGGCTCCGGGCAATCGCGAACCCGCTGGACGGCCCAAATGTGTCCCTCCGGGCCGACGTAGCTCAGTTGGTAGAGCAGCTGATTCGTAATCAGCAGGTCAGCGGTTCAAATCCGCTCGTCGGCTCCAGTTCGAAAACCCTTATAGCATAAGGGTTTTTCTTATTTTCCGAGTCGTTATTTTCTCGGTTGCGACCCGCCGTTTGCGACAAAGCTGACCACAATAGGATCCTCGTCGGGGAGAAATGATCGAGCGCAAGGGCGGCTTCCGCTTGGAGGTTGGGCATGATGTGGCCGTAGACGTCTTCGGTGTATTTCGAAGATGCGTGGCCGAAGCGTTCGGACATGACCTTCGAATGGATGTTCGCCGCGATCGCGAGCGACGCGGCCGTGTGGCGCAGATCGTACATGCGCACGGTCGACGGCAGGCCGGCCGCTTTGAGCAGCGGCTTATACGAGCGGCGCGTCACGTTGCTCTCGCGCAGCGGGTGCCCCTCAGTGTCGACGAAGACGTAGCCGTGCGGCGTCCCTTCGATGAGCATGCGCTTCCGATGCGCGCGTAGCTCGGCGACGATCCGGCCGGAGATACTGATGGTGCGTTTGCTTTTCTGACGCTTCGGCGGGCCGAGCTTGCGCGTGCGCGCGTTCAGCGTGCGCGTAATCCGAATCGAACCGCCTGCGAGATCTACGCTGTCCCACTGGAGCCCGTACAGCTCACCCGGCCGGATCCCCGTGAAGATGAAGAGCAGGTAGAGCGCGTACAGCCGATCGCTGCGCGCCGCGGCGAGGAACGCGATCACTTCGGGTTGTGTGAGGAAGTGCTGGTCTTTCTTCACGACGCGCGGCTTCGGTACGCCGTCGGTCGGATTGCGCACGATGAGGCCCCACTGCACGGCCGTCTTGAATGCGTTGCGCATGATGACGAACGCCAGCTCGCGCGTGCGATCTCCGGCGGCGCCGGAGATCGCCATCGCGACGTCGGCGGATGTGATCTTCTGGAGCGGCCGAAGCCCGAGTGCCGGCTCGATGTGATTCCGGATGATTGCAGCGTACGAGTGCAACGTATTCTCGCGTGGGTGCTGCACTCGATCGCCACTTTGTGATCTCCGCGCGCATCCTAGCTGCGCTCGTTGCTCTCGGCGCGATCGCAAAGCGTGCTCTGTTTTTCGTTACGCCTCCAAGTTCATAAATATCCATAAATTCTCATACATATCCATGCCCTCGTCTGCGAGGGTTTTCTTTGCCGCGTTCTGCGGCGCGGAGATGACCGATGGGGATGACACTCCCGCAATTTCTCGTTGAGACCGCGCATCGATTCATGATCGACGAAGGCGACAAGCTCGTTGCGTACGCTGATCCACTTAGCGCGCGTGCACGCACCGGCGTCGGCCCCGGAGATCCGTGGACGATTGGCATCGGGCACACAGGACCGGAAGTGCACGAAGGTCTGATCTGGACGCAAGAAGAGGTAATGGCTGCGTTCCAGCGCGACCTCATGAGGTACGTCGACGCTGCGCGCATGTCGCTGCGTCCGGGCGTCTACCCGGGCCTCAGTGACGCGCGCAAGTTCGTCATCATCAACATCAGCTACAACATGGGCGTCGGTCCTGACGGTTGGGGCGGATTCGTGCAGACGAAGGCGCTGCTCGCGGAAGCAGTCGATGCTTCGCACGATCCGGCGAAAGCTCACGAGCTCTACGGTCAGGTCGCCGATCACCTCGCGGCGTCCACGTGGATCTCGCAGACCGGAAATCGCGCGCGACGCTGCATTGCGATGATGAGATCGAGCAACTGGTGCTCGCCGACCGGGAACGGCAGCGACGTGTTGTGAGGTGGATCCTCAACGTCGCTTCGTTAGTCGCATTCGGTCTCGACGTCGATACCGCGCATGTCGCGGCGGCAATCGTGGCCGGGCTCAAGTCGCTGCGCGTCACGTTCGTTGCGTTTGGTGCTGGCATCCTAACGGACGCCGTTTCGAACGGCGCGCGCGATCTTCCGCAGATCCTCGCTTATGTGAAAATGCACTGGATCGCGTGGACCGTCACCAACATCGTCGCGCCCATCTGGCGCGGCACTGCGGCTTATAAGAGCGCCGCCACGCCATCACAGACTTCCCCACCGTTGGCTTCGGTCGCGGGCGGGGTGGACGTCCCTCCAACCACCGCGGCCTGATCCGCGGTAGTAAACAGGAAGTTTACGACCCAATTTTCGACTTTTGAAGCCTAAAAACGAAGTTTCAAAAGTTGGATGAAGTGTGTTCAACGCGTATTCATCGTCAAAATTCGTGCACTTTTCAAGATTTCGCCGTTATGGTAAGATATTTTCGTGCCAAAGAAGGAAAGATCTCCTTTGACGCGTGTTGAGAAAGTTCGGATTTATCCAAATCCGGCTCAGATCCGCGTGTTCAATCGAATTTTGCGCACGTGCTGCTCTCTTTATAACGGCGCTCTTGAAGAGCGCCGTGCGGCCTACGGCCGCTATAAACTTGCCGGCAAACCCAAAGATTTTGCATGGCCAAATCTCCGTTCGCAAACCGATGGCTATCTCGAAGCAAAATCAGAAAACCACTGGCTTTCTGATGTGTATTCTGAAACATTGCGCGATGTTTTGAAAAAAATTGACGTTGCGATGTCTGCATTTATGAGCCGCGCTTTGCGCGGCGATACGCCAGGATATCCAAGATTTCGTGCATCAAAAAGGTACGATACATTTTCATATCCGCACGGTTCTCGTGCAATCAAAATTTTCGAGAAGACGTTAAAATTCCCAAAAG
>JBBRLI010000031.1:0-32589 GCA_038231455.1 Vulcanimicrobiales bacterium | reverse complement strand
GGGCGACGTGAGGTGAGCGGACGCAACCGCGAACCCTCTCCCCCGGCCATAACGACTGCTTTCATCCCTGGGCGCTCCTCGCTTCGAATGCCGTGCCTAGTTGCGTGAACCGCTCGTCAGCGGCAATCGATTCGACGCTCAGCGCGAGTTTACGTCGCCAATTCGCATACTGCATGGATGTCCCCGGTAAATTGATCTGATCGCGCTCGCCGATGATGTCGTCGATCTGCACGAGGACGAGCTTGGCCGGCGTTTGCGCGATGAAGCGGTATGCCGCAAGCACCACGGGTGCCAGCGCACGCGTATCTGCCTCGGGGTCTCCTAAGGCCTCGCGCGCGGCGTGCGCGTCTGCGACGGTGAGGCCGCCATGTGCTGCGAGTGCGGTGAAGAGCTGCTCGCAATCGCCCTTGCGTGCGGCGCGTTCGTTCTCGGCGACGGTCGGGCCGATGAGTCCGATCCGTTCGCGCAGATCGATGTCGCGGCCCAAGAGATAGCCGGGCAGCGTTGGCAGATCGTGGGTTCCCACGCTTGCAAGCGCGAGCGGCGGAAACGCATCGGGTGGGCGAAACGTACCGTCGAATTCGCGTTCGAAGAGCAAGAGACGATACGAGAAGATACCCGCGGCGAGCATCCGTTCGCGAAAACCTTCGGGCACGGTTCCGAGGTCCTCACCGATGACGAGGCACTTGGCGCGCACGCTCTCCAGCGTCACGACGGCGGTCATCTCGTCGACCTCATAGCGTTGATAGGCACCCTCGGCCGGCGGGCGACCTCGCGGCATCCAAAAGAGGCGCGCGAGCGCCATCACGTGATCGATGCGCAGCGCGCCGGCATGCGCCATGTTCGAACGTAAGAGATCGGCGAAGGGGCGGTACCCCGCGCGGCGCAGCGCGAGCGGGTCGAGCGGCGGAAGTCCCCAGTCCTGACCGATCGCGTTCATCGGATCGGGCGGCGCGCCGACGCTCGCATCGAGCAAGTAGGCATCGCGCAGCGACCACACATCGGCGCTGTTCGAATCGACCCCGACCGCGAGATCGCGATAGAGCCCGATGCCGAGTTCGCGCGCTTCACTGCCGGCAAGCGCGAACTGTTCTTCGGCCGCGAACTGCACGTACTTGAAAAAGTCGATGCGTTCGCGCGCCTCAGCGGCAAAGGCCGTCACGGCTTCGCCCGCGGGGTCGCGATAGTCGGCGGGCCACGTGAGCCAGCCGCGCGTGCGGCCGTCGTCGCTTGCAAAGCGTTCGGTCAGCGCTTCGTAGCACGCGAAGCGTTCGAGGAGTTCGCCGCCTCCGTGTGCATAGGCAAGGAATGTCGCGGCGCGTTCGCTGCTCTCGGGCGATACGATGACGGCGCGGAAATCGCGGTACACGATTTCGAGGACCTCGCGTTTGAGTGCGGTCACACCGCGATAGTCGACGCTCACCGCATCGCGCAAGAGTTCGATGCGTGTTTGGATCTCCGCGCTTGCGGCTCGTTCGCGCGCGGCAGGCGAACCGGCGAACTCCGGCAATGCCTCGACGTCGATGTACGGCCAGTGCAGAAAGAAGCGACTCGTCGGTGAGTACGGACTCGATGCCTCGGGATCGCTCGTGTCGAGCGCGTGCAGGGGATTGATGCCGATCGTGCTCGCGCCGAGCGTCTTTGCGTGCGCGATGAAATCCCGCAGGTCGGTGAAATCTCCCATGCCCCAGTTGCGGTCGGAACGCAGCGTGTAGAGCTGGATGGCAAGACCGAACGCGCGCCCGTCGCGTAGCGATAGCGGCTCGTAAGCGCGGCGGGGGGCGACGATCACCGTCGCACGCGCGGTCGTTTCATCGGCGCCGCGTACGTCGAGGGTGTGGTAACCGAGCGGCAGTGCATCGGCGATGCGCGTCGGTTCAGATGCGATGCGTCCGTCGTAGGTGAGCGAACCGTCTTCGGTCGTCAGCGAGTACGCTTGCGCGCCTTCGAAAAACCACACCTCGACGGGCTCGTTCTCGTACGCAACGATGGTCGGTGCGACGAGCCGGTCATTGACGGCGAGATTCCCGGCGCGCGCGGCGAGCAGGGCGCGTTTGGTTTCGAACGAGACGACGTACTCGCCGCCGTAGGCATCGCGGAAGGATGGTTCGATCCCGGCGAGCAGTGCCGCACTCTCGACGATCTCGCCTGAGATCATTTCGGACGGCCGGAGAACACCGCAAGCGACCGGTGGCGCACCGTGTAACTTTGTCCCTCTCCGAGAGATGCGGGCCGCACGCCGTCGGCTTCCGCGGCCGTGTCGATCACGAGGCCCCAGTTGATGCGCTCGCCGCTCGGAAGGGTGAACGTTACGTCGCCGTCGTGGGCGTTGAGCAGCATCGCGAAGAGCGGTTCGGCGCCGAAAAAGAGGCCGATCGTGCGCAAGTTCATGCCCCAATCCTCGGCGGACATCTCGTTGCCCTCGGAGGTGAACCACATGATGTCTTTATAGCCGCCCGGGCGCTCGAGGCCGCGGAAGAACGTCGTGCGTTTGAAAGCCGGATGTGCTTTGCGCAAGCGGATCAGGAGCGCGGTGTACTCGAGCAGCGCAAGGTCGCTCGGCGTGCGTGCGTTCCAATCGATCCAGCCAATTTCGTTGTCTTGGCAGTAGGCGTTGTTGTTGCCGTTCTGCGTACGCCCGAATTCATCGCCCGCCGTCAGCAGCGGGACGCCGAGTGAGAGGAAGAGTGTCGCAAGCATGTTGCGCTTCTGCCGCTCGCGCAGGCTGACGACGGCAGGATCGTCGGACGGTCCCTCCACACCGCAATTCCAACTCTGATTGTCGTCGGTCCCGTCGCGATTGTCTTCCAGATTTGCTTCGTTGTGTTTTTCGTTATAACTCACCAGATCTGTTAGCGTAAAACCGTCGTGGACCGTGATGAAGTTGATGCTCGCGTGCGGCCGTCGTCCGTTGTGTTGGAAGAGGTCGCTCGATCCCGCAAGGCGCGATGCAAGCTCCGGCAACATATCGTCGGAGCCTTTCCAAAAACGGCGCAGCGTGTCGCGATACTTGCCGTTCCACTCCGACCAGCCCGGCGGGAAATTGCCGACTTGATAGCCGCCTATGCCCAGATCCCAGGGCTCGGCGATCATCTTGACGCGCGAGAGGACCGGGTCTTGCGCGATCGCCTTGAAAAACGCGGCGTTGCGGTCGTACCCGTTGTTCTCGCGTGCGAGCGCCGTCGCAAGGTCGAAGCGAAAGCCGTCGACGTGCATCTCTTCGACCCAGTACCGCAGCGAGTCGGTGACCAGCTGTAGCACGCGCGGGTGCATCGTATTGAGCGAGTTGCCGCAGCCCGTGACGTCGTCGTAGTAGCGCTTGTCCTCGGCGAGGCGGTAGTACGATGCGTTGTCGATACCCCGGAACGAGAGCGTCGGCCCGGCTTCGTTTCCTTCGGCGGTGTGGTTATACACCACGTCGAGGATGACTTCGATCCCCGCGCTGTGCAAGTGCTTGACCATCGATTTGAATTCGTCCGGATCGGCGTTGAGATAGCGCGGATCGGGTGCAAAGAAGCCGAGGGTGTTGTAGCCCCAATAGTTGCGCAACCGCTTCTCGACGAGATACCGGTCATCGACGAACGCCTGCACCGGCAGCAATTCAACCGACGTGACGCCGATTTTTTGCAGATATTCGATGACCGCAGGTGAGGTGAGGCCGCCGACCGTGCCGCGCAGCGCCGGTGAGACCTCGGGATGCAGAACGGTAAAGCCTTTGACGTGCAGTTCGTAAAAAATCGTCTGCGACCACGGCACGTTCGGTCGCCGGTCGTCGCCCCACGTGAAGGCGGTATCGACGACGACGCACTTGGGCATCCCCGAGGCGTTGTCGCGGCGGTCGAACGAGAGATCGCCATGTCGGCTGCCGATGCGATAGCCGAAATGCGCGTCGCTCCAGCGAATCGTTCCGGCCAGCGCCTTCGCATAGGGGTCGACGAGCAGCTTGTTCCCGTTGAAGCGATGGCCGTTGTGCGGATCGTACGGACCGTATACGCGATAACCGTACAGGAGACCGGGTCGCGCTTCGGTCAGATACCCGTGCCACACTTCGTCGGTATATTCGGGAAGCACGATGCGATGGAGTTCGCGGCGTCCGCGCGCATCGAAGATGCAGAGTTCAACGCGTTCGGCGTGCGCGGAAAAGAGCGCGAAGTTGACGCCCTTGCCGTCCCACGTTGCCCCCAGCGGATAGGGCAGGCCGGATTCCATCGCGGCGCGCGAGATCATAGCGAAAACCAAAGCGCACTGAGTGCGGGCAGGGTGAGGGACACCGATTGTTCGCGACCGTGTGCGTGAATCGGCTCGGCGTGCGCGCCGCCGGCGTTGCCTTCGTTGCGACCGCCGTAGAGCGCCGCGTCGGTGTTGAGAATCTCGCGCCAGTAGCCCGCGCGCGGCACGCCCAGCCGGTAGCCGTCGACGCGCACGCCGCTCGTATTGAATACTGCAAGAACCGGGTTCCCGCTGCGATCGTCCCAGCGCACGAACGCGACCACGGCATTCGCACGATCCTCGTAGGTGATCCACTCGAATCCGGCCGGTTCTTTGTCGCGACGGTGCAGCGGTGCGAGGGTTCGGTAGAGCGCGTTGCAATCGGCGACGAGTTTCTTGACGCCGGCATGCGGTGCGTACTGGAGCACGTACCAGTCGAGCGCGTGCGCGGCATTCCACTCCACACGCTGTCCGAATTCGCCGCCCATGAAGATCAGTTTCTTGCCCGGGTGCGCGAACATCAGGCCGAAGAGCAAACGCAAGTTGGCAAACTGCTCCCACTCGCCGCCGGGCATCCGGCCGATGAGCGAGCCTTTCCCATGTACGACTTCATCGTGTGAGAGCGGCAGCATGTAGTTCTCGGTGAACGCGTAGACGAGGCCGAAGCTGATGTCGCTTAGGTGATAGCCGCGATGCATCGGATCGCGCTCGAAAAACGCGAGCGTATCGTGCATCCAGCCCATGTTCCATTTGAAGCCGAACCCAAGACCGCCGAGCGACGTCGGCGCGCTCACGTTGGGCCACGAGGTCGACTCTTCGGCGACGGTGAGGATGCCCTCGACTTCGCGATAGACGGTTTCGTTGAAGCGCCGCAAGAACGCGGTTGCCTCGAGGTTCTCGTTGCCGCCGTAGATGTTGGGAATCCAGGCACCCGCCTCGCGCGAGTAGTCGAGATACACGATCGAGGAGACGGCGTCGACGCGCAGACCGTCGATGTGAAATTCGCGCAACCAGTACAGAGCGCTTGCGATGAGGAAGTTGTCAATCTCGGTGCGGCCGAGCGCGTAGGCGTACGTGCCCCACTCTTCGTGAAAGCCTTTGCGCGGATCGGCGTGCTCGTAGAGATGCGTGCCGTCGAAGTAGCCCAGGCTAAAGGCGTCAACGGGAAAATGGCCGGGTACCCAATCGAGCAGGACGCCGAGACCCGCCGCGTGCGCGGCATCGACGAACGCGCGGAAGTCTTCGGGCGAGCCGAAGCGACTCGTCGGCGCGAACATGCCGGTGGTTTGATAGCCCCACGATCCATCGAAGGGATGTTCGGTGATCGGCAAGAGCTCGATGTGCGTGAAGCCCATCTCGACCACGTAGGGGATCAGTTCGGCAGCGAGCTCCCGATAGGTGAGAAACCGGTCGCCATCACCGCGCCGCCACGAGCCCGCGTGGACTTCGTAGACCGAGATCGGCGCGCGAAAGCTATTCCGTTCGCCGCGCGTCTGCATCCACGCTGTGTCGTTCCACGGATACGCGGAATCCTCGACGACGATCGAGGCGTTGTTGGGACGCATCTCGGCGGCAAAGGCGACGGGATCGGCTTTGAGCGCGAGCAGCGTGCCGTCTTCGCCGACGATCTCGAATTTGTAGCGGCTGCCGACGGGGACGTGCGGCAAGAAGATTTCGTACACGCCGCATTCGCGTCGCAGGCGCATCACGTGTACGCGTCCGTCCCAGCCGTTCCAATCACCGACGACACTCACGCGCCGAGCGTTGGGTGCCCACACGGCGAACGTCACGCCGGGAACGCCGTCGATCGTGCGCGGATGGGCGCCGAGCACGCGGTAGAGATCGAGATGCCGCCCCGATGCGATCAAATATGCATCGAGCTCGCCGACGATCGGACCGAAACGATACGGGTCCTCGATATCGACGTGTTCTCTGCCGCGCGCGATGCGCAATCGATAGACGATGCGCTCCGGTACGGGGCCGGCGAAGAAACCGTCGGGATGCAGGCGCGCGAGATCCGCGACGACGTTGCCGTCCGCATCGATCACCGCGATGCCGGTCGCTTCGGGGATGAATGCACGAACGACGAGCGAGCCGTCGGGGCGTTCGTGCATACCGAGGTACGAGAAGGCGTCGCATTCTTTGCCGCCGACGACGGCGCCGGTGCGCGCGTCGAGTCCTATCATACCAGTTGACGAACCAGCGTCGGCAGTGCTTCCGCGTAGGTCGGATGGATGTGCACGGAGCGCTCCAGCGTGCGCCATGTCGAGCCCGCTTCCATGTGCGCGAGAATCACATGGACGAGTTCGCCCGTCTCATAGCCCACGAGCGTCGCGCCGAGCATCTTTTCCGTTTTGCGGTCGACAACGATGCGATAGAAACCATCGGTCTCCGCCCACTCGATCCCGCGCGCAACGTCTGTGAGCTGTATCGTTACGGCTTGGGCATCGTGCCCGGCGGCGATCGCATCGGCAAGCGTCATCCCGACGCGGCCGACTTGCGGATCGGTAAAGATGGCGTACGCGAGCACGCGGTCGTTGCGCGTGCGCGATTCGCCGGAGAGAATGGCGTCGAGGCGGCGGAAATCTTCCCACGACACGTGCGTGAATTGCGGCTGTCCCGCCACGTCGCCGATTGCGTAGATGCCCGGTACGCTCGTTGCAAAACGGTCGTCGATTTCGATCGTGCCGTTGCTCCGCACATCGAAGGTCGCGCCGTGGGGAACGTTTGGGGTGCGACCTGTCGCGACGAGCAGCGCCTCGGATTGATGTGTGGTACCGTCGCCAAACGTGATCGTGAAAAGCACGCCGTCGTGCGCCACGCGCACGATTTTGGCGTTGTGTTGGATCGTCATTCCATCGGCGACCAAAGCCGCTTCGAGTACCGCGCTCACTTCCGCTTCCTCGCGCGCGAGCAACCGCGGGGCGGTCTCGATGATGTGCACGGCTGCCCCGCAGCGCGCCATACCCTGCCCGAGTTCGAGCCCGATGTATCCGCCGCCGATGACCGCCAGGCGCTTGGGTAGCGACGTCTGCGCGAAGAAGTTGTCGCTCGTGAAATACGGCGTCCCGGCAAGACCGTCGATCGGCGGCACGCTCGGACGTCCGCCGGTGTCGATCACGATCACGGGAGCGGTATAGGCCTCGCCGTTCGCGACGACCGTCGTCGCATCGGCAAACGACGCCTCATGCATGATGACATCGACCGTGGTCTCGGCAAGATGCTCTCCAACGCCGCCGCTCCACTGCCGTACGAGCTCGCGCACGCGCTCCATCACCGCCGGAAAATCCACGCGCACGTCGGCGTGTACGTGCAGTTTCGCACCGAGTCGCGCGCGGCCGGCGCGGTGTGCGGAGGCGAGAAACGCTTTCGAGGGCGTGCAGCCGGTGTTCACACACGTCCCGCCGAGCGCGCGTTTCTCGAAGAGCACGACGCGCTTCCCGGCCTTCGCCTGTTTCATGGCAAACGGCGAACCCCCCTGACCGCTGCCGATCACGATAACGTCGTAGGTGTTCACTGGACCGGATGACCAAAGAGAGGCACTTCAAAATCCCATTCGAGCGGCGGCTTGTCGCTCTCGGCATATTCGGCGTACTGCTGGATGAGTTTGGCCACCAAGCTCGTCCAGCCGGTTTGGTGCGAGGCCCCGAGCCCCTCGCCCGTATCTCCATTGAAAAATTCATGGAAGACTAGTAGGTTGTTCCAATGCGGGTCGTTTTGAAACGTCTTATTCGTACCATAACACGGTCGCGCGCCGTCGGCTCCGGGCAGAAAAAGCGCGGTCATGCGGCGCGAGAGATCTTGCGCGACTTCCCAGAGCGTGTGCTCTTGGCCCGAACCGCTCGGATATTCCAGCTTGAAACCGTCACCCAGATACCAGTGAAATTTCTGCAGCGCTTCGATAAAGAGATAGTTGAGCGGGAACCACACCGGGCCGCGCCAGTTGGAGTTGCCGCCAAAGAGACCGCTGGTCGACTCCGCCGGCTCGTAGTCGACTTGGAAGCGCGCGCCGCCGACTTGCAGCACGTACGGATGCTCTTGATGGTACTTCGAGATCGAACGTAAGCCGAAGGGGCTCAGAAACTCGTCTTCGCTCAAGAAGCGCTCGAGGATGCGTCGCAAGCGCTCGGGCGTCACGATCGCAAGGAGACGACGCTCTTCGATGCCGTCCATGTCCATGCAAGCGACGTTCTCGCTTAGCTCCGGGCGGTTCGCAATGAACCAGTTGAGGCGTTTATTGAAGCGCGGCAACGCCGCAAGAATTTCGGGAGTGAGCGTTTCGATCGCGAAGAGCGGTACGAGGCCGACGAGCGAGCGCACTTTGAGCGGAATCCGCGTTTCGTCGGGCAAGATGAGCTGATCGTAGTAGAGGCCGTCTTCCTCATCCCAGAGTCCCGTCTCGTCGTCGCCGATCGAATTCATCGCATCGGCAATATAGAGAAAGTGCTCGAAGAATTTCGAGGCGATGTCTTCGTAGACGGGATTGTGGCGCGCGAGTTCGAGTGCGATCGCGAGCATGTTGAGCGAGTAGACGCCCATCCAGCTCGTGCCGTCGGCCTGATTGAGATGGCCGCCCGTCGGTAAGACGGCGCTACGGTCGAAGACGCCGATGTTGTCGAGGCCGAGGAATCCGCCTTGGAAGACGTTATTGCCGTGCGCGTCTTTGCGGTTCACCCACCAGGTGAAGTTCAAGAGTAATTTTTGGAAGACGCGTTCGAGAAAGAAGACGTCGCCGTAGCCGTACATCTTCTGCTCGATCTTGTATACGCGCATCGCGGCCCACGCGTGCACGGGCGGATTGACATCGCCGAACGCCCACTCGTAGGCGGGAATCTGACCGTTGGGATGCATGTACCACTCGCGCGTGAGTTGCACGAGTTGGCGCTTTGCGAACTCCGGGTCGATCATCGCAAGTGGAATCACGTGGAAGGCGAGATCCCAAGAGGCATACCACGGATATTCCCAACTATCGGGCATCGAGAGAATATCGTCGTTATAGAGATGCCGCCAGTTGCTGTTGCGCCCGTGCAAGCGTTCTTTGGGCGGCGGCGGCATGAGTGGATCGCCTTCGAGCCAATCGCGCACGACGTAGTTGTAGAACTGTTTGCTCCACAAGAGGCCCGCGAACGCGCGCCGTTGCACTGTGCGGCTCTCGTCATCCATCTTGTAGGGGTTGAGCGCGTGATAGAAGCGGTCGGCCTCGCTCGTACGCAGCTCGAATGTCCTATCGAACGATGCATCGATGGGGTGCGCGATTTTTTTCTTATCGCTCAGGCGCAGGCGCACCGTCTTCGTTTCACCCGGCGCAAGATCGAATTCGTAGTGAAAGGCCATCTTGGTGCCGGATTGTGCGGGGTTGACCGCGCTCTTTTGGCCGCGCACGACATAGCAATCGATGCTGTCCTTTCGATACGGCGTCGGATTGCCCGCGCCGAAGACGCGTTCGTAATTCGTTTCGTTGTCGGTGAAAAGCGCCTCACCCGCACCGTCGGTATAGATCCAGTATTCGCCGAGGGTCGGATGGTGTGCGCGCAGACCGCCATCCGGCATTTTCATCAGCGAGGGCTTCTCGACGCCCGACTTCCACGACCACTCATTGCGATACCAGAACTGCGGCACGATGTGGAGCGGGGCGACGACCTTGCCGCGATTGGTCGCGGTAATGCGAATGAGGATGTCGTCGATCGACTTCTTCGCATATTCGATCGTCACATCGAAGTACGCGTCGTTCTCGAAAATGCCCGTATCGAAGAGCTCGAATTCGCGATCCGCGCGGCCGCGATTGCGATTTTCTTCGAGCAGCCGTTCGTACGGGAAGGCGGCGTGGGGGTACTTGTAGAGCGCCTTCATGTACGAGTGCGACGGCGTGTTGTCGAGGTGGTAGTAGTATTCCTTAACGTCCTCGCCGTGGTTGCCCTGATTGCCGGTGAGGCCGAAGAGCCGCTCCTTCAAAAATGGATCGGCGCCGTTCCAGAGGGCGGTCGAAAAACAGAGCCGCTGGTGGTTGTCGCTGATCCCGAAGAGCCCGTCTTCACCCCAGCGATACGTGCGTGCGATCGCGTGGTCGAATGGAAAATATTCCCAGGCGTAGCCGTAGGGCGAATAGTCCTCGCGCACGGTGCCCCACTGGCGATCGCTCAGGTAGGGCCCCCAGCGTCGCCAATGCTCGGTCCGTTTACTTGCGGCCGCGATGCGTTGCCGTTCGGGGTTGGCGTTATCTCCGCCGCCGAGCCAATCCATTGACCAAGCAAGTACGCGACTCTGCGGATGGGACCCCCGTCCCATGTGCGAAAGCCGACCATATGGAAGCCGGTGTGGTGCGCTTGGGCCGCGAGGTGACCCAGGATCGAAATGCGGCCGAGGCACGGGAGTGGCTCGTCCCAAACGGCATCGGGGGGTACGCGTCCGGGACGGTCGCCGGAACCCTGACCCGGCGCTACCATGGTCTGCTTGTTGCTGCGACCTCGCCGCCGACGGGGCGGCACCTGATCGTGCCTAAGCTCGAAGCCGTGCTCACCTACTGCGGCGTCCGGTATGAACTGGGCACCAACGCCTGGGTCGATGGCAGCGTCTCGCCCCACGGCTATACACTGCTCGAATCGTTCGTGCTCGATGGAAATATCGCGACGTGGACGTACACGCTCGGCGATGCGGTCTTTTCGGTGACGCTAACGATGCAGCCCGGCGCAAACGTGACCGCTCTTGTGTACGCGCTCGAACGCGCGGACGAACCCGCGACGCTGGACGTACGCGTCCTCGCAGACGATCGCGATCATCACGGAACGAGCCGCCAAGACGGCCGCGTTTTTGCAAGCGACCTCATCCCCGGCGGCGTGCGCGTCGTATTGCCGTCGCTCGGCGCGAGCCTGGTCGTGCGTTCGGACGCGGAGTGGTCGACGTCGGCCGATTGGTATCGCGCCTTCGAACTCGAACGCGAGCGCGAACGCGGCCTGGAAGCGGTGGAAGATCATCCGATGGTCGGTTCGTTTCGCGCGACGATCGCACCGCAAGGTCAGCTTGGCGTGACGCTTGCATTCGGCGATAGCGATGTGCCGAGTGCCGGCGCGATCGTAGTCGAACGACGAGCACTCGATGACCAGCGTGCTCGCGGGATTGACGATCCGAAGCTGCGCACGCTTGCGATTGCGGCGGATGCGTTCATTGTTGACCGTCGCTTCGCCGATGGCAGCGTCGGCAAGACCGTGATCGCCGGCTATCACTGGTTCGCGGATTGGGGCCGCGATACGATGATCGCACTCCCCGGCCTCACGCTTGCGACGGGGCGACACGACGTAGGGCGCACGATTCTGCAAACGTTCGCACGCTACGTCGATGGCGGCATGATCCCGAACCGGTTTCCCGATGGAAACGAACCGCCCGAATACAACACCTTCGATGCATCGCTCTGGTACATCGAGGCCGTGCGCGCGTATGTCGCGGCGACGAACGACCGCGATCTTGTCGTCGAACTCTATCCAACCTTGCGTCAAATCGTCGATGCGTATAAGAACGGTACGCGCTACGGCATCGTGATGGATGCAAGCGACGGGCTCGTACGCGGCGGCGAGCCCGGAGTCCAGTTGACATGGATGGATGCGAAAGTCGGCGACTGGGTCGTCACACCGCGCATCGGAAAACCCATCGAGATCAATGCACTCTGGTACGCGGCGCTGCGCACGCTCGAACATCTCTCGCAATTGATCGACCGCCCGAGCGCCCCGTTTCGCGCCCTTGCGGAGAAAACGCGCGCCGGTTTTGCACGCTACTGGAACGGCGAGTATGCCTACGATGTCCTCGACGGACCGGGCGGCAACGATGCAACGCTGCGGCCGAACGCCATCTTCGCCGTCTCACTGCACGCAAGCCCGCTTACGCCGCAGCAGCAGCACGCAATCGTCGATGTCTGCGGGAAAGAATTCGTTACGCCGCGCGGTTTGCGCAGTCTCTCGCCCCGCGATCCGGCATACGTCCCGCAGTATCGCGGCGACGTGCACGCGCGCGACGGCGCCTACCACCAAGGCACGGTCTGGGGTTGGCTGATCGGCCCGTTCGCCTCCGCACACTATCACGTGCACGGCGACCGCGAACTCGCGCGCTCGTTCGTCCTCCCGCTGCTCGACGAGTTCACGAACTACGGGCTCGGATCGATCGGCGAAATCTTCGATGCGGAACCGCCGTTCGCAGCCCGCGGCACGATCGCGCAAGCGTGGAGTGTCGCCGAAGTGTTGCGCGTGCTCGACGACCTCGGTGACTAAGTCGCGCGGCCTTCCTCGCGCACCAAAAGCGCGATTCCCGCGAGCACGAGAACCCCGCCGAGCGTCGTCAGCGGACTGAGGCGTTCGCTAAAGAGCCACGCGGCGAAGAGCGCTGCAACAATCGGTTCCAGCAGCGTCGTCATTGCAACGATCGTCGACGTCAGCGTGCGCAGTGCGGCGTTGAGTGCGGTATGGCCGAGCATCTGCGAGATGAGCGCCATTGCAAGAATACCGCCCCACGCGGTGGTGTCGGAAAGCTGCGGGAATCGGTCGTGACTGATGAGAGCCCAAATGCCGACGGCGATTGCGGCAACCGGATACGTGCGACCGACGATGCCCATCGTCGAGTAGCGCGCGCTGCGCTCGGGAGATTCGCCGACTCGCTGCACGATGGTGAGATAGCCCGCGATCGCCGCACTGCCGACGAGCGCCAAGATCGCGCCACGCAGGGGGTCGCTGCCCGCCGCGCTCGGCCAGCCGACAACGACGGCAACCCCGACGAGCGCGATTCCGATCGCAAGCGTGCGGGTGCGCAGCGAGCCGCGTCGTTTTCGGCGGTCGATGAATTCTGTCCACACCGGTGTCGTCGTTACGAGTAGCGTCGAGATTGCGACCGTCGTATAGCGGAGTGAATCGATCCACGTTGCGAAATGCAATCCAAGCAAAATGCCGGCGAGGATGAGGCGTCCATCGGTCGCTCGATCGCCTCCGCGAAAAGCACCGCGCAGCGCGGCGATGGCAACCAGCGGAATCGATGCGATCGCAAGCCGCAGCGCCGAGGCCCATGCCGGGCCCGAACCGAGGAGCGCGTAACGGGCAAAAATCGCGGCGGCACCGATCGCGAGCTGCGCGAGTACGAGGACGCCGTACGCACGAATCACGATGTTAAGGGCCGAATAATCAGATCATAACTCCAACTTAAGTTGCAATGCGTACCACGATGTGGTGAAGAACGAGCATTTCCTGCGCGCGTCGCTTTTGACGTTCGCCGCCCTGACCATCGTCGGCTGTAGCGGAGGATCGTCATCCTCGCCGCTACCCGCACCCGGCCCGACCTCGACCGTCGGCGGAATCCCGACGGCAGCGCCCGTCGCGGGCAGTCCGATCCAACACGTCATCGTGGTGATTCAAGAAAATCGCACGATGGATAATCTCTTTTACGGGTATCCCGGTGCCAACGTCACCAAGACTGCGATGACGTCGGCCGGAACGACCGTGCCACTCGCGCCGGTGCCCTTCGAGGCGCCGTACGATCCGAGCCACACGCACGAAAATCTGCAAAAAGAATACAACGCCGGCGCCATGAACGGTTTCGATCAAGATCAGATCGATTACAACCCTGCACTTGCTCCCAAGCCACCCGGCGGCGTCGCACTCGGCTTCGTACCCCCGAACGAAACCGTCCCGTACTTCTTACTCGCATCGATTTACGGCGTCGCGGACAACATGTTCGCATCAAAACAAGTGCCGTCGTTCCCCGGGCATCAATCGCTCATCGCTGCGCAGACGATCGCCGGCAACAATCCGAGCGACACATCGAACCCGACGATTTGGGGCTGCGACTCATCGGCCGGTGCGACGGCGCCGTCCTTCGTTGCCGGAACCGAAACGCTCGGCACGCCGGGTGGACCACCGTGCTACGACTATCAAACCCTCGGCGATTTGCTCGATGCAAAAAACGTCTCGTGGAAATATTATACCGGGAAAGTCGGCACGGCCGACGGTGGTATCAGCGCGTACGATGCCGTCAAACACATTCGCTACGGCGCCGATTGGAACAAGAACGTCTCGACCTCGCCGTTCGATTTTTTCACCGACATCAAGAACCGCACGCTGCCGAGCGTCTCGTACATCACGCCTCCGGCGCTCGCATCGGATCATGCCGGGACGTTCAACGCCTCCGGACCCGGATGGGTCGGCACGATCTACCAATACGTTGCCGAATCGCCGTACTACAACAACACCGCGATTCTCGTGACGTGGGATGACTCCGGGGGCTGGTACGACCACGTTGCACCGCCGCTCGATGCCGCCGGACTTCCGCTGGGCTTCCGCGTCCCGCTGCTCGTGATTTCACCCTACACGAAGGGCTCCGGGACGCCGCCGCTGCCGTTCGTCGATCACACGCAGCACGACTTCGGTTCGATCATCCATTACATCGAGAAGAATTGGGGCCTTGGTTCGCTTGGGCAGCGCGATGCGGTCGCCGATGACCTGAGTTCGATGTTCGACTACAACCGCAAGCCGATTCCGGCGGCGTTTGGGTTCGTGACGCAGACTTCGAGCAACGCGCGATCGGTGCAATCGGTTCGTTCGCCGCTTCAGAACTACAATGGGCAGTCGTATAATCTCGAGTACTACAAGAATCTGGTCTCTACGCGTTCCGTCGATGATGATAAGTAACGTCCGCCAGTTGCCGTTTTCTCGATCGCATGGCCGGTTGGCCGGGCGATTTTTCTTGGATTGTGGCTTGGCGCGGGTGGGGGTGTGGTGCCGGTGGGGACGTCTGAAAATCGACATCCATGTCAATTTTCTACTCGGTGACTTTTTGCTCTCGGCATCCTGCCTTCGCAAAAAGCTCACACGGCCCCGACGTCACCACACTCCCACCCGCGCCCTGGCACGATCGTTGGTTCGCCTGGGACCGTTTGTGGATGCTTGTCGCTTTGCGACTCGCTGGCTGGCTTATTTGACTTTCTCTTGCTTGGGGCGTAGGCTCTAGCTTCAATGCTACGGGAGCCCGGTTAACTGGGCTGAGAGGGTGATGGCGCACTTGCGCGTTTCACCGACCGTGAACCTGATCCGGCGTTATGCCGGCGTAGGGAACGCTGCTCAGGGTCCGCCTTCCCGTTCTTCGCAGCTTCGCTTGGAGAACCGTATGGCCGAGATGACGACCCCGACCAATGAGACGATTACCCGTACGCCCTTTCCTGGGTCGCGTAAAGTGTACGCGCAGGGGTCGCGGCCGGATATTCTTGTTCCCATGCGTGCGATCGCGCTGAGCAATGGTGAGACGCATACCGTTTACGATACGTCGGGTCCGTATACCGATCCCGATACGTCGATTGACGTGCGCTCCGGCATCGCGCCGCTGCGGTCGGCGTGGATCGCCGAGCGTGGCGATACGGTCGAACTCGAGCGTCCCTCGTCGGTCTATCGCGTCGCACGCGAATCGATGCACGAACTCGATGCGCTACGCTTTACGACGAATCGTCGTGCGCGTAAGGCGAAATCCGGTGCCAATGTTTCGCAGATGCACTATGCTCGGCGCGGCGAGATTACCCCGGAGATGGAGTTCATTGCGATTCGTGAGAATTGTGCGCCGGAGTTCGTGCGCTCTGAAGTTGCGCGCGGGCGAGCGGTGATTCCGACGAATATCAATCATCCGGAGACCGAGCCGATGATCATCGGGCGCGGCTTTCTCGTGAAGATCAATGCGAACATTGGGAATTCAGCGATTTCATCTTCGATCGAAGAAGAAGTCGAGAAGATGGCTTGGGCGACGCGTTGGGGCGCCGATACCGTCATGGATCTCTCTACTGGGAAAAATATCCATGAGACACGCGAGTGGATTCTGCGGAATGCTTCCGTGCCGATCGGGACCGTTCCAATTTATCAGGCGCTCGAAAAAGTTGACGGGAAAGCGGAAGACCTCACCTGGGAGATTTATCGCGATACGCTCATCGAGCAGGCGGAACAGGGCGTCGATTATTTTACCGTTCATGCCGGTGTGTTGCTGCGCTACGTTCCCTTGACTGCGAACCGCGTTACGGGCATCGTTTCGCGTGGTGGAGCGATTCTTGCGAAATGGTGTCTCTCGCATCATCAAGAGAACTTTTTGTATACGCACTTCGAAGACATCTGCGAGATCATGAAGGCGTACGACGTTTGCTTTTCGCTTGGCGATGGGCTTCGGCCGGGATGTACGGCCGATGCCAATGATGAGGCGCAGTTTGGTGAGCTCGATACGCTGGGCGAGCTGACGCAGATTGCGTGGAAGCATGACGTTCAGGTCATGATCGAGGGTCCCGGGCACGTGCCGATGCATCTCATCAAAGAGAATATGGATCGGCAGCTCGAGAAATGCCATGAGGCGCCGTTCTATACGCTTGGGCCGCTCACGACCGACATTGCGCCCGGGTACGATCACATCACCAGTGCCATCGGCGCTGCGATGATTGGCTGGTATGGGACCGCGATGCTGTGCTATGTGACGCCCAAAGAACATCTTGGTTTGCCGGACAAGCAAGACGTCAAAGACGGCGTGATTGCGTACAAGATTGCTGCGCACGCGGCCGATGTTGCCAAAGGGCACCCGCACGCTCGGCATTGGGATGACGTGCTCTCGCAGGCGCGGTTCGAATTTCGGTGGGAAGACCAATTCAATCTTGCGCTCGATCCCGAAACGGCGCGCTCCTATCACGATGAGACGTTGCCCGCGCAAGGCGCGAAGGTCGCGCACTTCTGCTCGATGTGCGGCCCGCATTTCTGCTCGATGAAGATCACGCACGAAGTACGCGAGTACGCCGAGCGCGGTATGGCGGAGAAATCCGCCGAATTCAAGGCGGTCGGTTCCGAAGTGTACGTTCCGACGGCGGAGGCGGTGAGCGCGGGGGATTAGGTGCGCCGCGCGCGTAAGCGGTTTTTGGTGAAGACGCGCTCGGTACTTTTGATCGCTCTCGGCTTTTGTGCCGCTATCGCTGCCTGCTCCGGTAATATCGGCGGCGGCGGGCAGACCTCGCTGCCTCCGCTTCCCGGCTCAGCGCAGAACGCGATCGCGCAAGTGACGCAGCCGGCAGCATCCGCATCGCCCAAAGCCGCAAGCGCTGCCGTGACGTACACATCGGGCGTGCAACCGCTCCCCGCAATCGGCGGCATCGGCGGCACCATTGCGTTTCACGCGCCGACGCCCGCACCGTCGTCGTCGCCGATTACGATCTCGGTGACATCGTCGCTGGTCGCGCCTGACGGCGGACCGCAATTCGACGAACTGCAAAACGGCAAGAAGAAAACCAAAGCCAAAGGTCCGTATCCCAAACCCCTGCTCTTCGTGTCGCTGCAGGCGACCAAAGACATCACGCTCGATCAGTATCCGCGCTTTGCGTTCGACGTGCCCGCAGCGGAGGTTGCGGCGCTCGGGAAAAATCCGCAGTTCGGACTCGCGCTTTTCGATCCGAGCGAAAAAGTGCATTACTATCGACTGGCTGCAGCGGAACTCGATCTTGCGACCGCAGCACCCACGACGATGCCGACGAGCACGTTGCCGACCGCAACACCGAAGCCTTCACCGAAGCCGAGCGGTAGCGCGTTACCCGTCGCGACCGCAGCGCCGACGGCGGAACCGATCCACGTCGCGTTCCAACCCACCGCAGCCGATCTGAAACTCCTCGCGAACAAGATGTACGTCTTCGCGGTGTATGCCTCAACACCGATCCCCGCATCGCCTTCGCCGAGTGCGACCGCGTCCGGTTCGCCCGCCGCAAAGGGCACGGCGATGCCGAGCGCCGGATCGATCGCGCCGGTGAGTGCGCCTAGTGCACCCAGTTCACCGAGCGCCCCGAACGTGCCGAGCGCCTCCGCGAGCCCATCCGCTCGCTAGCGCGCGCGGCTGCGCTCGCACTGCTCGCAGCCGTTTTGGGAGTCGGTGTGAAGCAACCGCAAACACGTGCGGAACGCACGCAGTATGTAGAGACGTCGACGTATGCCGACGTGATGGCGTTCGTCGATGCGCTCGTCGAACGTGCGACCGTGCATGTCGAGATACTTGGTATATCGAGCCAAGGTCGTGCACTTCCGCTTCTCGTGCTCTCGCATCCGCGCGTCACGACGCCCGCCGAAGCGCGTGCGCTCGGTCGACCCATCGTCTACGTGCAGGCCAACATTCATGCGGGCGAAGTCGAAGGCAAAGAAGCCGTTCTTGCGCTGGCTCGCGATCTGAGCGCGAACTCGGATGCAAACGTCCTGGACCGTGTCGTTCTCATCGTCGTGCCGATCTACAATGCCGATGGGAACGAAGCGTTCAAATCGCAGAGCGTCAACCGCGCCGAGCAGAACGGGCCCGAGCAAGTCGGTCGACGTCCAAACGGTATGGGCCTCGATCTCAATCGCGACTATCTCAAAGCCGAGGCCCCCGAGACGCGAGCCTCACTCGCCGCGTTCGCGCGCTGGAATCCCGATGTGTTCGTCGATCTGCATACGAGCGACGGCAGCTATCACGGTTACGCCCTGACCTATTCGCCCTCGCTCGACCCGGCCGCGACGTTCGGCGGACGCTACGCGGCCGACGTCATGTTGCCCGCGATCCGCGAGCGCATGCGAAGCGCGCATCACTTTGAGACCTTCGACTATGGTAACTTCAGCCAGACATTCGATGACGATCTCTTGCACTATCCCAAACCCGGCTGGTTCACCTACGATTGGCGACCGCGTTTCGGCACGAACTATTTTGGGTTGCGCGGGCGCGTTTCGATTTTGAGCGAGGCGTTCTCGCACGATGATTTTCAAACGCGCGTTGCGGCAACGCGCGCGTTCGTCGAAGAAATCCTCACCTATAGCGGCGCGCACGCAAACGAAATCCTTGAACTGGGTCGGCGCGCGGACGCCGCACTCGCCGCGAGCGCGCCGCCGCCGTCGGTTCCGCTACGCGCGCAGTTGGATTCGCATCCGCCGCGGCTACCCGTGCTCGTCGAACGACTAGAAGCGGGAGCGGCCGGCGTCCGACTCGAGGCGGGCCTGCCGCTTGGGATCAAACGCACGCGTCGCTTCGAATCACAAACCATGCCGGTCGTGCGCGCGTACGAAGCGATCCTCTCGCGTCCGCTCCCGCGTGCATACGCACTCGACCGCGTTCCGGCAGCGGTGCTCGATAATCTGCGCTCTCACGGCATTGCGATCGAGTCAACGATGACTGCACATACCGCGACGGTCGAATCGTTTTCGATAACCGCACGAACGTTCGCGCCGAGTGCGTTTCAGGGTCACCACACCCTCGAGCTTGACGGAGGGTGGAGCGCCGCCGTCACGTCGCTACCGGCGGGCACGCTGATCGTGCGCACGTCGCAGCCGCTGGGCCTCGTTGCACTGCGATTGCTGGAACCGGAAAGCGGCGACGGGCTCGTCACCTGGAACTTCTTCGACGAGGCACGTGTCGGCACGATGTTCCCCGTGCGAAGAGTTATCGCGCTCGACTAGCAGCGCAGCGATTTACCGCTGGTTGGTGGGTGTGAGCCTCGAGGTTTTGGTCGCGTCGTGCTGGCCGAAGACGCCGCGGAGGCGCTTGTTGATCGCGGATGCGATGAAGCTCGAACCGAGCAACGTGAAGTGTACGCGCGGAACGCCGCTTACACCGGCGGTATGCGGGCTGACGATCTCGCCCCGGCGATTGGCATAGGTCGCGCCCGCGGGACGCTGGTTGCCGATCGCGCGGTCGACCATTTGCCGAATATCTGAATTGATGATGGTGGGAACGCGGTCCGGTACGCTCGGAACGGGGCTCGCCGTGGCGAGTACCGGCATCGAGGCGGCGGCGGTCAGGAACGTGAGTGCAATCACTCGCTCCCAGCGCATTCTCATGAAGTCCTCATTTTTGCAAGCTCCCCTGCTCGCCTTCATGATTACGTTAAAAGTCAGCTTTGAACCCGACTAGAGCTGATCGTCGGCGGACGGGTCGGGCGTGGCGACTGGGACTGCGGCTTCGGGCGCGGCTTTGAGCGGTGTCGGTGCATCGAGGTGCCAGTAGGCGCCGTCTGCGGTTCGGGCGGCTGAGGCCAGCTTTTTTACGGGCTCGCTCCGCGGCAGCGTGAAGACGCGGGCGATGCGCGAGTTGAGATTTTCCCAAACGCGTAGGACGCGCTTGACGTAAGTTTGCGTCTCGGCGATGTGCGGGATACCGTTGGCGCGCGACACAGCGTTCGGCCCGGCGTTATAGGCGCCGATGGCAAAGCGCGCCGGATCGGCGGCGGAGCGGAAACGGTCGAGCAAAAAGCGCAGGTAGCTCGATGTTCCGGCCAGATTTTGGTTGGGATTGCGCGGATCGACGCCGAGCTCGGCCGCCGTATTGGGCATCAACTGGCCCAGGCCCCGGGCTCCGACGCGGGAGAGCGCGTCTTTTTTCCAGTGCGACTCAACCGTCACGATCGCCATGATCATGCGCGGGTCGAGTTTCGTGCGCCGGGCGTTCGCGAGCACTTCGCGGGCGTAGGCGCGACTCTCGCCGATCTGAAGCTTCGGGTTGATCGTCCGCAGGACGCTCGCATAGGCGGCGATCGGTTCGGAGCCGGCGGTCGTGGCGGCATGTATGGGACCCGCGGTCGCAAGGACGGCGGGAAATACGACGATGGCCGCCGCTGTGAGGAGCGGGAGTCGGGTCATTCCGGGTGCGTTCGCCCCGCCGGTTCGGCCCGCCCTTTGATATCGGTCGACTCTTAATGGAGCTTGCTTCGTCGAATGGCCAACGGATCGTCCGACGTCTGAGGCATTCATAGAGCATGTACAAACGGGACAAGCCTCGCTAGCCGGCCCTCGAAGCACGAGGCGGCCGCTTCGAGCAAGGGGCAAATCAACCGCAGTGTTGGACCGGCGCAAGCGCAGCGTACTCGGCGTCGGTGAAGACGTCGCTACGCGTTAGGAACCGCACGCCTTCCGAGTTTTCGAGCGAGAACATCCCGCCGCGCCCGGGCACGACATCGATGATGAGTTTCGTATGCTGCCAGTAGTCGAACTGCGCCGCACTCATGTAAAACGGCGCTCCTGCGATCTCGCCGAGCTGGACGTCGGCCGCGCCGAGATAGAAATCGCCGATCGGATAACACATTGGGCTGCTGCCGTCGCAGCAACCGCCCGACTGATGGAACATGAGCGGCCCGTGCTTGGCACGGAGCCGCTCGATAAGTTCGACCGCGGCGCTCGTCGCCGAAACGCGCACCGCGCCGTCTGTCGACATGGCTTTAGAAAAAGCCGAGTTTCGAACTGCTGTAGCTGACGAGCATGTTTTTCGTTTGTTGGTAATGGTCGAGCATCATTTTGTGGTTCTCTCGGCCGATGCCCGACTGCTTGTAGCCGCCGAACGCCGCGTGCGCGGGATAGGCGTGGTAGTTGTTGATCCACACGCGGCCGGCCTGAATGCCGCGGCCCATGCGGTAGCACGTGTTGGCATCGCGCGACCAGACGCCGGCGCCGAGGCCGTAGAGCGTATCGTTGGCGATGTTTAGCGCGTCTTCTTCGTTCTTGAACGTCGTCACCGAGACGACGGGCCCGAAAATTTCTTCCTGGAACACGCGCATGGCGTTGTTCCCCTTGAACACCGTCGGGTGCACGTAATAGCCGTCTTTGAACGCGCCGTCGAGCACGTTGCGCGAACCGCCGATCAGCACTTCGGCGCCTTCTTTGCGGCCGATATCGAAATACGAGAGAATTTTTTCGAGCTGTTCGCTCGAGGCTTGCGCGCCGATCATCGTCGCGGGGTCAAGCGGATTGCCTTGCTTCACGGCTTTGACACGCGCGAGCGCCTTCTCCATGAAGCGGTCGTAGATCGATTCGTCGATGAGCGCGCGCGACGGGCACGTGCACACCTCGCCTTGGTTGAGGGCGAACATTACGAAACCTTCAATGGCTTTGTCGAAGAAATCGTCGTCGTGCGCGGCTACGTCGGCGAAGAAGACGTTCGGAGATTTGCCGCCGAGTTCGAGCGTTACCGGAATGAGGTTCTGCGAGGCGTACTGCATGATCAGCCGGCCCGTCGTCGTCTCGCCGGTGAACGCGATCTTCGCGATGCGGCGGCTCGACGCGAGCGGCTTGCCGGCTTCGAGGCCAAAGCCTTCGACGACGTTCAAGACACCCGGCGGCAAGAGATCGGCGATCATCTCCATGAGCACCATGATCGAGGCCGGCGTCTGCTCCGCCGGTTTGATCACGACGCAGTTGCCGGCCGCTAGCGCCGGCGCAAGCTTCCACACCGCCATCAGAATCGGGAAGTTCCACGGGATGATCTGGCCGACGACGCCGAGCGGTTCTTGGAAGTGATAGGCGACCATGTCGCCATCGATCTCGGATATGCCGCCTTCTTGCGCGCGGATCGCGCCCGCGAAATAACGGAAATGATCGATCGCGAGCGGTAGATCGGCCGCCGTCGTTTCGCGAATCGGCTTGCCGTTATCGATCGTCTCGGCTAGCGCCAGCACGTGCAGGTTTGCTTCCATGCGATCGGCGATTTTGTTGAGGATAAGCGCGCGCTCGGCGGCAGGCGTGCGGCCCCACGCGACGCGCGCCTTGTGGGCGGCATCGAGCGCGAGTTCGACATCTTCTGCGGTCGAGCGCGCGATTTCGGTGAACGGCTGGCCGACGACCGGGCTTTCGTTGAGAAAGTATTGGCCGCGAACCGGCGGCACGAATCGGCCGCCGATGAAATTGTCATACCGACGCTTGAACGGATTCGTGATGCCGAGCGTGGTGAGATCGAACAAGGTCTGGTGCTCGAGAACGGAAGCCATTTGTTGCCTTCTCTCTAAAGAAATTTCCACCAGTGCCCGCCCGGCTTGCGGGCTGGGGCAACGTACGTTCTGGGACGCACGGACGATTCATTTCGTTCGCCCGCTCCCTTGCCTAAGAGCCAGCAAAGCGAGGTTATACGGCGCCGTAGCGGGTTCAGCGGCGACGAGCGTAATCCGGAAGGGTTCGCCGAACAGAGAATTCGGATGTTTCAAACGTCCTGCAGCGCTTTGCGCGAGTAGTACGGTTTGCATTCCGGTCGGCGGGCCGCTATTCGTGACGTCGCCGTTGTCGGCAAACCCATAGTCCGGGCGAACGGTAATCGATTCCTCGGGCCGCCCTTTGATGCGGGGTCGACTCTTATTGGCGCTTATTTCGTCGAATGGCCAACGGATCGTCCGAGACCAGACATGTGTGGCGGGCAGAGCGCGGGTCGCTCGTCTCCGCGTAGCTACCGGGCACGACCATCGCGATGGCCTAGAAGGTGCGCAGACGGAACGGTTCTGCGACTGCCGTTGCGTGCTTGGCGTCGTCGAGCCGAAGGGTGGCCTCGACAACGTCTGAGGCATTCATGGAGCACGTACAAGGCTGGCTGCTGCGCGACTGCTGGCAGCCGTCGGCGGAATGAACGCCAATCGTGTGAATGCAAACGGGACAGGCGAGAATTTGCTCCATAGGACCCCCTCCGTGCGAACAGTATCCTCGAAACTCTGCCCGCAGCGAGTGCTCGCTAAACGGCTCCCGACACACGAGGCGTCGGCCCGCTCCGGGCCATTGGGCGGCAGGTGTTGATGAAATGCATCCCGGGCCGCCGCTGTTGTCGTTCGGCCGCTCATGCCGCGTGCCGAGTGGACACGAGAGGCAAACGCTTGCGACCCGCTCCCCACGTGCGCTGCGCGCGCGCCACGCGTGAGACAATGACTCCTCGGACTTGCAGATCGAAACGAACATTTCTCTGACAATCGGCGTGCGTTGAAGTTCACGACGTTTTGCTGTTGAAGTCAGCTGGCATGGACGAGTCACTTTCCTCGATCGCGCCGCCGTTGTACGCGTGGCTCTGCGCATGATGACGAGCATCGAGCTTGACTCGTCGATTGGACTCGACGACGTTTGGGCGATCGCCGTTGACGGATTGCGCGTCGATGCGTCGAGCGAAGCCTATGTGCGCATGGCAGCGAGCGAAGCGCTTCTTACGCGCTTCATCGCCGAACGCCGCCGCGTGTACGGCGTCACGACCGGATACGGACCGGAAGCGCGATACGACGTACGGCCGGATATGGCGCACCGGCTGCAACGCAATCTGCTCTACCATTTGGCGACCGGCGTCGGCGCGCCGCTGTCGCCGACGCTTACGCGCGCCATGATGATCGCGCGCATCGCCAACCTCGTGCGCGGACATTCTGCGATGAGCCGACCGACATTTACCTTACTGCTCGAATGCCTCAATCGCAACGTGCTCCCGGTCGTTCCGGAGATGGGGACCGTCGGCGCTAGCGGCGATCTGACGCCGCTAGCGCATCTAGGCTTGCTGCTTATCGGTGAAGGGGAGGCGACCTTCGGCGGCGATCGCCTTGCGGCTGCAGAGGCGTTGGCACGCGCCGGTTTAGTGCCCGTCGAACTCGGCGCAAAAGACGGGCTTGCGCTGGTCAACGGCACGGCGGCGATGACCGGTATTGCCGCCGTCAACGGTATCCGCGCCGAGCGCGCGCTCCATGTCGCGCTACGGTTCGGCGCAATGTACGCCGAGTGTCTGGGTGCGCATGGCGAAGCTTTCGATGCGCGATTCGGCCTGGCGCGCCCGCATGTCGGCCAGCAGTTGGCACACCGGCTACTCGCCATTTGGCTTGATGGCAGCCGCCGAATCCGACCGTCGGTTCAGCCGCCGGCGTACCTTGACCCCGACGAGTTCATCGGGACCTCCGCCCGCGAGTTGCCGCAAGACCCGTATTCGATCCGCTGTCTTCCGCAGATATTCGGAGCTGCATTCGACGTGCTGGCTTTTCACAATGGCATCGTCACGATCGAGCTCAATGCAGCGACGGACAATCCGCTGGTCTTCGCCGAGGACGACGCGGTGCTGCACGGCGGAAATTTCTTCGGCCAACATGTTGGATCGGCGTCGGATGCTTTGATGCTCAGCGTCATCAATGTAGCCGTGCATGCCGAGCGTGCGATTGCGCGGCTAACGGATGGGCAACAAAACCATGGTCTCCCGGCCTTCCTGCATGCGTCGCCAAGCGGCCTCAACAGTGGTTTTATGGGCGCGCAGGTCACCGCTTCGGCGGTCGTCGCTGAAATGCGCAGTTTGGCGATACCGGCCTCCATCCAATCGATCCCGACGAACGCAAACAACCAAGACGTCGTGCCGATGGGCACGATCGCGGCGCGCAAGACCTCGCGTCTGCTCGATCTGCTCTGGCTCGTCTTAGCGATCGAAGGCATGATCCTCGCGCAAGCCGTCGAGCTGATCGAAGAGCGCGGTGCGGATGCGATCGACTTTGCACCGCAATCGCGACGTTTTGTCGCATGGATCCGCACGTACACGGCACATCTCGCGGCAGACCGTCCGCTTTCGAACGAGATTGCCGCCGTTGCCGACGCGCTCCAAGGCAACGACATGCGTTTCGATGACGCGCATCAGTAGAAGTCGATCGGCGGCGTGAACGCGCTTTTACGATGATTTCGGTCCCGAGAACGCCCGGAATGAGAACCCGGCTTTAGCCGTCCAACGCTACGCGCGGCGCGCGCTCCGGCGCGCGTCGCGCGCAGGTTAGCGCCGTGCGCGATAACCGCTCCTCCTGGACCGGCACTCGGCGCGGCGAAATCCTTCATCGCGCTTTGCGGCATAGCATCGTCAACAACGGACTGCATATCGCAGCCTCGTTGCAACTTTTACTTTCGTGGCGTCTAACCTGCTGCACGTCTCGATGGTGGCAAAATTGCCAATTTAATTCTGACGCGTTGCGTTGTCGCTTTCAGGCGGCTCGCAAGGATTCTTCTTCACATAAGCGGAGATTCTCACGTCGATTCTGGATCGACGCTCTCCTCGTCGTATCTCATACCGCCCAAACATAGGGCCACATACTAAGAACGGAAATTTCATGCCAGAAATCTCCCTAGGGGAATACACCCTCATCTACAATGCGTTCTCATTGACGATTGCCGTCATGGGCGCAGCGACGATCTTCTTTTTCTTCGGCGTCGCGCAAGTTGCCAAGCCATATCGCACAGCAGTCACGGTCACCGCACTTGTGACGCTCGTCGCCTGCTACCACTACTTCCGTATTTTCGATAGCTGGGTTGCCGCATTTACCGTCATTAGCGGCGTGGTCAAGCCAACAGGCGTCGCCTTCAACGATGCATACCGCTACGTCGATTGGCTGCTCACGGTTCCGTTGCTCTTGCTCGAGCTGATTCTCGTCATGCGCTTGTCGCAGAAAGAAACAGTCTCCAAGTCGGTCCGGCTCGGGCTTCTTGCCGTAATCATGGTCGGCTTCGGATACCCGGGGGAAGTCTCCGCCGATATTGCGACGCGCTGGATCTTTTGGGTCCTCGCGATGATTCCATTCACGTGGATCGTCATCGAGCTCTTCTTCGGGTTGAAGTCGTCCATCGCGTCACAACCCGAAAACGTGCGCGGAATGGTGAGCACTGCGCGTTGGATAACGATCTTGGCGTGGTGCTTCTACCCGATCGTCTTCATCTTCCCGATGATCGGATTCACCGGCGGAGCAGCGGCGACGCTCGTGCAAATCGGTTATACGGTGGCCGATATCGTCGCCAAGGCTGCCTTCGGAATCTACATCTACAACATCGCGATCCGCAAGTCGGAGAACGAGCCGACTAGTGGGTTGAAGTCCGCAAACTCGGCGTCGTAGTCGAACCGGCGAAGCGATGGATACTCACGTTCGATCGTCCTATCGCTTCGCCATCGTCGGTGCCGGCCTAGCCGGCCTGAGCCTCGCGCGCGCATTTGCGCGCCGCGGGGTGACCGACCCGATCGTCATTATCGATGCCAAGCCGGCATTCGTCGACGATCGCACCTGGTCGTTTTGGGATGTCGATGCAGGCGCTGATGCGGGCCTGGCAAGCGGCACATGGAACCGTTGGGAGCTCCGTGACGATTCCGGCGCGTACATGCAGCAGAGCGCGGGCGCTCCCTACGTCTCGATCAAGAGTCGCGACTTCTACGCAGCAGCGCAAACACATATATCCGATTCGGGCTACGACCTGCTCCTGGGCGAAGCGGTGACCTCGATCGCCGAGTCGGCTGGGTCCTGTGTCATCTCGACGCGGGATCGCACGATCGTCGCCGATCACGTCTTCGATGCCCGTGGCCTGAGCCGCGAGATGGTCGGGCGCAGCGACATCGTTCAACGCTTCGCGGGGCGCCGGGTCGTCGTCGACTTCGATGCGTTCGACGCGACTACCGCGACACTCATGGACGTGCAACGCGATACCGACGACGGGTTCCACTTCTTTTATGTCTTGCCGTTCGGACCGCGTGAAGCGCTGATCGAAAATACCTATTTTGCGCGCCGCCCACTTTCCCGCGCACGGCTCGACTACGAGCTCGATGCGTACATCACACGGCGGATCGGAGCGGCGCAACCAGCCGCCGGCTATCGTGAAGTCGGCAGTATTCCGATGAGTTCGGGCCTTACGCTACCGAAGCGGACGGCGCGCGTCATCCCGATCGGCCTCCGCGGTGGCTGCGCACGACCGGGCAGCGGATACACGTTTCACCGCGTGCAAGCGCAAACAGCCCGCATCGCGGATGCCTTCGCGCGCACGACGGTGCCGTCGACACAATCGTTCGGCAGCGTCGCACCGACATGCGATGCGTTTCTCATCGAAGCGGCGCGCCGCGCGCCGAAGCTCCTGCCGCGTGCGTTTCGGCGGCTCTTCGCGACCATCGAGGGCGATCGGCTAGCCAACTTTATGATGGATCGTGCGGGTCCGCTGGAGACGCTACCGGTGCTGGTCGCAAGCGTACTCGGCGCGCTGGAGGGACTGGGCGATGTCGCCCCCGTTGGAACGACGAGGACTGGTAATCTTGCGGCTCGTTGACGCGATCGGATGGCTCGGCCCGCTCGGACTCGCCGTGGCACTCATAGGCGCTCTCCCGATGCACCTCGCGAGCAGCTTGGCGCTTGGGCTCGGGTTGCTCGTGACCCTGACATTCGGCATCGCGCACGGGGCGCTCGACCACGAGCTTGCCGAGCGTTTACACGGCGCATCGAAGCTAACGACGATACGTATCGTGTTTGGATATGCAGCGGTGGTCGCATGTGCATTCACCGCGTTCATCGTGTTTCCGCTGCCGCTCTTTGCCGCATTCATTGCGATATCGATCGTTCATTTCGGGTCGGGCGAGCTCACCTTCGCTGCCCGCTATGTCGGCGAGGATCTCCCGCGGTTCGCGCGCTTGCGCATGCTAGGATTCGGCGCACTGCCGATCGCCGTACCGTTCCTCGCCCATCCGCACGAGATGCTCTCGCTCGTTCCACAATCGATCGGTTTCGCTGTCGCAAGCGTGCCGGTCGTTCCGTTCGCCGTGCGCGTGGCGCTGCTCTCGATCGTCGGAATCGTGGTCGTCCTCGCGGCTAGCTACCGCGCGGTACGCGCGCGCGCCGCGCGCTTGCCGCTTTGGTACGTGCTCGAACTGCCGGTCGCGTTCATCGGGTTTGTGGTCGCACCGCCATTGTCGGCTTTTTTGCTCTATTTCGGGTGCTGGCATGGAGCACGGCATCTCTTGCGGCTCGCCGAAGTTTACGGCCTCGACGTCAACGCTTCGTTCGCGCGAAACCGAGTAGCGATGCAAAGTTTCGCGCTGCGATCGCTCCCGATGACGCTGGGTGCACTAGCGCTGGGGGTCTTCTTTGCCGTCGAGATTCCCCGTTCGTTGTCATTCTCGACTGCGATCGTGGGATTCGCTTTTGCCGTCACCGTTCCGCACATGCTCGCCGTACGCTATATGAATCGCGCCGCTGCAGCCTGATGCCGCGTGGGCGGTCCGAACGAGCGCCGCGTTCTAGCGCTCAAGCATCCTAGCGGTGGATATCATCTTTCCAGAGCACCGACTCGGGTTGCTCGACGGCCGGAATGTCGAGGTTGACCACGATCGGCTCTTGCCCGCTGCGCACGAGCACGCATTCGAGCGGCTCGCCGGCGCTCGCGTTGATTTCTTGATGCGGCACGAACGGCGGGACGAAGATGAAGTCGCCTGGGCCTGCTTCGGCAATGAATTCAAGTCGCTCGCCCCAGCGCATACGCGCGCGGCCTTTCACCACGTAGATCACGCTCTCGAGATCGCCGTGATGATGCGCGCCGGTTTTGGCGTTGGGTTCGATCGTGACGGTCCCGGCCCAGAGCTTTTCGGCGCCGACGCGAGCGGTCGTGATCGCCGCCGCGCGGGACATCCCCGTCGTTTGGGGCGTGTTCGGGTCGACGTCGCACGCGGCGATGACCCGGACACCATCATGCTTCCAGCGTTCCATCCGCTACAGCTTCGCGGCGAGCGTGATCGTTACCACCGGATAAACCTTGAAATAGTTCAGGTTCGATTGGGCTTTTTGCTGCGCGGCTAGGAGGTCCGTGGTGAACTGCGCGCTCGGTACGGGATTGGAACTGGTGAGCGTGAGGTTCGGACTGCCTTGGAAGACTGCACCCGCATCGAAGCTTACACCGAGGTTGTGTTTGGCTGTGCCATCGTAGCCGAAGCCGAGATACGGCGCGACAGGATTGAATTTGAGGGTACCGTTGATCGTTCCGACGAGTGCCGAGGGATAGGCGTTGCCGTTAATCGTGTAGGTCGCGCCGGAGGGTTGGCCCGTGATGTCGACGCGATTGCTATTGAAGAGCAGTCCGCCGGTGAATCGAATCGACGTCAGCGGCACGTGCACGTCGGCGACGGCAGCGACGTTGCTCAGTTTGGCTTTCCCGGTGTAGTTGAGACCCTGCGCGTTGCCGTCAGCGTTAAACGTTGAGGCGCCCGTCATAACGCGCGCATCGACGAACGGCGCGATGCCTTGGGAGACTTCGAGGCCAAGCCCGAGTGAGGACGCGCGCACACCGACTTCGGTCGCGGACGCCGCCAGCGGAACGAGGGCGATCGCTGCGGTTGCACTGACGATAGAAAGAAAACGCATGAGAGCCTTTCAGGGAATACGGACCCGACTCGTTTTCTTTGACGCACGGGGCACGGTCCATTTTCTCGGCAATGGAAGGGATGATGCATCCGACCGTGTCGTGAAGATGCATACCGTGAAACGCACGATTTTTCTCAGCACGCTGGGAGCCGGCTTGTTCGCAACAACGCAGTCCGGCAAAGGAGCCGAGCGTGTCTCGGTCTTGCATGCCGGTTCGCTCAACACCGCATTCGCTCAACGTTTGGCGCCCGAATTCGAGCGGCTTACCGGATTGCACGCGGAAGGCGAAGGCCGCGGCAGCGTCGCCAATGCGAAGTTGATCGCCGCGGGGTTGAAGACGCCCGACGTCTTTCTCTCGGCCGATACCAGCGTAACGCGCGATTTGCTCAAAACCGGAAACGGGACCATCGCGTGGTATGCAAGTTTTGCGACGACGCGCATGGTGATCGCGTACTCGCTCAAGTCACCCTTCGGAACCCAATTCGCAGAAGCCGCGCGCGGTGCGCGTCGCTGGTACGACGTTCTGCGCACGCCGGGCGTGCGGATCGGACGGACCGATCCCGCGATCGATCCCAAAGGGTATCGCACGCTGATCGTGGCCGAACTCGCCGAGCGGCTGTACAACATTCCGAATTTACGTTTGGCCCTCTTCGGTGCGCCGCGTAACCCGGATCAGACGCTGACGGATGAGGCGATTCTCGTCCGGCTCGAACAAGGCGATATCGATGTCGCTTTCGTGTACGGAGTCGAGGCGACGATTCGGTCGCTGTCGACGATCGAACTCGATCCACGCATCAACCTCGGCGACCCGCACTACGCTGCGCGCTATGCGACGGTGTCGGTAACGATCGACGGTTTCGTGCGGCGCGGCGAACCAATCGAGTACGCGTTTACGATCCCGACGCGTGCCTCGAATCCCAGCGGCGGCGCGGCGTTTCTGCGGTATCTGATTTCCACCGACGGACGCCGAGCGCTCGACGCTGCGGGACTGCAGACGCAGACGCCGCAGTTTTTCGGTGATCTCGCGAGCGTCCCTGAGGGCTTGCGTGCGGTGCGTTAAACGGCGGTAATCTGTCCGTCGGTCAGCACCGGTACGATCCCGGTTCGATCTTCCTCGCAGCACCATACGACGTCGTCGGAAAAACCTGCGGCGATGAGGTGCCGGGCATGCGTGCCGCGGGCGACCGCCGCGTGGAGCGCCCGCGCATGTCGCGCGTAGGCCGAGAGTGCGGCAAATGCTCCGTCGCCCAGGGCGATGCCCGGTTCGCGGTCGCGCATCGCGGCGAGGATCGAACCTGCGCCGATGAAGTCCTCGAAGCTCCAGTCACCGTGCGAGCCCGCGCACACGAGCGTTGCGTCGCCGCCCACGAGCAGCGCGTGCGCGACGGCGGTGCGATTGCGTAAGGTTGCGATCAGCACGCGCGAACCGACCTCCGCAGCGCGCCGTAAGGCACGCGTACCGTTGGTCGTCGTGAAGACGATCGTCACGCCGCTCACGCGGTCGCGCGTGTAGGCGCGCGGGGAGTTATCCAGATCGAAGCCCGGGATTCGGCGACTCTCGCGCTCTCCGCCCAAGATGTAGTTGGCCCGGCCATGCAGCTCGGCGAAAGCCAGCGCTTCTTCGGGTTCTTCGAAAGGCAAGACGGATCTCGCACCCGCTGCGAGCGCCGCGACGATCGTCGTCGTCGCGCGCAACACATCGAGGACGGCTATGGTTCGACCGGCATCGATCGAGCGCAGCGCTGCGGGGGTCACCGCGACATCGACGATCACGAAGCGGTTTCGTCGAACACGCGACTCTTGCGTATGTCTTCCGCTTCGATCGTCATCAGCGCATCTTTGGAGAGAACGCCGCCGAGTGCGAACAGACGATTTGCCTGTCGCAAGCGCGCGCGGCCGATTGCGTTGCGCACGCTGCGGGCATTCGCGAAGAACGGCTGCGTCATACGCCGGTCCAGATACGCGGCAAAAACCGCACGCGCGTCGCCGCCGAAACGATAGTTCAAGCGCTCGAGCATCAAATCGGCGATCTGCAACAGTTCGTCTGCCGGATAGTCAGGGAAGTCGACGTGACTGCCGACGCGCGACTTCAAGCCGGGATTGCTCGAGAAGAATTGCTCCATACGCTCTTTATATCCGGCGAAGATGACGACCAAGTCCTCGCGGTCGTTCTCCATTGCCTGTAACAAGATTTCGATCGCCTCGCCGCCGTAGTCGCGCTCGTTCTCGGCTTTATAGAGGTAGTAGGCCTCATCGATGAAGAGCACGCCGCCTTTCGCGCGTTTGATGACCTCGCGCGTTTTCGGCGCCGTGTGGCCGATGTATTGACCGACCAGATCGTCGCGCGTAACGGCGATGAGATGCCCTTTACGCACGTACCCGAGGCGATGCAATATTTCGGCCATGCGCATCGCGACGGTGGTTTTTCCGGTGCCCGGGCCGCCTGTGAATGACATGTGCAGCGGCGGCGGCTCGGTCGCCAGGCCGAT
>JBBRLI010000030.1:0-38447 GCA_038231455.1 Vulcanimicrobiales bacterium | reverse complement strand
GATCAGCAAAGACAATAAGACGATCACCCTGCGCCTGCGACACGGTATGCAGTGGGCCGACGGCGCGCCGTACGACGCACGCGATATCCGCTTCACTTGGCGCGCCGTGATGAACCCCAAGAACAACACGAAACTGCGTATTTACTGGCAAAACGTCTCATCGATGGATCTGCCGAACAACGACACCGTTGTCATCCACCTCTCGGCGCCGAACGCCGGTGCGATCTACGGCATGTTCGCGGGCTGCGGCGGCGCTGCGTACGCGCCGCTCCCCGAGCATCTGCTCGGGAAACTCGCCGATCTCAATAAAGCACCGTTCAACGCGATGCCGCTTTCGAGCGGACCCTTTATCCTCAAAGAGTGGAGCCACGGCTCGTCGCTGGAATTTGTCGCAAACGAAAAATACTGGCGCGGCAGACCGAAGCTCGATCGGATCTCGTGGAAAGTCGTGCCGAACGCCGACACGCTCCTCACGCAGTTACGCACGCACGAAATCGATGTGTACGACGGCATCAACGAGACGCAGGTCCAAGAACTCGCGAAGATCGACGGCGTCGCATCGGGCAAACGGCTGATCGCCAATTGGCGTCACCTCGAATTCAACGCGCGCAAACCCGGACTCAGCGATGTCCACGTGCGCCTTGCGATTGCCGAGGCGGTCGACTGGAAGCACATCAACGATACGATCTATCACGGCTACAACGAACTGGCATCGAGCGACATCATGCCAACATCCTGGGCCGCACCGAAAATCCCGCGCTACCGCTTCGACCCCGCCGATTCCCGGCGTCTGCTCGATGCGGCCGGCTGGAAGCCGGGCCCCGACGGCGTGCGCGTGAAAGATGGCGTACCGCTTGCGTTCTCGATTTCGACCGGCACGAATCGGCAACCGAATATCCAGGCCGAAGTGCAGATGCAGCAGCTGATCAAAGCCGTCGGCATCAAGCTCACGATCAAAAACTATCCGGTGAGCTTTCTTTTCACGCAGCAGGGCCCGCTGTATTCCGGCGCTTTCGATCTGTCGTGGACGATCGCGACCAACGGTGCCGAGCCCGACAACGAAGGCAACTGGAGCGCGAATTTTATCCCGCCGCACGGTACGAACACCTCGTTCCTCGCCGATCCCGAGATCACGCGCCTAGCCCATGCCGCGACGTTGACTTTCGATCGTGCAAAACGTAAAGCGCTCTACCAAAAAGAAGAAGAACGGATTCACGCGCTCGTCCCTGCGGTGTTCCTGTACTGGGAGAACGCGTACACCGGCTACAATAGCGACCTGAAAGGCCTGCGTCTTGCGTCGTACATTTCCACCTTGTGTTGGAATTCGTACGAATGGTCGATGTGAACCAAAGAAATCGATGATCACGCTGGTCTCGCCAGTGACGGCGCCGGCCTTGCTGCGCACGCCGCCAACGCGGGCGGCAGTCGTCTCGTGGAACGGCGTCGAGGAGAACTATGCGATCGACGTTCGCGCGTATTTCACCGACGGCACGATCTCGGCGTGGCTCCCGTACGTGAGTTCGAGCGGCGGCGTTCGACGCTCGTACAGTGCGATCGACGATCGGCTTCGCATCGACGTGGACGTCCTGTCGGCAACGTCTGATTTTAACGCCGTCGAGGTGCGCTTCGATGTTCCGCTGGACGCGCTCGTACTTGCAACGCCCGAGCACGCCCGTCATCCGCTCACCGGCGCTTCGAGGGCACCGATCGAACTTTCCGTACCGCAGCGCTCGCAATATCTTGCAACGCGACCCGAGAAGCAAAGCTGGTGTTCGCCGACCTCGCTCAACATGGTGCTCGTCCATCATGGCGTGCGTGAAGAGCTGCTCGAAGAAGTCGCGGCGCGGGTCTACGATGCGGGCTACGAAGGCACCGGCAACTGGACCTTCAACGTCGCACACGCGGGTGCGCTCGGACTCCGATCGGCTGTCGTCTATTTGCGCGATTTCGATCACGCGCGAACCTTTATCGATGCGGGACTGCCGCTCGTGATCACCTACCGTTGGAGCGGTGAAGAACTTCCCGGCGCGCCGCTCGCACAATCGCACGGCCATCTCGCCGTTCTGCGCGGATTCGACGAGCGCGGCGATCCGATCCTCAACGATCCCGCACATCCGAACGTGCGCGTTATTTATCCGCGCGCGGCGCTCGAACGAGTCTGGCTGCGCGGAGGTGGAGTCGCGTATGCGATCGTGCCGCGCGAGCGCTCGAACGAACTTGTCGCCCTCGCGAACGCATGACCGCCCAACCGGCTGACCGGCTCGCGCGCGTCGAGGCGCTCCGCGATGTGCCACTGCACGTCGTCCTCGTCGAGCCGTTGATCCCGCCGAATACGGGCAACGTCGCACGGTTATGTGCGGCCACCGGCTGCGCGCTGCACTTAGTCGAGCCGCTCGGCTTCTCGATCGACGACCGCGCACTCAAGCGCGCCGGTCTTGACTATTGGCACAAGATCGATGTCGTCGTGCACCCCTCGCTCGACGCGTTTCTGGAAGCGTATGCCCCCGAGCGCTGTTGGTTCATCGAAACAACCGCGACAAATTCGTATCACGGAGCACCGTACCGCCACGGCGATGCGATCGTGTTCGGCAAAGAAACGGCCGGACTACCGGCCGAGCTGATCGCGAAACATTCCGCGCGTGCACTCCGTATCCCGATGCGTGCGCAGAGCGTGCGCAGTATCAACCTTTCGACGTCGGTTGGCGTCGTTGTCTACGACGCGCTCGCGTCGCTGGGGTTTCCGAACCTGTTATGATCTTGCGCGATGCGGTCAACCGGCTCGACATCGGCGCACCGTGGATGGTGTATCCTGCCGACCCGTACGCATTCATCCTCTACGAGAATGCGGGCTATCTCGTGGACGACGAACGACGCGAAGCGCTCTTCGCGCGACTCATCGCGCTCGGTCCGACCCCCGAGGCCTTACTCTCTGCCGATCGCGCGCTGCTCCAGGCCGTGGCGCGCGAGGGCGGGATGCATCCCGAAACGCGCGTCGAGCGTTGGTGCGAAACGGCGCGGCTCGCACTCGATCTTGCCGGCGGCGACCTCGCCGCTGCGCTACGCCCGCTCGACCCCGCGAAGCGCCGCGCGCTGCTGGGAAAATTTCCGACGATCGGCGATCCCAGTGCCGATAAAATCGTCCTCTTTTGCGGCATCGCCGCGGAGCCAAGCGGCGACTCCAACGTTTTACGCGTCCTCGAGCGACTCCAATTTATTCCGGTCGTCGCTTATCCGCAGCAGTATCGTCTCGCGCGCGAAGTCCAGCGCGCCGCGTACGGAGACGACGCCGCGGCACTACGACGCGCGTACAACGTGCTGCGCACGCATGGCAAAAACGTCTGTCGGCGCACGCTGCCCCACCGCGAAGACTGCGCGATTGCGACCTCATGCCGCGGAAACTAAGCGGCGAGCGCCGCGCGGTTCCTCCGACGCGACACGAGCGCTAGCGCGACGGCAAGCACGCCGGCAAGTCCGACGATCGCAACGTTCGCCCACATCGTCGCGGTGAGGCCCGAGCGATCGCCGAGTCGGCCGAGAAGCGGCGCCGCCGCGCCGCCTAAACTGATCGCAAGACCGAGCGACACACCCGCCGCGATTCCAAGATGGTTGGGCAGATACTCTTGTGCGAGTACGACGAATGCGGTTTGCGAGGGGACGAACAGCAAACCGACGAGTCCGGCGAGCACGATGCATCCGACGATTGCAAACCAAGCGCCGCCGCTCGTCACGACGATGAACGCGATTAGCAGCGGCCCTGCAGAGAACATCGAAATCAAAAGGACCGGAATGCGCCCGATGCGATCGGTGATACGTCCACCGATCACGGTGCCGATGGCGCCGCACACCAAGAGGGCCGCGAGGGCCATATTTGCTTGCGGCACGCTTGCGTGCACGACGCGAATCGCGTAGAGCGGAACGAAGGTGATGATACCGGTGAACGCGATCGAACGCACGACGATGAAGCTGGTGAGCAAAGCGAAGCGTCCCCACTGGTCCTCACCAACACCGATTTTCTTGGTGCGCTTCGCCGGGGCGAACGTGCGCATGCGCGGCAGTTCGATGAAAATGACGACCGCCCAGATCGCCGCGGGAATGAGCGCGAACAGCGTGCCCGATGGACCGAACGCGAGGAGCAACGGCGTCGCAACGATCGGACCGAGCGCAAAGCCCACGTTGCCACCGACGGCAAAGAAGCTCATTCCCGTTGCTTTCTTGGACCCCGAGACGTAATTCGCGTAGCGCGCCGCTTCCGGATGGAAAGCCGCAACGCCGATGCCGCTGATCGTCACGACGACGGTGATCCCCGTGTATGTCGGCATGACGCCCGCAACGGCAACGCCGGCCGCGGCGAAGAACATGCCGATCGGGATCAGCCACGGGATCGAGCGACGGTCGGCAAGATACCCGATCACGGGCTGGACGACCGACGATGCGACGCTTGCGGCAAGCATGAGGAATGCCGCCTTCTCGTTAGTAAATCCGCGTTGCAGGACGAGAAAGGGCAAGAGCGCCGGCAGAAAACTCTGATTGATATCGTCGAAGACGTGGGCGAGAGAGAGGACGGCCATGCCGCGCCGATCGATACCGTTCACGCCGCTTTCTTCCCAACACAGCAAACCCGATCCCCGCTTACGGATACATGCCATCGACACGATCGACCTCATCACAAACGAACTCTCCGGCTGCATGCGTTGTCCCGAACTGCGCGCGTACACCGCAGAGATCGCGCGCGTTCGGAAAAAAGCCTATCGCGATCGGGAATACCATGGCGCACCCGTGCCGGGATTTGGCGATCACAACGCACGCGTGTTGCTGGTCGGACTCGCACCGGGCGCTCACGGCTCGAACCGCACGGGCCGCATGTTCACGGGTGATGGATCCGGCGAGTGGCTCTATCGCGCACTCCATCGCGCGGGCTTCGCATCATCACCGCATGCGACCGGAATCGACGACGGGCTCGTCCTTCACGATGCATTCATCACGGCTGCCATCCGCTGTGCGCCACCGCAGAACAAACCGACGCCGCAGCAAAAGGCAAATTGTTTTCCCTACTTGCAGCGTGAGTTTGCGGCGCTCCACAACGTTACCGTCGTCGTGTGCCTGGGGAAAATCGGCAACGACACGGTTGCCTCGCTTCTCCGATCAATCGGTGCGGAAGCGACCGAGCCGCCGGCAAAATTCGCTCACGGAGCCGAAACGCGCTATCGCTTAAGAGACGGCCGAACGATCGTCCGTCTCGCGTCGTATCACCCGTCTTTACAGAATACGAACACGGGCGTCCTCACCGAGAGGATGCTCGATGCGATATTTTCGCGTGCGAGTGAGCTTCGCCACGATTAATTCAAAGTTGCGTTGGGTAAGCCACCCTTTGTCATGAAGCAGCAATTCGACGATAAAGACTACGCAGCGTTCCTGGTCTACGCGGCACGCGAACGGAGCCTCGATGCCTCACTGCGCGCCGCAAGCAAATTTTCGAAATCCGACGAGCATCGCCGCTCGATCGACGCGCTACGCGAACTCAACAAGAAAATGCTGTTTCGCGAAACGCGCCGTCAAAACTGGGGTTAGTCCCTAGGACGGGGGGGCGCTGGGGGCAGTCTTGATCGTCAAGCCTAGATCGCGTAGCGATATCGGCGGAACGGAACTCGGCGCCTCCATCATGAGATCGCGTGCCATCTGATTCTTCGGAAACGCGATGACGTCGCGAATGCTCGTCTCGCCACAAGCGAGCATCGCAATGCGATCCAGGCCCAGCGCCATGCCACCGTGCGGCGGAGCGCCGAACTCGAGTGCTTCCATGAAGAAACCGAAGCGGTCCGCGATCTGCTCATCGGTGAGGCCGAGTCCGCGGAAGATCTTGCGCTGAAATTCCGGCTTGTGTATGCGGATCGAACCCGATCCGAGTTCGTATCCGTTGAGTACCAAATCGTAATGCTGTGCGCGCATCGCCAGCTTATCCGTGTCGATCAGATCCCACTCGCCGGGTCCCGGCGCCGTGAACGGATGATGCGATGAGGCGATCTCTCCCGTTTCCGGATCTTGTTCGAAGAGCGGGAAATTCAAGACCCAGCAAAACGCGAACGCGGCGGGGTCGGTAAGACCTAAACGCTCGCCGATGGCAGAACGCAAACGGCCGGCAACATTGGTCGCGCCGTCTTTCTTATCGGCGATAACCAGCAGCGCATCGCCCATTTCCGCTCCCGCCAGCTTTTGGATGTTCGCGACAACATCATCACTGAGCAATTTTTGAATCGATGACTTCCAGCCATCTGCTGCGAGCGAGAGCCAGATGAGGCCGCCGGCGCCAAAGCTTTTCGCAAGCTCGGTGAGTTCATCGAAGTCGCGGCGTGAAAGTGCTGCACCGCCGGGATAGCGTACCGCGATGATACGGCTCGCATCGCTTGCGGCGTGCGGAGCCAAGAATTTGATCTCGGTGTTAGCAAATGCCGGTGCGACATCGGCGAGTTCGAGGCCGAAGCGCATGTCGGGTTTGTCGTTCCCGAAGCGTCGCATTGACTCGGCATGCGAGAGGCGCAAGATCGGCTGTGCGATCTCGATCCCGAGCGCCTGTTTCCAAACGCGCGCGACGCAGCCTTCCATCATCTGCAAGACGTCTTCTTCATCCACGAAGGTCATCTCGACGTCGAGCTGCGTGAATTCGGGCTGCCGATCGGCACGCGGATCCTCATCGCGGAAGCAGCGCGCGATCTGCATGTAGCGGCCAAAGCCGCCGATCATGAGGATTTGCTTGAGCAACTGCGGCGATTGCGGTAGCGCGTAAAAATTGCCGGGGTAGATGCGGCTGGGCACCAGATAATCGCGTGCGCCTTCGGGCGTGGATTTGATGAGCACCGGCGTCTCGATCTCGAGAAACCCGTGCTCGTCGAAATAATCGCGCATGGCCTTGGTGATTTTGTGGCGCACGGTGAGGTTGTGCTGCATGCGCGTGCGGCGCAGATCGAGATACCGGTAACGTAGGCGAATCGATTCATCGACATCGTCGTCGTTTGCAACGACGAACGGCGGCGTCTGCGAGCGATTGAGGATCTCGAGTTCCTCGACGCCGACTTCGATCTCGCCCGTGCCGAGTTTCGGATTCGTCGTTCCGTCGGGACGCGCACGCACGACGCCGATCGCGCCGATCACGTCCTCCGGACGCAGCGTCTCGGCAATCGCGAATGTCGCAGCGTTCTGCGGATCGAACGTGAGCTGCGTGATTCCATCACGATCGCGCACGTCGATGAAGATCAATCCGCCGTGATCGCGACGACGATTCACCCAGCCGCGGACATCGATCGTGCTCTGCACGTCGGATGCGCGAAGTGCGCCGCAAGAAACACGTTTAGTCACGAAGGGCTGCCTTTACTCCGGTGAGGTAGTGATACTGAAACGAGAGCGCGCGCGGCAGTCCGCCGCCGGGCGCGCCGCGTTCGATCCACGCTTTGAGCGGCTCGCTGCGATCGACCACGTCGTGCAGCACGAGCGAGAGCTGCGTCATCCCGAGTTTTGCCTGCACGCCGAACGTCGGATGCTTGCGCCAGAAACGCACGGTCGAGCGGCCCGCCAGTTCCATGCGACCCTGCTGTTCGTCGTACGGTACGGGGTGCCAGTGGTAGTTCACCGCTTCGCGCGCGTACTCGATCGGCAGTCCCGCTTGGCGTATGCGATAGCCGAGTTCTAAGTCTTCATGACCGTAACCCGTGAAATCTTCATCGAAGCGACCCAGGCGATTGAGGTCCGTGCGCCGGACCGATGCATTCCCCGTCATGAAATAGAGCCAGTCCAAGTGTTTGCGCGCTGCCGGATGGAGCGAACCGCGGATCGCGGGGTTGTTCTTTTTGCGCAAGTAATCGTCATAGGAGTCGACTTGCACTTCCCACCCGACGACCGCTTTCGGTTTGCCATCGGCATGGCGCGCGAGATGGCGCGAGAGTAAATCGGGCGATGCGATGATGTCGGCATCGGTGAAAAGCACGAGCGGCGCTTGTGCTGCTTCGATCCCGGCATTGCGTGCCATCGCGCGACCGGTCCAAGGTCCCGGTGCGTGCTTCACGTTCGGATACTCGCGCGCGATTGCTGCGAGATACTCAGCCGTGCCGTCATTCGAATTCGAGTCGGAGACGATCACCTCGAAGTGCATCGGCCCGAGATCCTGCGCGCAGAGCGCCGGGATGACGAAACGCAACCGGTCGAGGCGGTTGTAGGTGGGGATGACGACAGAAATCAGCGGTTCGTTCATAAAAGACTGCGCACCGCATCGACGATTTCGGCTCGCGATGCTGCCAAAGCATCGGGCGCATCGGTGCGCGGTTTGCGCAGAACGGCGTTCGGCACCCGGTACGGCGACCATTCTTGCGAGTTCAGGCGGAAGTATTTATATTCGAAGAGCACGACCGTCGGCCGCTTCATGGCACTTGCGACATGCGTCGCACCCGTATCGATCGTGACCACGACGGCCGCACGCTCGAGGGCCGCCGCCCAATCGAGAAAGCCCAGTTCGCCGATCACGCGGTCGGCGAGTCCCGAGTCGCTGACGGCAAGCGCGAGCGCCCGGCCGTCGTCCGCGTACGTGGCTACGAGCGGCCGGCCGAGAGCACGCAGATCGCGAAAAAGTTCGAGCGTGCTTGCAATCGTGCTGCCCGTTTCCATCCAACGCTTCCCGAGTTGAACGGTGATCGAGCCCAGCGGCAGCCGCTCGGCCGTCGCCCGTTCGCCCGGACCGACCGGCACGACGAGTTCGTGCAAGAGATGTCGCGCGCCGACCGACGTTGCAAGCGCAAGCACTTGGTCGACTTCGTGACGGACGGTCACGCTTGGATCGCGATCCGAGCGTTCCGGGTCGGCCTCCGAGACCAGCAGATCCGTCAGCCAGCGGCGCGCGGTGAGGCGCATGAGATACCGGCGCACGTACGTGTAGCCGATGCGCCGCGGAGCGCGCGTCGCGCCGACGACGCGCATATCGACTTCGCGCGGCGCAAGCGCGATTGCAAGATCGACCTTTCCGAGGAATCGCCGGCCGAAGACTTCCGGTGCGACCTCCGAGGGCAATTTGACGATTGCATCGACATCGGGATTGCGATCCATCACGATGCTGTTGTACCGCGAGCACACCATCGTGATATGCGCATCCGGGAACGTGCGCCGGATCGTTGCGATCGTTGGCGTCGTGAGGATGAGGTCGCCGACCCGGTCGGTGCGCGAGAGCAAAATGCGCATCAGCGCCCGTGTTTCGCGCGTTCGAGCTCTTCGTAATAGGCATCCGCCGCGATGGCCTGCGCGGCAATTTGCTGCGGAAGCGAAAGTTTGCGCTCGGCATCATCATCGCCGATCAACGGCGCAAGGCGTTCGCCGAGGCCGACGTTGTGCAAGAGTCGGAACAGCGTGCGTTGCGGTGCGGTATCGCCGGTCGCAAGATGTACGCGCCAGTGCGGATGACGCTGGGCAAGCTGCACGGCGGTACGCGCTTGCGCGCGCGCCTGCCGGACCATCCCGGCCACGCTCGTTCCTCGCGGGCGCGGCTTGAAATGGAACGCGAGCGCGTCTTTATTCAATACGCCGCGCGTGCCGATCGCGCGCAAGCGCATGCCAAGCTCGATGTCTTCCCATCCGTACTCGGTGAACGACTCATCGAAGAACGTGCCGATCTTGTCCAGTCGTGACCGACGCACGGAGACATTGCTCGTCCAGAAGTAGTTGCCGCTGTAATTTGCGGGCGTCCAGATCGGCGGCGGGAGCACATCGAAATTTTCCGTGTTAATGACCGCCCCGCGCACGATCACATCGCCGTGTCGTTCATCGGAGCGCAGGTGCTCTTCAACGAAACGCGGCGTGGGCAGCACGTCGTCGTCAGTGAAGATGATACGCTCCCCGCGCGATGCGCGGATGCCGGCATTTCGGCCCTTTGCAAGCCCGCTATTTTCTTGATTGATGACGGTGAAGGCACAGTTCGCACGCGCGCGCGCCGCTTCGATGACCGCCGGCGTTTCATCGGGCGAGCCATCGTTGACGAGCACGACTTCGTAGGCATCGCTCGGCGCGTTTTGCTCGAAATACGAATCGAGCACGCGCCCGAGCAGATGCGGGCGTTTATACGTGCAGACTTGAATCGTTACACGCATCGGCTAGTAGAGTCGCGCGCCGTTTGCCACGTTGTGGTCGGGCGCGACGAGCACGACCGCTCCCGTAGCATCGGCAAAACCGAGCACGAGCACCTGCGATTCAAATCCCGCGATCCGTTTTGGCGCGAAATTGACGACCGCACACACGGGCTTCCCGATCAGTGCTTCGGGCGTATAATGCACCGTGATCTGAGCGCTCGACCATTTTTTGCCGATTTCCGCACCGAAATCAATTTCGAGCTTGATCGCGGGCTTGCGTGCGCCTTCGAGGGGCTCGGCGCGAACCACCGTCCCGACGCGGATGTCGACGGCCGCGAAGGTTTCGTAATCGATGGTCTTGCCGATGGTCTTCACAGCTTTTAGGCTTCGCGTAGCGCCACGCGCAACCCGTCGAGCGCCCCCAGAACGGCGGCGACGTCAATCTCGCGAACGCATGGGAAATCCGGGCATGTCTCCTTGCGATGCTCGATCGGACACGGATAACTCGCGCGCACGACGGCCGTTTGCGGCCCGAGCGGCGCCCAGCGATCCGGTTCGTCGGACTGCAAAAGGAAGAGCCCCACGGTCGGTGCGCCCATCGCCGCTGCAACGTGCATTGGCCCCGAATCCATCGCGACGACGAACTGCGCGTCGCGCGCGAGCGCTGCAAACGCGCCGATTCCCGTCGTGCCCGCAATCGAAATTGCATCGCCTTCGGCCGCCACACGCGCTGCGATACCGACATCGCTTACACCGCCGCTCACGAGTAAGGGGATCCCGTAGCGCGCGCGCAGCGAGCCTGCAAGCGCCGCAAGACCGCTCGTCGGCCAGCGTTCGCGGGCATGCGAGAGCCCGCGCGTCGGATGCAGGATCGCATACGCCCCCTCGACTCCATTCGAAGCGCGCACCGTTTGGGCTTGGGCTTCGTCATCCGCCGTCGGCACAAGTCTTGGCGTTGCATCGCTAAGATCGCAGTCGATCGCGCGCGTGTAATCGAGTAAGATTTGCGTCCAGTGCGTCGTGCGATCGCCGGCTTCGCTGCGCACGGTTACGCGGTGCGTATAGAGCGGCGAATAGAGCCGCCGCGCTTGACCGACGCGAATCGGAATCCCCGCGGCAAAGGGAATGGTCGCCGTGTGCAACGTCGACCACGTGACGACGGCAGCGTCGTAATTTTGCTTGCGCAAATGGCGAACGAGCGTCGGCCGTGGCGGCGAATCATCGAAAACCTCATCGAATGCCCCGGTTCGTTCCGCAAGCGCCCGATGCGCCGGCAGCACGACCGCGTCGACCTCGTCATACCGCGCGCGCAGAGCGCGGGCGAGCGGTGATGCGAGTAGCGCGTCACCAAGACCGCCTCCGGCGGCCACGAGCAACGCGCGCATTTAGGTTGCCGGCACGAGCGCGTCGAGCGCTCCCGTGATGCGCGCGATCAGCGCATCGACCGTTTCATCCGCGCGTGCGTGCAGCGCGCGGTACGGCGCGATCCACGGCCGCCAGCGGCGCACGAGCGCGTCGTAGCCGTAAGCGGGAAACCAGTCGATCACCGGAACGCCGAGCATTCCGGCGAGATGTGCCGCACCGCTGTCGGGCGTGATCACTGCGCTTGCGTTTGCGATCGTGGCTTTCCACGGCGGCAGCGAATCGAAACAGACGACATCAAGATCAGCGGGGACGGCGCTTGCGAGCAGATCCTCGGCCGTTCCAACGAGCCGCACACCGCGCGTCGCGAGTCCGCGCACGAGCGCGATAAACGCCTCATCCGGCATGCCCCATGCGCGCCACTTCGGCGAGAGCTGCATGACCGGCGGCCCCGGCGCGAGCGGCGCATCGCCGACGATCACGTCCCGCAAGCGCATCGCATCGACCGGCGGGGGCTCGTTCACGCACGCCGCGCCGAGTTGGTAGACGATCTCGGCTTCGTGCTTTGAATCATCGCCGAGCGATGCGCCGCGTCGAACCACGCGCGTGCACTGCGTGCGCACCCACACTGACTTGAGCGGCTTCTGCCACGCGTTCCAAAAACCGATGCGCACGGGGACGAGTGCGCGACGCGCGAGCGTATAGGCTTCGGGTTCTTCGGATACAATGAGGGCGGCATCGTACCCCGCGTCACGCACCTCGCGCGTCACGCGCGCAAGTGACTTGCCGGTCGAGCCGTGTTTTGGCCACGGGATGCGTTCGAGAACGTGCACCTCCGCGAACGCGTCCGGGGCGAAGATTTCCGCATTGCGAGTCGAGAGCACGATGCCCAGGGTCTTTCCCGCCGCGCGTAACGCCGCGATGAGCGGCGCGAGCACGAGTGCGTCACCGATGCCATCGGTGCGCACGATCAGAATCTTATTCGCGTTCAAGCGCGCGAGAGAGTTCGTCGGCATAGACGCTATCGAGCAGCAGGCCGCGAGCGATGCGCGCGAGGCCTCCGGGCGATTTCTCGCTTGTGGCAAGTCCGGCGAGAAACGGCTGTGCGGCTTTGGGCGTGAGCGTTTTCGCACGCGCCAGATTGAAGCCGTACGCCCCGGTCGCGAGTTTCGCGCGCAGTGTCGGCGCTTTCTTCACGAACCGCGCGGCCATGCGGGCTTTTTCAATCGTCTTCTGCAGTGCGTTATCGAGTGTCTCGACCTGCGGCGGTTTGATGTGCCAGAGATACGCATCCCACGCAAAGTCCCGCCGCACATCGAAGGCCCGCAGACGCAATCCAAGTTCCGTATCTTCCCAGCCGTAGAGATCGAACTGCTCGTCGAAACCGCCGACGGCGTTGAGCGAATTGCGCGGCACCGAGACGTTACACGTGCAGAAAAACGCGTTCGAGAAATTCGCCGGCGTCGGTTCGGGGCGCTCGTCGTACGAGGGCACGTTGATGATCGGTCCCGACACGACGTATGGGAAGACGCGGTCTTGGGCTTTGGCGTGTGCGGCAACGAACGACGGCGGCAGCACGACATCATCGTCAAGAAAGAGTACGAGGTCACCGGTTGCCGCCGCGATGCCGCGGTTGCGCGCCTTCCCGCGATTGGCGATGGGTTCCGCGATCACCGTGAGGCGAAGTGCGTCGCGGTCTGCGCGCGCGGCGAGCATCGCCTGCGTCTCGTCGGTCGAGCCGTTATCGACGACGATCGTTTCGAACGCCGGCGCGTCCACTTGCGCGGCGAGCGAGTCGAGCGCCCTCGCGAGAAAGCTGGACCGGTTTTTCGTGGCGATGATGATGCTAAACGTCATGATCCATTCGATTCGGAGAGGAGCGCTGCGGCAACGCGCTTGGCCGCTCCCACGTGACCCGCGTAGAGTGCGCGAAGTTCCCCGGACACGCGCGCGCGCCATGCCGTATCGGCAAACCGCTCGAGAACGACACTCGCGACCCGACCGGGGGTAAGCGTGCCGCGGAGTTCGCACATAAGTTCGCGGTTGGCGTCGATGTTCGGCTGCGCGGCATACTTGAATCGCGAGGCAACCGCGAGTACGACCCCACGCTTGACCGGTGGTCCGATCAGCGGAATCCGACCCAGGTACTGCAGCGGACCATTGATCACCGCAAGTTCCGGTGCGTTAAAGGGCAGGCACACGACGCTTGGGATACCAAGCGCCGCAAGTTCGATTGCTTTCGTTCCGGGGATCGTCACCGCAAGCGCTGCAACCGACGCCGCGCGCATCGAGGCCCGCACGACCGGGAAAGTTGCGCCGCTCCGCTGCTCGCGCAGAAAGCATTCCTCACCCGATCGTTCGAGCGTTCCGCGCATACCGAACACGCGCGGATCGCCGCCGCGTTCGAGCGCTCGCGCGACCTCGTCGTCCGCGGTGAACGGCGAGAGCCCAAAGGCGATCGGGACGCTCGCATCGCGTTCGCGTAAGCGCGTTGCAACGCCGAGAAAGAACGGGATGAGGTTGGCGACTTCGAGCTTCCGCGAACCCGGAAGAATGATGATTCCATCGCGCGCAACATCGCTTGGCGGGTCGCCGAATTCGCCCGCGGCCTCGGAGATTGCGCCATCGATTGCAAGATTGCCGACCACGGTGATGCGCTCTGCGGGGATCGTCCAACCAAGCAGTTGTTCGCGATTGGCTTCATCGACCGCAAACACACGGGTGAAGACCTCGCGATTGCGCGCGGATGAAAATTTGTAGGACGTTGCGATTCCGCCGAGCCGCTTGTGCAACCGGACCGCATGCCCGAGGTCACCGCCGCTATAGTGCACGCGATCGACGCGCGTCGGAACACCCGCAAGCGCCGCACCGAGCGCAAACTTCACGTACGCGCCGGGCGGCACGACGCGCGCCTGTGGAAAGAGCGCGCGCGCGACATCGGGTTCGCGGCCGGTTGCGTAATCGTCCGGGACGAAAAAAATCGTCACATCGAGGTGTGGCGCGCGCGCGTAGAGCGCGGTGAGCAGGGGTCGTACCCAGCCCGAGAATTCGCCCGGGCCATTACAGGTAAGCGCGAGGGACGACATCTTTACCGACTGCGTATGAGCGCGACGAGATCGGTCGTACTGCGACCGTCGAGATGCGGCGCGAGCACGATCCGTCCACCGTGCGCCTCGACGACCGTACGTTCGGGCAGATCTTCGAGACGGTACTGTGCGCTCTTCACATGCACGTCGGGTCGGATCCATTCGAGCAGCACTTCGGGTGTCCGTTCGCCAAAGCCGACGACGACGTCGACCGAACGAAGAGCCGCAAGAATCGTCGCTCGATCTTCAAAGGGAACGTACGGACGCTGCGCGCCTTTGAGTCCGCGCACGGATTCATCGCTATTGAGACCGAGGATCAGCGCGTCGCCTTGCGCGCGCGACCAGTCGAGATAGCGCACGTGCCCCGCGTGCAACACATCAAAACAGCCATTCGTGAAGACGACGCGGCGTCCGGCCGCGCGTTGCGCCTCGCGCCACGCCGCCGCGTCTTCGAGCGAGAGCATCAAGCCGAAATCAGCGCCCATCGTGGTCGAATTGCAAGAGCGCGATGATCTCCGCGGGACTTGCCGTCGCCGTGCCGAGCTTTTCGACGACGGCACCGGCGGCAAGATTGGCAAGCGCAACGGAGTCGTTAATCGGAATGCGCGCAGCAAGAGCCAGCGTCAGCACCGCAACGACCGTATCGCCCGCACCGCTCACGTCGAAGACGGTACGAGCGACTGAGGGAATATCGGCGCGCTCACCATCGCGTCCGAACAGCGACATGCCCGCCTCACCACGCGTAACGACCACGTAGCGACAGCCGAGTTCATCGAGCAGCGCCGTGCCCGCGCGTTCGAGCGAGGCGGCATCGACAATTGCGATGCCGCTGGCGCGCGCCGCCTCGGAAACGTTGGGCGCGATGCAGTTCACGCCGGCAAACAGCCGCACGTTCTCGGGTTTGGGATCGGCGACGACGAGCGGACAGCCCAGCGCCGCTTCGACGATTTCGCGACTCATCAGGCCTTTGTTGTAATCGCTGAGCACGACCGCATCGGCTTTTTCGAGCGAAACAGCGATCTTCTCGATGATTCGGCGGCGATCGATATCCGAGAGTGGACTCGTCGATTCCCAATCGGCGCGCACGACTTGCTGGTTGTGCGCGACCACGCGCGTCTTGCGCGTCGTCGGCCGGTCATCCACGCGCACGAGGCCCGATCCGGCGATGCCGATCTCGGCCAGCAGCGTCGTGATCCGGTCGGCTTCGGGATCGTCCCCGACCGCCGCGATGAAGTCGACATTCGCACCGAGTGCGCGCAAATTATGCGCGACGTTCCCCGCACCCCCGAGCGTGAACGAATGATTGCTGACCGCGACGACGGGGACGGGCGCTTCGGGTGAGATGCGCGAGACGGTACCCCAGATCCACTCATCGATCATCACATCGCCGATCACCACGACGCGGCGACCGGCCATCCGTTCGAGCAGCTCAGCCGCCGTCGGCGGCGCGAGCTCAACCACGCGGACTTGCGTTGAAAATCAACTCTTGCTCGACCAGGTCGCAGATGATATGGCCCATCGTGATATGGACTTCCTGAACGATCGCCGAGTAACCACTCGGCCCGATGAGCGAGAGGTCGGCGATCTCCGCGACAATGCCGCCGCCGTTGCCGGTGAAGGCAATCGTCAATGCGCCGCGCTTACGTGCTTCTTCGAGCGCAACGACGATATTTTTCGACGTGCCGCTGGTCGTGATACCGACGACGACGTCGCCCGGCTGGGCGAAGGCTTCGACTTGACGCGCGAAGACGCGCTCGTAACCAAAATCATTCCCGATTGCGGTGAGCGCCGAGGTGTTTACCGAGAGCGCTTCGGACGGCAAGCCGCCGCGCTCGCGCAAGAAGCGGCCGCTGAATTCTGCCGCCAGATGTTGCGCATCGGCGGCCGATCCGCCGTTGCCCATCCAGAGCACTTTCTTGCCGCCGCGAAACGCTTTGACGATCGCCGCAACGATCGCCGCCACCGCTTGTGGGTAGCGCGCTTCATCGAGCAGGCCGCGCCGATCGGCGAGGAGTTCGGCAAAATCGCGCTGGGCTTTATAATCTATGGTTCGATCCACATCAGCTCCTCACCGAGCGCAACGAGTCCGGCATCCTCGGGGATGATGCGCGTGACGACACCGGCATGATCGCTGGTGATTTCGTTCATCAGTTTCATCGCTTCGAGAATACACAGCGTCTGCCCGACCGACACGCGGTCGCCGACGTTCACGAAGGGGTCCGAGCCCGGCGAAGGCGAGCGGTAGAACACCCCGACGACCGGCGCCGTCACGCGCCGCACATTAGCCGGCGCTGCGGCTGCGGCGGCGGCGGCGGGCTTGGGCGCCGGCTCGCTCGCTGCGGCCGGTGCGCCGATCGCCGCCGGCGCTGCGGCGTAGGTCACGGCCTGCGGGTCGCGGCGGACTAATTCGTATTCCGCCTCACCGATCCGCACGCGCAGCGCGTCGAGATCGTATTCCCGCATGAGTTCGTAGAGAGTGCCGACACGTGCTGCATCGGATTCGGCCGCCGAAGCGGGACGTGATTCGTCCATCAAGCCGTGGCTTCGACGAGCGCACGCGCCGTCTCTTGTGGCGACGGACCCGCCGGGATACGGCGGTCTTCACGTGTGACCAAATCGCGAAGCACCACGCTTCCGCTGGCGAGTTCATCATCGCCGAGGATGAGGGCGAAGCGAGCGTTATTGCGATCGGCCGTCTTGAAGTGGGCCGCGATTTTACGATCCGCAAAATCGAAGTGGGCCGGGACGCTCGCAAGGGACCGCAAGGCTGCAACGATCGGAAGCATCGCCGTTCGCGCGGCGAGGCCCAGAGCGATTGCCTGGAACCCGGCGCGCTCGGGCTGCGGCGCTCCGTCCATGGCCTTGACGACCATCAGGAAGCGCTCGAGGCCGAGGCCAAAACCCACGGCGGGGGTCGGCGGTCCACCAAGCGAGCTGACGAGACCGTCGTAGCGGCCGCCGCCGCAAACGGCGCTCTGCGAGCCAAGGGCGCTCGAGGTGATCTCGAAGACCGTGCGCGTGTAATAATCGAAGCCGCGCACCAGGCGCGGTGCAACGTCGTACGGCATACCGATGGCGTCGAGGTAGGCGCGAATCGCGGCGAAGTGCTGCTTGCACGCATGGCAGAGCGTATCGAGAAATGTCGGGGCGCTCGCGATAAACGGGGCGTCCGCCGGTGACTTCGAGTCGAGGATGCGCAGCGGATTGCGTTCCAGACGGCGCTGCGAATCCTCGGAAAGCTCCGCGATATGCGGACGGAAGTGCGCGAGCAGTGCGTCGCGGTAAGCGGGGCGGCAGATATCATCACCGATCGTGTTGATCTGCAGGCGGGCATCCGCGATCTTGTAGCGCGCGACGAGCGCCATCGCCAGCTGCATCACCTCGACATCGGCTTCGGGACCCGCATAGCCGAAACACTCGACGCCAAACTGATTTGCTTGGCGGTAACGCCCCGCTTGCGGACGCTCGTAGCGGAAGAACGGCCCGATATAAAACAGTCGCTGCGGCCCAAGCGCCATTAAGTTGTGCTGCAAGAGCGCCCGCACGACGGGTGCCGTCCATTCCGGACGGAGCGTCATACTCCGGTCGCCCTTGTCGAGGAAGGTGTACATTTCTTTTTCAACGATGTCGGTTGTCTCGCCGACGCCGCGCACGAAGAGTTCGGTCGCCTCGAACATCGGCGTGCGGATTTCGGCGTAGCCGAAGCGCAAAGCGATCGACCGCGCGTGGCCTTCGAGGGTTTGCCACGCGGGCGATTCGGCGGGAAGAATATCGTTGGTGCCGCGCGGGGCAGTGATCTGGGCCATGGCTCGCAGGCGTTCGCGCCGCGGGAATGGCAGGCCCGCCGCGCGGGCACTGGTGCGATTGTGGAAGGGCAGCGCGGCTTCTCGATCGTCGAGATCCTCATCGCGACCGGCATGTTCGTTGTGGTGATGTTCGCTGCGTTCGAAGCGCTTCGCGGAATGACGAATAGCGCAGCATTACTCTACGCATCGCACCTGCAAACGCGCGAGATCGAGACGCTCGCAAGCAGCCTGCGCGATGACGCAAGCGCTTCGCAAGGCATCCGCACCGATGCCGGTTGTCCGGAGATCGACTTCTATCAGTCGGACGGTGGCAATGCCGCAAACACGCATTACTGGGGATACCGCTTCGTCGGCGCGAGCGGCACGGCGCCCGCGCAGGTCTACCGGCTCGACGAGGCATCGACCCCGATCGTGCCATGCTCCGGCCCGCCGAGCGGCGTCTCGATCGCCTCACACCTCACCGGGTTTGCGATCCGGGTACTCGGAGTCGACGACCTCGATGGTTCGAATGGCACGATGGCGATCGAACCGTATTTGGCCGCACCCGTGCGCGCGACGCTCGGTTCGCTCGTCGCCGTCGATGGCGGCACGTATGTTGCCGGCAACCGCGCGATTGAAATTTCGCTTAGCGGCGATCGCGCCGCGCGTAGCGTCGATCTCCTCACCGGCGTGATGCCCGGCGCCTACACGGTGCAGTTGAACTACGCCTGCGGGAAGCGCAGCGGCTGCAACGCGGCAAACGGACCGATCGCAGAAGTCGCCGGGCGCGCGATCGATAGTTGCATCGAGTCCTACGGCGAGGATACGGCCTCGGGTTTTTCGCGTTGGACCCTCATTCCGTACGACGGTTTCACCTACATCCGAACCTTTGCCGCGTTCGCTTACGCACCCGAGGGCGTGCGAATCACCGACTACGAAACGCTGCGCTACGCGATCGCGCCGAACACGGTGCCGAGCGGCGACATCATCGCGCAAATACAAAGCTCGTCGATCGTCGATCCTCCGCGCGGCAATACGCACGCGCAAGATTATGCTTACTGCCGTGGATTTTCTACCGATGCAAACGCACTCTTGCCGAACTGACGCGCAAGCGGGCTTTTCGATCATCGAAGTCGTCGCGTGCGTGGCGCTCCTTGCGATCGGCATCTCGCTTGCAATCGGTGCGGTGGCGGCAATCGCCCGCGGCAATGCGACGGCGACACGCCGCGACGCGGCACTCATGACCGCACGAAACATCATCGCACGCGCGCGCGTAGCGGCGGCGTTCTATCCTGACGCACTTCCGGTCCACCTCAGCGACCGCACAACGTGGGCGCTGCGTGCAGCGAGCGCCTTTCAAACGGCGGCCGCAATCCCGCAGCCGGGGTCGCTTTCTGCGACGATTCCGCTTGCGGTGAACACAACGTTTGTGAACGACGCTGCTCCCGACTATTCGGGGACGTTCACCGTGACCGTGAGCTATCCGATTAGCGCCGATGCGAATGCGCCCGCGCAATCCGTCTCGCTCTCCGAGCGCTTCCCGCCGAGCAATTTTACGCAGAGTACCGTCATCGCTCAACCGGCGGACGAACCGCGGCGCCTCTCCAACTAACATGTTCGCGCAAATGCTCGTGGTGTTCGTAACGATCTCGCTCATCGCCGGTTCGATCGTTGCCGAGCAAGCCGTCTTCGCGCGCGCGGCTCTGCAACGCGCGACACTTGCGGCAAGTGACTCGGCAATACACGCTGCCGTCGCTGCGCTCCAAAGCCAGCTCGCAGCGGCCATCGCGGCCTGCGGCGCGCAAGCGGCGGATGGGTCGAGCGCGTGCGCGCCTCTCGATCGCCCCGACCAAAACATTCAACTCCACCAAGTACCGGTCGACCGCACGCCGTTTGTCGTTCATACAACGTTCGCGCCGAATTTCTCCACCACCCCATGCAGCGCCGGCGCGCCGAGTCCGCAGAGTGCAACGCCGGCGTCGCCAACGGACGATGCGCGAAATATCCAATGCTCGGCATTCGTGCATGAAACGCGCTATGCAGCCGCGATCACAACCGAAGTGCGCGCCCCGGATGACATCGCCGTCTTACAGAAGCGCATCGCGCACGTGACCCTGCGTCTGACGCGACAGCCGCCGTACGCGTATCTTACCGGACTCAAAGAAGACGGCGGCGATAACCCGGATTTCGCGATCGAAGGCGACGTCGCGGGAGCGTCGTCCCAGGCGGAGATCCTCGTGCAGTATCGCTGCTCGGGGGCGCAGTGCGCGCACGCGCCGGGCGACCCAACGACGAGCGTGGGCATCGATGGTCAGCGGCGCGGACACTTCGATTGGGTCAACGGCAACGCGAATCTCTCGCGTTGGTCGCTCTAGAACACGTAGCTGCCAAAGGCCGGCGCAAGTGGACGACGGCGCTCGACATTCAACCACAGGCGCAACATGTGCCGCTTGCGATCGAGCTCGTCGTAGTCTTCGTAGTCGCTGCGATCGTGCAAGAGCACGTAGTTGTTGACGAATTGCATGTCGCCGGGTAGCAAGTCCATCGCGAGGACGTGTTCCTCCGCGATCGCGTAAAACATATCGAGCGCTTCGATCTCGACCGGCGTTAGCGGCTCGCCAATCTTTGCCTGTCCATCGCGGATGTAGGTGTAGTTGCAGCCGCAACTCAGCACGCCGTCGTGATAACTGAAAACGGGGCGATAGTAGACCGGGGTTTCGCCCGGCCGCTCTTCGCCGCGCAGGTCGATCGCGAAGGGCCGATAGAGCACACCCAGATACCACGGCGCGCGCGCGAGCATTTCGTTGTACACGCGCATGCTGCTCACGATGCGACTGCGTCCACCGGCGCGCGCGTTCCGTCGGCAGAGCAGGCCGACGATGTCGCAGCGGTCGACGTGTAAGCTTTGCGCTGCGCGCGTTTGATAGCCGCGCGCGAGCGGGTTCTCGAGCGTCAGGCCTTCATCGCGCACGTGTCCGAGCAGATCGCCTCGCGCGTTCTGCGCGACCGCCGTTCCAAGATGCGTTCCGATGCCCCAGTACATCGCCGCAAGCACCTCGGGCGCGTACCGGTCAACATCCAAACCACGCAAAAGCGCAAAGCCGCGCCCGTTTTCGACGTGCTCGCGCGTCTGCGCGAGGAGCGGCCGCAAAAGCGGCAGCGGAAAATCTTCGCGCGTAAGCGATGCAAGCGCTCGCCCGCCGCGAATCGCACGGTTGGCCGCCTCCGCGAGCTCCTCGCAAGCGGCAGGTTCGAGCCGAACGATCCACGACAAATCCGCTTCGAGGTCTCGTCCGCTCCAGGCAACGGGACCGGCAACGGGCTCTGAGAGAATCGCGCGCATGGTGAGAACGCTTCGCGCGGGATGAATCTTTCACTCCCCGAAGGGAAGGCCGAAACTTTGTACCCGGAGGTTCTACATGCTCCGTCGCTCTGCACTCGCTGCGCTTGCCGCTCTCGCCCTGCTCGTTCCCGCGACGCCGGCGCGCACAGCGCCCGCCTCCGATGCACCGGCTTCGGTCACGATCGCCTATCAGCCGGGGATCAGCTACACCACACTCATCGTCATGAAGCAGCGCGGGACACTCGAGAAGCAGTTCCCTGGAACGAAATTCGATTGGCGTTTGCTCTCGAACGGCGCGACGATTCGCGATGGATTTCTCGCGGGGCAAATCCAAGTCGGCGCCGGCGGCGCGACGCCGTTTCTCATCGGCTGGGATCGCGGCGTCGGCTATCGTTTGATCGCGGCGATGAACGAAATGAACCTTTGGCTGATGGCAAAAGATCCCAAGATCAAATCGGTGAGAGATCTCAACGCGAGCAGTAAAGTCGGGGTCCCGGGGCCGGATGCGATTCAAGCGGTCGCACTGCGCAAAGGGGCGCAAGACATGCTGGGGAACGCACACGCGCTGGATACCGCCTTCGTTGCAATTCAACATCCGCTCGGCGTGCAAGCACTCGTCGGCGGCCAACTCGATGCGCACTTCACCTCGCCGCCGTTCCAGCAAGAAGAGCTGGACAAAGGCGCGCACGTCATCTACAAGAGCTACGAAGCGTTCGGACCCGCGACGTTCAACAGCGTGTACACGACCGAGACGTTCGCAAAAGACCATCCGCTCTTCGTCGGTGCGCTCTACCGCGCGATCGTCGAGACGACGGCGTTTTTGAAATCGCATCCCGATGAGACCGCCGAACTGCTCGCCAAGGACGGCGAGATGAACGTTTCGGCCGCGCAGTATAAGAAGTGGCTCGCCGCGCCCGAGATGACGTTCGAGACGACTCCGCACGGTTTCATGAAGGTCGCAAACTACATGAAAGGCATCGGACTGCTCACCAAAGTGCCCACCTCGATGCGCGAGATCGAACTGCCGCAACTCGGCGGCGCGGGCGACTAGCATGCCCACTCTCGGCGCACCAATCGTTCGCGCCGAAGGCGTCGTTATGGCCTACCCAGGCGAGGGTGGGCAGTCGGTCGTCGCGGTCGAGGCCGCAACCTTCGACGTGTACGCCGGTGAAAAATTCGTCATCATCGGGCCGTCGGGTTGCGGCAAAACGACGCTGCTGAAGGCCGTCGCCGGTTTCATGCAGCCCGCCGCCGGCCGGATCACCGTCGGGGGCAAACCGCTCGAAAAGCCCGGCCCCGATCGCGCTGTCGTCTTTCAAGATTTCGATCAGCTTTTTCCATGGCGCACCGTGCGCGACAACGTCGTCTACGCCCTGCGCGTGGCGAAGAACATGAACAAACGCGACGCGGGCGCGCGCGCCGATGAGGTGCTTGCACTCGTCGACATCGCGCGTGCAGCGGATCGATATCCGCATCAGCTCTCGGGCGGCATGAAGCAGCGGGCCGCAATCGCGCGCGCCGTCGCGCTCGAACCGACGATTCTCCTGATGGACGAGCCGTTCGGCGCGCTCGATGCGATCACGCGCAACCAGTTGCAGATCGAGCTGAACCGCATTTGGGAGCGAACGGGCGTCACGCTGATCTTGGTGACGCATTCCATTCAAGAAGCGATCTATCTCGGCCACCGCGTGATGGTGATGTCGTCGTTTCCCGCGCACGTGCGCGAGATCGTCGAGACGAGCGGTGTCGACGATCCATCGGACGACCGCTTCGCCGAACTTACCGGTCACCTGCGCTCGCTGCTCGTCCCGGCCGTCGCCGAACGTGCACCGATCGCGGCGGGAATCGAATGAGCGCGCGACTCGAACGCAGCGCGACGGCGCCGCCCGCAGCGCTCGACACGCCGCGGTCAGAAGGCCGGTGGACGAATCTGCCGGCGGCGCTGCGCTACGCGATCATCTTAACGCTACTTGTCGCGATCTGGCAAACCTACATCACGCTCGCGCACGTGCCGCCGCTACTCTTCGCCGCGCCGCTCGACGTGCTGCAAAGCATCATGAAAGACGTGCAGTCGGGCTTACTCGTAAATGCAACGCTGCATACGCTACAAGTGCTCGTGCTCGGGATCTTCTTTGGCGCGACGATCGGCTTCGCGCTCGCGTCGTTTGCGGTATTCTCGCGCTTCGGGCACGACCTCCTCACCGTCTTGAGCGCAATTCTCAATCCGCTCCCGTCGATTGCGATTTTACCGCTCGCGATGATTTGGTTCGGCCTCAAACCCGAATCGATCGTCTTCGTCGTTGCGCTGGCGACGATTTGGCCGGTCGCAATGAACACGGATACCGGCTTTCGTACGATCAGTAACACGACGCAAATGGCCGCGCGCAATCTGGGACTCCACGGCTGGCGACTCGTCGTCGACATTTTGCTCCCCGCCGCCCTGCCCTACATCATCACCGGATTGAAATCAGCGTGGGCATTTGGTTGGCGCACCGTCGTTGCCGCAGAACTCGTATTCGGTGTTGCCGGTTCGTCGGGGGGCCTGGGCTGGTACATCAACGATGCGCGGTACTTTTTGCGAACGCCCAGTATTTTTGGCGGCCTGATCGTGATCTCACTCTTGGGTATCGCGGTCGAGGCGATCTTCACCATGATCGAACGCCGAACGGTGGTTCGCTGGGGCATGAAAACCGCAAAGTAACCGCACCGATTCTGCGGAATGCTCGCGGCGATGTACTTACCGCCGCACTTCCGCCAAGACGACCGCGAAGAACTTTTCGCAGCGATCGAACGCGCCCGCCTCGGAACCGTCGTCACGGTAGGCCCGGATGGACCACTCGTGAGTCACGTGCCGATGATGCTCGATCGCGATGCCTCGCCGAACGGAACGCTCCTTTGCCATATTTCGCGCGGAAACGCACAGTGGAAGACGCCGTCTGACAATGCCCTGGTGATGTTTCTTGGGCCTGATGCGTACGTGACACCGGCGTGGTACAGCAACAAGACGATCACGGGCGAGGTCGTGCCGACCTGGAATTATATCGCCGTGCACGCCTACGGGCCGATGCGCGTGATCGACGAACCGCGCGAACTCCGGTTGCTTTTAGCGCGACTGACAACACGGCACGAAGAACCGCGGCCAGAACCGTGGGCGATGGACGATGCGCCGGACGATTATCTCGAAAAGCAGTTGCGCGGAATCGTCGGCATCGAAATTCCGATCGCGCGCATCGACGGCAAATGGAAGATGAGTCAAAACGCGTCGAAGGCGGATATGGAGAGCGTCGCGGCTGGGCTCGACGCGTCGGGCGATCCAACGGACCGGGAGACGGCACGCGTCATGCGCGCACTGCATGAAAAGCGCGCGTGAACGGAACGTTCGTCACGATTGCGGGTACAAACGGAATATGAACCGCATGCAAGATCTGCAACGGCTTCGGCTCCTGTGGGCCGCCTACGCTGCCAACCAACCCGATGAGAAGCGCAAGCTCGGCATGGCGCAAGCGCTCTATCGCTACACCGAGGCGGTCCGCATGCTCGGGCACAGCTCGGATTCCGCGATCGAGCCGATTCGCCGGATCGACCGAATCGAGAAAATCTAAGCCAGGCGACAGCGCCGGTAGACAATCGAGTCTCCCGAGCGGGCCGGATCGTAGGCCAGGACCGTAATACGCCCGCGCACATCGACGCCGATCGGCTGCGAGAAGCGGCAGAGCGTCTGAGCAAGATCGTCGGTGTCGAAGGCGAGCGTCTGGACGCCGTCATCGAGCGCGACAAAGCGAACGACGCCGGTCAGCAGCACCGGCGTCGTTCCGTGGTCGAGGTAGTAGTGGTCCTCGCGCATTGCGCGCGCCGCCGCCGTCGCGCTCAGCGCAATCGGCGATTTGCCGTCGTCCGAGCGAAAGTCGGGCGTGCACGCGGCAAGTGCGGCAAGAAATCCGAGGGCGATCCCGCGACGAGCTTGCATGGGGCCTCCATAACTTTGCTTTGCAAAGTTATGGTACTGCGCGGGAACCCGGACGTCAAGCCGAGCGGGGTTCCAAGAGCTCGACGGGGATGCCGTTGGGATCCTCGACAAAGGCAATTGCCCGGCCGCCGCCCGGCGCGCTCTTCACTTCTTTGACGATTTTCACGCCGGCGGCGCGGAGTTTCTCCATAAAGCCACGCAAGTCGCCTTCGACCTCGATTGCGAGGTGCTCGTAGCGATTCCCGATCGCGTACGGATCGTGCGCTTCCAAATCGTAGACGAGTTCGATGTACGAATTCCAATCCGCACCCACAAACGCCATGTCGGCGTTGCCGGGATAATGATTGGGCCCGCCGAGCAGTTTGAGACCGAGGTGCTCGGTGTAGAATTTGATCGATTCGTCCATGTTGTTGACGAAGATCGATGTATGTAAATAGCGTGGCATGCCGTGCGCTACGCGATCGGACGCCGCTCTCCCTCGACGCCGCCGAAGAGCCGTGCGGGCGCGAAGGTTAGCGCCAGGCTGGCCAACATCGTGAAACCGGCGAGGGTGAGGAGCGGCTGCCACGTTTCGTGTAGCACGGCAATCGAGAATGCCAGCGCGATCCCGATTGCAATGTATTCCGCGGCACTCGTTGCAATCGCGACGCCGGCGGTGCGCACGGCCTGGGCGAACGTGATCGGGGTGATGAGCGTCGAGAGCACGACGACGCCCGCGAAAAACAGCCATGAAACGTGGTTTGTCTGCGTGACGTGCGCGATCGCGCCGCCTTTGCCGATCGCAAGACCGATCGTCGCGACGAGCAGCGTGCCGATCACCCCGGAGAGCGACATCGTGAAGAGCAAGCGATATCGCGTGAGCACGGAACGCAGCACCGAACTATAGACCGCGAACATTCCGAGCCAAATGATGAGTAGGCCATCGCCGAAAAGCGATGAGCCGTTGCCGGATTTCGTAAACGCCAGCAACGCAACGCCGCAGACGCCAAGCGCGAGCGCGACTCTGCGTACGCGGTCGAGCGGTTTGCGAAAGGCGATCGCGGCCAGCGCCGAGCTACTCGCGGGCGCGAGGCCCACGAGAAACGCGACGTGCGAGACGCTCGTGTGCTGCGTTGCAACCGAGTAGATCCCCATGAACGCGGGGCCGAAAATCACGCCGAGGACCGCGAACGCGAGGATCGACTTGCGATCGAACGTCGGGCGTTCGAGCATCCACGCTGTCGCAAGCAAAAACACCATGAACGGAAGCGTCCATACCGCGCGTGCGACGGCGAGCGATAGTCCGTCGAACGTTCCGGGGTCGCTTGCGAAGATCAATTTGAAGAACGGTGCGAGCAGTCCCCAACCACACGCGGTGATGAGGATGTAGAGCGCCCCGCTGGGCGTTATTTTCAGTGCAGGAAGTACCGGTAGTTCGAGAAGACGAGCGCGATGTTGCGTTCGTTTGCCGCCGCGATCACTTCGGCATCGCGAATCGAACCGTTCGGCGCGATGACGGCCGTGCAGCCCGCGTCGGCGGCGGCGATGAGTCCATCGGCGAACGGAAAGAAGCCGTCGCTTGCGCAAGCAGCTCCACGTGCGAATGCACCGGCGCGTTCGCCGGCGATGCGGACCGCACTAACGCGATTGGTTTGACCCGCACAGATTCCGCGCGAGACGCCGTCGCGCACGACCGTGACGCCATTGGACTTCACGTGCCGCACGATATCCCAAGCGAAGGCAAGATCGATCCATTCACTTGCCGTCGGTTGACGTGTGGATGCGACATGCCACGTTTCGGGCGCGGCTTGCGGATCGTCGTCCTCGGCAAGGACGCCGCCAAGGGCGCTACGCACGCGCAGTTCGCGCGCGATGCGTTCGGGCAACCCTTTTGCGTAACGCATGATGCGCAGATTCTTCTTCTTCTTCAGTCGCTCGAGAGCGTCGGGTTCGAACGCGGGCGCCGCAACGATCTCCAGGAAAAATTCGCCAAGTGCATTTGCCGTTGCAAGATCGACCGGTCCGTCCATCGCGATGATGCCGCCGAACGCCGAGACCGGATCGGCATCGAGCGCTTCGCGCACGGCTTCGACAACGGTCGCGCGTTCCGCGACACCGCAGGGGACCGTATGTTTGACGATCGCTGCGCGTTGCTGCGTTGTAGCGGGCGTGCTCTCGCGCCCGTTCTTCGCGCGCACTAAAAGGCGCAGCGTCGCGTCGAGATCGAGCAAGTTGTTGTACGAGAGCGCTTTGCCCCACAGTTGGTCGGGCAGATGGGCGTTGCGCGCGAGATAAAACGCGGCCCGATCTTGCGGATTCTCACCATAGCGCAGCGGTTGCGCGACGGGGATCGAGAGCGCAAGCGAACCCGGTAGTTCATTTGAGAGCATCCCGGATTCCAGGTACCGTGCGATCGCCGAATCGTATTCGGCCGTGCGTTCAAAAGCGCGCGTCGCGAGCAACCGGCGCGCGGGGGCATCGATTCCCCCGTGCGGCATCGCATCGATGAGCGATGGGTACTGGCTCGGATCGCTCAGGATGCTGACGTGTTCGAAATTCTTCGCCGCGGCGCGAATGAGCGAGACGCCGCCGATGTCGATCTGTTCGATCGCCTCTTCGACGGTCGCGCCTTCGCGCGCCACGGTCGCCTCGAACGGATAGAGATTCACCACGACAAACGAAATCGCGGGCACGTGGTGTTCGATCGCTTCCGCAACGTGCGTCGGATTGCTGCGGTCGGCAAGAATGCCACCGAACACCCGCGGATGCAGCGTTTTTACGCGGCCATCGAAGAGCGACGGGAAACCCGTGAGCTCGCCGACATCGAGCGCATCGATGCCGTGGTCGCGGAGATGCGTGCGGGTGCCGCCCGTTGCGTAGATCGCAACCCCGTGCGCGGCGAGGACCGCGGCTAGTTCCGCGGCCCCCGTGCGATCGTGAACGGAAAAGAGTGCGGCGCCCAACGCCCCGGGTTTGGTCGCACCGCTAAGGGGCAAGCACGGCCTCGCGCTCTTGAATCGCATCACTCGGGTGTTCTTCCCGCGCGTCGAGCGTGGCCGAGATGATCGAGCTCACGCCGGGTTCTGACATCGTTACGCCGTACATACGCGCCGCGAGTTCCATCGTTTTCTTATTGTGTGTAACGATGAGCATCTGCGCTTCGCTTGCGACTTCGCGCACCATACCCGAGAGGCGATCGACGTTGGCATCATCGAGAGCCGCATCGACTTCGTCGAGCAGATAGAACGGCGACGGCTTCACTTTGATGAGTGCGAAGATCAGCGCCGCGGCAGTCATCGCGCGTTCACCGCCCGAGAGCGATGGCAGCGGCGTCATCTTCTTGCCGGGCGGAGCGACGGCGATCTCGATACCGGTCTCCGAGAGATGGTCGGGATTGGTCTGCCACATCTTCGCCTCGCCGCCGGGGAACAGGCGCGCGAAGACTTCGGCGAAGCGCGCGGCGACCGCATTGAATGTTTCATTGAAGACGACTTGGCACGAGTCTTCGATCTCTTTGATCGTCGCGAGCAGCGTTTCGCGCGCGCGATGCAGATCGTCGAGCTGTTCTTTGAGAAAGCGTTCCCGCTCGGTCAGTTCGTCGCGATCGGCCTCGGCGTTGAGGTTGACGTTTGCGAGGCGCGCGAGTTCTTCGCGCAAGCGCGGCAGTTCTTCGATGACTTCGTCGGTCTCCTCGGCGTAGCGCGTCGTGACGTCCGCGATCTCCTCATCGGAGGCCGGATTTTGTGCGAAGGTCGACTGCAGCATCCCGAGTTCCGCATCGATTTCGGCAAGACGCCGACGATTGTTTTCGCCGGCCGCCGTCGCATCACGATCTTCGCTCTGTGCGATGCGTTCGCTCGCTTCTTTTTGCGCGGCATCACCGGCCATGCGCTCGCGTTTCGCGCGGGATTCGTCGACCACGGTATCGGCGTCGCTCACCGTGCGACGCAGGGCGCCGAGCGTTGCTTCACTCGCGGCGATTTGGCCGCGCAGCATTTCGAGCTCGCGCATCATCGCATCGCGTGCGCCCGAGGCGCGCTCGCTATCGGCATCAAGTAGGCCGAGGCGTGCGGCGCTGCCGTCACGTTCCGCGGTGAGCGCCGCGAGAGACTCGCGCACGCCGCTGGCCTGCGCGACGACCGCCGACTGGCTGGATTCGACTTCCGAGATGCGAGCACGCGCCGCTGCGAGTTCCGCCTCGAGGCGCGCGCGTTCGCCCGTCATATCCAAATGATCGTCGGCGACTTTCTCAAGGGCCGCGAATTTTGCGCGCGCTTCCTCGAGCGCATGCACGAGCGTTTGCTGGCGTTCTTTTGCTCGCGTCGTCTCGCGATCGAGTCGTTCGATCTCGCTTGTGAGCGTTTCGAGTTGCGTGCGCAGCTCGCGCAGCGCCATCTCGGCTTGGTTTGCTGCAGCGCGAGCGCGATCGCGCGTAGAACTTGCCGCGTCGAATTCGGCTTTTGCGACGAGTCCCTCGCGTTCGACTTCTTCGATTTCTGCGCGCAGCTGCGGCAGACGCTCGCGCAAGGTTTGCGCCTGCGCGCGCCGTGCGAGAATGGAACGTTCGCGGCGATAGCGGCCGCCGGTAATCGCACCGCCACCCAGGATTTGTTCGCCATCGAGCGTGACGATCGAATCGCGGAAGCCCTCGCCGCGCGTAAGCGCGATCCCCGTCGCGAGCACATCGACGATGAGCATGCGCCCGACCAAGAACGCGACGATGCCGCGATATTGTTCGTCTGAGGTGACGAGTTCGTGCGCGTAGCCGATCACGCCGGGGCGGCCGCGCAGGTTGCCGATGTCGTGGCCGCGCCGCGAGCCGAGCGTGTCGAGCGGCAAGAATGTCGCGCGGCCGAGTTCGCGTTCGCGTAAGAACGAAACGGCGCGCTCGGCGTCTTCTGCGGTCGCGGTGACGATATTCGAGAGACCCGCCCCAAAGGCGATGTCGAGCGCACGTGCATAGCGTTCGTCGACGCTAATGAGGTTGGAGACGACGCCGTGCAGACCGCGCAGTTCGCTGCGGCCCGCGGCTTCGACGACCGCGCGTGTGCCGGGGACGTGGCCTTCGAGGTTGGCTTCGAGTTCTTCGATCGTATGCAGTCGCGATTCAGCACCGGCAAGTTCGCTTGCCAAGTGACGGTAGCGGTTCTGCAAGGCGGCCATCCGTTCTGCGGCGGCGGGACCGGCGGTCTCGGCGGCTTCGGCGGCGGCGCGCTGCGCGGTCAGTTCGGCTTCGAGCCCTGCGAGATTTTGCGCGGCAGCATCAAAGCGCGTACGAGCGCCGCTCGCAGAGCGTTCGTGTTCGCCGATCCGTTCGCGCAAAGCCGTTGCTTCGCGTTCGAGGCGTTCGATCTCACTGCGCGCGCTCTGCGCTTGGGCTCGGCGTTCGGCTTCGCTTGCCGCGCGTTCCGCTGCAGCGGCTTCGACGGCCCGCAGCTCGGTGAAGATGCGATCGAGGCCCGATCGCGCATCGCTCACGGCGGCGCTTGCAGCGAGTTCGCGTTCGCCCATCGATTCGAGCTGCGTTTGCAGCGGAGCGATACGTTCGGAAAGCGAGGCGAGCGCGGCGGTCAGCGACGTGCGCTCGGCCTCAACGCGTTCGCGATCGGAGAGACTGGAGGTGGACTGCGACTCGAGCGCGTCGCGACGCGCGATTGCAGCAGCATGGTCGGCTTCGCCGCGGGCGAGTTCGGCACGCAATTTCTGAGCCTGCGAGCGGCGTTCTTCGAGATCGAGTTCGAGCGCGTACAAATCGTTGCGCAACGCCGAGAGTTCGGCACCGAGCGTACTCGCGCGCGATGCCGCGGAGACTTTGCGCCCGTCGACCACATCGAGTTCGGCCTGCACGCGTTCGCGTTCCCCGCGTCGGCTTTCGCTTGCGCGCAGGTACGAGAGAATTTCGAGATCGCGCACGCGGGTCGTAACTTTGCGATAGCGCTTTGCGCGGCGCACTTGCGTATCGAGTTCCGGGACGCGACGTTCGAGTTCGGCGATCAAATCGTTGACGCGAATCGCGTTTTGTTCCGTGCCGTCCAGACGACGCATCGCCTCATTTTTGCGTGCGAGAAATTTCGCGATGCCGGCGGTCTCTTCGAAGAGGCTGCGGCGCTCTTGCGGCTTCGATGAGAGGATCGCATCGATCTGACCCTGCGAGACGATCGCATACGATCCAGGCCCGAGGCCCGTGCCCATGAGCAGTTCCACGACGTCGCGCAGACGGACGTGATTGCGGTTGATGAAGTATTCCGAATCGCCCGCACGATAGGCGCGGCGCGTGATCGAGACTTCGCGGAATTCGATCGGCAGGGCGCCGTCGTGGTTGTCGAAGGTCAGCGTGACTTCGGCCATGCCGAGCGGCTTACGCGAAGTATTGCCCGCGAAAATCACGTCTTCCATTTTGTTGGAGCGCAGCGAGCGCGAACTCTGTTCGCCGAGCACCCAGCGGATCGCATCGACCAAATTGGATTTGCCCGAGCCGTTGGGTCCGACGACGGCCGTGATGCCTTCGTTGAAATCCAAGGTCGTCTGCTCGGCAAACGTTTTGAAGCCGAAGACGCGGAGTGATTTGAGACGCATTACTACACTTTCGTGCGCGGGCGGCGCGGACGTGAACTCTTCGTCCGCGTACTTAAATCGATGACGCGCGAATCACTTGGGGGAACCGGGTCCGGGGGCGGCGGCGGATCGACATCGCGTGCGCGCAGCGTGGCAAGGGCCAAGGCCGCGGCACTCTGCTGCGCGGCTTTCTTCGACGAACCGATGCCTTCGCCCATCGCCTCATCGCCGATTTTCACAACGGAGGTGAACCGCCGCTCGTGCGGCGGCCCCTCGGAGCGCTCGTAGTAGGTGGGAGCAAAGCCGTAGCGGCCCTGGGTATATTCTTGGAGTGCGGTTTTTGCATCGGCGAAGGCCTGCTCGTCGCGCTCGACGTGCGCCAAGTGTTCGCGCTCGATGAACGATGCCCCGACGGCAAGGTCGCTCGCCCGCACGACGGCGGCGATGAACGCCTCGAAGGCATCGGCGAGGATCGAGGAATTCTCCGCCCCGCCGCTACTCGCCGCGCCGTGACCGAGCAAGATCAAGTCGCCGAATCCCAGGCGCTTCGCGCTCTGGGCACAGGCATCGCCGCTCACGAGGGCATGTTTGCGACGCGCAAGTTCACCTTCGTTCGCATTGGGATAGCGTTCGAACAGCCACCGGACGGTAACGAAGCCGAGAATCGCATCGCCGAGCAACTCCAGGCGCTCGTTCGAGCTGCCGGCGCCTTCGCGCGCGGCCGATTCATGGACGAATGCCGGCTCCACCGCGATCGGGTCGAGGTCGATGTCGACGGCTCGTAACAGCGCGCGAATGCGCCGGCGGCGGGCCTCACCCGGCATAGGCAAACCTACGCATGGTGGCGTGCGAAGATCACGACGCCGTTATGGCCGCCGAAGCCGAACGAATTCGAGAGCGCGACGTCGATCTCGGCTTTCCGCGCGACGTTGGGCACGTAGTCGAGCGTGCACGTCGGATCGGGGAAATCGTAGTTGATCGTCGGCGGGATGATGCCGCGGTCGATCGCGAGCACCGTCGCAACGCCCTCGAGGGCTCCCGCTGCGCCGAGGGCGTGGCCGTGCATCGATTTGGTCGAACTTACTGCGAGTTTTTTTGCGTGCTCGCCGAAAACGCGCTCGATTGCCTGCGATTCGGCCGTATCGCCGAGCGGCGTGGATGTGCCGTGCGCGTTGATATACGTAACGCGTTCTTTTGCAATGCCGGCTTTTTTGATCGCGCGTTCCATCGCAAGCGCAACGCCTTTGGATTCGGGGTCGGGCGCGACGAGATTGTAGGCATCGGCCGACTGCCCGTACCCTAAGACTTCGGCGTAGATGCGCGCGCCGCGCGCGATCGCGAATTCGCGTTCTTCGAAAATCAAAATCGCACCGCCCTCGGCAAGCACGAACCCGTCGCGCTCGCGATCGAAGGGACGTGAAGCTTTTTCGGGCTCATCGTTGCGTGTCGAAAACGCCTTCATCGTACAGAAGCCGCCCATCGCCGTTGCGATGATCGTTGCTTCGCTGCCGCCCGTGACCATTGCGATCGCATCGCCGGTGACGATCGCATTGTACGCCGCGGAGAGCGCATCGTTGGCGCTTGCGCACGCACTGGAGACGGCATAGAGCGGGCCGCGCAGTCCGTGCGCCATCGAGATATGACCCGAAGCGGCGTTGGCCATGAGCATCGGCACGAAGAACGGCGAGATGCGATCCCAGGCCTGCGTCGGCGCGGTCTTGGTGACGGTGTCCTCGACGGTGATGATGCCGCCGATCCCGGTCCCGATGATGGCGCCGGTGTTCATCCGCACGTCGGCGTCTTCGGGGAAGTTCGCATCGGCGATCGCTTCGTTTGCCGCAACGTACGCAAACTGCGCGTAGCGATCCATCTTGCGCGCGTCGCGTCGCCCGATCAGGGCGTCGGGGTCGAAGCCTTTGACTTCGGCCGCGATCCGCGTGGTGAGCTTGGTCGGATCGAAATGCGTGACCGGGCCGACCCCGCTCTTCCCGGCGATCAGCCCGTCCCAGAATGTTTCCTTGGTGTTCCCTAGGGGCGTCACGGCTCCAAGGCCCGTGACGACGACACGACGCGTCTCCAAAACCTCGCTCAAATACCTCGGACCGGAATCGGTCCCTCCTTAAAACGTTGGAAAGTCGGGCGGCGGGGAACAAAAAGGCCAGACCTCTTCGTTCTCATCCTGCACTCATATTTCTCCTGAACCCTGGAGGCCCAAAGCCGATGCAACCAAGCAAGCTCCACGCAGCCGTCCTCGCCGCATTTTTCGGAATCGCCGCGACCGGCTCGCTCCTCACCGCCAGTGCCCGCCTCGCCGGAACCAACCCCTCGTTAACCAACGGTGCCCCGCGCGCGGCCCTAGCCGATGACGAGCACAAGCATGGCGACGAGGACGACCAAGGCGACGAGCACGACAACGGCAAGCACAAAGGCTGGTCGAAGCACCATCGCGGCAACGCGAATAGCGTGCTCGGCACGATCCGTAATCTGAACGGAAATATGCTCAATATCCAGCTGCAGAACGGCCGGTATCTGACCGTCAACGATCAGAGCGCACTCAATAACGGCCAGGCCAACAACCTCGGCCTTGGCGAGTACGTGCGCCTCTACGGAACGTACGGCAACAACGGCATGTTCTACGCAACGCGCGTCCTCGATGCAAACAACCCGAACAACGGCGGTTATAACAACGGCGGCTACAATAATGGCAATGGCGGCTACAATAACGGCTACCCGAACGGAAACAATTCAAACGGGAACGGCTATCCGAACGGGCAGAACAACTGCAACTCGAACGGCTACAATCAAGCAACGGAGTCGATTACCGGCTACCAGACCGGTTCGCCCGACGGCAACGGCCGCTTCCAAATCGTGACGCAACAGAGCGGCATCCCGCTCCCGGGTCAGACCTACACGATCGTCACCTCGAATCAAACGTGCTTTGCAACGCAACCCGGCGGCTTCGGCAAGCGCCTCACGGTCATCGGGTATCCCAGCGGCGACGGACATACGATCAAAGCGGTGCGTATCTCCGGCTAGTCGCAGCACCGGAAAACACCCAGCAAAGGCGACGATCGTGCGAAAGCGCGATCGTCGTTTCCGTGTAACGGCACGTTGCGGCGCAGAAAAAGGCGGTCATCACGGTATGCGGATGCAATCGTGAAGCAATGAAAACGCTCGAGAGTTCTTATCCGGCCGGACCCGGCTCGCTCGAAGCGATTGCGAAAATGAATCGCGGCGGTCTCTTGCGCGGTGCCGCGGCGTTCTTCGCCGAGACCGCACAGACGTACGGACCGCTCGCGCATTGGAAAATGGGCGGCCAGCACTTTTGGCTTGCGAGCGACCCGGCGATCGTAGAAGACGTGCTCGTGCATCAGACGCCGCACTTTCACAAAGGCCGTGGCGTCCAGCGTTTGATTCCGCTGCTCGGACACGGGTTGCTCACAAGCGAAGAGCCGTTGCATCTGCGTCAGCGTCGACTCGCGCAACCCGCGTTTCACCGCGATCGGATCGCGACGTACGCAGCGCAAATGGTCGAAGAAACGCAGCGTGCGATGCAGTCGTGGACGGATGGCGCAACCATCGACGTCGGCGCAGCGATGATGCAGGTGACGCTTGCGATTGCGGCCCGGACGCTCTTTGGGACGAACGTCGATGCCGATGCGCACGTCATTGCAAACGCGCTCACCGACGCCATGAAAATGCTGCCGGTAACGATGTCGCCGCTCGGACCGCTGGTGGACCGACTTCCGTGGCTGCCCGTGGCACGCCGTGCGAACGCCGCACGCGCCACACTCGATGCGATCATCTACCGCATCATCGACGAACGCCGCGCGAGCGGCGATCGCGGCGACTTACTCTCGATGTTGCTGCTCGCAAGCGACGATGCAGAAACCATGAGCGACGAGCAAGTGCGCGATGAGGCGATCACGATGTTCACGGCCGGACACGAAACGACCGCCAATGCACTAACGTGGACGTGGGCGCTGCTCGGACACTCGCCGGCCGCGGCTGCACGTATGCGCGCCGAAGTCGATTCGGTTCTGGGCACCCGCGCGGCGACGATGGCGGATGTGGAATCGCTTGCATTCACGCGCGATGTTTTGAGCGAAGCGATGCGACTCTATCCGCCCGCGTGGGTCGTCAGTCGGCGTGCGATCCAACCCGTCGTGGTCGGCGGTCACGCGCTGGAAACGAACTCCGTCGTCATCACCTCACCGTACGCCTCACATCGCAATCCGCACTACTTTGCGAATCCGCTCGACTTCCGGCCCGAGCGATGGGCCGAAATTCGTCCGACGCTTCCGAAATTTGCCTACTTTCCATTCGGCGGCGGCAATCGCCGCTGCATCGGCGAGGCGTTCGCCTGGACCGAAGGCATCCTCGCACTCGCAACGATCGCGCAGAAATTCACCCTCGAACCGGTCGACCCAGCGATCCCGCACGTCGAACCGCTCGTGACGCTGCGCCCTCTCACGCCGGTGCGTGCGCGGCTCGGCGCACGTCAACGGCCGGCGACGTAACCTCTGCGCTTCGGCTGCACGCTTGCGAGAGGAGACGAGTAACCTCATCGGAAGGTCGGCAACAGAGGATGTCACGCATGCGAATTTTTCGCAGCTTGCATCACGGACGGAGAACCGATGAAAAGCTTTTTGAAACGCCTACGGTGGCAAGGTCCTCGAGTGCTGGGTGCATTCGTCGCCGTTGCGTTCGCGGTGTCGGTCCCCGCATCGGGAAAAGCCGTACCTTACGCGAGCGACATGCTTCTTCGGGTCATCAATAAGAGCGACACGACGGTAACGATGTCATTCTGCACGGGTGTGAAAACCAGCATGGCATACCGAGTCGGACGTGTCGCCGACCCTTGCAGTTATGTTACCGAGACCAGCGTTCTCACGAAACACGGCGGGGTTTGGAAGAGCAGCGGCGGCGTCAATCCGGTTGGAGCGATCATGAAGGTAGCCCAACCGATCTATTTCTTCGTCAGCAACCCACCGATCGGCAAGCCTTTTTTTGATGTGAACGGCCAACATTTCACCTTGGCGCCAGGTGGCGTAAAGTATGCGACGCTTGTGACGGGATCAAACTTCAAATTTAGCCGAGATGCAGATAGTGACGGCAAAAAGATCATGACGCTCGAAATAGATTACGTGGAGTAGCGAGGGACCAGCGCGGGAGCAGCCGCCCGGGGTCGACGGCCTGTACGCAGGGTGCCGACGAACATCCCTAGCGCAAAAACTCCGCCACCGTGAATCGCGCGACGGATGCAAGCGCCTCATCGCGCTCCGCCGCTGCGAGTCTTGAACCGTTCAAATAAGCGGCAATGACGATCGGCGCGCCACTCGGCGGAAAAAGAACGGCAAGATCGTTTCGCGTGTCGCTATCGCCGTGCGCGTTGTGCGCGCCGCCCATGCCGGATTTATCCGCGACGCGCCACGTCGACGAAAGGCCCGCGCGCAGGAGCGTCGTTCCGGTTCGCGAGCCGAGCATCCAGATCTGCAACAGGCGACGCGACGCGGGCGCGAGCACGTTGCCGAGCACGATGAGCCGGAGACTCCGCGCCATCGCCGCCGGGGTCGTCGTATCGCGCATGTCGCCGGGCGGAGCAAAATTGAGTTCGGGCTCGATCCGATCGAGACGCGTCTCACGATCGCCGATCGAGCGTGCGAAACGCGTTACGGCTGCCGGTCCGCCAAGCGCGTGGACGATGAGGTTGGCCGCGGCATTATCGCTCTCGACCGTTGCTGCCGCGCACAGCTCGCGCAGTTTGAGCGAGCCTTCACCGACATGCTTTTCGGTTACCGGAGCATAGGCGACGAGGTCTTGACGACCGTAGCGGACGCGGCGCTCGAGGTGATCGTGACCGCGATCGACCCGTTCGAGCATCGCGGCGACCGCCATCATCTTGAAGGTACTGCACATCGGGAATCGCTCGCCTGAACGGTGAGCGAGCGTCCGACCTGTCCCCGTATCGATCGCAAAAACACCGAGCCGGCCCCCGGCCCGCGCCTCGATTGCCGCCAAATTCGGCGGCGCATCTGCCGCCTCGACGCCGCCGGTCGAGACGAGAAGACGACCAAGCCCGCCGAGAACAAACGCCGATCGTCGCATGCGTGGCCCTTGGGCCTTTACGCACGGCGATCCCTCTGATATACTTCCGTGGCTATGTTTAACTTCGATCTGCAGCTGTTCGCATCCAAAAAGGGCGGCGGCTCCACGCGTAACGGCCGCGACTCTAACGCTCAGCGCCTGGGCGTGAAGCGCTACGGCGGCGAG
>JBBRLI010000029.1:0-38985 GCA_038231455.1 Vulcanimicrobiales bacterium | reverse complement strand
TTTCGTAGTGCTCGTGCTTGCGTGCCTCTGCGAGGACGCCAGCCTTTTGCGTGGCTTTCTTAAAACGGCGCAGTGCGGACTCGATGGTCTCGCCTGGTGCAACGCGTACTTCCACTATTCAACCCTCCCTTCGCAAGGCGCTTTCACGCCGACGGTACCCTCGCTTCGCGGGGGCCCAAACGAGAACGTTACCACAAGAAGCGTCAGCAGTCAAAAAAGCGTTCCAACGTTCAAGAGAGCCGCCACCCTCGACCGGACGCTCGCGTTCTATCGATAACTCGGCTTTGATCGCATGATGCGTTGGGACGCCTCTGTCTCGTCCAGGATCTTGGTGCGCTCGCCGCTGCTACGCGTAGTCGACTAGAAGCGAGTTTTTGCGATACGCGTCGACGATCGCCGTTCCGTCCCAACGCAAGCCAAGGTAGCCCGCCGTGTGGGCATCGCGGATCAGCCGCGGCTGGAAAACCGCAATGCACTCGCCATCCGCCCGTCGGACGCTCCGGTAAACGATGCCCCCCACTCCCTTCGATCGCTCTTTTGCGGCAAAAGCTTGAGATATGCTGTACTGGTCCGGGTCCGGGTCATAGAGTGGATCGTGGGGCGGCCGACCGCGGATATCGCAGAAACGACCCGCGATCCGCGCTTCGATAATTCGTTCGTCAAAATCCATCGGCGGCGTTGACGTGCGGCCGGCAAAGCGGGCGCGATGAAACGACACCTCCGCAAGGGCCGTCGCCAGGCTCTCGCCCGCGTAATAGGCACCAGAACGCGTATCCGAAAAGCGCGCGGCTCTTGGATAGGCAAACGCGGCCATCACAAGCGAGGCTCCCGGCCCGGAAAGGCGGTCTTCCGGCGGCAATGCCCCGATCGGCCTAGCGAGCGGACGGAGGCGTGGATTAGTGAGGGCCTCGAGTTCCAAGACGGCGGGCAAATCGGCGGGCGCCGTGACACGCTCGAAGATATCTAGTCGCGGCAGCCGCGCGGCGATCAAGCGAAATGCCGGCGACCACGCGACGTCAGCCGCGATCACCCGCGGACGCTATCGAGATACCGCCGGACGTCGACAAGCTGCGTAAAGCCCGCCGTCATGCGATCGCGAGCTGTCGCTCCGGCAAAAGCCGCGTTCGGGTCGTTAATCCAACGGTCCGCATAAGGGGCGTTGGTGAACAGAATATGGAGTGATTTATAGATCCCGACAATATGCGAGATGCGCTCCAAGGCATCTTGCGAGAGCACCGCGCCACTTGGGTTTCGGCGCCAACGGTCGTACGTGGATGAGGGGACGTTCCCAAGTAAGGCACGCCGATCGGGACCGCGCAATTTCCAGGCATCGGCAATGTTTTCGAACGTGCGGAGGGCCGGAGCGGAAAGCCGCTCGGCGGCGACGGTGGGCATACAATCATTCTATCCCATATGGGCGATAAAATCAAATTATTGCCCATATGGTCCACTCGTTACGCGTTCGGAGGGAAGATCGTCCCCTCGCCGCTGGGTACTCCAAGCAGTTCCGCTCCGATCCGTTCCGCGAGCAATTCGATCGGGATCCGGCTTAGGTTACAGCAAACCGTGAGCGTCATTTTTTTACTAGGAAAGAGATCGTTTGAGCACGAGAAGCCGGGCACAAGTCCGGAATGTCGAACACGCGTAACCTCGCCAATCGAGTCGACAAACCAACCCATTGCATACATCATGCTTGGCGACAACGGCGACACCGGCGAGACGGGGGTCATCATCTCGCGCATGCTCGACGCCGCAATCACGCGCCCATCGAGAAGCGCGACATCCCAAGCGGCAAGATCGCGCGCGCTCGAAAGGAGCGCGCCCGCGCCCCAATACATTCGAGCACCATCGGGGATGCCAATCGGCGCGCCGGCGGGATTCGTAAAGCGCTGGTATCCGACGGCATGTGGTGTATTCGGTTCGCCGACAAGCGCGGTCTCTTGCAGCCGGGCGGGATCGTCACCAGTCGCTTGAGAACGGAGAAGTACGGTTGTTTTGTGATTCGTTCGATTGCTAAACCTAAGAGCAAATAGTTTGTGTTCGGATATTCGAAGAGGGCGCCGGGAACGAAATCAAGCGGTGCCGAGGCCATGGTCGCGAGCATCTCGGCTGCTGTGGCATTGCGCAGGTTCCGTTCCCAAACGTAGTCGCCGAAGAAATTCGGGATTCCGGATCGCTGCTCGAGCAACAAGCGAATGGGGACCGCCGAACCTTTTCCCGCCTCGGGTACATAGCGCCCGATCGGCGCATCGAGATCGATTCTTTTTGAATCGCGTAGCGCCAAGATCGCGGCCGCGGTGAACGACTTTGTGATGGAGCCGACGGGATACCGCGTGGATGACGTCGCCGCGACCTTCGTCTCGCCGTCCGCAAACCCATAAGCCCGGTCGAAGACCGTCGTGCCAGCGCGCGTCGCGACAATACTCACGCCGCGGATCGGAAGCTCGGACATCGCCTTTGCCACGAGTTCGTCGATGCGGCTTATACGCGATGGTTCGAGCGTTTGGGCAGAAACCGCCGTCGATCCCGCGACGAGCGCGCACCCTAGAAGAAATGTTCCGCGAGAGTACTTCATCGATTCACCCCCGTTTCGATCGTATGCGAAATGAATTTGCCAGTGCTTATCCGGGGGGCCATGTCATTTGCCGCCCGCCCAGGACGTGCAAATGCAAATGGTGGACGGTCTGGCCGCCGTCCTTGCCCGTGTTGGCAACGACACGGTAACCGCCGGGACCGAATCCCTCGCCGATTTCGGCTGCGGCCTGTAAGAGGCGCGCTGCGTGCGCGCCACTTTTTCCCACGAACTCCGTGAGGTGTTCGGCGTGCTCGGTTGGGATCACGAGCACGTGGTGCGGTGCCTGCGGGTTGAGGTCGTGGAACGCGACGACGTGCTCGTCGCGCACTACTTCGTTTGCCAGGATTTCTTTGCGGACGATTTTACAAAACAGACAGTCGCTCATGATTTTGGCTTCATCAATTCCCAGTGGTACTGCGTATCGGGGCTCGGCACGAAGCCGTCGATCGACGATTTGATGAGTACCGGTACCGCGCGGTGGATGATCGGCACTGCGGGCACTTGATCGTGCACGAGTTTCACGGCCTGCGAATAGATGACGGCGCGTTTTGCCTGATCGGGTTCGGCCTGTCCCGCGAGCATCAGTTTGTGGAATCCGGCGTCGCGCCAGAATGAATAATTCTGCGCGCTGCCTTTGTGCGCTGAGTCTTGATCGAGGAGCGTATACATGAAGTTGTCCGGATCCCCGTTGTCACCGGTCCAGCCGATGAGGCACATCTGGTGCTCGCCGTTCCGTACTTTTTCGAGGAACACGCCAAATTCGTACGGCTGCAACGTCGCATCGATGCCGATCGCTTTGAGATCGAACTGAAGCGTCTCTGCGAGTCGCTGGGGTTCGGGCATGTACGGACGCGGCGTCGTCGGATAGTAGAGACTCGTCGCAAAGCCTTTGGGGAATCCCGCCTGAGCCAGAAGCGCCTTTGCCTTCGCAACATCGTACGCGTAGGCTTTGACCGACGGATTGTCGCCGATCATGCCTTTTGGCAACCACGTATTTGCAACGACCGTCCCGGAACCATAGAGTTTTTCGGCGATCGGCTGCAGATCGAGTGCGTACGCGACGGCCTGGCGCACCAGCAAATTGTCGAACGGCTTCTTTTCCACGTTCATGGCCAAATACGAGAGATTGTTCGCCGGCTGCTCCGCGACGCTGATCGTTTTATCGGTCGCGGCAGATCGCGCATCATCGGGACGCGGATCCGTAAGCATGTCGATATCGCCCTTTTGAAGCGAAAGGACGCTTGTCGCTTGATCGGGGATCGCGCGGATGATGATGTTCTTATACGCCGGCTGTGGCAGGTAGTTGGGATTGGCAGCAAGGGTCATGTGGTCGTCTTTCACCCACTCGACCACCGTGTAGGGCCCGCTGCCGATGGGTTTCTGCTCGAATGCTTTGGGATCGGTTTTGATCGCGGTCGGCGATCCGATCGTAAACGACGGCATCGCGAGATCTCGCAAGAACGGCCCGAGCGATCGCGCGAGCGTGAGCCGAACCGAGGTCGGTGAGAGTACCGCGACGTCTTTGATGATTCCGGGGAATCCGCCGTATACATCACTGTAGTACGTGTACGCGAAATTTCCGTGAGCCGGATTTTCTTTGAAACGCCAGCGATCGAAATTGAACTTCACCGCGGCTGCGTCTGCCGGCGTACCATCGCTGAATTTCAGGCCGGGTTTCAATTCGAACGTGTACGATTTACCATCGGGGCTAACCGTCCACGATTTTGCAAGTCCGCCTTGCACGTCAAATGACCCGGGCTTGAACTGCACGAGTCCCTGCATCACTTCGGCAGCGACGTTAAGCGAGTTGCCTTCGACGGCATGCGACGGATCGAGATTCTCCGAGTCTTTTACCCGCGCCATCACGAGCGTATCTTTCGATGTCGTCCCGCCGCTGCCACCACAGGCGGTGAGCGTCAGTAGCAAACTGAGGGTGCATACGCACCGGCGCAGGGTCGTGGTCAAGCGGATCGTCTCCTTGAAGTGGTGCTAGCGCGTTCGGATCGTAAACGTCCACGACCGCGTCGCGACGTTGCCGGCGAAATCGCCGACTTTGACCGTCACCGAGACCGTTCCATCGGCCAGTGACGATGCGGGGCTGTACGTGATGAACGTGGGCGTCACGGTTGCACTCGACGTAACGTCGGCGCCGTTGACGATAAGGCGCACGCTCGCCGTGTCGATTCCGACTTCGGCCGGCGAGTTATACGTCGCAAAGACGGACGGCTTGGGATTGTTCACCGTCTGGCCGCCCGGCGGGGCGATCTCGGTGATTTGCGGCGGTGAGGTGGCTGCACTCACGAGTTGCTTTGCTTGCGCGCGCGGCGCATCCACACGCATGAGCGAGAGGTGACCGTAGATCGGCGTTGCCGGAAAATTCACTCCGTTTGGAACGGTAAAGCGGCCCGTATACGTGCCGGCCTGCGTCTCGCGCATCCCCAGATTCGGCAAATACGATCCGATGTCGAACGTCGCGCGCCCACCGGGCGTCCCGACGAGTGTGACGTCGAAGGATTCGCCCGCGCGCAGCGGACGTGTCGCCGAAATCGTGAATTGCGCTATCGAAACGCTTGGTGCCGCAACCTGCTGCACGGGCGCGGTGCCGGGCGATGCGGCAGGCGTCGGCGAGACTTCGGCAACGACGCGCGAGGCGATAATCTCGCGTCGCTCGCCGCTCTCCGGATTGATCCGGACAACGACACTGTCGCCGACTTGCAAATTCGCAAGGGTCGCGGCTTGACCGTTGAGCGTGATCGTCGACGATTTATCGGCGGTGACCACCGTGCCATCGGCGAGGACGACGGCACCGGCCGAGACGGCCGCAAGCGTTCCGGCGTGCGAGGTGTACCGCACGATGAGTTGATCGACCGAACCGTCGCGGTTGAGCGAAATCGAGACCGCGTCGCCCGGATGGACGGAGTTGAGCGTGCCGTCAACCGTCGTGCGCGTTTTAAAATCTTGCACGACGATCTTTGCATTCGACGTAATCGAAACGGTCCGCGACCGTCCGCTCTGCACGACCGTTACCGCCTCCGGCGACGAATTTAGATCGACGGCGCTCACCGTGCCACTAACTTGCGTGAGTCCGTTCGATCCGACGACCGAGACGTTGCGCGTTCGACCGACCAGCACCGAGACGATTTCGACGCGCTGCCCTTTGGCGTCGTACGAAACGTTTGCGCCTAGGGAATCGGCAACAAAGCGAAGCGGCACGTACGTCGCGCCGTCGATGCTGACGACCGGGGCTTGCATGTGCACGACATTCCCGTCGACGGTCGCCGTCGCGCTGCCCTCGGTTATCACGACGCGCTTACCCGGGCCCGAGGCGACGATCTGATCGCCGCTCCGGTCGACCGCGATGCCAAGCGAACTGTAAATCCGCACGACCGGCACGAGCAACCGCGAACCAACGACGCGCGGGGCAGGATCGCGTTCGAGTTCGACGCCGTTGACGACAATCGCAATTGCGCGCGTCGGCGTTTCATCGCGCGGCGGCTTTGGCGGCGCGGCAATCGCCGCGCTCGAGAACGTTGCACCGAGCACCAGCGCCAGCGCAGCGATCCGCAGGGAAGAGTTAAACATCCAAAACCTCGTGGTAGACCGCAGCAGTTGCGGCCGCGAATCGGTCCCAAGTATACGCGCGAACGGCTAGCGCGCCCTCGGAGGCACGCGCACGAGCCGCTCCGGGATCGCGGGCCAGTATCCGAAGAACGTCGGTGAGTGCGCTTGCGTTGCGTGCGGGAAACGTTTGTGCGAATGGGCGTACGATGGTCGGAACGGCCTCCTCGGATGCGATCACGGGCGTCCCAACCGCCAGCGCCTCGAGCATCGGAATACCAAAACCCTCGGCGAGCGAGGGCTGAATGTAGGCAAGCGCCCCGCGGTACTGGGCCCAAAGCATCGCCGCCGATAGATCACCCACATAGCGAATCTCGGCGCCGGAGCGCGCATGCGCCGCGCGCGTCGCGGGTTCATCGGGACCGGTGAGAACGAGATCGATTGGCTCGGCAAGCGCGTTCCAAGCACGATAGAGCGTCTCCAGATTCTTATGCGGTCGGTGATTGCCGGCGTAAAAGAAATAGGGACGCGCGACGCGCTCCATCTCCGTCGAGGCGAGCAGCGCCGGATCGAAGCCGAGCGGTACGACGCGGCAACGTTCGCGCGGCACGCGCAAGTAACGCTCGCAATCATCGACGGTGCGTTCGTCGCCCATGCAGAGGAGTCGCGCCCCGCGTGCGATCGATCCGCCGAGCGTCGCATAAAACACGGCTGTCGCGCGGCCGAAGAATTCAGGATGTCGCAGGTGGATCAGGTCGTGAACCGTGGCGACGTAGGGTTGCGCGCGAACGACCGGAGCGAAGAGTGTCGGATAGTGCACGAGACGCGGCCGAAGGCGTGCAAGTTCGAGTGGCAACGCAACGTTTTCGGCAAACCCAAAATTCTCGCCGGATCCAACGCTTGCGATCCGCAATTCGGGTGCGACCTGCGGCAAACCGCGGAGCAGTTCGTCAAGATAGACGCGCGTGCCGACGGACATCCGCCGCGTGCGCCGCACGTCGACTGCCACATCCGGCCTCACAACAGCTCGCGGTACACGTCGATCGTGCGCTGCGCGCAGCGATCCCACGTCAGGTCGCGCGTTGCTTCTAGCGCGATGCGGGCACGTTCGCGAGCAACATCCGGCCGCTGAAAGGTCCCATTGAGTTCGCGCCGTAGCGCATCGGCGTCGCCCGCGTCGAAACCGATCACGTATGGCCGCAGCACGCCCGGAATCGCCGTGTGGGCGGCGATCACCGGCGCGCCGCTCCGCGTCGCCTCGAGCAGCGGCAAACCAAAACCCTCGCGTAGTGCCGGATGCACGTAGGCAACCGCACCCGTATAGACCGCTCGCAGCTCTGCATCCGTGCGCTCGCCGAGGAACACGAGTTCGCCGCCGTCGTCGCGACGTTCGCGCGCGTGCAAGTACGGATCGTCCTCACCGCTGAGCAGCAAGTCGATCGGCCGCGGCGTGTGCATCGCGCGCCAGGCCGCATAGAGTGTGCGCAAGTCTTTGTGTTCGCGCCGGTTGCCGACATAGAGCAGATACGGACGCGGGTGCGTGAAACGCGGCGCTTCCGGCGGATCGTCGATGCCAAGCGGCACGACGCGCACACGTCTGCGATCGATACCCAGGTACCGCTCGCAATCCGCGATCGTCGATTCGTCATCCACGATGATGCGTGCAGCAGCGCGCGCAACGGGCGCAACGACGTTATGATAGTATGGCCCGACCTTCTTCTTTCCGAATTGGGGATAGTGCAGATCGATCAAATCGTGAATCGTCACGATGTACGGCGCGAGGATCACCCGGGGCGTATAGACCGAGAGAAAGTGCACGAGTTGCGGCCGATTGCGCACGATCCAGAGCGGCATCTTCACTTGTTCGTCGAGATCGAAATTATCACCCGAGCCGAAGGTCGCAAACGACAGGTCTGGCGCGAGGATCGGAACGCGTTCGGCGATCGCGCGCGCATACGATAGCATACCCACCGACATATGCGATGTGGCGCGTGTGTCGAGCGCGATCATCGACGATTCAACGAGAGCCAGTGCACGAGCACGTTGTAGCGTGCGGCGTGAAAGGCCACGTATAAGCCGCGCCAGCCGTCGCGCCAACCTTCGTAACGCGCAAGCGACCACACAAAGCGCGGTCCGGCGATCGCCACGGCCTTGGCGAGCTGGAGCGGCGAACTCGTTCGGCCGCCGGCTTCGATCGTCGTATACCGATGAAATTTTTCTTGATAGGACGCAAGCGTCGGATACGAATCGTGCAGCAGGGCACCGGGGAGATCGCCGACACCGGCTTGCGGGATCCACTCTTCGTGCAGGTCCGCGGCGCCGCCGGCCGCGGGATTTGCGCGCAGCACCGTGCCGCTGGTGCGAAAGAGTCGCACGATGCGTTCCTCCGACCATCCGCACGTGCGGATCGGTTCGCCGCAGAGCGAGGTCACGCGGCGCACGCGGTACGCGCTCACGCCTTCGCCTGCCGAAAGAATGCCGCGCGCGAGTTCGGGTTCGAGTACTTCGTCGGCATCGAGCATGAGTGTCCACGCGGTCGAGACGCGGGAGAGCGCGAACCGGCGCGCATCGACGAAGCCGTTCCACGGACGTTCGATCACCGTCGCTCCAAAGTCGCGCGCGATCGTCGCGGTCGTATCGCTCGACTCGGCATCGAGAACGAGGACGGGCATACCCGCGGGAAGGCTCGCGAGCGCCCGCGGCAAACGCGTCGCCTCATTTTTTGTGAGGACGACGGCGGTGACGTCGCCCGGATTCAGCGCCGCACGAGTGTCGCGGCGCCTGCAGCCGCGGCGCTCCGTCGTGCTAAGGTCGCCCCGACGAAGTCGCGGTAGAGCGGCGAGGGCCGAGTCGGCCGGGAAAGAAATTCCGGGTGGGCTTGCGTCCCGACAAACCACGGATGCAGCGTCTGCGGCAACTCGATCACCTCAACGAGCGACGTGCGCCCCACGACGTGGTGGCCCGTGAAGCGCATCCGATGCTCCTCGAAGAGCGCCTTGTATTTGTTATTGAATTCGTAACGGTGGCGATGGCGCTCGCTGATCTTCGTCGTACCGTAGGCCTTGGCCGCAAGCGAATCCGGTTCGAGGTCGCACTCGTAAGCCCCAAGGCGCATCGTGCCGCCTTTGAGGTCGACGTTCCGCTGCTCGGGGATGAAGTCGATGACGGGATCGGTCGTCGTCTCGGTCACTTCCGTCGTCATGGCATCGGTGAGACCGCAAACATTGCGTGCGTATTCGACGCACGCGAGTTGCATACCGTAGCAGATGCCCAGGAACGGGATCTTATTTTCGCGCGCCCACTGGATCGCGCGCAATTTGCCTTTCACGCCGCGTTCACCGAAGCCCGGGGCCACGAGAACGCCGTCGACTTCACCGAAGCTGAGCGAGACGTCTTCTTCGAGTTTCTCCGAATCGAACCGTACGATGTCGACGAGCGTATCGTGGAAAATGCCGGCGTGACCGAGGGATTCCGTGATCGAGATGTACGCGTCTTTGAGCTCGACGTACTTACCGACGAGTGCGATGCGGACGCGATGTTTGGGCTGCTCGATGCGCTCGACAATCTTTGCCCAGTCTTCGAGATCGGGCCGCTGCGTCGAGAGTTTGAGCTTGCGTACGGCGATTTCAGCAAGGCCTTCGGCTTCGAGATTGAGCGGAACCCGGTAGATCGTCTTCGCATCGCCGTTCTGCACGACTGCCTGGGGCGACACATCGCAAAAGAGGCCGATCTTCTCTTTGAGTTCGACGGGAATGGGATTCGAGCTACCGGTTCGCACGACGATCGCATCGGGCGAAATACCGATCGCGCGCAATTCGCGCACGCTATGTTGCGTGGGTTTGGTCTTGAGTTCGTCGGCCGCCCCGAGATGCGGCAAGAGCGTGAGATGCACGAACATCACGTTCTCATCGCCAACATAGTGGCGTACTTGGCGGATCGCTTCGAGAAACGGCAGCGATTCGATATCGCCGACCGTCCCGCCGACTTCGACGATGCAGACATCCGCACCGCTGCGCTCGGCAACGCGCGTGATGTGCGCCTTGATCTCGTTGGTGATATGCGGGATCACCTGAACGGTCGCGCCGAGATAGTCGCCGCGACGTTCTTTTTCGATCACGGACTTATAGATCTGGCCCGTCGTGACATTATTGTCGCGGGTCAGGGATTCATCGATGAAGCGCTCGTAATGTCCGAGGTCGAGATCCGTCTCCGCGCCGTCCTCGGTCACGAAGACCTCGCCGTGCTGGTACGGGTTCATCGTCCCGGCGTCGACGTTGATATACGGATCGAGCTTTTGGATCGACACCGAAATCCCACGCGCCTTGAGCAAGCGACCCAGGGAAGCCGCTGCAATCCCCTTTCCAAGCGAACTCACAACGCCGCCGGTAAAGAAGATAAATTTCGCCATATATGGGATAGCTACGCTTCTCGGAACTAGGCTCTTCGGCCTCTCGAATTTAGTGCCAGCGGGCGCCGGATTTGGGTTGATTGAGGCAGAGTAAGCACGAAAGAGCCTCTATCCCGAGATCTTTCGGCAAAACTCGTGCTAGCGCGCGGGGATGACCCTTGTGACGCTCCGGTCGGTCGAGCGGGAAATAGCGGTGACCGCCCTCGCATAGGCCCGGATTCCTCATGGTTTTGGCCCCGAGCATCCGCTTGCGCCGCAAATAACCCGAGTCAAGGTGAGGGCCGGGAACACGCGGAGTTTCCGGCACCGTGTCGGATATCAATACGCTCGCAATAAAAGCGCGACATATCGAACGCCGGGGGGGAAATTTGAATCCGTTTGCGATGCTTTCTGCCATTGCCCTTTTCTTACTAATATCACAAGCGTCAGCGGTTGCGAGGCAACCGTCGGTTTGCGTCGATTCGCCGTTTGCGCTTGAAGACAATATCGCACTTCGGGTCGAGAACGGAAACTACACGCATCCGTTATCAATCATAGCAGCAGCTCTAATGGTGAACAACTCGGGCATCGGCGAGGGGTGGGCCTACTTTGATGATTTCGGACACATGCATCTTCAATTAAGCGCGAAGGCAACCGCACAAACGCGCAAATATTATCAAACAATCAGCGGCTTTAACGAGCCGGACAAAGTAAGTAACGTCTTTGGCGATCGGTCAAAGCCATTTCCCAAATGGATTTCCTTAAAAAGCTGTACGTCTTCGTAAAGGGTGCGTGTCCGAGGCGCACGTCTTTGTTGGTTCGCTCTTACGAGGGCGCGGTGACCGTCACGAAGCGCGGAAGCGAGCTATAGTCTGCCTTGACTTCAACCGTCGCGCTTGGCCATACTGCGCGAATCATAAGGGCGAGATCGACGACGTTCACTGGTGCAGCTTCGAGGAACGCGGCACCGCCGGGAGCGAGGAGCGTTTCGAGCGTGGGAACGAGACGCTGGTATAAGTCCAAGCCCCCGCCACCGCCATCGAGCGCAAGACGAGGCTCGTGCGAGACGGGGTCGGGCGCAAGCCCGATCTCATCGGTTGGCACGTAAGGGAGATTCGCGACGATCGCATCGTAGCGACCGAAACGACCCAGCGGCTCACCGAGGTCACCGTGGACGAAGCTGATATGCTGGAAAACATTATTCCGGGCAGCGTTTTTACGCGCGACCGAGAGTGCCTCGCGCGAGATATCCGTTGCGAACACGTTGAGCGCGGGCAGTTCGCAGGCAAGCGAGATCGCGATGATCCCAGAGCCCGTTCCGATGTCCGCCGCAAATCCGAGAACGCGCTCGCTCAGACGCAAATGGGCGATCGCGGCTTCGACGAGTAGCTCGGTCTCGGGTCGCGGCACGAGCACGCGGCCATCCACCTCAAATGTCCGCCCGTAAAATCCGGCCGTTCCGATAATGTATGGGACGGGGCGTCCACGTTCGCGTTCGAGCAAGGCGTCGTTGAAGCGCTGCCGGATCGACTCTTCCAGCGGCTCGTCACCGTGGACGAGAAAGTAGACCCGGTCGCATTCAACCAGATGCGCGAGCATCAGCTCGGCATCCATCGCAGCAGAATCAGAGACGGCGGCGAGTCGCGACGTAGCTTCGCGGAGGACGGCGCTGATCGTCATGCGGCTGGCTCTTCTCCGGCGAGCAAACGGGCCTTCTCATCGCGTTGCAGATCGGCGACGAGCCGGTCCATATCGCCTTCGAGGATCGTCTTGATATTTTGATAGTTCTGATTGATGCGATGGTCAGTGATGCGGTCTTGCGGGAAATTATACGTGCGGATTTTCTCGCTGCGATCGCCCGTCCCAACTTGGCTCTTGCGCAATGATCCGACGGCTTCTTCGGCTTCACGGCGCTGGCGGTCGGCGAGCTGCGCGCGAAGCATGCCCATCGCCCGTTCACGATTCTGTATCTGCGAACGCTCTTCACTGCACGAGACGATGATCCCGGAGGGAACGTGCGTGATCCGAATTGCGGATTCAGTTTTATTGACGTGCTGACCGCCGGCGCCGGAGGCTTTGAACGTATCGACTTGCAGGTCTTTGGCGTTGATCTGCACCTCGCCCGTATCTTCGACTTCGGGCAAAACGGCGACCGTAGCCGTACTCGTGTGCACGCGGCCTTGCGTCTCGGTGAGCGGCACGCGTTGCACCCGGTGCACGCCGGACTCATATTTGAAGAAGCGGTACGGTTCGCCGCCGCGCACGGAGAGCACGAGTTCTTTCGAACCGCCGGCCTCCGACTCGCTCTGCGAGAGAACCTCGATTTTCATCTTCTTCGATTCGGCAAAACGGCCGTACATGCGACCGATTTCCGCTGCGAAGAGGCTGGCTTCATCGCCGCCTGCACCCGCGCGGATTTCGATAAAGATGTCCTTCGAGTCGTTGGGGTCGCGCGGGAGCATCAGCTCCTGCAGCTCTTCTTCGATCGCTTTCTTGCGCGCGCGCAGTTCTTTTGCTTCATCTTCGGCCATCGCGTGCATCTCGGCGTCGCCGCGTTCTTCGAGCAGCGCGTCGTTGGCCGCCATGTCGGCAAGCAGTTTTTTATAGCTGCGGAAGGCAAGCACCGTCGGTTCGATCGCCGAGCGTTCTTTGACGATCGAGGTAAAACGCTCTTGATCGAACGCGCCGCTCGGGTTCGCGAGGGCAGCGTCGAGCTCGTCGAATTTTTTCGAGAGCGTTTCGAGACGATCGGTCAGCAGCATGATGGTCTTCTTCGGCGATGATGGAGCGAAAGAACGAAAAAGCGAGCCGCTCGCGCGACTCGCTTCCGGAACACGACTGGACCGCTAAAGTGCGGCGGCAGCGGCCTCGTCTTTTTTAACCTTCCGGGCGTCCGCTTCGGCTTTCTTCTTCTCGGCAAGGACGACGCGCTGGTTGAATTTCTCAACGCGGCCGGCGGTGTCGAGGAACTTTTGCTGACCCGTGTAGAGCGGGTGGCATTGCGAGCAGACTTCGACGGTGATTTTGGGCAGCGTCGAGCCGGTCGTAAAGGTTGCACCACAGCCGCACGCGACTGAGGCTTCGGGGTACCATTTGGGGTGGATCTTGTCTTTCACAGCGGTCCTATCATATCACCCGTGGCAAGGGCCCTCGGGGCGGGCGCTGTAACGTATGCGGCTCCGCCACAGTTATAACAGCGTACCCCCGCTTTGGAGTTGCTTTCTTGAAATTCGCCCGGCTCGGTTTCGGACTCGTTTTCGCCCTTTCGCTCCTCACCGGCATGCGCCAGGTTGCCTTTTCCCAGGCCAACCCGACCCCGCCGCCACCGCCGCGCCCGAACCCCGTCGCGACCTCGGGGACCGGCACACCAACGACCACCGGGACGCCGACGCCGGCCACCACTCCCGCGGCAAGCGTGCCGTCCGTTCAGCCGACCTTGCAGCCCACGCCCGCCGGCAAAGGCGGCAAAAAAGCGAAGCCGGCGCCTGAGGCGAGCCCCACCGATACCCCGGAACCGCCCCAATTCGCCTCACTCGATGGCGTCTGGGAAGTCCAGATCCAGCCGCTCGACGGCACGCGCACGGTCTACCAGCACCTGACGGTCAAACAGGACGGTGCGAACGTCAGCGGCACGTGGGACCGCCCGGGCCAAGCGAAAGTCCCCTACACGGGGACCTTCGATGGACGCATCTTCAAACTGGTCGTCGCGACCAAACCCAAGGACACGATCTTCACCGGATACGCGGAAAATTTCGGCGACATGGTCGGCCTGATCGATGACGGCGGCAAAGCGGGGACGCCTTTTACCGCCTCGCACCGGAAGAAAGAAAAGATCGGCCAGTAATGCCCGAGGATCGGCGCTTCGGCTTTCGTACGCGTGCCCTGCACGCCGGCACCCCGCCTGACCCCGAGACCGGCGCCCGCGCGCAGCCGATCTACCTGACCTCGAGCTTCGTGTTCGACTCGACCGAACACGCCGCCGAACTCTTCGCGCTTCGGACGTACGGGAATATCTATTCGCGCATCGGGAATCCGACGGTCGCCGCGTTCGAAGAAAAGATGGCGAGCCTCGAAGGCGGGCTTGGCGGCGTTGCGACGGCGAGCGGTCTTGCCGCGCAGCTCATCGCCATTCTTGCCATCGCGCAGAACGGCGATCATCTCGTCGCGAGTGCAAATCTCTACGGCGGAACGATCACGCAGTTCGGCGTGACCCTCAAACGGATGGGAATCGATGTGACGTTCGTTCCGGGAGGTGAAGCGGCGGCACTCGCAGCGGCGATCCAGCCCAATACGAAAGCGATCTACACCGAGACGATTGGGAATCCGACCGGAAACGTTGCGGACCTCGCCGCAATCGCGGCCGTCGCACACACGCACGGGTTGCCGCTCATCGTCGACAACACGTTTGCATCGCCGGCACTCTGCCGTCCGATCGAACACGGCGCCGATATCGTCATTCAATCCGCAACGAAGTTTATCAGCGGACACGGCACCGCGATTGGCGGAATCATCGTGGAATCGGGCACCTTCCCGTGGGGCGCCGGCAAACATCCGCTCCTGTCAACGCCGAGCCCCGGCTACCACGACATGAATTTCTTCGAGACGTTCGGCGAGTACGCGTTCTTGATGCGCGCGCGCGTCGAAGTGATGCGCGACGTTGGGGCATGCCTCTCACCAATGAACGCGTTCATGTTCATTCAGGGATTGGAAACGCTTGCGCTGCGCATGAAGGCGCATGTCGAGAACGCACGCGCAATTTCCCGGTTCCTCAAATCGCGCGACGAAGTCGCATGGGTTTCGTATGCGGAACTCGACGATTCGCCGTATCACACGCTGGCCGGCACGTATTTGCCGGATGGCGCGGGCTCGATCTTTTCCTTCGGTCTGCGTGGCGGACGCGAGGCGGGACGCACGTTCATCGAATCGCTCGAACTCTGGAGCCATCTTGCCAACGTCGGCGACTCGAAGAGTTTGGTGATCCACCCCGCTTCGACCACACACCAACAGTTGAGCGATGCGGAGATGAGTGCCTCGGGCGTAACGCCCGATCTCATTCGACTCTCGGTCGGCACCGAAGACGTCGAAGATTTGATCTGGGATCTCGACCGCGCGCTCGTTGCATCGGCAAAACACGTCCTGGCCGGATCGCACGGAGACTAGCTTGATTCTCGATACCGTGGCTGACCGCCGCGATCTCCTCGACCGCTCGAAAACCGTTGCGATGGTCGGAGCCTCACCGAATCCCACCCGCCCGAGCTACTTTGTGTTCTCGTATCTGCGCACTAAAGGCAAACTCACGATCGTCCCGATCAATCCGATGGTCGCCGAGATCGACGGCGTGAGGTCGTATCCGACGCTCGCGGCATATGCCGCCGTCCACGGCGCACCCGATATCGTCGATGTCTTCCGCAAACCCGCCGACGCTCCATCGGTCGCACGCGAAGCAATCGACGTTGGTGCGAAGGCGATTTGGTTTCAGTACGGCGTCATCAATGAGGAAGCGATTCGCCTGGCCGATGAAGCCGGGCTCGATGTCGTGGTCGACCGCTGTCTCAAAGTCGAATCCGCGCGTTTTGACGGCGGCCTCGCCATCGCCGGACTCAACACCGGACTGATCACCGCACGGCGGCGCGGTCGCTGAGGCGATCGTGTGCACGCGCGATTTGATGCATCCTCGATGAGCGAACCGGAAGAGGCCGCGGTACTCGACGCGCGGATTCTCGCCGCGATCCAGGCGCCGAAAACACTCGACTTCGATGCGCTTGCGCGCGACCTTTTCGCCTACCAAATCCGCTACAACGAACCATACGCGGCGTACGCGCGGAGCAAAGGCTACGATGCGGGCCATCTTCCGCGGCGTCCGATCGATATTCCGGCCGTCCCAGCTGCGGCGTTCAAAGAGGCTGCGCTTGCAACGTTTGATGTCGCGCGTGCCGCGGCGATGTTCGAGACGAGTGGAACGACCGTCGGTACGAGCGGACGCCACTATCTTGCGACGACCGAACTCTATACGGCATCGCTGCTAGCGGGTTTTGAGCGCGCGATGCTCGCCGACGGCGCTGCCCTGCGGTATCTTTTGCTCGTTCCCGACCCGCGTGAGAAGCCGACCTCGTCACTGGGCTTCATGATGGCGGCCGTCAGCAAACGCTTCGGCGACGGTCGCACGGGCTGGTTTCTGCATGATGACGGACTCGATCTTGATCGATTCATGCGGGACCTTGCCAGCGCGTGCGATGCGGGCGTCCCGGTGTGTATCGCTGCGACGGCATTCGCATTCGTCGCGTTGCTCGATGGCCTTGCAGCGGGCGAACGCCGATTTACGTTGCCAGCCGGTTCGCGCATCATGGAGACGGGCGGCTTCAAAGGCCGCTCCCGCGTCGTGGAACGCAGCGATCTCTACACCGCGATTTCGCAGCGGCTCGGACTTCCCGAATCATCGATCGTTGCCGAATACGGCATGACCGAACTCTGCAGTCAGTATTACGATTCTGCCGGGAGCCGAAGCGCCGACCGGCGTGTCAAGATCGCTCCGCCATGGCTTCGCCCGATCGTCGTCGACATCGATGGGAACGAATGTCCGCCGGGCGTCATTGGCGCGCTCCGACACATCGACTGCGCGAATCGCAGTTCGGTGATCGCGATCGAAACCGAAGACCTGGGCTACGCCAGTGGCGATGGCATCGTCTTGCTCGGACGTGACGTCGGCGCCGAGTTGCGCGGCTGTTCGCTCGATGCCGAAGACCTTGCCCGCCGTTAACGCGCTCCGCGAACGGAGCGCGCATGCGATCGTGCGCGCGATCGCCGACGCCGCAGAACGTTGGCATGACGCGGACTTTCCGCCGCGCGTGCGCGCCCAGGCGGCAATTGAGGCACGCACCGGCTTCGCGATCCCGGTCATCGAGTACGCGCTAGACCGGCTCTTCGGATCGCTGCAAGTGCGTGCGCTGCACACGGCGGTCGAAGCCGAAGTCGGCTCGCTTGCGGCACTCGACGGCCCCGTCGAACGATATGGAATGCGCGTCCATGCACGCGGCGTCGACACCGCGGTCATCGTCGGCAGCGACACCACGATCGGGGTCGCACTCGTCCCCGCGATCTACGCGCTCATCGCTAAGTGCCGTGTCGTCGTCAAAGATCGCGACGACGGCTTGATCGGCGCGTTCTTCGAAACGCTGATCGAGGAAGAGCCGGCATTCGCCGACGCTGCTCATGCGGAAATTTGGCATGGCGGCAACGATCCGCGCGAAGCCAGACTCTTCGCATCCGCACAGACGATCGTCGTCTTTGGGAGCGATGCAACGATCGAGGCTGTCCGGCTCGGCGCAAGCACGGCAACGCGCATCGTCGCGTTCGGTCATCGCGCGAGCGCCGGATACATTCGACGTTCCGATCTTTCGGGTGACACGATGGCGCTTGCCGAGCGCATCGCGCGCGACGCACTGCTTTATGACGGTTCGGGTTGCATGTCGCTGCACGTGCTCTTCGTCGAATCGGAAGGCGCTGAAGCGACGGCTTTCGCGCGGATCCTGGCTGGTGCGCTCGACCGTGCTGCAATTGAATTCCCACCGGGACGGCTCGCCGCCGGAAGTGCCGCCTCGCATGCCGCCGCTCGCGATCTCGCCGCATTTCGTGCGGCATCCGGAGCGGGCACGCTGATCACGGCACCCACCGCGCAAGCATCGCTCATCGTCGACCCGCCGCGCGATTCACCGCCGCCGCTGGCCGCGCGCATCGTGCCGATCTTTCCGGTCACGTCTGCGGACGAAGCGGCCGACTATCTACGTGCGCACCGTCTCCCGCTCGAGGCTCTCGCACTTGCCGACACCGATCATTACTTGGCACTCGGTGAGGTTGCACGAGCGGGCGGTGCAGTTCGAATCACACGATTCGGAGAAATGCAATCGCCACCGGCAGGCGCCCATCATGGCGGCGAGCCTTGCATCATGCCCTTCATCCGCTGGATCGATGTGGAACGATGAACGAAAACGAACTCTTCGAGGCGATTCGCGGGCCGATCCCCGGGCCGCGCTCGCTTGAACTTGCGGCATCCCTTGCACGTTTCGAATCTCGCGGCGTGACCTATCTTGCTAGTGACTTTCCCGTGTTTTGGCAATCGGCGAGCGGCGCGCTCGTCACGGATGTCGACAATAACCGTTATATCGACTTGACCTCCGCCTTCGGCGTCGCGAATACCGGGCATACGAATCGCTACGTCGCCGCTGCCGTCGCCGATCAAGCGCTCCGGCTCATGCACGGCATGGGCGACGTGCATCCAACCGAAGTTCGCGTCCAGCTGCTCGAGAAACTCGCTGCGATCACACCCGCGGGTCTCGAGAAAACGTTCTTGTGTTCGACCGGTGCCGAAGCGGTCGAATTCGCCCTGAAAACGGCGTTTCTCAAGACCAAGAAGCCGCATGTTCTCGCGTATGAGAACGCGTATCATGGCCTCTCGCTCGGCGCGCTTTCCGTCACGGGTATCTCCAAATTTCGCGAACCGTTTTCGCCGCTGGTCACGACCGGCACGACGTGGCTGCCGTATCCGAGCGCTGCGAGCGGTACGCCGGCGGCCCTGCTCGCAATAAGCGACGCACTCGCGCGGGATCCGCAGATCGGCGCGATCATTCTCGAGCCGATCCAAGGCCGCGGCGGCATCATCATCCCGCCGCCGGGATTTCTTGCCGGCGTGCGAGCGATCTGCGACAAAGCCAAGATCGTCATGATCCTCGATGAGATCTACACGGGCTTTGGCCGGACGGGCGCGATGTTCGCCTGCGATCTCGACGGCGTCGTGCCGGACCTCATGTGTCTTGGCAAGGCGATCGCAGGCGGCGTCCCGCTTTCCGCGACGATCGGCCGCGCGGAGGTAATGGACGCCTGGGACATCTCGAGCGGCGAAGCACTGCATACCTCAACGTATCTCGGCAACCCGCTCGCGTGTGCGGCGGCGCTTGCAAACATCGATGAGATCCAGCGACTGAACCTCGTCAGCACGGTACGCGGCCGCGCGCAGTTGCTCGCTGGGCGTCTCTTTCGGTTGCGCAAATACAACGCATGCATTCGCGATATTCGCGGGATTGGATACATGTGGGCCATCGAATGTACCGATCCGGCGATTGCAACGATGCTCGTTAAGAAGGCTCTGCGCCGTGGGGTCATTTTGCTTCAGTCGGGACCGACGGGATCGTCGATTACGATCGCCCCGCCGCTCACGATCGAACAGAGCCAGCTCGAACGCGCGATCGGCATCATCGAGAACATTGTCGAGGCCGTAAAACGATGACCTACCGTGTCGGTGTCGTCGGCAGCAGTTTTGGCGGAAACGTCCACGTTCCGGCCTATAAACTCCATCCGAAATTTGACGTCGTCGCGATCGCATCGCCGACAAATGCCGCCGAGGTCGCAAAGCAACGCGATATTCCGCATGCGTTCAACTCGCTCGAAGCGATGCTCGCAAGCGTTGACATCGACGTGGTCTCGATCGCCTCACCGCCCTTCGCCCACCACCAGCAGACGATCGCGGCGTTTGCCTTTGGCAAGCACGTCCTCTGCGAAAAGCCCTTCGCACTCACCGTCGCGCAAGCCGAAGAGATGGTCGCCGCCGCGAAGATCGCCGGAACGGCGACGGCCGTCGCGCACGAATTCCGCTACAACCCCGTGCGGCGCGCGATCAAGGAACTCATCGTCAACGGTCACCTCGGGACGCTGCGGCAAATCGAAGTGACGGCGTTTGCGACGTGGCTTGGCTCCGAGGTCGAACGACCGCGCGGCTGGTGGTTCGAACGCGAACGCGGCGGCGGCATCGCGGGCGCAATCGGCTCGCACCTCATCGATACGGCATCATGGCTTGCGGGGCGCAAACCCTTGCGCGTCACCGGCGGAATCCGTACCGCGATTCCGACGCGCCGTGACGCGCAGGGCGTCTTCACAAGCACGGTCGACGACGGTGCGTTTGCGCTCATCGACTACGGCGAGGGTCTCATCGCGCGCGTAAGCGTCGATGGCACCATGCTCATCAGTTCATCGACCGTGGGCGTCCACGGCGATCAGCGCGCGGCGATCGGCAACGGCGAGACCCTCATCGAATCGCGTCTCTTCTTACTCGAACCCGACGAACAGAGCGAACTCGAAGTCGTCGAGCCGACCTACGCGCGCTACGAACCCGTCCACGGCAACATCCCGATGTTCCTCGAGTTACTCGATGACTTTGCCGTCGAGATCGAGACGAAGCAGAGCACGGTCCCGAGCTTCGCGGAATCGCTCGAGACCATGCGCGTGCTGACGGCGATTGGCTACGCTACGGAAGCGTAAAGCCCGAGCCGACGCGAGCGACGTTGATCTGCGGGGAACCGCAGACGTTCGCTTGCGAACTGCACGTCGTCTGAACGGAACCGAATAAGTCTCCGCCGTCGATCGTACCGTCGCCGTTGCTGTCGTACCAGACGCCGATCTTGAAGCTGCCGATCGACGGCGGCACATCGGCGACCCGGAAGAGTCCGTTCGAGGTCACCGGAACGCCACGCGGATAGTCCAAATTCACAACCGTCGGCGCAGCGCCGCCGGAATTCGTGTACGCGAATGCAACGAACTGATTTGCGTTGGGCACGTACGCGGGCGGCTGCGTGTCTCCGGCAGCCGCTGCAATCGCGCGGTAGGCGTTGATGCGTCCGTGACCTTGTTTTGGATCGTTAATGTTGTCGGCGGTCGACTGGATCAGTTGCGTGATCTGACCGACCGTGAGCGACTTGCGTCCGCCCGCCGCGGCGAGCATGAGGGCGATCGTGCCCGATACATGCGGCGTTGCCTGTGAGGTTCCGGCGAAGAGCGCTTTGCAGTCCGCGTTGTTCTTGCACTTATTGATCGGATTCGTCGCGGTCGTCGTCGAGAGGTTGAAGATCCAGTGGAGATAGTCGGAATCATTGCCACTGGTCGGATCGCCGCCCGGAGCGACAACGCTGAGATTGGGCGCGGCATTCGAGTACGACGTGACGTACTCGACGTTCGCTGGGGACGGGATCCCGGTATTGTTATCGCGCAGCGAAGTCGCGCCGACGGAGATCACGTTATCGTCGTTCGCGGGATAGTCCAGATTGGAGACGCCGGTCGTGCCCTCATTACCCGCTGCGGCAACGACCACGACTCCCTGCGAAATCGCATATTCGATCGCATCATGTTCGACGATATCGACGCCCGTCGAACCATCGGTGTTGCGTGTGTCTTGCTGTGAACCAAGACTCAAGTTGATGACGTCGGCGCCATTTGCGACCGCATCGCGAATTGCCGTCGCCTCGTCACCGGTGTCTGCGCCGGGCGGGTCGCCCGGGCCCGTCGCCGAGTCGTTCGGAAAAATCTTATACGCTTGCAGTTGTACGTTGTAGCCGACGCCCGCGAATCCAAGCCCGTCATTGACTTGCGCGAGCGCAATACCAGCGACGTTGGTCCCATGACCGTTGGTATCTTGCGCGACTTGACCACCGGTCGTCTTGACGCCGCCGACGACTTGTTCTTCGAACTTGAGCTTGCTCGTGAGTTGGGGCAAATTGTTGTCGATGCCCGTGTCGATGATCGCGATCGTGATTGCATCGCCCTTGGTATAGCCCCACGCGTTCGGCGCCCCAATTTGATACATATCCCATTGCTGATCGGGCAGGAAGTGCGGGTTATTCGCTGTCAGCCCCGTGCAACTCGATGCGTAACGTAGGTGGACGCGTTCCACGCTCTTCACACCGGCAAGCCCACGAAGTCGGTTCGTCGCATCCGCAATCGTTTCGCTTTGCGGGATCGTCACTTCACGAACGGTCACGCCGCCGAAGTCGCCGATATCGGTTGCCGCCGACATCCCGAGTGCTTCTTCGCTTGCCACGACACGCGCGTGTGCACCACGAATGGCCGTCGTATCGTAGCGCACGAAAAGACGGCTTGACGAAAGCGAAGGTCGACCGTCCTGGCGTTGCAGTGGACGACCCGGATCCTCAGGCCGCTTTGAGCGCGTGCCGGTCGTTGACTGCGTGCTGCGCGCGGCACTTGCGATCGTCGAGAGATTGATCGTGCCGTTCGTGTCGCTAGCCTGATTGTAGATCAGCGAATGGTCGCCGTTTTGCGATTGGTCGATCGCTACGGTGAACGGCGCGGAACTGCCGTTCCACGTAACGTTGTACGCCGTGTGAGCGACCGCCGGCTGCGTTGCAACGGGCGCCGGTCCAAGTCCCTGTGTGGCCGTCGAGTTCGGGAACGTGATCGTCACCGGAATTCCGGTTGGATTCGAATTGAATGTGAAGGTCGAGAGTTTCGTCGGGTTCGGCAATGTCAGTGGGCCGCTCGTCGAAATCGCCGTTTTGGTGAACGCGCTCCCGGTCGAACACGGAGCGTAGACCGGGGTCGGCGTGGAAAACGGGGTCGGTGTCGGGGTCGGCGGACCACCGATGCCCCCACTGGACGATCCACCACCGCCACCGCAGGCAACCAAGGCAAGCGAAAGGGCAAGCGCCGATGCGCGAACGGGAAGCGGCGTCGTCATGAAGTGTGAACGCTCGTGGGAGCCAAAATGTCGCGCTCGAGTCGGCGCCAGACAAGAGAAAGAGCGGCCGTCGTCGCACGGCGCCGCACATCGTCACGATTTCCCGGAAACGTCATACTTTTCGTATCGACCGAACCGTCGGGATTCGCAAGGCCAAACCACACAAGTCCAACCGGCTTTTCATCTGTCCCACCCTCTGGACCGGCGATGCCGGTCGTCGCAATCGCCATTTGTGCTCCCAGCCGGTCGCGCGCACCCGCGGCCATCGCGCGGGCAACTTCCTCGCTCACCGCCCCGACGCGCGCAAGAAGCGCCTCATCGACGCCGAGGAACTGTGTCTTGATCGTGTTGTCATACGCGACGACACCGCCGAGGAAGGCCTGAGATGCGCCGGGGACGCTCACGAGCGCATCGGCGATCGCGCCCCCCGTGCACGACTCACCGGTTGCAATATGCAGACCGCGCCGCGCGCACTCACGGATGATTGCGCCGGGAAGCGTCTCCGCATCCTCACCAAAAATGCCGGTGACCAAGCGATTGCGCAATTCGGCAGCAAGGGGCGCGATCATCGCATCGGCTTCCTCGCGGCTGCCGGCTTTCGCCATTACCTTAATATCGACGCGGCCCTCATGCGCGAGCACGGCGATCTTCGGATTCTCTTGCGAGCGGAAAAGATCTTCGATGCGCCGGTCCACCTCGGACTCACCCCAACCTGCCGTGCGAATCGTTTTTGTGTAGATCGCACTGCGCAGCTGATAGCGTGCTTTCAGCCACGGGATCAAACGCTCGGCAAGCATCGGTTTCATCTCGCGCGGGACGCCCGGCATGCACGCGATGAATTTTCCATCCGCGCGCACGATAACGAAACCCGGCGCCGTCCCATGCGGATTTTCCAGCACGTGCGAGCCGATCGGTAAAATCGCTTGGCGGCGGTTGTTCTCTGACATCGTGCGGCCAAAATATTTGAAGCGCTCTTCGAGGGCGAGAAGCGAAGGCTCGTGCAGCTCGAGTCCCACGCCCGCGGCCCGCGCGACCGCATCTTTCGTGAGATCGTCGACGGTCGGTCCGAGGCCACCGGTCGTAATCGCACCGTCGGCGCGTGCAAGCGTATCCGAGAGCATCGCGGCAAGGCGTTCGGTATTATCGCCGACGGAGTGCTTCGCATACACGTCGACGCCGGCGTCCGCGAGTTCGCGTGCGATGTGTACGGCGTTGGTGTCGATCAGGTGACCGAGCAAAATCTCGGTGCCGATCGTGATGATCTCGACGGAGGCCATGCGCTACGATTCTTTCTTGGGCAAAACGCGGGGGGCGAATTCTTCGAGTTCTTCAGTGAACCACGCCGGATACGTGAACGAGATTGCCACCTCGAATCCATCGGCGGCCTTCATCATCGTCGCGCGTCGGTCCGCAGATTCCGTGAGCACCGCTTTGTTGCGGCGTCGCTGATTCGAGAGGCAATCGAGAAACCGCTCGAACGTCTCATCGAAGGCGCCCTGCAGAGCGGCGCGCAATTTACCGCCCACCCGCGGCGAGACGCCGCCGGTGGAAATTGCGACGCGCGCCGGGCCGGCTTTGACGATCGCCGCCATTGCGACGAATCCGTATTTTGGTTGATCGATCGCGCACAGTAAAAATTTGTGCGTATCGGCAAGCGCGCGCAATCGCATTGCGAGCGGCTCTTCCTGCGGCGTCGAAATGACGAAATACGCATCGGCGACGTCCTCATCGCGCAAATGCTCGTAGTCTTTGATCCACACGACGTCCGCGCCGACTTCCCGCAGCGCGTGATCTTTCTCGACCGCCTCGCGATCGTCGCCCGCGCCGATTACGACGCATTTGCGGCCGACCAGATTCAAGCTGACGGGATAGAACGCCGGCGGCAACACTTCCTCAGCCATGCGCGGCGCTGTCGATGCGCGCATCAGTAGTCCACCGGACGCAAGTAGAACTCGTTGATTGCGGTGCCCGAAACCAGGGCCGTCGTCGGCAAGTGGCGTTTCCAGTGCGTCGAGTCGACGCGGCGGCGCACGAGTCGCACGTCTCCCGGCGTGAAGCCGCGGGCGACGATGTGCGCATCGTTATAACCGAGCAGAATCAGCGAGAGAATTTCATCGGCACGCGCATACGTAATGCCAAGATCCCCTTCGTCGGTTTGGTCGGCTTCAAGATCGGCGCTCGGCGGTTTGTCAATGAGGGCACTCGGAACGCCGAGATGGCGCGCGAGCGCCCAGACCTGTGTTTTAAAGAGATCGCCGATCGGGTTGAGCGGCGGCGAATCATCGGCATGCCAGGTGAAATAACCCATCAGCCGTTCGGTTTTGTTGCCGGTACCGATCGGGAGTGCGCGCAGGCGTTCGGATTGATCGAACAGCGCGATCATGCGCGTTCGCGCCATGACATTACCGCGCCGGCGGGCATCGGCTTCCGGCGCGAACTGCAAATAGCCGTCGACCGCAGCAGAAATCTCGATCGTGAGCGAGGAGATGCCGAGCGCATCGATCACGAGCTGTGCATCGGAGAGGCTCGCGGGTGACGACGAACGGTACGGCATGCGGATCGCGGTGACGTTCTTCGGACCGAGCGCGTTTGCGCAGAGATACGCGACAACGGCCGAGTCGATGCCGCCCGAGAGTCCAAGCACGGCCTTTGTGATCTTGCGGCGGTCGATCAATTCATCGCGCAAGAACGCTTCGAGCCAGCGTGCCGTCATGGCACCATCGATCGCAAGCGCGTCTGCCGGTGCGTGATTCGGCTCTTCGTACACGGTCAGCATTACGGCGCCACCTCGCCTTTGATCGACCCGTTGGTCAAGCGAACGCCGCGCTGAACGGGCAATTCCTCATCGAGCAGCAAGTCCGGCAACACCTCGTTCAAATCGCCAAGCAAGGGAAATCGCGAACGCGCGATATCGATTTCCGCAGGATCGAGCCGCACGCGGAAAATACACGCCTCGAGTGCGGGCGCGCTATTGAGCAAGTTGCCGTGCGGACCGTAGGCGCACGACGAACCCGACATGCCTTTGCCGCCTTCAAATCCGGTGAGCCCCGCGTAGAGCACGTACACGCCGTGTTCGGCGGCCATCGCGCCCAGCAGCGTCTTCCACCGCGTCGTTGATTCAAGCTCGCCGTCGCCGCCGAGCCCACGGCCGGGCGAAGCGCTCGGAACGATCATCAATTTTGCGCCTTTAAGCGCAGCGACGGTCGGCACGAGCGAATGCCAGGCATCCTCGCAAATCATCAGCGCCGTATCACCAAAGGCCGTCGGGAACACGTTCATGCGGCGGCCGCGCGTAAGAAAACGCTGCTCGTCAAAAACGCCGTACGTCGGTAAGAAAAGCTTGCGATGCACGTGCACGATTTCGGGTTCGCCTACGCCCAGGCGAAGATACATCGCGCTATTATAAAACGTACCGCCGTCTTTCTCGTAAAAGCCGCAGACGAATTCGAGCGGCGCCATGCCGCCGTTCGCTTCGCGATACGTGCTTGCAATACGGTCCGCAAATTCGTCCGCGGTAACCGCCAAATCGTACACGCCGCCCTCGACGAAATACCCCGTGAGCGCCGCCTCGGGAAGAACGATGAGGTCGGGCTTACCCTCGCCGTACAGTTGCGCAAAAATTTCGCGCAAGGTAGCGAGGTTCGCCGGAACATCGCCTTTGTGCGGCTTGAACTGGACGACCGCGACGTCGCGCACGGTGCTCATGGCGGCTAGGGCGCCGCGGCGAGCGGGCGCCTTGCAGCGGTGATTTGCTCGGCGATCTCTTCGGCGGGATACGTCCAGATTTCAGCGAGCGTCGGGTGGAGATGCGGAATCTTCATGTACTCGAAGACCGTTGCGTTGTAGGCCATCGCAACGATGATGAGGTGAATGAGATCCGACCCTTCAGGTCCGAGGATCGCCGCGCCCAGAATCTTGCCGTCATCCGGCGAGGCCAATATCTTGACGAAGCCTTGCGTGCGGCCGATTGCGATCGACTTGCCGTGATCGTTAAACGGATAGCTCGCCTTGAGATACGGAATCTTCTTCGCGATCAATTCTTTTTCGGTCTCGCCGACCACCGCGACTTGCGGATCGGTAAAAACCGTATGCGTTTTCGAGAGCGTGTAATCGATCTTCTCATCGCCGTTCGCGATCGCGTTGCGCGCGGCGACTTCACCCTGCTGAATTGCAACGTGAACGAGCAAATGCTGGCCGTTCACGTCGCCGACGGCGAAAATCGTCGGATTTGATGTGCGGAGCGTCGCGTCGACCTCGATCCCCGCGATCGGATGGTAGCGCACACCCGCCGTCTCTAAATCCAAGCCGGCAACGTTTGGCGTGCGGCCGAGCGCGTAGAAAATTTCATGCGCGCGGTGCGTTTTTTCTTCACCGTTCTGCGTGTAATGAACGACTTTCATGCCGTCTTCCACGCTGACGCGATGCACCACCGCTCGTGTTTCAACGGGAATACCCTCGGCACGGAAATACTCTGTCAGCCCCGAGCCGATATCTTCATCTTCACCCGAGAGCAGATGCGGACTGCGCAGCAACACCGTTACCGGCACGCCGATGCGTGCAAAAAATTGCCCCAGCTCCGAGCCGATGTAGCCGCCACCGAGGACGACGAGCGACTTTGGCGGTTCGGCGAGATCGAGGGCGTCATCGCTATCGATGTAACCTGCATCGACGAGACCCGGCACTGCCGGTGGTGCGACGATGCTGCCCGTTGCGATCACGAACGTCCGCGCGCGAAGAATATCCGCGCCAACTTCCAAATCGTTCTCGGTGAGGAATCGTGCCGTGCCCGTGTAGATGGGAAACGTTTCGATCCCCGCGATGCGATAATCCGCGAAGCCCGCAATCGTCTCGCGTTTGCGTGCCATGACCGCCGGAAAATCGACCGTGACATTCTCCGCGTGAACGCCAAGTTCGCCGGCATGGCGCATGTGGTATGCGGCATCGCCGGTGGCGATAAGCGTCTTGCTTGGCATACAGCCGCGCAAAATGCACAGACCGCCGAGCGGTCCGGCGTCGACAAAGGCAACCGAGGCGCCGAGTTCGCGCGCCGTGCGCCCGGCGGCATAACCGCCGGAGCCCGCGCCGATGATGACGATGTCGTACGTATGGGTTGGGGTAATGATGGCGGGCTCCAGCGGGGGGCGAACGATTAAGCCCGGTTGGGCTTTGCTCCCAGTCTATGGACACTTTCGATGAAGCGAACGGTTCCGCTTGCGGAGTGGATCAGAATCGAGTGCGTTTTGGCGTGGTTGCCGTAGAAGCGCACGCCCCGGACGAGGTCGCCGTCGGTGATGCCGGTGGCCACGAAGACGATATTCTCGCCGTGGGCGAGATCGTCCATCGTGAGCACCCGGTTGAGGTCGCCGAAACCCATCTTCTTCGCACGTTCGGCTTCCTCGGCACTGCGCGGTTTGAGGCGCCCGTAAAATCCGCCGCCGAGGCATTTGAGGGCTGCCGCTGCGAGGACGCCTTCCGGGGCACCGCCCGTTCCCATCGCCACGTGAATGCCGGTCCCATCGACCGCCGTTGCGATCGCGGCATCGACATCCCCATCGGAGATCAGTTTGATCCGCGCGCCCGCTTCGCGCACCTCGGCGATCAGCTCTTTATGACGGTCGCGTTCGAGAATCACGACGGTGACGTCGTTGATCGGCCGATCGAGGGCGTTTGCGACGGCTTCGAGGTTGTCTTTAACGGAGGCGTCCAAATGCACGAACGGAGCGGCTTTGGGCCCGACCGCCAGCTTCTGCATATAGGAGTCGGGCGCGTGGAGCAGGCCGCCGCGATCCGCAAGCGCCATGACGGCGATCGAATTTGGGAGGCCGTTGGCAACCAGGTTGGTGCCTTCGACCGGGTCGACGGCGATATCGACGGCAAAGCCGCCCTGGCCGAGTTCTTCACCGATATAGAGCATCGGGGCTTCATCGCGTTCGCCTTCGCCGATAACGATGCGGCCGGAGATCGGCATGGCGTTGAGCGCGTTGCGCATCTGCTCCACCGCGGCGCCGTCGGCGATGTTTCGCTCGCCGCGCCCCATCCAACGCGAAGCTGCCAGTGCCGCGGCCTCCGTTACTTTGACAAAATCGAGCGTATCAACGGGGCTCGTACCGGTTTGCATCGTCAAGGTCATCAAAAATCTGATTTTTGCTCCGGCTCGTTGGCCCTGCCAGGAGCGCTCGTGCGGCGGTTGAACGCATTTGCCGAAATGAACCGAACGTTGCCGCTCGGCGGCCTTGCCGTTCGCCCAGCGCTTGGTGATCTGCTGATGAGCGCCGGTGTTCCGGCGCTCGTTACCGTGGTGCTCGCCGGCTTAACGGCCGGTTTCTTTGCCTGGTATGCAGCGCTCGGGCGTCTGTCGAGTTTGCCGATAGCAATGGAGGCGGCGCTGCTCGCCGCGCTGCCCCTTGGCATTGCGACGGCGCTTGCACTGTGGGTCGGGTACGCGCGCTATTTCTCGCGCCGCACGGACGTCGCACTGGTCACCGCCCTCAAATATGACGCGGTGTCGTGGGGCATGCTGGTCTTTTCGTGGGCGACGTTCGTCGGGCCGTTTGGCGCCGCTCAGACCGGCCGCACGACCGGACTTGCAATCGCGGCGTTTGCGGTCGTGAAGCTCGCGGTCGCCGCGACGCTCAACCGGACCGTGCGCGATGTCGCGATCACCTTCATCGTGACGCGCGTGCCGATCATCTTGATTGCGGAATTCGCTGCCGTGCTCATCGGCGCGCGTCCGGGCAGTCACTACGCCGCATCGACGAATCCGGCGCTTGCGGTGTGGGGCCGCTGGGATGCCGAGCATTACATCACGATCGCACGCCAAGGCTATCACGGCACCGACGCTGCGTTCTTCCCGCTCTTCCCCTCGCTCATTTGGCTCTTGACCAAAGTAACCGGGAACCCGCTCGTCTCGGGTCTGATCATCTCGAACGTCTCTGTCTTCTTCGGCTTGCTTTTCTTTTATAAGCTCGTCGAACATCAATACAATCGGCACGTGGCGCAACGCGCGACGTTTTATGCCTCCGTCTTTCCAACGGCGATTTTTTTCTCCGCCGTGTATACCGAGTCGCTCTTTTTCGCGCTCACTGTCGCGTCGTTCTACTATATTCGCGAACGCAAGTGGATCACGGCCGGGCTCATCGGCTACTTTGCCGCACTTACGCGCTCCGAGGGTGTCCTACTTGCCGTTCCATTCTTCATCGAGTGGATCACGCTGATGTGGGGCGTACGTAAGTTTCCGCTCGATGCGTTCGTGCGGCCGATCGTGGGCCTCGCGCTCATTCCACTAGGCCTCCTGACGTACATGGCCGCGCTTTGGGTGATCAACGGCGACCCACTCGCGTTTTCACACGTCCAGAGTCACTGGGGTCGCCACTTCGCCCCGCCGTGGGTCGCTTTCTACAATTCCATCCATATCATGTCGACGTCGAGTTCGGCGGTTACGATTGTGAATCAATTCTTCGAACTGAGCTTCACACTGCTGATGGTGGGCATCTTGATCGCCGGCATCCGGCGATTGCGCCCGTCCTACTCGATTTACATGGCGCTCTCGATCCTCATTCCAATGTCGACCGCCTCGCTGATGAGCATGCCGCGCTTCGCGCTCGTGCTCTTCCCGATGTTCGCCGTCATGGCACTGTGGGGCGAACGCTCGACCGTGCACAATGCGATCGTATCATTCTCCCTCCCGCTCTTAGGACTCTATACGGTGCTTTTCGCCAATTGGTACTGGGTCGCGTGAGCGCACCGGGAATCGTTCAACGCATTACGCAGCGGCGCGGTGTCCGTCAGCTCGTCAAGTTCGGCATCGTCGGCAGTTCGGGGCTCGCGGTCAACGTCGTGATTTTCACGATCTTGCAGCGCATCGTCCCCAATCACGCCGCGCCGTTTCAGTACAACCTGATCTACTCGGTGAGCTTTCTCTCTGGCGGCGTGTCGAATTATTTTCTCAATCGCATTTGGACGTTTCGCTCGACCGGGCACGCGGGCAAAGAGGGCGCTGCGTTTCTCACCGTCTCCGTGATCGCGCTACTCGTGGGACTTGGCGTCTCCACGCTCTTCGCGCCGGTGTTCGGACGCGGACACAAGTTGTGGCTGCTCGCGACCCTCGCCGGTATCTTCGTCAATTTCTTTGTCAATAAGTATTGGACGTTCCGCGCCGTTCGCTAGACCGCTGGATCTGGTGGCTTGGGATCGGAGCGCTCGTCGCGCTTGGGATCATCTTGCGCCTCCGCGGCCTGCATAACCCGATCCTCGATCATCCCGGTTGGCGCCAAGGCGATACAGCGGCCATCGCGCGCAACTTTGCGACGCTGCAGTTCAATCCGCTCTATCCCCAGACCGACTATAACGGGCCGCCGCCGAACTACGTCGAGCTCGAACTGCAGATCGTGCCGTTCCTCGCGGCGATCGGCTATAAAATATTCGGCATTCACGAAGTGTTCGGTCGCCTGATCTCGATTGGTTTTTCCGTTGGAACCATCGTCGTGCTGGCGTTCTTCGGCCGCTGGCTGATCGGAACGATCGCGGGCGGCTTGATCGCCGCTGCGATCTTCACCGTGCTGCCCGGGAGCGTGTACTACGGTCGCACGTTCATGCCGGATACGACGATGGTCTTCTTCTTCACGCTCGCGCTCTTCGTGTGTACGCGGTTTCTCGTTGAGGGCGCCAAGACGTGGCGCGGTGCGGCTTGGGCAGCACTCGCACTCACGATGGCATTCCTTGCCAAACCCGTGGCAGTGGTAGCGCTTGTGCCGCTCGTCGCCGTTGCGGCGTGGGAGTTCCGCAACAAAACGTTCGGCACGATGGGTCTTGCACGCATCGGCGCGACGATCGTCGCAGCGGTCGTCGTGTTATCGGTGTACGGACAAATCGTCTCATCGCACGCCGAGTGGCATTGGGCAAGCGGCATCACCAAACTCCACGTGATCCCCGCCCTCAAGAAAGCGCTCACATCGCCAGCCGAGTTCGTTGCGAAGCTGCGCGCGTTCAAAGACACCTATGGTCTCATCAGCAAAACGATGCTCGGTTTCTTCGGAGTGCTCGTCCTCGTTCTCGGCTTCACGCGCCGCTTAAGCACGCGAAGTGACGCGCTCTTGTACGGGTGGCTCCTCGGATATTTGCTTTACGCCTACGCCGTGCTAACGGTCGAACGCGTCGACTACTACACCTATATCATCTTGCCGCTCGCGGCACTCGTGGGCGGCGCGCTGTTCTCGTACTGGATCGAGCGCCTGCGCGCGACGAACAATGCGCGCGCGTTCCTATCGGGGCTTGCCGTCGCCGGCGCACTCCTCTTCATCGCATTCATCGTCGATGAACGGCGAACGCTCGCGCCCTACTACCACTACAAGAAAGCGAACGTCATCGCGGCAAAGGCTCTGAATGCGACCTTACCGCCGGGTGCGCTCGTCGTCATGGCGCACTACGATCCATCGATCTTGTACTACATCAATCGCAAAGGCTGGGAAGAGGATCCCTACCTCTGGACGCCCTTCGACGAGCAGAGCGCGATACGCAAAGGCTCGCGCTATTTTATCGCGATCGAAAACAATCGCTTCAAGCGAAACGTCGAACTCTACGCCTGGATGCAGCGCTTCCCCGTGCGCAATCCGAATGCCATGTGGCCACTCTACGAGACCGACCCCGCAAAGGTTCTCCCCGGTGCGGAGGAACGCTGGCAAGAATTTCGTCGCAAAGAAAAGGCGGGGCTGCTCGAACCGTTGAGCGCACCTCCCGTTCCACAGAGCTAGCCTTTCGGCCGTCCTGCGGGCTCCCAGAGTTCTACTCGATTGCCTTCGCAGTCGACAATCCACGCAAAACGCCCGAATGTCTGGTCGTCACTGCGCTCCGGAATAATTTCTACTCCGTCCGCTTCGAGTTTGGTAAGCAGCCCATCGAGGTCGTCAACACGATAGTTCACCATGACTTGTTGCGTCGCGGCGCCGAAGTGGGTCGTATCAATATCGAAGGCACTCCAAGCGGTGGACGCATTTGCATCGCCGTCCTCGGACCACTTGAGCTTCGCAAATCCGTGGGCGTACGGAAGACCCAGATGATGCTGATACCACGCACTAAGCGCTTGCGGATCTCGCGCACGCAGAAAAATACCGCCGACGCCCGTTACCTTTGCCATACCGGCTCGTTCGTGCCGGCGAGACGGGAAACCGCTACGGAAGCGGCAACAGCGACGCCGGCGGTGCGACCGGGGCGCCGCTGCGCGCCGATTCCGGCGCGCCTGACTCGACGAGCTGGCGGAACTGCACGAGGCGGTTGGTGTCGCGTTTGATGACTTCATCGAAGTCGTAACTTTGGCGGATCGCCTCGTTGAGGTCGTTGATGTCGTAGGTGTAGTCGAAGCGTTTGAGCGAGGCGGTGACCCGGGCGTTGTATACTTTGAGACCGTCGTAAGCGCGCCGCAGTGAGGTGGCAGAATCTTTGTAGGTCGGATAGTTCGAGAGCGCGATCTCGCGTTTGAGGCGCGCTTCTTCGATATCGCTGCGCAGTTGCGCCACGCGCACGTTCGTCGGATCGTACTTTGCTGCCACCGCAACGGCGGCCAGTGCGTCATCGAATTTTGAGGCCCGATAATCTTGCGCGGCATTCTCGAGCTGCACGGCGACGGCGCCGCTGCGCGCATGCACGTCCGTCGGATCGACACGCAGGGCGAGCGCGTAGGCTTTCGAGGCTTCTTCGAGATACGCAGGTGAAATCGGAATCGACATGCGTGCGCGGCTGAGCGCGACGTCTCCTTGATGATTGCGCGTCTCGACGATCCAGCCGGTGATGTTCGACGCGCAGCCGTTTAGCGGCAGCACGCAGAGCACCGCAGCCAGGATCAGCGCGCGGCGCTCACCCATGGTAGGTCAATCGCGCGACCGCTCCGATGAGGAGCGCTGCGGGATACAAGAACAGCTGCGAGATCAACGTTCCTACGATCGTAGTTAGCGTGAGGAAGAATACCATCGATTTTACTTCGTCGAGCGTCCGTTTCCCGTGTGTTGCCTGATCGACGATCTGCGCCGAGGTCGGATCGACAAAGAGCGTAAAGGCGATCGTGCCGATACCGTTTACGATCCCCGAGAGCAAGGTCGCGGCGATCGAGTGAACCGGATCGCGGACGCCCGCATAGACGGCGGCGACAACGCCGATCGCGTAGACCGACTGCAGCACGGTATTGGCGATGAGCAACTTCATCGGAACGTGGGTGAGCTTGAACCGTCCCCACGACGTCGGGTTCGGCGAGCGCAGCGAACCGACAATATCGCGGACCACCTTGGGATCGAAGAGCCGGAAGAGGGCCTTTGGCATCGAGTCGAGGCGCTCGAACGAGCCGATTCCGCGGATGAACAAAAACATGAACGTCGGCAGCAATATCCCGCCGATGACCGTGCCGATCGTTCCGGCAAAGACGATCGTGCGCAGTTGCCATTCGTACTGCGCGAGCGCCGGCTGCGCCATGCCAGGCAGGTTGAGCTTGTCGGCTTGGACGACGACGTTGCGCGCGGCATCCGAGATACCGCCGAGCAGCGGCGTATAGACGAGGTTCGCCAACCGGCTCGCGGTTACGAAGAGACTGAAGAGCGAGATCGAAATCGCAATCCGCCGCGTGATAACGCCCGCGATCCGGGCGGCGAACGCGCCGATCGTCACGGCCTGGACGATTGCATTGAGCACGAGTGCGACACCAAGTTGCCACGACCAGAAGTTCGTGACGACCGCTTGGGTCACGCAAGAACCCGCGGGGCATCGAAGCGGACATCCTCGGGTTCGAGCGGTCCGAGGACGACAAGACCCCGCTGATCGGAGGCGAGTAGCGTGTGCGCAAGCCGGGCAACGTCATCCGTTGTGACGGCGTCGATTGACGCTTCGATTTCTTCCGTTGCGAACTGACGTCCGAAGGTGAACTCGCTGCGACCCAGACGCATCATACGCGAGGCGCTCGACTCAAGCGAGAGCGTCAGACTGCCTTTGAGATACTCTTTTGAGAGATGCAATTCGGTCTCGTTCACGCCGTCCATCATCATTTGATCCCACTGATCGACGATGACGTCCACACATTCCTGAACGCGGTCGGGCGCTGTGCCGGCCGATACGCCGAAGATTCCGGCTTCCCGATACGCGTGCTGGAACGAGTAGACCGAATACGCAAGACCGCGCTTTTCGCGCACTTCCTGGAAGAGTCGGCTCGACATGCCGCCGCCGAGGATCGAATCCAAGATCGAGAGCGCATAGCGGTCGTCATCGCGCATCCCAAGTCCGAGCGTCCCGAACATCACGTACGCCTGCTCGACGTCCTTCTTCTTTACGACGAGCGAAGGCGTGAGCTTCGGGCGATCCGGGAGCGGCGGGATCGCCGCACCGGTATAGCCCGCGAAGGCTTTCTCGACCATCGCGCACACCGCGTCGTGCTCGACATTTCCGGCAGCCGTGACGAGCACCGTTGTCGGCGCGTAGCGTTCGCGCATCCAACCGCGCAAATCATCGGCCTTGAGCGCCGTCACGGTTTCTTCGTAACCGATCGTCGGTTCGCCAAGGTGCGAATTATTCCACATCGTGCGCGCGAACAGGTCGCCGATCATCTCATCGGGCGAATCGTCGTACATGCGGATTTCTTCGATCACCACGCGCTGCTCTTTACTGAGTTCGTCCGGATCGAACAGGGAATAAACGAACATATCACCGAGCACGTCGATCGCGAGCGGCACGTGTCGGTCGATGATCGTTGCATAATAGCACGTCGTCTCTTTATCAGTGAAGGCGTTCATGTTGCCGCCGACGCTGTCCATCGTCTCGGCGATCGCGCGCGCCGTTCGGCGCGGCGTGCCTTTGAAGAGCATGTGTTCGACCATGTGCGAGATACCGCGCTGCGCAGGCCGCTCGGAGGCCGAACCCACATCGGCCCAAATACCGACGGTCGCCGAACGCAAATGCGGCATGCTCTCGGTGATGACGCGGACGCCGCCCGCAAGAACCGACTGCCGGATCACGTGCGCAGACCCGCGCGGAAGGCGGCATCCCAATAGATCGCGCGCGTGCCGTTCAAAAGCGCATCGAGTGCGGGAAGATCACCGCGCAGCACGGTTGCGGAATAGACGATACGCGCCGTCGGCTGTGCATATTCGCCGCTCACCACGGTCTTGGGCGGTTGTGCGAGCGGCACCGTCGCCCAAATGTCCACTTCCTCGATCGGTGCGGCCGCAAATGCATCGCGGACGACGGTCGCGACTTCCGCCGTCAAGCCGCGTGCGTCGATCGGATGTTTGAATTTTACGCCGGAGATCGTCACGCCCGCGATCGTATGACGGCCGTCGCCGTCAACCCGAATCTTCAAGACTTGGGCGGGGAGATCGTGCGCGAAAACGCGCTTTCCAATAGCGACCGCAATCGCGCGCTGCGTTCCGCTCGCGCGGAGTTCCGCTTTCTTCTGCGGCCCAAGATCGAGCGGCGTGATAAGTCCCAGCACTAGTAGCTTTGCGCGAAGTGCGCTTGCACGCGTGCCGGTTCACCGCACGCAAGGCACGTTTGGCCGAGCGCCGGCTCGTGAACGACGCGCGAGGTGGCGGAACTGGACTCTTTGATCGCCGCTTCACATTCGGGACGGTTGCACCAAGGAATCACGATCATACCCGCACGTTCTTTGAGCAACCCGAAGAATTCATCGCGGCTGCTTGCGGTGTGAACGTGCGAATCAAGAAAGGCTTTGGCTTGCGCGAAGAGTTCGTGCTGGATGTCGGCGAGCATCGCTGGGATCGTCGTTGGGACGTCGGCAATTTTCACCGCCGTCTTCTGACCCTCACTCTTGACGGCCTTATCTCGGCGTACGAGCGTTGCGACCCCTTCGGTGAGATCGCGTTCGCCAAGTTCGATGCGAATCGGCACGCCGCGCAGTTCCCATTCGTTGAACTTGTTGCCCGGCGTCTTCCCGTCGCGATCGTCGAGCTTCACGCGCAGACCCGCCGCTTTGCATGCTTTGAAAAGATCCTGCGCGGCATTACGGACCGACGGCGACTCGCCTTTGACGATCGGCACGATCACGACTTCGATCGGCGCCATTTTCGGGGGGATACGCAATCCGCGATCGTCGCCGTGCACCATGATCATCGCGCCAAGCATGCGCCACGACATCCCCCAGGACGTCGTCCAGGCATGTTGCTGCGTTTGATCTTCGGCAGAGAACGTAATGTCGTAGGCTTTAGAAAAGTTCTGCCCGAGTTCGTGGGAGGTGCCGGATTGCAATGCTTTGCCATCGGGCATCAGCGCTTCGATCGAATACGTGTGCGTCGCGCCGGCGAAGCGTTCGCTCGAGCTCTTCTCGCCCGTAATCACCGGCACGCCGACGACGGTCTCGGCAACTTCGCGATAGACCTCGAGCATCTGCGCGACTTCGGCTGCGGCTTCGGTCTCGGTTGCGTGCGCCGTATGACCTTCTTGCCATAGGAATTCCATCGTACGCAAGAACGGACGCGTGCGTTTTTCCCAGCGCAGCACGTTGACCCACTGGTTGATGAGGATCGGCAAGTCGCGATAGGACTGAATCCACTCCGCATACATCGTGCCGATGATGACTTCCGAGGTCGGCCGGATCGCGAGACGCTCGGCAAGTTTCTCGCCGCCGCCTTCGGTCACCCAGGCGACTTCGGGCGCAAACCCCTCGACGTGCTCGGCTTCTTTTGTGAGGAGCGACTCGGGGATCAGGAGCGGAAAATAGGCGTTCTCGTGGCCCGTCGCCTTGAAGCGCGCATCGAGTTCGGCCTGCAAGCGCTCCCAAAGCGCGAAGCCGTAAGGTCGGAGAACGACGCACCCGCGTACCGGCGCAAGTGAAACGAGTTCCGCCTTATAAACGACGGCTTGGTACCACTCCGAGAGATCCTTGGCTTTTTCCGGGATGTCTTTGACGTACGGGGTCTTTTCAAGTTTTTCGGCCATAACTGCGTCCCAAGGGTTCGGAGAACCACCGGAGGGTCCTCGCCCGCTGGCGAAAGCAAGCCGACGCAATGCCGAAATTAACACGAATCTACACACGAACGGGCGACGACGGAACGACGGGCCTCGTCGGCGGACAGCGGGTCAAGAAAAACGCGCTGCGGATCGAGACCTATGGCACGATCGACGAACTCTCGAGCGTCATCGGTCTTGCGCGCACGGCGCTCGGCGAGCTTCGCCGCACGCGCCCAACGCAGGACCATGACCGCGCGCTTAAAGTCGGCGCCGAGCTGGATGCCTGGCTCGCCTGGGTGCAGGACGTGCTCTTCAACCTAGGCTCCGATCTTGCCACGCTCCCGCAAGACCGCTGGGAAGGCATGCCGCTGATCCACGAAGCGGACGCACTCGCTCTCGAACGCGCGATCGACCACGCGCAACAAGACCTCGAACCGCTCGCCAACTTCATCTTACCGGGCGGCTCGTACGCCGGCGCCTTCTTACACCAAGCGCGCACGATCGCACGCCGGGCCGAGCGTCTGCTCATCACCCTGCGCGATAACGAACCGATCTCAAACGATGTCGTCCGCTACGTCAACCGGCTCTCGGACGCACTCTTTGTCTGGTCGCGCTGGATCAACGGCGCACTCGGCCAACCCGAACACCTCTGGAATGCAAAGACCCAAGCACCGGAATAAACGAGTTGCGCGCGTGACTACGATTTGTTACGATTTGCCTCGCGAACTCTAATGTCCGTTCAACAACGAACACCGTATTTCTGACGTAGGATATTCCAGAACCATGCAGTCCACAGTTCCGTGGGCTCGCACGTAAGGGAGAATCCGTCTTGAAAGACATTTTTCGGCGGCGCGAATTACTCGTGCTTGGCGTCGGCTTCGTGCTCACCGCATGCGGCGGTGGGACTAGCGGGACCAGCGGGACCAGCCAACCGATCCTACCGGGTACGTCGCCGTCGCCGACTCCGGTGCCCTCACCCAGCGGGACGCCAAATTCGGGTGCGACACTGAACGT
>JBBRLI010000028.1:0-39472 GCA_038231455.1 Vulcanimicrobiales bacterium | reverse complement strand
GGCGTCTGTGCGCTCTTTGACGCGTCCGCGGTGAACGTCTTCGGGCGTTAGCAAAGCGATTCCGGAGTGGCGGTGTTCGGCGTTGTACCACGCGAAGAAGCGACGGCAGTATGCGCGAGCTTGTTCGATGTTGGCGAAATTACCGGGATAGGTCGGGCAGTATTTCAACGTTTTGTAATGCGACTCGATGAACGGATTGTCGTTCGAGACGTGTGGCCGCGAACGACTCTTCACGACGCCGAGATCGGCGAAAAGTTGCGTCAGCGACTTTGACGTCATCGAGGTGCCACCGTCGCTGTGGACGGTCAAGAACTTCGGGTCGACATCTTCTTTGGCGATCGTCTCCGTAAAGAGTTCAGTCGCCAATGTTGCGCTTTCGCGTGCTTCGAGACGCCAGCCGACAACATACCGGCTGTAGACGTCGAGAACGACGTAGAGGTGGTAGTACGTCCATTTCTGCGGCCCCAGAAGTTTGGTGATATCCCACGACCAAACTTGGTTAGGAGCCGTTGCCGCAAGTTCGGGTTTGATCGCCGCCGGATGCGTCGCCAAGCGCCGTCGTTCGCGGGTTTCTCCCGCATCGCGAAGGACGCGGTACATTGTCGAGATCGAACCGACATACGTTCCTTCATCAAGCAATGTCGCATAGATTTCACGAACGCTGAAGTCCGAAAAACGCGCGGTATGCGCGACCTCGAGAATCGCTGCGCGCTCTGCCTCGCTGAGCGCGCGCTCCGATCGTGACTTGCGCTTTGCAATGACGCGTAGCCGCGGTTTGAGACGGCGTTGCATCGTTACTCGCGCGATGCCAATCAAGGCGCAAGCTCCGCGCATCCCAACGCGGGCAGAAAGCTTTGTCACTATTTCTTCGACCGCTCGTCGTCCGTCGCGCTCCCGCTTGCGATCATCTGCAAGAGCGCGTGCGCTTTTCCCAACGCATCAACAATATTTTCCGCCTTCGCCGCTCGTCGCTCTAAGCGTGCGACTTGGTCGCGGAGTTTTTGTACTTCGGACGTAAGCGGATTTGGGGGCCGACCGCGTTTCTTGGGCGGCTCGACTTTTACGAGTTGCTTGCGCCAGTTCGCAAGATGAGAGCTATAGATCGCATGTCGGCGGATAACGCCGGCACGATCGGACGCCGTCTCGCATGCGTCGTATTCGGCAAGAATCGCCTCACGCTGCGCGATCGTGAACGTTCGACGTGTCCGCTGCGAGCGGACCTCGGAATCGGAATTCATCGACAACAACCTTGGTCGCCCTCAAAGAATTATCCGGCTGCGCCCGGACTCCACTCATGTTGACACAGAGGGTTCTCGCAGCTTTTCTTTCGCCTTAGTCAAATAGTGCCAAATCTGATTTTCTCGAATGGGTTACACCATTTTGTCTACCGGAGTATCGGTACTTGAAATCCGGTGGTCGAGAATGTAAGCTCGCCGCGTAGTTCGTCGAAATCTACGTAAACCGTGTCTCCGTCGCGCACGTCGCCGGCGAGGATCTTGCGGCCAAGCGGCGTTTCCACTTCGCGTTGAATCGCTCGTTTGAGCGGGCGTGCGCCGTAGGCGGCTTCGTAACCGGATTTGACGAGATGCGTCTTCGCCTCATCGCTGAGTTCGAGCGTGATGCGCCGGTCGGCGAGTCGTCCGCGCAGCCGTCCCGCTTGGATATCGACGATCTTCTTCAGTTGGTCTTCGGTGAGGGCGTGGAAGACGACGATCTCATCGACTCGATTGAGGAACTCGGGACGGAAGTGCTGGCGAAGTTCGTCGAGCACGGTCGCGCGCATCACGGCAAATTCCGCCGCGTTATCGGCGCCGGGCTGATAGTCGAGGATGCGGTGGCTACCAATATTCGAGGTCATGATGACGATCGTGTTTTTGAAATCGATCGTGCGGCCCTGACCGTCGGTGAGGCGTCCGTCATCGAGAATCTGCAAGAACACGTTGAAGACGTCGGGGTGCGCCTTTTCGATTTCATCGAATAAGATCACCGAGAACGGACGCCGACGCACGGCTTCGGTGAGTTGTCCGCCCTCATCGAATCCGACATATCCTGGAGGTGCGCCGAGCAGACGCGCGACGGTGTGCTTTTCCTGGAACTCCGACATGTCGATGCGGATCATCGCGCGTTCGTCATCGAAGAGAAATCCCGCCAGCGCCCGTGCGAGTTCGGTTTTACCGACCCCGGTCGGTCCGAGGAAGATGAATGACCCCAGCGGCCGGTTCGGATCGGAGAGTCCCGAGCGTGCGCGCACGATCGCCTCGGCGACCGCCGTGACGGCTTCGTCCTGACCGATGACGCGCTTGTGCAGCTCCTCATCGAGGTGCAAGAGTTTGTGAATCTCGCCTTCGAGAAGTTTGGTCACCGGCACGCCTGTCCAGCGGCTCACGATGCCGGCGATATCTTCTTCATCGACTTCTTCTTTGGTCAAGCGGCCCGGCGCACTGATCGCCGACTCTTCGGCCGTGAGTTGGCGTTCGAGTTCACTCAGCCGTCCGTACTTGAGTTCGCTTGCCTTCGCATAGTCGGCGGCTTGCGAGGCGCGTTCGACCTCCGTCCTCGTCGTTTCGATCTGTTCGCGCAGTTCGCGCAGACGCTGGACGGCGTCTTTCTCGTTTTGCCAGCGCGTCTTCAGCCCGTCTGATGTCTCACGTAACTCAGCGATCTCGCCGTCAAGTTTTTCTAGCCGCGCGCGTGACTGGGCGTCGCTCTCCTTGCGCAGCGCTTCGCGTTCGATCTCGAGTTGCATGATGCGGCGCGTTGCCTCATCGAGTTCGGTCGGCATCGAGTCGATTTCCGTGCGCAATTTTGCGGCAGCTTCATCGACAAGGTCGATGGCTTTGTCGGGTAAGAAGCGATCGGCGATATAGCGATTCGAAAGCACGGCGGCTGCAACTAGCGCCGCGTCTTTAATACGCACGCCATGGTGCACTTCGTAGCGTTCGCGCAAACCGCGCAGAATCGAAATCGCGTCTTCGACTGAAGGTTGATCGACGAGCACCGGCTGGAAGCGTCGTTCGAGGGCGGCGTCTTTTTCGATGTACTTGCGGTATTCATCGAGCGTCGTCGCGCCGATCATGTGGAGTTCGCCGCGCGCGAGCAACGGTTTGAGCAGGTTGCCCGCATCCATCGAGCCTTCGGCTTTGCCTGCGCCAACGACGGTGTGCAACTCGTCGACGAAGAGCAGTACGGCTCCGTTCGAACCCTGAACTTCTTTGAGCACGGATTTCAGTCGCTCTTCGAATTCGCCGCGATATTTGGCACCCGCGATGAGCGCGCCCATATCGAGCGAGATGATGACTTTATTTTTCAGACCTTCGGGAACGTCGCCGCGCACGATGCGCTGCGCGAGACCTTCGACGATCGCCGTTTTTCCGACGCCGGGTTCGCCGATGAGGACCGGATTGTTTTTCGTGCGGCGCGAGAGCACTTGCACGACGCGGCGGATCTCTTCATCGCGGCCGATGACCGGGTCGAGTTTGCCTTGCGAGGCGGCCTTGGTGAGATCGCGCCCGTACCGTTCGAGCGACTGATACGTGCCTTCGGGATTCTGCGTCGTCACGCGCTGATTGCCGCGCACCGATTTAAGCGCTGAGAGAAGTGTGTCGCGCGTGAGCCCAACGGCGCGAAAAATGCCGCCGACCGCGGTGCTCGCGTCGGCCGACATCGCCAAGAGCAAATGCTCGACCGAGACGTACTCATCGCCGAGATTCTTTGCTTCCGTCTCCGAAGCGGCGAGCAGTCGCGTGAGGCCGGGCGACACGGTAACCTGCGCGCTCTCAGCCGAGCCGGAATAGCGCGGGAGGCGGCCGATCGCCTCATCGGTCGCCTTGGCCACGGCGAGCGGATCTTTGCCGGCCTTCTGGATCACGGGTACCGCGACGCCCTCGGGCTGCTCGAGGATCGCCGCGAGAACGTGTTCGGGCGTCGTCTGTGTGTTGCGCTCGGTCAAGGCACGGGTGTAAGCGGTGTTTAGCGCTTCTTGCACGCGCTGAGTCATACGTTCGACGTTCATATTCGCACTCTATAACCGAGAGTGCTAGCGACGCGGTTGCGTCGGTAGCCCGAGGGATAGGAGAATTTCGACCAGACCGGGCAAGCCCCCGGCGATGAAGGCTCGGCCGCGTACGCTGCTTCCAACACTCGGCATTTTTGCTGCGGCATCGCTCGTCGTGAGCAATATGATTGGGCAAGGCGTCTTTCTCAAAGGCCGGGCCATGATGTGCGAGGTCGGATTCGGTTCCGGCGAATTGCTCGCGTGGGCGGTTGCCGGTATTTTGACGCTCTGCGGCGCGCTGGCGCTTGCGGAACTCGCTGCGATGATCCCGGAATCCGGCGGCATCTATGCCTTCCTGCGCCGCGCTTACGGGCCGTGGGCCGCGTTTGCTTTCGGGTGGATGATTCTCTTCGTCATCGCGCCCGCGGCGATCGGCGCGCTCGGCGCGGGTGCGGCGATCTTCTTCAATCGCCTGAGCGGCGGTTTGCTCGATACGTGGACGACACACCTCGATATTGCCGGACTCCATCTAACGTTCGGCGGCGTGCAGATCGGCGGTTTTCTTTTCATCGCGATCGTCACCCTGATCAACTGTCTACCGACCGCGGTCAACGGCGGCATCGCCTCGCTCTTCGCAACGATGAAAGTCTTGGTTCTTGCGGGGATAACGCTTGGCGGCTTTTTACTTGGCGCGAGTCACCCGGTGCCCGCTGCAGCGACACTCTGCGGCGGTGTGCTCGCGAGCGTTCGCGGCGGGGCTCCCGGATTTGCAGCGGCCGTCCTTGCAGCGCTCTACGCATTCAACGGCTGGCAATCCGTAATTTACGTAGCCGGCGAAGTCAAACGCCCGCAGCTGGCGCTTCCGCGTGCGCTCATCGGCGGCGTCAGCCTCGTCCTCATCCTGTACGTAGCGGCAAATGCAGCTTTCGTGCGCGTCCTTGGCGACCATGCGATCCTCGCGCTTCCGGCGACCGCGTCACTCGGCGTTGCGGTCGCGCAGTCGCTTTTCGGGCCTGCGATCGGTAGTATTGCAGCAGCGATTTTCTTTTTCTCGAGTGCGGCCACGCTCCACATCGTCATTTTCGGTGAGTCGCGCGTCACCTATGCGCTCGCACGCGACGGCGTCTTGTTTGCGCCGCTTGCGCGCGTGTCGCGAAGTGCCGTCCCGATCCGCGCGGTTCTCGCAACGAGCGGCGTTGCGATGACGCTCTTACTCTTCGCGGGTTTCGATGCGCTGAGCGATTACCTGATCTTCAATACGTTCATCTTCGTTATCGCCTCCGTTATCGGCGTTTTCGTTCTGCGGCGCAAAGAGCCCGAAACGCCGCGCCCTTATCGCGTGACGGCCTATCCGATCGTCCCTGCCGTTTTCGTATTCGTTGGCGCGTGGGTACTCGTGCAAACGCTCATCACCAATCCGACCGGGTCACTTGTTGGAATCGCGATTCTACTCGCGTCGATTCCCGTCTATCTCCTCCGGCGCGGAACCGGCGTCGGGCGCGCCGCCGACTTACCTCCGGCGTAGCGCGAGATACGGCGCTGCCGCCGAACCGAGTAGCGATGTGACATGCGTGTAGTAGTACAGCACGCCTTGCTCGAGTAAACGTCGCTTTGCCGCTTCGGGTTTGCCCGCTGTTCCGGCGCCGCGACCGCTCGCTTTGATGCGCGCGAGCGCATCGTCCACCGCGTGTTGCACCTCCGCGGAGTCGGTTTGTCCCGGCAGGCCCATCGACTGCGAGAGATCCATCGCGCCGACAAACATGACGTCGACGCCGTCGACTGCTGCGATCGCCTCGATATGCGCAAGCGCGTCCTGGTGTTCGATCTGTACGCAAATAAGCGTGTCGCGATTCGCGGATTTTGTATACGCATCGACGCTCGCCATCGTCCCGTATCGCGACGCGCGCGTACCGACGGCAAGCCCGCGTTGGCCGAGCGGATGGAACTTTGCCGCGCGCACGATCGCACGCGCATCGTCGGCATTATTCACGTGCGGGCATTGCAGTCCGGCCGCGCCGCGATCGAGCGCGCGTAGCAGCGTCTCCGGCGAATTATCCGGCGGCCGCACGATCGCCGCGACGCCGTAGGCATCGGCTGCCGCGATCAGCGGTTCGAGCCGGTCGACGGAGAGTGCGCCGTGTTCGCAGTCCAAGAGCACCCAATCGAAGCCCATGGCTCCTGCGATTTCGACCAACGCCGGAGCATCGAACATGATCGAGAGCCCTAAGACCGGCTGACCGGCGGCGATTTTTTCTTTTAGCCTCACGCCCAGCACTTCGGACGCCGATGTCGAACTTGCCTGCGATGGAATCCGCACGCGCGCTCCCGGCCATCGCCAAAGGTGCGTTTCGCGCATTCTTCGTGTTTGACGTTGCCGACACGATCGATCTTGCGCGCCTGCGCTCGGTGCGTGGCGAGGGTGTCGAGCGCGCGCCGCTGCAGTTGCGGCGCGAAGCCTCATCGGAGTTCATCCAGTATCCGGTGCCGCCGCTCATCGTCCGCCTAACCGACCTCGAAGAACCCTTTGCAACCGTCCGTGCGAAGATTTACGACTTCGGGGTCGTGGCGATTCGCATCAGCGTTCCATTTAGCGGATCGTGGAATGAATTCAGTTCGCTCACGCGCCGTTTGCGTCGCGACCCCGCACTCGAAGCCCAGGCGCGCGCGGCGCTCGAGGACGTGCTTGCCGAAATCAAACCCGCGCTCGATGAACCACATTCATCGCTCCTCGAAGATTATTTCGTGCTCGAGGTCGACGCGTTTACCGAGCCCGTCTCCGCCGAACATTTGGCAGGCCCATGTCGCGATGCCGTCGCCGGACTCTTGCTCTTCGAAGAACGCCCGATCGTCGCAGCAGAAGTCACGGAAGCACTTCGCGTGAGCTTTTCCTATTTCGAGGATGATTTCATCGCCGTGCAGTGGGATGCGGCGTTCATTTACGAACGGAGCGAGGGCGCGGAAGCCGTGATGGACATTCTCGAGTTTGCGAATTCGCAGTTAGTCGAGTTTCGCACCTACGATACACGACTCGATGACGAACTCGATGCCATCTACCGGCTCGAACCCGGGAAGCCCGTAGGTCGCTTCCGCGGACGTCAGTCGAATCAATCCGCCGCGCAATTGCGCTATTTGCTCGTCGACGTGCACGAACTGACGGACCGTACCGCAAACGCGCTGAAAATCATTGGCGATGCCTACTATGCGCGTCTCTACCGCGGCGTCGCGGGACGACTCGGCCTCGCCGATTGGCAACGTCAGATCGACGCCAAACTTCGATCGGTCGCAGAAATGTATCGTGTCTTCCAGGATCGTGCCCAGCACACGCGCAGCGAGATCCTCGAAATCGTCGTCATCGCGCTGATCGCGTTCGAAGCGGTCCTTGGGCTCATCGCACTCCGACACTAGTCGTCTGGGGAGCGGCGCGGTTCGACAATTGTCCCGTGACCGGACCGCAGCAATCGCGTAGAGTCGAAGACCTGGGATCGCGTTCTGCGGTCCCGCGTGCGCAGAGGATTCCTTTTGAAGCGTTCTTCTTTTGTTTCCGGCATGGTTGCCGGCACGCTCAGCGTCGCCGGTCCCGCAATTGCAGCTGATGCTCCGACGAAAATTTTGGTCGGCTACTGGCCGGTCGCCGCGGCGCTCCCGTTCTTCGTTGCGGAAAAGATGAAATTTTTCGAAGCCGCCGGCGTCGATGTTCAACTGGTGAAATTCGCCGACCAAGTCAAAGTGACTGAAGCGCTCCTGGCCGGTCGCATCGACGCGACCGCAACGGGTACCGGTTCCACCCAACTTGCACTCGCGGAAATCGCTCAACCCAACTTCTTAAAAATCCTCGGTGCCAATCTCAGCAGTGCGAAATCGATTCTCGATGAGATCATCGTAGCCAAAGGTTCGCCGTACAAGAAAATATCGGACCTCAAAGGCAAGAAAATTGCAACAGGCGTCGGCCCGCAAGCGATGATCGAAGCGAAAATTATCCTCGAGAAGAACGGCGTCGACGTCATACCGGTGCAACTCTCACCGGGGCAACACGTCGCAGCAATCGCGTCGGGTCAGATCGACGCTGCCTACACCTACGAGCCGAACGGGACCGTCGGTCGTCTCAATGGGACCGTCGAAGTCCTGGAGTCCGGCGTTCGTTCGAAATACATGCTCGGCGACGCCAATGCGCCGTGGTACGGCGGAGCGGCCGTGCTAACGACAGACTTCATCGGGAAGAACCCCGCCGCGGTCAAGAAATACATCGCCGGAATGAGAAAAGGTTTCGAACTCGTGCGCAAGGACATCAACACCGCGCGCACCGCGTTCACCGATTACACGACGTACGACGTCAAACTCGCTGAAGCGATTCCCCCGATCTCCTACACGATCTTCGATGAGTTCAAGCCCTCGGATATCGCGTACTTCCAAAAAAACTACGACCTCTTTCTCGAGGAGAAAGTCTTCACGCGTAAACTTTCCGTCGCCTCGATGCTCTACAAAGCATGATCGCGGAACCCGCGATGGCAAGCGTCCTCAACGATGCGGCTTATATTGCCGTGCGCGGTCTTGCGAAATCGTTCGGCGGCCAGGTCGTGTATGGATCGTTCGATCTCGACTTGCCGCGCGGCAAGTTCACCACGATCTTCGGCCCGAACGGCTGCGGCAAATCGACGCTCATTAATATGATGAGCGGGATCGTGCCCTTCGAGAGCGGCCGCATCGAGATCGGCGGCCGCGACTTCCGCTCGGCAAACATCGGCTACGTCTTTCAGAACTACCGCGACTCGCTCTTCCCATGGTGGAATGCGCTCGAGAATATCGAGTACCCGCTAAAAGTACGCGGCGTACCCAAAGCGCAGCAGCGCGAACGCGTCGATGCGTTGCTCGCGAAGTTCGAGATCACGCTCGATCTCAAACGTCGCACCTACGAACTCTCCGGCGGTCAGCAGCAACTCGTAGCGATCTTGCGCGCACTCGTTGCCGATCCCGAAGTGCTCTTACTCGACGAACCGTTTTCCGCGCTCGACTACGAGATGACGCTCTATATTCGCGATAAACTCCAAACGGTGTTCTTGGAGACGGGCCTCACGACGGTGCTGGTCTCGCACGACCTCGAAGAGGCCGTGTATCTTGCCGATCGCATCTTGCTGCTGAGCCGCCGCCCGACGCGCGTCGTGGAGTTCATCGAATTCGAGACTTCCCGTCCCCGCTCGACGGAGATCATGAGCGACCCGCACTTCATTTCGGTCAAGCAGCACGCGCTGGAACTCTTCCGCGCGGAGATGGCACGATGAGCGCAATCTCGGTATCCTCAACGCGCAAACATCTACGTATCCCAAAATTTTCGGCAGTGGGGCTCTTGCCGCTTGCAGGCCCAATCGCATTCTTTCTGCTCTGGCAGGCCGTCTGTGCATCGCATGTCGTTCGAGCCGTGCTCCTACCCACGCCCTTTGCAACAATCGGCTATCTCTTCGACGCGCTCTTCCACGGAACGCTCGCAGCCGATGCGGGGGTAACGCTCACACGCACGCTGCTTTCGTTTGCGATCGGGTCGATTCTCGGCGTACCGATCGGTGTTGCGTTCGGCAGTAGCCAGCGGCTCTACCGAAGCGTCGAATTCCTCATTGACTTCTTCCGCTCGACGCCCGCAAGCGCGCTCATCCCGCTCTTTATTCTCTTTTTTGGCATCACCGACATCAACAAGATTGCGATTGCCGCCTTTTCCGTCTTCCTCATCGTGATGTTCAACAGCGCCTACGGCGTGATGAACGCACGTCGTGCTCGTATTCGTGCTGCAAAAGTCATGGGCGCGAACGCGTTCCAGATCTTCCGCGACGTGCTCATTTTCGAGAGTCTGCCACAAACGTTCGTCGGCCTGCGTAACGGCATCAGCACGGCGCTCGTGATCGTCGTCGTCGCAGAAATGTTTATCGGCAGCGATCAAGGTCTCGGTCACCGCATCATCGAGGGCGAGCAGATATTGCACGTCACCGACATGTACGCGTCGATCCTCGTCGCTGGCTTCCTCGGCTACGCACTCAACATGATCTTCATGGTGCTCGACCGTCGGTTGATGCATTGGAACGGTAAGTAACCGCACCTACGGATGGTACGTCCCGAACGTCCACCAGTAGTCTTCGCAGTCGTACGCAGAGTACTCGCGAGATCCGTACTCGGTATCCGAGGGATCGATGACGATCCGTGCGCCGGCAGCGCGTGCAATCGCGCAGTGCGAATCGGGGTCCGGGACATACACGTAGATCGACCCCGTCAATCCACCAAGGATGCGCGGCGTTTTTACCGGGTACTCCCCACCTTCACGCATGCTGCCAAGCATCACAACCCCTCCCGCGAGCAGGAGCTGCGCGTGCGCGACGGTGTTGTCCGGCCCTTCATGCACGACTTGGCGCACGAACCCAAAGGCGCGACAGAGCCAGTCGATTGCAGCGTGTGCGTCGTCGTAGCGCAGGGCCGGATAGAGCACTTGGGTCGTTTGAGGTTCTGAGTTACTCATGGGACTATCTTAGCCAAACGCATCGGCCGAGTCTTGGAAATTTTGCACCGCGAGGCTCTGACTGTTCGGATAGTGCTCGGCACGCGCTAGGGCGCGCGGTGTCAGTCCTGCGTGGGAGCGAAACTCGGCGTTCATGTGCGCTTGATCGTAGTAGCCGACGAGAGCGGCGATCTCGGTGAGCGGCAGCGGCGAACCCGTCAGCAGCACGAGCGCACGACGGAAGCGTACAATTCGCGCGAATCGTTTGGGCGTCACGCCGACGCAGTCCCGAAAGGCGGCCGTAAGTCGCGCGCGCGATGCATCGCCAAGCGCGTCGAGTGCGGCGATCGTGACGTCACCGCCGCCCGCTTGGATTTCTGCGAGCGCGCGTTCGAGGCCGTGGGCGAGTTCGGGAGCTCGGGCTAGCCGGCTTCGAATCCAAGTCACAGCCGCCTCAATGCAGGTAAGATCGCTTGTCGCCATCGTGCAGCGATCACCGAGTTCGGCGGCGGCGCGACCTATCACATCGTGAAGATCGACGGACCGATCGCAAAGCGCGTGTAGCGAGCAATTCAACAACCGAAACGCACCCGTCGGACGCAAACGAATCCCAAGGACGCGGACCGGCGTACCTGGACCTTCGATCGTTGCCGCTCGCGTGAGTAGTCCACCAATTGAAAGCACGGGAAATTGCTCGCCCGGACCGTCCGTGATCGGACGATATGCACCTTCGAGCTGGAACACGAGTTCGACGGTTCCATCCGGAAAAATCGTCTCGCGCGCGTGCGTGGTCCGGCCGGTGAACAGCCAGATGCCTTCGAGAACCACCGCGAGCGCATCATCGCACGCAGGCGTGTATTCGGTATGCGTCCACGTTCCGAGCGCCGCGTCGACGCGGTGCGTCGCGATCATCGAGCCGTGCCTTAGACGATCGCCATCGTCGCCAGAAAATCCGGCGCGAAGATCGATTTGGGGATCATCGCGTGAATGCCATTATTGACATCGACCATCTGCGAGACGCGGAAGTCGACGCCAATACTCGCAAGGGAGTAGGCCTGATCGCGCGTGAGCGCGGCTTTTGCCGAGAGAAAGTCGATCGTGTTGCGAAGTGCGATGCGCAGCGCATCGTTGAGATTCGGATCCATGCCGAGCATCAACCAGTGCGTTTTCGTCTCGATCATCGGCCACGAATAGCCGGCGCGCGGATGAAGGATCACCTGGCAGAGCACTTCTTCCATTGCGGTTTCGATCGCGGTGATATTCACTTCGCCGTCGCCCTGCAGAGCGTGGGAATCGCCGGTGAAGATCAGTGCGCCGTCGTGGAAGACGGGGATAAACAGCGTTGTTCCCGCGATCATTTCCTTCACATCGATATTGCCGGCATGCTGGTGCGGCGCGACCGAACTGATCGCCGCATCGCCCGCCGCCGCGACGCCGAAGGTCCCCTGAAACGGGCGCATCTCGAGTTTGATGTGCGGCGCGAACTCCACGTAGCCCGCACCCCCGTGTAGATCGAAATAGTGCACGTGGCCGTCGTGGAATTCATCCGGAAGGGCACCGGTGCGGAGTTCGCCGGCATTGTGAAAATTCGCACCGAAGTCGATCGTCCGGAGATCGAGAAAACGCACTTCGAGCAGATCGCCGGGTTTCGCACCGCGCACGGCGATCGGTCCGATGATGCTGTGCACGCCGCGGCCGGGGTTTTTCTTGCGCATCTCGGCGAGCGCTTCGATCGAAACGCCGGGTTGAAGCGCGCCCAAAAAGTGCGTCCAGGTGTCGACGTATTGCAAGACATCCCCGGATTCGATCGTGACGATCGGCGCACGCTTGGGATCGAACTGTCCAAGTTCGACCGTCTCGGCCGTCGAGGGGATCGTCCACGTGCGTCCGAGCGGAACGCGATTGGTCGTCGTATTCCACGGATACGGGTCGTCGCCGCGAGGCGGCGCTCCGCCGCCGCCAGCCGAACCGCCGAGCGGATTGCCACCCGCGCTGCCGGCACCCGATCCCGCAGGCGAGGTTGCATCGGCAAGTTGGTGGTGGTCCTCACCGCGTCGCGCCGCTAGCGCACGCGCGTCGCGCCAGTTCTCGTAACCGAGTGTGAATGCCGATGCATCGAGTGCGTCGTGCGTTACAAGTTCGCCGCGCATCTTTGAACCGAGCAGAAACTCGGTCTTCGCGTGGGAAAAGCGTTTGTTGAGCCAGTGCTCGCTGCAACCGAACATCGCCCATGCGTTCGCACGAAAGCGCAGCTGCCCTCGCCCAAGAGAGCGAGTTTGCGCTTGACGATAGCGAGATCGCGGTTTCGCGCCGATGGAGAACCTGTGAGGTTCATTCGCACGCTGCTCGTTCTCGCATCGACACTCGCGTTTGCCGCCTGTGGCGGCGGTGGCGCTGGCAGTGCCAGTGGTGCCGGTTCCTCATCCGGTGGCGGAGGCGCATCGACCCCCGCGCCCGTTCCCACTGCGACGCCGACACCCGCGCCGACCGGGCCGCCCGTCCCCGTGCCGACGACGAGCGCGGTGGCTCCAACCGTGCAGCGGGCCTCCGCGCAGTCAGCTACATCGGTGCTCGCCATCGGCGTGATCGACCACGCTTTCGCATCGGGAACCGGGCCCGCGTTGCTCTCCTTCAATCGTCACGCCGCGTCATTATTTGCGGGGCGCACCAGCAAATCGCTCTCCTGTACGAACTTCCAAACGCTCGACGTCCTGGCGCAGTCGCCAACCGGAGAGACGACCGAGGCCAAAATTTACTACGATTCCGCTTGCACGCAAGTCGCAAGCGACGTGATCGATCGACTCACATATCAGTCACAACCCCTCGGCGTCACCCTCGATGCAGCCGCGACGTTCTACAATCGGAACGGCACCGTTGCCGACACGAGCCACATTACCGGTTCGTTGCGCGCAGCCACCCCCACGGGCGTCACGGAGGCGATCACCGAGTCCATCGCACCCAGTGCGAGCAGCCCGCCGTACGAGAGCGTTTCCTATGCATGCACGCTCGCACTGAGCGGCGCGAGCGTCAGCGGCCCGTGCACCCAAGCGGCTATCTTCACACCCGCCGGCGGCGCGACCGAAATCGGCGAAATCACGGCGCTCACGCAAACCGTCACGACGACCGCCACGACGACGACGATCGGCGCCACCGGAAGCTATCGTCTCCTCTACGGTGCGCCCGGCTCTATCGCGCTGAATTCGACACCGCCGCCGACGCTGACAGGCGGAACGACGATTTCGGCCGGAACGATTGCCGAAACCCTGACCTTCACCGGATCGAGCGTGACAGGAACGCTCACGACCACCGATGCGACGACCCATCTCACGACGACAATAACACCGACGGCACAAGGATACACCGGGACGATCGCGCGCGACGGGACAACCGTTGGGAACTTCACGATCGATGCGTTCGGTAACGGAACCATTACCTACACCGACGGGACGGTCGGCACCATTTCGGGTTTCACAATTACGTAGGACGGCGATAGGCGTCCGGCGGAGGGTGGCCAATTGATGTGGTCCCCCAATGCCGCAGAGGACGACTGTGAACCTAGCCGCGCTGCTTGCCAAACGCGACGCCGATGGAACACCGGTTCGTGTCGCGCTGATCGGTGCCGGAAAATTCGGCACGATGATTCTCTCGCAACTGCGTTTGATGCGCGGCGTGCAACTCGCGGTGCTCGCGGATCTCGATGTCGAGCGAGCTTGGGGCGCGGCGTTACGATGTGGATGGCCGGCGGAGCGTTTCGAGCTGGTCTCGGATCTCGGTTCCGCAAACGATACGATTCGCAGTGGAAAAACCGCTCTCGTCGATTTCGGCACGCTCGCCGCTCAGTGCGAGGTCGATCTTGTGATCGAAGCAACCGGACATGAAGAAGCCGGCGCGCGGCACGCGTTCGCGGCGATCGACGCCGGCCATCACGTGATCATGGTGACGGTCGAAGCCGACGTCGTCGTAGGTCCGTATCTGCACGAACTCGCGCGTCGACGCGGCGTGATCTACAGCATGGCGTATGGCGATCAGCCGGCGATCATCTGCGAACTCGTCGACTGGGCGCGCACGTGCGGCTTTCGCGTCGTCGCAGCGGGCAAAGGCACCAAGTATCTTTCCAAATATCGCCGCAGCACGCCGCAGACGGCCTTTGACTACTACGGCTTTACGCCCGACCAGATCGCCACCGGCGGTTTCAATCCCAAGATGTTCAACTCGTTTCTGGATGGGACCAAGTCGGCAATCGAAATGGTCGCCGTCGCCAACGCGACGGGGCTACGCGTGCCCGAAGACGGACTTTCGTTTGCGGCGGTTCCCTCTGACAAACTTGCCGCGTACTTCGCCGGGGCCAACGGCATCGCCGATGTCGTAAGTTGTATGGATCCTGACGGACATTTTGTGGAAAATCACTTACGCTGGGGCGTATATGTTGTCTTTACGTCCGACGAACCGTACAGCGTGCGGTGCTTCGATGAATACGGTCTTCCGACCGACCCGAGCGGCCGCTATGCAGCGATGTGGCGCCCGTATCACCTTATTGGTCTCGAAGTCGGTGTGTCGATTGCCAGCATTGCCTGCCGCGGGGAGGCCACCGGCGCGCCGAGTTACGGTCCGCAAGCCGAGGTCGTGTGCGCGACGCGCGCACCGATGCACGCGGGCGACATCATCGACGGCGAGGGCGGCTATGCCGTCTACGGAACGATCGTGAGCGCGGAGCGCGCGCGCGCGGAACGGCTCGTACCGATGGGACTTGCCAACGGTTGCAGGCTCACACGCGATGTCGGGATCGACCATCCGATCCGAGAAGACGATGTCGCAATCGACGAATCCGCGTTAGTGTGGAAACTCCGGCGCGAACAAGATGCGTTTTTTCGTGCAGCGGTGGGCGTCTGATGCGCGTCGCGATCGTCGGTGCCGGAATCATGGGAACGCGACTTGCGCTGCGCTGCGCTGCGCACGGCTGCACGGTCACGCTGGTTGCGCGGCATACCGGGCGCGCGCGGTTGGCACTCAACGCTGCCGCCGAAGAACATGACGATGTGATGTACGTGCAGCGGATTCGCATCGTCACGGACATCTCGATGCTGCGCAACGCGGAGATCGTCTGCGAGGCAATCCCCGAAGACCTCGGGCTCAAGCGCGCACTCTTCGCCGAACTCGAAGCCGTGATCCCCGACCACGTGCCGATTGCCTCGGGAACATCGTCGTTTCCGCCTGACGAACTCGGTGTCGGAATGAAGCATCCAGGACGCCTAATCGTGGCGCACTTCGTACATCCGGTGACGATCGTCTCGCTTGCCGAACTGATCTTGCCGACGCGCGTCGATCCGATTGCAAGTGAAGTCGTTGAAGCGTGGTTGCGCCGCATCGCAATGCAGCCAATTCGGTTGCGCGAGCCGGTGACCGGCTTCATCGTCAATCGCTTGCAGTTCGCGATCTTGCGCGAAGCGCTCTCCCTCGTTGAGTCGGGCGTCGTAACGGCAGCGGAAATCGATGCCGTGATGGAACATGCGCTCGGACCGCGCTGGGCAGCGAGTGGACCGCTGCTTTCCGTCGATCTCGGTGGGAAATCGACGTTCGCGCAAATCTCCCGTTCGATCGTCCCGACGCTCGACAACCGGCCGAACGTTCCGCTCTTGGAATCGACGGAGTCGGCGTTCTTACGGAACGTGGACAGTGCGACAATCGCGCAAGCAAAACGCGCCCGCCGCCGCTCCTACGCGAACGCGACGTCGCTCCGAACAGAAAAGCACTAAACTCGCGCGACTAGCGCGAGCGTAACATGCGCAGATCGCCCGAGCGCACCGTAACACCCGTAGCGTCGAACCATTCGAGCAGTGGAACCGCATATTTGCGCGACGTGCCGACGATGTCGCGGAACTGCGCCATCGTGATTTGCTTCTCTTTGCGTAAAAACGCTTCGAGCTGACCTCGCACGTCGGCCACCTGCGTGCCGCGGTACACCGCATCGCCGACCTTGACGAGGGCACCGGTTGCGACGAGCGTATCGAGCGCTTGCGAAACTCCGGGGAGTTTCGTGCGCTTCACTTCAGTTACGAGCGCGTCGAGCGAGCCCGGCAAAAACGGCTGCGTCGGATCGAGGACGACATAGCGGTCGAAAAATGCACGCTGCTCTTCGGAGAGACGCGGGCTGAACGCGAGCGTTGCATAGTAACCGGCGCGATACGCGAGTTGCGCATCTTCAACGTAGCTTGCAAGAATGCGCACGAGCAGCGACTCATCGACGCTCAATTGGCGTGCGAGTGCAAGCGAGGTGAGCCCGAGGCTCCACGGTTCGGCAGCATGCTTGAGCACCAGCGCGTCGAGAACACGCGCGACGAGCACGTCCGTCGTCGCACCGTCGATGTAGGCGACGGGTTTCGTCAATTTGCGGGCGCGGCGTTCGGCGATCAGTTCGGTAAGGATCTCTTCGACGCGATCTTCGCGCAGGTTTGCGACGGCAGCGATTTCTTTGATTGGGCGTGCGACCAGTTGCGTTTCGCGCAGCGCGCGCGCCACGGCCGCGATGTCGGGAGCATCATCGTGCGCCGATTCCGCAAGGGGAGCGTCGCCGAGTTCGAGCGTCCCCCCGCCAAGCAAGTCTTTGGGTGAGAGACGCCGCACGACGTACGTCTCACCGGGAAACGCAATTGTCGGGCGACGCAAGAACAGTTGCGCATCGACCGCATCGGTCGCGGTCGGCACGGCATCGAAGACGAGCGTTCCGAGCAGCTCGGCCGAGCCGATATAGGCGCGCACGGGCTGACGGCGACGCAGCGCGGCGAGCGCATCGGCGCGGGGGGAGAAGCGCACGCGGAAGCGGTCGCTTGCGGCGAATTCGGGCGCCGCGAGTACGTCGCCGCGCACGATATCGGCAACATCGACGCCAGGAATATTTGCTGCAACGCGCGCGCCGCCATCGATCGACTCACGCTTTTCGCCGAAGACTTGCAGGCTGCGTACGCGTACGTTTTTCCCGCTGGGCTGAAGCGTGAGCGCATCGCCGACGGCGATCTTGCCCTGCATGAGTGTCCCCGTAACGATCGTCCCGTGTCCGGCAAGCGCGAAGACGCGATCGATCGGCAAGAACGCGGGCGCATCTGGCGCGCGCCGCGGCAGCTCGACGAGTGCATCGTGAATCGCCGCGCGTAGGTCGTCGAGTCCGGCGCCCGTGAGCACCGAGACGCCGATTGCGCGCGCGTCGGCCGCGAGCGTTCCACGCGTTTGTTCGCGCACGAGTTCTTCGACGAATGCGAGCTCTTCTTTATCGACGAGATCGCTCTTGGTGAGCACGATGATCGCGCGCTTGACGTTGAGGTAATCGAGGATGGCGAGATGCTCGAGCGTTTGCGGACGCGGACCTTCGTTCGCCGCGACCACGAGCAGCAAAAGTTCCATTCCCGCAGCTCCCGCCAGCATGTTGTGCAGAAACCGTTCGTGTCCGGGGACGTCGACGATCCCTGCATCGACGCCGTCGGGGAAGCGCAAATGCGCGAACCCGAGGTCAAGGGTCATACCGCGCAGTTGTTCCTCGATCCAGCGGTCCGGATCGGTACCCGTGAGGGCGCGTACGAGCGAAGACTTGCCGTGGTCGACGTGACCCGCGGTACCGATGATGTGCATCTTAGCGAACGTGTTCGATGAGCGTTGCGACATCGCCGTCGCGTTCGGGCGGCAACGTGCGCAAATCCAAGAGCACCCGATCGCCGTCGACGCGCCCGATCAGCGGCGGCCGCTGCGCCCGCAAGCGCTGCGCGTAGGCGTTGGGATCGCGCTTCGGAAGCGCGAGGGCGATCGATGGCAACGTGGTCAGTGGTAGAGCGCCGCCGCCGGTGTAGCCACTACTCTCGACAACGCGCGCGACGATCGCGCTTTTGGCGAGGCGCTCGCAGAGCACATCACCGCGGGCTCGCAGCGTGCCGAGCGAGGTTGTGAGCATGCGGTAGAACGGGATCTCCACCATCGTTTCGGGCGTGAGCGCGAGACGCAGCGTCGCCGCAAGCGCAGCGAGCGTTGCTTTATCGACCCGCAGAGCTCGCAGTAGCGGATTGCCGCGCAAACGTTTGATGAGCGCCGTCTTCCCAACGATGATCCCCGACTGCGGTCCGCCGAGCAACTTATCGCCCGAGAACGCAACCAGATCGATCCCATCGGCAACGACTTCACGCACCGTGCGTTCGTATGGCAGACCGTACGCACGCAGATCGACGAGCGTTCCGCTGCCAAGGTCTTCCACGGTCGGCACACCGGCACGTTTGCCGAGTGCGGCAAGCTCCGCGGGCACAACATCAGCCGTAAAGCCTTCGATGCGATAGTTCGACGTATGGCTGCGCATGAGAATCGCCGTGCGTGCGGTAAGCGCACGCGCGAAATCCGCAATGTACACTTTGTTGGTCGCGCCGACTTCGACGAGCGTCGCGCCGCTGCGGCGCAGCACTTCGGGCAGCCGGAAACCGCCGCCGATTTCGATGAGCTGGTTACGCGAGACGATCACTTCGCGATCTTTCGCGAACGTATCGAGGATCAACAAGATCGCCGCAGCACAGTTGTTCACAACGATACTGTCCTCGGCTCCGGTGGTCTCGCGTAAAAGTGCGCTCGTGCGGGCGTAGCGCGAGCCGCGCTCTCCCGACTCCAAATCGAATTCCAGATTCGAGTATCCGCCGGCGACGGCGTGCATCGCATCGAGCGCCGCGGGCGCAAGCGGCGCGCGGCCCAAATTGGTGTGCAACAAAATACCGGTTCCATTGAGGACCGGTAAAAGACCGTGCGATTCTTCGTCGGTAAGCCGGGCGACAACCTCAGCAACGAGCGCATCGAGGGTCGGCGCATCGCCGCCATCCGCCCGAACACGCGAACGCGCGCGGTCGAGTGTTGCATCGATCGCGCGCTTCGTGATTCCGGATCCCAGGAGATCGGCAAACGCGCCGACCCGGGGGTCACTCGTCAGCCGATGGACGGCTGGGACGGTGCGGAGGTTGTTGTGCAGTCGCGCCCTACGCGGCGGCCGTCAGGTGCTTGCTGAGCATCGACGTGATCGTCGATTCATTCACAAACCCGACGATACGGTCGACCGCTTGGCCGTCTTTGAAGAGAATCAGGCAAGGAATGCCGGATACTTGGTACTGGCCCGCAAGTGAGGGCGCCTCGTCGGTGTTGAGTTTGACGAATTTCATCTTACCGGCGAGTTGGCCGGCAACTTTCTCAACGACGGGAGCGAGCATTTTGCACGGTCCGCACCAAGGGGCCCAGAAATCGACCAGCACCGGCTGGTCGTGGCCGAGGACATCGGCTTTGAATGAATGTTCAGAGACATCAGGGAGAGCGCTCATATGTGGTTTTCAATAACCTCCAACTTCTGGAACCCGGCGCGGATCGGGCTAGTTTCGGGGGTCCTGGCGCTTGCCCTGGCCTCACCGGCCGGGGCCGCCCGTCGGGCGCCGATCACCGCCATCGTGTATACGAGCGTCGCCGAGGGCGCTACCGGCGCGATCGCCCCCGACTTCTGGGCGCATCTCATCGACGAATACGTGGGCGCCGAAAAAACGGTCGTTGCCACGGCGCCGACCACGACCGAAGCGTGCAAGGCGGCCGGCGCTGCTTACCGCATCGACGCAACCTTCGCACGACTGCCCAAGAAAACGGGAGACGCCTTACGCGACTACGGCGAGGCGCACATCACGGTGAGCAACTGCATCACCGGCACGCAATCGACCGACGAACGCATCCCGCTTATGAGCGAACTTTACCGCATCACCAACGAAGGCGACAACGAGCCCGATACGTCCGTCACCTGGAGCAAAGTCGGCCAGCAGCTTTCCAGTCATCCGCTGACACTTCGGCTCTTTTCGCGCGTCGCGCGGATGGACGGGCCGTTTATCTACATCGACGTACCGGACATGAACGCCGAAGTCGGAGGCCAACTCCGTATTTTTGCGGATCCCAAAGGCGGCATACTCTCACCCGCAGTTATCGTCGTCATCACCCAAACCAACGGCAAGCAAGTTCAGGCATTCCTCAACCTGACGGCTCCCGGGGCTGCGGCTGTCGGTCGAGGCGATTTCGTCGAACCGGTGGTCCAGAAGCCGTAATAACAGTTGCCTTTATTATGACTTAGTTGTATAAGTTATAATAAGAAAGACGGATACATCTGGTGGGAAGCATGGTACGGCGCTTTTGGGAGACGTCGATTGGCGGAATCGACATGCCGCGCGGATACCGTGAGGGCGGATCGTACGACGCCTATGTCCCGGACCCACTCTCCAAACTCAAACTAACGCTTGATGGCGACGTGGCAGCGGATGTAGCCGACGCCGAACGGGCGATTGCGAAGCTCGACGCGACCGCGGCGACCCTTACGGAGACGGAGGGCCTTGCGCGTTTGCTGCTCCGAGCCGAGTCCGTCGCTTCTTCACACATCGAAGGCTTACGGTTGTCGCCGCAGCGCCTGCTTCGTTACATGGCCGACCAATCGGTAAGCGATCCAACTGCCCGAGAAGTGCTAGCAAACATCGACGCGATGGCCTTCGCATTAGAAGATCCCGCCGATGATCTCACGATCGAACGGATCATCGAGATCCATCGCCGACTGCTTGCCGGATCGCAGCATCCGCAGTTCGCCGGGCAGCTGCGAACCGAGCAGAACTGGATCGGTGGAAACGAATTCAATCCAATCGGAGCGGCGTTCGTGCCCCCTCCACCAGAGTGCGTACGCGCTCTCTTAAACGATCTCTGTGCGTTTTGCAACAACGATAATTTGCCCGCGCTGGCACAGGCGGCAATCGCGCACGCGCAATTTGAAACGATCCATCCGTTCGTCGATGGGAACGGCCGCACAGGCCGCGCTCTGATCTACGTCGTCCTCCGCCGGCGTGGACTTGCAACGCGAACCACCCCGCCGATTTCGCTTGCGCTCGCAACTCAAGCAAAGACCTACATCAACGCGCTCGACGCGACACGCGTCAACGGACCGATCGCGCATGCGATTCCCGCTCTAAACCATTGGATTGCCGTCTTTAGTGTCGCGACAAGACGCGCCGTCGATGATGCCGTATCGTTCGAACGAACGATACAATCGCTACAAGCCGCATGGAAAAGCAAGTTGTCGTCACGTTCCGATTCCGGCGCTCGTCAACTCCTCGCGCATCTGCCCTCGCTCCCAATTTTGAGGGTCGAAGATGCGGCGCGCGTTCTTGGCAAAACCTTCGCGACCGCGAACGGCGCGATCGAACGGCTTGTCGAATCCGAAATCCTCACCGCTACGAACAGCGCGCGGCGAAACAGACGATTTGAAGCTCGCGAAATTTTTGACGCGTTCACCGAACTCGAACGTCGACTCGCAAGTCCGAAGGCCGACACGCGTGTCGCAAAGCCGGTACGTGAGGTACCCGCTCGGCCAAAACAGCGTCCAATGAAGAAATAGCCATTTCTGCTATTCACGCAGTTGGCGCATTCGAAAGCAACCACGTCCTTGGCGACGCCGAACAGAGAAAAAGCCGCCATTTCCGGTGCGGCTTTTTCTCACGACGAGCGACGAGGCTACGGAGTCGGCGGTGGCTCGCCGGTGATTTCGGCGATTTCTTTCGATTGCTGACCGAGGTTGGCAATCGCGATCACTTCGTCGCCGTCGGCGAGACGCTGCAGCTTGACGCCCTTGGTGGAGCGGCCCGCGCGGCGGATCTGGTCGACCGGGATGCGGATGACTTGATTGCCGCTCGTGATCATCATCAGTTCGTCGTCCGGACGCACGAGAATCTGGTCGACCACGTGGCCGATTTCTTTCTCTTTTGCGAACGCCTTGACGCCTTTACCGCCGCGCTGGGTGTGGCGATAATCCTCGATCGGCGTGCGTTTGCCGTACGCGTGCGAGGTGACGATGAGGACTTCGCGGCGGTCGTCTTCGACAACGTCCATCGCGACGACCGAGTCGCCTTCGGCAAGTGAGATCGCACGGACGCCGCGGGCATTGCGCCCCATCGGACGCACGTCTTTCTCGTTGAAGTGCACGGCCATACCGTCGTGCGTTGCCATGATGATATCGCGCGTGCCATCGGAGAGGTCGACGGCGAGCAACTCGTCGTTCTCATTGAGATCGATTGCGTTGAGGCCGCTCTTGCGAAGGTTCGAGAAGCCGCCAAGGAGCGTTTTCTTGATGACGCCGCGTTTGGTGACCATGACAAGATAGTTCTCGCCCTCGAACGTCGTCACGGGGAAGACGGCGGTGACGATCTCGCCCGGCGGAAGCGTGAGCAAGTTGACGAGCGCCGTCCCGCGCGCCTGACGCGTGGTATCCGGAATTTCGTATGCGCGCAGGCGATACGCGCGGCCCTTGTTCGTGAAGAACAAGATGTGCTGGTGCGTCGTCGCGATGAAGAAGTTCTGAACGACGTCTTCTTTTTTGAGGTTCGCGATGCCGGTGACGCCGCGTCCGCCGCGGTTTTGCGCGCGGAACGTATCGACCGAGACGCGCTTGATGTAGCCGCCTACGGTTGAGGTGACGACGACGTCGGTATCGGCGATGAAGTCTTCGATCGCGAATTCGTTTTCGGCCGGCACGATGAGCGTACGGCGTTCGTCGCCTAAGCGCTTCTTCAGATCGAGCGATTCGGTTTTGATAACCGCGTACTGCCGACTCGTCTCCGAGAGCAGCAAGTCGATCTCTTGAATGAGCGCAACGAGCGAGTTGTACTCGTCCTCGATCTTCTTGCGTTCGAGGCCGACGAGCGTGCGCAGACGCATGTCGACGATGGCATTTGCCTGAATATCGCTAAGGCCGAAGCGCGCGGTCAGTTTGCCTTTGGCTTCATCCGTCGTATCGCTCGAACGGATGAGCGCGATGACTTCATCGATGTTGTCGAGGGCGATTCGGAAGCCTTCGAGGATATGCAGGCGTTCCGCCGCCTTACGGCGCTCGTAATATGCGCGCCGCACGACGACCGTGCGACGGTGCGCGATGAAATACATGAGCAGATCTTTGAGGCTGACGACGTGCGGTTCGAGCGCGCCGCTCACGGAGTCGCGAATGGCTTCTGCCGTTGCGTTGCGATCGACCGCAACGAAGTTCGTCGGGATGAGCGCGAGCATGTTGAAACCGAAGCTCGTCTGCAGCGGGGTATGTTTGTAGAGCTGGTTGAGCACCACGTTCGGCGTCGCCGTGCGATTGAGTTCGACGACGACTTTCATGCCGTGGCGGTTCGACTCATCGTCGAGCCGCACGATCCCGCCGATCCGTTTCTCGGCGTGCGCCTCAGCGATCGCCTCAACGATGCGAGACTTCGTCACCTGGAACGGCACTTCGGTGATGACGATCTTGAAGCGGCCTTTTTCCTCGATGATTTCGGCTTTGCCGCGCACCGTGACCGAACCGCGGCCCGTCAGATATGCCGTGCGGATCGCTTCTTTGCCCATCACGGTACCGTAGGTCGGGAAGTCCGGCCCGTGCACGATGTCGGCAAGTTCGTCGTCGGTGATCTCTTCGTTATCGAGGAACGCAACGATCGCGTCGACGACTTCGCCGAGGTTGTGCGGCGGGATGTTCGTTGCCATACCGACGGCGATGCCGGAGGAACCGTTGATCAGCAGCTGCGGTAGTTTGCCCGGCAATACCGTCGGCTCTTCGCCTTGATTATCGAAGTTGGGGACGAACGGAACGGTTTCTTTTTCGATGTCGACAAGCGTGTCGAGCGCGGCGCGCGCGAGACGCGCTTCCGTATATCGGTACGCTGCCGCACGGTCGCCGTCGATCGAACCGAAATTTCCGTGGCCATCGATGAGGGGATAACGCAGCGTGAAATCTTGCGCCATACGCACGAGCGCGTCGTACACGGAACTATCGCCGTGCGGATGGTAACTCTTGAGCACTTCGCCCACGACACCGGCGCATTTGCGATGCTGCTTGTCCGGCGTCATGCCCATCTCGCGCATCGCGTAGAGGATGCGACGTTGGACGGGTTTGAGACCATCGCGGATATCGGGCAGCGCACGGCCCGCGATGACGCTCATCGCATACGAGAGGTAGCTCTCCCGCATCTCGTCTTCGACGTTGATGGTGGAGATGATGTCGTTATTCATGTCGTTTCCTGGGAGTTCGAGTGCAGCTTAGGCTGCGCTCAGCTAGTCTTGCCAGATCGGAATTCCGTCGTCGTCGGTGACGAACGCGTTGGCCTCGATCGGCTGGGCTGCAGTCGCCGCCGGCGGCGGCGAATCTTCGGGGAAATTGCCGAGCGGCAAATCGTCGACCGACCACTCATCGGCGGGAGCCCGGTACGAATCCATTGCGCGCTCTGCAACGGCGGGCGCGGCCAGGTCGCTCAGATGCATGCCGCCCTCGGCAATCGCCGTGTGTGCCTCGGCGGCACGAGCGCGCACGGCTTCGAGGTCGCCGTGGTACGCGGCGTCGATGGCCTGAAGATGTTCGAGCGACCGTTCGGTCCCGTTCATATTCACGAGGCCCGCGGTTTCACGACCGAGCCGACCAGCCAACCGATCACGGCACCGGCGATCGCTCCAAGGATCAACACGACCAAAAACTTCGACCCGAACGAACCGCCGATATGGCCGAACGAAAAAATACGGATCGACATGACAAAGGCTTCGAACCCCGCTGCGAAGACCGAACAGATCGCACCGGTTATGATCCCGACGATAACGTCGTTGACGCGAATCGACACATGCCCTAGGTTCTCGCTCTCGTCTAACGTATCATTTTGCAGCATGCACGAAAAGCTCGGTAGCCCCGGGGCGACACTTGCTGCCGGGCAGCGCTTCGCACGAAGCTTGCGGCCGGGCGACGTCGTCACGTTCCATGGGGGACTGGGTGCCGGAAAAACCACGTTCATTCGTGGAATCGTGCAAGAGATCTGCGGCAGCGACCTTGCGACGAGCCCCACATTTACGTTTTGGCACCGCTACGGCACGGAGACGATCGTCAATCACCTCGACCTCTATCGCATCGACGACCCGGCCGAACGCACGGAGCTGGGGCTGGAAGAGGCCTTTACAGCGGACGCGATCACGTTAGTTGAATGGCCCGAACGCCTACCCGACCTCATTCCGGCCGGCGCCCGTAGCGTGCGCATCGCGGGCAGCGGCGATGAGCCGCGGATCGTGAGCGCAACCTAGTGCGCGTCCTCGCGCTCGACGGCGCGATCGGCGGTTTTTCCGTTGCCTTCGTCGATGACGATCGCCGCATCGCCGATCGCGCGGTTGGCAACAACGCGCTCGAAGCGGGGATCGCGCGCATCAAAGCGGTGCTCGATGAAGCGGGTCTGGGGCTCGACGAATGCGATCGCATCGCCGTGGGCATCGGGCCGGGCGGCTTCACCGGTTTGCGTATTGCCGTGGCCTATGCGAAGTCGCTCGCGTTCGGAGCGGGGTTACCGCTCGTCGGCGTTTCATCGTACGATACGCTCACACCCGATGTCGCGCCGCTCCCGGTTCTTAGCGTCGTCTCGGGACGCACCGGGATCATCTGCGCGCGTTTGCGTACGAGTGGCCGCGAAGCGATTGCGTGCGGACGCACGGCGGACGTCCTCGACGAATTGCTTGAAAATATTCAAGGAAGCCTCGCGCTTGCGGGCATGACGGAGGACGTGCGCGACGCAATCGCCGAACGCGGGATCACTGTGCGTCTGCTCCCGTCACGGGCCGATATTCCGGCCGTCGCGATCGCCGAACTTGCACGCCTGCGCGAGCCGGCGGCATCCGTCCACGCCCTACGCCCGGATTACGGCGAACTTCCGGCGGTCACGGTTCCCGCCGTTACGCGATGAAAGCCGAACTCGAACCGCCGGGTTCCGCGCAGCCCGGACGCCTGGTCATCGTCCCGATGGTCGCCGCCGACATTCCGGCGGTGCTCAAAATCGAGGCGCTTTCCTTTAGCTCCTCGTGGCCGGCAAACGCTTTTGCAAACGAAATCAACGACAATAAACTCGCGCACTACTTCGTCGGCCGACTCGACAATAAAATTGTCGCGTACGGCGGCATCTGGGTGATCCTCGAAGATTCGCACATCACGACGATCGCCGTGCATCCGGATTTGCGCGGGCAAAAGCGCGGCGAAGAGATGCTGATCTTCTTGCTCGATCAAGCGATCGCGCGCGGGGCATCGTGGATCACGCTCGAAGTGCGCGAGTCAAACGACGTCGCGCAAAAACTCTATCGCAAATACGGCTTCACGATCGTTTCGACGCGGCGCGGCTATTACAGCGACAATAATGAAAACGCACTCGTCATGTGGGCGGGCAATCTCAAAGGCGAACTCTACGCGAGCCGCCTGCGCGTCCTGAAAGAAGCACTCGCACGAAACGCACGCTAACCGCCCTCGTCCTCGCACTTGGCACCGCGATTCTTCCGCAAGTTGCATCTGCCGCAGAGAGTTTTTACGGCATCGCACTTGGTTCGCCCGCAGCCGAGGTTGCAAAGCAAATGGGTGGTCCGCCGACGGCCGTTGATTCGACGGATCGCGGGCACATCTTCATGTGGATGACGGCGATTGGCACGCTCAAACTCAGTGTGAACGACGACGCGCGCGTCCAAGCAATCGACCTTGCGCCGATCGGGGCGCTTGCTCCGGCTGCCACGATCGACCTCGACGGACGCCCGAAGAAGCTCGACTTCGGCACACTCACCGATCAACAGACCGACGTCACGTTTGCATCGGTTCTCGATTACGGCGGCCGCAGCACGCGTGCACTGCGCTTGGCGCCGACGCTCGAATGCGTGCTCTTCTTCAATCCGAAATCTCACGTGCTCGAACGCTCGGTTTTCGGCGCTCGTGGGACGCTCGTCGCACTCGGCCTGATTGCCGACGACCCGCTTACCAAACAATTCGCATATGTCGCACCGACCATCCGCCGCACCAAACTCAAGTCGTACACCGGCGATGACAAACGCCGGTTCGTCGCGCGCTTGAAACTCGACGATCGCGGGATCGTACGCAGCGTCGACGTTGCAATTCCAAGCGCCGATCCGGCATCCGATGCGCGCGGAACGGTGGCGCTGCGCGAGGATGCGTTCAAGCGTGCGATGCTCGGCGAACGTCCGATCGCGGCGACCGTTTATCGCGAGGTCGTGCCAAACTGACCGGCATCGCGTTCGTCCGGGCGGCACGATCCGTCCGCGCGCACCTGGCGCAGGATCATCGTTACGCGCACGTTCTGCGCGTCGCGCGATTCGCGGCGTCCCTAGCGCACGCACATGGCCTCGATCCGCTGCCCGCGCGGCTTGCCGGCCTCTACCACGACCTCGCTCGCCTCTATCCAAGCGATCGCTTACTCGCTGAGTGCGGCGAGCGCGGACTAGCGATCGACGACTTCGAGCGTGCTAGCCCGGTGGTGCTCCATGCGCGCCTTGGGGCAGAGCTTGCCTCAGGCCAATTCGGCGTGAAGGACGAGGCGATTCTTCGAGCCATCCGCAACCATACCGTAGCGGCAGCCGCGATGACGCCGCTCGACATCATCGTCTACTTGGCCGATGCCCTCGAACCCGGACGCGAGTATCCCGAGCGCGCGGCCTACGCCGAGCTTGCCCGGCGCGATCTCGCCGGCGCGATGCACGTCGTGCTCCAGTCCACCATCGTCTACTTACGCGACCGCAAGCTTGCGATCGCCCCTCAAACCCTCGCCGCCGCCGCGACCTTCGCGGTACCGCCGATCGACCGGGAGAAGACCCCTGCCTGACCTCCTAGACATCGTCCGCGACGCCGCAGACGACAAGAAAGCCGAAGACGTCGTCGTCCTGGATTTAGCGGGGCGCACGATCGTTGCCGATTCGTTCGTCATCGCGACGGGCCGCTCGAAGATCCAGACGCGTTCCATCGCCGACGGCATCACCGAGAAGGCCCGCGAGAACGGCTTTCATGTCGCCCGCACCGAGGGCTATTCCGACGGCGGCTGGATCCTGATCGATCTTGGCAACGTGATCGTTCACGTCTTCACGCCCGAACAGCGCGCGTTCTACAACCTCGAACGCCTGTGGGGTGCCATCCCCGAGCCGCGCGCGAGCGAAGCATGATGCGCGATCAAGACTACGAACCGCGCGCCAAGCGCTCGCGCCGCAATGTCGCGCTCAAGATCGGCGTCTGGATTTTGCTGGTGTTTTTCGTGATCACTTCGCTTGGCGTGGTCCTGATTCTGAAGTAAAGCCCCTCCCCGGAAACTTCCCGCCCTCGCGTGAAGTATCAAGGACCGGAGGAACAACCATCACCATGAAGCTCTTCGCGGCCACCGCCGCGCTCGTCGTCGCCCTCGCCGGAAGCTTGCTTCCCGCCGCGGCGCGCGACACGTACGTCCAAGACGGTGCCTCGCTGCTCAAGCCGGCGACCGTCGAATCCCTCAATCGTTCGATCGACGATTTCCACCGCCAGTATGGCAAAGAAGTCGTGATCGTCACGGTGCCCTCGCTCGATGGGCAACCCATTCTTGCTGTCGCGGAAAAACAGTTCGCACAGAATCAAGTCAATGGCGTGATGTTGTTCTTCGCAAAAGCGGAGCAAAAAGATGGCGTTTACGCCGACCGCGTCGGGCGGCGTTTCTTCCCGGCGGGAACCGTTAAAGACATCAAAGATGCCATGCAGGGCTACCTGCGCTCGGGCAACTTCGATCAAGGCGTGATCACCGGCACGAACCTCGTCATCGATACTTACCGCGGCCATGCACGACCGGTTCGGAACGTGCAGGCGTATCAGTCGACACCGGCGACCAACGCCGCATCGACGGGAGGTTTTCAATTGGGCTGGCTTTGGCTAATCGCTCTTCTCGTGGTCGGGTTCCTCATCGTTCGCGCGATCTTCCGCGCGATTGCCGGGCCGCGCATGGTCCCGCCGGGATACGGCGGCGGCCCGATGGGCGGACCTCCGGGATACGGCCCCGGCGGCTATAACTACGGCGGCGGCGGCATGGGCGGCGGCGGAGGCGGCTTCTTCAGCGGACTCCTCGGTGGCCTCGGCGGCGCGTTCATCGGCAACGAACTTTTCGGCAATCGCGATCGCGGCTTCGGCGGCGGCGAGGCCGGGATGGGCGGAGACGGCAGCGGCGGCTACGATAACTCGGGCTTCCAAAACGACGCCGGTCAAATGGACTCCGGCAACTCCAGCTCCGGCGACTACGGCGGTGGCGGTGGCGGCTGGGGTGACTCCGGCGGCGGAGACTCCGGCGGCGGCGGCGGAGACGGCGGCGGCGGCTGGTAATCAGCCACCAAGACCTGATGAGACGGACGGCAGCAATGCCGTTCGTTTTCTTTTATCGCACGACGACATACGGCGCGATCGAATCGATCGTGCGCGTGGTGATGCCGTCGATATCGGCGAGATCGTCGATCGAATCGAACGGCCCGTTGAGATCGCGAAAGTCCGCGATACGGCGCGCTAGCGCCGAGCCGACGCCTGGCAGCGCCGCGAGTTCGTCAACGCTTGCGGCATTGAGGTCGATGGACCCCGTCATCGGCAGGAAGTGTTTTGACGACGCGCGGGTCGTGCGCGATACTTTTGGCAGCGCGGTCTTGCGCGCCCGCGGTGCCGCCTTGGCTTCGCGCGCCAGGCGTTGTTCGCGCGTTTCGACGGCGATTTTCTCCCCATCGGAGACGTGTGCGGCAAGATTGATCGAATCAAAATCGGCATCGCTGCGCGGTCCGCCGGCGAGTCGCAACGCATCGATGACGCGCGCGTTTGCGGCGATCGCGTAGACGCCCGGCTTGGCCACAGCCCCCGCAACGTAGACATCAAGCGGAACCGGGCTGTGAGGGCTCCGGACGTGCCCGCGATGTTGCATTGACGGCGCGGCCGCAACAAACGTTGCTTCAGGCGCACGCGGCCGGAAGATAAGCGCTGCAATTGCGGCGATCAGCGCGACGATCAGACCGATGGTTTTCACACGAGCCCAATCACGCGCAAGCGGCAAAAGGAAAGCTTGTACCGGTCAATCTGCGACCCGGATCGGGCGCTCAGCAGGCCAAATGCGCCGATTGCCCGGGGCAAGCGAGGCACAGCGGAAATCGGAGCGAACCGTAGGCCGATGCTCGAGGACCGACACGCCATCTACGAATACCAATCCATCGAAAAACACTGGCAAGAGAAATGGGAGGCCGAAGGCCTCTATCGGGCGCCGGACGATGACCCGCGCCCGAAATACTACGTCCTCGAGATGCTGCCGTACCCTTCGGGCGATCTGCACGTCGGCCACGCAAAGAACTACACCTTAGGCGACGTGCTCACGCGCATGATGCGCATGCGCGGCTACAACGTCATGCATCCGATGGGCTGGGACGCCTTCGGCTTGCCCGCCGAGAACGCGGCGATTCAGCGCAACATCCCGCCCGAGACGTGGACGCGATCGAATATCGCGAACATGCGTCGCCAAATCCGACTGATGGGTGCGGGGTACGATTGGTCGCGTGAATTTGCAACGTGCGATGCAACGTACTACAAGTGGAACCAGTGGTTCTTCTTGCGCATGTACGAATCGGGACTTGCGTACAAGCGCGAAGCGCCGGTGAACTGGTGCCCGACCGATATGACGGTGCTCGCCAACGAGCAAGTCGAAGATGGCCGCTGCTGGCGTTGCAATAGCGTCGTCGAGCGCCGCAATCTCTCGCAGTGGTTTTTCAAAATCACCGACTATGCGGACCGCCTGCTGGCGGGAATCGAAAAGCTCGAGGGCTGGCCCGATCGCATCCGCGCGATGCAGCGCAACTGGATCGGCCGCAGCGAAGGCACGACGTTTGCATTCGCCGTTGACGACGTCGATGCGACGCTCGAAGTCTACACCACGCGCGTCGATACGGTGTACGGCGTGACGTTCATCGCGCTTGCCGCCGAGCATCCGGCGGTTGCGAAGATTCTCGCCGCGCATCCGGCCGAGCGCGCGACCATCGAGACGTTTTCGGCGACACTTCGTTCGAAGAGCGAACTCGAACGTACGAGTTTGATGGAAAAGACCGGCGTGTTCACCGGCGCGTACGCGATCAATCCGCTCTCGCGCGAACGCATTCCGATCTGGGTGACCAACTACGTCCTCGCCGATTACGGCACGGGGGCAGTGATGGGCGTGCCCGGGCACGACGAACGCGATTTCGATTTTGCCAAGAAGCATCATCTGCCGATCTCGCAAGTGATTGCCGAACATAAAGCCGTGCCCGATCGGCCGCTCGAAGCCGCGTTCACCGAGGACGGCTTTTTGCTCGCCTCGGGTGACTATAACGGAATGACCTCGGCGCGCGCGCGCGATGCGATCACGGAGAAACTCGCCGCGAGCGGCCTTGGCCGTAAGACCGTCAACTATCGCTTCCGCGATTGGCTCGTCTCGCGTCAGCGCTACTGGGGCACGCCGATCCCGATCATCTATTGTCCGACCGACGGCGAGGTCGCCGTGCCGGACGATCAACTGCCGGTGATTCTGCCGCCGAACGTTCCGATCACGGGTCAAGGTTCGCCGCTCGCGCGCGACGAGGCGTTCCTTAATGTGACCTGTCCGAAATGCGGCGGTCCGGCAAAACGCGAGAGCGACACGATGGATACGTTCGTCGATTCATCGTGGTACTACGTGCGATATCTCGATTCGCAGAACGCATCCGCGCCGTTTTCAAAAGAGAAGGCCGATGCATGGATGCCGGTCGACCAGTATATCGGCGGCGCCGAACACGCCGTGCTGCATCTGCTCTACGCGCGCTTCTTTTACATGTTTATGGTCGACCGCGGCTGGGTGGACGGCAGCAAAGGCGATGAGCCCTTTACCCGGCTCTTCAATCAAGGCACGCTGCTGCGCAACGGCGAGAAGATGAGCAAGAGTCGCGGCAACGTCGTTGGCATCAATGAAACGGTCGAGAAGTACGGCGTCGATGCAATGCGCTTGTTCCTGCTCAAAGCAGCGCCGCCCGAAGACTCACTCGAGTGGACCGACGAAGGTATCGTCGGACGAACGCGCTTTATCTCGAAGGTGTGGCGCGCGTGCGCGCCGCTTTGCGATGCGGCCGCCGCCGTTTCATATACGTCGCTACCCGAGATTCGCGGCGACGCACAGCGCAATCTCGTTCGCGCCGTCCACATTGCGCTCCAGTCGGGCGCATCGGAGACTGAAACGCGGCGCCTGCATTACAACGCGACGACCGCGCGACTTGACGAGCTGATCAACGCGCTCACCCCCGCCGTGCGCGATCCCGCAATGGTGAGCGATCCGGCCGTGCTTTACACCGTGCACGTCATGCCCATCGTTCTTGCTCCGTTCGCCCCGCATCTGGCTGAAGAACTGTGGCGAGCACTCGGTCACACAACTTCGGTGCATCTCGAGCGCTGGATCGACGCCGATCCTAGCGCCCTTGCCGTGCAGACAATCGAATTTGTCGTGCAAGTCAACGGCAAAGTCCGCGGCCGCGTCGCGACGCCGCCCGGAATCGATGAGGAGACGGCATTTGCGCTTGCGATGAGCGATGCAAACGTCAAGGCGATCGTCGGCGACCAGCCGATCCGCAAGCGGATCTACGTCAAAGACAAACTGCTCAACCTGGTCGTTTAAAACGAAGACGCCGGCTTACGCCGGCGCCTTTTCACGTTCGCGGAAGTAGTCGACCGTTTTTCGCATTCCATCAACGAGTGCGACCTTCGGTTTCCATTTGAGTTCGGCGATCGCGCGCTTGGGATCGAACTGCGCGTCGCGCACATCGCCCGAGCGCTTTTCCGCGTGCGTGATCGGCGCCTCGAAGCCGGTCACCTCCACCAGCGCCTTATACACGTCATTGACACTGGTCTTCTTGCCGGTTCCGATCACGTAGCATTCGCCCGATCCGTGGTCCAGTGCAGCGAGGTTCGCCGCCGCGACGTCGCCGACATAAATATAGTCGCGCGTCTGTTCGCCGTCCCAATCGATGCGAATGCCTTGCTTGGTCAAGAATTTCCCAATGAATATCGCGATCACACCCGCTTCACCGTTGGGATCTTGACGCGGGCCATAGACGTTGCCGTATCGGAGCGCCGTGTAATCGAGCCCGTGTTCCGCCTTGAAGAAGCGTAGGTAGTGTTCGGCGACCATTTTGGTGATGCCGTATGGCGATTCGGGGCGTTGCGGCGTTTTCTCATCGATCGGCAACTTCTCGGGGGTGCCGAACGTGGCGCCCGAACTCGCAAACGTAAACTTGCGCGTGCCCGCTTTGACAGCGGCCTCGAGCACGTTAAGCAAACCGACGACATTAACGTTGGCGTCGTACTGCGGATCGCGGCTACCGATTGCGACGCTATGCTGCGCGGCATGGTGGCACACGACTTCGGGTTTGAACTCCGAAAAGACGCGCTGTATGCCTTCGTCGCGGATATCCATATGCACGAAGCTTGCCTTCTCCGGTACGTTCTCGCGGCGACCGCCGCCGTGCGACCAAAGGCTATCGAGCACGAGCACGTCGTGCCCCGCTCCAATGAACTGATCGACGATATGCGATCCGATAAATCCGGCGCCGCCGGTAACCACGATTCTCAACCGATGACCTCTCGTATGGGGGAAGACCTCGTTCTGGAACGAGCGATGCGCACCCTGGGGTGGGCCGCTTGCTTTATGCAGATCACACTGGAATCGCGTGGCCCGGAGGCGAACGGCGCGAGCATGAATGGTGACACGCTTGCAATCCTCGTCGGCGGTGGCCCGGCGCCCGGCATCAATGGGGTAATCGCCTCGGCGACGATCGAGGCCATCAATAACGGGATGCGCGTGATCGGCCTCTACGACGGCTATCGACACATCGCGCGTGGTGATACATCGCACATCGAAGAGCTCACGATCGAGAACGTCTCACGCATCCATTTCACCGGCGGTTCGATCTTGCGGACGTCGCGCACGAATCCGGCGCGCGATGAGGAAACGCTGCAACGCTGCATTCACACGCTCACGCTTCTCGGCGTGCGGTATCTTGTGTGCATCGGCGGCGATGACACCACCTACGGCGCCTCACGCATCGCCGAACTCACGCGCGGCCGCATCGGCGTTGCGACCGTACCGAAAACGATCGACAACGATTTGCCGCTGCCGGAAAACGCTCCGACCTTCGGCTTCGAAACGGCGCGCGCCGTCGGAACCGGGATCGTCGAGAGTTTGATGGAGGATGCGCGCACGACTGCGCGCTGGTATCTCTGCGTAAGCATGGGCCGCAAATCCGGCGCGCTAGCGCTTGGGATGTGCAAGGCGGCCGGCGCCACGCTCGCCGTCATTCCGGAAGAATTTGGCAAAACAACGCGCCTAAAGAATGTCGTAGATACGATCGTCGGCGCGATCGTCAAGCGGCGCGCCTCAGGCGCCGATCACGGTGTAGCGGTCATCGCCGAGGGGATCGCCGAAATTCTCGATCACGAAGACTTCGCGCTGATGGAAAACGTCCCGCGCGATGCCTACGGTCACGTCCGTCTCGCCGACGTACCGCTTGGCGCCATTTTGCGCGACGCGGTCCGCACGCGACTCGAAGAAATTGGCCTCGACACTTCGGTTGTCAACAAAGATATCGGGTACGAACTGCGCTGCGCAAAACCGGTGCCGTTCGATGTGGAATACGCGCGAACGCTCGGCTACGGCGCGGTGCGTTACTTGCTGCGCGGGGATAGCGGTGCGCTCATCGCGCTCACGGGCGGGCGTGTGACGCCGGTCAATCTCGCCGATCTGCGCGATCCCGAGACGGGCCGCGTGCGGATCCGAAGCGTCGATGTGACGACCGAAGGCTACGAGGTCGCGCGTACGTATATGATTCGTTTAGAGCCCAGCGACTTTGTGGAACCCAAACTCTCGCGACTCGCCGCGCATACGACATTGTCGGCCGAAGCGTTTCGAGACGCCTTCGCATCGATTGCAGAGCGCATCACGACATAGCAGAGGACCGCGCTCACTTTTTTGGGCCTTGCGATCGCGCGACTCGGCGGGATAGACGGGTATGGCGCGCTTTCCGCTCGTGCTCCCGGCGCTTGCGCTTGTCGCAGGCGTGCTCGGTGAACGCGCTGGTGTCGCTCTCGCCGCGCTGATCGTTGCGAGCGCGCTCGGGCTTCTGCATCGACAACGGCTGAGCAGCGCTGCAATTGCGCTCGCGGCCGGAATCGTGCTCGGCGCATTGCACGGACATCCAAGAAGCATCGACCACGAAAGCCGTATAGGCGTCTACTCCGGTAATGTAAGTGGCGACGTCCGCTGCACACCAAACGTCTGTACGTTTCCCTTAACACTTGCCGACGGGACGACAGTTCGCGCAACCCTCCGCGAGCGGATCGCCATCGGCGAACGCCTTGAGCTTGGCGGCCGACTCGCGCCGTTCGATCTCCCGCGCAATCCCGGCGAGATCGATCAGCGTGCATTTGAGGCTGCCCGCGGCTATGCGGGCGAACTTCAAGTTGCGCGTCTCGTCGCGCGCGACGGCTTCGCGCCGTGGAGCGTACCGCTCGTGCTGGCACGCCTCCGAGCCGCGGCATCATCGTATCTTCGCAAAGCAATCACCGAGCCGAACGCGTCGATTCTCGCCGGCGCACTCTACGGCGAACGAGGCACGATTCCGCACGATCTACACGACGATTTTCAAGCAACTGGAACGGTTCACATCCTCGTCACCGCAGGTTTGCACTTAGGGATCGTTGCGGCGACCGTCCTTGCCGCGCTCCGTCTCCTGCGCGTGCCGCGCGCTACGACCAGTCTACTTGCGGTCGCAATCGTGTGGGCGTACGCCGCATTCTCAGGCGACCATCTCCCTTCGATCCGTGCCGCAACAATGATCTCGGTCGTCTTACTGGGACGTGCCATCGGCGCACGCGCTGCAACGGGGAACGCGATCGCAGCGGCCGCAATCGTCATCGCGGTTCTCCTAACGCCCGATATCGGGAGCACGTCGTTTCTGCTTTCGCTCTCGTGCGTCACGGCGATCGTCCTCTTCGCCGAACACATCTCGCACGGGATCGCGCGCACGCCTTTCGTTCCCGGGCCGATCGCCGAAGCACTCGCGTTGACGATCGCAACGCAAATCGGCGTCTTGCCGCTTACGCTTGCTACCTTCTTCACACTGGCTCCCTATGCCGTGCTCGCGAACGCCCTCGTCGTTCCGCTTACCGGCATCGCGATGGTCGGTGGTTGGTGCGTGCTCCTCGCCGCGCCAATCCAGCCGCTTGCACAGGGAATCGCCCCGGTCGAATCGCAGATCGTCGGTGCGATCGTGGCGATCGTAACGCACGTCGCCGCACTGCCAGGTTCCCGCGTCGTCATTACACCGCCACCGTGGCCGGCTGTAATTGCTGACTTCGCACTCGTAGGACTGGCAGCGTTTCTTCTCTGGCACAAGTGTCCACGTAGCGCCGCAATCGCAATCGCATGCGGAATGGTGTGCGTGATCTTCGCTCCACGCACACTCCCGCAACAATCGGCCCGGATCACCATGCTCGACGTCGGTCAAGGCGATGCGATCCTCGTGCAAAGCGCAAGCGGCCGCGCGATCCTCATCGACACCGGTGGCCGCCTCGAGCGTGGGCTCACAGAGGATGGCAATTCACCCGCCGAAGCCGTCGGCGAACGGATCGTCGTCCCGACGCTCCTGCGCCTCGGCGTAACGCGACTCGATGCGATCATCCTCACGCATCCGCACGGCGATCATGCAGGCGGCCTCGCACCGATTCTGCGCACGCTATCCGTGGGGTTGATTCTCGATAGCGGGCAAGTCTACGGTGGGCGCGCTTACAATGACGGCGTTTCGGAGTCGCGACGCAAACACGTTCCGATCGTTATCGCGCGGTGCGGCGATCGCCTTTCCCTCGACGAGATTCACGTTGCGATTCTATCTCCGTGTACGCTTGCGACCGGGGGGAAAAACGATGTGAATGAGAATTCGATCGTTGCACGCGTCGATGTCGGCAGAACGCGCCTTCTGTTCATGGGAGATGCCGGTGAACCAACGGAAAGCAGACTCGTCGCGCAATATGCTGACATTGAGGCAGACGTTCTCAAAGTTGGACATCATGGCTCTGCCTATGCCTCGAGCTCAGCATTCCTGAGCGTTGTCGATCCGAAATTCGCATTCATCAGCGTGGGCCGTCACAATCTCTTCGGTCATCCGGCAAAATCGACGCTTGCGAGTCTTTCACGCACAAACACGCGCGTCTTCCGAACCGACATGTGCGGTGCGATCAAACTCGAGATCAAAACGAATGGATTTTCGACGGCGCTGCGGTGTTCGGACCGATGAGTCGCGTGGAATAGATCGCGATCGATTTGAATGATGGGAAAAGTTCATCCAAAGGGACGGATAAAAGAGAATCCGCTTATCTAACATTTGCACGAAAGCTACTAGAAAATACGAGGAGATGGAGACGACCGCATTTCTGCAGAAGCTTGCTAAGTTGGGTGATAGCGATGCACAATTTCGGCTTGGATATCGTTTCGCATTCAGCCGTGCACGAGTGCGATCGAATTGGGTCGGCGCAGCAAATTGGTGGGAGCGCGCCGCCGGTGCGGGGCACATTCGAGCATCATTCTATTTGGCGACTTGCTACGATTGGGGGCGCGGACGTCCACGCGAGCCGAAGAAGGCAGTAAAATGGTATCGTATCGCTGCTGCTGCCGGCCATTCGATGGCCCAATACAATATCGGAATGTGCTATCGAGATGGTCATGGGGTTCGAAAAAACGCAGTTGCGGCGTTTAACCATTTCTATGAAGCAGCATGCAATGGCAGCGACGAAGCGGCACTTGATTTAGGCTATTGCTATCACGAAGGTCACGGCACGCATATTGACCGTGCCCTTTCGGTCTACTGGTACACTGTGGCGGCGGAAGCTGGTATCACGAGCGCTCAATATAACCTCGGCCTTTGCTATTTGAATGGGGACGGAGTAAGAAAGAATGGAGGCAGAGCCGATCGCTGGCTGAGGTTGGCTTCACGCCGTGGCCACATAGAAGCGCGAGATCTACTTGTGCGATGAAGTCTCTCATCACGCATTCAACATTTAAAGAGGGAAAGGGCGTCGATGGTGACGGTAAACCGCTTTCTGAGTCCAATGTAAACTAGGATTTTCCGGCGAATCTCTGCCTTTAAAAGGGGATCGCCATGAAGAAATCACGCTTCTCCGATGAACAGATCGCGCACTGTCTGCGGCAGTCCGAAGCCGGTACGCCGGTCGCCGAAATCGTCCGCAAGCTCGGCGTTTCGGAAGCAACGTTCTACGCCTGGAAGAAGAAGTTTGGCTCGATGGGTACCGCGGAAATTCGTGAGCTGCGGCAACTGCGCGAAGAGAACTTGAAGCTCAAGAGACTCGTAGCCGACCTTAGCCTTGACAAGACGATGTTGCAAGAGGTGATCTCAAAAAAATGGTAGCGCCGATGCGCCGGCGCGTTGCGTTACCGTTCTTGCTCGCGGCATTTAAGATCAGCGAACGACGCGCGTGTCGGGTGCTGGTCGTCAATCGAAAAAGTGTGCGCTACAAATCGGTGAAGACCGACGTGCCCGCGCTGCGGGCCCGAATTAACGACATCGCGGCGACCCGCGTCCGCTATGGATATCCAAGAATTCACATCTTGCTGCGGCGCGAAGGCTGGATTGTGAATCGCAAGCGCGTGTATCGCATCTATGCCGAAGAAGGCCTATCCATGCAGCTTAAACCGCCGCGACGGCGCAAGTCGGCTGTTGTTCGATCAGTCCGACCGATCGCCGACGTCCTGAACCACACGTGGTCGATGGATTTTATGGCAGATAACCTTGCTGACGGCCGCAAGATCCGTCTGTTGACTATAGTCGATAACTTTAGTCGTGAGTGTCTTGCGCTCGACGTCGCAAGTGGCTTCAAGGGGTCTGATGTTGCACAGGCATTGACGCGCATCGTTAGCGAGCGCGGAACTCCTCGCCAAATTCGGTGCGACAACGGCCCGGAATTCATCTCTAGGGCAAGTCTGATTTAATCGACGTTTTTTGCTATAATGGGATACGATGGCAAACGAGCAAACGTCCTTCGCGAACGTGAACTTCGATCGATATGCGAAGACGACGCGACGAGCAGCTTTTCTCGATGAAATGGATCG
>JBBRLI010000027.1:0-41697 GCA_038231455.1 Vulcanimicrobiales bacterium | reverse complement strand
CATCGAACTCTGCACGCAGCGCGGCACGCCGCTTGTCTTCTTGCAGAACATCACCGGCTTCATGATCGGGAAAGAATACGAGAATCGCGGCATCGCTAAAGACGGCGCGAAACTCGTCACCGCGGTCGCCTGCGCGAACGTGCCGAAATTCACGGTCGTCATCGGCGGCAGTTTCGGCGCAGGGAACTACGGGATGTGTGGTCGCGCGTATTCGCCGCGTCAGCTCTGGATGTGGCCGAACGCACGTATTTCCGTGATGGGCGGCGTGCAAGCCGCATCGACGTTGCTCACGGTGCGCATGGAAGCCGACAAAGGCAAAGGCACGCCGCTGGATGCCGGGGCGCAGGCCGCCTTCAAAGCGCCGATCCTCGAAAAATACGAAACTGAAGGCAATCCCTACTATTCGACCGCGCGCATGTGGGATGACGGCATCATCGATCCGCTCGACACGCGGCGCGTGCTTGCGATGGGATTACGCGCCGCCCGCTGGGCTCCGCCGGAACCAACCCGCTTCGGCGTGTTTCGGATGTAATGATGGATCGTCAAAGCGCACTAGACACCGTGGCCGAAGCACTCGTAGGGGCGCGCGCACGGCGCGGACTCTCACTCGAAGATGCGGCGGCTGCGGCGCAGGTCGACCTCGAACGGCTCGCGTCGGCCGAATCCGGTGAGGACGCGCTGACCGACCCCGAACTCGAAGCACTTGCGGCCACGTACGATTGCGACGTTGCGGCTTTCTTTGGCGGACGGACGACCCCCATCTCGTATCTCTTCGGCGCGTAGTTGCCGGTAGACGTTCGAATCATCGGCGCGTACGCGCTGATGTGTGGTATTTGGGGCACGACGTGGCTCGCGATCAAAATTGGGCTGCACGGTTTGCCGCCGGTTACGGGCGCGGGCGTGCGCTTCATCATCGCGGGTCTTTTTCTCGCAGCGCTTGGCGCAATCGCGGGGAAGCGGCGCGGCAGCGCGCCGCCGCTCTCGCTGATCCTCACGCTCGCCGTCGCGCTTTTCGGCGGCAACTACGCGCTCACGTACTACGCCGAGACCGGGCTCTCATCGGGGCTCGTGGCCGTCATCTTCGGCACGCTGCCGTTTTTTGTGTTCGGCCTGGGCGCGGTGATGCTCGGCGAACGCGCGACGCGCGCCACGCTTGCGGGAGCGATCCTTGCACTCGGTGGCGTCACGGTGATCTCGGTCGGCGGCAACGTCCACGGCGGCATGATTTTCGCAGCCGCGACGCTCGGCGCATCGTTCCTCTCCGCCTACGCAAACGTGTACCTGCGTCGACACGCCGCAAGCGACCCGTTCGCGACGCTGCCGCCCGCGATGTTGCTCGCCGGAGTCGTCATGACCGCGAGCGGTCTACTTTTCGAGCGACCCGATTGGCATGCGGCCCTCGCGCCTCCATCGGTACTCGCCGTTCTCTACCTTGCCGTGATGGGCAGCGGGATCGCGTTTTATCTCAACCACTGGCTCTTGCAGCGGCTCGAATCGTGGGTCGTCGGCCTCTCGGCCTTGGTGATTCCGGTGATCGCGGTCGCCGTCGGCGTCGTCTTCGGCGGCGAGACGTTCGGCAGCCGCGAGATTTTCGGCGCGGCGCTCGTCGTTGGCGGCGTTGCGCTTGCGCTACGCCGCGACCGCGTCGCGACCCCTAGTGAAGCGTGATCGTGTCGCCTAAGGCGAACTCAAATACCCGCGTACCATTCGTAACCCTGATCTTCCCAATAGCCGCCTGACCCGCTGCCGACTTTGGCGAAGGTCGATGCGAGTTCGATCCGGCCGACCCATTTGGCACTCTTGTAGCCCAGTTGGGTTGGAATGCGCAGACGGACCGGCGCGCCGTGGTCCGCATCGAGCGCTTTGTCATTGAGGTCGAGCGCGAGTAGCGTCTGCGGATGGGCGGCCTGGTGCAAATTGAGGCTCTCGTAGTACGGGGCGCTCTGTTCGTCGATATCCAAGCAGTGAAAGATAACGAAACGCGCGTCGGACTTGGGCTGCGCCATCGCAAGAATCGTCGCCAGCGGAACGCCGCGCCATTTACCGATCGCGCTCCAACCCTCGACGCAGTCGTGACGCGTGATTTGCGTTTGGAGCGGCATCGCGCGCAGCTGCGGGAGCGTGAAGTGTTGCGGCCGCTCGACCGCACCATCGACGACGAGTTTGTACGAACGAAAGTCTGCGGCCACAAGCGACGCGTAGCTCGAATCGCTGGGCGTCGAATTTCCGTTGACGCGGAACGTACGATCGACGTCCGCATCCGAATACAACTTGGCAAGACCGCGCGTTCCGATCGCCGCTTGGTTCCACTTTTCGCCCAACGTCAAGAGGCCGTGGGCGGGACTTTCGTTGAGCGCGTTGCTGATCGGCGAGCAGCCGGCGGCGCCGAGCGTTGCAAGCGAGGTTGCAATGAAGAGACGCCGCTTCATACGCCGACTCCATCGCCATCGTGCAGCCGGTACCAGCCGGTGATCATCGAGCGCAAATTGTTCCACGCCCCGGTTGCAAACACGAGCACCATATGCGTGAAGAAGTACAGAATGAAGAGCGTCATGAGCGCGAAGTGCCAGAGCCGCGCGAACTGTCGTCCGCCAAAGAAACTCACCAGCGGATGTGCGATCGCATCGACGCCCGGTGAGAGCGCAAGACCGCTCAGGATGATGAGCGGCGTCATGATGAAGAGCACGATGAGATAGGTGACTTTCTGCAACGGATTGTACGTGCCGTGCGGCGGCTTCTCTTTGCGCAGGCGCATGTAGTAGAGCTGCATCGGAATGAGTCCCTCGATATCACGTTTCGTCAGCCAGAGTTCGCGGATATCTTTGCGGATCACGCCGCCGATCACGTAAGCCAGGAGCGAGAGCGTGAGGAACCAGCCGAAAAAGAGATGCCAGCGACGGCCGTCGGCCAGACTCTGATAGCCCGGCAGTGTAATCGAGCCCGGGAAAGCGCGGGCACTCTTCCCGCCGGCGCCATCGTTGGTGTAGCCGAGCCATCCGGTCGTCGTGAACGTATGGCCGAAGATCGTCGTCTGCCCGACCGGAGCGCTTGCGCCCCGCGGCGTTCCCCCGTCGATCGAAAGCACGCGCCGCGCCGGATCGCTCTTATCGGAGGCGTCGAGGTACGGAGCGGCGTTGAAAATCTGAAGGCCGCTCATCAAGAGCACGAGCATCGCGAGCGTCCACACCCAGTGGCTCGCTCGTGCGACGATCGAATGACGGTAGACTCTCTGGCCTGTCTTCATAATGAGAATACTACCATGAGTCGGCGGCGGGGTGCGTAAGGGCGCCCACGGAAAGCGGCCCTCATGCCAGACACCGTCCTCCGTGTCGTCCGCGACGGCGCAGTAGCCCGCGTGACGCTGCAGCGCCCCGACGTGCGCAACGCCTTCAACGCCGAACTGATCGCCGAACTGCGGGCAGCGTTCGACCACCTCGGAACCGACGCGTCGGTCCGCACGATCGTCCTCGACGGGGCTGGGAAGACGTTTTGCGGCGGCGCCGACGTCAACTGGATGCGGGGGTCGCTCGAGCTCTCCGAGGCCGAAAACGTGGCGGATGCCGAGCGCATGTCGCAGATGTATCGCGCGATCGATCGCTGTCCCAAGCCCGTCATCGGGCGCATTCACGGCGGGGCGCTCGGCGGCGGCGCAGGCCTTGCCGCCGTCTGCGATATCGTGCTGAGCAGCCCCGGGACCATCTACGGTTTCACCGAAACGAAGCTTGGGATCATCCCTGCGGTCATCTCGCCTTTCGTCATCGCCAAAATCGGCGTCTCGCACGCGCGCGCGCTGTTTCTCACCGGCGAACGCTTTTCGGCGGAGCGCGCAAAAGCGATCGGCCTCGTGCACGAAGTCCTCGACGACGACGCGCTCGAGCGGCGCCTGAACGAGTTGATCGCGGAGTTCGGGACCGCCGGCCCAAGCGCCGTCGTCGCGGCCAAAGACCTGATTCAGCGCGTTCGGGCGGCAACGTACGACGAGAGCGCGTTGCTAACCGCCCGCACGATCGCGCGCGTGCGCACCTCACCCGAAGGACAAGAAGGCTTGCGCGCATTCCTCGAACGCCGTCCCGCGACGTGGCACGCATGAAGCGGCTGCTCATCGCCAATCGCGGCGAGATCGCCGTGCGCATCGCACGCGGTGCGCGCGAACTCGGCATCTCGCCCGTCGGCGTGTATAGCGATGCCGATGTCCACGCGCTGCACCGCGAGGTGATGGATGCGAGTATCAACATCGGCCCGGCACCCGCGACGGAATCGTATCTGCAAGGCGAACGCGTCATCGCCGCAGCCAAGACGCTCGGTGCTGATGCCATCCATCCGGGCTACGGGTTTCTCTCCGAACGCGCGCCGTTCGCACAGGCCGTCGCCGATGCCGGGTTGATTTTCGTCGGACCGTCGCCCTCGGCGATCGCGCAGATGGGCAGCAAGATCGAGGCCAAGCAGCGCGTTCGCGAACGCGGCGTTCCGGTCGTCCCCGGTTACGACGGCGAGGATCGTTCGCTCGAGCGACTGCGTACGGAAGCCGGACGCATCGACTTGCCGCTGCTCATCAAAGCCAGTGCCGGCGGCGGCGGACGCGGCATGCGTGTCGTCGACGACCTCGCGCAGTTCGACGATGCGCTCGCCTCGGCGATGCGCGAAGCCAAAGCGTCCTTCGGCGATGACGCCGTGCTGCTCGAACGCTACCTACGCCGGCCGCGCCACATCGAAGTACAAATTCTTGCCGACCAGCACGGAACGACGCTAGCGCTCGGCGAGCGCGAGTGTTCGATCCAGCGACGTCACCAAAAAGTGCTCGAGGAAGCGCCGTCGGTCGCGCTCGATGCACGTTTGCGCGAGCAGATGTTTGCGGCGGCGATTGCAGCGGCAGAGTCGGTAGGGTACACGAATGCGGGCACCGTCGAGTTCATGCTCGATGAGGACGGTAGCTTCTACTTCCTCGAAGTCAACGCGCGCTTGCAAGTCGAGCACCCCGTCACCGAACTCGTCTACGGAGTCGATCTCGTCCACTGGCAACTGCGCATCGCGCAGGGCGAGCGCTTGACGATCGGGAGCGTCGAACCGCGCGGCTGGTCGATCGAAGCGCGTCTCAACGCCGAAGACCCCGCGCACGACTTTCTGCCTTCGATCGGCACCCTCACCGCGTTCTCGGTTCCGAATGCGCCGGGCGTGCGCGTCGATACCGGTTTTCGCGCGGGCAGCGAGGTGAGCGTGTACTACGACTCGCTGCTTGCCAAGATCATCGTGTGGGGCGCCGATCGTAACGCTGCGATCGCGCGGATGCAGGCGACACTCGCGAGCACCGAGGTCGGCGGCGTCACGACGAACCTCGGCATGCTGCGCGCGATCTTTGCCGATTCCGCCTACATTGCCGGCGATACGACGACACGCTTTCTTGAGGAGCGGCCGATCCTCGCCAACTTGCTGGCTGCACACCCGGCGGCCGTTTTCGATGCGGCGCGCATTGCTGCAGCAACGCTCGCGGCGAGCGGACGCGCGTGGCGCATGGGGAGCGTCGGCATGCCGGTGCGGTTCACGATCGGCGGAAAAACAGTCGCGACCGACATCACGCTCAGCGGCGACGACTTCGTTCTAAGCGGCGACCTCGCCGGAAGGATCGCGCGCCGCGATCTGCCGGCGAATGCGCGCATCGATCCGACCGGCATCAGCGTCGATCTGGGCGGATGCGCCTATCGTTTCGCGTTCGCTGCGGTGCCCAGCGCCGACGCCGAACACGCCGCCACGACCGGCTCCGGCACCGTGACCGCGCCGATGCCGGGCAAAATCACCAGCGTCTCGGTCCGCAAAGGCGATCGCGTCGAAGCGCGCGCGCTACTCGTCGTGCTCGAAGCGATGAAGATGGAACATCGCATCGAGGCACCCCTTGCCGGCAACGTCGGTGAGGTGTTCGTCGAACCGGGCCAACTGGTCGCCGCGGGCGCAACGCTTGTGAAGCTGCACGAATGAAGATCATCTTACTTCCCGGCTGGCACGAAGTCGCCGACCTGATGGAGACTTTCGATCAGGGGCGCAATGGCCGCTACGGTTTTTCCGCGTACGGATTCGACTCGATCATCTTTCCGCAAGGCAAATTCGGTCTGCGGCCGCGCGTCGACGAGCTGGCGCGATTTCTGGATCGCCTCAAAAGCCGCGAACCGCAGGCGTTTCCGGTCGCTATCTTCGGCTTTAGCGCCGGCGGGTTGATCGCGCGCGGATTTTTGCGCGCGTATCCCGAGCGTGCGCACGAGATCGCCGGGATCGTGCAATTGGCATCACCCAATGGCGGCCTCATCACCAACTATCTCGCGCAACTCTCGCAGCGCTTTCGCATCCGCGCCGAAGAACTCGCCGATCTCGACGTCGCATCGCCGTTCATGACTTGGCTCAATGGAACGAGCGGTCACTGGGTGCCGACGGCAGATCCCAAACACAAACTCTGGATTCTCGACCGCAAACCGTTCGTCGTTCCGGAAGGCACACGCATCCTCGCCATCGTGGGCCGGGTGCCCCGGTTTGCCGGGCCGACCGCAAGCGACGGGGTCGTGCGAAGCGAATCGGCACATCTAGAAGAACACATTCCCACCGTGTTCATTGACGACGATCGCGCAAACCACCTCAACCTCGGCGCCCTGTCGAATCCCTTTACCTCACTCATCCGCGGGTTCGTGCACGATGACTCGATGTGGCCGCGCGTCGTCGAACATACGGTGAACTTTCTCAAATCGGAGCGGGCCCCATGAGCGCAACCAGTTTGACGACGCTGCCGCAGCGGGTCAAGATTTGTGAAGTCGGACCGCGCGACGGTCTGCAGAACGAATCGAGCATCGTCTCCGTCGCTGATAAAGTGCGCTACATCGACTTGCTCTCGGCCGCGGGTGCGCCGATCGTCGAGGCGACGTCCTTCGTGAGTCCCAAAGCCATCCCACAGCTTGCCGATGCAGACGACGTCTTCGCGCGCATCGACAAGCGACCCGGCGTCACGTACCTCGTGCTCGTGCCGAACGACCGCGGACTCGATCGCGCGATCGCTGCGGGCGCAACGGCGATCGCCGTCTTCACCGCGGCCTCGGAGAGTTTCACCAAAGCCAATATCGGCATGACGATCGACGAGTCGATCTCCACGTTCGCCGCCGTCGTGCGCCGCGCGCGCACCGAAAACATGTGGGTGCGCGGTTACATCTCGACGGCGTTTGGGTGTCCGTACGAAGGCGCGGTTCCGGTTGAAAATGTCGTGCGTGTCGCCGAGCGGCTTGCCGATATGGGGATCGACGAACTCTCGATTGGCGATACGATCGGCGTTGCAACGCCAAACCAAGTCGTCGATGTCGCCGGAGCACTACAAGACAAAATGCCGGTCGAGCGCCTGGCGATGCACTTCCACGATACACGCGGCATAGCGCTTGCCAACGTCATGGCAGCACTGCAAATGGGAATCGCAACGTTCGATTCGTCGGCCGGCGGTCTTGGCGGCTGTCCGTACGCGCCGGGCGCGAGCGGCAACCTTTCCACCGAAGACTTGCTCTATATGCTGCACGGAATGGGGATCGAAACGGGAATCGACCTTACGAAGATCCGCGAAGCGTCGCGCTTCATCGCTAGCAAACTCGATCACCCGCTTACCTCGCGCGCGTTTACCGCTCTCGAAGCCGCCGCGGCGCGCTCGTGAACGGCAGCCGCTTTCCGGGCGTCGTCGCCGCGCGCGCCGAAGGCCGCATCCTTGCGGACAACGCCGCTTCGACACAGCTCCCACTCGAGACGATCGAGCGCATGCAGGCGTATCTCGTGGTCGAGAATTCGCAAAAAGGATCGATCTTCGCACGCCCGATACGCACGAGCGCACTCATCGCGGAGGGCAAGTCCGCATTTGCAGAGTTGATCGGGGTGCCGAGCGCAACGGTCGGTATCGGACTGAATGCAACCTCGATTGCGATGCATCTCTCGCGCGCCATCGCGCCGTCGATCCGACCGGGCGACCGGATCGTGCTGACGGCCGCCGATCACTCAGCCAACGTCTCGCCGTGGATGTGGCTCGCGAACTTCGGCGCCGAGATCGACATCGTTCCCGTCGATGAGAACGGCGACATCAATGAAGCCGCGTACCACGAAGCACTCGCGCGCGGTCCGGTCCTCGTCGCGCTCCCGTGGGCGTCGAACTGCACGGGCACGGTGTTCGACGTTACGACATACGCGCGTGAAGCCAAAGCCGTCGGCGCCATCGTTATGGTCGACGGCGTGCAGATGTTGCCGCACCGTCGCGTCGATATCGATCCGGCGTTCGATGCCGTGATGTTCTCCGCATACAAGATATTCGCACCGCACATGGGATTCTGGTACGCGCACCCGGATTTTTCCGAGCGATTCTTTCGCAGCGACGACCCGCTCGTTCCAACGGGCGCAGCGTACTGGTCGATCGAACCGGGGACACAGAGCCACGAGGCCGTTGCCGGCTGGCTCGGCACGGTGAATTATCTGCGCGATGTCGGCGGCGGAAAGCTGCGCGCGGCGATGGATTCGATCGCAACCTACGAGCGCACTCTGAGCAAATACGCGCTCACAAAATTCGAACTTCGCGCAGAAGTCATCACGCTTTACGGTCGTCCGGCGGGATTCTACCGGCTCCCCCTCTTCGCGTTCAATGTCGAGCGCGAAGAGGGCGAGAGCGTCGCGCGTGGGCTCGATAGCGCGGGCATCGAAGCGCGCTTCGGCGATTATTATAGCCCGCGTCTGATGCAGTCGATCGCCTCGGATCGCGGCGGAACGGCCGTGCGGCTGTCGTTTGCGCACTACAATACGACGGCGGATATCGACCGCTGCTTCGCTGCGATCGACGACCTGATCTCGGTCGTGGTCCATTGACCGGCGCACAGATCGACCGTCTCGGCGCACGCCTACGAACGGCGCCCGAGGCCGATGACTTGCGGGAACTCGACGCGTACCGCGCGACGTTCGAACCGATCTTCGCAACGACGATCCCCAAACTCGCAGCCGAACTCGACACCGCAATCGTTGCGCGTCATAAATCTGCTCGTTCGATTCTCGATAAGCTCGTCCGCAACGCGCCGACCCGACTCTCGTCGGTGCAAGACATCGCGGGCGCGCGTATCGTTGTGCGGACGATTGCCGAGCAGGACCGCATCACCGCCGAACTCTGCGCGCGGATCGAAACGACGCAGATCGTCGACCGCCGTTCGTTTCCCACCTACGGCTATCGCGCGGTGCATGTGCTCGCGCGCTTTCCGCTCCCGTTTGAATTCCAGGTGCGTACTCTCGCCCAGCACCGCTGGGCCCAGCTCTCCGAACGCCTCGCCGACAAGCACGGCTTCGACCTCAAATACGGCGGCGGCCCCTCGCATGTCGTGGCGGCGCTCATGACCATGAGCCGGTTCGTCGCCGACAACGAGTATCTGCAGACGGCCGGACGCGCGCGCGCCGACGGCGCGACGATCGATACCGACGAGGCGATGGAAGCCCTCGAACGCGTGACGACAGTCGTGAGTCGCCGAACGGGAATCCTCGAAGCGCTGCGTTTCGATGATTAGCGTCCTGATCGCCTACGACCGGCAAACCGCGACGACGACCCTCGAGCGCTGGTTTGAGGATCCCCTCGAAGCGCGACGCGAGCGGCTCCTGCTCGAACTCGAATCGATCGCGAAGCCCGATGTGGAAGTCGTGCTCTTAGAGGCGACTTCGCGTGCCGACGTGCTCGTGACGCACGCGCGCTACTTCGATCGCGCCGCGCTCGGCGCAGATCGCCTCTTTCCACCATCCGCGAAAGGTCCCGTGTGAACTCTCTTGCTCTGCGCTGCGGCGCGCTTTACGACGGCACCGGCTCCGCGCCGCGCCGCAACGTCACGATCCTCATCGAGGGGACGACGATCCATTCGATCGTCGACGGCACGACGGCGATCGATGCCGAGCGCACGATCGAAACGCGCGCCGTCAGCCCGGGATTGATCAATTCGCACGTGCACTTGGAAGTCAACGGCGAACCCGACGTGATGGGCGTCTACATCATCAAAACGCCGGCGGAAAAAACACTCGGCGCGGTTGCAAATGCGCGCAAGGCCCTTGAAGCCGGCGTAACGACATGTCGGGATCTCGGCGCGACCGATGGGAATGCAATCGCGATCCGTGATGCGGTTGCGCGCGGCGAGCACGTCGGACCGACGATCATCCCCGCCGGCCGCGCGATCTGCATGACGGGCGGTCACGGATTCTTCATCGGCCGCGAAGCCGACGGTCCGTGGGACGCGCGCAAAGCGGTGCGCGAGCAGCTCAAAGCCGGAGCCGGCTGCATCAAACTCATCGCGACCGGCGGCGTGCTCACCAAGGGCGCGGTCCCGGGCCGCGATCAGCTCAGCGAAGAAGAAATGCGGGCGGCGATCGTCGAGGCCTCGACGCACGGCATGCGCGTCGCCGCGCACGCGATCGGCACGAGCGGTATCAAGAACGCCTTGCGGGCGGGCGTCACCTCCATCGAACACGGTCATTTGCTGGACGACGAGGCGATCGCGCTTTTCAAAGAACGCGGCACCTATCTCGTGCCGACGATCGCCGCCATCACGTGCATCTTCGAGAACATCGACAACGGCAAGCAGCCCGACTACGTCATACGCAAAGCGACCGAGATCTACGATAAGATGCGCGTAAACCTACGGCGCGCGTTCGAGGCTGGCGTGATGTTTGCCGGTGGCAGCGATGCGGGCACGCCGTACAATTTTCACGAAAACTACTGGTACGAAGTCGAACTCATGCAGACGATTCTGGGCATGACTGCCTCGCAAGCGCTGAGTGCTGCAACGAAATCCGCGGGCGAATTGCTCGGCGTCGATGCAGGCGTGATCGAACCGGGACGCCCGGCCGACCTACTCGCACTCGACGGCGAACTCGATGTGGAAACGCGGGCGCTACGCGACCCCGCGCTGGTGATCAAAGGCGGAGCGATCGCCTTCGACCGCGGCTAAGACCGGCCGCATTCGCGGTCGCGCGACGATGTTGTTGAGCACGAGTGCAAGAATCGTGATCGCAGCGCCGACGTATTCGATCGCCGGATAGTGGGCGCCGAAGCCGATTGCAATAGCGAACGCCGTGATCGGCACGACGTTCATGAAGAGGACCGCCGTCGCCGCACCGAGTTTGGCGATCCCGATGTTCCACGCAACGAGAGCAATCACCGCACCGGCGATCGCAAGAAACGCCATACCGGGCAACGCATGCACGAAGCCGCCAACCGTCGGGAGACGTGAAAATCCAAGAGCCGTTGCAACGAGCGCGATGCCGGCCGTCGAGAGCGTTCCGAAAAACGTGCCGAGCATCGTGTAGCGTAGCGGCGACCACGACGCGAACGCCGGGATCCACGACGTATAGGTCGCCCAGCAGAGCGCGCCGCCGAGCATCAAAAGATCGCCGATCCAATCGCCCGCCGCAAGCACGCTTGCGGGATTGCCTTTGGTGACGACGAGCGCGACGCCGAAAAATGCAAGCGCGATAAATCCGAGCGTCCGTACCGTCGGCTTCGCACCGCCGCGCAGCCAGCCAATGAGTACGACGAGTAGCGGCGTCGTCGCCATGATCAGCGAGCCGTGTTGCGGTCCACTGATGCGGATGCCGAACAGCAGCGCGACGTTGAACACCGAGAATCCGAGAATGCCCAGACCCGCGACGGTCCAGCCCCGGCCCTCGAGCGAAAAAGCTTCCCGCCCTTCGCGCAACAGCACGACGGCGGCCAGAATCAACGTCGCCGTCAGGTAGCGCACGAACGTCAGCCAGAACGGGTCGAGATCGTGTAGCACGGCGCCAAGCACGGGAAACTGCATCCCCCAGAGGATGGTCGCCGTGAGGGCTGCGCTGATTCCGAGGGTCCGACTGCTCATGCGAGCATCTTACCGTTCGACACTCGTCGAACTATACGTCAAAAGTCGCATTGTTCGACGTCGATCGAACGGTATACTGAAGGCGATGATCGAGCTTGCCCAACCCGATGCCAAGGAGATCGTGCTCGCGGACGTACTGGCCGCGCTGAGCGACCCGGTGCGCCTGGCGATCGTGGCCGAACTCCACGAGCATCGCGAAGTCTCGTGCGGTTCCATCCACCTCGATATCGCAAAATCCACCCGCTCGCACCATTTCAAGGTGCTACGCGAGGCCGGAATCACGTGGACGCGCATCGATGGGGTAGAACGCTATGTGAAGCTTCGCTATGACTGTCTGGAACAGCGCTTCCCCGGCCTGTTGACCTCGGTGCTGGCCGGGGCGGCGAGCGCGTGAGTTCGCTTGCGGGTCTGCGCGTCGCGCTGCTCGCACCGATTTCGTGGCCGACCCCACCGCCGGGTTACGGACCCTGGGAGCAAGTGGCCTCGAACATCGCTGAGGGCATGGTGCGTCGCGGTCTCGACGTGACGCTCTTCGCAACGGGCAACTCGCAAACGGCAGGCAAACTTGCCTCGGTCGTCCCCGTGGGCGTCAACGAAGATCCCGGCTTAAACGGCGATGTCTACGGCGCGATCCATACCGGCAAGCTATTCGAACGTGCGCACGAGTTCGATCTGATCCACAACAACTTCGACTGGAAGCCGCTGACGTACGCGCTCGCGACCAAAACCCCACCGATGCTCACGACGATCCACGGTTTCAGTTCGCCGCCGATTTTGGGTGCGTACTACGCCGCCGCGCAGCGCAGCTTCTTCTGTTCGATCAGCGATTCGGATCGCGATCCCGGCCTCAATTATGTGAGCACCGCATACAACGGTATCGATCCCGAGGCGTTCACGTTCGTCGATCGGGCCGGCGACTATCTGCTGTATCTCGCGCGCTTCCATCCCGAAAAAGGCGCGCACCTCGCAATCGAGGTCGCGAAGCGCGCCGGCGTGCGATTGAAGATGGCTGCGATTCCGCAAGACGTCGCGTATTTCAAGGAATTCGTCGAGCCGCACATCGATGGCGACGCGGTAGAATTCTTGGGCGAAGTGCGCGGTGCCAAGCGCGACGAGTTGCTCGGCGGTGCGCTCGCGCTCGTGCACATGACGACGCGGCCGGAGCGTTTCGGCCTCACGATGATCGAGGCGATGGCTTGCGGCACGCCGGTCCTTGGCGCGAACATGGGCTCGATCCCCGAGATCGTCGTCGACGGCGAAACCGGTTTTCTGTGCGACGATGTCGATGCGGCAGTCGCACGCGTTCCGCAACTGGCATCGCTCTCACGCCGCGCGTGCCGCACGCGCGTAGAGACGACCTTCTCATCGGAGCGGATGGTAGACCGCTACATCGCCGCCTACGAAATCGCGCTCGCGCAAAAGCTTCCACCGCCGCCGACACCCGACCAAGAACGCTGGCGCGCCCACGACTGGTGGGACCGCCCGATGGCCTTTACCGAGATCCCCGCGAAGCCGCGCACTTCTTAAAACCGCAGATTAAGCATCTCTCTCGCCGTCAGAATAACCACTCGAGTCTGAATGATTTGAAGTCTTAAGGCAATGTCACCCTGGGTATCAGAAGTCTCTTCGAGACGCTCCTCCAATTCGTCGACCATTGCGCTATAAGCATCTAGTTCATCTGGATCTCTCAAGTCACGTCCCATCCCCGGGAACTGTTTCCAATCCCCCGCCGCGACCTTGAGCCAGACTCTTTCGCCAGCTCTTTCGGACCGGGGATTTTGTGCTGAAATCAATTAACCCAATTTCGGTTTCTAATTCAGCGGCCCGAACTTTTACACGAGACACTAACTCACTATTTCCAGATTCGACAGCGGTTCTAACTGCATGGGGCTCGATTCCCATCGAAGCAAGTTTCTCGAAAACCGGGCGTAAAGCGGTATCCTCGTCTCGAAAAAACTTACTTCCACGAATGCGGGAGAACGTCCAGCCGACGCGCTCCAAGATTGCCTGCCGTTCTGTATCTTCCCGTAGAGTCTCGATTGTGTGATAACGATCGCCGTCACATTCAATCGCTAAACGTTTTCGATTTTCTCCGTGCACAACTATATCTAATCGATAAGCGCCAACCCATCGTTGCGTTTCAACCCAGAATCCTGCTCCCGTAAGTCGCTGGATGACGGCTTCCTCAAATTTCGATTCGGCCTTCTTGAGTGCGGCGGCCTTATTGCGTTCTGCGGCACCCGGATCTGTCGCGTGTTCGATTAGTCTCCGCCTTAAATCGCCTGGTTTTAATTCTGTCGCACGGTCCAGTGAATGAACTATCCACATCTGGTCCTGCGCCCTGCTTGCAGCTACATTATATCTTTGCTGAAAAGAGCGCGTGTCTCGAAGGGGCAACGGCACGCCCTGGCCCGTATCAACAAGCGAAAGGAACATCACATTACGCTCGTCCCCTTGAAACTGAGCGGCACTCCCAGCGAGTAGGCGCCGAGCTTCCACTACCGCCGGTGTAAGAACTGCGCGAAGTATTTGTTCGATTCGATATGCTTGCTCATCGCCGACCATGGAAATTATTCCGAAAGTTTTTCCGTCGTATTCGCGTTGCTCGATCGCCGCCAGCACTAAAGAGGCGACTGCCAAGGCCTCGCGTTCATTTACTTTTCCTTCGGATACACTAGATACGACTCTATGCTCGACTACAGACGGCTCGGGATCTGACTCGTGTCGCTCTCGAAGTGGTTTGATTCTTCCAGCATAACTTAGTTCATTGCTAAACTGAATAATTTCAGGGACGCATCTGAAATGTTCGAGCAGGCAAATCGTCCCTCCAAATGATCTTTTTGCAATGTCATAGAGTGACTGCTTTCCATCGAAAAGTTGCGCATCTGGAATTCCTTGCAACATTTCGTCGATCAAATGCTGTGCTTCGTCAGCCTTTTCTCCGACCGCCGATGGACTGACTTGCTCGTCGTCGCCGACCACTACAATTTGATCGCCAAGGTAGAATGCCAAAAGGCCAGTCACATCACTCTGACTAGCTTCGTCAATGATTACGACATCGAACCGCGTATTTTGGGGGTCGAACACCTCGGCGGCTTTCACGACAGGCATAATCCACACGGGAACGGCTGATCTTGCGTCTGCCATTCGCTCCCGAGCAGCGCGAGCGAAATGCGCGGCTCGTTTTCCTGTACCACGCCCGATACGTCTTTTTGATTCGGCAAAACCCAGGAGGGCTTGGCGCTGGGATAACGTTGTTCTCGCTGCCTGAGCACGCCACGCCCGGCGATCAACTAAATTCGTTGTGACTTCTCTAAGTCGCCCTCTTTTCTGCTCGATATTCTGCAGGATGTCCGGTATCGAGACCTCGTTACGCCGGTTCAACTCAGATTCGAATTGTCGCCACCTCCACGCCTTATCGACATCCGAAGGGCAATCAAACAACCCGTGAATCCCGATTCGCCCCCTGATAGCGCTCGCCCAACCTGGTGCAAATCTCTCCAACCGAGTAAGTAATGAAAAGCGCGTGTTTGACACATCTAAAACCATGCGCAATCGTTCGAGCTCAAAGGATTCGCGTCGATATGATTTCTCATCATACGCATCAATTGCGTCGCGAAGCGGCCTAATCGCCTGATTGGCCGGCCATGAGATAGTTTTCTGTTTGATTATTTGGAGCTGGTCATCCACATATTTCCAACGCCTTCTGGCTCGTTCAGATCCCAGAACTTTCGGTAGTATCTCGGATACCGTCTTTGAGATTCTGCCAGCGTTGTCTAAATCGGGGTACGCTAAATTGGCTTCTGCGATTAAGGCGTGCCATGCCAGGCCGCATTCAGAAAGAAGGCTCTCGGCCTTCGCCCACGTCGTAGGCACCCAATCTAGTGCGTTTGAAATCATTGGAGAGAATAGCTTTGCCCCAACCTCGCACTCGCGCCCGAGCGAGTCAGCTGATGGTCCTCCAATTCGCTTTACCTGAGCATCCCAGCGTCTCCTAAATGCTTGACGCCTTGACTCGATTTGAGCCAAACGAGCAAGTGCCGAGAAGTGCTCTGGTAAGCGTGGAGACGACCCTGCGCCAACCCTTGCTCCTTGAATAGCTTTTTTCCACTCGGGTCGAGAAAGCAATGCTAGAAAGCTTGGTAATTTTCCAGTCTTTTTAATTTCACTCTCGATAGCAGAGTAAATTTCCGATGCGCGCTCGACGTCGAGCTCGTGCGCGAGAACAGGCGTGTGAACTAGTACAAGCCGTTGCCCGACCAATGCTTCGCTTCGTAGTGCACTAACTTCAGCAAGTAGTTCTTCCCAAATAAAACGCTCTTCAGATATACCTGAGACGACGAGCCCAGCTACCCATGATGGAAGCGATTCACACGCACTCACCGCGTCAATCGCAACTTGGAGAGCCGCATCAAGCTGGTCCGCTATTGCGCCCTTTGGCGTCGTCCAAAGTCCGGGTCGATAAAAGCGGTCTCTCTCAGAAAGCTCGCGCCTTTCCTGGCAAAGAGCGGCGAAATCATCCGCCTGTGTGATTTCGCCTTTATCAGGCAACCGCAACGCGAGGGCCGTTTCGTCTTCCCGGGTCACCGAGCGGTTTGTACCATACAACTCAGCAACTTCACTTTGAGAAAGTGGTTGCGGACTTCCTATAGCAATGCCGTCCGGTATCCAATCCTGACTGCCTAAACCACGCGATACTTCAACAGCAGCTGAAATGGGGCGAATGCCTTCCCCGCCGATAATAATCTCACGCTGTTCGTCCAAACGAGCGTTGACAAGCGACTCTCTAAGCTGGGCCAATTCCCCAATTAACCCGCTTCTCTCCGATCCATATCGAACGATCTCGCGATCCAATTTTGCAATATCGACGTTCCCAACACGCTCTACGATCCCCTCAATCGAAGATTTGAGCGCAGCATCGTCGTCTTTAGAATCCAATACACTAACGCAGAGTGGCTGCAGTTGAGGAACAACTTTCTCCCGCAACACTTTGAGGGCTTTAGTTGTGTGGCTTAGTACCAACACGCTCTTTCCCTGGGCCAAAAGATGCCCTAAAAGATTTGCGATTGTATGGGTCTTTCCAGTACCGGGAGGCCCTTGCACAAGGACACAATTATCGCGATTTAAGCTCCGAGCGATGTCTAGTTGCTCGGGATTGGCCTCCTTGGTGAACAAAATCGAGTCGTCGCTCATCTCCTCCGACGTCATTCCTGGTCGCTGGTTCTCGTGAGACACGAGTGGCGACACATCGTTTGGAATGTCCGTTATTCCAACGACGTTTTTGAGCGACACTGGAATGGCTTTGCCTTGGCTCAGATCTTCGATTATCGCGTCAAAAGCCCGAGCGACTCCCACGGTTCGGCGCCTGAGGAGTAAAGTTGGGCCCCTTCCGATTACTGGAAAATCTCTTTCGGGCCCGGGTGCTTCGGGTCCAACATATATGCCCTTTGCAGACAAAGTGGACGACACCGATTTCAAGAAACCCACCACATCGGCGCCGCCAAGCGGGTGCAAATCGAGCGCATCGCTCTCAGAACGAAGCCGGCCCACCGCCGATCCATCGACGTCGGTCATCGATCTAAACAGGGCCGAATAGAATTGAGATGGATCTCCACTCTCGACAATTCGGAACGCTGGAGTTTGAGGATCGAAATCGAGCCGAACGGCGCGAGTGATTAGAGGATGTCGAACGCCGCCGCCCGGTCTGGACCACGATAAAATACCATCGGCGACAACAAGCTCGTACCGCTCCCCGTCTCGCTGTAAGATTCCGTGAAGCTTGTACAATTTTTCAAAAATTTCACCGGCGGATTGTGCTATACGCTCGTTTTGCGCCCACAACGTCCACTCGGCTTGATATGTCTCGAGAGTGGCTACTCGTTCAAGGCTATCCTCAAACCTAGTTACTCGTGTCTCGCCACCTTCGATCAATTCGTTTTTGCTCGCGACAGGAAGTGGCTTCGCACGGCAGTCGTCCCAATCACGGTCGAGCCAAGAGTCTAGGCAATCAAGAGCCGAGGGTCGCTTAGTGAGTTTCGGTCGAGTACTGACCAACAAAGGGCGGGGTTCTAGTGATTCCGCAGTAGAATCATCGTCCGAATCGAGAATCGAAATAGCCAAACTAATTGACTCGTGGTCCGGGATATCACTAAACCTCAATATCCATTCGTGGTCGGACATCTGGCGAGTCGCGGGATTTCGCTGCTCGTACAACGCCGAAACAAATTTAAAAAGTCGGACTACCCGGTCGCGAGCGACCTCGGTCTGCGCATTGCTCAGCGCATTTTCCGCGAGCGGCCCTTCCCCCATTTAGAAACTCCCGGCTAGCTATGGCGATAGAAAACGGTACACGTATAGAGTTATTTGTTTTCCGAAAAAGACTTGCCGCAATTGTATGAAATTCCCAACCGAAGCCGACAGCCGAAATTTACCATTTTGTTATTAAATTAGGCACGATGATATGACGGAGAAACACAACCCTAGTTCGTGATGGATCACGCGCCGACGCGCGTATCGACCCAATGAAGGAGCTTGCGACCGCGTTCGGCTTTTGCGAGCGCGTCATCGGGACTCGCACCGAGTACCGTGAAGTGGCCCATTTTCCGGCCTCGCGCCGCGTGGGCTTTGCCGTAGACGTGCAGTGAGATATCCGGGTCGCGCAGCAGTTCCGCACCGCCGCCGAGGCGGTCGCCGGTTCCGTCACCCAAGATGTTGACCATCACGACCGCGGGGACGAGCATTCTGGGCTGGACGAGCGGCAGATCGCAGATCGCGCGCACGTGCGCTTCGTACTGCGAGATTTGCGTCGCATCGAGTGAATAGTGGCCGCTGTTGTGCACGCGCGGCGCGATCTCGTTGACGAGCAGCGTGTCGCCGGCGAGAAAATACTCGATCGCAAACGCTCCGACGATGTCGAGCTTGCGCGCGATGATCTCCGCGCTATCGCGTACGCGTCGTGCGACATCGTCGCTCACGCGTGCGGGGACGATCGTCGTTGCGAGCACGCCTGCGTCGTGGATATTTTCCGCAACCGGAAAAGTGACTATTTCTCCCGCGGCGTTGCGCGCGCAAATGATGGAGAGCTCTTTCTCAAAGGGAATCAGCTTCTCGCAGACGAGCGCGCGTCCGCGCGCTTCGGCGAACGCATCGGCTGCTTCGTGCTCGTCGCGCACGACCCACTGGCCTTTGCCGTCATATCCGCCGAGCGTCGTTTTGAACACCGCCGGAAAACCGATCGTCTCGATTGCGAGGCCCAGATCCGTAAGCGTCGCAATCGGCGCGAAGTCTGCCGTGGCGATACCGCACGACCGCACGAACGTCTTCTCTAAAATGCGTTCTTGCGTTATCCGCAGGACGTTGGCATCCGGGCGCACGAGACGGCGGTCGTTCTCGAGCGCTTGCACCGAGGCGAGCGCGATATTTTCAAATTCGTAGGTGACGACGTCGCTGCGCGCGCCGAGTTCACCGATCGCGCGCAGATCGTCGTACGCCGCGACGATCTGCTCGTCGGCGATTTGTCCGGTCGGCGAGTTGGGCAGCGGCTCCAGCACGACGACGCGATACCCCATGCGCTTGGCTTCGAGCGTGAGCATGCGCCCGAGTTGACCGCCGCCGAGGATGCCGATCGTCTCGATCATAGAACGATCGACTCCACCGTCTTGGCGGTCGCGGCGACGCGTTCGTCGAGGGCTTGTGCGAGCTTCGCATCGCTCAGCGCGAGGATACGTGCGGCGAACAATGCGGCGTTGGTGGCATTGCCGATCGCCATCGTCGCGACCGGTACGCCCGCGGGCATCTGCGCGATCGAAAGCAGCGAGTCCAAGCCATTGAGAGCCTTCGATTGCACCGGCACGCCGATTACCGGCAAATTCGTTTTGGTCGCAACCATCCCCGGCAAGTGCGCCGCGCCACCCGCCCCCGCGATGATCACGCGCAAACCGCGTCCGGCCGCTTCGCTTGCGTAGCGAAACATGAGATCGGGAGTCCGGTGCGCGGAAACCACGCGCAGTTCGAAGGGCACATCGAGTTCTTGTAGGGTCGTCGCCGCAGCGCGCATCGTTTCGAGATCGGACGTCGATCCCATGATGATGCCGACCAGGGGAGTGAGGGCCATCCCGCGCCGTTCGTCCCCGGCACCCACCCGGCCTGGACTAAAATCTCCGGCTCGGCGGGTCGGATCGACCGCCGAGCGCGAACCGCGCACGCATGACCAACGGCCAGCGAACGCTCTTCCTCACCGGCGCATCATCGGGTATCGGTCGCGCACTTGCGATCCGCGCCGCGCGCGCCGGATACGCCATTTACGGCGTGGGCCGCAACACCGAGGCGCTCGCGCTGCTCGAAGAACGCATCAAAGCCGACGGTGGAACCATCGCAACGGCGAGCGCCGACATCGGCGATCCCGCGAACGCTCCGCGCTTGATTGCGAACTGTATGGCGCGTTTTGGACGCATCGATGTGCTCTGCAACAACGCGGGCGCCGTTGCCGTGGGACCCATCGGCCGGCAAAGCGACGCAGCGCTACGCGAGCAGTTTGCAACGCATGTCATCGGACCGCTCGCGCTTACGCGCGAAGCGCACGCCGCTCTACAGGCCACGCACGGTCAGGTGATCATGCTCGGCTCGGGCGTAGCGCGCATCGCCGTCGGCGGGCTCGGTGCCTACGCAGCCTCCAAAGCCGCGATCAAATCCGCAACGCAGACGCTCCGCCGCGAACTCAAAACCGACGGCATCGCGGTTACCTACGTCGATCCGGGCGCGGTCGATACGCCGTTCATGACGCGGGCCGGAATGCCGGGCGCACCCGCACGGTTTCTCGTCTCGCCCGAAACGGTCGCGCGCGCGATCTTCAACGGCTTTACAACGCGTCTGCGCGAGGTGAACGCCGTGCCGTGGCAAGTCGCGCTGCTCTCGTTTTCCGAGAACTTTCCGCAGTTGATCGACTTCGTACTCGAACGCGCACCGCAACTCGTCGGAAGCACCGATCAAATTCCGCTTGCGCCGGTGCAAATGCCCAAGAGCGTCGCGCCACCGGCCGCAACACCGCCGCGTCCGGCGCCGGCCGATGAGACACCACCCGCACGCACCGAGTCGCTACTCGAAACGCTCGAACCGCACGCGCGCAAAATGGAAAAACTCAGTTTGAAAACGTCGTTCGTACGCGGTTTGCTCGTCCGTGGCGCAACGCTCGAACTCGGAGATGTCGCTCAGCGCTGGGCAGGGATGCCCAATAAAAACGAGCGGGCGCTCACGACCGCCGTGCTGCTCGCGCTCGAAGAAGCGGGGTTTCTCGAATCGATGGGCGCGGATCGCTGGCTCGTCATACGCGGCGACTAAGTCCAGTACGCGACGTCGCGTTGCTTCGTGTCTTTGAATTTGCCAAACACATCAGGATTTTTCGCGAACAGCGTTTCGAGATCGGCGACGCGCGCTTGATCGAAGGGATGCGAGCGCTGCCAGAAGGCACCCTTCGTGCCGTACACGGCGGTCATCGTTTGGAAGAACCAAATGAGGCCGTACGGGTTGAGGTAGTTGGTCGCCGCAGCGATACGAGCGCCTTCTTCATCGGCTTCCGCTTCGATATGCCGCGAGATATTCAGGTCTTGCGCGTTCGCTGCCGTATTTGCCGCGTAGCCCGCAGCATAGCCGCCGAGCGGTCCGAGCAGAATGTTTGCAAGGATCGAACCGACTTGCGCCACCGTGCCCGTCGTCTGCCGACCTTTGATGCCTTTGGCGACGTGATGGAGAACCATGTGGCCGGTCTCGTGCGCGAGCACGCCGCCGAGTTCGTCACGGTTCTTCGCGAGGCGCAAGAGCGGCTCGTTGACGTAGATGTTCCCGCCCGGCACGGAGAAGGCGTTCGCTGAATCGCCGCGCACGATGTAGTAGCGGATTGGATAGGGATACCGGTCCTTCACCGTGTTCGCGATGACTTCGCCGACTTCGTTGAGATGCTCGTAATACGGTGAGTCGAAGAGAATGTCGCCGTCTTCACGCAACTGGAGAAAATACTGATGCCCGAGATCCCCCTCATCGAGTTTCGCAGCGAGCGCGGGCAAAGCGCTGCAGCATTGACTTGCACCAATGGCGGTGGCGAGACTGGCGATGAACGCGGTACGTTGCATGGGCATGGCCCTCAGAAAAGAATCGGGATGACAGCTTCCATGAACCGAGGCCATGGCCTCCGGTTTCTGTCGGCGCTCGCGCTTGCGACCGCCCTGCTCGGCGGGGCAGCCCAGGCGGCGACATCGGTCGTCAAACCGGCGCTCGGTTTATTGGACGGCATGAGCGTCGTTGGCCCGGCGCCGCGTCAAACCGAACTGCACGTTGCAATCGAACTCGAACCCAAAGACAATCAACTCGCATCGCTTGCGGAGGCACTCGCCGATCCGTCGTCGCCGATGCATCGCGCTACGCTTACGGCCGAAGAATTTGCCGCGCGCTTCGGCCGCCCGCTTGCCGAGAGCGCCGCGCTGGCCGAACTCTTGCGCACGGGCGGTGCCGCTGAAGTCTACGTTTCACGCGATGGCCTTATCATCGGCGGCGTGCTCTCGGTCGGCCAAGCCGAACGTGTTTTTGCAACGAAATTCGTCGAGTACAAACGCGGCGATCGCGTCGCGATTGCGCCGACCCAGCCGCTGCACGTCCCGATCGCCGGCGTCCGCGCCGTGCGCGGTGTCGTCGCGGCGACATCACCGCGCCTGGCCGACGTGCGCCCGAGCTTCACGCTCTTTCGCGGCGAATGGTATCTGCCGACGCGTTTCCGTGAAATCTACGACGCGACGCCCGAGGGCGGCCGCGGTCAGCGCATCGCGCTGATCGAAGATGCCTCCGACCGGCTGGACCTCGCGCGCGATTTGCCGCCGTTCTTGCGCGGCGAGGGTGCACCCAGCGGCTCGGCCGATCGCGTGAGTGAACGCGTATTCACGCCGAAAGCCCAAACGACGAGTTGCGGACGCGACGACCGTGGTCAAGAACCCGCAATCGATCTGGATGCGGCCATCACGATGGCGCCGCAGGCAACGATCGACCTGCGCTACGACAACGTCTGCGGCCTGGGCAATGATGGAACCGTCGCACTCGCACGCGCGCTCGATGAGAATCCGACACAAATCGTCTTTCCGTTCACACTCGGTCCCGTTTACGGACATACGGTCGATCTGTGGGGACCAACGCCGCTGCCGCTACTCGAAGCCGTCGTGCGCGGAATTAGCGTCGTCGTACCGGCGGGTGACGATGGCGCGCTCGGCTTTGCGATCGCCGGTGTCGACCGGGCTGCGGTCGCTTATCCGTGTATCCTCTCGAGCGTCATTTGCGCGGGCGGCACGCAAGTCGGCGACCGTGATACCCTCATCGATGAAGCGCCCTGGAACGACGGGCTGAACGCAACCGGCGGCGGAATCACCGCCGAGCCGCGTCCGCGCTGGCAGAGCGCGCCGAGTGCGTTTGAATTCTCAACGCAATATGCGCCCGCGCAGCATCGCATCGTACCCGACGTGAGCGCAGATGCATCGGGACATCTGCGCGTGTACTGGCACGGCTACGCCTTCGGCGGTGTCGGCGGGACCAGCGAGAGCGCAGCGATCGTCGCCGCGCAACTCGCTGCGATCAATTCCGCCGTCGATCCGGCGAAGCGTCTGATCTCGACGGGCGATCTGTATGTGCTTGCAACCCTGCATCCGCAGGCGTTTCGCCAGATTACGCGCGAGAACGATCGCGGTTACGTCGACAACACCATTCGTCCGCCGAAGAAGCCCCTGCCGATCGGGTACAAAGGCGTGCTCCCCGTGCCGCCCGCTACCGTCGAGGGCTGCAAAGGCGTCCAGCCCAACGGGTGCAGTCTGCGACCGGGCTACAACGCCGTTACGGGCCTTGGTTCGCTCAAAGAGCAGTCGGCGATCGACGCTTTACGCTGAACGTCGGCGCAGCGCAAGCGCGGCGAAAAAGATGAGCGTTGCGAGGATGACGATCGTCGCGCCGCTCGCCGAACTCAAGTAGTACGACAGATACAATCCGCCCACCGAACAGAACGTCCCGATCGCCCCTGAGAGCACGAGCATCGGCACGAACCGCCGCGTGAGTTGTGCGGCGGCTGCCGCCGGCGTTACCAGGAGCGCCGCAACGAGCACGATCCCAACCGACTGCAGCGAGATGATGATCGTGAGCGCGAGCAGCACGAGCAGCACGTAGTCGACGAAGGCGGCGTTGATGCCGCTTGCCTGCGCGACGACCGGATCGAACGACGTATACAGGAGCGGACGATACAGCACAGCGACGCACAGCACGACGATCGCTGCGAGGATGCAAACGATGATGAGATCGTCGCGCGAGACGCCCAGAATATTCCCGAAGAGAAAACCCTCGAGATCCACGGAGTACCGCTGCGAGCGGCTCATGAGAAAGATGCCGACCGCAAAGGCGCCGGTGAACAGCACGCCGATCGACGTATCGAGCGAGATCTTCCCGCGTCGGTGCACGAAGCCGATCCCCAGCGCCGTGATCACCGCGACGATCGCCGCTCCGAAGGCGTAGTTGAAACCGCGCAGATACGCGATCACGATTCCGGCAAACGATGCGTGCGCGATCCCATCGCCGATGAATGAGAGTTTTCGCAACACCACGTATGTCCCCATCGTCGAGCAAAGCGCGCCGACGATTAGCGCCGCAACGAAGGCGCGCTGCATGAATTCGAACGCGAACGGAGCGGTCAGCACATCCACTATGGCGTCGTCCGCGTGTGGCCGTGCGTGTGCGTATGTTCGCGGATCGCCGCATACGATCCGGAGGCAAGGACTGTCTCGGGATCGCCGTCGGCGAGCACCTTGTGATCGACCACGATGAGCCGGTCGAACCACTCGGGCGCGCGATCGAGATCGTGCGTGGTCATCACCACGGGCAAGCCGTCTTGTACCAAACCGCGCACGATGTGCAGCAAGGCTTCTTCCGTTTCGGCATCGACTCCGGTCGTCGGTTCGTCGAGCAGCAAAAGGCGAGGTTCCTGCGCGAGCGCGCGCGCAACGAATGTGCGCTGCTGCTGGCCGCCCGAGAGTTCGGAGATGTGGCGGTTGCAAAGATCGCCGAGTTTGAGTGCCGCGAGTGCCTCATCAACGGCCGCGCGGTCGTGCGCGCCGAATTGCGAGAACGTCTTCATGCGCGGAAAGCGTCCCATCGCAACGACGTCGCGCACGCTTGCGGGAAACGACCAATCGACGTCTTCGATCTGCGGCACGTAACCGATGGCTCCGCGCTCGAGCTTGCGCGGTGGTTTGCCGAACACGAAGACCTCGCCGCTGGTCGGTTGGATCAACCCCGCGATCGATTTGAGCAGCGTAGACTTCCCCGATCCATTGGGTCCGACCACGCCAAGCGCAACACCCGTATCGACCGAGAGCGTGACGCCATTCAAAGCGGTGACGCGCGCGGAGTAGCGCACGACGAGATCGCGCACGAGAATCGCGTTCACTTGAGCGCCTTCACTATGGTCGCGGTATCGTAGTCGATCATCGAGATATAATCGCTCACGGCTGGTTTTGTGCCGATGGAGTCATCGTAGAGGTCTTCGACGGTGTTGATGTGCGCACTTTGCGCCAAGGCCTCGACGAGATTAGGGCTATATTCCGGCTCGGCGAAGACGGCGCGCACGCCGCCCGCGCGCGCGAGCGTGACGATGTGCGCGATGAGCGCGGGGCTGGGTTCCTGACCGGGCGAGGCCTCGATGACGCCGACCGTGCGCAGGCCGAAACGTCGATTGTAATATTCGAACGCACTGTGAAAGACGATCATCGAGCGCTGCGTGGGCGGAATCGTATCGATCGCGCGCTGCGTGCGCGCGGCAAGCGCGACGAGCTTGGCGTCGTAAGCGCTCGCATTCGCGCGATACGTCGCGGCATTCGCCGGATCGGCGAGCGCGAATCCCGCGCGGATCTTCTCAACGTAGGCGCGCGCGAGCAGCGGATCCATCCACAAATGCGGGTTGCCCCCAACGACGGGCAGGCCGGCGGTGCAGTTCACGATCCGCAGCGCCGGATTCTTCGCGTTGTCGATGGTATGCGCGAGCCAATCTTCGAGCCCCGAGCCGTTCACGACGAGCACGTCGGCCGCGTGGAGCGTCTCGATATCGCGCGGCGTCGGCTGATAGTTTTCGGGCGACACGCCGATCGGAACGAGGCTGCGCACCCGTAAACGATCGCCCGCGACGCCTTGAGCGATCGAAGCAAGCGTGGAGGTCGTCGCGAGCACGTACGGTCGCGGTTCACCCGCAAACGGAACGTGGACGCTGCAACCGGTCAGCGCGAGGGCCAGGAGCAAACCGTATCGGGCGGCGGCGCCGAGAGACCAGGTCATTCGGCCGTCAACTTGGCAGGGCACACGAAGAAGCCTCCCCGAAGCTTTGACAGCGACCGACCATCCTGTTAGAATCGGCGTCGGTCCTTGGGGATGTAGCTCAGTTGGTAGAGCACTTGCTTCGCATGTAAGGGGTCTGGAGTTCGAATCTCCACATCTCCACCAAGTTTCGAGATCCGCACCTGCATGGGGCGCGGGTCTTTTTCTGTTGGCCGCATAGTCACACCGGGATATTCCGTCGGCCGAGTGAGGTCTGTACGATGGTTCGATTTCTCCGCGCGCTATCGCTGAGGATCGTCAGTTCGGTCGGATGTTCGGACGGCGGCAGCGGCCCAAAGCAGTGCCCGTATCTCGGCGGTTCGGCCGTTTATAGCGGCGGTGACGTAGCGACATTGGTGTCACCAGCGGACGGCGCGACGAACGTACCGACGACGGTCGGGACGACCCGATTTCAGGCGAAGCTTCGCGTCTTTTTTAAGAATCCGGTCTCGATTACCGTGGATCCCGTTCCAATCTCGAAGAACGGTCAACCGCGTCTAACACAAACCGAATCGGTGAAATACCAGGCTTCTTCTGTGGCACTCAGCGTTGCGTTGCCGACACTTGCTCCGCAGACAACAGCGGCTGTGGTAGGATGTCACCATGGACCTCATCCTGCGGTTCGTTCCATTCGCTTTCGTAGCGTTTCTCGCGACGCTGATCGTTCTGCCGCTGGTGCGGGGGCGAATTTCGCTCCCGAAACGCACACCGAGGCCTCCGAAGAAGCGTCATCTGCGAGCCGTCGATCCCCAGCAGATGGATCGTGAACTCAACGACCTGCTAAAGCGCCGGTAGATCGGGCTCCCACCACGGGAGGTCGCGGAACTGCCAGCCGACTTTGGCCGTCGTCGCAAGCGCGGTGAAGAGCGTGTAGAGTCGGCGGATCATTTCTTGAACGGGCTCGTGAAGCGAGCGTCGACGAAGAATCCTGAATCGTCGAGCGTGCTCAAGAACGCGACGAGTGCAGCTTTGTCAGCAGTCGAGAGATTGAGGGCGACCGGCACGCCGTTGCGTGTGAGGCGCGGATCGAGCGCGGGGCCGGCGAGGATGCCGCGATCGTAGTGATCGACGACTTGCGCGAGTGTCGCAAAGCGACCGTCGTGCATGTAGGGGCCGCGCGAATCGTTCTTGAGCGACGGGGCTTTGAAGATCGTCGTTTCGCCCGCATCCAGACCGTTGCTCTTGGCGTTTCCGCTCAGTGCGAAGGTCGGCGGCGCGTGGCATGCTGCGCATCCGACGCCGCCTTGGCCGGGGCCCGCCATGAAGAGGTGACGTCCGCGATTTTCTATCGCGGTGAAGTTCGGCAAGTCGATGTCGAAGCTTTGCGGCGGTGGCGCGGTCTTGGCAACGGTCGCGTAGCCGACATCCCAACGGCTACCCGTGGTGATCATGCTGCGTTCGAATTGCGCGAGCGATTGCTGGATGCGTGCTTCGGTAATCGCGGTGTCGCCATACACGAAGCGGAAAAGTTCGGGATAGTACGGGAGCGCGCTCATCGAACCGGCGAGCGCCGTGATTCCGCCATGCGCCGCATCGAATCCCATCTCGGTGCTGCTCGTGAGCGGACCGGAAGCCTGCGCTTCGATCGACGCGGCGCGTTTATCCCAGAACATCGTCCCCGGCGCGTAATAGCGCACGTTGCCTAGGCGCATGGCGTGCTTCGTCGTCAGCCCGCCTGCGAATCCAAGACTCAGCGCCCGGCTATCGGTGAAGCCGATCGATTGCTGGTGGCACGACGCACACGAGACCGCCCCGTTGATGCTCAGGCGCTTATCGTTGAAGAGTACGCGGCCGAGCGTCGCACCGGCGTCGGTGAGGGGGCTGTTTGCGGGTGTATTCTCCGGCACCCCAGCGTAGAACGACGGCAGCGACGGACGCGCATAATTCGCAAGCGTTTTCAAATCCAAATTAAGATAGGCGAGCGACGCAGCTGAGAGTGTATTCACCGCTGGAGTCGGAGTCGGAGTCGGCGTCGGCGACGGCGTCGGCGGCGGCGGAAGCGGAAGAGCCGCGACCGATGTTGCCGCCGCGGGCATCACCGGAACCGACGAGCCGCCGCCGCCACTGCACGCGACGACAAATAGAGAACTCCCGACGAGCATAAAGCGGCTCGCCGCAATCAGAACCTTCGACATGTTTTTCGACCTCACAAATAGCGCACGGTTATCCGTTCCCCAATAATGCCGACCGTTTCTTCAAGCAGGCTGAGACTCTGCTTAAAAAACGCTGATAGGACGCGAGTATGAAGCCCGTCACACGAGGACAGAAAGAAAAGAGAAACGCACCTCGACATGAGACGAAGTGCGTTCGATTGCATGTCACGACATACGATTATATCGGGAGCTTGACACCGTCTTTACCGACGACGACGAACGCCGCATCGGGTGTTGCCGCTTTCGCAGCAATGATGAACACCGATGCACCGGTGACGAGCAACGCGCTCGTTCCCGGAGCCACTTTCACAACCGGAGCATTTGACGGCACGACGAGTTTGCGCGAACCGCCTTTGTAATTCATCGTGATCGTCTTCTGCACCGTGCCGCTAGCGGCGCCGACCGTAGCATTCGTCATTGTCGAATGCGGCTTACCCGGGGCGACGGTACCGTTGGTCATCGCGGTCTTGCCACGCGGTGCTGCGAGATCCCAGGCATAGTCGCCCTCGCCGACGCCCTTCATCGAATCATCGAAAACGACGACCTCGAGCGCGCGATTGAGGGCGCCGCCGGGGACGCTTGCGATCCCAAGAAACTTGCCCGGGGCGATGTCCGCGGTCGTTCCGGCTACGGCACCCGCGTAGGCAACCTTCGGTCCTAGGTGAACCGTTACGTTTCCGGTGGCGGTTTGGACGACGAGAGAATCGGCCGTTGACGAGACGATCGTGCCGCGCAGGTTTTCCGTCTGGACGGCCGCGGATGACGGGGCCGAACTTGCGACGATCAGCGTCGCGCTGGCAAAGGCAATGGCAAAGAGAAATGCTTTCATGCTCGGTTTGACTGGGCTATCCAAGCAACAGTTGAGGTTTTTGGTTTCCCTTAACGTAAGGTTATTTGAACCGCACCGATGCGCGTGTCGGCCGCGCCGTAATAGAACGTTACCGTGCGGCGTTCCGCAACGAGTCCCTCGACGAAGACGACGTTGGGGACCTGACCGATCCGCTCCCACGGTTCAAAGGCAGCGCACATCGGGGTCTCCGAGCGTTCCTAGCGTTTTGTCGGGTCGTTCTTATAGAAAAGTGCAAGCCCCTCGAATACGCGAGATATTCGTCGGCGCCGTTGTAGATGGTGTCGTAGCCGTCCGATACCACGCTTTCTTGCCGCGTGTGCATGAATGCAGCGGTTGGGGTAGAGCGAGAAAAAGCAGGACTTACGCTTCGCTCGCGCTCACAACCCACACTTTGGACGGCCCGCTTTTAGCGGGTGTTCTTCTTCCTTGAACGATCGGATCCATGAAGTACGACTCCCTTGACGTCATCGGCATCGGCAACGCCATCGTCGATGTCCTGGCATCGGCCGACGACGGCTTTCTCGTGCGCCACGAAATGACCAAAGGCTCGATGATGCTCATCGACGAGGCCCAAGCAAAGGTCATCTATGAAACGATGGGGCCGACGCTTGTCTCTTCGGGCGGCTCGGCCGCCAACACCGCGGCGGGCGTCGCCTCGATGGGCGGCAAGTGCGGCTACATCGGCAAAGTCCACGACGACAACCTGGGGATGGAATTCCGTCACGACATCCTCGCCGCAGGCGTCGACTACCGGATTCCGGCGGCGACCAGCGGCCCCTCGACGGCGCGTTGCCTGATCCTCGTCACGCCGGACGCGCAGCGTACGATGAACACCTACCTCGGTGCATGCGTCAATCTCCACCCGGACGACATCGATTCGACTTTTATCGAGTCTGCGCAAATCACGTACCTCGAAGGCTACCTCTACGATCCGCCGATGGCGCAAGAAGCCTTTCATAAAGCGGCCCAGATCGCACATGCCAAAGGCCGCAAGGTCGCGCTCTCACTCTCCGATTCGTTTTGCGTCCATCGCCATCGCGATGCGTTCAAGCAACTCGTCGAACTCCACGTCGACGTACTCTTCGCCAACGAAGCGGAGAGCAACGCGCTCTTCGGGACGGCCACCATGCGCGATGCGATCGCACAGCTGCGTTCGGTCACGGAAATTGCGAGCGTCACGCTCGGACCGACGGGTTCGCTCGTCGTCACGCAGGACGATGTCATCGAAATTCCGCCGACCGATGTCGATCGCGTCGTCGACACGACCGGCGCCGGCGATCTGTATGCCGCCGGATTTCTCTACGGCATGACGAACGGCGCGACGCTCGTCGAATCCGGCTACCTCGGCAGCATGGCCGCCGCCGAAGTGATCACACACATGGGCGGACGCCCGCAGTTGCCGCTCAAAACACTCGTCTCGCAAGCGCGCGTGCGAGTCCTAGCCGAGCGCTAAAACCCACACGCGCTTTGGCTGCAATTAGGTGTAGAGCTGCCCGATCGGTCCGATCGGCGTGCAGTTCGACGTGAACGCGTTGACGTACACGTTATACGTCTGACCAAACTGAAGATTCGACTGCAGTTGCGCGGAGTAGTAGAAGTCCGTCGTGAACGGATGGAAGCCGTTGTTATCGGAAGTGCGCGAGAACGGGCCCGTCGTCACGCCACCGCTGCTGTTGTTTTGCGGTACGAGCACGAGTTGGAAGTTCTGGAAACTCTGCGCGATCTGGTTGTTATTTCCGTTCACCACGATCTCGAACGACTGACCGGTGGTCGAGATGTTGCCGCCGCTCTGCGGCTTTGCAAGCAAGTACTGTGTATCGTTTCCGCAGTAGCCGGAATTTGGCACGGGGCTGGTACCTGAACTGCCGCTGCCGCCGCCGCACGCAGTCATAGCGAGGAGTGCGAGGCCGGCGATGACGGCGCGCGATGCGCCGATTGCGCGAGATTGGTAAGCAAGCATTCGGTTCGTTCTCCAGCGGAAAGGAATTTGATGGAAGTCTTCCCGTGAACGAACCAAACCGAACAAATGTTACGCCGTCGCGTACTTTACCGCGAGCTGCGCGGTGCCTCGAGCGTCGGCTGCTGCGACGCACGTCCACACGAGAACGTCAGCGGCCACTTCTTCAACCGCGCATCTTGCCGGTTCATCGCATCGAGGTGCAGCGTTGCAAGCTCGTTGCCTTGACCGCCGGAGAGAAATGCGATTCCGGCGCACGCCGCCGGGACCGTTTGTCCGAGTACGTCGAGGGTCGAAGCGGCGACTTGTGCGACGGAGGCTTGCACCGGCGACTTCTTTCCGGCAATCACCATGCTGCCCGGCGCGACCATGGCGGCCGCGACCGCGCGGAGATTCTCTTTGTGCATGGCGCCGTTCGCTAACGGACGGAAATCGCCGGGACGGAGAGCAGCTTGTGCCGGCAGTCCTGCGTTCGCAGTGAATTGGTGAGCGTCGAGATCACGATCGATTGCGTGTACGCAAAGCCGTCGGCGTAACGAACGCCGGCGAGCATCTCGCCGTCGGTGACGCCCGTCGCCGCGAGCAGCGCGTAATCGGATGCGCAGAGATCGTCGAGCGTGAGGATTTTCGTGATGTCCAGACCTTCTTCGCGCGCGAGCAGTTCGTCGCGCTCGTCGCGCGGCCACAACCGCGCCTGCATGTCGCCGCCGAGCGCTTTGACGGCGCACGCGGTGACGACGCCTTCGGGTGCGCCGCCGATCCCCATCATCATGTCGATGCGCTCGCGCTCGGTCAACGTCGCGATGATCGCATTTGCAACGTCGCCGTCCGTGAAGAGCCGTACGCGCGCGCCAACTTCGCGCAACTCGCGCACGTAGTGTTCGTTGCGCGGCCGATCGAGCAGAGCCACGGTGATATCCGCGACGTTCCGCCCCATCGCGCGCGCGAGCGCGTTTACGTTGCTGCGTACGGATGCACCGATCGACACGAGCCCTCGGCCCGCCGGTCCGACGACGATCTTATCCATATACGGCAGACGGGTATTGAAGAGCGACCCGCGTTCGGCCGCAGCCACGACCGAAATCGCTCCGGGACCGCCGCGCGATGCGAGCGTCGTGCCATCGATCGGATCGACTGCGATGTCGAGCGCGGGACCATCGCCCGTGCCGACTTCTTCGCCGATGTAGAGCATCGGCGCCTCATCTTTTTCGCCTTCGCCGATCACGACGGTGCCGGCTACGTCCACGTCGCCGAGCACGAGGCGCATCGCATCGACGGCGGCTTGGTCGACGGCATTTTTATCGCCGAGTCCGATGAGCCGCCCCGAGGCGATTGCTGCGGCTTCGGTCGCGCGCACGAATTCGAATTCGATGCGCGCATCCTCGCGCCGACGCGGCACTAGGCGGCTCCCTGCATCAGCCCGTTTTCAACCAGACACACGCGGCGGGCTATCAGCAATTGAGCGAGCGCGAGCGAGTGGCTCACACGCAGACCGCTGGAATCGCTAAACGTTCCCAAAGCCTCCGGTCGCAAATGCGCATGCGAGTCCATGTGCGCCCAAATTTTATCTTGCAACGCGTGCGAGAGCGAATCCGGTACTCCGCCGTCGATCTCGATGATCGTCTCTGGGAAACCGTTCGTCGACTCGATCAAGTTGAAGTGCGTGCTCGAGTCAGCGAACTCGCGATAGTCCAGCGGCGAGAAGCGGCTGCTCTTACGAATGCGGGCCGAGAGGCGCGCGTTGTCGGGCTTGCTCGCATAGTCGGCCGGACGCATGAACCTGACCGTCAGATCGGCGTGTTGGCCTTGCGGGTTGATGTGTGCGGCAATATCGGGCTGCCGTTTTTCTATTTCGGCGCGCACTTCGGCTTCGCTATATCCACGCTGCGTGACGTCGCGCCGGACTTTCCAATCAATTTTCAGTTCGATCTCCGGGTCGAGCCACACCATCACATCGAAAAGCGATCGCAGAGCACGGGTGTAGAGTGGGAAGAGGCCCTGGACCACGATGATGTCCTTTGGCACGATCGTTTCGGGGCCTTTAAACGTCCCGTCGCCATGATCGTAAATGGGCTTGGAAATGGGGCCGCCTTCGCGTAGCGTCCACAAGTCTTCTTCCATCGCCGCAAAGTTGTTCGCGCGCGGATCGAGTGCGGTGAGTCCCACGGCTTTGCGCTGCGCGCGGTCGAGGGCGTGATAGTCATCCAAGCAGATCGTCTCGATGCGCTCCTCGCCGAAGATATCGTAAATACCGCGGCAGAGCGTCGATTTTCCGGTACCGGAATCGCCGCCCACGGCGATCATGATAGGGCGTTTCACGGCAGAAGATACTCCCGAAGACCAAGGCTGGTCCGCAAAGACTATCGCGTGCATGGCCCCGGGCGCACCGGTCCGTGCGTGAAACGTCGATTTTCGCCCGCGAATGGCACGGGGGCGTGCGGTCGAGCAACAAAACGAGCGCGAGCACACGCCGCGTCGCCGGCACCCCTACGCGCTCGCCCAGTTCGACGACGGTATGGACGCTCGGCGCAATCGTCATCGACTGCCGCACATCGCGATCCTGGAAATCGACGTCTCGGAATCAACCTGTGCGCGGCGCGAACGCAACGCGCTCGTCGGCGGCGGCTTCGCCGACGAAGCTATGCGTGATCGTCATGATCGGATCGAGCGTCAAATTGCCGAGCAACTTCGTCCAGATTTCCACTCGCATGCGCCAGCGTTTCGCCACCAGAGTATTTAACAAAATGCGAGCAAGTTCAATATCTATGAGCCAAGGACAAAAATAGAGTCATCTTTTTTTGCATCACGTTCGACACGATCCCCGAAACCGGCTTGCTCCGTACCATCATCAGCGATATTCTTCGCGTCTTTCCGTCTTCTAGCTGGGCGTTCGCGCTCAACGACTCCGTCGTGCAGATCGCACGGCTGCTCGCATCCGACGAACACGACCTGAGGCTTGCACAAATCAGACGCGAATTTGAGAGCAATCAAACCGATGCCGTACGCGAGCCTCTTCGCGGATCCTCGGCGAACGACGACAAGCGCCCATGCCGCCGCACGCGACGAGCATTCCGCGTCACTCGTCGGCGCGCCCGATGAAGCGTTGTACGTGCTCGACGAAGATTTGACGGTGATCCTTGCAAGCAATGCTCGGGATCAACACCATATCGCGATGACTGGCTTCGAGCCGGAGCTCGCCGCTCATCCGGAACCGCACCGGACTCGTCGCACGCGTGCTCGGCTGGGAAGGCTCGCCGGGCGCGGCTTCCGTCGGGTGAGGCTGCCAATGATTTCAACGATACCCGATTGGGTATCGTTGGGACATAACCAGCTGGCTCCCGGCTTGCGGGCGCACTGCCGAAATGAGGATTGACGATGTCGCGACCACACGAAGACCGCGAGCGGCACACGCTGGTGGATCATCGCACCGGGGGACCTGCGATTCGTTTTTCGACTGGTTCTTGGTGGGCGATCGCGATCGCAAATGTCGCAGCGCAACGCGTTGATGCGGAAATCGCGAGCTTCGAGAGCCTCATCGAAAAGGCGCAAACCTCGGGCCCACACGCGCATAGCGCCGTCGTCTTTCGTTCGGCAAACGACCGGCGGGTTTTGGCACTTGTCGAACTCGACGGCCACGAGGCGTATCGGCGTCTCGCGGCGGCCTGGGACGATCACCACGTTTTTGCCGAACATCGGGCAAACGCCGAGTCACGAACGCTGAGGCTGCACCGCGTTGCGGAGACTTTCGGCGAGAGCGTGCTCGATCCCGGAACCCAAAGCGCATGCTCGTTCGAGCATATTGGAAAGGCAGACGTTGCGCTTGACGGTCTTCACAAGCCGCTCGCCGCGGCGTCCGGATTTCGCGGAGCGATCGCCTTGACGTCCGACGATCCGGTGGGAACCGCGCTCATCTACCAGTTCGAACACACTGCCGAGATCGCGACGTTTCGCGAAAGCAGTGTGGCGCTCGCCACGCTCGGGGCGGTCGGCGATTCCGGCGAGGCGCTCTTCGCCTTGCGGCCAATCAAAACGCTTGCGGGCCGCTAAGCATCCGGTGATCCCGATCTCGCCAGCCATTCTTAGGAACTCCCAACCGTCGACACGCGTGTTTGCGGTGACGGTTCGGAGCTCTCTTTCGTAAAACAAATCGCGTTCGTAGTCGGACGCCTGCATCGCCGGAAGCACGATCGAAGCGTACCCGTTCGCCGGAGAGAGCAATGCCGACTATCCCGCGCGCGTCATGCCGTCGGTTTCACCGCGCGATTCGAAGCGGTGAAATGCGGAGCCCGAGTCTTGCCCGGACGAGCCTGCAGCAGCCGATCGATCAGCGACCGAATGAATTTGACCGGGGGACTCGGGATACCGCAACTCTCACAACCCAGAAGCGGGCGCACATCGGCCAGCACGAAATAGCCGGCGTCCAGGAGTAGCTGAAACGGTCGGAATCCCAGCAATTTGAGATCGAAGGTCCAAGCGAACCACCGACAGTTCGGCAGGCTCCGTAGCACCTCCGCGACGGCCTCGCCCCCAACTTTCATCGAACCATCCGGCATCAGGAGATGAATGGTTTCATACGCCGCCCAGATGTCGAGATCGGGATTGAGCGAACGCAGGGCCGCAGGATCATCGCCGATCGGTCGTTCGTCGATGCGCGCGCCAACGGGAACCCCTTGTGCCGATACGCCCACCCAGTGCGCGATGCTGCGACAGACGGCACATTCACCATTGAAGAGCAAGATGGGTGCCGGTATCGTCTGCACCCTACGATCCTTGCTTGAGGGAATCGAACGGCCCGGTGATCGCGGACATGACCCCTGAGAGCGTCGGGTGCGGTCCTTCCGTTCGTCCGACCTCTTGGGCGTTCAGAAACATTACCAGCGTCGGCGTTCCCTCGAGTTGGTAGCGCTCGGCGAGCTCTCGTTCAACGGCCACGTTCACGCGGAAAACATGCTCTCGCGCCTTCACCCGGTCAGCCGCTTGCTGCAGAATCGGCTCCAGCACGCGACAGTGCGCGCATCCGTACGACATGAACTCAACGGCTATCGGCCCGGTCCCCTCCAGAACCGAAGTTTTGAATGCGCTGCCGGTTACCGTCTGGATCAGTTCTGCTGTTTGCATGAGCGTATTGTATCGTGCCCGACCGTAAATCGCTATCGTGGAATATCTGGTTCGTCGATCCCTCGACTATGCTCGCGTCGGACTCGGGCGGACCGGCACGGCATAGGCCGTCCCGAGGATTCCCGTGCGACGAACTTCTTCGTCAAGGAGCGCCGCATCGAGGACGTCGGTTTGGTCGAAAAAACAATCACAGTCGGTGCGTAGTCGCAAACGATGCGTACATCCCTGAGCCGTATGAACGCCAATCACGTGGTCGCAATTCCGGCACGTCAACATTTGATCCAAAAGAGACCTCAGCGGCACGCAAGATGGCGTGGACGCGATTCGTGCCCGAATCGACCGCTTGCTAAACCCGCCGTGAGCTAGAGGCCGAACGCTTTTTTAACGACCGGAAAGTAGCCGCGCGAAACGGGCACCTCGCTGCGCGCCTTGTCGTCAACGCGCAAGACGTAACTACCGCCGAAAAACGGCGTGACTTCCACCACGTGTTCGGGGTTCACAAGATAGCTACGATGCACGCGTAAGAATCCATGCGGCTCCAAGCGGGCGGCGGCCTCACCGAGCGAGCCGCGAAAGCGCAGGGCTTGGTCGAAGGTCTGCGCGGTGACCAGATGACCGTTCGCGTGCACGACCCGGACATCATCGATGCGCACGAGCAGCGTGCGTTCGTCACGTTCGAGCGGGATCCGACCGGCGCTCTTGTCGCCGCTCGCGGGTTTACGCTCGATTTGAGCGCGCACGCGCGCGACCGTCTGCGCGAGCCGCGCTTCACTTACCGGCTTGACGACGTAGTCGGTCGCGGCGAGTTCGAACGCTTCGAGCGCATGTTCGTCGTACGCCGTCACAAACACCACGACTGGCGGGCGACGCAGCTTCTTGATGACCGTCATCGCTTCGAGGCCGCTGATATCGGGCAACCCAATATCGAGAAAGATGACGTCGAACGGCCGTTCTGCAAGCAGCGCGAAGGCGGTGACGGCACTCTCGGCTTCGGTCACGTCCAGATCTTCGGCAACACGACCGAGCGCGTAGACGAGCTCGCTGCGAACCAGCGGCTCGTCATCGACGACGAGGGCCTTCATGCGTTCGCCGGGGTCGGTGGAACCCAAAACGCGACGGTCGTCCCCACATCGCGGGAGCTGGTGATCCGCAGGCCGCTGTGCGGCCCAAAGAGACCGATCAGGCGTTCGTGCACGTTGCTGAGTCCGACGCCGTTGCCGTTGCCGTTGCCGGCGCCGCGTTCGAGGAGTTGGGCCCGAATCTCATCGGCGATGCCAACGCCGTCGTCGGTAACGGCGATTTCGTAGCCGCCCTCGAATGCATGCGCCGCAACGCGAACGGTCCCCAGGCCATTGCGCGGTGCGAGCCCATGCGCGATCGCATTCTCCACGAGCGGCTGCACGACGAGCACCGGCACGAGCGCTAGACGCGCGCGCGGTTCGATCGCAAACGTCGTTTGCAAGCGCTCGCCAAAGCGCGCTTCTTCAAAGCGCAGATAGCGTTCGACGTTGATCAGTTCGTCGTCGAGCGTCACGAGTTCGCCGTGATTGGCGAGCGTCTCGCGGAAGAAATCGGCGAAATCAACGATTAGATCGTGCGCGCGAGCCGGGTTCTTACGCGTGAGCGCGGCAATCGTCGTGAGCGTGTTGAACAAGAAGTGCGGAGAGATTTGTGCGCGCAAGGCATCGAGCTCCGCGCGCGTGACGAGCGCTGCGCGGGCATCGAGTTCAGCGACTTCGAGATAGACGCTGAACACGCGCGCAAGGCCGAAGGCGACTTTTTCATCCCGCTCGCGAATCGGACGCCCGTTCGTGCGGTAAAGTTTGAACGCGCCTACGACGTTACCGCGCACGATGAGCGGCGCGATCACGACGGCCGTGAGCGGACAGCTAGGCTCGGGACATCCGATTTCTTTTCGATCGTGCGCGGTATACGGGTTCCCGGAGAGCATCGTGCGCGCGGTAAGATCGGTGAGATTGGGGCCGCCGACTACATGATGGTCCGAACCGGCGCCGACGTATGCGAGCACCGCATCGGGCGAGACCACGGCCGCGGCATCGAGTCCCAGGTAATCGTGCAAGAGTTGTGCGGTGAATCCGGCCGACTCGCCGCGCAGGCCGCCGCGCAGATGCGGCAACGCCGCAACGAGCAAATCGAGGATCGCGCCTTCGTCACGCAGGGCCGCATCGTCGTGAATCATGTTGCCGTAAACGCTCCGCCGGCGATGACGTAGTCGAGAAATCGCTGCGCTCCCGCCGAAAGTGGTCGTTCGTCGCTTGCGACCAAATGCCAGTCGCGCACGAGCGGCGTCACCGGCGTCGGCACTTCGGCGAGGGTCCCATCGTTAATTTCTCGCGCGACCGCATCGCGCGAGAGCAGCGAGACGCCGAGGCCGACGCGCACGCACTCGCGGATCGCCCCGTTCGAACCGATCGTGAGAACCGGCGGCGAGATGCCGAGTTCGCCGAACACGAATTCCGTCGTATCGCGCGTCCCGGAACCCGCTTCGCGCAAGAGCCACGTCGCGCTCGCGAGATCTGCGGGCGCAAACGTTCGGCCCGGTTGTGCGACGATCACGACACCGTTTGGCCGGATCGCGAGCGTTCGCAACCGCGCGCCTTGCGGTGGCCGACCCGCGAGCACCAGATCGCACTCCCAGTGTGCAAGCCGCTCCCAGACCCGATCTTTGTTGGCGACTTCCAGATCGACATCGACCAGCGGAGCGGCGTGACGAAAGCCGCCGAGCAATTCTGGCAAGAGCTGTTCGGCCGCCGTCGTGACGGCCGCGATCCGAACGCGCCCGGCGCCAGGAGTGGCGGCCAGCCGCGCCTCGGCGACCGCTTCTTCTAGGAGCGCGAAAATACGCGAACCGTAGGTCGCAAGGCACGAACCGGCCGCAGTGAGCCGCACGCCCCGGCCGTCACGCTCGACCACGGGCGCCCCGATCTCGCGCTGCAAGCCGGCAAGGGCCGATGAGACCGCCGGCTGCGAGACGACCAGCGACTCCGCCGCCTCGCGGACGGAGCCCGTCCGTGCGACCTCGAGGAACGTGCGAACCTGGTTGAGTGATAACATGACGCTTATGAATTCAAACAGAATTTGTATTTGACGTCAATGGGTCAGCATGCGAGCATCAGAGCGCTTCCACCGCTCCCGAAAGGTTCGTACCTCGATGGCCACCATCCAGAACGGCACAAAAGAACGCGATCGCTTCGCCGCAGGCGTCGCCCCCTATGCAGAGATGGGCTACTACGATGCCGACTACGAGCCCAAAGACACCGACATTCTCTGCGCGTTCCGCATCACGCCGCAGCCGGGCGTCGACCCCATCGAGGCCGCCGCGGCGGTGGCAGGCGAATCGTCGACCGCGACCTGGACGGTCGTGTGGACCGACCGCCTTACCGCACACGAACACTACCAGGCCAAAGCCTACCGCGTCGACCCCGTTCCGGGGACCGACCAGTACATCGCCTACATCGCCTATGATATCGATCTCTTTGAAGAAGGCTCGATCGCGAACCTGACCTCGTCGATCATCGGCAACGTGTTCGGCTTCAAGGCACTCAAGGCGCTGCGTTTGGAAGACATGCGGATCCCGACGCACTACGTAAAAACGTTCCAAGGGCCGCCGCACGGGATCGTCATGGAGCGCGAGTACCTCAATAAATACGGCCGCCCGCTACTCGGTGCGACCGTCAAACCGAAGCTCGGCCTCTCGGCGCGCAACTACGGCCGCGTCGTATACGAAGCACTCAAAGGCGGCCTCGACTTCACCAAAGACGATGAGAACATCAATTCGCAGCCCTTCATGCGCTGGCGCGACCGCTTTCTCTACTGCATGGAAGCAGTGAACAAAGCGCAGGCCGCGAGCGGCGAGATCAAGGGGCACTATCTCAACGTGACCGCGGGCGACATGGAAGCGATGTACGAGCGCGCGGAGTTTGCAAAAGAAATCGGCTCGGTCGTCGTTATGATGGATCTTACGATCGGCTACACGGCGATGACCTCGATGTCGAAGTGGGCGCGCAAGAACGGCGTGCTGCTGCATCTGCATCGCGCCGGTCACTCGACATACACGCGGCAAAAATCGCACGGCGTGAGCTTCCGCGTCATCGCGAAGTGGTGCCGCATGCTTGGTGTCGACCATATCCACGCGGGCACCGTCGTGGGCAAACTCGAAGGCGATCCGTTCACGACCAAGGGCTATTACGATACGCTGCGCCTCGACCACGTGCCGAAGAACCTCGCGAACGGCATCTACTTCGATCAGGATTGGGCCTCGATGCCCGGCGTCATGCCGGTCGCATCGGGCGGCATCCACGCGGGCCAGATGCATCAGCTCCTCGACTTACTCGGTGAAGACACGGTCCTGCAGTTCGGCGGCGGCACGATCGGACACCCCGACGGCATCGCTGCGGGTGCAACCGCGAATCGCGTCGCGCTCGAAGCGATGATCCTCGCGCGCAACGAAGGCCGCGATTACGTGAACGAAGGTCCCGACATCCTCAAAGAAGCCGCGCGCGGTTGCAAACCGCTCGACCGCGCGCTCGATCTCTGGAAAGATATCACGTTTAACTACGAGTCGACCGACACCCCCGACGCGGTCGCGACGCCGAGCTACTAGGAGCGCACGATGATTCTCACGCAAGGCACGTTCTCGTTTCTGCCCCCGCTCACCGACACGCAGGTCCGCGCGCAGGTCCAATACGCGCTCGATAACAAATGGCCGATCTCGATCGAGTACACCGACGACCCGCACCCGCGCAACAACTACTGGGAGATGTGGGGACTGCCGATGTTCGATATCCACGACGCTGCCGGCATCATGGATGAACTGAAGCGTGCACGCGACGCCCACGGCGACAAGTACATCAAAATCAACGCGTACGACGCGAACTACGGACGACAAACAACGGCCCTGAGCTTCATCGTGAACCGTCCCGCGCACGAACCCGGCTTCCGTCTGGATCGTCAGGAGGGCGCCGACCGCCAGGTGCACTACAGCACGCACGCCTACGCCCTCGATCGTCCCGAAGGATCGCGCTACAGCGAATGATCACCGAGCAGACAGCCGCGCTCGATATCGACGCGGCTTTCGCCGATTCGCGCATCGGCGAAATCTTCAGCCAACTCGACGTTGACCTCATCGGCCTCGCACCGGTGAAGACACGCATCCGCGAGATCGCCGCACTGCTCCTCGTCGACCGGCTGCGCGCGCAGATCGGCCTGGCGACCGAGCCGCCGCCGCTGCACATGTCATTCACAGGCGGCCCGGGCACCGGAAAAACCACCGTCGCGATGCGCATGGCCGAAATATTGCATCGCCTCGGGTACGTGCGTAAAGGGCATCTCATCGCCGTT
>JBBRLI010000026.1:0-42128 GCA_038231455.1 Vulcanimicrobiales bacterium | reverse complement strand
ATCACGCCTTTACCAAGCACCCGGAACGTTTCGTTCGCGGTCAACCGGAGCCACCGGCGCTCGCAAACATCGCCTACATCAACCGACCCGAATCCACTCAAGCCGCATAGCCGGTGGCCTCAAACCCATTGACACATTCCGTTGTCCCAACAGTCGCCTTTTGCGCTCATGCTGAGCGTCAATCCATGGCGTTTCGCTACAGCACGAAAGTCATCGCTTGCATACTGCCAGCCGCGGTCTGAATCGAAAATCGTACCGTCATTTGGTCGCCGAGCAGCGAGAGCTGAATCGAGAGCTGCGATTACCAGGTCATCGCGCATCTTCGAGGCCATCGACCAACCAACAACGTGTCGCGAACCCAAATCAATCACGACTGCCAAATACATCCAACCTTCGCGCGTGGGCAAGTAGGTGATGTCGCCGGCCCAAACGCGATTAACTCCGCCGATCACGCTAGGGTCAAACGTGCGAGCAACACGGTGCGATCGCGTTCCCCGGCAGCACACCGCTCCACCAAACCGAACTCTACTATCTTACATCGCCCAGCGCCGCGCCGCGTCAGCTCACGCATCTCAACGACGCGTTGCCCAAAACGGTCGCGCTTGGGCGCAACGAAGCAATCGATTGGAACGGTCCAAACGGTTTCCACGAATACGGAGTCGTCACGTACCCGCTGGGTTACAATCCCGCGCGTGCGTACCCGCTCGTACTCTACATCCACGGTGGACCGCAATACGCTTCGGAACGCTCGTTCGGTTCGTTCCCACAACTCATCGCCGCGCACGATTACATCGTCTTTGAGCCCAACTATCGTGGGAGTGATAACCTCGGCAACGCCTACCAGCGGGCAATCTATAACGACGCAGGCGACGGTCCGGTCAAAGACGTGATGGCGGGTATCGCGGCTCTCGATAAACACGTCAAGATCGATACGAAACGGATTGGCGTTTCGGGCTGGTCGTACGGCGGCTACATGACCTCGTGGCTGATCGGTCACTACCACATTTGGAAAGTCGCGATCTCCGGCGCGGCCGTCAACGATCAAGTCGATGAATACGCGCTCTCCGACGGCAACGTCACCGGAGCGTATAGCTACAAAGACTCGCCGTTTACGGGGAACATGGCCGACTACGTCGCACAATCGCCGCTCACGTACGCGGCAAACGTCACCTGTCCCGTGCTCATTCTCTCCGATGTCGGCGACGCGCGCGTGCCGATCACAGAATCCTACAAGATGTATCACGCGCTCATCGACAATGGGAAGACGGCCGAATTTGTCGCCTATCCGGTGCGGGCACTACCCAAGCGATATCGTGCGCGGAACCGACCTCTACGAAGGCCGGCTTGCTTATTTAGATCGTTATCTGAAGTAAGGACCGTTGGCGGGGTAGTTTCTTTGTGGAACCCGCTTGCCTCAGCAGTGGGCTTACTCGTATACTCGGCGGACATGGCAGACACAAACGCCTCTAAGATTGTAATTGCCCCCAACGGCCCCTATCTCGTCTCCGGTTCGGTTCCGCTGAACGTCGAGACGATTGGCACGAAAGCCGATGGCGGATCGTGGACGTGGGAGCCGGGTCAGACCTTCGAAACCAAAGAGAAATACGCGCTGTGCCGTTGCGGGCAGTCGGCAACCAAGCCGTATTGCGACGGCACGCATGCCAGAGTCGAATGGGACGGCAAAGAAACTGCCTCGCACAAACCGTTCGTCGAACAAGCGAAGACCATCGACGGACCCCTGATGGAGCTGCAGGATGCCGACGTGCTCTGCGCGTTCGCACGCTTCTGCGATAACGACGGCACGATCTGGCAACTCGTGACGGAAGCGACCGGCGGCGAGAAAGAGCAGACCACGATCCACGAAGGCGTGAGTTGTCCCTCCGGCCGCCTCGTGCTCCGTAACAAGGCGACGGACGCGGCGATCGAACCGGAGCTCGCACAATCGATTAGCGTGACGGAAGATCCAGCGAAGAACAGTGGCGGACCACTCTGGGTGCGCGGCGGCATTCAGGTGATCGGTCAAGACGGCCAAGCGTACGAGGTACGCAATCGACAGACACTCTGCCGCTGCGGAAAATCTTCGAACAAGCCATTCTGCGACGGCACCCACGTCGACGTCGATTTTCACGACAGTCTCGGGTGAGCGAACCCGTCGGCGAGATTCTCAGCAAGAACCGCCTCGAAGCCTTTAGCGACGGCATCTTCGCGATCGCCGCAACGCTGCTGGTGTTGGAAATAAAAGTCCCCGAACTCAAGGAACCCTTTAGCGGCACGGATGCCGTGAATGCGCTGCTCGGTGAGTGGCGCATCTTTTTAGCGTACATCACAAGTTTTATGGTGATCGGACTGATCTGGATGAACCACCACACGGTCTTTCACGCGCTTCGGCGTCTCGACCGCGTGACGCTCGTGCTCAATCTGGTCCTGTTGCTCTTTGTATCGTTCATCTCGTTCCCAACCGCGCTCATTGCAAAGTACGGCACCTTGCAACCCATCGTGATGCTTTACGGGCTCACGTTCGCGGCCACCGGCGTTGCCTTCAACGTGCTCTTCGCGCACGTGCGTCGTACGCACAACATGGACGAACGCAGCGGAGCACCCACGTGGGCGCTCCGACTCTCGACCATTCGCGGGATCATGTACCCGGTGTTGTACACGATCGGTGGGTTGCTCTCGTACGTCAGCATTACCTCGAGCATTATCGTCTATGCGGTCACGCCGATCATCTACTTTTTTCCGAGCCCGGTTGAGTGGCAAATGCGCAATCGTTTACAGGCCGACTAGTCCCGCGGTGCCGGTAGCGCGCGCAAACGCGGAGCCCCATACCACTCTTGCAGCTGGAGCAAGATCGGGATTAGCGCAGCCGCCCGCGCCGTGAGACGATATTCAACTCGTAGCGGAAGTTCGTCGTACGAACGTCGGTCGACAAGACCGTCTTCTTCGAGTGCTCGTAGCGCTTTGCTGAGTGCTTTCGTGCGAATCATCGGAATTGCGCGAAGCATCGCTCGAAAACGCAGCACGCCGGTGCGCGCGATTTCAAGGAACACGGTAAGTTTCCACTTGTCATCACCGATCGCGTCGATTGCCGAACGAATCGGGCAGTTTTCCGGGCCGTACGGGATGCCCGACGGATCGATGACCGGATTGGTTTCAATATGCGCATTCACGAGGAGTCTCCCTTAATGACGCTGCCCCCGCTCCCCTACGCCCTTTGGGAACCGACGAAAACGACGCTGCACCTTTACACGCAGGTCGTCGGGAAAATTCGTTTGCAAAACTCGGCTCTGCAGAACCACTGGTGGAACGTGACGCTGCGGCCGGAGGTTCGGGGCTATCCACGCAACGGCTGCGGGCCGGTGATGTGTTTTTCTCGCTGTCTTTCGATTTCTTCGATCATCGTCTTGTCCTCACGACCGACGATGGAAGTGCCGCTATCGCGCTCGGCAAGAGCGTCGCTGAATTCCACGACTCGCTCTTTACGATGTTGCGCGAACACGGAATCGAGGCTGCGATCGTCGGTCGACCTTACGGCGTACCGATCGCGACGCCGTTCGCGCAAGACACCGAACATCGTAGCTACGATGCCTCGGCCGTTGGCCGCTGGTGGGAGATCGTCCGCTGGACGAGCGACGTCTTCGAAGAATTCTCCGCTGAGTTTCTCGGGAAGCAAAGCGTACCGCAGCTCTTCTGGCACGGTTTCGATCTTGCGATGGGTCGCTACAACGGCCGTCCCGCGGACGGGCCGCCAAAGGCCGACGCGGTGCAGGCAGAAGCGTACTCGCACGAAGTCATTGCCTTTGGCTTTTGGCCCGGCGATGCGACTACGTCAGCACCGACATTTTACACGTATACCGCGCCCGAACCGGCGACGTTGCCGACACAACCGCTCGCCGCGGGCGGAGCGTGGTATCCATCCGGCGCCGGACATATCGGTGGTCTCCCGTACGATCGCGTTCGCGAATCCGCCGACCCGCGCGCGACGCTCCTTGCTTTTTTGCGCAGCGGTTACGCTGCGGGCGTCCGAAGTGCCAATTGGGATGACCGGGCGTTCGTGCATCGGACGCGAGGCTAATTCTCCTCGCTCACGAGTTCACTTGGCGTCGTGGAAGATAATCCCGAGCGTGAAGCGCTCGCCGCTGCGTAACGTGCTCACGCCGTGCTTGATCGTCGTCCGATACATCCCGGTAGGCGATGCAACGGGACGATAGCGATTGGGAAAAACGAGCATGGCTCCGCGCCGGGGACGCAACACCTCGGGTCGACTCTGCGCGCGTGGACGCTGCTCGACGAGCACGAACTCGCCGCCGGTATAATCGACCTCGGGTTCGCTAAGAAAGATCGTCAGTTGAAACGGGAACGCGACCTCACCGTAGAGATCCTGATGGAGCGCGTTGAAATCGCCGGCGCCATATTTGAGAATGAGCGCCGTCGGCCGCTCCTGTCCGTGCTCGGCGCACAGCGCGAGCATCTCTTGCTGCGCGAGCGGAAATCGTTCGGGGCGTTTGAGGGCTTCCGTCCAACGGTTGGCGATCGGTGCAAGCTCGGCGTATATATCGGCGCGCAACCGCGCGATCAATCGCGGCAATGGATACGCGTAGTATTGATACTCCCCCCGGCCGAAATTGTGGCGCTCCATGATCACGCGCGAACGAAAGGCGTCGGTTTCATATCCCGCGCGGAGTTCGGCGCACGCGGCGACGTCGAGCACGTCCTCAACGAGCGCATACCCATCGCGGTGAAGGCTGCTTTCGATCGCGGTCCAATCGAGGTGAAGGTGCGTTGGCATAGCCGTACCCTAGCGCTTCCGACGCGCCACGGCAAGCTGATTCTTGCTCTTACGTTAAACGGGGCGCGCGAGGACGAATGCGACGGCCGAGCGGAGTGTGGTGCCGAAGGCTGTCCGAAGTGTCAGCGTTTAAGTGCCAGCGGTGCACGACCACCATGCCATGCGCACATTACGAATGCGTTAGCCGAAGCGAACAAGTGTGGCTACGATTATGTTGTGTGACCGAAATCCATTTTCGCGAAGCCTTCGACAAAGCGGAATCGATTATCGCGCGGCGCGCTCCGCGTTCTTGGATTTGAGCGCGAAGGTAAGCGCGGCTGCGACGATCGCGACGACCGTGAACGTTTCATACGCGTAACGATAACCGTCGACATGATTTGCGTGACTACCGACGATGCCGCCCGCAAGCGAGCCACCGAGAATCTGACCGATGATCAAAAACACGGAGAGCAGCCCGACGGCGCTTGCACGACCCTCGGGACCCGCTTCGGTTGTAATGATGTAGCGTGTCGGCGCGCCGAGTAACGCCCCAAAGCCGATTCCGGCGACCACCATCGCCACAATCGCAAGTGTCAGCGAGGAAAAGCCAAACGCGAAGATCAGCAAACCGGCGGCGGTGAATATTGCACCCACGGTGAGCACGGCGCGCGAGCCGATGGCATCGAGCGCGCGACCGGCTCCGGGGATCACGGCGACGAACATCACGGCGCCGATTGCGGCGATGCCGCCCGCCGCGGCAAACGAAAGATGCTGCGCGGCGACGAGCGTCGCTGGGATGAAGAAGAGCGCCCCCTCGAGGATGCCGATGAGGATTTCGAGCGCATAGGTGACCACGAGCTGTTTACGCGCGAAGAGATGCGGCGGAATGACCGGCTGTGGCGCGCGGCGTTCGACAATTGCGAGCGCGACGAATGCGACGATCGCGACGACGGTTGCAACGAAGGTCGTGAGGTTTCCGCCGATGCGCGCGCTCGATGCATCGAGTCGCGTAAGGCCGATCATCGCGCTGAGTAGTCCCGTCGATAACAGGGCGATCCCCGCCACGTCGAGCGGTCCGCGTACGCGGCTCGCGATCGTCGGCAGGGTCGTACGCGCCATGACGATCACGACGATCGCAAGGGGGATGTTCGCAGCAAATATCCAGTGCCACGAGAGCAGATGCGTGAGGACGCCGCCCAAACCCGGTCCGATGATCGCCGCGATCCCCCACGTCGCTGCGACGAGACCAAGTGCGGCGCCGCGACGTTCGAGCGGAATGCGGTCGGCAATTGCGGCAGTCGCCACTGGGAAGATTCCACCCGCACCGAAGGCCTGGATGCCGCGGGCGGTAAGAAAAATACCGAAGTTAGGTGCGAGGATCGCAAGCAAACTGCCGAGCGCGAAGATCGTCACGCACGCGATGTAAATCGGACGCCGCCCATACGTATCCGAGAGCTTCGTCATGATCGGTATGCTCACGACGGTCGCGAGCAAATAGAGGGTGAAGACCCACGGCATGTACCGCGCGCCGACGCCGAACGCCGTCGCAAGCGCCGGGAGGGCCGGCGAGAGGACGCCAAGATCGAGGGCGCCAGCGAACACGCCAAGACCCAGCGTGATCAAGAGCGGAATCGTCGTGCGGTCGAGACGATGGCCCGCGACCGAGGTGAGGGCGGCCACGGCTAGGCTGCGGTGATGATGCGGTCCGCCACCATCGCAAGGCACATCAGGGCCAAGTACAGCAGCGAAAATTTGAAGAGCGAGCGCGCGCCGGCTTTGGTCGAATCGTTGAGCGTTTTGATTGCATCAAGCACGAAGATTCCGCCCAGCACGGCCGCAGCGGCAAAGTAAAACGCACCCATCACGTGCAGCGGGTAGAGCGCAAGGGACATCACCACGAGCAGTACCGAGTAGACGAGGATTTCTTTTTTCGTGTGCGCGACGCCGCGAACGTTGGGCAGCATCGGGATGTTTGCTTTGTCGTAGTCGATGTTCGTCATGAGCGCGAGTGCCCAGAAATGCGGCGGGGTCCAGAGGAACACGAGTGCAAACAGACCGAGCGCGGGGCCGCCGACGGCGTGCGTGATTGCGGCCCAGCCGACGAGCGGCGGCACGGCACCGGCGGCTCCGCCGATCACGATGTTGAGCGGCGTCGTGCGTTTGAGCCAGAGCGTGTAGATGAAGACGTAGTAGGCATTGCCCGCAAGCGAGAGCCACGCGGCGAGCGGATTTGCAAGAAGGTACAAGATCGCAAACGAGACGACGCCGGTGATGCTCGCGAAGATCAGCGCATCGCGTGGCGAGATTCGACCCGCGGCAACAGGGCGCGACATCGTGCGCTTCATGAGCCGGTCGATATCGCGGTCGATCACACAGTTGAATGCACCGGCCGACGCTGCGGCGAGCGCCCCGCCCACGAGCGTGTAGATCGTGAGCAAAATCGGCGGGATGCCGCGAGCGGCCATCACGATCGCTGCGAGCGTGGTGATGAGCAGCAAATAGATGATGCGCGGTTTGGTCAGTTCGTAATAGTCGTTGATCGTACCGAGCAGGCCCGCGGGACGAAACGGCAGACGGCCGTCGACGCGCGAGAGCGTGCTGCTCATCGTGCGCCGGCTGTCATCGAGGGAGAGCTGCGGCGGGCCGAAGCAAGCGCCACGGTCCCCTCGATCGTCGCGAACGCGAACGCGCACACGAATGCGATAAACGTGAGTCCGGCGTTCGCGGCGTGCAGCTCCCGCAGCGCCGGCGGCAGCAGATACGCGACATTGGCAAAACCAAGTAAGATCTGTACCACAATGAGCGTGTACCCCGCCAAGGTCGCGGCACGCACCCGAAGCGGCGCGCCAACCGCAACGCGGTAGACAGCGACCGTCGCAAAAACGAAGAACAGGCCGGCGAAGAGGCGGTGGATCATCTGCGCGAGCTGATCGGGCGTGCGGCCGAAGAGCGTCCCATTGCAATATGGAAGCGAGAGGCAGGCCAGGCCCGCGCCGCTCGAACTCACGTACGCCCCGGCACACATGGTCACAAACGCGACTGCAGCGCACGTCGCGAGCAAGGGAAAGAGCCCGTTCTGCGCGCGGGGGGCCGCGTTGCGCGCCGGTTCCACGAAGGCCAAGATCACCAGAACCGAGAGCCCGGCCAGGAACGCCATCGCTGCGCCCCAGTGCCAGACGACCGACCACGGGCTGTTCGAGAGCGCCACGGTTGCCGCGCCCAAAATCACTTGCACGCAGTAGGCGCTCACGATGAAGGCGGCCGTACGCCCGATGCCGGCGATCCGTTTGCGTTGCTGCCAAGCCGCGACGAGCGCCGCGATCATCAAGACGCTCTCGAAGGCCACGATCATGCGGTGGCCCCATTCGAGCAACACGCCGCCGCCGAGCGCCGGGACGACCGCGCCATTGCAAAGCGGCCAGTCCGGGCAGGTCATGCCCGCCTGGTTAATGCGAATCCAACTGCCGAGCGCGGCAGCCCCGTACGCAGCGAGTGCCGCGGCGAGGGCGAAAATCCGGAACATCACGTTCTACCCTACGCGCGAGCGCAAACAGAGGATATGACTTCGGTGCACATCGAGCGCCAACTGCCTGATCGGCCCGCCTGGCTCGATTAGCAGCCGGAGGTTGCCCCGATAGAATGGTCGGCGGCCTTGGCCTCATCGGCCCCGATCAGCAAAATACGGGACTCGAACTCCTTGGCGGCTTCGCGCGCCGTTTCGTTGAGATAGAGCGGCGAGGGGCTGTAGGGCGATTGCGTCGCGTACGCGCCGGGTTTGATGAGTCCGTCCTGGGTCGGATCTTTGCCGGTCTGCATGTCCATATGCGCCTCGGCTTTGGCGACGCGGCCTTCGGTGATCACGACGAATCGCGCGAGATCGTCGGCCGCTCGTTTTTGGCGGAAAACCGCGCCTCCGAGCGCATCGGCGAAGGTCTTCAGCTCCTCTTTGCGCGTAGCGTCCTCCGATGCGGACGCGATCTCGCGCAGGCGCTTGACTTCGCCTTCGGCTTCGACGGCTTGCTTGCGCATATCGCGCGAGATGCTCATGAGTTCGTTGAGGCCGCGCGTTCGCGAGAGCGCGTTCGCATCGAGATCGACGTGTTTGAGGCGGTTCACTGAGACCGCGAGCGCATTGTCGTTGCGCAGGGCCGAGTCGATCGCGCTATTGGCGTGGACGACGATCGTCGTGCAGGCCGGGAGCGCGCGAACGCGGCCGATCTCTTTGAGAGGCGAGCTGGGGACGGGCGGCGTGCTCGGCTCGGGGGTCGGTGCAAGGGCGAGCACGAGGAACAAAAGTTCGATCATCGGCGTAACCTCGGGTGTTCGCGCACTACGGCCAGGGTATCCTCGGGAGAAGGCGTCGAAAGCGGCGGCAATGCGCGCCGTCTTTCTTCTCTTCCTCACGCTCGCGCTCGTTGGCTGCCGCGAAGTCCGCGTCAACACCGCCGCTTCGGGAATCGCCTATAGCCCGGGCGGGAATGCCATCGAAGTCATCCGCAACCAGCGCACGCTCGACGCGTTCGGGATCAAGGCACCGTTTAATTTCTCAAAAGAATTCGCGGTGATTTTATTCATGGGGCCGCATAAGGAAGCGGGCTACACGCAATTCACCGAATCGATCCGCGCCAACATCCAGCGCGTGCGCGTCGTCGCTTTCGAACGACAATCACTTGAAGGCGGCGCAGCCTCGAAAGAATATCGCACCTATACGTGCTGGCGCGTACCCAATTCCGCCTACCGCGCGGGCTCGGTTCTCGACGTCGTCACGCCGTCGGGCGATTTGATCGTTTCCACGACGCTTCGATGATGCAACCGACGGTAACGCTCGATCGCGAGACGCTGCGCGCGAACGTTCGGGCTTGGGCGCGGTTCACGCGCACAAGCGTAGCCGCCGTCGTAAAAAACGACGGTTATGGCTGGGGCGCCGGACGCATCGCGCGCGCGGTCGATGATTTGGTGGAAAGCTATTTCGTTGGAAACGCCGATGAATTCGACGTTTTGCGGAAGGATACGCAAAAGCCGGTCCGGCTGATCAACGACGTACCGATCGATCGACTCGACGATCTGCTCGACCGCGGCGCGATCGTCAACATCAGCGACCGAGCGTCGCTCGAACGAGTCGATACGTGGGCGCGCAAAAAGAACGCCGTCGCGCGCATTCGCGTCGGCGTCGTCGATTCGACGAGTTGGACCTCGATCCGTCCCAAAGAAATTCGCGCGTTTGCGGAACTCGCTGCGCGATCGCGGGTCTCGATTGAAGTGTGGACGCACATCACCTCGCTCGACCGTCAGAACGCGATCTTGCGGACACTCGGCGACACGATGGCGCTTTTTAAAGAGAGCGGCGTCGATATCGTCTCCGATGATTATGCGAGTACGGGATCGGCGCACTTGCGCCGACCCGCCGATCGCGTGCGGATCGGCGCCGGACTCTTTGGCGTGCGACTGGGCGTCCCGCTGGCTCTTGCTTGTGCCATTCGCCTCACCGCACCGGTCGTGCGACGACATGCGGCGGGCGAGCTTGCCTGGGCGGGTTATGGGGAGACGGCGATCCCATCCGACCGAGGGGTGTCGGTCGTTCGTTTCGGGTATGGCGACGGGTTCCCTAAGCTCCTGGAGGGGTCGTCCGATATACTTTCGGTAGGTATGCAGTTCACGACGACGTACACGCGCAGCGACGGCCCGCACGTCGCCTTGGTCGATCGGTCAAGCGACCTGGATGCGCTTGCCGCGCAAGCGGATCTGCTGCCTCACGAACTGGTTTGCTCGCTCGCGCGCCGCGCTGAATGGGAATAGCTCTGGACATGAACTCGACCCTCACTCGTTTCGATGCGAGCATTACGCGTCTTGGAGTCGTGTTCGAACCCAGCGGCGGCGTCGACGACATCGAAGGCGTGCTCAATCCGGCGGGCGTGCGTGCGAAAGACGGCAAGTTCGTTCTTTATCCGCGTTTGGTTGCTGCGGGCAACGTATCGCGCATCGGCATTGCACGCGGAGTCGAACTCAAAGGCGATGCCATCACCTTCGAACGCGACGGCTACGCACTCGAGCCGGGCGCGCCGTACGAGATGCGTAGCGTACCCGGCGGCATGGGCTGCGAAGATCCACGCGTGACCTTTATCGCCGCGCTCGGACGCTATCTGATGGCCTACACGGCGTTTGGACCGAGCGGGCCGCGTATCGCATTCGCGCAGTCACTCGATGGCTATGTCTGGGAGCGAATTGGCCTTGCCGACTTCTCGGGTCCGGGTTTGCCCAGCGGCGATGATAAAGATGCGGCGTTCTTTCCGGAGCCCGTCCGTTCGCCAAGCGGCGTTCTTTCGATCGCGTTCTATCATCGCCCGATGCTGCACATCTCCGCAGTCGACGGACAGGCCGCGATCCCGATCATCTTTGCGATGAAACCCGAGGATCGCGAGAGCACGCGTATCGCGTACGTGCCGCTCGAACCGGTGCTCGCCGATATCAAGAGCATCGTGCACGTCAAAGAAAGCACGCTCGTTCTCACGCCCGATAGCGAGTGGGGACGGATCAAGAACGGCGGCGGGACCCCGCCCGTGCGCATCGCCGAGGGCTGGTTCTCGCTCTTCCACGGCGTCGACGCGATCGAAAACGATGGCCACTTTCGGATGCGATATAGTGCGGGCTTCGTGATCCATGACTACGAGAAACCGCACGTCGTGCTCTATCGTTCCCCAGCGCCCGTACTCGTGCCGGAGGGCCGCGACGAAACGCACGGCGTCGTCAACAACGTCGTCTTTCCGACCGCGCTCGACGTACGCGGCGAGCGCATCTTCGATGTCTATTATGGCATGGCGGATGCGAAAATCGGCCGCGCGCGTTTGGAGCTCGCGCCGGCGGCGGCGGCCTTGGGGAGCGAAAACGCGGCCTAGTGCTGCGCTGGTACGCGATCGCAACGCTGGTCGTCGTGCTCGTGGGAGGCGCGCTCACCGCGCACCACTTCCTCATGGGTCAGACGAAGCTTGCGAGCGTTCAAGTTCGGGTGACGCCGCGTGCGGACGCTCGTTCGGAACGAGGCTCGCGCCGCAGCACTGCGAGCGGGTTTCGCATGCAAGGTCCGGCCGTACTTTCAACGGTGCCGGATTGCGTGATCCAAGAGAAACTCATCCGCGGACCGCGCGCTCTCGTCGATTCGCAACTCTCCACAACACGCGTGCGCGTGATGCCGGGTTCGCACCTTACCATCGGAGCATGTACGATCTCCGTGCGGGCCACGGACCTCGTCGTGATCCGCGGCGACGATCGCCTGCGGGTGACGCCGAACGCGCGCCTCTATACCATTGCAAGCGGTTTGCTCGTCGATGTCGACGAGGGTCGGGTCGTCGAAGCGCGCCTGTACCGGATCTCTACGGGTTTGATGCGGCTCTAGCGCGGAACGCCGCGACTTTTGCGCGATTGCCACAGCGTTCCATCGAGCACCAGCGTCGTTCGCGGCGACCCGCGGGCGTTAAAAAGACGCTACCGCATGCCTCAAGCGCGCACGAGCGAAGCAACGCGCGCCGTTCCGCGTTGCCGAACAGGTCGATCGCATCGGCGGCGATCCGTCCGAGCGCGGCTTTGATCGGATCGGCCTGACGCTCGACGATCCTGAGCGATTTTGGATCGAGCAGCGGTCGACTCGCCCATTTGCGCGCGGCGTCGTTGATCGTCGCGATGTCGATTCTTGGCGGCCGACGGTTCGCGACCAATGCCCGCGCGGTGCGACCGATCGATTCGCGCAATGCCAGCGCGTCTGTGTGCGATTTTGCCGAGGGTGATGCGAGATGATCGACGAGGCCCGCAGCGCGCAGCCACTCCGCAAACGCACGGGGTGATGCGATGCGCTCGAGAGGCTCCGATCCGCGGTCGCCGATCGTTCCAACGAAGCTTAATGCGATGGATCCGTGGTGCAGGGGAAAGTCGTTGTGCGCCATCGTTCGCTTCACTGTAACCACTACGACGGTTTCAGTCAAGATCGGGCCTTGACAAGAATGCCAGCCGGAGTAAGATGTAACCATTATGACAGTTACAACCCCGGCTCTGCCGGATGTCTTGACCGAGAGCGACCGACGCTCGATCCATCTTGCAGTCGCACAGTGGTTGCGCAGCGCACGAGCCACGAGCCGCGCGCGCGAGAGCCTGGCCGCCCTTGGCATCGACCGCGGCGAGATCGAACGCCGCAGACGAGCGCAGTCGGCCGATCCCGCGACCGCCGAACTCTTGCGGCTCGGCGTTACGCTCGTGATGGCGCGCGGACGCCTTGCCGAATCGGATCTACGCGGCGGGATTGCACACCCGACCGACCAGCGGCTCCGAGCGATTGCAACGGCAGCGGCGGAGGCGTTTTCACTTGTGGCGATCGCCGAGAGCGTCGATCGAACGGCGGCTTTCGCCCCGATCGACATGGAGATTGGCGACTACTAAGTCGATGAGGCGGCGCCCCGCGCTTGCGAACGCGCACTCGGGGCGAAAACGGCGAGCCCGAGCGCGCATGCAAGGAGCGCGCCCGCGACGATCCCCGTCGGTCCGATTCGTTCGTGCAGGATCGTAAGCGAACTCGCTACGCCAACGAGCAACGATCCATACGAGCTTGCGATGCTAAAGGTCGATGCACTCACGATCCGCAGTGCGAACGTCTGCGCGATCTGGGCGACGAGCGAAAGCCCGACGACCATGATGCCGAAGAACCAGAAGATGGTCGGCGGATCGGCAACGAGCGGCTGCGCGATTGCGCCGAGTCGTCCAAGAAACGCGCCGATCGCCACGAGCAATATCGTTCCAAACGTACCGTAGACGCCCGTGATGAAGATTGGCGAGTATTTCGCCGCAAAACCGCGCATCAGGACTGCGGTAAAGCTGAACGAGACGACCATGATGAGGATGAGTGCATCGCCCGCGATGTTCGAGCCGCTCGCGGAGCGCGTGAGCATCAAGAGCAGCGCGCCGGCGATTCCAATTCCGAGCGCGACGATGCGGATGGGCGTGACCGATTCGCGCAAGAGGTACGCGCCGAGGACGGCCGTCACCGGCGGGCTTAAACTAAAGAGCATCACGACGTGTGCCGCACTCGTGTGCTGGGTCCCGAGTGCGAAGACGCCGGTTTGCAACGGGCCGAACATGACGCCGAGTGCGGCGAGCCGCCACCAATCGTTCGCGCTGAGTGCGGTCTTCGGCCGGTTGAGCAGAGCGAGAATCAAAAAGAGGGGCAGCGTCCACGCCGAGCGCGCGACGAAGAGGCCGATCCCGTCCATGCCGAGGCCGGCCGGGTTATAGAGAAACTTCGATGCCGTTGCGTTGAGGCCCCAAAAGGCCGAAACCACGATCAGCAAGAGCGTGGCAAAGGTCGCCCCGGTCCTTGTCGAACGCTGTGCCGTCATGGATTTACGCGAGGAAGTCGCGAAGCGTCGGACGTTTGCGATCATCTCGCATCCCGACGCGGGCAAGACGACGTTGACCGAAAAGCTCTTGCTCTACGGCGGAGCCATTAACACGGCGGGGCAAGTTGCCGCCCGCAAACGTGCGCGCGCTGCCACGTCCGATTGGATGGAGCTGGAAAAAGAGCGCGGAATTTCGATCACATCGACGGTCTTGCAATTTCCGTATCACGGGATGACGCTCAATCTCCTGGACACTCCGGGTCACCAAGACTTCGGTGAGGACACGTATCGCACGCTGCTCGCGGCCGATAGCGCCGTCATGCTCATCGACGCGGCTAAAGGCGTAGAACCGCAGACGCGCAAGTTGTTTGCGATCTGTCGTGCGCGGCGCATTCCGCTCTTTACCTTCATCAACAAACTCGATCGACCGAGCCAAGACCCGCTCGCACTGCTCGACGAACTCGAGAACGTCCTCGGGATCGGCGCGTTTCCGATCAACTGGCCGATCGGCTCGGGCCCCGAATTTCGCGGCGTGTACGATCGTATTTCGCACGAAGTCCATCTCTTCGAACGCACGCAGCACGGAGCAAAGATGGCACCCGTCTCGGTAACCGACGTGCGCGACCCGCGCATCGCAGCGCTCACCGATGAGGGCACCTACAGCACGTTCATCGATCAGATCGATTTGCTCGAAGGCGCCGGCTCGGCGTTCGATCGCGATGCGATGCTGCGCGGAGATGCAACGCCCGTGTTCTTTGGTTCTGCGGTCACGAATTTTGGCGTCCAGCTCTTTCTTGACGGGTTCGTGAAGATGGCGCCGACGCCAACGGCGCGCCTCGCGCATCACGGCACAGGCACCATTCACGCCGTTCCCGATCTCGATCGCACGCCGGTCGACCCGAACACCGATCACTTCTCGGGTTTCGTGTTCAAGATTCAAGCGAACATGGATCCGCGCCATCGCGACCGCATCGCGTTCGTGCGCGTGTGCTCGGGCAAGTTCGAACGCGATATGACGGTGCGCAATATGCGCACCGGAAAAGACGTGCGCCTCACGCGCGCGATGAAACTCTTCGCAAGCGATCGCGAATCGGTCGACCTCGCCTTTGCGGGCGACGTGGTCGGTCTTGCCAATCCGGGCAGCTTTGCAATCGGCGACACGCTTGTCGAGGGTGAGGCACTTTCGTTCGATCCGATCCCAGCCTTCGAACCCGAACACTTTTCGCTCGTGCGCGCGCTCGACACCGCGCAGTATAAGTCGTTTCAGAAAGGCATCGCGCAGCTCCGTGAAGAGGGCGCGATCCAAGTGATGTATCCCTACAACGACACCCAGCGCAGCGAACCGATTTTCGCTGCGGTTGGAGAACTGCAATTCGAAGTCGTCCAATATCGTCTCGAGGCGGAGTACAACGTGAAAACCCAATTCACGCGGTTGAATTTCGGCCTCGCACGCCACGTTCGCGGCGATCTCGAAAAAGTCGGCTCGGCGCAAATGCCTTCGAATGCGAAACTCGTCGAGGACTGGGAGAGTAAACCCCTCGCGCTCTTCGAAAGCGAGTGGAGCGTGCGCCTCGCGGAGGAATGGAATCCGACCTTACGCTTCGAGCCCTTTGGTACAAAAGAACTTATGACGGAGGCTATCTCGCCGTGATGCAGCGCCCGACCCAAGTCCCGGCCAAATCCAACCAGCGCACGATCCTCATCGCGGTCGTCGCCGTGCTCTTAATTTACGTGCTCTTCAAGACGTTTGGACCGCATGAGAACAAGTTCGAGAAGACTGCCGAAGAAGTCACGACCGCGATCCAGAAGAACGACATGGCCGCACTCACCAAAGACTTCGATGCAACGGCGCGCGAACAGATGACACGTCAGCGTGTGGGCGCTGCCTCCGATGCACTTTCGCCGCTTGGCAAAGTTAAATCGGTCAAGGAGGATACGCCCGCCGGATCGGCCGAGCGCGTTCACACATTTGCCTTGACGTTCGAGCACGGGTCGGCACGCGAGCGATTCAAATACGATCTCGATGGCAAAGCCGAAGGCTTTAACTACGAACAAGTCGTGAAAAAGTAGTCGGATGAACGCCGTCGATCAGCTCGCCGTCTCGTTCCAAGATATCAAAGACGCTGCGGAGCGATTACGCGGTGTCGCGCACCGGACTCCGGTGATCACTTCGCGAACTCTCGATGCGCGCACCGGCGCTTCCATTTTCCTCAAAGCGGAAAACTTGCAGCGCATGGGCGCCTTCAAGTTTCGCGGAGCGTACAACCGGCTCGCGCAAATCCCCGAGCCCGACCGGCACAAAGGCGTCGTTGCATTTTCGAGCGGCAATCACGCGCAAGGCGTGGCGCTCGCCGCGAAGATTCTCGGGATGCCGGCAACGATCGTGATGCCGACGGATGCGCCGAAGGCAAAACTCGATGCGACGCGTGGATACGGAGCAACGGTCGTCGAGTACGATCGCATGAACGACGACCGCGGAGCGATCGCTAAAGGCATCTCGTCGGACACCGGCGCCGCCTTCATCTCCCCGTTCGACGACGCAGGCATCATCGCGGGCCAAGGCACGACCGCTCTCGAGCTCATCGAAGAAACGGGTCCACTGGACATGCTCTTCGTCTGCACGGGCGGCGGCGGTTTGCTCAGCGGCTGCGCGACGGCAGCCACCGCGATGTCCCCCGGCATTGCGGTATGGGGTGTCGAGCCCGAAACGGGCGACGACTGGGTGCAATCACTTGCAGCGAACAAACGGATTGAAATCGCCGTGCCCGTAACGATCGCGGACGGCATGCAAACGACGGCGCCCGGTGTGCTGACGTTTCCAATCGTTCAGAAGTTGTGCGCGGGCGTGGTCACGGTAAGCGACGACGAACTGCGCGAAACGATGCGCTTCGCTTTTGAAAGACTCAAACTCGTCATCGAACCAAGCGGAGCGGCGGGCCTTGCGGCCGTGCTATTCGAGAAAGTCTCCGTCCGCGGCAAACGTGTCGGCGTAACGATCAGCGGTGGAAATGTTGATCCCGCGCTGTTCGCAGCGATTCTTACCAACTGAGAATGTCGATTACGTTCTGGTTACGGATCGCGCTGGATCGTCGTCGCGTTCGTACCAGTTGCTTCCCGGACAAGCAGATGCTACGCTTTCGGGCATGAAGCACCAATTCGTCTTTGCCGCCGCTCTCACGCTCGCCACTGCGACGTTGCTGCCGCTCGCCACGACCGCGAAACCGACACCGAAACCCGCTCAAGGCGGCGCGATGCAGCGCACCAGCGTCGAGGGCTGCATGAACCAGTTCCTTTTCGACGGCGTGTGGCGGCTTAAGGTTCTCGGCTTCGAACGCGGCACGTACGGCGGCGGGGACGCGGGATATGCGGTGCGCGTCCAATTGCGCAACGGCACAGCCAAACAGGAAATCGTCAGCTATACCGGCGTCGGCGGTGAGTACGGTCGCAATATTAACCTCGTGATGTCGGACGACAGTAGCGTACCGGTCGAGACGGTCGGCTCGAACACCGCTGACTACAATGCGTTCATCAAAGCGACGGTGCCGCCGGGTGCCGCAGCGAACGGTTCGCTGAAATTCTATCCGGCAAAAACGGTTCTCGACACGCCGGGAATCGTGCCGAAAAAATTGCTGATTGAAATCGACCCGAAAGCTATCAATCCGAACATTCTGCCGTTTCACTATCCGCTGGCCGACCCGAGTTTTCGCGTCCATCTTGATTGCGACAAAGCGAAGCCCACTTCGTAACGCCGAGCTGCTTAGGCGCCGCGGATAAAACCCGCGACGCCGACTGCACCGGCAGCCAAAGCGTCGATCTCGGAGCGTTTCACCACGGTCGTCCTTCGATACGCATCGCGATGAGCGAAGTTCCGCTTCTACCCTCCGAGAAGATAGCGAAGCCAAACCTCATTTTGCTTGGGGTCCGATACGGCCCATGGCGTAGAATTCGGCGTTAGGCCGCATGTCGAGCGCGCCGGCCATTCGGTTCGAGAAACCGAAGAACGCAGCGATTGATGCGATGTCCCAAATGTCATCGTCGCTGAATCCGAAGTTGCGAAGATCTTCGATCTCCTCATCGCTTGCGGCAAAGCCGCGTTCGTTCACACGCGAGGCGAACGTTAATATTGCGTCCAGGCGAGGAGACGTATTCGCGGTTTGCCAGTTGATCGCGATTTGATCGGCGAGGATCGGATCTTTACCGAGTATTCGTAACGCGGCGCTGTGTGAGGTCACGCAGTACTGACACTCGTTTTCTGCCGACACGGCAACCACGATCGCTTCGCGTTCGGCGCGTGTGAGATTGCTCTCGCCTTTCATCAGGACGTCGTGATAATGCATAAACGCGCGGAAGTGCTCGGGACGCTTTGCGTACGCTCGGAAAACATTCGGGACGAAGCCGAGCTTGGTGCGGCTCGTTTCGTATATTTCTCGAATATCATCGGGTAGCGTCGCTTCATCGGGTTCGCCAAAACGCGAGACGTGGTCCACGGTGCTCTCCTAACAAGAAAACGGACGCCGCTTTCGCGACGCCCGTTCGATTGGGTTTTTGCGGTCGCGCGTTACTTCGCGGCCAGTTTGAGATTTCCGCAAGCAACATACGTTGCGACATCTTTGGTCGATTTGTGGATGTTGATTGCGTAGGTGCCCGCCTCGAGCTGGGCGAGCGTGATGCCTTTGACCTTCGTTTGCGAGCTACCGTCGATCACGGCCGTCAGCGGAAACGCGGGCTTCGGATCGAGCTTTTCACAGGTGCCTTTATGGATGTGAATTGGCTGCGGATCGGAGCCGCCGCCGCGCGTGGTAACGTGGACGATAATCTCGTCCGGGTTGCCCGTGCTCTGGAGCAGCGTGGCGGTCCCGGTTTCACCCGACCCGTTTTGGGCCGAGAGCCGGAATTGGTCCGGATGCATTGCGGCGCTGGCGGCGGTTGCGGTTACGGCAACAGCAAGACCGAGCGACAGAAGAAGACGCTTCATGTGGTGTTAAACCTCCCTTAAGATTTCCGGCGGGTTCTTGGTCTTAGACGGAAACCATTTTCATAGACGACGCCAGATCGGCGATCATCGCTTCCGCCGCACGCCTGCCCGGGAATCCGCTCACACAACCGCCCGGATGCGTCCCCGAGCCGCACAAGTACAAGCCGTCGATCTCGGTACGCACGCCAAACCGCTTTTCGTAGATTTGGTCGGGCAGCAGCTCACCGTGGAAGATGTGTCCGCCGGCGAGGCCTAGGATCGATTCGAGATCCGGCGGCGCCATCATATTGCGGTGTTCGATTGCGCCGGGCAGATTGGGCGCATAGCGTGCGAGTAAGGTGATAATCTGATCGGCGATCTCGGCGCGATCGCTTTCTTGCCACGGACGATCCGTGCGGTCGTACGGATAGTACTGCGCGAAGATTGAGAGAATGTGCTTGCCCGGCGGTGCGAGGCTCGAATCGGTCGGCGTCTGCATGAAACACTCGAGCATCGGTTCGCGCGAGATGCCGTGCGCCGCACAGTCATCGTAGGCGGCTTGAAGATAATCGACCGTTGGCGCGACGTGAATCGTCGCGCGATGGTGCGATTGCACGTTCGTCCCCGGACGCGCGGTGAAATTGGGGAGCTCGCCGAGGGCAAGATTCAGTTTGCATGAGACGCCCATCGAATGCCACGCTTGAACGCGCTCGCGCGTTACCGTCGGCACGTCGCTTGCATCGAGCAACCGAAGAAACGTGGTTTTCGGATCGGCGTTGCTGGCGATCGACCGCGCTTCGATCGTGCGTCCGTCGCGCAGTTCGATCGTCGCGGCGCGCCCGTCGCGCATGCCGATACGCTCGACGACGGCACCGGTCAAAAGTTCAGCGCCGGCGGCACGCGCGGCCGCGGCGACTGCTTGCGAGATCGCGCCCATTCCGCTGCGCACGAAGCCCCATGCGCCCTGCGCACCGAGTGCGCGGCCGGCGTAGTGATGGGCGAGCACGTAGGCGGTCCCGCGTTCGCGCGGGCCTGCCGCCGTTCCGATGAGTCCGTCGGTTGCGAGCGTCGCGGCTAGGACCGGCGTGTGCACGTAACGCTCGACCAAATCTGCCGCCGAGCCTTCGAGCGTCGCGCGCGTCGCGTCGTCAAAACGCGCAAACGACGGTTCGCGATCGGCGAACGACGCGAATAAAAGTGCGCCCAGGCGCACCGCCTCCGCTTCAAATGCCGCGAGTCCCGCGACGTCGCGTCCGTCAAAACGACCGACTTCACGGGCGTTCTCTTCATCATCGCGACCAAGCAAGAGCGAACGTCCATCCGGTAGCGGCGTAAAGGACGCGGGGTCTTTGCGATACGCCGAATAGCCGTGCGCCACAAGATCCAGGTCCACTACGATCTGCGGATCGAGCAGGCTGCAGACGTACGATGCAAGCGAGACGGTGTAACCCGGCCATATCGCTTCGCTCACCGCCGCGCCGCCGAGCACCGAGCGACGCTCGAGTACGACGGTGCGTAAGCCGGCTCGCGCGCAGTACGCTGCGGTTACAAGACCGTTATGACCGCCCCCGACGATCGCGACGTCGTACGTCATTTACCGCTTCGGGTGCTTTGGTTGGAAGGCCGGACCCGTTGGATAGGCGCCAAACGAGAGCGACTCATCAACGTCTTGGCAGCCGATCGGCGTGAACGCGCGGCAGTCATCGGGACGCGCATCGTAGATTCCGCAGTAGAATTTGCCCGACTTACTGCCTTTGAGGAACACGCACTTGCTGGCGCTATCTTCATCGACTTTTTTGAGCCAGCCCGCAACGAAGCCGTCCGCCGAGGGACGCTCGTTCACGTAGGTCGTCAAGACCTCTGGCACCGTCCAGCCGAAATGATCGGCGATCCTCTTCACGTCGCCGTGATTGACGAAGGGCTCGTAGCCGCCGCAGCATTCCGCGCAGCCCGACGGACAAGCAACGTTTTCAGGCAAATCGTAGAGATGTTTGCGCGAGACTTCGATCACTTTGGCAATCGCGGCAACCATCTCGGGGTCGTCGTTATATTTGTAGACCCATTCGCGATGCGTGATCTCGTTTGCGTTGTAGCTGCGCTTGATCTCTTCATTGTATTTGATCGTGACGTGTTCTTCGGTAATCTCGATCTCTTGCACGTGTTGCATCGGCGTCAGATCGAGCTCGTCGATCCGCGTCGGTTGCCCCGTATCGCGCGTGAATTTCTTGAGGTTGCGAAGTTCGCGGTGAACGATGAGATCGATAGTCTCTTGCATGGAGCCAACCTTCGGTGCGGAGGGCGTGCAGACCCATCGCGAGGGGCGCCACTTGCGCGACCCGAAACGCCTTGCGAAGAGGTAATCGCTTGTCTGGACGCATGTTTGCGCTCGTGACCCTCGGCGCCGTGCTCTGCACGACACCGCCCGCGCGAGCTGAGTCGCACGCTTCTACGGTTGCGCAAAAAAATGGCGCCACGATCGAAGCCCGATCGCTGCAGCATAAAATACGTCGAGCGATGCGCGACCTCTCCGCGTTCCGCGTGGTCGCCGTCTCGCCGCGAGGCACCCTCACCGCGACGTACTCCAAAACGGCCCTCGAGATCGACCGACCCGTTGCGGAGAATCAGACGCATACCGACCCGAATAGTCCGCCCGTCTTGGAATTCAATCGCGGGTTTCGCGACTGGCACGTCGTAACCAAGTTGCCGGACCGCGTGCAGGACGGCACGACATTCGGCGCTTTCGCCTCCACGTTCCGCTCGCCGGAAGTCCTCGAGCCCGTGCGCGTCCAATGTCTCTACGACCGCGCGTCCTATCGTGTCGTCGACTGCTTTGGACCCTCGGTTACCATTCGTTATTCCAAGTACGCTCCGTAGGAAGGCCCACGACCATGAAGCGTTGTTTTGCCCTCTGTGCACTCGCTGCCGTGTTTACGCTTTCGAGGCTTCCCGCGGGTGCCGATCCCGAATCGGACGCGCTCAACGCGAAACTCGCCTCGGCGTGGCAAGGTGTGAAATCGTTCAAATTCACCATGCAGCCCCCGGCCGGGAGCGATGCTGCGGCGAGTCTGCACGGCGGTATGATCACGACGACGATGGTCTTGCCCGACAAAATGGAAGTGGTGCTCGAGATAAGCGGAGTGTCCTCGAAGAATGTCGTCCTAAACGGTCAAACGTGGAACCAAATGAACCGCGGCGAGTGGCGGAGGATACCCAGCGGTTTTTCGATGTTCAAGCAAACCGATGCTACGAAATACATCGACCAAATCGTCGTCAAGACGCTGCCCGACGAAGATTTCAATGGAAAGAAAGTCGGCGCTTACACTTCGAGCGTGGGCTCCGCAAAGACGGGCGTATCGGTCTGCAACTACGACAAGACTTCGTATTTGCTCGTGCGTTGCCATAGCGCCATGGCCTTCGTGCTCTTTAGCGACTTCAACAGCGCATCGAACGTCATCGACGTGCCGAACTAGTGCGCAAAGCAATCGGCGTCGATCTGGGCGGTTCGCACGTGATGGCAGCCGTCGTTGATGAAAACGGCGAGCTCTCTTCAAAACACGAACACGACATCGACGATCACGCACCCGAGGCGGTGCTTGCCGCGCTCAAGACGACGATCGGCGGCGCGATCGATTCATCGAAAGAAAAGAATCTCGTGGGCATCGGTATCGGCTCGCCGGGCAACATCGATCCCAAGACCGGCACGATCCGCTACTCGCCGAATTTCGGCTGGCGCGACGTGCCGCTCGGCGAGAAATTGCGCGCGATGTTTTCCCAGCCCGTATTTATCGCGAACGACGCGCGCTGCGCAACGCTTGGCGAATACACCTACGGCGCAGGGAAGGGCTCGAAGAATTTCGTGCTGCTGACACTGGGCACCGGAATCGGCGGCGGCATCATCGCCGATGGCGAACTCTTGCAAGGCGATCAGATGGCTGCAGGCGAGGTTGGCCACCATCAAATTCGTCCGACCGACGGCTTCATCTGCGGTTGCGGGAAGATCGGCTGTTTTGAGGCGCAGGCCTCGGGTCAGGGCCTCATCCGCCACGCATTTGCCGTTGCCTCATCGTTCCCGAAAAGCGCGTTGCTCGACGTCGCACGGGACAAACTCGGTTCGAAATCGATTCGCAAAGCCGCCCAGGCTGGTGACGGTCACGGGCTTGCGGCGTGGAAAAATTACACCGCCGATCTCGCACTTGGTATTGCCAATATCGTTGCATTTGTGAACCCCGAGTTGATCGCACTCGGCGGCGGCGTCGCAAGCGCCGGTGAATTCATGCTCGATGCCGTGCGTCCGATCGTGGATGAAAAAACGACGATGGCGCCGCGCGGAACGACCCGCATCGTCACGGCTACACTCGGCAACGACGCGGGCGCCGTCGGCGCTGCCGTCATGGCAATGCGCGGAAAACTCTCGACGAAAGACTAAGGCTTACGGGGCGTTGGTCGGCGCGTCGAAGGCAATCGTCGCCATCATCTGCACGCCCGTTTTGAGCGCTGCTTCATCGATGTCGAAACGTGCGTGGTGGTGCGGCCACGAGGTGCGTTCGTCGGATTGCGCGCCGAGTGTGTAGAAACACGCGGGCACTTTTTCAGCAAAGAACGAGAAGTCCTCAGCGCCCATGAGTTTGGGTACTTCGGCGACGCGCTCTGCGCCGATCGTCTTCTCGGCCAGCGCGCGCACATAGCGCGTCTGATCGGCGTCGTTTGAGGTCACCGGATAGCGCCAGAGATAGTTGAAATCGTACGAGGCCCCGGCGGTATCGCAAATGCCTTTGAGCACTTGTTCGATCCGTTCGGCCATCTTCGCGCGGACGTCCGGATTGAAGGCGCGTACCGTGCCGAGGAGCTTGACGCGACTCGGAATGACGTTATGTGTCGTCCCGCCGTGGATCGAACCGATCGTCACGACCGCCGGCTCGATCGGATCGATCATGCGACTGACGATTTGCTGTACGGCAACGATGAATTCGCCGGCGACATAAATGGGATCGATCGAAAGATGCGGCGCCGCGCCATGGCCGCCTTTGCCTTCGATCGTAATCTCGATCGAATCGCTCGATGCGTAGAAGGCGCCTTCGCGAAAGCCGAGTTGGCCTGAGGGATGCGCGGATGCGAGGTGCAGACCGTACGCGCGCTCGATACCGAAACGTTCGAGCACGCCTTCCTCGACCATCGCTTTCCCACCGCCTCGACCTTCCTCGGCGGGCTGAAACACCAGGCACACGGTGCCCGCGAGACGATCGCGACCTTGCGAAATTAATTCGGCTGCACCGAGCAACATCGCGACGTGCCCGTCGTGTCCGCACGCGTGCATCGTTCCCACGTTGGTCGAGACGTGGTCGATCGTATTTTCTTCTTCGATCGGCAGCGCATCCATATCGGCGCGCAGCATGATCGTGCGGCCGGGTTTGTTGCCTTTCATCACGCCGATCACGCCGGTCGTGGCGATCTTTTCGTGAACATCGAAACCCAGTTCGCGCAAACGTTTTGCAACGACCCCGGCGGTGCGGACTTCTTCGAATCCCATCTCGGGATGACGGTGGAAGTCGCGGCGTAGCGCAATAACCGCCGCTTCAAGCGACGCGGGGATCTCGATGACGCTCATAGGTCCTTTTAGGAAACGGCAGCGGGGATGCGGTGTTCGGCTTTCGGCACGTGACCGCTCGTTGCGATCTCGGCGATGAGTTCGGCGATGCGGCGCGAGCTGCCGCGCGGAGCGATATTGCCTTGGCGTAGACGCATCGCCGCGAGCCGCTCTTGATTGTGCACGATGCGTGAGACGGACTGCACGACATCGGAACTGGTGAGTGCGACGACGCCGATGCCGTTCGTGCGAACGTAATCGAGGTTGCCGCGTTCTTGACCCGGCACGAAGTCGTAGACGACGACCGGGACTTCGGTGATGCTGGCCTCGGCAAGCGTGCCGGGGCCGGCTTTGGTCACGAGTAAGTCGGCTGCGCGCATGAGCGAGGGGACGTCGTTACGGAAGCCAAGGATCGTCATTGGAATCTCGAACTTCGGCGCGATCTCTTCGAGCTTCGCCTTGAGGGCGGCATTCCGGCCGGTTACGACGACCAGATGGAACGGCAATTTCGATTTCGCCAGCGCGAGCGTCGTCGGAAGCAGTTTTCCGCCGCCTTCGCCGCCCGCCATGAGCAGCGCGATCGTTTTATCCGGCGGAAGCCCGAGCGACTTGCGCAGTTCGGCTTTCGATTGCGAGACGTCTTCGAATTTCGGGTGGACCGGATGGCCGAGCAAACGCAAACGATCGGGCGAGACGCCGCGTTCGAGGGCGCGCTGGTAGACTTCGGGCGCGGGAACGACAACGGCATCGGCCTCGGGCATCAGCCACGCTTCGTGGACCCGGCCAAGGTCGGTGATAACGGTAACGATCGGAACGTTGATCCCGGCGTCTGCCCGGGCGCGCAGCGCCGCGTGGTTGAGCAGCGGATGGACCGAGACGATCACATCGGGCTTGAAGAGCAAGAACGAATCGCGCAGGCGTTCGCGATAGAGCGGCTCGCAGAAGCGCACGATCGATTTGAAGCGCCGGCGGCCGTTGGTGGCGTGGAAGAGCGCACCGTAGATCGGCGGGGCAAAGCGAAGGGCCGCGCTGTACGCCGGCCCGAGTTGGGAGAGCGGAAAGGTGCAGTGGGTAGCGATATCGTCGATCCGCCACTCAAAACGAGTCTCTCCTTCGATTTCATCGAGCGCGGCACCGACGGCTTGAGCGCCGCTGCGATGACCGCCACCGGTATCGGAGATGAGGAAGAGGACGCGTTTTGTCATCCGGGCTCCACGGGGTTACCCGCGACCCGGAACCGTCCGGATCTGGGATTTGCGCTTGATCGTTCGCACGGGCACACGTTTCCGTGGCGTAATCGCGCGAAGGGTCTTGATCGCATAGCGTGCCGGCGCATCGTAGAAACGGAAGATATCGCCGAACTCGATTTCTGGATTTCGGTGATGGCCGTCATGGTCCTCGGGGAGCACGATCTGCAAGGGCCGAGCGATCGCTGCGAACCAAGCAGGCGTTTTCCAGCCAAGGTCGACCGTGTGGCGCCACCACACGTGTAATTGGCCCAGGAGTAAGCCCAAAACCGCGCCGACGATCGAGATCTTCCAGCAGAGCGCTGCGATCGCGATGTAGGGGATCGCGCCCAGCACGCCGTCTAAAATGACAGCGGGGTCGCGGGAGATCACGGCATGGTCCCAATAGGAACGCTTGCGGTCGTGATGCGTGCGCAGATGGAGCTTGAACCAGACATGCTGCGGGACGTGGTAAAAGAACGTCGAGGCGAAGTCGCCCACGACAAGCACGATGAGCATCGCACCGAGCACATTGAGAACTAGCACGGCGAACACGTCACGATCGAACTCACGGTCATCCTTACAGGTTAGAAATCCGGCTTATCCGGGCGCTATGTTGGGCTTCGTTGCGCTCGCGTTCTCCGTGCTCCTGGTGGGTTGCACGTCGAACGCGGAACGGTTTTTCGCTGAGAACGTTTCCGCACGCGGTCCCGCGCGGATCGATCGCCTACGCGACCTCGCCCTCTCCTGGCATATACCCCCACGACACGAATCCATTCGTGGGCTTCGGCTCTTCGACGACGCTCCGCGTCCCGCGGCTCCCGCGATCGCCGTCGTCCGATCCATCGTACGTGCCAACCCGCGAATTGGTTCGTTCGATGCACTGGTTCTTGCGAACGTTGCGCTCGCCGCCGCCGCGGACAACGGCATCGACCCGCGCTGGTTTGCATCGACCATCTTGCAAGAATCGGCTTTCGATCCGCGCGCGATCTCACCGGCTGGGGCGCTCGGGATCGCGCAGTTCACGCCCGAGACCGCCGAGGCGTATGGGGTCGACCCGCTCGACCCGTTCGATGCTATCCGCGGAGCCGCGCAACTCCTTGGCCGGTATCACCGGGCTTACGCCGATTCCGTCGACCCCTACGCGCTAGCCGACGCCGCCTATAATGCGGGGCCGGGGGCGGTCGCCCGCTACCACGGTGTGCCGCCGTACGCCGAAACGCGTGACTACATCAGTGACATCGTCGAACGCTGGGCGCGCATCGCCTTTGACGGCTCGCCGCCCCCGCGCGCGAAAAAGCGCTAGTCGAAACGCGAGCGCAAAAACGCCTGGACGCGATCCCAGGCATCGGCCGCTTCGCGCGCGGCAACCGAGTCGGAGGTATCGCGGAAGAACGAGTGCCCCACGTTTGGATACATCTGGAGGTCGAATTTTTTTCCATGCTGCGTCAAGACGGAGGCGATCCGTTCCACGTCGTTTGCTTCGATCAATTCATCTTGTCCGCCGAAAACAAGCAACAGCGGCGCACGTAAGGTCGCGGCATCTTCGAGCGGAGCGGGATCACCGCTTGGCATCGGCTTGCCGATACTCTGCCCGTAAAACACAACGGCGGCTTTGAGCCCCGGGAGCGTCGCGCTGACGAACGCGGCCGTTCCGCCGAAACCGAATCCCCAGGTCGCGATATCGCCGTGCTCGACGACGTCTTGCGAATTGAGCCAATCGACCGCCGCGGCGACGTCCTCGCGCAGTTCGGACTTTGAGATTTTCTTGGACGCCTCGACGCCTTGCGCGCGCCCTTCTTCGGTGAAAGGCGCGCTGAACGTCGAGCCGTTGCGGTGGAAATAGTCGATCGCGCAGCCGACATAGCCCGCGCTTGCAACAAGATCCGTAATGCGTTTGAGCTCGTCGTCGAATCCGTACACACCCTCGAGAACGATCACCGCCGGGTGAACGCCAAAATCGGGGCGCGCGACATAGGCGGGGATTGGGCCGTGCGGGCCTGGAATCGCGACGTGCTCGCTGATCACGTCAGGTGCGCCGCAAGGAAGGCTTGCACGCATTCCCACGCATCGGAGACGTCCCGCGAAAGCGCGTCGCCGGAATCTCCGGTCATCGCTTCTGAACTATCGCGGAAGAAGGCATGGTCTTGATCCGGATACACTTGCACCTCAAATCGTTTGCCAGCTGCTTTGAGACTCGATTCGATCTTGTCGACGGCTTCTTGCGGAATATACGCATCTTTGCCGCCGAACACAAGCAGTAGCGGGGCACGGACTTCGGCCGCGTGATCGGCCGGCACGAAATCACTATTGGGAAGCGCTTGGGCGATGTGGCCGCCGTAGAACGAAACCGCTGCCGAGAGGCCCGGCATCATCGAGCTGATGAACGCGACGGTCCCGCCGAAGCAGAAGCCCCACGTCGCGATGTGGTTCGTCTTCACATAGGCCTGGCTGTTGAGGTAGTCCATGACGGCCTGGAGGTCGGTCTTGAGGTTGTCGAGCGTGACCTGCCCCGCCGCCTCAAAGCCCTTGGCGAGGCCTTCGTTCGTATAAGGAACGTTGAGGTCGGGGTGCGTGCGGTAGTAGTAGTTCGGGGCAATGCCAACGTAGCCGGCTGCCGCCACGAGATCGGTAATCCGCTTGACCTCCGTATTGACGCCGAAGATCTCTTGCAGCACGATTACCGCACCTTTGGGTTCATCACCGTCCGGCCGGGCCAGGTACACCGGCATCGCGGTGCCACCGACGGTAATCGTGAACTGGGAAGTCTGCACGGTTGGGAGTGCCTCCTCGATTGCGCTTGTGAAAACGTGGGAATCCGCAGATACGCGGGCACGCAACACATTCCCGTCTGAGGTTGTTCTGCTCGACGAGTGCCCCAAATGAGGTTTTCATGGATTCCACGCTGACCGCGGTGACCGACCGTCTGACCATCTACCGCGATCCGCACCCGGCACGGATCGCCACGTTCGGCGAAGACGTGCGCCGCGGCCTGACCGCAATCCCGAAGACGCTTGCGCCGAAATATTTTTACGATGATTTAGGGTCGACGCTCTTCGAGGCGATCACGCGCCTTCCGGAATACTATCTCACGCGCGTCGAACGCGATCTGCTCGCGACGTACGGTCGCGAGATCGTGGCATCGTTCGGAGCGCCGCTCGAACTCGTCGAACTCGGCAGTGGAAGCGCGACGAAGACGCGGATCATCATCGAGGCGATTCTCGAAAAACAAAAATCGCTGAAGTATCATCCGATCGAAATTTCGCCCGATGCGCTGATGGAATCGTCGCTTGCGCTCATCGCCTCGCACGAGAGTTTGGTCGTTCAGGCGTACGCCGCCGATTACTTTTCACTTCTTCGCCAGCGCGAACTCGCAACACAAGATCGCGTGCTCGCACTGTATCTTGGCTCCAACATCGGCAACTTCGAACCGCACGCCGCGCGCACGCTGCTCGAATTGCTCGCATCGGCGCTCAAGACCGGCGACGGTCTGCTCGTTGGATACGATCTGAAAAAAGACGCGACGATCCTGGAAGCGGCGTACGATGACCCGATTGGCGTCACGGCAGCGTTCAACAAAAATCTGCTCGCGCGCATCAACCGTGAGTTCGACGGCGACTTCGATCTCGGCCAATTTCGGTTCACCGCGAAGTACGATCCGGTGCGCGGCTGCGTCGATTCGTTCTTAGTCTCGGCGAAGAAGCAGCAGGTCGTGCTGCGCGAACTCGATCTTACCGTCCCGTTTGCGGAGGGCGAGCCGATTCACACCGAGTCCTCGTACAAGTTTACCCCCGCCGAGATCGTCGCGCTCGCGAAGCGTTGCGGCTTTAGCGAACGCAAGACGTTCACCGACGCGGCTGGCCGTTACGCGCTGAGCTTACTGCTCGTCGAGTGAGTCGGCCCCGGATCGGGATCACCTCGTCGATCGTGCGCGGCGTCGAGCCGCGCGATCATGCGGAACTACGCGCATACGTCGAGGCAATCGAGATTTCGGGTGGTGCGCCGATCGCGCTGTATCACGACGACCGCGATGTGCTTGACGGGCTCGATGGTTTACTCGTTACTGGTGGCGTCGACGTCGATCCCGGCCGCTACGGCGAAGACGAGCGCTATCCGGCGCGAAACGACCCGCACGATCCGGCACGTTACACATTCGAATTCGCGGCGCTCGCGCACGCGCGCATCCGAGGTCTACCCACGCTTTGTATCTGCTGCGGAATGCAGGCGGCAGTCGTGCTCTTCGGTGGCACGCTCTATCAAGATTTGCCGAGCGACCGGGGCGCTGCGTACGCTTTGCATTCTCAGACGGTGGACGGTGCGGATTGCTACGCGCTGACTCCCCACCATGTCGTGATGCTCGAAGCAAACGCTTCGCTTGCCCGCATCATGAGTATCACGAGCCTGTCAACCAACTCCGTCCATCATCAAGCCGCGCGCGAGGTGCCCCCGGCGTTTCGCGTCGTGGGCCGGTGTTCGGATGGTACGATCGAGGCGATTGAGGCAACGTTCGACCACCCATTTTATCTCGGCGTCCAGTGGCATCCCGAAGCAACGGTCGCCGTCGACGCGCCCTCAGCGGCGCTATTCGCTGCTCTGATCGCTGCCGCGCGCGAACGCTTCGCCGGTTCACCGGAGATTAATGTGTAGCTTCTTGCCCGAGGGGCGATAAGGCCAGCATGCAACCATCCTTTGACGCACGTCCGACGTTGGGCGCGATGCTCAATAAAGTCCCGCAAGTGACGATCTTCTTTTGGATCATCAAGATATTCGCGACAACGGTTGGAGAAACGGTCGCAGATTATCTCAACACGACGCTGAAATTTGGCTTGCAAAATACGTCGCTTGTGATGACGGGCGTGTTCGTCGTGGCACTGCTCGTTCAGCTTAGCCTTAAACGCTACGTGCCGGCGGTTTACTGGTTCGTAGTGGTTGCTATCAGCGTTGTCGGCACGCTCACCTCCGATCTGCTGGTCGACAAACTCGGTATGGGATTGCAAACCTCGACGGCGATCTTCGCGAGCATTCTTGCGGTGGTCTTCCTGGCGTGGTGGTTCAGCGAACGAACGCTCTCCGTGCACGCGATCTTTACGACGAAACGCGAACTTTTCTATTGGGCGGCGATCCTCTTCACATTCGCGCTGGGTACGTCGGCCGGTGATCTCATCTCGGAGGCAAGCAAACTCGGTTACCCGCTCACGGCGCTCCTCTTTGCCGGGGTCATCGCGCTCACGGCCCTTGCATATTTCGTCTTCAAGATCGACGGCGTCCTTGCGTTCTGGATCGCCTACATCATGACGCGTCCGCTCGGTGCATCGCTCGGCGACCTGTTCTCGCAAGCCAAAGCAGACGGCGGTCTCGGCTTTGGAACGACCTCGACGAGCGTGGTCTTTCTCACGGTCATCGTCGCGCTAGTCGTCTATATGACGATCGAAGAGCCTCGCAAAGCGTCTGAGGATTTTGCGGAAAAGCGACCCGCCCTTTAAGCTCTGAGGCGGCGTTCGAGTGTGCGAAAGAATGCGTCCGCAACGATCGCGAGTGCGGCCGCGCCCATGCTCCCGGCGATCGTTCGCTGCGGATCGTCTTGATGAATGCCTGCAAAAATCAACGTCCCTAAGCCCCCGGCATTGATAAATGCCGCCACCGTTGCAATCGCGATCAGCGAGACCGTTGCGATTCGGAGGCCGCCGACAACGATCGGCAGCGCGTACGGGATTTCGACTCGTATCAGACGCTGTGCCGACGTCATGCCCATGCCCTTTGCGGCCTCGATTTGCGCCGCGGGTACCGAACGTAGTCCGATTGCGATGTTTCGCACGAGCAACATCTGCGCGTAGGTGACGAGCGCGACGACCGCGGTCCAAAAGCCGAGCCCCAAGATGGGAACGAGCAACACTAAGAGCGCGAGTGAGGGTATTGCGTAAAGCGCACCGAGCGCGCCAAGCGTGAGCGTGCTTACGCGCTCGCTGCGCGCGGCGAGAATGCCCAGTGGGAAGGCGATCGCAAGAGCGATGACGAGCGCGGTTGCAACGAGCGCCAGATGTTCTCCGGCGAGTTGTGCGACGATGCCGAAATGCCCGAAGAGATAGGTCATGCGGCGCTTGTCGCACGACGGACATCATCAAAGCCGATCGAACCGATGCGCGCACCGTCGCGTAAGACATCGATGCGTTCGATTCCGCCGAGTAGTGCGGAGAGCGCCTCGCGTAAGGTTGCCTTTGCGTCGACCGTAACCGTGCTCTGTGCGACGATCTCCGCACGCATCGCTTGTGCAACGCCGATTAGTCCCAGACGTCGAATGGTATCGCCCGCATCGAGCAGTTGCGCGACGAACGGCGATGCGGGCTTCGTGAGCATTGCGAGCGGCGTATCGGCTTGAACGATCGTTCCGGTGTTCATCACCACGATACGGTCGGCGATTTTGAGCGCTTCATCGACGTCGTGCGTGACGAAGACGATCGTCGTTCCGAGCGTGCGATGGATGCGGCACACTTCGTCTTGCAGCGTCGCCCGCACGATCGCATCGACCGCGCCGAACGGCTCGTCCATCAAGATAATCGACGGTTCGGCGGCGAGTGCGCGCGCGACCCCGACGCGCTGCTGCTCGCCGCCGGAGAGTTCGCGCGGGAGTCGCGCCCGATAGCGCGCCGGTTCCAGACGTACGAGTGCGAGCAATTCGTCGACGCGCGCGTCGATCTTGGCCTTGGGCCAGTTGAGAAGTTCGGGGACGACGGCGATATTCTGCGCGATCGTCAGGTGCGGAAAAAGACCGACGGCCTGGATCACGTAACCGATGCGACGGCGCAACTGGACTGCATCGAGCGCGCGCACTTCGGTGCCGTCGACGTGGATCGTCCCGTCCGTCGGTTCGATGAGTCGGTTGATCGTGCGTAGGAGTGTGCTCTTGCCGCAGCCGGACGGCCCGAGGAACACGGCGAGTTCGCCCGTCGGGATCGTGAGGCTCACGTCATGCACGGCCGGTGTTGCGGAACCTGGATAGCGGACCCCAACACCGGCCATCGCGATTGCATCCACGCTAGACGAGGCCGTGCGTCTTCACGAATTCGCGTGCCACGTCCGCGGCGTCGCGCTTCTGCGTGCCGTCGACCATGTTGTTGAGTTCGCGCATCGTTGCATCCGAGAGGTTCGGCGCAACTTTGTTGAGATGCGTTGCGATCGCGGGCATCGCCTTGAGCGTCGCTTGCCGGATCACCGGCGCGACTTGATACGTCGGCCAGAAATGCTTGTCGTCGACGAAGACCACAAGATCGTCCGATGAGAGCGCGCCTTCGGTTGTAAAAGCAACGACGACATCGACGGCGCCGGAGAGCAGCGCCTTGTACTTCAAGCCGATATCGAAGAGCTTGATGTCCTTGAAGACGAATCCGCCGTACGCTTTTTGCAAGCCCGGTAATGCATCGGGACGCTTGACGAATTCGGGGATCGAGCCGAGGCGCAGCTGCGATGCTGCGCGGCTGAGATCGCTGAGCGTCTTGAGGTTGTATTTTGCGGCGATCGCTTTGGTCGTTGCAAGACCTTGCGAATCGTTGAACGGCGCGGGGTCGAGCCACGTCAACTGAAATTTTTGCTCGTATGCCGACTTCACCGTTGAATAGATCGCGGCGGCATCGTGCTGAACGGGAAGTTTGAGCACGTCGATCAGCGCGGTGCCCGTGTACTCGGGATAGAGGTCGATGTCGCCGCGCACCAGTGCCGCCTGCGCGATCTCGGTGCCACCGAGATTGAGCTTGCGATTCACTTTGAACCCTTGCTGCTCGAGGACGAGCGCATAAATCTCGCCGATGATGAGTTCTTCGGTGAAATTCTTTGAACCGATCGCGATGGTTTGCGTGCTGCCACCGCCGCCGCATCCGGCGAGCGCGGCGGAGCCGAGAAGCGTGAGAGCCTGAGCGCGTTTCATGGTTGTCCTTTGGCGGTGAGGCGGCGCGTGAGCGCGCCGAGGGCGAGTTCGGTGAGAATCGCGAGCGTCGCAACGGCAAGAGCGCCGGTAAGCAACTCGGCATAGTCTTGGTTGGCGAGGCCATCGACGATGTACTCGCCCAGACCACCGCCACCGATGAAGGCCGCCAGTGTAGCGCTTGCGATGACCTCGACGGCTGCCGTGCGGATGCCCGCCAGAATCACCGGTGCGGCCAGCGGCCAACGAACGCGTCGGCTGATCTGATCGGCGGTCATGCCGAGACCTCGCGCGGCCTCTAAGAGCGGCGCGGGGACGGATCGCAATCCAAGGTCCGTGTTGATGACGATCGGGGGAATCGCGAGCAGCGCGAGGGCCAGGAGAGCTGGGCGGAAACCGACCCCAAGAAATGGCAACGCGAGAACGAGAACGGCGAGGCTCGGGATCACGCGTATCACGTTGGTCGCGCCGAGCGTTACGGAACGAAGCCGGTTACGGTCGGCGATCGCGGCGGCGAGGGGAATGCCGATGATGAGCGCGGCGAGGAGCGCTGAGATCGCGAGCGCCACATGCGTCCCGAGGTGGGCGATGAAGTCTGCCGTCAAGCGGCGAACCCCGTTCCGATGATTACCGGACGTTCCGAGGTCGAAGCGCAGGGCCGACCGCAGCCGCTTGCTGCCGCGCTATCGCTGGACGATCCGAGCTTATACATTAACCGCGAGCTTTCGTGGCTTGAGTTCAATGACCGCGTTCTTGAGGAAGCGCTCGACGAGCGCAACCCCTTGCTCGAACGCTTGAAGTTCATCGCAATTTACGGGACCAACCTCGACGAGTACTTTATGATCCGCGTCGCGGGGCTCAAACAACAGGTCGAAGCGGAGATCCACAAACGCTCTGACGACGGCCAGCTGCCGGAAGAGCAGCTGCTTGCGATCTCCGAGCGCCTGCGCGTGTCGGTCGACCGCCAGATGGACTGCTTACGAAACGCCCTCCTGCCGGCGCTCGAACGCCACGGCATCAGAATTCTTGCTTATCATCACCTGGATTCCACGAATAAGGCGGCGCTGGGAGCGTTTTTCATGGAGCGCGTGTTTCCCGTGCTCACGCCCCTTGCGATCGACGCCGGTCATCCGTTTCCGTATATCTCCAATCTTTCGCTCTCGCTTGCCGTCGAACTCGAAGAGACGCTCGATGAGGGGCAGACCGCGTATTTTGCGCGCGTCAAAGTGCCGCAGACCTTGCCGCGCTACGTGCCGATCGATCACGCGCCCGACGGCCAGCGCTGGTTTGTGCTCATCGAAGATATCATCGCGCATAATTTGAGCGAACTCTTCCCCGGGATGACGGTGAAGGCGTCCTACACGTTCCGTGTGACGCGCGACGCCGATCTCGATCTGCAGGAAGACGAAGCCGACGATCTGCTTGCGATGATCGAATCGGAGCTCCGCAAGCGCCGATTTGGCGAACCCGTGCGGCTCGAAGTCGAGTACGGGATGCCCGAAGCGTTGCGCGACATGCTGCTCGATGAGCTGTCGCTCTCGCCGATCGACTGTTATCCGATGAAGGGGATGCTCGCGACCTCCGATCTGTGGACGCTCGTGAGCGTCGATGAGCCGGGTTTGCACGATCCGCCATTCACGCCGTCGATCCCCAAGCGCCTGGTCGGGACGAACGACATTTTCGCCGCGATTCGCGAAGGCGATCTGCTGCTCCACCACCCGTACGACTCGTTCGATCCGGTCGTGCAGTTCGTACGTCAAGCGGCCGCCGATCCGAACGTGCTCGCGATCAAGCAGACGCTGTATCGCACCTCCGGCGATTCGCCGGTCGTCTCGGCCCTGATCGACGCGGCTGAAAACGGCACGCAAGTCGCGGCGCTAATCGAACTCAAAGCGCGTTTCGATGAAGAAAACAATATCCACTGGGCGCGCAACTTGGAGCGCGTCGGCGCGCACGTCGTCTACGGTTTTGCCGGACTGAAAACGCATGCAAAAGTCACGCTCGTGGTGCGGAACGAGCCCGAAGGTATCCGCCGCTACATGCACTTTGGCACCGGCAATTACAACGACAAGACCGCGAAAATCTATACCGATCTCTCGCTGTTCACGTGCCGTCCGATCCTGGGCGCCGACGTCACCCAGCTCTTCAACTCGCTCACCGGTTTCTCGAAGGCCACCACGTACGAAGAACTGCTCGTCGCACCCGCCGGCTTGCGGACCGGCTTCATGGAATTGATCGAGCGCGAGACCGAACACGCGCGGGCCGGACGTCCGAGCGGTATCGTTGCGAAGTTGAATGCCATTAGCGACGCGCGCATCACCCGCGCGCTGTACGAAGCCTCGCGCGCGGGCGTGCCGATCGACTTGATCATCCGCGGCATGTGCGTGCTGCGGCCGGGAGTTCCGGGCGTGAGCGAGACGATCCGCGTGCGCAGCATCGTCGGACGCTTCCTCGAGCACTCGCGCGCGTTCATCTTCAACAACGGCGGCGACCGCGAAGTCTATATGGGCAGCGCCGATTGGATGGGCCGCAATCTCGACCGCCGCGTTGAGACCGTCGTGCCGGTGCTGGACGTCGAGCTCGGGGACATCATCTGCAATGAGATCATGGACGTGCTCTTAGCGGACAACGTGAAGGCCCGCGTCCTCAACGCCGACGGCAGCTACGAGCGCCGCGGCATCTTACCGGGCGAAAAACGCGTCGATGCGCAGCAGATCTTCCTCAAGCGGCACCAAGCCGTTTAGACCGAGCGACGATTCTCTTATCGTGATTCGAATCGTTAGGTTTTTTGTCGCGCTTCTATCTTGTGCGTTGCTTGGCACTTCAGCATTCGGCTCAGAACAGAGCGACCTGATAATCTACAATCACCCAGTACGTCCAAATAACTCCTCAGAATTAACGACGGTACGCGCGCTCTTGCTCGGATACAATCCGAATCGTGATCATGCTCTGATTTCGCCGTATATCGTTGTTAAAATCGAGGGACGTGAAGACATTAGCCGCGTCTTTCTTACCGACGATATGACGATTGATGGTATCCCGTTTCACTGTCCCGATCAGCAGAAGCTCGAGGCGGAGTTCGGACCGGTTTGCAAGCGGCTTCCCCGGCGAATCGCTCTACTGCTGCCCATGATGGTCGAGATAACGGTGTTCGATACGCGCCTTCCGTGGATCGAGCATTCTTTGATCGGCACAATCGCAATGAAGCAAACGGAAATTAGCCGCCCACTTAGACGGTAATTTTCGCCTTCTGGCTATCCGTCGGCGACCTTGAGGATCGCCTTCCACTGCGCGGGCGTGACGGGTTGAACCGAGAGTCGGGAGCCTTTTTGCACGAGTGGCATCCCTACAAGCGCCTTCATCTCGCGCAGTTCCGGTAAACCGATCAGCCGCGGAAACGCGCGCTCGAATGCGACATCGACCATCTGCCAGATGGGTTTTTCTGGGCTGGCTTTCACGTCGTAGTAGTCGCTCTTGGGGTCGAGTGCGGTGAAGTCGGGGTAGGCTTTTTTTACGACCTTGCAGATACCGACGATCCCCGGCGGCTGCAGCACGCTGTGATAGAAAAACCCAAGATCGCCGATCTCCATCGCGATCATGTTGTTGCGCGCCTGATAGTTGCGCACGCCGGACCACTCCGTGCGCTTCTCTTTTTTGAGGCGCTCGATACTGTAGGCTTCGGGTTCGCTCTTGAAGAGCCAATAGTTCGGCATGGCGGCTTCTTCGCCAAAGAAAAACGACACCCGCCGTAAGGCGAGTGCCGTTTTTCCGAAGACCGGTTCCGGCTTAGAACTTCTTGGTGAGCAAGAAGCGATAGGTGCGGAAGTTGATCTGCTGGAGCGCGTTGTTTCGGGGTGAGGTCGAGAACGGAACCACTTGTCCGGCGGCGTTTACCGTAGCTTGGAGCTGCTCGCTGCCCTGGCCGTTGAGCGATCGCCCAAGGGCGGAGCCCGTCGAGAGGTTGAGCAAGTTGTCGATCGCGAGTTTGAACGAAGTCTGCGGCGCGAGGTCGAACTTGATCGTGGAGTTGTAGATGACGTAGGCCGGACCGTACGTCGAGTTGTTCGAGCCCTCGTAGTCGGCGCCGAGCGTGACGAGCGAGTTCTTCAGACCGGCGTATTGAAGTTGCGCGTACGCTTTCGAATACGGGATCGAAGCCTGTCCGTTGACGCTGCCGTCGAGTTGCTTGAGGTTGACGAGCGTCGAGCCGCGACCCGGTGTGTAGATGCTTGAAGGCAGCTGGTCGAGGTAGGCGCGCTGGAACGTCGTTGAGAGCAGGTAGCCGAAGCCGATCGCGGGCGTTTTGTAGATGCCAAGTTCCAGACCTTTGCTGCGCAGCAGCGAAACGTTCTGCGTCGAGGCGAGAACGGCCGAGGTCGGGGCGTAGAGCGCCTGCGTTGCCGGATCGAGCGTGAGCTGCGTGCGGTTTGCGACGAACGCGTCGTGGATCGTATTGTCGAACGCGTCGATCGTTACGAGCGCGCCACCGTTGAGGCGGAAGTCGCCGCCGAGGTTGTACGCGACCGTCGTCTCGGGTTTGAGATTTGGATTGGGGTTCGTCAGCGTGTAGGTGTTGTTGTTGGCACCGTTCGGAAGATCGACGCTGCCGAAGCCCGAGATCTGCGAGGCGTACGGTGTCGTAATTGATGAGCCCGCGGTGAAGCGGAGCGACGTGTCGCGATTGAGGCGGTAGTTAAACCCGAAGTGCGGGTCGTAGTGGCTGTAGTTGTTCGTGATCGGGATCAGTGCAACGGGAGCCGCGGATTGATTTCCGGCTTTACCGTACGCAGCGAGGACCGCGGTATCTTGCGTCTGTGCCTGCGCTTTGTAGCTCGTGAAGTAGTTACCGAAGGCGAACTGCAGTTTCGGCGTGAGCTGAAGCTGTGCCGTCAGCGCGAGGTCGTTCTTCGTGATGATCGTATCGGGGATGCTGATCGGCGAGCGCGGGAGCGAGATCAGCGGACACGTCGGTTGATAGCCGAGCTTCGCGTTCGCTGCGGTGTTCGCGCCGCCGCCACCGGCGGTCGCCGTGCAGCCTGCAGGCGGGATGCCGGTGTCGCCCGTTGTCGATGCGGTTTCTTCGCGATTGTAATCGTAGCTGAAACCGTACTGGTTGTCGCCGACCGGGTGGAAGTACTGGAACGTCACGCCGCGGAGACGATCGAGCTCCGGCTGGCTGAAGGGTGTTCCGTAGCCGAATTCGCCGTTGTTGCCTTGCGCGGTCGCGGTTGTATAGCAGGGAGCGGCAACCGAACATGTCGGCGCGATCGTCGTCGTTTGGAAGTGATGCGGCGTCGTGTCGTTGCCGACATAGCCGGAATCGGTGATCGTCGCGCCCGAGCCGAAGCACGGGCCTTTGGCGCCGCCGTTAGCTGCCGATGCGGCAACGAACGCGACTTGGCAATTCGCCGAGTTGGTCACTTGGAACCAGGCGCCGCCGTTACCAGCGTACTTGTTTTCTTGCGAGCCGTCGATGAAGCGGTAGATCTGCGCGGTGTACGGGCGAATCAGCAGCGTGTCGTTTTTAATCGACGTGCGGAGTTCGGCCGAGAACTGCGGTTCGCTGTTCTGAACGACGGAGTTGGGGAACCAGTTGTAGACCGGAACTTGCGTGCCGATGGCGCTCGTCGCGTACGGCGGATTGTACGTCGACGTGTTGGTGCAGGTGGCACCGGCGCCCGGCGTCGAGCCGTTGAAGCACTGCGCGATCGTCTGATAGCCATTGAAGCTGGCGTACGCGCCGCCTTGCGGACCGTACTGGCCCTGAAGTCCGAGATACGAGAACGAAAGCGAGGTCGAATCGGTGAAGTTGAACTTGATCTTCGCGATTTCGCCTTCGAGCGTGTAGCGGTTGGTCAAGTCGCCGTACCACTGATCAAGACCCGTGTAGACCGGGGCTTGGAACGTGCCGAACGGCGTCGCGGTCTTGGCGCCCTGGCGATTGGCAAGGTAGCCGTCTTGCGGGCCGCGGTAGCCGGAGAACGATTTTCCGGCAACGATTTGGATCTTGTTGTTTGCGGTGTTCACGCCGCCGAGGAACGAGTACGACGAGCCTTGGTAGCCGTCGACGCCAATTTCGATGCGGCCGCCGTTCTTCGCGAAGAAGTCGGGCGTGCGCAGGTTGATCGTACCGACGGCCGATTCGCCAGCGGTCGGACCGTTGAGGCCGGCGCCTTTGACGACTTCGACGCTATCGAAGATGTTCGCGACAGCGTAGTTCGAGTTCCAGTTGCCGAAGGTGCCCGAACTGAGCGGATGGCCATCGATGTTGACGCGCGTTTCCGTGTAGGCACCGCGAGCGACGAAGAATGAGTTGGCCGTTGCGCCGGTCGTGCGCGAGAGCGTCACGCCCGGAAGCTCGGGGACGATATCCGAGAGGTTCGCGTTCGAGCGATCCTGGATCGTCGCACTTCCGAGCGTCGAGGTAGCAGTGACGCCGTTGTTGATCGGGTTACGCACGACGTTCGATGACGTGCGGCCGATTGTGGTCAGCGAGCCGGAGCTTGCAACGGTCATCGAGACCACGATTGCGGTCGATGCGCCGGTGGTGACCGCAACGCCGTTGGCTTGCGAACCCTGGAAGCCGCCCTTGTTGACGACAACGGAGTAGACGCCCGCGGGGACGGCGAGCGTGAAGCGGCCGTCTTTGTCGGTTGTGGTGGTGTAGTTGGAACCGGTGCTCGTGGCGATGACTTGAGCGTTCGGGAGCGCTTGGCCCCGAGCGTCGATGACGGAGCCAGTGAGGGTCCCTGATGCTGAGTTTGCTTGGGCTACTTGACGCGATTCGGTCGTTGCCGCACTGACGGGTCCAACGATCGAGGTCACGCACAGCACCGAGCATACCAGCGCGCTGATGAATTTGCGCACGAAAAAGCTCTCCTACGTACGGATGGGCCGCAGAGTGGGCCGCTGAGAACCGTACCGGATCGAACTTAAGAATCATTTAAGGATCGGATTAAATCTTAAGGCCGACTTAAGAACCGTGCGGACGTGGAGCACAAAAAATAGGGCCGCGACCGAAATCGCGACCCATGGTAGTCCTAGCGGTCCGGCTTAGAACTGTTTGCTGATTCCGAGGCGGATGTAGTTCTCAGGAATGCGCAGTGCGTTGTTATTGTTACGCTGGCCGACGACCGCGCCGTTCGCCGTGAGTTGGTAGGTCGGCGGGGCGTAGCCCGCCCCGAAAAGGGCGCCGTACCCGGCAATGCCGGTTTGGTAGTTCGAGATATTGTCGTCGGCGAGTTGGATGATGAAGCCGTTGCCGACCGGGACGCGGAGGGTGGAATTGTAGATCGTGTAGGCGGGGGCCGACGTCGGGTTGTTTGCGCCGTTATACTCGGCGCCGAACGTGATCAGCGACCCTTTCACGCCGGTGTACCGAATCTCGGCGTAGGCCTTGGAGAACGGCACCGTCGGCTGACCGTTGATCTGCGCGAGCGGCACGAGGGTATTCGGGGTGACGAAGAGCGAGGGGTCGAGATGGTCGTAGAAATTGCGCTGCAGCGTCGTCGTAAATCGGTAGCCGAAGCCTTGCGCGACCGTGCGATCTACGGTGAACTCAACGCCGTAGTTGCGGCGTAGACCCGCATTGATGTTCGAGGACTGCTGGACCGTGAAGCCGGCCGGGACCTGAATTGGACCCTGATAGCCAAACGACGTGAACGCGAACGCATCGTAGATCAGGTTACTGAACGCATCGATGCTCACAATGGCATTGTTTGGTAAGCGAAAGTCGCTGCCGACGTCGAACGCCGTCGTCGTCTGCGGGCGCAGATTCGGATTCGGAGCGTTGTACGTGTACACCGTGGGTTGAAGCGAGTTCGGTGCGGGCGTCGCAAGGTTCGGAACGCCCGAGGCGATACCCGGATACGGCACGGTCACCGCCGAGCCAGCGCTCGCGCGCACGATGGTGTTCGCGTTCGGGCGGTACGTCAGGCCGAGATGCGGGTCGAAGTGGCTGAACGATTTGACGAGCGGAATCAAGGCGAGAGGCGACGCACTCAAGTCGCCTTTCGCTGCGATGATCGCATTGAAAACCGCCGGGTCTTCTTGAAACGTGTTGCTCTTCCAGTTGAAGAAGTAGAGACCCAGGCCCGCGTTGAGCGAAGAGGTTAGCTGAATCTGCGATTCGATGCTCACCGTGTTCTTGCGGTTGAAGGTCGGCAATTGGGCGAGATTGTTGTTCCCAAGCGTAATGGGGTTGGCCGCGGTGTACGGCGAGAGATCGCCCGATAGAAACGTCGAGTTATCGGAGTTCGTATCGAACGAGAGGCTCACGACGTTGTCGCCGACGGGGTGGATGTAGGT
>JBBRLI010000025.1:0-42426 GCA_038231455.1 Vulcanimicrobiales bacterium | reverse complement strand
CGGCTTCGTGCTCACCGCATGCGGCGGTGGGACTAGCGGGACCAGCGGGACCAGCCAACCGATCCTACCGGGTACGTCGCCGTCGCCGACTCCGGTGCCCTCACCCAGCGGGACGCCAAATTCGGGTGCGACACTGAACGTTGTGAGTGGAATTCAAGCCGCATCGCAAACCCCCGCTGCAACGCTCGACGTGTTCGCGAACGCCGACCCTTCGGGACAGGTATTCGATAAGTGGACTGGGGCTACCGCACTCTTGTTAACCTCGGGCGAGCGACGGAGCGGCACACTGCAGATCGCTTCAACTAGTACCGTAACCGCTAACTACAAGCCGCTTCCATCTTTCACGCCCGATACGAAAGTGCTCAACGGGCTCCCGGCGAGTGATCCCGCCGCAGTAAATGCATACTGGCATTTTCCTTCGATGGGGCTGCGCGGACTAATATTTCGGTTCCACGGAACGACCGGCAGTGGCGGGCCACAATTTACAAAAACTGAAAATCTGAAATTCGCGCGAGATGCCATTGCCTCGGGATTTGCGGTTGCTTCGCTCGACAGTGTCGACCGCGTGAACAAGATGTGGAACGCAACCGTAAATCAAAGCAATCCCGCCGCGAACCCCGACGTCGCAAATATCCAGACGCTCATCGCAATGTTCGTCGCACAAGGTCTGATGCCGTCGACCACTCCCGTTTTTGGATCGGGTCATTCTGATGGAGCCGGCGCAGCCTTACGTTTCGCATTTTTACTAAATTGGAAAGCAAGTCATCAGTCCGGCGCGCCGGGAACAACGCAAATTGCGCAGGCGACGACTGTACCCGGCATCTGGACAATGGCGCAAAACGATGTCGTGCAAGATCCAAATCGCAATACCTCAGCCAAGACCAATTCTGATGCGCTCGCAGCGCGAATGATACCGACATCCTACAGTATCGAAGCGCCAAGCGCTGTCTATTCCACCCGGTTCACGCAAATACCGGGCATTGGCACGGCAGATTCGCAAGTGATTTATAATTCGCTCAAGTCGGCAAACCTTCTCGACGCGAAAGATTATCAGATTAATGATCCCACGACGATAAACTTCACGCCGATTATTCCGTCGCAATTTTCAGCCTTCGGTACGGAGATAACAAGTCAACTCAATGTCGCTTACACGGCTCACGAATTCTCTGCTGGAATGGATCGCCGGGTTCTCGATTTTTTTTCCGCTCATCTGACGTAGGAAGGGTTATGGATCAAAATCGATTAGGTCGATTAAGTCGATTGCGAATAATTATCGGAATTGCCGCACTTGCATTTCTGATCGGCGCAGCACGATTAAACCCCGGCGCAATGGAATTCAGCTACGGTACCGATGCCCATCAGCGCCTCGATGTCTATCCACAGAAGATGTTGACGAACGCGCCCATCCTGATTTTCATCCACGGCGGCGGATGGGCGATTGGCGATCGCACGCATGTCGATCAACTGCCCGAATATGCCCGCCGTCATAAGATGATCCTCGCATCGATCGATTACCGATTGGTGCCGGAGGTAACCGCGAAAGAATGCGCTCAGGATGTAGCGGCCGCAATCGCGAAAGTTCGTGAGGTTGCTGCAGCCAGCGGCGGGGATCCGAATCGCATTTTTGTCGTCGGGCATTCAGCGGGTGCTCATCTCGCTGCGCTCGTTGCGACCGATCCAGGGTTTCTGAAGCCCTATGGATTGGAGCCGTCTGATCTAGCTGGCGTGGTCCTCCTGGACGGTGCCACATACGACCTCACCGACGGCACAAAGGCACGAAAGAAGTCCGGCCAAAGCGACCCGCGCATAACGACGATCTACGCCCAGGCCGTAGGTGGCCAGGAAGCTGCGCTCTCGCCCGCCTTGTGGGTCAAGCCGGGCTTGAAATATCCACCGTTTCTGATCTTTTACGTTGCTCAACGCGCGGATTCGGGAGCGCAGTCCGAAGAACTGGCGACGAAATTACGAGCCGCCGGCTCGCAAGCCACCATCATTCCAGCGAACGACAAGATTCATGCGACCATCAAGAGTGGATTTGGACTTGACGGCGATGCCGTCGGCGAGCGGGCGGCGACATTTTTCGAATCAATTCAACGCTGAGGGCTTAAGATAATGCGGAGTCGCGCAGGCGAGCTAAGGTTCGCAGGAGCGCAATGCCCGTGATTGCGTCCGCAATCTCGCCGCTCTCACAGGCAGTGACCGCGCGCGCGAGCGGCATCCGGACCGTCGCGATCGATTCTTCAGCCTGCTGTTCCTGGCTAACAGCAATCAAATCGCGTGCAAGAAAGAGCTGGACCGGCGGCTGCACGATCGCCGGTAACTCGTAGGCGATGCCCAGATCGTCCCAGCGGTTCGCGATAAAGCCGAGTTCTTCACGCAGTTCGCGCTGCGCACCCAGCAGCGGCGGTTCGCCGGGCGTGCCGCCGCCTTTGACGACTTCGACGATTTCGCGGTCGATCGCAAAGCGCCACTGCCGTGCGAGCAGGACGTCCTCGCCGTCGAGTGCGACCACGGCGACCGCCGGCGGCGCCCACACGAGGCCGTGTTCGCCCGGCTGACCGCTTGGGTGCACGATGTCGTACGCCTCGAAGCGAATCCAGGGGTTTTCGTAGACGGTTCGCTTTGCGCGACGGATGAATCCGGACATGAGGCGTCGCAACCCTGCGCTTCATGGCAACGAGTTTCCTTGGCCGGCTCTTCCGCACCACGCCGGTCGGAGGAGCCGCGCGCAAAGACGACACCGGGCTCAAGCGCGTTCTTCACGGACGCGACCTCATCGCAATCGGCCTTGGGACGATGATCGGCGGCGGCATTTTCACGACGATCGGGCCGGGCGTGCACAAAGCCGGTCCCGCGATCATCATCGCCTTCATGCTTGCAGGCCTCGCATCGCTGTGCGCGGCGTTCTGCTACGCCGAACTCGGTTCGATGGTCCCGAATGCCGGCAGCGCCTACACGTATGCCTATGCAACGCTCGGGCAGCTCGTAGCGTGGATCATCGGTTGGGATCTGCTGCTGGAGTACGCGATTTCCGTTGCGCCCGTCGCCCAGCAGTTCTCACAGTCGTTCCAAGAGGCCCTGAACGCGTTGACCGGCTTTACGTTTCCACCGTGGATGGCAAAGGCCGTCCTCGTCCATCACGGATGGTCGTTCGATCTTGCGCACTCGCAGATCGACATCGTCGGCGCGATCTTCGTCCTCGTGCTCACCGCGCTCATCGTCATCGGCATACGCGAGTCGGCTTCGACCAACAACATTTTCGTCGTGGTCAAGATCGTCGCGCTCGCGATCTTCATCGGCTTCGGCGTCACGCTCTTCAACGCGCACAATCTTCAGCCGTTCAATCCCGTCGGCTGGCTCGGCGGACTCGACGCCGACGGCATCCCAACGGGTATTATCGGCGCCGCGGGCTTGGTCTTCTTCACGTACATCGGATTCGATACGGCAACGACCACGGCCGAAGAGTGCGTGAATCCCAAACGCGATGTGCCGCTCGGCGTCATCGGATCGCTCGTCATCGGCACGGTGATCTACTGTGCCGTCGCAATCGTGCTCGTGGGTGCGGTACCGTGGAAGCAAGTCAGCCAAGATACGCCGCTCCAACAAGCGATCGCGCCGCTCCACAACATTTTTGCGAATTGGGCGATCCGCATCGGCGTGCTAGCCGGAACCTCAAGCGTTGCTCTCGTGAGTTTAATCGGGCAGTCACGCATTTTTTACGCGATGTCGCGTGACCGGATGTTGCCGCGCTGGGTCGCAGAGATTCACCCGAAGTTCCGCACGCCCGCAAAAATGTCGGTCATCACGGGACTCTTCGTTGCTTTCCTGACGCTGATCGTCCCGCTCGATCTCTTACTCTCACTCGTCAACATCGGGACGATGAGCGCATTCATCGTGGTCTGCGCGGGCGTACTCTGGCTGCGTTACCGGCGCCCGGAGATTCCGCGCTCGTTCCAAGCGCCGCTACCCTGGGTCACCGCCTCACTTGGGATCATTCTTTCGCTTGGACTCGCGCTTTTGGGACTGGGCGCGCTGACGTTCATCTCGTTCCTGATCTGGCTTGCCGTCGGTCTTGTGGTGTACTTCGCGTACGGCTTCCGCAAATCGGATCCGGCAACGTTAACGCCGACTCCGGACACCATCGACGTATGACCGCGCGCGCGAATTTCGCGTGCTTCGCATTCGCTTTGGTCCTGGCAACGCTCCCGACATCGACGTCGGCCGCGACGATTCAGGCACGACCACTGACGCTGGCCCCGGTCGACGGCCCCATTGCGGCCGACGTGTATCGGGCTCCCGGAGCAAAACCGCGACCGGCGGTGATCGTTCTCCACGGCGCTTCGGGTATCGAACCGTTTGCGGCGGCGTACGTCCGCTACGCAACGTCGCTCGCATCGCACGGCTTCGATGCGTACCTCGTGTCGTATTTCAGCCCGCACTCAAAAGACTGGGTCCACGCGAACCCCGAGCGCGAACAAGCAATTCGCATGCTGTGGCGATCGCGGATCGGACGCGTCGTCTACGAAGCGAAAAACTCCCCGCACGCCTCGGGTTCGATCGGATTACTTGGCTTTTCTCTCGGCGGTCAAGTCGCGCTGTCGATGGCAGGGTCCAACAACCGCGTTTAAGCGGTGACGGTGTTCTACGGGAGCTATCCAACGGGCGATGTGATTTACCGGCTACCGCCGATCCTCGTCATCCACGGTGAAGACGACAAGACCGTCCCCTATTCCGAGGGACAAGAGATCGTGCGTATGGCCCATTCGCTCGGCGCGCGAGCTTCGATCTTCGGCTTTCGCGGAAAAGATCACGGCTTCGACTTTACCGGCGGTGTTGCAGCGGACGCCGCAATGGAACAGATGCTCGCGTTTTTCAAGCGCGAGCTGCGCTGATCACATCCGCGTTTCGACGCGGATTTCGACGGTCTGATTCGCCGGTAAACATAAATCATCGGTAAGCGGGCGCGCGTTGCGTAGCAAGAACGCAAAGTATCCGCGTTTCCACTTCTGCATCGCATCCTCGTCCGTCGAAGCGGCTTCGAGCACTTTGGGATCGGCGACGAACCACGTCGTGTTCTCATCGCCCAAGTGCAGCCCCTCAGTCGAGCACGCGCGCACGATCGGGTTGATGTCCGGCTGCTCCATGAAGCCGACTTTCGCTGTCACGCGCACGAGATTCGTTGCAAGCTGCTCGATCGTCACACGTTCCGCTTCATCGACACGCGGTGAATTGACGCGTATCGCGGTCATCAGGACGATGCGTTCGTGCAGCGAGCGCGTGCGCAGCCACGTGTGATGCAGCACGAACGGCACGCCCGACGGGTCGCCCGTGAGAAAGACGGCGGTGCCGTCGATGCGCGTGTCGACGCGGTTTTTCACATCTTCAATGAATTCCGGGACCGGCATCGCTGCCTCGGCGAGTCGCTGGGCGATGTGCCGGCGTCCGTCGACCCACGTAATCGACGTAATGAACAGCACGGCACCGATGGCAAGCGGTACCCAACCGCCGGCGGCGATCTTCGGCAAACACGCGAGCACGAACGCGCTGTCCATGATCAGAAAGAACGCAACGAGCGGAATCGCGCGTGCAAGACTCCAGTGGCGCACGCGCCGGACCACGTTCAGATACGCAATCGACGTCACGAACATCGTGCCCGCAACGGCAAGACCGTAGGCCGCGGCGAGATGATCCGAACTCTTGAATCCGATCACGAGCAGAATCGTGCCGATCGCAAGCGCGATGTTGACGGCGGGAACGAAGACCTGGCCTTCTTCCATCGCCGAGGTGTGAATGACGTTCATGCGCGGCGCGAGATTGAGCGCAATCGCCTGTTCCGAGAGGGTAAAGGCACCGGAGATGAGCGCCTGCGAGGCGATCACCGTTGCCAGGGTCGCAAGGCCGACCATCGGAATGAGCGCCCAAGCCGGCACGAGCGCGAAAAACGGCGAATCAAGTCCCTTGGGGTTCGCCAGAACGTAGGCGCCTTGACCTAAATAACTCAGCGTAAGACACGGGAGCACGACGGCGTACCACACGAGCGTAATGGGTTTGCGTCCGAAGTGTGAGAGATCAGCGTAGAGCGCCTCGACGCCCGTTACGCAGAGCACGACCGCTCCGAGCACAATGAAACCGATCCAGTGGCCCATGAACAAAAAGCGGAGGGCGTGCACGGGATTGATCGCGGCGAGCACTTCGGGATGTTGGAAGATCGGGATCGCGCCGGCGACACCGATCGCGATGAACCAGACAAGCATGATCGGTCCGAAAAACGTGCCGATTTTCCCGGTCCCGCGCGACTGAATCAAAAACAGGCCGAGTAAGATCGCGACGGTGATCGGCACGACGTAATTCTGCGCCGCACTCGTCGCGACGTTGAGACCTTCGACCGCCGAGATCACTGAGACCGCGGGCGTGATGATGCCATCGCCAAAGAGCAACGCTGCGCCCACGAGAATCACCAGCGTGATGATGCCGGGCTTGGCCGGGATGCCGCGTCGGCCTTCGGGCAACAGCAGCGCGAGCAGCGCGAGAATGCCGCCTTCGCCGTCGTGATCGACGCGCATGACGAACGTGACGTATTTGATGCACACGACCAAAATCAGCGCCCACAGAATAAGCGAGCAGATGCCGAGCACGTACTCGTGCTGCGCCGGCAGATGCGTATCCAAAAAGCACTGCTTGAACGCGTAGAGCGGGCTGGTTCCGATGTCCCCGAAAACCACGCCGAGTGCCCCGAGCGCTAAAGCGCTAAAGGCCGTTTTGGAGCGTCGACGGGGGGTGCTCTGTGCGGGTAGGGTGGTGGCCACCTTAGGAGTCTCCCCCGAAGGCGACCAGTTCTCCCAGTTGACTAGTCGTGCACGATTTCGGCCAGGACCGCAGCCAGCGCCCGGTCCTCGAGCGCGAGCGTCGCATCGCCGACGGAGACTTCCCACTTGTGCAGCTGCGGGTGGATCGTCGGGATGAGTCGATCGAAGGTCCAGATGCCGCTTCGGTCAGCGGCGGTAAGAGCGCGGGTGATAAGCGTGTGGGCATCGCCGTGGAGCAGAGCATGGAACATGTGAGCCTGTGGAGGGTTGGGTACGATCTCGATACCTGCAACCGATGCGAATGTTACCGCAAGCGATTTGGCGCGCGCGACATAGGCGGGAACGCGCGGCAGCCGATCGTCGAGCGCATACGTTGCCGAGAGCACGTACGGTGCGAGCATGTAGAGGTTGCCGCCATGTCGGCGCAGCCACACGCGTGCTTCGGCGCAAAAGTCGTGCGTGCCGAGCAGCATCGCTCCGGTCAGCGCGCCGATCGTCTTGTAAAACGAAACGTACACCGAATCGAACAAGCCCGCGATGTCCGCAAGCGAATGCCCGAAATGCGGCTGCGATTCCCACAATCGCGCGCCGTCGCAGTGCACGCGCATCCCGCGTTCGCGCGCGGCGTTCGTCTGCGCGACGAGTTCGTCCCAGCTCGGCAGTTGGCCGCCGATTTCGCGCTGCGGCAACTCGAGCAAAAGCGTTCCGACCTCCTCGCTCAAACCAGTGACATCATCGAGCGATGGGATGCGCGTTGCCGTGCCGACATGCACGCTGCGCAAGCCGTGAAGCACGCGATAGCCATCGCGCTCGTGAATCTCGAGGTGCGAGGTCGGATGAAACGCGACGACTCGGTTCTTCGCGCGTTCGGCGTGAATGCGCAGCGCAATTTGCTGCGCCATCGTGCCGCTGGGCATGAAGACCGCCGCTTCTTTGCCGAGCAATTTTGCAACGCCGATTTCCAGTGCTTCGATCGCATCGCCCGCGCCGTAGACATCCGCCCGCTGATCGACCGGCGTGCGGTCCGCGATCTCGCGCAAAGCCGCAGCGATCGGACGCGGCGGATGTCCCGCGACAAAATGTATCGCGCGTCCTTTGATTGCGACCGGGTCGAGGGGCTCGGTGCGAATGGTTAAGGCGTCGTGTCCGGCGCGCCGGCTTCGACCACGCCCGGCGTCGTGACGTCGATGCGCGCGGTGCGGTGGTCGTATCGCACGCTCGACCCGAGCGCTCGGGCGATGACGGCGGTTGAGATCATGGCGCGACGACGAACCATAAAGGGGGCGTGCTTGAGTGTAATCGGCTGACCGTTGAGTGTTGCGTGCGTGTCCCCGATCCGTACGCGCAGATGATCGGCGCCGTGGACGAAATCGATCGTGCCGGTCGGGGCATCGTAGCGGGCTTCGGCGCCCAAGCCCTCGGCGACAGCGCGAATGGGGAGATACGCTTCTTTTGCGACCGTCACCGGCGGCACGTCCGAGACCACGCGGTGGCCGTCGACGCGCATCGTCGTGGGCTGCGAGAAGGCAAGCGAGAGCGACGCCACAACCGCGACGGCAGCGGTGGCGATCAGCAGTTTCGCGCTAGGCGGTTGCAGGCTCACTCTTGATTTCATGTGCGTATTCCGGGTACTGTTCGGCGATGACGGCTTCGATCTCGGCGCGCAAGGCACCGAGTAACTCGGCCTCAGGGTACGTACCCACGAGGAGACCTTTCCGGTAGATCGCGCCCTTACCCTTGCCTCCGGCAACGCCCACATCGGCCATTTTGGACTCACCTGGGCCATTGACAACGCAGCCCATAACGGCAACTTTAACAGGCGCTGAGTAGCTTTTGGCGATCGCCTCGACCGAGCGGCCAAGGTCCAAAACGTCGATTTCGGCGCGGCCGCACGAGGGGCACGCGGTGATCTCAAAGCCCTTTTCGCGGATGCCGAGAGCCTTGAGGATCTCCCAGCAGACGGGGACTTCTTCAAGCGGATCGGCGGCAAGCGAGACACGCATCGTGTCGCCGATGCCTTCCCACAGCAGGATGCCGAGGCCGATCGAGCTTTTGATCGTGCCAACCCGGAGTAGTCCGGCCTCGGTGATGCCCAGATGGAGAGCGTAAGGCGTCTTGCGCTCCGCAAGGCGCTTGTCCATCAACCGGTAGGCGTGGACCGTCGAGGTAACATCGTGCGCCTTAAGGGAAATCACGAGATCCGTGTGGCCGAGTTCTTCGGCGATCGCGACGTGGCGCAGGGCCGATTCGACCATGGCCTCGGGGGTGTGACCGTATTTTTCCTCGAGGTCGCGGGCAAGCGAACCCATGTTCACGCCGATGCGGATCGGCGTCCCGCGCTCGATTGCAAGTGCGATGACTTCCTTGGTCTTGGCGGGATCCGTAATATTGCCGGGGTTGAGCCGCAGCTTGGCGACGCCGGCTTCGATTGCCGCAAGAGCCATGCGGTGGTCGAAGTGGATATCCGCGACGATCGGAACGGGCGAGCGTTTCACGATGTGCGGCAAGCCGGCAGCATCGCGCGCGTCCTGACACGTCACACGGACGATCTCGCAGCCTGCCATTGCAAGGCCATAGACTTGTTCGAGCGTCTTATCGTAGTCCGCGGTATCGGTCGTCGTCATCGACTGCACGGCGACGGGATGGTCACCGCCGATCCACACGCCTTTGGCGTCGGATTCACCGCTCTTATTCTTGAGAAATACCGGTTTCGAGGCGCGACGCAGACGAATCATATCAGCTTCTTAGACCTACAAAACGCCCTTCCCGGCAAATATCCGGGAGATGTCGTGAAAGGTCACCAGGACCATCACCAAGATGAGCACCGCGAAACCGCCGACGTGCACGAGCGCTTCTTTTTCCGGATCGACCGGTTTGCCGCGCAGCATCTCGGCGATGATAAAAATCGCGCGACCGCCATCGAGTGCCGGAATCGGCAGCAAGTTGAACACGCCGAGGTTCACCGAGAGCATCGCAGCGAGGGAGAGATAGGCTCCCCAACCGAGGTCTTGCACCGTCGAGGACATGCGAGCCATCCCGACGACGCCTTGCAGTTGGCCCGCGGTCGAAGAAAAATGGGTGACCAGCGCGCCGAGCGTTCCGAACGTTGCGCCAATCATCGACACGACAAGGGTGCCGGACTCGGTTACGGCTTCGACCGGGCCAACGTGCCGATACGTCGACATCGGACTAAAGCCAATTACGCCAACGGTTTTGCCATGATCCGAGTTGGCCCGCGGGGTCACGTCGACATCGTGCGGAACGCCGCCGCGTGTGTAGCGCAGGTGCAAGAGTTTACCGGTCGATGCATGGATGATCCCGACGAGTTCCTCGCCGTTGCTCACCGGTTTCCCATTGATCGCAACGATGCTATCGCCGGGATGGATGCCCGCGAGCTGCGCCGGATAGCCCTCAAGCATCGGGCCGACATTGGTCGAGGCGTACTTATCAGGTATTCCGAATGCAAGCGCCCCGATAATGAGCAGGGCGAACGCCACGATGAAGTTGGCGATCGGGCCTGCAACGACGATTGCGAAACGCGCATACGTCGACTTCGATTGAAAGTTGTCGTCGTCGTGAATCGCGCCACCCGAGGCAAGAAACTCACGACGCTGTTCGGCCTCGTTCGTTTTGCCGTCCTCGCCTTTCATCGCGCAGTAGCCGCCGAGCGGGAGCGCGTTGATGCGGTAGTTGGTCCCGGAACGCGGCGAGGTCCACTTCAGGAGCGTCGGGCCGAAACCGACGGCAAAATCGTTTACACGCACGCCATTGCGGCGCGCGAGCAAGAAGTGACCGTACTCGTGCAGCGTCACGAGGATCGAAAGCATGATCAGGAAGACGAGGATCTTCGTGACCCCGGCGACATCCGGCAAGGCAAAGGCGAGCAGCGTCATCGACATCTCTTTCTAGATACCGTCATCCGACCCGTTTCGGTTCCACTTTGTTTCGAGAATTTGGTCCGGGAGCAACCCAAGGGAGCACCTAGGCGCTCGCGATGGTCCTCTCACGGGTGACGGCGTCGGTTGCCGCTTGACGCGCGAACGTGTCCGCGGCCCGGACGGCATCGAGCGTCAGCGTAGCGCGCGGTAGAGACCTCAGGGCGTGGCGTACGACCCGGGCGATCGCGCCGAAGGGAATCGACCCCGCGAGAAACGCATCGACGGCAATCTCGTTTGCTGCCGAGAGGGCGGCGGGGGAGGTCCCGCCTGCACGCAGCGCTTCGTAGGCCAATCCAAGACAGGGGAATCGAACAAGATCGGCCGGTTCGAAGTCGAGCCGCGCACGCAGATCGCCGGCTGACGCACCGAGCGCAGCGAGCGGCGTCGGCGTCGGTCGATCCGGAAGACGATCGGGGTACGCGAGCGCATAGCCGATCGGCAGACGCATATCCGGAGGCGCCAGCTGCGCTTTGACGTTTCCGTCGGTGAAGATCGCAAACCCGTGCGCGACACTCGTGCGATGGACGAGCACGCCGATGCGATCCGCATCGATGCCGAAAAAGCGGCTCGCTTCGATGACCTCGAGGCCTTTGTTCATCATCGTCGCCGAATCGATGGTATTCTTCTTCCCCATTTGCCAAGTGGGATGGTTGAGCGCATCGGCGAGCGTCGCCGCTTCCATCTCGTCGAGCGTGCGATCCCAAAACGGACCGCCGGACGCCGTAAGCACGATCGATGCAATACGTTCGGGCGGCTCGCCGACCAGACACTGAAAGATCGCCGAGTGTTCGCTATCGACCGGTAACAACCGCGCGCCGCTTATTCGCGCTCGTTCGAAAAGCAGCTCGCCCGCTGCGACGATGAGTTCTTTATTTGCAACGGCGATATCGATCCCGGCATCGACCGCAGCGAACACCGCATCGAATGCGACGGACCCGTCGGTCGCTGCAAGCACGATATCCGCGCCGCTCTCTGCAGCGACCGCGCGCAAGCCGGACGCACCGGAGAGCACGATATGATCCTCACCGAAGCGCGCACGAAGTCGCACGGCAGCATCGGGATCGGCAACCGAAACGATCGTCGGTTTCCATTGCTCGATTTGTTGCACGAGGAGCGCCTCGTTGCGCCCGCCCGAGAGTGCAGCGATGCGAAAACGGCCGGGATGACGCCCGATGATGTCGAGCGCCTGCGTGCCGATCGAGCCGGTCGAGCCCAGGATCGCAACGCGCTTCATTGGCGGCCGACGAACCCGCGGACCGCATCGATCAGGGCTTTGGGATCGTACCCCACACCTTTCTTGAACACCGTCTCGACGTTTTCGATGTCGTCGATCTTCTTGTCCGGCGAGCCTTTGATGAGAATGAGATCGGCGTCTTTGCCGACGGCGATCGTGCCGATGCGATCGCTCATCCCAAGCGCCGCCGCGCCGTTCTTGGTTGCAATCGAAATCGCTTCGAGCGGCGTGAAACCGGCATCGACGAGCAATTCCATGCAGCGCTGATCGCCGAACCCCGCGACGACTCCGCCGTAGCCGGTTGGATCGGGGCCGATGGTGAGCAGACCGCCCGCTTTGACGAACGCGCGCTCGAACGCGAATTCTTTCTCCAACATTTTTTGCGCTGCGAGACTCGGCGTTCCACCGAGCCGCGCCCGCGTCGTAAGCACGTCGATCTTCGTTTGCGGGTCGAGCAGATCGAACACGCGCCGCGATTTTGCCACGCTCGGGCGATTGCCGACGAACGACTCGAACACTGCAAGCGTCGAACTGAGAATCACGTGATGTTTGACGAGCGTATCGACAAGAGCCGTAAGTTCGGGCCCGTCGACGCTCAGTTTTGCCAAACTATCATCGGACCGCGCATCTTCGGGGCAGACATCGGGCTGTTTGTCTTTGACGAATTCCGAGTCCACGGGCAAGCCGTGTTCGAGCTCGTCGATGCCCATTTCGGCGGCTTCTTTAAAGCCGATCGAACACAGGTGGCCCATCACTTTGAGGCCGCGCGCGTGCGCGGTTTCGATCACGGCCGCGAGTTCCGCGCGCGTGATATCGGTATAGATTTTGAACGACGTGATGCCGTGATCCGCCCAGAACGTCACCGTCCTGCGCGCGTCGTCCGCGTCTTTGAGCGGCAACATCTGGACGTACGTATCGTTTTTTCCGGTTAAGTATGGACTCGTCGGCTGGATCGACGGCCCAACGGCTACGCCGCGATCGATCTGCGATTTCACCGTCAAATCGGTAATCGGTTCGACGGAGCCGGCCGTGCGCATCGTCGTTATGCCGCTGGCCAAATACAGCTTGGGAAAACTGTACGGCATCTCGCGCATGATGAAGAGCGGACCGCCGCTCACGTAGTAAAGATGATTGTGCGTCCCGACGATTCCCGGCGTGAGCGTTTGCCCCGCGCCATCGATTTTCGTCGCATCACGGGGAATCGCGGTCGACCCGTTCGGACCGCTTGCGACGATCTTGCCATCCGCAATGAGGACCGTCTGGTGCTCGCGCGCCGGCGCTCCCGTGCCGTCGACGACGCGCACGTCGGCGATCGCGATCGACGTGGTGCCGTATTTCACGAACGGCTTGACCGTGGGCGCGAAGATCGTGGCGAGCGCCGCGTCCGCATCGGCACGCGCGGCTTGTGGGAAAGCGAACACCGCGGCAACGGCGAGTAGGGCGGAAAACGGACGGAACTTCATGCTAGCCAAGTGCGCCCTCGGACGCGCGAATTCCCAGCGCCGCAAAGCCGCTAGGCGGGACCGCCCGGCGAATGCAGCTTCGGATCGCGATGCGAGAGGAGCTTCGGGCTTAGACCCGGCGTCATGCGATAGAACGGCGGCTTGAGATCGACGTTTTCTTTGACCGCAAGCATGTTGAAGCCGTGCGGCGGTCCGCTCAGATAGACATCCGTCACGGGCACGAGTTCGACGGGGCCATCGACGCGGATATTGGTTTGATAATCGCGCACGCAGTATGACGTGTAGCCGTTCTTTGCGAGAAACGCGACGATATCGGTTGTATCGAGCCCTTTCGTCCAATCGACATAGCCGCGATTGACTTCGTAGATGATCGCCGGTGCTTGACCCGCGGGCTGGCTCAAATAGCCCGCGGCACCTTGCAGCGCGCGCAGTTCGGAGCCCTCGATATCGAGCATGATCACATCGAGATGCGCGATCCCGGCTTTGCGCCCGTATGCATCGATCGTGGTCGTCATAAAGCCGCCCGTTTCGACCGGCGCGACGCTTGCGAAGGCGTCGCTCCCAACGAGACCCAGGCGGACATCGGGCGTATCCCACAGCGCATCGGCCACGAACTTCACGTTCGAGAGGCCGTTACGCCCGACGTTCTTGTGCAGCATTTCCATTTGCTCGTCGTTGGGTTCGAAGCCGTGGACGACGCCGCCGTCTTTCGCGATCAATTTTGCGACAAGCACCGCATGGTCGCCCGCGTAGGCACCGCCGATGAGAACGTTCTTTGCGTGTTTAGCGAGGTGCAACAAGAGCTTCGTCGTTTGCGGCTCGAACACATGATCGGGACGAGCGACGTCGCGCATAACGATGTCGCGTGCGATTTTCGAGCGGTATTTCACCTCGACGACCGTTCCATCGGCGAGTTCGACCGAGACCGAATCGATATTTGCGTGCAACGCATCGACGAGCGGTCCGGTGACTTCGTCGCGTACGTTGTAGTCGATCCGAGCGAGCCGCTTTTCGGCATTGAGGCACGCCCGTACGATGAGCGCACGGGCATCCTCGTCGTTCCCGAGGGCCGCGCACGCGTCGGCAAGGCGTTTGGAGTCGGTCATCATCATGCACTTTCCTTAAAATTTCGAACGAGGTCCGTGAACGAGTCGAGCACGGAGTCCGCGAGCGGCGGCATCAAAACCCGGATACGAGCGACCTCGATACGGGGGAAAACGATCGATGGAGCATGTGGCGCGACTTCGATCGTGGCTCCGGTCGCACGCGAAAGCGCGGTTGTAATTTGCCCGTGGGTCACATTGATTCCGGAAGCGACGTTGTAGAGGCGTTCGGTGCCGCGCTCGGCGATTGCCACTAGCGCGCGAATACAATCGCGAATCGAGATATAGTCCTTCGCCGAATCGAGTGCGCTGCGCAACACGAGACGACCCGTTTCCATCGCCTCAGAAATAATCGACGGAAGAAAATTGACAGCCCGCGCGCCCGGACCAAACACGTTCGCGACGCGCGCGACGCGAACGCGCGAACGTGAATCGCGCAGGCACACCGACTCGCCGGCAAGTTTCGTGATGTTGAACAACTGATCGGCATCGAGCGGTCGAACGCGAATCGTCGCCTCTTCCGAACCCGTGTTGGCGTCGAGATAAATGCGCGTCGATGAAAGATACAGGAGCGAATCAAACCGTCCGCGATCCAAGATGTCCGCAACTTGCCCAACGTGGATGCGCTGCGAGTCGAACCCCGGTCGCGTCGAGCCAGCGTTCACGCCCGCGCAGTAAAAAACGGCGCCGAGTTCGCGCCGGGACAAGTCCGCATCATCCGGTTGCGGTACCCAACACCGCACACCGGACGCTTCGAGCGCCGCGACGAGGTGCGAGGCGATAAAGCCGCGGCCGCCGATGACGGTGGCTTGGGCGATCTCACTCACGGTAACCCACGCGTTTGGTTGGGATACCAACGTTGACCGAGTATTCGTCGAGTTCGGTGCGCACGAGCGAATGGGCGCCGACGACACATCCCTTGCGCAAGATCGAGCCGTCGAGGAGCACGCAGTGCGCCCCAATCCAGACGTCTTCTTCGATCACGATTCCGCCGCGGCTCGCGGTGAATCGCTGCTCCCAGATCGTCTTCGAGCGATCCCGGTATTCATGTTCGGCACCGACGAGGGTCGAATTCGCGGCGATGCGCGAGTTCGCGCCGAGCACGACCCCGTGTCCGGAGTAAATCACGCAGCCCGAGTTCACGACGGCATTCCGACCGATGACGATGTCCCCGTCCCCGCCCGCGAATTTGATCTTCACGAACGAATCGATCACCGCACCATCTTCAATCGTGATTTTCGAACCACGGGTCGAATCTTCGATATCCGCCATCGGCGAAACGCGCGCTCCCGGAGCGATGATGATCATACGAGATGCTTTCTACGGGCGGGGTAGGCAAGGTGGGCCTTACTAGGCATCGGTGGGGTACTCGACGGACTTTACTGGATACGATGGTCGTTTGCTTGCTAATGCAGCACGTGCACGAGCCAGAGCGCGAAGTAAAACGCGATCCCACCGAAGATGAACGAATCGAATCGATCGAGCACGCCACCGTGCCCGGCGACGATCGAGCCCGCGTCCTTGACGTGTGCGTCACGCTTGAGCGCCGACTCGACCAGATCCCCGCATTGCGCGGCAAACGACGTCACAAGACCGATCAGCGCGCCTTGCCACCACGGAAAGCCAAACGGTTGGAGTAACCCAATACCAATCGCCACGGCGGTGGCAATCACTAAGCCGCCGACGGCGCCCTCAACGGTCTTGTTTGGAGAAATCGGCGTAAGCGGTGTGCGTCCGATCGTAATCCCCACGAGCATCGCGGCGATATCGGTCATCGCCACAACGACGATTGCGTAGACGACAAGCGCTGCACCCGCCGGCATCATGCGAATTGCGACCCAGTACGAAAGCAACTTGCCGATATACATCACACCGAGCACCGTGTAGCCGCTGCGCGCGAAGTACTTGCCTTTGCCGCGGATGGTGGCGCTGAGCAGCGAAGCGACGACGGTGACCGAGAGCAGCGTGCCTTCGTATTCGCGGATGAGTCCAAGATACGTGAGGACGAGATACAGCGTACTTGCAAGCAGCAGCACCGAGAATTCGAGCACCGCGCCTTTGCGCTCGGCGAGTTGAGCGAACTCCCAAAGCGAAAGAATGGCTGCTGCAAGGGCGATTGCAAGCCAGCTAAGCGGCCAGTACACCCCGGCAATCCCGACGATTGCGAGCAACAGGCCCACGAGCACGCGACGACCCGACACCGGCTTTGCGCCGGAGGGTTTCGCCGGTGCGGCGATCATGCTCCGCCGAACCGTCGCTGCCGCCGTTGGAAGTCGGCGAGCGCGAGTGCAAAGTGTTCGCGCGAAAAATCCGGCCAGTACGTATCGGTGAGGTAGAGTTCGGTATAAGCGACCTGATACAGTAAGAAATTCGAGAGCCGCGACTCGCCACCGGGCCGAATCAAGAGTTCGGGATCGGGCAAGGTCGAGGTGTAAAGATACGATTCGATCCGCTCTTCATCGATCGCGTCGACGGCGAGCTTGCCGCTCTTGACGTCCTCGGCAAGCGCACAAATCGCATCGCGCATTTCCATTCGAGCGCTGTAGTTGACCGCGAGGTTCAAGAGCAAACCGTCGTTGTGTTTCGTCTTTTCGACCAGGCCGTCGAGCGCGTCGCGCGATGCTGCCGGCAACGCCTCGTAGCGGCCGATCACGTTCACGCGCACGTTGTTGCGTGAGAGTTCGGCGAGTTCGTTCTGCGCGAAGTAGACGCACAGGTCGAGCAAGAGCGAGATCTCCGTGCGGTCGCGCTTCCAATTCTCGGTCGAGAAACCGTAAACCGTCAGCACCGGAATCTTCAAGTCACGCGCGGCGCGGGTTACTTCGCGAAGCGCGACGATCCCGCGCCGATGACCTTCGATCGCGGGCAGACGGCGCTCTTTTGCCCAACGACGATTGCCGTCCATAATGATCGCGACGTGCTTGGGCATCTTTGCCGCATCGAGGCCGGCAAAATCGTCGAGGACCGTTGCCATCAGCCGATGCGCTCGTAACCGTCATAGCCGACGATCAGCTCGCACTCATCACCTTCGCGCACGCGCAAGACACGTAGCACACCGAGACCGATCGCCGGATACGGCGGACGCAAGACGCGCAATCGCAGCGGCGCATCAACGAGTTTGGCCCGTGCTTCGTGTTCGGAGGTGAAGATGAGCTCGGGACTCATACTTCCATGATCTCTTTTTCTTTATGGCCGACGAGCGTGTCGACTTCTTTGATAAACTTGTCGGTAAGTTTCTGCACGTGGTCGCCCGCGCGCTTGTTCTCATCCTCGGTGATCTTCGATTCTTTGAGCAGCGACTTGATCTCATCAACCGACTTATGCCGGATGTTGCGAATCGCAACTTTGCCGTCTTCGCCTTTTTTCTTGATGAGTTTGACCAGGTCTTTGCGACGGTCTTCGGTGAGCGGCGGAATCGACAAGCGGATGTTGTTGCCGTCGATGTTCGGATTGAGCCCGAGGTCGCTCGTCTCGATCGCCTTTCGGATCGCGCCGACCGTGCTCTTATCGAACGCCGAGACTTGGAGCGAGCGGCCATCGGGCGAACTTACGCTTGCGACTTGTTTGAGTGGCACCATCGAACCATACGCATCGACCATGAGACGATCCAAAAGCGAAGGTGCCGCGCGGCCGGTACGGATCGAGGCAAACTCGCTGCGCGTCGATTCGATCGACTTGTTCATCTTGGATTCGGCGTCTTTGTAAACGTCTTCGAGCACTTATTTCTCCGATCCGACGAGTGATGCCGCGCGTCCGACATACGTGCCAATCGTCTCGCCCATGACGACGCGGCGAATGTTGCCCGGCACGTTCATATCGAACACGATGATCGGCAGACCGTTGTCCATGCACAGCGTCAGCGCCGTACTATCCATCACTTCGAGGCCGAGTTGCAAGACTTGCAGATAATCGACTTGCTCGAAGCGTGTGGCATCCGCATGTTTCTTCGGATCGGCAGAATACACGCCGTCCACTTTGGTTGCTTTGAGGATCGCTTGCGCACCGACTTCGACCGCGCGTAGGGCAGCTGTGGTATCGGTCGTAAAGTACGGATTGCCCGTGCCCGCAGCGAAGATCACGACGCGACCTTTTTCCAGATGCCGCATCGCGCGACGCCGGATGTAGGGTTCGGCGATCTGCTCCATTGCGATTGCCGTCTGCACGCGTGAGGGTACGCCGATGCGTTCCAGTGAGTCTTGCAACGCGAGTGCGTTGATCACCGTCGCGAGCATGCCCATGTAGTCGGCGGTCGAACGTTCCATGCCGGCGGCTTCGTGGGCTTTCCCGCGCCAGATATTGCCGCCGCCAACGACGACCGCGATGCTCACGCCGTCGGCGTGGACGTCGCGAATCTGACGCGCCATGATCGAGGTGGTCTCGACGTCGACGCTGCCCTCGGAACCGGCGAATGCCTCGCCCGAGAGTTTGAGAAGTATCTTGCGGTATTTCGGTTCGGACATGCCGCCCGCGGGCTAGGCCTCGCCCAGCACGAACTTGGCGAATCGTTTGACGCGGATCTTCTCGCCAAGCACCGAGGAGACGCCGGCGACCAGTTCACCGATCGAGACGGAGTCGTCTTTGACGAACGGTTGCTCGAGCAGGCAATGCTCCTCATACCATTTATTGAGCTTGCCTTCAACAATCTTCTCGATGACATTTGCGGGCTTGCCGGGCGGGACGCTCTCGGCGAGTTCTTTTTTCACCGGCTCGATGACATCGGCCGGAACCGCTTCCTTATCGAGGTACTGCGGCGACATGGCGGCGACGTGCATGGCAACGTCGCGCACGAGTTCGCCGAACTTCGGATTGCGCGCGACAAAGTCGGTCTCGCAATTGATCTCAACGAGCACGCCGATTTTGCCGCCGGCGTGGATGTAGCTTCCGACGGAGCCTTCGTTTGCGGTGCGCTCTTCTTTTTTCTCTGCCTTCGATTGACCGAGTTCCGCAAGCCGTTCTTTCGCCTTCTCGGCATCGCCGCCGGTTTCGACGAGGGCGTTACGGCAATCCATCATGCCCGCGCCTGTGGCTTCGCGAAGCTTCTTGACGTCATCGGCTGAGGGCTTATAGGTCGTGGCGGAACTCACGGTCATGTACTCCGGTGGGTGGGGTTATCAGCGGTAAAGGTGGTTTGAAAAGAGAGGCCCGCATTGCTTTGGGCCTCTCTTCCGGGTTTCTCCTGGGGAAGGCCCTAGACGGTCGCGGCTTCGGCCTCGGGAGCGGCGGCCACGGGTTCCGCATAGGCGGCTTCGTAGTCCTCGGCATCGTACGCCGATTCGCCCTCGGTCTTGCCTTCGATGATGGCGTCCGAGATTTTTCCGACCATCAGACGGACCGCGCGGATCGCGTCGTCGTTGCCGGGGATCAAGTAATCGATTTCATCGGGGTCGCAGTTCGTGTCGACGACCGCGATGATCGGAATCTTGAGCTTCTTTGCTTCCATGACCGCGATGCGCTCTTTCTTCGGGTCGACGATGAAGATCGCATCGGGGAGGCGGTGCATGTCTTTGATGCCGCCCAGGAATCGTTCGAGTTTCTCGAGCTCATCGGAGAGGCGCGAGACCTCTTTCTTGGGGAGCAAGTCGAAGGTGCCCTGAGCCTTCATGCCTTCGAGTTCACGGAGGCGCGCGATGCGCTTCTGGATCGTCGCGAAGTTGGTCAGGGTGCCGCCGAGCCAGCGCTGGTTCACAAAGTACGTGCCGGCGCGCTCCGCCTCTTCCTTGACCACGTCCTGGGCCTGCTTCTTGGTCCCGACGTAGAGGATGACTTTATTTTCACGAGCCATCTGCTTGACGGCTTCGTACACGGCGTTCATGCGCGTGACCGTCTTGGAGAGGTCGATAATGTAGATCCCGTTGCGTTCCTGGAAGATGAACGGCTTCATCTTGGGATTCCAACGGCGGGTCTGGTGACCGAAGTGGACGCCTGCCTCGAGCAGGGCGCGCATGGAAATAACGGACATGGATACCTTTCTGGGGCTCGCCTTCGCGTCGATCCGCTGCGAGGGCATTCTGAGCCGCATTGAGACCGGCCAAAGGCTCGGTCTGCCGCCCTTCTTCCGTGAAGGGCGTGATGGACAACTCACCGATTATAGCAGACTTGGCGCCGGGCTCAAAGCCCGCCCATCCCGCCCGAGGAGAATATGGCGACCCAACGTTGGTTAGTGACCGGAGGCCTGGGCTTCATCGGTTCCAATTTCGTCCGCATGGTGCTGCGCGAGCGGCCCGACGTCCAGGTTACGAACCTCGACCTGATGACGTATGCGGGCAACCCGGCCAACCTTGCCGATGTCGCGAGCGACCCGCGCTACCGCTTCGTTAAAGGCGACATCCGCGAGGCAACGGACGTGAAGACCGCGGTCGGCGAGGGGGTCGATGCCATCGTGAACTTTGCTGCGGAGACGCACGTCGACCGCTCGATCCTCGAGCCCGAGGCGTTTCTGCGTACCGACGTGCTCGGCACGCACGTGCTGCTCGAGGCCGTCCGCGAACACGGGATCAAACGTTTTCTTCAGGTTTCGACCGACGAAGTCTACGGCCACGTCCACGAAGGTAGCTCAAAAGAGAGCGACCAGATCGCGCCGCGCTCGCCGTATGCCGCAAGTAAAGCCGGCGGCGATCTTCAGGTTCTGGCCTACTCGACCACCTACAATACGCCCGTCCTCATCACGCGCGGCTCGAATACCTACGGGCCGTACCAATATCCCGAGAAGCTGATCCCGCTCTTCGTTACCAACCTCATCGATGACCAGCAAGTCCCGGTCTACGGCGATGGCATGCAAGTGCGCGACTGGATTCATGCAGACGATCACGCACGCGGCATCTTGCACGTGCTCGAGCATGGCGAACTCGGAAACGTCTACAACATCGGCGGCGGCAACGGCCGCACGAATATGGAAATCACCAAGACGCTCTTGGAATTGACGGGCCGCAGTTTTGCAACGCACGTCAAACACGTTCAAGACCGCCCCGGCCACGACCGTCGCTACTCGCTCGACGCCTCCAAAGCCCGCGCCCTTGGATGGAAACCGCAAGTCGAATTCAAGGCCGGACTCGAAGCGACGGTCGCCTGGTATCGCGCCAACGAAGACTACTGGCGCACGATCAAGTCGGGCGAATTCAAAGACTACTACGAAAAACAATACGCGACGCGATAAGGACGAAGGACTTGAAAGGTATCATTCTCGCCGGAGGCCTCGGCTCGCGCCTTCGCCCGCTCACCAAAGTCACAAACAAACATCTGCTGCCCATTTACGATAAGCCGATGATCTACTACCCGATCGAGACGCTCGTCGGCGCGGGGATCAAAGACATCATGGTCGTCACCGGCGGCAATTCGGCCGGCGATTTTCTGCGACTCCTCGGCAACGGTAAAGACTTCGGTCTCGACGACATCTATTATACCTATCAAGAAGGCGAAGGCGGGATCGCCGATGCGCTCAAGCTGTGCGAACACTTCTCCGAGGGCGAACGCGTCTGCGTGATTCTGGGCGATAACATCATCCAGAACGGCATCGGCGACTACGTGCAGCGTTTCCAGCAGCAGAAATCCGGCGCGCGTCTGCTTCTCAAGGAAGTCGAAGATCCAGAACGATTCGGCGTCGCGGAACTTGACGGCGAGCGGATCGTCTCGATCGAAGAAAAACCGGCGGTGCCCAAAAGTTCGTTTGCCGTGACCGGCATTTATATGTACGATGCGCGCGTCTTCGATTTTTGCCGCAATCTCAAACCGTCGGCGCGCGGCGAGCTGGAAATCACCGACGTCAATAACGCCTACATCGCATCCGGCGATCTCCAGTACGACGTGCTCGAGGGCTGGTGGACCGATGCCGGTCAGTTCGAGAGTCTCTACCACGCAACGACGCTCGTCGCACAGGAGCGCGCGCGCGTCGCCGTTTCACCATGATGCCGCGTTGCCGCGCGTGCGATGCCGAGCTGCGGACGACCTTCGTCGACCTCGGCGTCCAGCCGCTCTCGAATAGCTACGTTGCGCTCGAGCATCGTCGAGAACCCGATATCTTCTATCCGCTCCACGTGTACGTTTGCGACCGCTGCTTTCTCGTGCAGCTCGAATCGTTCGAATCGCGCGAAGCGATTTTCTCCGCCGACTACGCGTATTATTCGTCATTCGCCGACTCATGGATCGCGCATGCCAAGGCATACGTCGCGCACGCCACCCAGCGGTTAGGCCTCACGACGAATTCGAGAATCGTCGAAATCGCCAGCAACGACGGCTACCTGCTCAAATGGTTCGTCGAGCGCGGCATGCCGGTGATGGGCGTCGAGCCCGCCGCGGGTGTGGCTGCGGCGGCCGAGGCCGTCGGCGTTCCGACGCGCGTCGAGTTCTTCGGCGTCGAGTCCGCCGGGCGTCTGCGAGCCGAATTTGGACCGGCCGATTTGATTGCTGCGAATAACGTGCTCGCGCACGTTCCCGACTTGCACGACTTCGTCGGCGGATTTGCTGTCGCGCTCGCTGCCGAGGGCACGGCGACATTCGAGTTTCCGCATCTTTTGCGGCTGATCGAAGACGCCGAGTTCGATACGATCTACCACGAACATTTCTCGTACATTTCGCTGCTCGCGATCGAGCCGGTCTTCGCCAAGCACGGCCTCGTGGTTCACGATGTCGAAGAACTCCCGACGCACGGCGGATCGCTTCGCCTCTGGGTCCGTCACTCCGGTATCGAGCCGACCGCGGCCGTGCATGCAATGCGCAAGCGCGAGGCCGACGCCGGTCTTGGCACGCTCGAACGTTACGCAAAATTCGGCGAACGCGTGGCGAAAATCAAGCGTGACACGCTACGCTTTTTAATCGACGCAGCCGAGCGCGGCGAGCGCGTCGTCGGTTATGGCGCGCCGGCCAAAGGGAACACGTTCCTCAACTATTGCGGGGTCGGACCCGATCTCTTGGCGTTCACGTGCGATCGCAACCCGCAAAAACATGGCAAACTGATGCCGGGGTCGCGCATTCCGATTCGTCCGCCCGAAGCGATCGACGAGACGCGCCCGGACTACGTGCTGATCTTGCCGTGGAATATCGAAGCCGAAGTTACCGAGCAGCTCAAATCGGTACGCGCGTGGGGCGGACGCTTCGTCGTAGCGATCCCCCACCTGCGCATCTCGTAATGCGTTTCGATCGGACGAGCCTTGCCGATGTCTGGGTGATTTCCCCCGAGGCTCAGAGGGACGAACGCGGGTTTTTTGTGCGCACGTTTTGCCGAGATGCGTTCAATGAGCACGGTCTTACGAGCGCCTTCGCGCAGGATTCCATTGCCTTCAACGCCCGCAGCGGTACGATCCGCGGCATGCATTTTTCGCGCCCTCCGCACGGCGAGACGAAAGTCATCCGCTGTTTGCGCGGCGCCATTTTCGACGTCGTGCTCGATCTGCGTCCGCATTCCGCTACCTATTTACAGACATACTCGCGCATCCTAAATGACGTCGATCGTGAATCGTTGTACGTCGGCAACGGAATCGCTCACGGCTATCAGACGCTTACGGACGACGCCGAAGTGAGTTACCGTATCGACGTTCCATACGTTGCGGGCAGCGCGGCGGGCGTTCGATTCGACGATCCTGCTCTGGGCATCGTCTGGCCGCTCCCGGTCTCCGTACTATCCGAGCGCGATCGCGAGTTGCCCTTACTGGCGGAGGTTACCAAGCGATGAAAGCCGTTCTACTCGCCGGGGGTCTTGGCACGCGCATCAGCGAGGAAACGACGGTGCGTCCGAAGCCGCTGATCGAGGTCGGCGGAAAGCCCCTGCTGTGGCACATCATGAAGATCTATGCCGCGGGCGGCATCACGGACTTCATCGTCTGCTGCGGATACAAAGGCTACCTGATCAAAGAATATTTCGTGAACTACTACCTCCACAACGCCGATGTGACCGTCGACTTAGGAGCAAACTCCCTCAGCGTCCATCGAAACGCAAGCGAGCCGTGGACGATCACGCTCGTCGACACCGGCGAAGCGACGATGACGGGCGGACGCATCAAGCGCATCCGCTCGTATGTTGAGGGGGAGACGTTCTGCGCGACGTACGGCGACGGGGTTGCCGATATCGACGTCGCCGCACTCGTCAACTTTCATAATGAACACGGTGCGACCGCAACCATGACGACCGTCCAACCGCCGGGCCGGTTCGGGGCCTCGGTTCTCGAGGGCGATCGCATCGTTGCCTTCGAAGAAAAACCGCGCGGCGACAACGCTTGGATCAATGGCGGCTTTTTCGTCCTGGGACCCGGCGTTTTCGATGTGATCGACGGCGACGATACGCTTTTCGAACGCGAGCCGCTCGACCGGCTCGTCGCAGCCGACGACCTCCGGGCATTCAAACATCGCGGCTTCTGGCAGCCGGTCGACACGCTGCGTGACAAGCTCGTTCTCGAAGAGCTTTGGCAGTCCGGAAACGCGCCGTGGAAGTCGTGGTAGGCGGCGTTCTAAGATCCCCGTACCCCTAGGCCGATATTTTAAAGTATGGAGATCCGGACGACGAATCCGCGCGTGAGCGTACTCGTGACCTCGTATAATTATGCACACTACATCACGCAGGCGCTCGACAGCATCTTCATCCAGAAAGGTGTCGACTTCGAAGTCGTCCTGGTCGACAACGGCTCGACGGATGACACGCTCGAACGGATCGAACCCTATCGCGCGGATCCGCGCTTGCGCGTCTTCGTCAACGAGACCAACCTTGGTGTAACGGGCAATCACAATCGCGCGTTCGAACACTCGCGTGGCGATTATGTCGTCTGGCTTTCTGCCGACGATCGTTTCTTGCCCGGTCACCTCGCGCGCTCGCTGGCATGGTACGAAGAACATCCCGAAATCGATGTCTTTTACACCGATACGCTCGTTGCGTTTTCCGATGGCGCCGTCTACGACGCGCGCTCGGCCCCGGGCCACCCAAATTTCGCGTATACCGGCGGCCGGCCGGAATTCCCGGATTTGATCACACGCGGCTGCTACATGTGCTGGCCGACCATGCTCTTTCGCCGCGATCTCATCGAAGAATGCGGTCCGATGGACAACGCATTCACCGGATCTGATTACGAATACGTCATCCGTCTTGCCGCCGCTGGAAAAACGTTTGGCTTCCGACCGACACCCTCGTGCATCATCCGCTTCCACGACGCCCAACAAACGGGAACGGCGTGGCATGTGGCCGGCAATAACGTGAGAGAACTCTTGCAGGTCATCGAGAAAAATCTCACGCCGATAACGGCGCGGGGTTTGCGTGGACGTCGAGGGGAAGTTGCCGCATGGCTGACCGGTGCTGCTTCCCAATTACCGAGCGCAGCAGCACTGTGCGAACGTCTCATCGCACTTACGCGTGGCCCCAAAGCCGAGCCAATCGATCGCGTGACGGTGCTGGTCTTGTTCGAGGGTCGCATGGGGCTGCTCAAACGGACCTTGGATTCGATCAAAGCGCAGACGTTTACCAACTATGACGTTGTCATCGCATCTCCATTGGGGTACGACATAAGCGATTACGTCTGCATGACGCTCGGTCACGGCCGCGTTCAAGTCTTTTCCGATCCCGTTACTCCGCTGCGCACGACGCACCGTCGGCGGGCAATGGAACTCGCAGGCGGTGACGCAATCGCTTACGTGCACGAAGGAAATACGTTCGAACCCGACCACTTGAAGTCGGCGGTCGAGCAACTGCGCGCGGGCTTTTCGATTTCGATCGCGACCGCCAACGCCCGATCGGAAACGGCCACTGGCGGGTCGCTTACCTCGACGTCCGATCCGCGTATCGACGAGAACGTGTACAACGATAGCTCACGACCGCTCGGCATCGCCGACGACATTCCGCTCGATGCGCTCGTGCATCGTCGGGAGTGCTGGGACTACGTCGATCTCATTCGGCCGCAATCCGGTCCGCTTGCCGAATGGGAATACGTCCTGCGTTTGATTATGAGCGGTGGCGCCGGCTGGACGGGGAAGCGCACGCTCGACATTCTTTCAATACGACAGATCATCGTTGGCATGCATGAAGATTTCAAGACATGGTACGTCAAGTTGCTCTCGCAATACTATGAATCACTTGATGTGAACGCCGAGCACGCGCTCTTGCGCGAACGTCACTTCGAACGACTCACGAATCTCTTTGCCGGACCCAAGCCCGACGCGCGCGATTTCGAGGCTCTCGAGGCCTGGCGGCGCGAATTGAGCGGAGCGATGCTGTACCACGTTCCCGCATCGTCCAGTCGTTGAGCACGGCGGCAAACGGCGCCGCGTTCTGGCGCGGCCGCCGAGTTCTCGTGACCGGGCATACGGGCTTTAAAGGCGCTTGGCTTGCGCTCATGCTTGCCCGGCGCGGCGCGCGGGTTACGGGCTTTTCACTCGCTCCCGCGACGACGCCGAGCCTCTTCCAGCTCGCGCGAGTGGGCGAGCGTATCACATCGCATATTGGTGATGTCTGCGATGGAGTGGCGGTGCGGGGCGTCGTCGCTGAATCGCAACCGGAGGTCGTCTTCGCACTTGCGGCACAGTCGCTCGTGCTCGACGGCTACGCGCGCCCGGCGGCGACATTTGCAACGAACGTTGTGGGGCTTGCCAACCTTCTCGATGCGATTCGCGAATGCGATGCAACGCGCGCGATCGTCGTCGCGACCAGCGACAAGTGTTATGAAAACCGCGAATGGCCGTGGGCGTACCGCGAGACCGATGCACTCGGTGGCCGCGATCCGTACGCGGCGAGTAAAGCGTGTTCGGAACACGTCGTCTCGGCCTACCGCGCTTCCTATTTTGCGACCGGACCGACGCTTGCGACGGTGCGTGCCGGAAACGTCATCGGCGGCGGCGATTGGTCGCCGGCGCGACTGGTCGTCGATCTCGTCGAAGCGGCGATCGCGCAGCGGGCGGTCATCTTGCGGCGACCGGGAGCGATACGTCCTTGGCAGTTCGTTCTTGACGCACTCGATGCATACGTGCAGTTAGCAGAAGCGATGCTCGGGGCAGACGGGCGCGCACTGGGCGATGCGTGGAACGTCGGACCCGACGTCGCCGACGCGCGCAGCGTTCGTTCGGTCGCAAGCGTTTTTGCAGCATCGTGGGGCGCGCCGGCGCCGATCGAAGCGCCCGATGTTTCGGCCGCACACGAAGCCGAACTCCTCATGGTCGATTCGGCAAAACTCCGAACGCGACTCGGATGGCGGCCGGCCTACGGAATCGATGCGACGATCGCCCAGACCGTCGCCTGGTATCGCGCGTGGTCCGGAGGCGCCGACGTTGCCGCGCTTTGCGAGGATGAACTCGCACGCTACGAATCGGTGGACCGCGTGCCACGCCGCTGAGCGCGGCGGGCAAATGGAATCACGCTTCCTTGTCAAAAACACCGGATGTCATGAGCGCCTACTACCGGACGTTCGGACTGGTCCGCGATCCGTTTCTCGATACGTCCGATCCCTACTTTCATTGGGAAACGATCGATCGACTCGCCGCCCAGCGCCGGCTTCTTGCAAGCATCAGCGAATCGCGCGGCCTGGTCGTCCTCACCGGCGAGCCGGGTACCGGAAAGACCAGTATGCTCGCGCTGATCGAGCGCTCGCTGCTCGTCGACGATCGCATGGTCGTCGCACGTTTAAACGATCCGATGTTTTCGAGCGACGAAGAGTTTCTCGTTGCGCTCAGCCGCGCGTTCGGACTGAGTTTACCGGCACGCTCGAGCGGCGTCTTGCGCAACGCATTGAAAAATTTCGTCTTCGACACGGCCGTCCTCGACAACCGGATTCTCGTGCTCGTCGTCGACGAAGCGCAGAATTTGAGCGATGAGAGCCTCGAGTCGCTGCGCCTTTTGCTCAACTACAGTATCCCGGATCGCAAGCTCCTCAATATCGTTCTCTCCGGGCAATCCGAATTACGCGAGCGCATTCGCGCGCGCCCCAACCTTGCGGATCGCGTTGACTCGTGGCTGAATCTCGAACCGCTCGCGTCCGCGGACGCGCGCGCCCTCATCGCGCACCGCCTCAAACTCGCAGGACTCTCCGCCGAACAATCCGTGATCGATCCCGCGGCGCTCAACACGATCGTGGAGGCTTCTGCAGGCTATCCGCGCCGTTTGCTCTTGCTCTCGCACTTGGCGTTTGAAGAAGCCGCCGGACGGGGCACGGCGTTCGTTACCGTCGATCATGCCGTAGCCGCGGTCCGCAGCCGCGGTCTCAGTGTTCCCGAGTTCCTCGACGAACCCGCGAGCGCAACGCCGCGTAACGCGGTTCCCGCTCGCGCAGCCGAGCCCATCGAACGCACCCGGAGCGCGGCGAGCGCGACGGTCCTGATCGCGCCGGAGCCGTCCCGCATTGCGTCGGTTGAGCCGCCTCCCCCCGATAGGCGTCCGTTTTTCGTGCGCCTCTTCTCCCGAGCTCCCGCCTCGCGATGAACGACGACAACGCCTACGAACGAAGCGCCGACCTCCGGCTGCTGGACTTGTCGCGGCGTTCGCTTGGCGTGAGCCAAACCGCAAGCCCCTGGCGGCACGCGGGGACATCGCGGGTCGATCTGCTTGCCCCGGACGAAACCCCGGCGCGCCCCGCGGGCGCCCTTCTGCTCGTCCACTTCGTAGCTCGTCCGCCCTCCGGCCTTATTGCCGGCGCACGCGTCACGCTTGCCGTTGCGGTTCAAAATGAAGGCGCCGACGACGCGATGGGCGTCTTTCTGCGCATCGGCTACGGGCAGGGCGCTCGACCGCTGGACACCGATGCGATGCTCGATGAAGACCCACTTGAAGCAGCCGACGTCGAGGCGCTCTTTGAGAACGGTCTTGCGCTCGGCACGATCCCCAGCGGCGGACGGCGGACGGTGGTCGCTACGGCTCTGGTCGAGCCGGGACTCGGTCTGGTCCACGTTGAGGCCGACGTCCGGGGGACGAGCGCGCCGGTGATCGCCGCATCGCCAATCGCTCTCGAACGCGCTGCGCCGGCGGCGCAACAGCGCGGAGTGACGCTACCCGGGCCGGCGCAATCGGTACCGGCCAAGATAGCCGTAACGGCTCCCATCGTGATGCCGGACGCCGCTCCGCTCGCGCCGCCGATCGAAGCGATTGAATCGCCATTCTACGAACTCGAGCCGGAGGAAGCGATGGTTTTTGAGGCCGTCGACGCCGCCCTTTCGACATCAGCGCCCAGTATGGACGGGGCGCCCGCCCCGCCCCCCGTGGAGTCCGCACGGATAGCCCCGGACGCGGCCACGGTTTCGCCGACTGAAGCTCCCACGCCGGATGAGCCAGCCATCGTCGCCATGCCCCTCGCCCCGGCACCCGTCGCGCCCGCGCCCTTCGTTGAAGCGGCGATTCCGACGGCGCCGGTTGCGGCTCAACCGCCGGAAGCGGAGCGGCCTTTAGTTCTCGTGCGGACGATCGATCGGGCACGGCTCGATGCAATCGGGGGGATGTTCGCAAGCTCCGGTGTCGGTATGCTCGCGCATTTTTTGCTCGCGAATCTCATCGCCGCGGGACGTTCTCCCGACGAGAGCGATCCGTTTGGTCTGGCGGTCTTCATCGAAGAACAGACGATCGTCCTCAACCGGCTCTGGGTCGCCAAACGTTTGCGTAAATCGATGGAGGTTGCCGAGGCCTCCGTACGAATCGAACCGCTCGCGCCGCTCTCGCGAGAACGAATCGCTTCCGCCGGTTCGCTCGTTTCGAGCATCGCCGCTCCCGAACGCGACTTCGTCAACAAAGCCGTCGCGCGCGGTTCGCTCCCGTTTCTCCGCGCTCGTCAAATCGCACTCATTCTCCAGCCGACGGCGGTAAGCGATGGCGAGCGCGCCGTGCCCGTCCCGGCACTGGTCGAATACGCGAAGCGCGCGCAGAATCTGATGACGAAATACGCGCTGCGCGCCGCAACGAAAACACCCGACGAAGCACTCGCGACCGTCGATCCTGTCTTGGACGGTTACGCGAAGGATGTGCTCGCCTATCTTGAAACGATCGCACGATGAAAATTCTTCTCGGCATTCCGACGGCGTCCTCGATGAGCAAACCGTTTCTCGAGGGACTCGCGACACTCGTGTTGCCCGCCGACTGCACGCTCTTCGACCGAACGCTCTACTTCGGTAACTACGTACCTGCGCAACGCGAGATGATTCTGCGCGAGGCAATCGAGCGAGACTTCGATTATTTGTTGATGATCGACGACGACATCGTCGTGCCGCCAAATGTTATTCAAGCGTTGATCGACATCGCCCGTTCCGATGACCGCACGGGCGTCGTCGGCGGTTTGTACTACAGTCGCGACGGACAAAAACCCATGGCCGTCGACACGTGGCATTCGAACAGCACATCAACAGCAGCCATCCCCGCATTTACCAACTCGTCGGCAGATCCCGTAAGCGGCGTTGGATTCGGCTGCGTCCTCATCGACGTTGCCAAATCACGCACGCTCGAGCGGCCGTATTTTTCGCCACAGATCTTCATCGAACGCGAGCAGCATCGCGTGCGGCTCTGTAACGAAGATTATCGCTTCTGCGAACGGATGACCGATGCCGGATACGTCGTACGACTTGCCGGCGGCGTGCGCTGCGGGCACTACGAGCGTTCGACCGACCTGGTGATGCCGCGTGTGTGGGAACCAGACGCCGTGACCAACATGCGCCGAATGCTGGTCTCGGAGAACGGTGTCGAGAAAATCGTACCGTTCAATGCACTCGTCGGCGCGGCGCCCGAACGTCATGAAGTCGCGACGCTCGAGTATCTCTTCAGCGGCGAACGCTAGCGAACGTCCTCAAAGAGGATCGAACGCGAGTCGGGCTGGCGCCCCATCGGACTTGCTTTGAAACGCGCGAGCGCGCGCAACCGGCCGCCAAGCGCACTATTGTACCCGCGTAAATACTTGATCTGTTCGTCCCGCACTAACTGGACGTGTTTGAGGCGTCGGCCGATGTGCGCGCCGACGTCGCCTTCACGCAGCGATGGGTCGGCATCCAAAAGCACCGTGATCTCGTGCGTGATGCGACGCTGATCGAGGATCGCGGCGTCGATGGGATCGTGATCTTGCGCTCGTAAGGCGACGTTGACGGATTCCGTCGAGCGCTCGAGTTCGGCAAGTGCCGCACCGACGCGCGCGCGGATCGCGTCGCGATCGGTTGGGTTCACGATCCGACGAGTTCGAGTCGCTCTTGATCGCGTCGGCCCGAGCTATGTTCGACCCGGTAGCGGCGAATCGCCTCGCCCCAGGTCTCACGGTACGATACGAAATCCGGAATGAGACGCTCGACGCGTTCCGGATCGCCGTACATATTTGCCATGACGAGTTCGTGATGCCAGAATTCATAGACGCGGAAGAGATTACGCGCCAGTTCCCCGCCAACTTCGAAGTCGAGCGACCCCATCAAGAGCGCACACGCGCGCTGGGCGCGACGTAACAGATCGTGCTTGCGCTGGATGTCGTCGGGCGTCTCGCGAAGCGCGGCGACGCCTTGCTTTGCGAACATGACGAGCGCATCGAATACGCGCAGATTCAACTCTTCCGGCGGGATCGAATTGATCGACGCTTCGAGATACTTGAAATTAGGCATCGACACGTGGACTAACGTCCTCCGAAGCTCGAGGTAAGGGAACCAAGAGACTGTTGGACGGCTTGCAAGCCGGCAATCTGCGACTCACTTGCTGTGAACTGTCGGCGCAGCGCGTCAGCCTGCTGGTTCGCAGAATCCGTGATCTGTTTGATCTGCGCGTTCAGCGAATCGACGACCGAACTATTCGACGTTTGCAGATTCGAGAGCAGCGAGATTGAGGGGATCGAACCGGCAAACCCGCTCTGCAGCGTGGTCGGCAGGCCGGTGACGCTTGTAAGGTACTGGCCGAGCAGCAGCGTGATGGATCCGCTTGAGAGATAGCTTCCCGGATTGATATTGGCATCGGGCAGAAAGGTCCCGGCGAACGCGTTGGTTTTTACCGCGGTAACCCCGGTGAAAATCTTTTGGACCGACAGTGGATCCGCTGCAAGAGCCGCGGTAAATTTCGCGATATCGAGTGCGTTAAACGCACCGCTCGTCCCGTCGCCAACCGAGTTTTGCACCGTCGGCTGCGCCGTACTACTGGAGCCCGCGGGTGGCGGCGTGGCGGTTTGGATCGTGTTGGTGGAACTAAGCGTCAGACCGATCGATGCGAGCGAGTTATAGCTAGACGACCCGGTGTTGACGAGCGAAGTCGCCGTCGAGATCAGCTGATTCTTGATACTGTTGATGTCGAAGTTGTCATAGTTGAAGAGCACGCCGCCCGTGGTGAGCTGCTGCGTCTGGTTCTGTCCGCTCTGCGCGTTGATCCCCGAAGAGATTACCGGCGCTTGCGTCGCGGCATTGATTTCATTAATCGCCGCGTTGAACGAGGTGACAAACGTGCCGATCGCACTCGTCGCCTGAGTTGGGTCGAGCGCAACGTTGACCGAGAACGGCGAAATCGCTGCCGAAACCAAGTTGAGCGTCACACCCGGGATCACGCTTGTGACGGTGTTCGAATTGCTGTACGTGGTTTTCGTCGAACCGTCGGGAGCGAGATAGACGATCTTCGCTTGCTGACCGACGCTCGTCGTTCCGCTTACGAGGCCGCTCGCCGTAAGGAAGTTGCTCGTTCCGTCGCTCACGACGATGCTCTGTGCGCCGGTCGTCTTATTCGTGAGTTGAATGGACGCCGTCGCCGCATTGTATGTCGCGTTGACGCCGGCCGATGATTGCGTGATGCGCGAGAGGACGTTGGCGAGATTGTCTCCTGTCGGATCGACCGAGAAATTCACGCCATTAATCGTGAAGGTACCCGCGGTGACGGCCGTCGCGTAGCCGGCGTTACCGCCGGTGTTCAGCGTAATGAAATCGTTGAGGCCGCCGATGTTTGCCGTCGATTGCGCGGAAGTCGTAATGTTCGCGTTCGTCAAGTGGAGGACGTCGGCGAGATTCCCCTGATCGGCGGCGGAGCCGATCGAGAGGTTACCGGCCGTATTCGTGATGATCACCTGATCAGTTTGCGCGCCGGTTCCATAAGCGACCGTATATTTACCGGCCGATGCTGCGTTGAGGTTTGCGACGATCGTATCGAGCGACTGCGTCGTCACATCGTACGTCGTCGTGATGCCGTCGATCGTGATTTTCCCGGGCTGTCCGGTCGTGCCGCCGTTCGTCGGCGTAATCGACGTACCGGCTGCGTTCAGCGCGACGGTATGGTTCGACGGCGCGCCGGCGGCCGGATTGGAAAGAATTTGCGTCGAGGTTGCAAGCGTCGTACTGATGATGGTGTACGATCCCGGCGTTGCGACCGAGCCCGACGTCTGCGATGCGGTTGCGGCACCCGTATTACTCGAGGTCGCGGAAACGGCGCTAAAGAGCGACGGCGCCGACAGGGCCGTCAGCGAATCTTGCACCTTGCCAAAGAGACCTTGAATTTTGAGGATCTCGTTGTTTGCCGCATTGAGCGCGCTGACTTGTGTCTGCAGCGGCTTCGTGGGTGCGAGCGTAAGCGTTGTATACTTCGCGATGATCGAATTGTAATCGATTCCCGATGCGATACCGGGAAACGAGACCGGCGGGTTGTTGGTACCGGTAGCTCCGGATGATGAGACGCCTGACATGACCTATCTCCTACGCTTTGTGGTCGACAACGAAGCCGGCCAGATGCTGAAAGAACTCTGCGATTTGGACGACGGCGTCAGCGGGAAACTCCGCGTACACCTGTCCGCTCTGCGGGTCACGCAAAATCGTGACGATCTCATGGTTCGCCGAATGAAACTCGACGTTGAGCGGCTGCGGCGAATGAAAAATCTTCGCTGCCGTCGCGCCGAATTTTGAGTCAGCAGCCAAGGTCTTTGTTGGCTGCGAACCGTCGTACGCCGGTGAGGGGTCGCTCGATGCGAGCGAAGGCGCCGGGGGCTGGGCGAGCGACGCTCCACCGCTAGTTGATGCGGCGGGGGCGGCTGCGGCCGCAAGCGGGGCTGGGGCTGGGGCGAACCCGATCGAGGCAGCCGAGGCACTATAGCTCGACGATGCACTATCGGAGATCAGAACGTCCATGTTCGAGGTCCTCCTACTACTTATTTTGTATCGGTTCCCGGCTACTGCTTCTTTAGACGCTAGCGGCCGGGGCACTTCTGGATTGTGTTAAGAGGGCGTAGCCCCCAGCGACCGCTGCCGCCACGGAGCGAGGCACGGTCGCGCGGTGAACCCGCTCGCAAAGTGCCGGTTCGTCACGGAATTCCGTTGAAGCATACCAAGCATTGCCAAGTGCACGTGTGATCCCGGACTCATCCCCCGGGTCCACCAGGCTGACGTCCGGCCCGTCGAAACCCGGATCTGAGGGGCGGCGGTCGGCGATAACGAGCCGCGCGCCCGCGACCGCGGCCCGTGCCGCCCGTGTTCGACCGGTGCCGACCCAAGCCACGTCGAGAAAAACGGTGGCTCCCGCATACAGCGACTCGAGGACTTCGGCGCTTGGGTCCGTGATGATGCGCGTTGAGGCGCCGCCGAATTCACGCAACAGCGCAAGATAGGATGGATCGTCGACGGTTCCGGCAATGACCAGCGGAATATTCGCCCGATCGGCTGCCCGCATCGCGACGATTTGGTTGCCGCGCGGCCCAATCGGCGCATGGATTAGCGCATAGTTCACCGTCCCGGTCAACGCGCCGACGGGAATGCCGTCGGCCGAACACGGGACTGCGGGGGGCACGATGACGACGTTTTCCGAGCGCCCGTACCGTTCGTTGATAAAGGCGCGCTCGACGTCTCCGGAGGCGAAAACCACGTCCGCTCCGCGCACGGCCGTTCGAAGCATCGCCGGATCCTGTCCCGGTGGCGCGTACGGCCGGTCGGCCCGAACGTCGCCGAGGACGAGGCGGCGTTCCCGCAGGAGCGCTGAAAAATCATCGACCGAACGTTGGTCCGCAGCATATTCGTAACAGTACCGGGTGACGATCGTTCCCCACCACCCCCCGAGCGTGGCTTCTTCTGCATACGGGTGCAATGCCGTCGCGGCGCCGACCGCCTTTGCCGCGGCGAGAAAAGCGAGTGTGCGTGCCGCGTCGAGCGTCCCGAACACGTGCACGAGATCGTATCCGCCCGAAGCGATCGCCTCGGGATCATCGCCGACATCGACGCTGAACCCCTCGATCCGCAGAGCGTCGGCCAAGGCATACGCCTCGTCGATATCGCTGTCGTCTTCCGGCAGTTGGGCCGACCGGACGCCAAAGAAAATACGCCCACCGGAATCCCCGATCGTCGTTGGCCGAAGGTGTCGGCGGCGAGCCGGTAACGTACGCGGGATGCTCCCGCTCAGTTCGAGCGAGCCTTGAACCACACCGTCGGCGGCATCGAACGGAAATGCGGCATCGATCGGCGCGGGCACGACGAGCGGGATGTGGCCCGCGGCGTCACTCCGCACACCCATACGAACCACCTCGTTGCTCAGACCACTTGGGAAATGCGCATTCGCGGATGCGGGTTCGATTACGAGCGTCCGCGTTTTCACGGCGGGTTGCCTCTGTACGCCGTACCACCGGACGAGCTGAGCGTCGGGCATCGGCTCGCTGGCAAATTCGAAGTCGATTCCGCTACCGGCGGCAAGCGCCGCACCGAGCGCAGCAGAATCTCCGGCGACACCGATCCGTCCGCCGGTCCAAAACCGGCTCGCATACACGAATGGCGCGGCTTGCAAAAACGATTCTTGCGCGGGCGCCGCACCGATCGCATGTTTGGAACGCGCGTATGCATAGAGTTCTTGTTCGCCCGTGTCGCCGAGCTGCCACGTCCGCTCGGCGTTGAGCGTTTGCCCGAGCGTCTGCGCGATGGCCCACGGTACGATCGATGCCGCAAGATTTGCGACGGTTTTTTCATCGAGTGCTTCGGCAACGTGCGCCGGCCACACCAGCGCATCGCGTTCGGGATCGAGCAGCATCGCAACGTCGATGAGGACGAGCGGAATGATGGCGGCCTCGGCGCCGTTTGAAAATCGCAGCTCGAGCATGACGAGCGGTTTTTGCTGGCGGACGATCGGTTCTAGTCGCACGCTCGTAAGCGTATCGACGCGCACGATACGGCGTAGACGTTCCGTCGGTGCGAGGACGATCGCGCCCAGGCTTCCATGAATTCTCATCGCGTAACGCCCGCCGATTCCATCAGCGCGCGCAACGCTTCACGCGACCGATCGCTGATGCGTTTGGTTGCGGAAAATTCCGCTTGACGTGCGCCAAAGGCGATCAAGCGCCGACCCTCCGGTATGGCCGCGATGATTTCGGCGACGTCATCGAATCCCACGAGTTCGACGTTCATCGACGAATCGATATCGATTTCTGCGGCGGTGAGCAAGCGCCGCAGGCGGTACGCGACATCGCCGAGCTCGACACCGCCGCGCTTCACGCCGATCACCAGCGTGACGGGATCGCCGACGGAAAATGCCGCAAAGTATTTGCGCAGGCACTCCGATGCCGCGCCCCATTCTTCTTCGCCTTCGATCGTTCCGACGAACGTAACGAGCGATGCAGCGGGCGCCGCCTGCGCGGAGTCGCGCAGTGCGACGAAGTGCTCCGGACGGTCGAATCCGGCCTCGATCAGCGGCCTTGGATCGTACGTGCCGATCGCCTGGTTTGGCAACGACCACTTGCGTCGGAACGCGTTCCATAACGTTTGATCGGCGTCCGCGTGGCCGATCGTTGAGAGGGAGTAGTCGATATTGAACCGGTGCAGAAAGACATCCTCACACATGGCCGTGCGATAGCCTGCAGAGCGAACGCGCAGCGCAAGGTCTTCGACCGAAAAACGGTTTACGCCAAACCGCTCGTCGAAGCCGCCGACCGATTCGAGCGCCCGGCGGTCGATGACAAACCCGACCGTCGTGATCCGGTCGACGAACGTCAATTCTCGCGCAAAGCGTTCTAAACGTTCGGCGGCGTAGCGGTGCATCGCAATCAAATCAACATATCCGATGTCTTGAACGCCCTGCGGTAACTCGCCGCCGTTGGTTCGGGGCGCCGCAAGGCCGAGCACCGGATCGCGGTCGAAAGCGGCAAGGAGAGCCGCGGCCGCGTCGGGCGGAAATAAGTATTCGTCACTCGCGACGAGGATGCGGTCGCCGGAGGCCATCGCAAGTGCGACGTTGAGCCCAACGGCAAGACCCGGATCCATCGCATCCGGCACGATCGTTACACGCGGATATGCGGCGAGAAGTTTGCGCGTCGTTTGGGATCCCGCCGGGACGACGACCAGATATTCGAGGGCGTTCGGCGTTTGCGTGGAGAGCGCTTCGAACGACGATTTTACGACTTCCGGTTTCGAACCAGCAAGAAAGATGACGCTGCACGTAGCTGCACGCGGAATCGATGGGCGTGGCGTCTCCTGCGATTCATCACCAATCCGGATACCGCGCCGGAGCGAGGCAAGCGAGTCGGCGAGTGCGACGAGCGCAGCCGATAACGAATCCGCATCGGGCAGCACGACGTGTTGCGGTAGTTGGCGCAGCGAGAGCAACGCCGATGCTGCCGGTGCTTCGCGTGAGGTGAACGCCATTGCAATGTCGCTGCCCCATTCGACTTCTTCGACCAGTCGGTCAAGCCACCCGGGCTTCATCTGCCGACCGGCATCGAGAAGCGCAACGTAGCGATCCCCGCGTCGCGACATCGCCGCGCGCAGTGCCTCAAACGGATCGGGCGTACGCACGACATCGGCGTGAACCGGCGCGTCAGGACCGCTCCAAATGATATGGGGAATCGAGATGTCGTTCGATCGAGCCGCAGCGAGGAAAGCCGACACGTCGTTTGGTGGTTTTCCGTGGACGAGAAGCGTGATCGGTGGAACGGGCTTGCGAATGCGCGTTCGCACGCCGCCGGAAAGGCGAACCTCGCGACTGATCCCGCGCTTGCGCACGCCCGGCGGATCGTGGTGAAGCGCAAACGGGAAATGGCGACCCACGAGCTGCGACATCGCCGCAAACGGACGACGCGGCGACGGTTCCGGCATGTCGCGCGTGAACGCGATCGTCGGATCGCACGCAACCGTCGCGCCAAGCGCCCGCGCACGTAGACAGAGGTCGACGAGTGCAAATGGCTCTTCGAGCGCGAAATCATAGCCGCCGAGATCGACGAAAAGGGTTCGCGAAATCAGCACGAGTCCACCGGCGATGACATCGATCGGGCCGGCGAAGAGCGCATCGACATTTCGTTCGTTTGGCGGCGATTGGAGCGGTTCGATCGCAAACGGGAACGGTCCGAAGCGTTCGGGAGCAAGGGCAGCGCCGAACAGATCGCCGGCCGGCGTCCGGCATCGGCCTCCGATGACCGAGCGCGACTCGCGGTCGGCCCTCCGCAGCGCGCTCAGTGTCGTCGAGTCGATCACCGCATCTGAAGAAAGCAAGACGAGCGTCGAGGTCGTCGCTTCGCGAGCAGCATCAAGCAGTCGATCGCGATTGATTTGTCGCACGGGAATTCCGGCCGCCGCGACGGTGCGCATGTCCGTGGCGTGGCGCGATGCGCGGCCTTGCGACACCACAAGAAAGACGCTAAACGACATTAGACCCCAGCGAGAGCTTGGTTCGCGATGGAACCGGCTTCTTCTAGGCGTCCCGATCGCATCAAGAGTCCGGCAAGCGCCACACCGACCCGCTGTGCGCCGGGCTTCATCGATGTTCGAAGAAGCTTCTCCGCCTCATCGAGACGATCGAGCTCTTCGAGAAGCGTCACGCGGAACAGCAACCCGTCCAGGTTGTCCGGCGCGTATGCGTTCAGCTCTTCGAGCGCCACCAGTGCCCGCAAGGGTTCTTTACGCGAGAGTTCCGCACGTAGATAGAGCGCTGTCGGATAGACGTCGGGCGTTTCGGCCGTAATTCGCTCGGCGTAAACGATCGCTTCACGCGTATTACCGAGCCGCGATTCTGCGATTGCCGCGTTGTACAGGCAGATACCGTCCATCGGCGAGAGCAGTAAACCGCGACGCGCCGATTCCGCGGCCTCCTCATATTGGTGACGTTCGAGGTACCGATGGCTGCGTCGACCAAAATCGGCCGGCGACTGCGGTTCGCTTTCCATCTCCGTGGTTAGTAATTCGGCCAGGGCCTCGGAATCGTTGCGTTCGCGATACAACTTCTCGAGCATCTGAAGCGCCGCCGAATGTGCGGGAGCCATGTCCAAAACGGAGCGCAAATACGGTTCGGCGTCGGCCGATCCAGCGGTCATCGCAATCGCGGCGGCGCCGATTCGGAGCGGAATGGCAAATTCCGGCTTCGCGTTCGGAAGCGCTTCGTCGATCACTTCGAGCGCGCGGACGTTTCGGCCGCGACGGATGAGAAAATCGGCGTAATCGACGACGACGACGTCTTCCGCTCGTTTTTCGAAGAGATCGCGAAACGTGACTTCGGCTTCGAAGAATTTGCCGGCACGTTCGAGCGCACGCGCGTGTTGACGTCCGATAAAGACTGAATCCGGTTTATTCTCTAGCGCTTTTGCGAACCAATCTGCGGCCTCTGCCGAACGATTTTCCTTCAAATAGCTCACGCCCATATTGTATTGGGCCTTCCACTGAAAGATTTCGTCGTCGACCATGTAGTAGGAGCCCGTGCTCGCGCGGCAGGCAATCGCCTCGAGGAGCGACTCGCGCGCTTCTTCGTAGCGCTTTGCATACGTAAGAATATCGCCGCGCGTGAAATGTGCGTTCGTATATTTCTTGTAGATGTCGAGCTTTAGGCAGCCGTCGATAATTTCGAGCGCTTTTTCAACGTCATTTTTCTTGTAAGCGTATGCCGACGCTAAAGCAAGATACGCGAGAGCATGGTAAGAGCGAACGAGGCCGTCCTTCTCATCGATCGCGAACATTTTTTCAAAGGCTTCGATTCCCGTATCGGCGTCTTCCGCACCGATCGCCGACATTGCGTAGTTGAACCACGAGAACGAACTTTCGCCGTTTTCTTCGATGGCCTTTGCGAGTAAGGGAATGTTGCGCTCGGATTTATTTCGTCCGGTAAGAATCGCTTCGGTATAGCCTTTGTGAATGATTTTGATCGGCGAGAGTACACCGCCGATGTCGGCTGCCGAATCGGTCCGGCCGATGTTTTCGTGGATGACGCCGTGATAGCGAACGCGCGTGGTATTGGGATAAATGCGGGGAAGCAAATGGGTCATGGTTCCCATGCCCGATTGATCGTCGACCCGATTTAAAATTTTAAGATACACCGGCGTTGTCTCGGCCGGCGTCGTTCCGAGCCCGTGCAGTAACGGGCCAGAATCCGGGGTCAGTTCTTCGTCTGCGTCGAGGACGAGAATCCAGCGTTTCGTCGCCATCGAGATTGCTTCGTTCCGCGCCCAGGAGAAATCGCCGCGCCATTCGCGATGTTCGATCCGATCCGTGTAGCGGCGTGCGATTTCGATCGTCCGGTCGGTCGAGCCCGTATCGACAATATTAATCTCGTCGACGAAGTCTTTGACGCTCTCAAGACACGCTTCGAGAAAACGCTCTTCGTTTTTGACGATCATGCACAAGCTGACGCCCGGTTCCTTTTGAACCACGTCCGGGCCCGGGACCGGTAAATTGAAGAGCAAGCCCGTTTGCTGTGCGGCAAATACGCTTGTTTTGAATGCGTCGGCAATATGGATCGGCATAATTCTTCTTTCGGAATCTTCGATGGAGACCCTTAGGACAAACGAAAAAGGGACCCGCCGAAGCGAGTCCCCCATTCATCAAACTTCCGAGAATTAACGGAAGAGCGAGAGGACCGAGTTTGCGTTCGAGTTCGACTGCGAGAGCACCGAGGTGCCGACTTGCACGAGGATCTGGAGACGCGTGTACTGGGTGGTTTCCTGGCCGACGTTGAGGTCGCGGATGTTCGATTCCGAGGCCTGGAGGTTGACCGAGGCGATGTTGTCGTTGTTCTGATCTTCTTGGAGACGAACGATAACCGCACCGAGCGTCGCGCGCTGACCGAGCAGCGTCTGAAGCGCGTTGTCGATTTGACCGATCGAATCTTCCGATGCCAGCGAACTGAAGCCCGTGTTGCCGACGAGGTTGACGTTGGCGATGCGGAGCTGGTTCGTGTTGGTCGCTTGGAAGCCGACCTGAATGGTCGCGCCTTCGTTTGCGCCCGACTGGAAGTTGAACGCCGGTGCGTTCGGGTTCGAGGCCGAGGTAACGTACTGGGAAACCTTGACGAACGACGTAACGCCGACATCGAGGGTTGCCGCGCCACCATAGGTGAACGTGACGCCGTCGACGGTCGTGGAACCAGCGGTACCGGCGGTCAGCGTGATCGTACCGATGGTACGGCCCGACGATGAAGCCGAGCTGAAGAACGAAACGATGAGACCCTGTTGCGTCGAGGTGATCTGGGCAACCTGGACTTCGATCGTGCCGTCTTGAATCGTGTTGCTCGTCGCCGAGAAGCTGACGGTCGAAATGAGGCTGGTACCGGCGGCGAGGTTCGAGTTCGCCGTGATAACCGCGTTCACGTTGACCTGCTGCTGGAAGCCAGCATGCGAGCCGTCGAGGAGCTGCTGTCCGTTGAAGGACGTGTTCTGCGAGATGCGGTTGACTTCGAGGAGAAGCTGCTGGACTTCAGCCTGCAGGTTCTGCTTGTCGGCAACCGACGTGATGTCCGATGCGCCCTGAACGGCGAGCGTACGGATGCGCTGAAGAATGTCGGTGGTCGTCTGGAGCGCGCCTTCGGCCACGGTTGCGGCGTTGGTTGCGTCCTGAACGTTACGGACAGCCTGGTCGAAGCCATTGACCTGCGCCTGCAGTGATTCTGCAATCGCGAGGCCCGACGGATCGTCCGCTGCCGTATTGATGCGAAGCCCGCTCGAGAGCTTCGTGACCGCTGACTGAAGGGAATTCTGATTCCGGTTCAGGTTGAGCGATGCGCTGTTTGCCAACAGATTGTTGGCAATTGAAAGTCCGCCAATACCAGGCATTGATTTCCTCCAT
>JBBRLI010000024.1:0-46474 GCA_038231455.1 Vulcanimicrobiales bacterium | reverse complement strand
GTGCGCGCCGAACGTTACGACAAGGTCCACACGGTTCTGAATTTCGCGGCTCGTCGTGTTACCGAGGAAGGGAAGCCCAAGCGTCGAGCAAAAAAGCGACCGCGAAGAGCTAAACGTCGTGGGGGTGTCTACGTTGTCTCAGTTTCTGGGCTCGTCAATGCGCGAGCGTCTGTCGCCGCTTGAATTGGCAATTATTCAGGGTTTGGCTGATGGGATGCAGACAAAAGAGCTCAGCGCTACTCTCGGGCGAAAGCCGCCAACGATCGAAACCCACATTCGGCAGCTCTTCGCCCGATTTGACGCACGGAGTCGTGCTCAATTGGTAGCCCGAGCAATTGCGCTCAACGTCCTTGAGGCGCCCTCTGGTTCATTCTGTATCCCCGAGCGTGCAGCGTCCTAACGCGACTGTGTCATTCTGACGTTTTGATACTACACCGGAAACCCGCCTACCGGTCATTATCGCTTTCTGATTTACAGGAAGAAATTTATAAGCAGTTAGGAGCATTCCTTAGATGCGCCAAAGCTGTTCCCGATTTTTTTGATAACGTGCCCAAAAGTGGTCGAGTCTTTGCCCTATGGAAGTTCGTAGATTGACGCGATCCGAAAATCTCCTATCGGACATTTGTTTCGATTGCTTTTTTGGCAACGGTATAATTGTACGGAAGTCCTCAAATAAATAGTAGTTTATTTGGATCGCTAATTCGTCACCGCGTGAGTCGAGAGGTACGAATTTACTTCATGTGCAACTCGTTTGAATGCTCGGGTGCATAGTCGAATCAGGTGTGGGCTGTAGAGTACGAAAATCTGAAAGCGTTGCAATTCGGGCATTGCTTGCTTCAATTCGCCTTTGGAGGCCATAAATATGCTGAAGAAGTTCATAACTAAGAGTTCTCTTGTATTAAGTATTGCGTTCTTGTCTTTACTAGGTGTCCAGGCCGCGGCTCTGGCGGGGTGCACATTTGACTCCACTCTCGTGTGCGACCCAAATGGGGGCGGCTGCCATAGCGTCTTGAAAATCCACTGCGGCCCAGGCGTCGGTGGCACACCTTAAGTAGTTAGTCAATGGCGGGCGTGGGCGATGGTGCTCCACGTCCGCCATTTCGATTTGTAACCTTCTGCCAAGGAAGAAATAACGTGAAAGTGCTCATCCTCGCGGTCGCTGTTCTCATCGCTGGGTCGTCGGCGCCGTCGTCCGCAGCGGTTCGATCCCCAGCCGTAGCGATATCCGAAACGATTGCGGATCGACTTTCACACGGTGAAGGGTGGGACGATATAGAGCCGATTACTGATTTTCATGACATCATTACACGAGGCGCAGCAGCGATAAAAACAACCTGCCGGTTCGCGTATTCAACGTCGCGCTTGCTAGCAAGATGTACCTCTGCGGAGGTCGTGGCAAAAGCCTTATCGCCGCTTGATGCGACTAAAATTCAAAAGGGCGACTATATAGCGATAGCTGTAAGCACAAGCAAAGAATCACGGAAACCCGGTACAGCAATTTTCTTGGTGAATCCGAAAGGTCTGAACGCAAATCTAGGCTTCTATCACGAAGCAAATGGGAATTGGAAGTCTTCGGTTGAGACGACACCGATCTCATGGACTGCGACCTTTGAAATTCCGTTCGCCGCTCTTTATCAGCCGGAAGCTCCGTTCCGTCAATTGCGTGCAAGCGTTTTTCGGAACGACACCACCGCTCACACTGCCTTTATATGGCCTTCGATTTCCAACACAGATCCGATGGATGTGCACGGACAGGCTGATCTCCTCGCGCCGACCTTACTGTAACGTTGCCGTTTTCGGCGCGCATTGGCGCGATTATTTTTTCGTTTTTGCTCGCTTGCGGGAATACGCCGAACGCTCTGGCAAACGAGAATGCGCGCCTCAAAATTACGATTACCGATGCCGAAACACACGCGGTAATTCCGCTTTCCAAAGTTTTCTTGCATGGAGATGAGCCCCTTAGCGGACTTACCAGTCGTGAAGGAGCGGTCACGTTCTTCGTAACGCCGGGAACGTATTCCGGATATGCTGCGAAAACGGGCTATGCGGATACGCCCATCAAATCAGTTCGCGTTGAATCTGGCACAAGCGTTGAGGTTTCGGTTACGCTTAGTCGTAAAATCGGCGTAATTGGAGCCGTGCGCACTGTCACCCGCCCGTCCTACGATCCGCATCGCGGCGAGATCAGCGTAAGTGCGCGATCAACAGACGACGTGGCAAGTTCGCTTAGCACGAATCCAGACGTTTTCTCCTTAGATACGGCTGGCGCTTCGAACGCATTCTCGATTAATGGCCACGCGGCAAGCCAAAGTGGTCTGCTCGTCGATGGCATCCCCGTGGTGCGACCAGGAAGTGTCCCGAATTTGCGAGCCTTTCCGGGTGGAATCTTCGATGCGGCAACATCAGGGGGTGGCTCTTCGGCATACGGGCAGGGGGGGACACTCGACTTGCACGTGCCGGATCCGACGCTCGCCTATTCCTACTTTGCGAAAGCCCGTTCCGGGTCCATTGGGCAGAGCGCGACGTCAGCCTTCGCCCGTGGAACGATCGGCTTTCTAGGATTTTCGGTTGGACACGCTTCTCAATCCGATGTTGCGCTGACAGATTCGTCCGCATACTTCGATGAAACAGGCAGTTTCTACACCCATCATGCCGCATCACGAAGCTCTGCCGACGTACTCAAGCTCCGTGCACCTCTTACGTCTAGAAATGTGTTGACGGCCACCCTTCTCTCATCGCACTTCAACTCGGATGACTATTGCCTGTTCCCAATTGGTCTTACACCTTGCGGCTACGGGCCCGACGCACTGACAAGTCAAAGGCTCGATACGTATCAAGTCAAGGACAGATCGCTTATCGGATCGTTGAGTCTCGCGATCGGTGCATCGGTAAGCAATGTCTCAGGCGATGACGCCCGGCCGAACCGAGCATTTTTGGGTGCGCCGACTCCAATCATCTCTAATTTCGCATCGCGAGTAGGCGGATACACTCTGGATGCTTCTCTCTTGTCCGCAGGCCGATCTCATCTTAGTCTGCAGGGGCTAACGTATACGACATCCGGGCGCGGAGCAGCGACGATTGGCCAATTAGTCGCTGGGGCCGGACAGGAGGCCACTTCATATAGCTCGTTACTCCTCAGCGAATCAATTGGGCTGAGCGACCGCGCTTCGTTGTCATTAAAAGTTGGCACGAATAGAGCTACCGGAACGCGTGGAACTCCCCTCGTGAACACGTCGGGGCTGTGGAACCTGGATCGGCGCGACCGACTTACCGCATCGCTCGCGCTGGGCACCGTCTCCCTCCCCTCCGACGCACGTCAAGGACTTTCGGACGTTGCTTCACTCACATTTGATTGTCGATCCGGTGCGGCATTTGGGTCGGCGCCCAGCTCATCAAATGAAGCATCGGAGTCCACTGATGCAAGGCTTTCACTTTCGCACCGTGACACGGCACTCAACTACGACGTATCTGTCTACCACCAGGTGCTGCACGGCGCCCTAGTGAGCGGGTGGGTCGGCGGCGGCGCCTTGGCGCCCGGGACAATCGGTCCGGATTACCTATCTGATTTATCGAAGGCTTACTCATCGCCGGCAATCTGCGGAACGAATCGCCCCGTAAGAGCAGACAACCTCGTGCTCGTGGCGCAAAACGAGCAAACCGCGATTTATGACGGTGCCTCTGTGACTGCTAAAGTCGTCGCCGGAAACATCACCATCCAGCCGTTCTATTCGTATACACGTTCTGTTCCCGTCATAACTCTGGCTGGCACATCGATCGTCCGTGGGTCACAAATCCTCGGGGTCCCGTTGAACCGATTTGGAGCCGCGCTTGAATGGAAAGCACCGTCGCAGCGCGTCGAGGCCGCCTTTATATGGCGTCATGTTGACGCAAACAACCCAGCCTATTTGCCAGCCTATGACGTTTACGATGTTGGTATTGCTGCGCGCGGTCGAGGTCAACTCGCACTCACGGCGTCCAACATATTCAACAAAAATACGAATGTCTTTTCGAATGCTCAAAAGAGCGCAGCATTTTTCGTAGCGGGGGTCGGGGCAGTAAATCCTCCGGTATCTCCGTTGCGCCCAAGGACGCTCAGCCTCTCTTATCAAGTACAAATTGGGGCTCCATCGAGGCCAACAAATCAAAGCGGCAACGATGACCTCTTGCCGACCTCGACCGAAATTACGACACCGCAAATGCCTGACCGCCCGAGTCAAACACCGTTTGCTGTGGACCGTAACAACTCCGAGTGTGGACCTGAGCAAGCCTCACTTGCAAAAGCCGTACTCGATGCACTCTCAAACTATGTCGCGAGCGGAAAATACGTTCCGGTTTACACGCTGCCTAACGGTGAGAAAGCAATACTGCGGCAGAACGTTGATGGCAAGCCGGCATTGCTCATATCCGGGACGAAAGCTTCTATCCAGATTGCGATTTTTTCATGCTCCACGTTTTACGCGGCGCTCTCCCAAGAAGTGCTCGCGCACGGCGGATATATACCAAGTGCGACTGAGGGCGTGCCGTACGAGTTGATTTATTCTCCGTCAATTGGATTGTACGTAACCCTTGATCCGCGACGAACGGTACGACGAACAACGAACGTGACCGCGTTCAGCGGGGTTGCCCCGGCAGATCCATTTTTTGTGTCTGAAAAAACGGTATGCCCCAGTGAATTACGTGACGCCGTCCAATATACGCTTGACCGTCTAAAAGCGTATTTTCTTGGCAGCGCGGTAGGCGTCGTGGATGGAGTTACCATCGTCCGGCACGACGGACGCGCTACATGGTACTCGCTCAAGTTCGACGACCCGAGTCTTCTGGACGCACTGAAAATATGCGCACAGGTATCGTCGCTCACCGAATCACAGGTTCAAAGCCTCGGCATCGAGGTTGGTAGCGGTACTAATATCAATTATGCCAAGGAAGTTGGTTTCTACGTTGGACTCGGTGATAAAAAATACTGACCTTAGCAAATCTATTTTGTTAGAATTGGACGATTCAGAATCACGTAAGTGCGTCGGCACCGGAAGTGCGGATTGGTCATTGCCGAGCTTCATAGCCGGTACCGACGGCATCGCAGGACCGGGCTTCAACGACATGCACCTCTATCCGCCGGATGTCTTGAGCACCGCAGGCAGCGGCATCGCGCAAGTGCAGGCCATCAACCCCTCGATCACTGGCAAGCCCGGCATCATCACCGAGACTGGCATCGCGCTCTACGCCGCTCTAACCGGACATGCGCCGGCGAGCACGGTGCGAGGAGCGGCGGGCGCGCAAGTCCACCGTTAGCAACGAGCCGGGTTCCGTTTATCTCCAGGTCGATTGCGGAACGCGGTTGACATGAACCCACAAGAACCCGTCATCGACGATCCCGACGCCCCGCAACAGAATCCAATCGACGACGTCGACGATCCGCAAGAACCCGTCTTACCGACGTCCTACCAACTCTAGCGCTCTTCTCCCGGCGGACGGCGCGGCACGGCCCACCAAGCGGAGTCGCACGCAGCTTTGTCGTGCTCGTCGAGTATGACATCGACGCCGCCGATTGAATCGGCGAACTGCGCGGCGCTCGTTGCACCCAGAATGGCGCTGGTTATTTCCGGCCGGTCGAGCACCCACCGTAGCGCAACGTGCGTGATCGATTTGCCGCGCGACTTCACCTCATCTGCAAGGTTCTTGACGATTTCCAGTTGGGCATCTTGAAAATAGCGCGCGCGATAGGTCTCGCCTGACATACCCAGGGTGAAGCGCCCGTCTTTCGGCATCGCGCTGCCCGGCGCATATTTGCCGGTAAGTACGCCGCCCGCAAGTGGGTTGTATGCAACGATACCGACTTCGTGTTGGTTCGCGCCGGCGAAGAGTTCGCGTTCGAGTTCGCGATACAGCAAATTGTAACGCGGCTGCACGGCATCAAAGCGCGCGAGTCCGCGTTTATCGCTTGCCCAGAGCGACGTGAGCAGCTGATAGCCCGTAACGTTGCTGCAGCCACCGTAACGGATTTTTCCATCGCGACGGAGCGTATCGAAGGCGTCGAGCGTCTCTTCGATCGGAGTACCTTCATCCCAGTGGTGGATGTAAAACAGATCGACGTAATCGGTCTGTAAGCGGCGCAGCGAATCTTCGAGCGCGCGGATCACGTGTCGGCGGCCGTTGCCTTTATCGTTGGGATGCGGGCCAGTCGGAAAGTAGCACTTCGTCGCAAGCACATAATCATCGCGACGACCTTTGAGCCAGTTTCCGACATACTCTTCCGAGCGTCCGACCGTTTCGAGTTTCGTCGGGATCGGATACATGTCGGCAACGTCGATAAACGTCACGCCACTTGCCGCGGCCAAATCCATGATCTCATGCGATGTTGATTCGTCGCACTGATTCCCGAACGTCATCGTGCCGAGGCACACTTCCGAAACCATGAGGCCCGTACGGCCCAGTCGTTTTTGCTTCATGCCGAGTTTTTTTACGCACGGCGCGTCGCTTCCGCCCGACGTTTACCCGTCTTCGTTTTTGCGGCGACGGAACTCGTTGTCTTTGGTGGCTTCATCGGCATAGTTCGTCGTCTCGACGTTCTTGCGCGCAACATCGAGCAACGGGTCACTTTCCAAGTCGCCGATCGTATCGGGATTCAGATACAGGGCGCGATTGATCTCATTCGGGACGCTCGGACTGTTCGGTTTCTTCTCAGGCATAGAACCTCCAAGAAAGGATGTACCCACGAGAAACCACTTCCAAGACGAATCGCTTCCCGGCGGGAGAGAAGCGGCTGGCGGCGTAGGCCCGTTTTAGGATGATCGAACGCGGAATTCACGACGTCGGTGGGCTCGACGAGGGCCCGATCGACCGGATGGAACACGACCGGGTATTTTGGGAGCAGCGCGTCGATGCGCTCATGATGCTGCTGACCAATCCCAAACGCCCTGGCGGCCGCCTCATGACCGTCGACGAGCTGCGGCGCGGGATCGAATCGCTTGGGCGCGAGGCCTACGATTCGCTCGGCTATTACGAACGCTGGATCAGCTCCATCACCGCGAACATGCTCGAAAAAGGCATCGTCACGGTCGACGAACTCGGCGCGAAACTCGCCGACATCGAAGCGCGCGAGCATCACGCATGACGGGATTTGCGCTCGGATCGCGCGTCCGCGTGCGCGCTTTCTATCCGCCCGGACATCTGCGCGTCCCGAGCTATGCTCGCGGCAAGACCGGCACGATCGAGCGCGTCTGCGGGACGTTCGAAAACCCCGAACGGCTCGCCTACGGGAAGTCCGGCGATCCGCGTATGCTCTACCGCGTGCGTTTCGCACAGAGCGACCTCTTCGACACACCGCACGCTTCCGACACGATCGACATCGAAATCTACGACCATTGGCTGGAGGCCGTGTGAGCGACGATCACGACCATCCGCACGATCAGGACGAACATCCTCAGACCTATCACGAACGCCTCTCGATTGCGCTTTTTGAATTACTCGTCGAGAAAGGGATCGTCTCGGCGGCAGACGTGCAAGCGGAGATTTCCGCGATGGAAGGGCGCACGCCCGATCGCGCCGCGCAGCTCGTCGCACACGCCTGGTGCGATCCTGCATTTAAGGCACGTCTTCTCGCCGACGGGAGCGCGGCAATGCGCGAATTCGGGATCGACCCGGGCACGATGCACCTCGTCGTTGTCGAGGACACACTCGAGACTCACAACGTCATCGTCTGTACGCTCTGCTCGTGCTACCCGCGGATGCTCCTCGGCGTCCCGCCGGGCTGGTACAAGAGTCGCGCCTACCGCGCCCGCGTCGTTCGCGAACCCCGCACGGTGCTCGCCGAGTTCGGCTTAGCGATCCCGGACGACGTTACGGTTCGCGTCCACGATAGCACCGCGGACATGCGCTACATGGTGCTCCCGCTCCGTCCACCGCAAACGGATGGTTGGAGCGAAGGCAAACTCGCTGCGCTCGTAACGCGCGATGCAATGATCGGGACCGCAATGGTACGCGATGCTGCGCTTACCTGATCTTAGCGCCGCCGATCGTCAGATGCAACGTGACGGTACGATCGGGCTCATCGCTCTTGTCGTCGCGTCACTTCTTCTGCTGTTCAATCTGAAATCTATCGTCTTCATGGCGTTCATCCTGACGCTCGCGTATCTACTCCACCTTGGCCTAAAAAAAATGGGCCGACTGGGAGATCGCATTCGACTACCTCTTTCCATCGGTGCCGTAATTGTGACGATCCATCGCCTTTTCGAATTGCACAAGTAAGCGCAATCGCATAGCCGGGCGGACATAGAATTACGCTGAGCGACGACCCGGGGCAGCGCCCGCCATTGCCGGTTCTGCCGGATAGCGGCCAGTCAGACAGCCGAGGCAGAAGTCGCGATTTTCGCGGCCCGTTGAAGAGACAAGGCCTTCCACTGAGAGATAGCCGAGCGAATCCGCGCCGACTTTCTCGCAGATCTGTTCGACCGAAAGATTGTGTGCGATCAGTTCTTCGTATGTTGCCATGTCGACGCCAAGGTAGCACGGGTGCACGATCGGCGGTGAGGTGATGCGCAGATGCACTTCGCGTGCTCCGGCATCGCGTAAGAGGCTCACGATGCGCGGCGTCGTCGTGCCGCGAACGATCGAATCGTCGATCACGACGACGCGCTGCCCACGCAGGTTCTCGACGATCGGATTAAATTTGAGCTGCACGCCTTGGCTACGCATCTGCTGGTTTGGGCTGATGAACGTGCGGCCGATATAGCGGTTCTTGATCAAACCTTCGACGTACGGCAATCCGCTCTCCGCGGCAAAACCGATACCGCCGGGAATCGCACTATCGGGCACAGCCATCACGACGTCGGCGTCGACGGGATGCTCGCGCGCGAGGGCTTTGCCCATCTGATAGCGCGCCATGTAGATCGAGCGTCCCGAGAGCACCGAGTCCGGGCGCGCAAAATAAATATATTCGAACATACAGAGCGCCGGCGGCTTCACGACTTCGGTGTGTTCCGTACGTAGGCCGTTCTTATCGATCACCACGATTTCGCCGGCTTCGATTTCGCGCAGATAGGTGGCACCGACGGTTGCAAGCGCGCACGACTCGGAGGCGACCATGTAACCGTCATCGCCGTACGTCCCGATGCACAGCGGACGCACGCCCCACGGATCGCGGAATGCGTAAATCGTATCTTTGGTGCCGATCACAACCGAGTACGCGCCCTCGGCAATGCGCATCGCCGCTTTGATACGGGCGACCATCGTCGCGCCTTCGGCAAGCGCAATCGTTTTCGAGAGAATCTCTGAATCCGACGTCGCTTCCAAATGGATATCCGACGGCAAACGGGCGAGCAGTGCCTCGCTATTGGTGAGATTGCCATTATGCGCGTAGGCGAACTGGCCGATATCCGTATCTTCGATAAACGGCTGCGCGTTGCACATGATGGACGAGCCGCTGGTGGAGTAGCGCGTGTGGCCGACCGAGATAAAGCCGTGCATCGTCCCGAGAATGTCTTCATTGAAGATGCCGCCGATAAGGCCCATATCGCGATGGCTGACGATTTTCTCACCGTCGGAGACCGCTATTCCGGCGCTCTCCTGTCCGCGGTGCTGAAGCGCGTACAGGCCAAAGTAGGAGAGCCGCGCCACATCCGCACCGGGTGCGAAGACACCAGTAACTCCGCATTCTTCATGCAGGGAGTCGCCAGCGGGGAGTGGGGCTTCAGAATCGTACGACCGGGCCATAGTTGTAAGCTTCAAGAGGCAGGACGGTGCGTCCCGGTTTCACGCCCGCGTGGTTAGCGGTCGCGCGAGCGGCCGCCGAAGATCGAGAGTAGCGCGATGAAAATGTTGATCGCATCCAGGTAAATTGCGACCGCAAGGTCGACGGCGTTCGCGCCGTAGCCGGCGCCTGCCGCGCCGCGGATGCGCGCGAAGTCGACTAACGTCAGGAGCGAGAACACACCGAGCGTCAGCCACGCGTAGACGCCCGGATGCAAGAAGTGCGTGAATGCCGAGATCAGCCCGACCACGAGCAGTGCGATCAGGGCACCAAAGGCGATCCCGGAAAGACGGCGCCAATCAAAGCTAAAGGCATACGCAATCGCGCCGAGGATCAGCATGCCCATGCCGGTCGTGGTTGCGGCATCCACCACGATGCCGGAACCGTACAACCCCGTGTAGCGCGAGATCATCGGAGCGATGCCGATTCCCTCGAGAAACGTAAACGCATAAAACAGCAGCAATTGAACCTGCGGATTGCCGCGCGCAGCCGACATCGCGAATAGTAGCGCAAGGCCACCAAGCGACCCCACGATCCCCATGACGGGCGGCACGTTCTTGAAAATGTACGCTGCGCAGGCGGTGATCAGGAACCCGATCGCCGTAATGCCCAAAACCTGCGCGAGGAGCGAGGGGGCCGCGGCGGCGCGGGTGCGATCTGGAGGACGTTGATACATGGCACTCGCTTCTACCCGCACTCCGGCTCGCAGGTTTCGCGTTTGGTCCGTTGGTGCTTAGGCCGGCGCGGGGATGTCGAGGACGGCGATATCCGACCGGTACGCCAGCTTTACGCCGGGCGGAAATTGCCGTTTGAGTTCTTCGATCGCCGCATACGCGCGTTCGCGCGCGATTCGATGGTCCGGGCCGCGACCGCAGACCGTGAGCACGCGTCCACCCGAGGCATCGACCGTTTCTTCGGTCAACTTCGAGCCGCCCCAGAAGGCGACCGAGCCATCAGCGAGCGTGAAGTTCGCCGGCATACCGCCAACGGGCGAACTGGCGCGCGGATAGTCGACCGACGCGAGCGTCACACCCACGCAAGCGTCGCTCGAAAATTGCGCGGCGTCGATTTCGATCGCGCCGTCGGCTGCGGATTTAAGCAGGCGCGCAAAATCACCGCCAATGCGCGGCATGAGCACTTGTGTCTCCGGATCGCCGAAGCGCGCGTTGAATTCGATCACCGAAGGACCGCTTGTGGTCCACATCAGACCGCAGTACAAAATCCCGATGTACGTTTCGCCTTCCGCGAGCAAACCGCGCAGGGTCGGTGCGATCACGCGCTCGCGTACGATGTCCATGTAGTCGGGCGGGAAACCAACAGGGGGCGAGTATGCGCCCATACCGCCGGTGTTCGGTCCCGTATCGCCGTCGCCGGCACGTTTGTAATCGCACGCGGCGGCCAGCGGAATCATCGCGCGGCCGTCGGCAATCGCGAACACGCTGATCTCGCGGCCAACGAGTTTTTCCTCCAGCAAGACGTCAACGCCGCCACCTGGGATCCGTTTATGCTCGTACCAGTCACGCAAGACGACGCGTGCCGATTCAACGTCATCGGTAACGACCACGCCTTTGCCGGCGGCTAGGCCGTCCGCTTTGATCACCACACCGCCGCGCCAGTCCTCAAGAACTTTGAGCGCTTGATCGAGCGAATGCACGGCGCGTCCGCGGGCGGTTGGAATACCGTGGCGTTCCATAAACCGTTTCGCGAAAATCTTACTCGATTCCAGACGTCCGCCCGAGCGGTTGGGACCAAACACCGCAAAGCCCGCCTCGCGCAGTTTGTCGCCCACACCCGCAGCGATCGCGGTTTCGGGCCCGAGCACGACGAGATCGATGTTCTCAGCTTTCGCGCGTTCGACGATCTTGCGGCTATCGGTTGCAGCGATCGCCCAGTTCTCGCCGCGCGAAGCGGTGCCGGCGTTGCCCGGCGTACAAAAGATCGCATCGCACGAAGCCGATTGCGCAAGACGCCACACAAGTGCGTCTTCGCGAGCGCCATTGCCGACGACGAGAATTCTCATTCCCACTCCACGGTCGCCGGGGGTTTCGAGGTGATGTCGTACGCGATGCGGTTAATGCCGGGCACTTCGTTGACAATACGCGTGGAGATGCGTTCCAAAAGGACGTGCGGCAGACGCGCCCAGTCGGCGGTCATTCCGTCTTCGCTTGTGATGGCACGAACGGCGACAAGATTGGCGTACGTGCGTCCATCGCCCATGACGCCGACCGACTGCAGCGGCGTGAGGACGGCGAAATACTGCCAAGGCCGCGGCGTAAGCGTATGCGCGACAGCTTCGATCTCGCTTGTGACGATGTCGTCTGCTTGACGCACCGTTTCCGCGCGCGCTTTGTCCACCGCACCCAGAATGCGCACCGCAAGACCGGGCCCCGGGAAGGGCTGGCGTGCGACAATTGCGGGCGGTAGCCCGAGCACGGCACCGGCTTTGCGCACTTCGTCTTTGAAAAGCGTCCGCAGCGGCTCGATGAGTTCGAGCTTCATCGTCTCGGGCAGGCCGCCGACGTTGTGATGGGATTTGATCTTGTGGCCGGCTTTTGAGCCCGGCGTTTTCGACTCGATCACATCGGGATAGAGCGTGCCCTGCACCAGAAACTTCACGTCGTCGATCTTGTTCGATTCTTCTTCGAAGATCGCGATGAATTCGTGCCCGATGCGGATCCGCTTTTCTTCGGGATCGACCACGCCCGCGAGTCGCTCCATGAAGCGTTCGCTGGCGTCGATTGCGATTACATTGAGATGCAAGACATCGCGGAATGCCTCGACGACATTTTTCGCCTCGTCTTTGCGCAAGAGTCCGGTATCCACGAAGACACAGGTGAGCTGTTGCCCGATCGCTCGCGCGACGAGCGTCGCGGCAACCGCCGAATCGACGCCGCCCGAGAGCGCGCAGATGACTTTCGCATCGCCGACTTTCGCTTTGATCTCGGCGATCGAGCGGTCGACGAACGAATCCATCTCCCACGAGCCGTCGATCCCGGCAATGCCGTGGAGAAAATTCTCGATGATTGCCGTGCCGAATTCGCTGTGCACGACTTCGGGATGGAATTGCACGCCGAAAATCTTGCGCTTCTCATCACCGATCGCAGCGATGTTGCAGCGCGGCGTATGTGCAAGCGATGTGAATCCAGCCGGTGGTTTTACGACGGAATCGCCGTGCGACATCCACACGCGGCTCTGTGCGGGAACGTTCTTGAAAAGCGAACTCTGCGGCGCGTCGTTCTCGAGCTGCGCGGGACCGAACTCCGCGTGACCGAGCGGCACGAGTTCGCCGCCGAGATCGCGCGCGATCAACTGCATCCCGTAACAAATACCCAGCAGCGGAATCCCACTCTTGAGGATCTGCGGGTCCATGCCGGGCGAGTCCGACCCAAGCGTGCTCTCCGGACCACCCGTGAGGATGATTGCGGCGGGATTGCGCTTCTCGATCTCGGCCCACGACGCGTCGTACGGCAGAATCTCGCTGTAGACGCGCGCCTCGCGCGTGCGGCGTGCAATGAGCTGGCTATATTGTGCCCCGAAGTCTAAAATGACGACGCCGCGGGGTGGGGCGCTAACCTGACCGACCATCGCCCAAAGTTTGGCGCGAACGCCGGATTCCGCCTGTCGCTACGGCCAGAGGTCGACGAGCCCGAACGAAAAACCCGGCAGCACATCCGGAATCATCACGACCTCGCCATCCCGGAAAACTTGTGGCTCTTGGTCTGGCCGAAGAATTTCGAAGCGGCGGCTTCGCGGGTCGACGTATATCCCAGCGATCGACCCTTTTGAGAGAAGCACCTCAAGCCTTGCGCGGACCGCGTACGGATTTCGAATCCGTACTCGGGATAGAACCGATCGAGAAATTCGCGAACGGAGTCTGCGGAGAGCGCCATCAGCGCAGATTCAACGTTTAGGTCAGAATATCGTTCAGACGGCCCGCATCGCGTGCCCAACAGACTTCCATCGCGATACGCTCGCCTACGGCAACGTCGCGGCCCCAGCGGTATGAGGTGTACGGCGTGTAGCGTGTGCCGGGCGAGCCCGGAATGCGCAGCGAGACGTCGTAGCAGACAAATTCTTTGGGCGGTCCGGCGACGATGATGCACTGCAACGCGAAGGGTCCGATGATCCCCGGCCCGCCGCCGTCTTGCGTTGCGGCGACGAAGTGTTCGCCCATATCGAAGGCCTTCTCCAGCATCGATTCGGTAAGCGTCGCGGCGATGTGGCCCGCTTCTTCTAAGCGGACCGGCTCGTCTTTGAGCGCCTTTGCCTGCGCGAACGGGAGGTTCTTCAGGCCTTCGAGATTCGTTTGACGGCGCGTGTCCGTCCCGCAGAGTTCGAGTTCGCCCAGGATCGGCGAATAAAAGAAATTGAGATTGATCGAGGGTCCAAGGGCGTACTCCTCGATGATTGCGCCTGCGAGTCCCGCTTCGTTCAGGATCCCTTGCTCGATCAAGCTTTTGGCGATCTTCTTGTACTCTTTGTACGAACGACACAGAAAAAACGCGCGTTCGAACGAGATCTTGGCGTGCGGCGCTTTCACCATCACCAGCCGATCGATGTCTTTGGGCGCCGTAAACTGCACGGGAAATCGAACGCCGGCGCGCGCGAGCAGCGAGTACTGATTGTCGGCGACGTCGCGTTCTTCGGCTTTGAGCAGCGACCGCGAGCCGAAGAACGGCACGCGCATACGCGCTTCGATCTCGTCGTAGCTGTACCGCTGACGCAAATAGACTTCGAATGACCGGTTCGCAAGAAAAATCACATTCCGTGCGATGAGTTCGTCCTGGACCTTGTCATCGAGAATATCCGCAAACGCAGCAAGTTCGAGCGTCTCATCGACGCAGCCGCGCGAACGAACGCCCTCGACACGTTTGTAATGGCGCGCGTACGTCTGGTCGCGACCTTTTTCCGTCACGATCAAATTGCGCAGACCTTGGGCGCGAGCACCGGCGGCGACTTCGAGCGCCGAGTGGCTGCCGATCGAACAAAGCGTTAGCTTCGCGAGATCGTACTTCGCGAGCATTTCCAAGACAGTAGGCACGGCGTTCGGCTACGACGAGAGGAGCGAGTGCGCCTGGTCGGTCGTGTTGTACTGGATCGTTAGCAGTGCTTTGAGCTGTGCTGCGGCCGATTTTGCATCGAGAGAATCGATGCGCGCGATCGTCTTATAGGCGCTCAGGAGCGTGCGCGGGATCGCGTAGTCGCGCGGATACTGTTTCTGCCAATCGACGAGTGCCGTCGAGACACGCAAGGCATCCGCCGTCATGCGCTCGCCCCAGCCGACGTCGAGATATTTGCCGATGCGGATGATTTCATTTCCGACGCCGATCGGCGAGAGCCGGGCATTGCCGAAATACTCATCGGCCGGCGCCGTAATAACCAGGCGCGCCTCGTGCGTCATCGCTTGGACACGGCCGATCGTGATTGGAATGTGCGTCGCGGCGCGGTGCGAGAGGACCGCGTGCCCGGCGACCCGCTCTTCAGACGAGTACCCCGGCGCTTCCGCGACCGCCGACCGAGCGGCCGTAAAAAGTTCGCTTCCCGCGCGGCCCGTAAGGATACCGATGGGAAAGAGCGGTTGGCCGGCTCGATTGAGCGCGATCGCTCGGTAGTTGGTGTCGTGCGTGAGCGCGTAGGCGCGCAAATCTGCATCGACCTGACCGATGAGTGCATCAGGATCGCGCGGATATTGCACGGCGATAGCCGTCGCGTCGAGGTCCGCATCGCGCGCGAGCGCCTTCGGATCGGCATCGTCGGCGGCGAGTTTGACCAGCAACGCTTGTGCTTTCTGGGTGCGCACCGGATCGCCGGATTTGATGACGGCGCCAGCCGCTTCACGCACGTACCAGGCGGCCGCGTTCTCATCGAGGAGCGCATCGTAGTGCAGACCGCTTGCCAAATCGACCGTGAGCGCCTCGATTTCTGCAGCGTTCGGATCGTCCGGACGACGGAGCGAATAAGCGCGGCCTGCATCGAGCACGGCCGCGAAGTAATCGAGATTGGCGATGTACGGCCAGCCGGCTGCAGCACCGCGGTCGTACACTTTTTTCATTTGGCCGTAGAGCGCGAGGGGATCCGTTTGAATCTCCGCGCTCGCCGCCTCGACCGTCAAGCCAAGCGCGCACGCAAGCGCAAGCGGCCTACACCACGCTGTTATCGTCGAGGACCACATCGAGCGCATTGCTGAGCAGAGCATTCTTGATTTCGCGGGCGATGCGACGGCCGGTCGACATCGGCTCACTGTAGTTGAGATACGAATAGGGCGATCCATCGATGAACAGGTTCGTTCCCGCAACGATGCGTGCCGACACTTCCATAACGTAAAATTGTGCGTCGGGCGTGATGATCGTCTCGATGCAGAACGCACCGAAGAGGCCTTTGGGACCGCAGATCTCTTGCGAGACGCGGACCACGTTCTCGCCCATGCGATAGGCCTCGGCGAGCATCGACTCACGCAAACTCAGCGGCGAGTTGCCGACGACGACGTAGCTCGGGTCGATGTCCATGTGCTCTTGTGCGCGCGAGGGAATGCGGCCGAGCGAATCGACGTTGGTTTCGTAGCGGCGATCCATCGACATGATTTCGAGTTTGCCGGTCAGCGGCGAATAGAAATAGTGAATGTAGAGCGGCACGCCGATGATGTACTCTTGCAAGATATACTCTTGCTTTGCGAGCAGGCCCGCGCGCTGTTCGAAGTCCTCGGTATTGCGCAAGAACATATAGCCTTTGCCGCCTTGCGCGCCGTAGAGCTTCACGATCACGGGGCGGTCGATTTCGGCTCCCGTGCGGAACTGACGCGGTACGTTGAGGCCGGCGGCGGTCAGCCACTGGCGCTGCAGCTCGCGGCTCGCTTCCCAATCCAAGACGGCCTTGTTGCCGAAGTACGGAATCGTCATGTTCTTGTGCTCGTCGAGTGAGAGATACGCCACAAACGAGCCGTGCGGAACGATGATGATCTTGCGCTTCTCGAGCTCCGGCACGAGCGACATGAACTCGCTGTACTCTTTGATCGTGATCGTCTCATCACAGAATGCAAACGAGCGATACAGCGGCTCGGTCTCCTCGTTGGCGATGACGAGCGTACGGAAACCTTCGTCGTGCGCGCCCTTGAGGATTTGGAGCGCCGAATGCGAGCCGAGCGTCGCGATCGTATAGAACTGGCCGACGTTACGGTCAGGCATGCGAAGCGACGGTTTTGGTGCGAGGATCATACAGTGCCCTTTGAAACGCTGGATTGCAAAGCAAGGTCTCGACCGCACGCCCCACGGTCGCCGAATCGGCGGTTTTTCCGCCAGAATAGAGTCGCCACGCGGTGGCTCGCCGGAGGGATCGAACGCCTTCGAGCATCCGTCCGGCAACCGTTACCCGCGTGGTAGTCGCTACCGGTTCGTCGCGCTCATCGATCCACACTTCTCCCGGCAGCGGTTCCGCGAGGGAACGAAGTTCCATGCGGTGCTTATTGGGATTGAAAATGGTTTCGATGGTGCGGATCGTGGCTTCGAGCTTCGCGGCGTCGAAATCGCCGTCGAATTCGTACAGTTCGGCGCGCTCGATGCGCTCGAGGTCGATCCCCAGATGCCGCAAAGCGACGAGGGTCGTGTAGGCGGTGTTGTCGGGAATCGTCAACGAGACGGCAAAACGCGCGATCATCGCACACCGGCGTTCATCGCCTGCGCGAAAGCCGAGAAGATCACCGAACCACCGGAGGGTGCGAGCATCGCATCCCCATCGTTCATCGCCGCAAGCTTTTCGGGGCCATCGCGATGCTGGAAGACCCAGCCGTCACGTTCGGGATGCGGCATGATCGCGAGCACGTTGCCGCGAGCATTCACGAGGCCGGCAACGCCGAGTGCGGAGCCGTTCGGAATAACGGCATCGCTTGTGATGCCCGCTTCATCCGAATAGACGAAGGCGATGTGTCCGCCCGATTCGATCGTTTGTAATTCGGCGTGGCTCGCTACCAGGCGACCGTCGCCGTGCGACGCCCACATCGGTATCGGCGCGTCGCCGAGCGCAGCCAGAAACGGCGAGCGAGCGCGCGCGCCGACCGGACGCGCGTAGACGCGCACGGAGCGGAAGCGTCCGCCGTTGCCGTTCGGTGCGAAGGCGGCCGTCGGACGGCGGATCGGACCCGTCCCGGGCACGAGACCTGTTTCAAGCAGAACCTGCGCGCCGTTGCAAATACCGAGCACGAGCTTGCCGCTCTGTGCACCCTCGATCACGACGTCCATGAGTCGATCGTGCGCGGCGACCGCACCGGCGCGAATGCGATCTTCATACGCAAAGCCACCGGGGAGAATGTAGGCGTCGAAACCACGTACGCTTGCGGGATCCGCACTCCAGTGAACGAGGCGTCCGTCAAGCCCCGCGGCTTTCACCGCGCGCAGTGTCTCATCTTCGCTATTCGTGCCCGGAAAGACCATCACCGCAACGCTCATACGCGTGCCTCCGCGTAGAAATCGCGCAGCGGTGCGGCCCACGTTTCGCGGAGGTCGAAGAGATCGAAGGCAAGATCGTTATAGCGTAGGGTCGCATCGTCCGTCGTCCGCGCGATCAGCGGAGCGAACACGCGATGCCGATCGGCGAGGCGCGCGAACGCGGTCGAATCCGTTACCTCGACGATGAAACCACCCGCCTCGCCGTAGAAAATCGCTTCGTCGTGCGCGTGCTTGTCGGGGAAGGCGCTCGTGTCGACCTGGAATCCCGCGCGATTGCGATCGAGACTCGCGAACGCCATCTCGCACAGCGCGGTAATTGCGCCGCCGTCCGAGATATCGTGCGCCGCGAGGACCACACCCTCATCGAACGCTTCGATCATCAGATCGATCTCGCGTGCGACTTCGTCGTAGTCGACGGTCGGCAGATTCGCCGAGGTGAATCCGCAGATGTCGGCATAGACCGAACCGCCGAAGTTGGGTTGCGGCATTCCGACAAAATGCACGGCCGATCCGGAACGTTTGATCGCAAACGTCGCGGATTTTGCGATGTTCGGAATCGTCCCGACACACGCGACGATCGGCGAAGGCGAGATCGCTCGACCGGCTTTTGACTGATTGTAGAGACTCACATTACCAGAGACGAACGGCGTGCCGAGACGTCGCGCCGCATACGCAAGACCGTCGACCGCTGCGACAAATTCGCCTAAATGTTTGGGATCGGTCGGATCGCCGAAATTCAGACAGTCGGTCATCCCGACCGGCCGCGCCCCGACCGCCGCGACGTTCCGCGCCGATTCGCAGACGGCAAGTTCGGCAGCACGCATCGCATCGATCGCACCGTAGCGCGGATTGCCGTCGACAGAGAGCGCCACGGCAAGCGGCGCACCGGGGATCGGCACGATCACGCCGGCATCGGCTTCGCCCGCGGGAATGGCCGTCGTGCCGCGCACGACCGAGTCAAACCGTGTGTAGATCGGCGCGCGCGAACACACGTCGCGATGCGCCAGAATGTTCTCCACCGTCGCGCGATCGAGCTTCGCAACGCGTCGGTCACGCGTGCGCGCATCGAAGTCCGCGAACGGTTCGACATCGGGGAGAGCAATCGTATACGGCCGGTTGTAGCGAACCCCATCGGTGAGAAAACGCGTCGGCACGCGCATCACTTCTTCGCCCGCAAAACGGGCAACGTAGAACGGTTCCTCGGTGACGACGCCGATGACCGCAGCACACGCACCGCGCGAAATCTCGGGCAGCGAAAACTCTTCGTTGTAAATTCGCAGCAGTTCGGGCGTGAACGACGGCGGCACGACCCACGCCAATCGCTCCTGCGTCTCGCCGATCGCAATGACCGCGGGCGGCAAGTTCGGCTGGCCGGTTGGCGCCTTATCGAGATCGACGATCGCACCGTAGCCGCCCGAAGAGACGAGTTCGAGCGTGCAGCCGGCCATGCCGCCGGCGCCAAGATCTTTGAAGCCCGCTTCAATCCCGTGCGCGCGCAATTCCTCGAAGACGCGATACGACGCCCGAATGATTACGTTCTTGAGGAACGGATCGGGGACTTGAACGGCGCCTTTGTTTGCTTCGGCATCGTCTTCGTCGAGCGTAACCGAGGAGAACGACGCACCGCCGAAGCCGCTGCGGTCGGTGGCTTTACCGACGAGCACGATGTCCCAGCCGACCGAGCCTTTCGGTGCTTTGGAGTGGATGATCTCCGACTCTTTAACAAGACCAAGCGCGACGACGTTGACGAGCACGTTGTCATCGAAGGACTCATCGATGTACACATCGCCGCCGATATTCGGAACGCCAATCGCGTTTCCGTACGCGGCGATGCCGTCGACGACGCCTTGCGCGACGTAGCGGCAGTGCGCGTCCTCGAGCCGGCCGAAGCGCAGCGGATCGGCGACGGCGATGACTTGCGCGCCCATGCACAGCACGTCGCGCACGATGCCGCCGATGCCGGTTGCGGCGCCTTCAAAAGGCACGACCTGCGAGGGATGGTTATGGGATTCGTGTGCGATCACGATGCCGTAGCGCTCGCCCTGCCATTCGCCAAGATGCAAAATGCCCGCGTCTTCTGCGGGCCCTTGCATCACCGTCGGACCGTCGGTCGGCAGCCGTCGCAGATGGTGGCGGCTGGATTTATAGGAACAGTGCTCGCTCCACTGCGCATCGAATGCGTAGAGTTCCGTTTCGCTCGGCAGGCGGCCAAGCGTGTGCGCGATGCGCCGGATTTCCGCTGCGGAGAGCGCCACGCCATAGCGCGAGAGGCCCGCGATGTAGGCATCGATTTCCGATTCGAACGAAGTCGTCGTCACGTTATGCGAGTGCGCCTTGCGACTGCTGCATCTGCGCCTGCACTTGGGCGTCGGCTTGCATCACGGCGGAACGAACGTTTGCCTGCATGAGCAAGACGCGCCCGAAGACGACGGTGTCTTCAAGCCCGAGTGCCTTCGCGCATGAAAAGCTCAACATATCGAGATCGAGCTCGCCCGAGATCGCGCGCAACACGGGGTTTGCCGTCGCATTATCGAGCATGCCCGGGAGGGCGGAACCTTGGCCACCGACGGCGATCACGACCATCCGCGCAAACGTCGCATCGAGCTGCGAGACGAGCTGTAGCGCGTATCCCGGCGTGCGTTCCACCGAGACGACATGGCGGATCGTCGGCAACCCGAAGTTGCCAATGGCGCGCGCAATGGTATTTGCAAGTTCGTTGTGTTGCGGACCGTCGGAAATGATCGCGACCATGCCCGGGCGCATCTGCGGAAACGTCCCGACAAGTTCGGCGACCGCTTCGTACGACGCTTTGATCGCGGCAAGCGCTTCAGGTGTGACGGTCGGCAGATTTCGATACGCTTGTTTATCGAGCATGAGATCTTCGCGACCCTGCGGCCACACGCGCCACGAATCGTTGTCGATCACATCGGCAATGACGAGCGATCCTCTGCCGTCGCCGCTTGCGATCCGGCCGAACTCGAGCTTGAGGTCGACGAGCAGCGTATCGCGGCGACGCCACGCATGGGCGAGAATTTCGTAGGTGATGCGGGCGAGTTCGCTCATCGTTGCGATCTCTTGCGCCGTCGCGTAGTTTCCCGCGACGATTGCATCCGCTTCGATGAGTGGATCGTGGTTTGCATCGTCTTTGAGGAAGAACTCGATCATGCGCGGCACGAGCAGCGAACCGCGCTGAATGCCGGGCTTGCGCTTCACGAGCGACCCTGCCGCAATGCCGCGCACCACGACTTCGAGCGGAATCATTTGTGCACGGCGTACGAGCATCTCGTTATCGTCATCGTCTTCGCCGCCGCTGAGATAGTGCGTCGGCAGACCGCAAAGATTCAGTAAACGAAAGACGCGCGCGGTCGTCTTTGCAGCGATACGGCCCTTGCCTTCGATGACGTCTTTGCGCGCGCCATCGCCGGCAGAGATGCTGTCCATCTGCTCGACCACGACGACATCGGGTTGACCCGGATATTCGTAGAGAATCTTGGTCTTGCCGCGAGCAATTTCATGGCCTTTGTTCACGCTGTGGCGGTCTCCACGGCGCCGCGAATTCGGTTTGCCACACGGCGCGCGCGAATCGCGGCATCGCCGCTATGGGTGAGGGGGTCGAGCTGGGCGCGGATTTCCGCCGGATCGACGTGCGCGGTAATGCGTTCGTCGTCGGCGAGAATACGGGCGAGGGGGTTGGATTCGCCGCGCGCGAGCGCTTCGTATGCGGTCATCGCCGATTCGCGAATCACTTCGTGCATTTCTTGACGGTCGGCGCCGGCTTTCGCGGCGTCCATCATGACGGCTTCCGTGCCCGAGAACGGGCCATAGGTGCGCAAGTTCTCCGCGATTTGACGCTCGTCGACGCGCAAACCCGTGATGACTTTGCGCGCGAGCGAAAGAATCTCATCGGCGCACAAGAGTGCCTCCGGAAGAATCGTACGCCGGTTCGCGCTATCATCGAGCGTGCGCTCGAGGTAGTTTGTCGACGCGTTCTGCCATGCCGCATCGGCGTAGCCGACGAGCAGGCGAGCGAGCGAATCGATGCGCTCCGACATCACCGGATTGCGTTTGAACGGCATCGCCGAACTGCCGACTTGTTTCTTGCCGAACGGTTCGAACATCTCGCCGAATCCCGGTGATGAGAGCACGCGCACGTCGGCGGCAAATTTGGAGAGCGATGTGCCAAGACCCGCAATCGACGAGAGCAAAAGATAATCGAGTTTGCGCGGATAGGTCTGCGTTGCGGCATCGCGCGCGGTGAGCCCGAACGCATCGAGCACGTCTTGCTCTTGCATCTCGGCCGTTCGACCGGTGCCGGCGAGCAGCCGCATGTACGACGCCGACGTGCCGACCGCGCCGCGAACGCCTTTGGCGGTCAACTGCGTGAGCGCAAACGCGAGCTGGGCGTCATCGATGAGCAAATCTTGCGCGTACACGGCAAGGCGATACCCAACCGTCGTCGGTTCCGCCGGCTGCAGATGCGTGTACCCCATGCAAACGAGGTCCGCGTGCTTGTCGATTTTTTCCGAAAACGCATCGAGCAACAGCCGCAGCGATTCGCGAATCATCGCCGTCGCCGTACGCAGGCGATACATTTCAACCGTATCTTCGATATCCATCGAGGTCGCGCCGAGGTGCAACTTACCGCCGCCGACTTTGGCTTGCGATGCGTACACGCGGATTTCGGCCATCAGGTCGTGGCCGATTTCATGTTCGATCGCAAGCGCGGCATCGATATCGATCTCATCGCGATGCGCTTTGAGATCGGCGAGCTCGGCCTCGCTCACAAGGCCGCTTTTCATCTGCGATTCAGCTAGCGCAATCCACACCGCGCGCCAGAGACGGCGACGTTTGTGTTCGGAGAAGAGTTCGCGCATTTCCGGGCGACCGTAGCGCCACGAAAACGGCGATGCATATGTTGTTTGATTCATTATCTCTCCTGTGGCGTTCGCGCCCCAAGAAAGGCGAGCCTCGTCGCGCAACGTTGCGGCAAAAAAAAGAGCACCGCGTCGAAACGCGATGCTCTTTTCTAGCGCCGCTGCGCTTTATTGTTTTGCGTACACGTAGCCGATGTTGAGCGTCGTCGGACCGGTCGGGAGTGCGGCTCCGTAGGTGACGACCGCATACACGGTTGAGGGTAGGCCGGTGTAGGCGCCAGTTGCCGACGGATTGGCCGGGTTCAGGAAGGCCGGGACGGTCGCGGGGACCGACTGCTGGGGCACGAAGCCGCCGGTCGCGGTGGTCTGGACTTGGCCGTACGACGGGAGCGGGCCGCAGCTGTACGCGGTGATCGCGGCGGTGAGCGTGCCGCAATTGACGCGGACGTCATAGGCGCCGGCACCCGTGCCGCCGACCAGTTCGAGGCCGAGCGTAGCGCCGGCATAATTCGGTGCGCCGCCGCCGGTGAGCGAGGCATGGACGACGATCGTGCTAAGGGTGACTTGCGTGGAAACCTGCGGCGTCGCGTAGTTGACCGCGAGCGAGGGCGAAACGGGGCCTTTCAGGAGGGTGGGGTTTTGCGAACCCTGCGCTGCCTGAAAGGTGATCGCATCGAGGCTCGTTGGCGGGGCCGGGTAGGCGAAGCCGCCCGTGCTGTTGCTCGGCGGAAGGTTGGCCGGCGCCGCATCCTGAGCGAACACCGCGGGGGTGGCAACCGACGTTGCCGCAACGTTGAAGCCGCTGAACGGGGCCGTCGTCGTGAAGAACAGAGCGGTCGGCGCGAGCGTGTTTGCTGGGAGCGTCAAGTTCGTGTTGACGCCCGTCAGCGTTGTGATGTTGGTCAGCTGCCCGCCGCCATTGCCGGCTGCACCGTTCGGGAAGGCGCTCGCCGGAAGGTTGACCCCAGCGGCTCCGGAGCATCCCGCGACGGTCGCGGCGAAAACGCCGAGCGCGGCAAGACGAGTGAGAAGACTGCGCATAAAAGAGAGAACTCCTTAGACGAGGACGTGACAAGCGACATCGCAGGTGTAGCACAAATCCTACCCCGCGGCTCGCCCCGACCTTGGTCGCCCAACCGAGCTTATCCTCTGCGAACGACCTTCGTTGCGATCTCCGCGGTGAGGATTTCGACGATCGTCCGCGGATCGTCAATTCTGCCGGTGACAACGGCTTCGAAGCCGCGCACGGCGCTCTCGTAGGCAAAGCGCGCACGCCGCTCGCCGATCCGCTGCGCGACGCTGCGCAGCTTTCCGGCCCGCCACGCGTTGCGTCCCTGGATCTCGCCGCCGCCCGGCCGAGCGAGCTCCCAGATAATCCCAAAGTCGGTCGCAAGCGCACTGAGCAGCGGCACGGCGGCGGATCGCGATTCGTTGGCAAAAAGTTCGAAGGCAAGGGCCAGCGCCTCGGCCGTTTTTCCCTCGATCAAGAGGCTGGCGAATTGATAAGCTTTGGGGTCTTCGACCGTGAGGCTCTCGCGCTCCAAGTCGGCAAAGGTGATCTTCTTCCCACCCAGCGCCAGCTTCTCGAGATCGTTCTTGACCGAACCAAGGTCCGCTTCGCTTGCGGTCAGTTCGGCGATCGCACGCGGTTCGGCCGTCGCACCCAGCCGTTCCAAGGTCTCTTTGATAAAGCGCGCCCGTGTCTCGGCATTTGCGGTCGTGTCGATGCGCAGCGCCGCTCGCCCCGCGAGTGCACCAAAGGGTTCGGGTTTCGTTTTTTTCGTTGGCGCAAGCAAATCTTCGAGGATCAGGGTGTTGCCGCTCGGGACGGTTTGCGCGATCGCCCACACCTCGCGGCGCGGTGCCGCGCGCAGATCGTGACAGCGCCGCACGACGACGACGCGCCGGTCGGCAAGAAATGGCATCGCATTGATCGCATCGGCGATGCGAGCCGCCGATTCCATCTCGGGCCCGACGAAGATCTCCAAGTTGAGATCGCGCATGTCCGGGGCGAGCGCGCGATCGAGCGTCACATCGAGCGCGTGCTGCGCGAGTTGCGTCTCGACGCCTTCGATGATGACGAGTCCGCCGAGTTTGGGCTCTTTGTCGATAAAGTCATAATATTTCAAGCGAGCAGCGCTGCGATATTCGGTCGCGATGCAAGATCCTCGATCGCCTCATCGTAGGGCGGTGAGAGAATGCCGTATTCGGTGATAAACCCGGCGATCAGGCGACCGGGCGTGACGTCGAAAGCGGGATTATAGACAGCATCGTCTTTGGTGATGCGTACCTCGTCGGGCGAGCGTTCTTCGATCGGAATATCGTCGCCGGATTCGAGCGAGAAATCGAACGTCGAGCGGGGAGCGGCAACGTAGAACGGCACGCCGTGATGCGCCGCGACGATCGCAAGACCATACGTGCCGATTTTATTTGCGGTATCGCCATTGCGCGTGATGCGGTCCGCACCCACGACGACCGCGGCAATCGAATTGCGCGCCATCGTAATCGCGGCTGCGCCGTCGACGATCAGCGTTGCGGGGACGCCCGCTTCACGGAGCTCCAGCATCGTCAGACGCGCGCCTTGTAAGAGCGGCCGCGTCTCATCGACGTAGACGTGCAGCTTCTTCCCGACGCGATGCGCGGCAACGATCGTACCCAGCGCCGTTCCCTCACCGCCCGTAGCGATCGGGCCGGTATTGCAGTGCGTTATCACGTTACCGAATTTGGGAAATAGATCGATCGCCGCCGCACCAATACGACGGTCGATCTCGCGCTGTTCGTCGTGAACGCGCTTCGCCTCGTCGAGCAGATCGGCACGCGCGCCGGAGAGCAGTCGATCGACAGCCCACGCAAGATTCACCGCCGTCGGGCGCGCTTCACGAATGCGCTGCGCCGCCGCAGCGAAGTCGTCACCCGCGTGAAGCGTTGCGGCGAGCGCGATACCGTAGGCACCGAAAATACCGATCGCCGGCGCGCCGCGCACGGCAAGCGTGCGAATCGCATCGATGACATCGTCGACACGCTCCGCGCGCTTACGCACAACGTTTTGCGGCAATGCCCGCTGATCGAGATATCCAACGGCATCGCCGTCCCACCAAACTGCTTCCACGCCGAGTTTCTTCGGCGCGGAGAACCCGAGGCCTTACCGCGCGCTAGGCGCGAACAGCTTGCGCTGCCGTAAAGCAGGTCCGACAGTACACCGGTTTATCACCGCGCGGTCGGAACGGCACCGTCGTTGTGATGCCGCATTGCGCGCAAATGGTCTCGTGCATCTCGCGCTCGGCGGTCGCGCCGGGCTTCTGAGACTTGCGCGCACTGCGACAATCGCGGCAACGCTGCGGCTCGTTCTCGAAGCCTTTTTCGGCATAGAACTGCTGATCGCGAACCGAGAAAACGAAGTTGTTGCTGCAGTCCTTACAAACTAGAGTCTTGTCTTCCACCAGAGCCTCCCGGGCTATAGGGATACCAATGGCGCCGGACGTGAAGACGCCCGCCGTACCGTGCAGTATAGCGACAGCCCCCTCGCTTTGCAAGGCATTCGAGCGGAAAGCTAGCCGCGGCCCGCCCGAAACCCAACGCTGGTCTCTTCTTTTTTCTTGGGCGTGAGGACCGCAAGGGTCGCGGTTGCGAGCGCGGCTTCGTAGCCTTTGTCCATGCGGGCGGGATCGGCGCGCTCTTCTGCTTGCGCGAGCGTATTGGTCGTGAGAACGCCAAAACCGATCGGCATGCCCGTCGCAAGTTGGACGTCCATGATGCCGCGCGCGCATTCACCCGCGACGAAGTCGAAGTGCGGCGTATCGCCACGGATCACGACGCCCAGCGCCACGATGCCGTCGTATTTGCCCCCGGTGAGCAGCTTGCGCGCGGCGAGCGGCAATTCGTAGCAGCCCGGAACCGCATACGAATCGATTGCATCATCCGCAACGCCGCAGGCGATCAAGCCGCGTTTGGCGCCGTCTTCGAGCCAGTCGGCAAGGTCGCTGTAGAATCGCGCGCTCACAACTGCAAAGCGCTTGCCTTTGGCGTCGGGAAGTTCGGTTGTGGGAGTATCTTTTTTCATCTTGCCGCCGGGGTGGATTCGAGTAAGTGGCCCATTTTCTCGCGTTTGGTCTCCATGTAAAACGCGTTATCGGGCGTGGCCGGCGTTTGGATCGGCACGCGCTCTTTGATGTGCAGACCGAAGCCTTCGAGTCCCGCGATTTTCGTCGGGTTGTTCGTGAGCAAACGCATTTCGTGGACCCCTAAGTCGACGAGGATCTGCGAGCCGATGCCGTAGTCACGTTTGTCGGCGGGGAGTCCGAGTGCCACGTTGGCTTCGACCGTATCGGCACCCGCGTCTTGCAGCGCGTAGGCGCGCAGCTTATTGGCAAGCCCGATTCCGCGGCCTTCCTGATGTAGATACAGCAACACACCACGGCCTTCGCGTGCAATCGCTGCAAGCGCCGCATCGCGCTGCGCCGCACAATCGCAGCGAATCGAGTGCAGCGCGTCGCCCGTAAGGCATTCGGAGTGCACCCGCACGAGGATGTCGTTCCCCTCGCCGATCTCGCCCATGACGAGCGCGACATGCGTCATGCCGTCGACCTTGCTCTCGTACGCATAACCGCGGAAATTCCCGTAGGTCGTCGGAAGCGCGAATTCGGCAATCCGCGCGACGAGTTGCTCGTGGCGCATGCGGTAGGCGATGAGATCTTTTACCGTGACGAGTTTGAGCGCATGTTTCTTTGCGAACTTCTTGAGATTATCGAGGCGCATCATCGTGCCGTCCTCATCCATAATCTCGCAGATCACGCCCGCGGGCTTGAGCCCGGCAAGACGCGCAAGATCGACCGAGGCTTCGGTTTGCCCCGCGCGCACGAGCACGCCGCCGTCGCGCGCCCGCAGCGGAAAGGTATGGCCCGGTCGCAAGAAATCTGCCGGGCCGGCAGTAGGATCGACCAGGCGCTGGATTGTCGCCGCGCGATCTTGGGCTGAGATGCCGGTGGTGACGCGGCCGCGCGCTTCGACGGAGACCGTAAACGCCGTACCGAGCGGCGTCGTATTTTCGACAACCATCGCGCCAATGCGTAGCGCATCGAGGCGCTCGCCCAAGAGCGGCACGCAAATCAGGCCACCGGCTTCCTTGCGCATAAAGTTCACGGCTTCCGGCGTGACCATCTCGGCTGCCATGACCAGATCGCCTTCGTTCTCGCGGTCCTCGTCATCGAGAACGATGACCATTTTTCCAACTTTGATGTCGGCGATCGCCGACTCGATCGAATCGAGCATGCTTCCCTTTTTTCGTGCGAGCCGCGCCGCCAGATGCGGGAGCGCGGCGGAGAGCCGTTCTGCGGTGCGGTACGAGGGCTCGCGCTGCCCGGACCGCAGGTACGAGATCGCCCCGACGGTGAGACCGCTCCGCCGGGCAAGCTCGCTTGCCGACATCCCCGCCTCATCCATCGCGGCATCCAGCACCGCTGCAAAACTGATCTCCACCCGCTAAGACTACGCCCGAGGCTTAACAATTGTCAAAGAACCGGGGAGGGTGCCGGAGCCGTCGTTTTGTTACCCGGGTTTAACCGTGATTGACCTACGATTGAAAGCGAAGCCAAGGAGCCATCGGGTCGCTCGTCCTTCACGATCGGTGGAGTTCGGTCGATCATAGTGATGGGCACCAACTTGCGCTGCTCACAAGACGGGGAGTGATCCAGGATGTCGTTAGCCGGTTTGAAGACTCGGGTGTTTTTTCGCGCTGGTAGCTGGGGGCTCGCCGTTCTGGCAGCGGCCACGATTACCGCTTGCGGCGGTGGGGGCGGCGGCGGATCGTCGGTCAATAGCGGCGTCGTACCGCCGACGCCAACCGGAACGCCGACCATCGTCATCACACCGACGCCTTCGCCTTCTCCAACGCCGAGCCCGACGCCAACTCCGGCTCCCCTCGCAACGATCGTAGCCGTGCCCGCATCCGGTACCACTGCGACGGTTCCGGCAGTTGCCGGATACAGTGGAACCGTTGCATTTGCCGCGCCCTCGACCGGCGTAGCAAACGTCACGATGACTTCATCGTCGGGACCGAGCGGCGGCGCGCCGACGCTCAGCAGCGCCCTGCGACGACCGATGGCACTCAGCGGTGCACCCGGCCTCTTCTACGTCGCGCTCGTTAGCGATGGCACGCTGACGTTCACCGGCTATCCGTCATTCACGTTCGCCCTGCCCTCGACCTTAACGCTAACGCCGAATCAACCGTTCTACCTAGCGCTCTACGCGAGCGATCAGCCAACACTCGGCTACGCGGGACCCGTTGCGGCATCGGCCGTGACAAACGTAAATGGAAAAAATACGGTCACGTTCACGTCGGCGTTCAACGCCGGATTTACGATCGCAAAAGGCGTGACGTACGAATTCGTTGTGTTCACGATCGCAACGTCGCTCGCGACGCCGACGCCGTCGGCCAGCCCGTCACCGACACCGACACCGACCGCAACGCCAACGGCAACACCGACACCGACAGCGATGCCGACCGCCACCGCAACCCCGACGCCAACAGCGACCCCAACGGGGACGCCGGGGGCGACGGCGGCGGCGCCGATCGTTGGATATCTCGCTGCAAATCCGACCGCATCCAATTCATTCCTCGGCAAGCTGAGCTCAGCGTTCAACTCGACGATCGTCGGCATCGGCACGACGTTCCAAAACACGAAAGGTTCCGGCTCGAACCTCGGCTCGGCATCGATTAACGAAACGGTGAGTGCCGTCGGCGCGCAGAACTTCCGCCGCGCCGTTCGCGGCGTGCCGTCGAATCCGTTTTGGTTGACTTCGGCCTGGTCGCAAAACCAGCATAGCGTGGACCGGTTTGTCGAAGATCCGATCGCAACCGGTCGCCTTACGTCGTCACTGCACCGCGCGGGCGCTCGCAACACGCAGAGTCTTCGCACGACGAAAGGCCTTCCGACGACAGCAGGCTCGACCGCGGGCATCTGGGTGGAAAATAGCTCGATTAACGGTAGCGCGGGCACGTTCCAGCAAGTCCCCGCAACGCTGCAACTCGTCACGGCGCACGGCTACATCTGGCTCGACAACACAATCACGACGTTCAGCCCGACACAAATCGCGCAGATCGGCGCAGACTTCGAAAATGCGTACACCTCCGATGTTGCACATTACGGTTCGCCGAGCTACGGCGCACAAGCAGCCGGCAACCAACAGACATACACCACATGCGATGCCGCCGGCGCAAACCTGCCTGCAACATCATCGCGCTACATCCAGCCGAGCGACAACCTCATCCACGTCGTCGTCTTGAATTCCGCAAGCCTTGGAAATGGCGTCGGCGGTTACTTTTATTCGCTCAACCACGCGCCGCAAGCGATTGCAAATTGCTTTACGCCTTACGGTACGTACAAGTCGAACGAATCGCCGATGATCTTTCTTGGCTACAGCCCCAACAGCAGTACCAGCTATACGCTCAAAGAAGATCTCGTCCGCGGCACGGCGCACGAATTACAGCATCTCATTAACTTCGTACATCATTCCGTGCTTCAGGCCAGCCCGTCCGATGCGTATTCTCCAGGCCCAAGCGAACTGTCATGGGTGAATGAAGGCATGTCGATGCTCGCGCAAGACTTCGCGCTCAAGCTTCTCTATCCAAGCTATACCAACGACGTTGATGACGCGCTCTACCACGCCCAACTCTACCTGTCTGCACCGCAGAACTTTAGCATCACGGCCTTTACGGGCAAAGACAGCTCGAGCGTGCAATACAATTGCAGCGGATGCTACGGTGCGGAGTACGTCTTCCAACGGTACTTGTACGACCGGTTCGGCGGCGACGCATACTTGAACACGAGTCTCAATCACACGATCATCGGTCAAGTCGGGGTCGAATCGGCGACCAGCCAAACACTTCCGACGCTCCTCGGCGACTTTGGAATCGCACTTGCTGCGAGCAACTTGAGTCTGACGACCGACCCGCGTTTTAATTTCACCAACTTCAATCCGCGCGGAACGTACACCAGTCAATTCCAAACCGTGACGTTGAGCGGGCCGCTCACTGCGGGCGCGCTCAGCCCATCGACGAACGCTGCGGTCAGCCCGGCACCGTATCTTGGCACCGTGTTCTTCCTGAACGCCTCGGCCGCAGCCAGTGCCAATGTCTCCCTCACCGATACCGGCGGCAATTTCGGTCTAGCGGTCGGGGTCGTCCAGCGCTAAACTAAGCGATCCGTCCCCGCAAGGCTTCGGCAAGTCTTGCGGGGACGCGGGTTGGTCGAAGCGATTCTTGTTGCAGACATGAGAGGATGAGCGTCGTATCGGCGAGGCGCTTGCCATCAGCGCGTTCGATCGGAAACGTCAAGTAAATCGACGATCCGCCGACCTTCCTCACCTCAGCCCACGAAACGATTTCATCGTCGAGCCGCGCGGGGAAGCGGTAGTCGACGTCCAAATGTACGCGCGCCATCCAGACGCCGAACTCCGAGGTGATGCCGTCGTACGTGAAGCCGAGTTCGCGAAAGAACTCCGCCTCGGCGATCTCCATGAAGCGAATGTAGGCACCGAAATACATCACACCCATTTTGTCGACGTCGCTCCAGCGAACGCGTTCGTGAATTCGGGTATTAGATTTCATACGCCCATTCGAGCTCATCGCTCGAACGCGTATCGCCCCGAGCCGCGTACGCGGCGACCGCTGCTGCGGCATACCGCGCGACGGGATCGACTTCCAGATTCACGCGATCACCCGCGCCTTTCGGGCCGAGCGTCGTGCGCTTCGCCGTTTCGGGGATGAGCGCGATTGCAAAGCGCCCCGCCGCGACCGATGCCACCGTCAGGCTCACACCATCAACGGTGATGTAGCCTTTCTCGACGATGAATGCGGCAATTGACGTCGGCGTCTCGACGATGAGTCGGAAGCCTTGGCCTTCCTTCAGTTTGGAGATGATGGCGGCGGTTGCATCGACATGCGCGTAAACGAGATGTCCGCCAAGGCGGTCGCCCAGACGCAGCGAGAGCTCGAGATTCACCGTGTCGCCGGCTTTGAGTTCGCCGATGTTGGTACGCACGACGGTCTCGGGCACGACATCGAATCGCATCGTCGTTGCATCGACTGCGACGACCGTGAGGCACGCGCCGTTGACCGCGACGGAGTCTTTTTCCTCGACGCCATCGGCGATCGCCGCGGGAGCTTCGACGACGAGCGTGATACCGCGCGTCGCGTCGCCGATGATCGAAGCAATCTTGCCTTGGTAACTAATGAGTCCACTAAACATTACAAGTACGCTCGCAGCATGAGGTCGTCGCCGACGCGTTCGACATCAGAGAACCGCCATCCGCGTGCGAGCCGCGTGACGTCGGCACCGGTCAGCGGCGGGATCGCGGTGGGTGTCTGGAGGAGCGTCGGCGCGATGAACCAGACGAGTTCGCGCACGAGGCCTGCTTCGAGTAGTCGGCCGCCGAGCGTCGGACCGCCCTCACACAGGATCGTCACCACACCACGTGCGCGCAGCTCGCGCATCGCGGCATCGAGGTCGAGCTTGGCACCATCACCCACGAAGACCATCTCCGCGACGTCTTGGAGCGCGGCAAACGGCGCACGACGTCGACCCGGAGCAAGCACGATGGTGCGCGCATAGGAATCCGGCGGTGCATCCGCGGGTCGTGCGAAGACGCGCGCGGTTGCGGGCACGGGATCTGTTTCGCAGACGACGATTCGCGTGTACGGTTTGCGGCGCGCGCGGTGCGGACGAATCGTAAGCTGCGCATCGTCGACACGAATCGTCCCGGCGCCCACCATGACGGCATCGGTCTCGGCGCGCATCATGCGCACGCGCTCGAATGCCGCATCACCGGTCAGACGGTAGTTCATCCCAGGCCCAGGCGCAATCGCACCATCGAGCGACATCGCCATTTTGAGCGTGATGTAGGGATACGGCGAGGAGACGGTTTCGCGAAAACGCGCAATCAGCGATTGCGCGGCCGGCAGTTCGTCGACGATGACTTCGACTTCGCGATCGCGCAAACGTGCGACGCCGCCGCCTGACGTTTTTGGATTCGGGTCGAGCGCGGCGATCACGACGCGCTTCACCCCAGCAGCAAGCAGTGCTTCCGTACACGGAGGCGTGCGGCCGTGATGGTTGCACGGTTCGAGCGAGACGTACGCCGTGGCACCGTCGGCTGATTCACCGCGTGCGTCTGCGTCGCGCAATGCCTCGACTTCGGCATGCGCCGAACCCGCGATGCGATGCCACCCCTCGCCAATCGTACGGCCGCCGCGAACGAGCACCGCACCGACGGGGGGATTTGGGGCAACATCACCGCTTGCACGCGCGGCAAGTTCGACGGCGCGTGCAAGATAGATTCGGTCGGCGGGGTTTATGAAACCTGAACGCCCTTCCAGAAGGCGACGTGCCCTTTGATGTTCTCGGCTTTTTCTTTTGGCGCTGCGTAGTACCACGCCGCGTCTTTGTTTTCTTCGCCATTCACGTTGACCGTAAAGTAGCTCGCATCGCCCTTCCACGGGCAGTGCGACGTGGTCGGGCTCTCTTTGAAGTACTGCTTTTTGATCGAATCGGCGGGAAAGTAGTGGTTCCCCTCGACGACTTCGGTTTTGTCGCTCTCGGCGATAACGGTGTTTTTCCAAACGGCTTTCATACAGGCTCCTCTTTAGCGTTCCGGACGCCAGAACCGTCCGTTGCGAGGCGGGGTTTCGGGCGTGCGGGCGACCACGATCGTACCATCGACCCGCACCCCGGCCGCGGTAAGGACGAGCACGGCCGCGCGGATCGTGCTCCCCGTCGTGCACACATCATCGACGAGCGTGACAGACGGCGGCAGGTTCCCCGTGTCCAGCACGAACTCCGGGCCGCGCAACCGCTCCTCGCGCCGCCTTCCGTGCTGTGGCGATCCGCGCTTCGTGAGAATCCGTAAAGCGGGCACACCCGACTGGGCAGAAACGCGCTCCGCAATCGCCACGCTCTGATCGAAGCCGCGAGCCGCTCGTCGATGTGCGGTCGTCGGCAGCGGCACGAGCGCATGCGGCACCGGGAAACGCGCGGCGATTAGGGCGGCGAATGCATCGAGATATGCCCGCTCGCCGTCTTTCATCCGGACGATTGCGTGTCGGAGCAATCCGTCGTATGGACCGAGCGCGGACACCGATGTCGCGCCGATCGAGAAATTCAGCCGTCCATCCGGCGGTACGCAGCGTTCGCAGATCGCCACGCGCGGCCGCGAGCAACCAAGACAGACCACCGGGAAAACGAGATCGCGCAGTGCATCGAACACGCGACCCCATCACGCCGAGCGGCGCGACGACTAGCGCTTACGAGGCGACCGGTTCGCCGTTTGCGACGATTTTGTCAGCCAGTGTCACATCGGCGGCGATGTCGTAATCGATTCCGACAACGCTATCGCGCACGATTGCTCGCGCGCCGACCGATGCTCCATCCCAGAGGATCGAGCGTTCGATCAAGGCATCGTCGCCGATTTTTACGCCATCGCCGATAACGCTTGGACCGACGACGCGCACCCGATTCCCGAACTGCACGCCCGCGCCGACGCGCACGTCGCCGTCGATATGTGCATCGTTGCCGAGATGCGCGTCGGCGGAGATGCCGCGGGCCATCACCCCGCGCAGCGTGATCTTGCCGGAGAGCACGTCGTTTGTCGCGCGGCGATACTCATCGAGCGTCCCGATATCGCGCCAATATGCGCCGGTGAGTTGGAGGCCGTAGAACGGGGCGTTTTCAGCCTGCAACGCGGGAAAGACGTTCTTGCCGAAATCGTAAAACGTGTCCGCGGGGATGCGATCGAAGATGCCGGGGCCGAATACATAGATGCCCGTATTCACGAGCTTCGAGCGCTCGGTGCCTTTGGGTGGCTTCTCTTGGAATTCGACGATCCTTCCGTCTTTATCCGTCACGACGACGCCATACTGATCGACTTCTTCGGCCCGCACGAGACCGATCGTAGCGAGCGCGTTTTGCTTTTTATGAAACTGCACGAGGGCATCGAGATTCGCATCGGTGAGATCGTCGCAGCCGACCACGACAAAGGGTTCATCGCCGAAATACGTCTGCATCGCCTTGACCGAACCCGCGCTGCCCATGAGTTGCTCTTCGTGGAGATACGTGAGTTTGACGCCGTACGCCGCGCCGTCGCCAAACCGCTCGCGAATCGTATCCGCAAGATAGTGCACGTTGATTGCGATTTCTTCAACGCCAAAGGACCGCAGCCAGCGCATCAAATGCGCCGAGATCGCCTCGCCTGCGACGGGAACGAGGGGCTTTGGTACTTGCCGCGTGAGCGGGTAGAGCCGCGTGCTCATTCCGCCGGCAAGGATCATCGCTTTCATGCGTTCTTGGTTCTCCCTTTGGCCGCTTCCGCGAGCGCTAGCGCGGCGAAACGGGGTAGTGCGAGTTGGCGGCGCCAGCGCCGCGGTTCACGGATCAATCGATAAAGCCACTCGACGCCCAGCCGCTGCGCGAGTGCCGGCGCACGTTCAACGTTTCCCGCATAGACATCGAGCGAACCGCCGATGCCCATTCCGACGTGCGCCCCGGTTGCGGGTAAGTTCGCCTCGAGCCAGAGTTCTTGCTTGGGAAATCCGAGGCCGGCCAGCACCACGGTCGCGTGTGTGGCGGCGATTGCCGCCGTTACCGAAGCCGAATCCCCGTCACCGAAATAGCCGTCGCGAAAGCCGACGATCCGCGCGCCGGGAAACTGCGCGCGCAGGGCATCCGCCGCGCGCTGCGCCGTCGCACCTTTCCCGCCGATCAGGTAGAGTCGCACGTCGGGATCGGTGACGGACGCTGCCGCAAGGTCCGCGACGAGTTCGACTCCGGTGACGCGTTCGCGAATCGGACCTCCGCGCAGTTTGCTGATCGCCAGCAACCCGACGGTATCGCAAAGTGCGAGCGATGCGTTTTCAAGCACCGCGCGATAGCGCGGATTTCGCCGCGCTTCCATCACCATCTCGGTCCCGATCGTCACAACGAGCGACGACTGCACACCGCGCGCGAGTTCCGCGATTCGACGAACGGCTTCGGCCCGTCCGACCGCATCGACGCGCGCACCAAGAATGGAGATCGACGCCATCTTATCGCGCGAGCACCGCGGGTCGGTACGTCTCGGCAAGTGCACGCAGCGGCGCCATGAGGGATTCGGGCATCGCGCCGAGCGGCGAACGACAGCCGCCCGCGGCAAACCCGAACTCGTTCATGACCCACTTGACCGGAATCGGATTCGTTGTCGCAAAGAGCATCGCGACGAGCGGTGCGATCTCTTGGTGGATCGAGGCGGCCATTCGAAGATCGCCTTCGTCGACGGCGTCGAGCAATTCGCGCAAACGTGCGGCGCAGACGTGCGCCGAGACGCTGATCAAGCCGTCCGCTCCAACCGCAAGCGCCGGCAAGAATAAATAATCATCACCCGACCACACGAGAAACGGGTCGGAACGTTCGCGGCAAATCTGCGTGATCTGCGCGAGATCGCCGCTGGACTCTTTGACGCCCGCGATATTCTTGTGCCGTTTGGCAAGCTCGAGCAACGTTGCGGGAAGCATATTTGCGCCCGTGCGTCCCGGGATATTATAAACGATGACGGGCGCAGAACTCGCCTCGGCGATCGACCCGAAGTGGCGCAGCATGCCGTCTTGCGTGGGCTTATTGTAGTACGGTACGACCGCAAGGATGCCATCGACACCGCACTCCACCGCGCGTTTGGTCAGCTCGACGGAGTGCACCGTGTTATTGCCGCCGGTACCCGCGACAACCGAACCGTTATTGCCCAGGGCGCTCTTGATACGTCGAAAGAGTTCGAGCTTTTCTTCATCTCCGAGCGCGGGCGATTCGCCGGTCGTGCCGCTCACGATGACGCCATCGCATCCGCCCGAGACCAGATACTCCGCAACGCGAACGGCTTCGTCGTAATCGACCGATTCGTCCGCCTTCATCGGCGTGATCATGGCGGTGAGGAGGCGTCCGATCTTCATGCTTTCGCTCCCGTTTGTGCTGGCGCGGATCGACCGAGCCGGAAGTAGTCGTGAATCGCTTGCTCGGCACGCACGGTCTCTTCCTCCGGCACGAGGATCGAGATCGTGATGTTGGAGTCGGTGGAGTGAATGATTTCGACGCCGGCTTCCGTAACGGCGCGAACCACGCGGTACATGACACCCGGGGTGCCGCGCATTCCGGCGCCGACGATGGAGAGTTTGGTGCAGTGCGGACGGATCCGGAGCGCGACGTTCGTATTCGCAAGTTCCCGGCGAACGCTCTCGACGTGCTCGCTATCGAACACGAAGAACACACCGGCATTGTTGACGTTGATCATGTCGATCGAGATATCGGCCTCAGCCAAGCGACCGAAAATCTCGGTGTCGATCTTCGCGCGTTCGACGGGGTTCTCGTCGCCCTGAATGATGCGCGCGAAGGTGATATCGCGAATCGAGGTGATACCGGTAACGGGACGCTCGCGTTCGACCGGCGCGCCGTCGTCGATGAGCGTGCCGAAGTTCGAGCGCAACCCTTTCACGAGGTACGGCGTGTTCGAGGTGCGCGCCATGTCGGCGGCCTTATAGTGCATGACTTTGGCGCCGTTGCCCGCGAGTTCGACCATCTCGGCATAGTTCACACGATCGATCGTGTGTGCGCCCGCGATGCGCTTAGGATCTCCGGTCATGACCCCGGAGACATCGGTATAAATTTCTACCGAGTCGGAACCGAGCGCTGCGCCAAGCGCGATTGCTGTGAGATCGCTTCCGCCGCGACCGAGCGTCGTCGTCGCGCCACCTTCGGTTGCGCCTTGGAACCCGGCGACCACGGGAATGATGCCGCGTTCGATCGCCGCCAGCAGATTGCTCGGATTGACGTCGAGGATTTTTGCGTCACCGAACTGGTCGTCGGTGATGATGCCGGCTTGTGCGCCCGTCATCGCCTGCGCGTCGGCGCCCCAGGCGGTGAGCAGTTCGGCGAATACCGCGCACGCGATCGCCTCGCCGCACGAGAGCAACAAATCGCGATTGGGGCCACTGCGCGTTGGCCCCATCATGCCCAAGAGCGAGTCGGTCGCGTACGGGTCGGGCGCGCGTCCGATCGCGGAGCAAACGACGATCGGCGAATAGCCGCGCGCACGCGTTTCGATCACGCGCGATGCGGCGATCTCACGCAGTTCCGGCGTGGCAAGCGATGAGCCGCCGAATTTTTGAACGACGGTCTTAGGCATGCACGGCTCCGAAGCGACCTTGTGAAATGAGCGTCTCTAAAATCTGAACGCCGTTGGTTGCGGCACCTTTGCGGAGCTGATCGCCGACAACCCACAGTTGGAAGTCGGTCGTACTCGTGCCTTCGGCGCGCAAACGCGCGACATGGACCAGGTCCGTGCCCTCAACCTCGATCGGCGTCACGATTCCGCTCGCATGGTAGACGATTCCGGGCGCGTTTGCGAACGCCGCGGCGAGCGCGGCAACACTCGTGGCACGTTCCGTTTGAACGAACACCGCTTCGCTATGTGCCGTACGCACCGGAACGCGCACGGTTGTTGCAGCGACGTGCAAATCGGGGAGTTCGAGCGTCTTGCGCGTCTCCGCCGCAACTTTTTCTTCTTCGCCCGTATCGCCCGTGCCCTCGAATCCGCCGATCTGCGGAATCACGTTGCGCACGATCTGCGCGGCGAAGGTCGAATGCGGAGCTGCACCGCTTCCGCCCGTTGCAATGAGGGCCTCTTCTTCCGCAAGCGCTTCAAGGCCGGCGCGACCCGCACCGCTGACGGCTTGATAGGTCGCAATGCGAACACTGCGCAAGCCCGCGACCGCCACGATCGGCTTGAGCGCAACGCACAGAATAATCGCGGTGCAGTTGCCGACGGGAAAGATCGTGTGGTGGGCTGCGATCGCGTGCGGATTGACTTCGGGGATCACTAGCGGCACGCGCGGATCCAAGCGGAATGTCGCGGAGTTGTCGATCACGATAATTCCGTGCGCGGCGAGCGCCTCGGCCATTTCTTTACTTGCATCGTCGCTCGATGCGAAGAACACCACATCCGGCGCATCCGCGACGATCTTCTCGACGCTCGCGCGCGCAACGGGATACGACGCGCCACGGAAACGTACGCCGTCGACGCGATCGCGCGAAGCGTAAGCGAATAGCTGCGTCACCGGCACGCCGCGTTCTTCGAGCACGGTAAGGATCGTCGAACCCACGACGCCCGTCGCGCCGATCACACCGAGCTTCACGAAAAGACCTCATCAGAAAAAAGCAACGCGTCGAGTCCGACGACGAGACTGTTAAGCTGCCGGACGTGTTTTACCGCGAGCACGATGCCCGGGCCGAATGAGTCGCGCGAGATCGAGTCGTGCCGGATCGTGAGCGTCTCGCCGATGCCGCCGAAGATCACTTCTTGATGCGCGAGCAAGCCGTGAAGACGCACGCTGTGAATCGGAACGGGCGGCCGTGAAACAGGCCGCGCATCTTCGATCATGTCCGCGGTACGCTTCGCCGTACCGCTGGGTTTGTCGCGTTTCTCGGAATGATGCATCTCGATGATCTCGACATCGGGAAGCACGCGCGCGGCTTCGGCGGCAAAGCGCATCATGAGCACCGCGCCAATCGCGAAGTTGGGCACGATCATCGCACCGATATTCGCCTCATCGACTGCATCGCCGAAACTGATCGTATCTTCTTCGGTCCACCCCGATGCGCCGACCACCGGCGAGACGCCACTAGCAACCGCGGCCCGAGCAACGCTGACCGACCCCGGATAGACGGTACAATCGACGATCACATCGAGGCCGCTCTCCGCAAATGCATCGACGTCATCGAACAGCAACGCATCATCGGCCCCGCAGCCGACATGCGCGGCAAGCTTTTCGCCGGCGTACGCACGCGCAAAACCGGCGGCGAGCGTGACGCCCTCCGCCGATGCTAGTGCCGCGCACGCCGCGCGCCCGAGTCGTCCGAGCGCGCCGGCGACCCCGACGCGGAGAATGTTAGACCCGCTCGAGGGGCGCGTATTTGAGCATGACCATCTTGTCCCCGACATTCGGGAAGTTGATCGTCACAAGACCATCGCCACCGGCACCAGCCGCGGCAAGAACGGTGCCTTCGCCCCACTTGGGATGCCGGACTTTATCGCCTTCGCGCAGGTCCATGCCGATGCCGGCACCCGCGTTTTCGTGGATCGAGACTTCGCGCCAGCGCCCGCCCGAGGGACGGGGATTGAGCGCGACGCCGCCGATCATGTCGACCGAGGGCATCTCTTCTAAGAAGCGTGATTTCGGATGGCTGAACGTGTTGCCGTACAGCGTGCGGCGCTGCGCGAAGGACATGAAGATGCGATCCATCGCACGCGTCACGCCGACGTAGGCAAGACGGCGTTCTTCTTCGAGCTCGACCATGTCCGTGAGCGCACGCGTGTGCGGGAAGACGCCTTCTTCGAGGCCCGTCAGGAAGACGTTCGGGAATTCGAGGCCCTTCGCCGCGTGCATCGTCATCAAGGTGACGAATGATGCGTTCGGGTCGAGCGTATCGAGATCCGAGATGAGCGCGATATTGGCAAGGAAGTCATCCAGCGAGCCGGCGTTTTCGCCCGTCTCGTACTCTTTGGCAACGCCGATGAGTTCTTGCATGTTTTCGAGGCGCGCTTTGCCGTCGTTGGATTCATCGGCTTGCAGTTCGCGCAAGTAGCCCGACTCTTCCATGACCGCAACGAGCAAGTCGGAGATCGAGAACGTCTCCGCCTTTGCACGCAGGTCGGTGATGAGTTCGGCGAAGCGTTCGAGCTCGCGCTGCTTCTTGGGCACCGCCCGCTTGAGCAGATTCGAATCGAACACGGCCTGGCCGACGGACATGTTCGCGGCGTTCGCCGCTTCGAGGAGCGATGCGAGCGTCTGCTGACCGATCGACCGGCGCGGCACGTTGACGATGCGGCGGAACGCGACGGCATCCGAGGGGTTAACGATATAACGCAGATACGAGAGCATGTCTTTGATCTCGGTGCGTGCATAAAATCCGACGCCGCCGACGACGCGATAAGGAATTCCCTCGCCGAGGAAGCCTTCTTCAAAGACGCGCGATTGGGCGTTGGTGCGATAGAGCACGAGGAAGTCGCGATACGCGGCACCCGTGCGCACGAGTTCTTTGATCTTCTCGAGCACGTAGCGCACTTCGGCGCGTTCGGACTCAGCTTGGAAAGCCGAAATCTTCTCGCCTTCGGCGCGCTTCGTGAAGAGGGTCTTCGGCTGGCGCGTTTCGTTCATCGCGATCAGCTCGTTTGCTGCGGCGAGAATCGTCTGCGTCGAGCGGTAGTTCTCCTCAAGCTTGAAGACTTTTGCGCCTGGGAAATCTTCCTCGAACTTGAGGATCATCTTATAATCGCTACCGCGCCACGAATAGATCGACTGATCGTCATCGCCGACGACCGTGATGTTCTTGTGTTCGTCGGCGAGCGTCGCGACGAGTTTGTATTGCGCGTAGTTGACGTCTTGATATTCATCGACAAGCACGTAGCGGAACTTGTTCTGATAACGCGTGCGCGTCTCGACGTCTTCTTCAAGCAGCTGGATCGCGCGGCCGATCAGGTCGTCAAAATCAAGGCCGTTCGATTCGCGCAGGCGGCGTTCATACTCGCGGTAGACCGCAGCGTAGCGTTCGCCGATGAACGAGGTATTCGCCGTTTCATACTGGTCGGGCGACTGCAGCTGGTTCTTCGCCTTCGAGATTTCGGCGAGCGCCGCGTTCGGAGCGATCTGGCGTTCGTCGTAATCGAGGTCGTGCAGAATGTCGCGGACGATCGCTTTTTGATCGGTGTCGTCCATGATTGCGAAGTTTGAGGCGATCCCGATCTTCTTGCCGTCGCGGCGCAGCATGCGCACGCAAATCGAGTGGAACGTGCCCACCCAAAGATCTTTGGCAACCGCACCGACCATCTTCTCGAGGCGCGATTTCATCTCGCCCGCGGCCTTGTTCGTGAACGTCACGGACAGGATACGGTCGGGGAATACTTTCTTCTCGTTGAGCAGGTAGGCGATCCGGTGGGTCAAGACTCGCGTCTTCCCGCTGCCGGCTCCGGCGAAGATAAGGACCGGACCTTCGGTGTGCTCTACGGCTTGGCGTTGTACGTCATTTAGGACTTCGGACTCGACAATCATCCCGCGAATCTTCGCCACTTAGGGCATATTCGCCTAGGACCTCTTTAGCGTGCGATTTCAAGCGACCGGCCGGACCGTTCCGCCATCGCGATCGCGCAGGCCAAATAAGCGAGCGTAGACTCCGCGCCCATGTTGGGATTCGGGCCGAATTCATCGATCCCATCGCGGCAACCGCCGCCGGTGACCATCAGGGCGTCATGGGTGTTACGCCCGTAAAACCAGTCGTATGCGGCTTGGGCCGTGCGCGTCCAGCGAGGATCGCCGGTTGCCTCTTGGGCGGCGAGCGAAGCGTCGGCCATCGAGGCAGCCTCGAGCGGCTGCTGACCGTACTTCGCCTTCACGCCGCCACGCGGATACCAACCTTGGTTACCCACGGGTGCGAAGACGCCGTTCTCGATTACCACGCTCTCGAGGAAGTTCAGCATTGCAAGGCCCACGCCGAGGTAACGGCGGTTGCCAAGCAGGGTTCCAGCGCGGATAAGGATCTCGCAGAGCCGGGCGTTGTCGTACGTCATCACGTCCTCGCACCACGTCCACCCCGGACCAGCGCACGCATCGTACGCTCCGGCAATCGACCAGGCGATGCGATCGAGCTTATCGCGCAACTGGCCTTCATTTTTCGGTTTGGCGTCGATCGCGTGCGCGATCCCGAGGCCGGCGTATGCGCGCGAGCGCAGATACGCAAGGCCGTCGACATTCGGCAGTGCCTGTTCGAAGATGCGCGTTGCAACGCGGCGCCACGAATCGCGCTGGGCGAAACGCATGGTAAAGCCGAGCGACCAGAGCGCGCGCCCAAACGAATCCGTCGAGCCGCGGTCGTCTTGCCAGCAGCGGTCGTAGCCCATGAAGTTGTGGAACCAGCCGTCGCCGAGTTGCGCATCATGTACGAACGAAAGATAGATGCTTGCAAGTCGCGTCGCATCAGCCGACGTCGGCACGTGATCGATCGCGGCGATTGAGACGATAAGTGCCCGCGCAACATCGTCGGTACAATAGCCCGTCGAGCGGTTGGGGATATCGTGCGTCGCGTGCTGGATCATGCCCACGTCATCGCTAAGGGTGAGCAAATGATCGAGCGACGGGTAGCGTGCAGCCATTGGCGAGCGCCTAAGCGCTCTGAAGTTCCATCCGCTGCGCGGGAACGAGGGCCCGAAAGAGTTCGCCGTAGGCAAGCGCGACGTTGGGCCACGTCATCTGACGACCATACTTGTACGCACGACGCTCGGTCGAGCGACGCAAGTCGGGATCATCGAGGAGCGCCGTAACGGTGCTTGCAATCGACGCTGCGTTGCGGAACTCGCAGAGAAATCCGCGATGGTGCGCGAGCACCTCGCTTGCGTAGAGATACGGTGTGGACACAATCGCTTTGCCGCAGCCCATCGCGTAGGCAAGCGTACCGCTCACGATCTGTACGGGATTGAGGTACGGCGTGAGGTAGATGTCCGTGGCCGCGAGGTAGTTCACGAGTTCGTCAAACTCCAGAAACTTATTCACGAGCGTCACGTTACGCTCGAGGCCATACTCTTTAACGAGCGCCTGCAGCGACTCGCGATACTCTTCGCCTTCGCGTTTACGAATCGTCGGATGTGTTTCACCGAGGATAAGATAGAGCGATTCGGGATGCGTCTTTACGACTTCGCGCATCGCTTCAATTGCGAATTCCAGGCCTTTTCCGCGATTGATCAAGCCGAAGGTCGAAATAACCATGCGGTCGCCCACGCCAAACTGCGCTTTGATCGGTTCGGTCTCACGGAACGGCACGTCCGGAACGCCGTGGTGAATCACGGTAATTTTTTCCGCGGCGACACCATATTTTTCGACCAGCAAATTACGACCCGTGTCGCTATGCACGGTGATCGCGGTTGCGACGCGACAAATTTCCTGTGCGACGGCGCGATGGTTGTCATTGGGTTCGGGCAGAATCGTATGCAGCGTGACAACCACCGGTTTGGTGACGCCGGTAATAAGATCGAGCACCCACGCGCCGTCATCGCCGCCGAAGAGACCGTACTCGTGTTGGATATTGAGAATCTCAGCCGGATGCGCGTTGACGAGCGCAGCGATATCGCCGTAGGATCCGCGATCGGTCTGCGTTAGACGCGCGACGACTTCTGGGCCATACGAGCGCGTTTCTCCACCGGGTTCATCGATTGCGATGATTTCGCTCTTTGTCGCAAAGCGTGCATCAAAACTATCGACGACATCTTTCGTGAAGGTCGCAATGCCGCATTCGCGCGGCGGGAACGATCCAAGAAAGAGCATCCGTGGCGGTCTCGTGTTCACCGTACGTTATCTCCCAGGGTGGCCGATCTAGTGCGTTGACGGTTTATAAATGAGAGCGCCGGGGAGATCGGCCACCCCGCCGTTTGTTAGCTCGTCGTTTTGTTGGTAGAGACATACCCGGCGAAGGAAGCTGGTAAACGATATCTCATCGCGTCCCCGCCAGGTCCTCACGCGCGATTCGCGCGTTTGCAGCGATATGGGCGCCAGGCTCGATCGCGGCGTCATGCCCGATCACGCTCCCAGCCTCGACCCTCGCGCCGGCGCCGATACGGGCACGGCTCGCGATGATCGCCTCGTCGATCGAGGCGCCGTTTTCGACGCGAACTTCGTCCCAAAGGAGCGAACCAACGACGCTGGCGCCGCTGCCGATGATGCTTCGCTCACCGACGACGGTATATGGACCAACCACCGCGTCGCTCGCTATGGTTGCGCCGGCGCCGATGTACACCGGCTCCCGGAGGGCGCTGGCAGGGACGGCCGAGGCGCCAGGCCCGCTGATCCCGCGACCGATCCCCATGGGCATACGGTTATCGAAGATGTCCCGATGCGCGTTCAAATACGCCTCAGGACGGCCGAGATCGACCCAATAGTCGTCGGTTGTAAAGGCGTAGAGCGGGCGACCACTTGCGATTAAGGCTGGGAACGTCTCGCGCTCGATCGAGACCGCACGACCCGCCGGTATGAAGTCAATGATCTGGCGCTCGAACAGATAGGTGCCGGCGTTTACTTCGTTGGTCGGCGCCGTCTCGCGAGGCGGCTTCTCAACGAAGGTGGAGATCCGGCCTTGGGCATCATGAACCACGCAGCCAAAGGCCGAGGGGTCCTCGACCCGGATCAGGTGCAAGGTCCCAATCCCGCCCTTCTCTCTATGGTAGGCGAGCATGGCCCGCAGATCCAGGCTCGTAAGCACGTCGCCGTTGAGCACGAAGAACCGGCCGCGGATGTGCTGCTCGATGTTCTTGAGTGCCCCGGCGGTGCCAAGAGGCGTTTCCTCGATAACGTAGGTGACTTTCATGCCAAGGCGCGAGCCGTCTCCAAAGGCCGAGGTAATCGCCTCGGGTAGGTAGCCGGCCGGTAAGATCACGTCGTCGATGCCGGCGTCTTTGAGGCGGAGCAGCGTGCGTTCCAAGAACGGGAGGTTCAGGATTGGAACCATCGGTTTCGGCGTTTCCAGCGTCAACGGACGCAACCGCGTTCCCTCACCACCCACGAGCACCACTGCCTGCACTTAGAATCGACCCTCCACCAAGAACTGACAAATCATCAGAACTACGTTACCCGCTCGCTCGTCTTCCCGAACAATCCCCTGACGACATTTGCCTTTGCCGATGAATGTGATACCATACCGGGCGTGCCTCGCGGAGGCACGGTTCATGCCAACGGTCCCGGTTCGTCTAATGGTAGGACAGCAGCCTCTGAAGTTGCTTATCGTGGTTCGAGTCCATGACCGGGAGCCAATGGCCCTATCGTCTAGAGGCCTAGGACGCTGCCCTCTCACGGCGGTAACACGGGTTCGAATCCCGTTGGGGCTAAATCTTCCCGGTCAAAAACCCTCCGTAAAACGGGGGTTTTTTCTTTTATTGCTAGCGCACTTCCATGGCCTACGCTCGATAGACAATCTGGCTAAGTTCGTTGAGCGCCGGACCGAGCGCTCAAAAAAGCATGTTTGGAAGCGTGCTACATACCGCGAGCGAGGGAATCGATGATGTGCAAGTCTTCCGCGCGATCAGTCCAAAGCGATCAGATGCTGAGTCCGCGCCCGTTAACAGCAGCCGAGATTCGGGAAAAGATTCGAAACACGGACTTTTCTTACAACGTCTTCTGGGGCTTTGGCTTTCCAAGTATATGCGAAATCATCGGTCGCGCGCGTCCTCGCCGGAGCGCGTCCATTCGCGTGTGTACTTTTAGCCAACACGTAGTCGTCAGTTACGTCGCTTGATTGTACCCCGGTGCATTTCGGATTGCAAGCTGCATGGACTCCTCACTCATGTAGCAGCGCTCTGTAATCCAGTCCTCC
>JBBRLI010000023.1:0-46861 GCA_038231455.1 Vulcanimicrobiales bacterium | reverse complement strand
CGCAAGATCACGTCGGACGGCCTGGACGTGCTCGATCGATGCACGAGCATCTTCGGTTGTGATCACATCATCCTCACTTTCCAGTATGGAAAGTAGTATACTGAGCACTTTCCATTTCGTCAAGTGGGTATCGGACGGGCCTTCGGTGCTCAGTTAGCGCTATGGTATGGCGCTCCGCCGATGAGCGATTCGCAACTGACTGATTCAATTTTTGAAGAACGGCGTTGGCCGATGATGTCCTAAGAGCTCCCCGCGTTCGGAAGTATTTCCCGGCAACCGGCGAAGAGCTTGGAGCCGAGGAATGCTCCGTCGTATTGGCATTGTGATCACCGTTCGTTTATGCGAACCGGACTATTTTGCACTTCCGCTCAAGTTCGATTTGTTCATTACTTCCGTTTGGAGGCTCATGTTGTTCAGCTTTCGTTCCACAAAGCGTCTGATTATCAGCACTTTGCTCCTTACCGCTCCGATTATCGCGATTTCCGCACCGGCCTTCGCGTATCCACGCGCGACCATCACGAATTACTTACCGTATTCCGTTACCGGAACGATCCATTACGCGGCCTGCCGCAAGGACACGTTCACGGTAGCGCCAGCCAAGGTCGATCCGGCAACGAAAAAAGTGACGCCAACCCACACAACCATGAGCTCCTATCGGGGCGGATGCCTCATAACGGAAATCATGGCCAGCGGGAAACCGGCAGACGTGATGCCGATGCTTGGCCGACACACGCCCAAATCGCAGTTCGTCGTCAATTACGTCAACGGCGGTGGACTTCGCAACGCCAACGGATTCGATGCGGCCGTGTATCCAGCGCCGTAACAGCGGTCACGTTTTGGTAGACGTCCGTTTGCCAGAACCGACACAAACGGCATTTTTCACACATCTCGCATTTAAAGGGAGCCGCCCATGAACCGCAGTTCGAAACACCCCCGTTGGCAGCAACCTCGGGTGCTCATCGCACTCCTCGCTGCTACGTTTGCGGCGACCGTGCCCGAATCGGTAAAAGCCGTACCCTATGCAAACGACATTCTTCTGCGCGTGGTTAACAACAGCGATACGGCCGTTACGATGTCATACTGCCCCGGTGGGCATGTCAGCATGGCTTATAAAATGGGAAGTCGCCACGACCCCTGCGATCGGGTAACCGAGACCAGCGTTCTGGACGCGCATGGCGGCGTGCGGCAAAGCAAAGCCGGCGTCAATCCGTTTGGTGTGATCATGCGTGTGAAAAAATTGACCGTCTACCTGTACGCTAGCAACCCACCGATCGGCAAGCCGTTCTTCGAGATCGACCGCAAAAAAGTCACGATGGTCGAAGGCGAACTGGCAACGCGGAGTGTCTCAGGTGCGACCATTCGATTCCACCGTGAGGGCGATCAGGGCGGTAACAAGATTATGACGATTGAGATCATGAGCATCCCGAAAATGTAGGCTCGCAAACGAACCGAGCGAGAACGCCCGATTACTCGATCGTTCGCTGCAAAAAAAGAGTCTGGATATCTCCAGTTCCGTATCGTCAAGTGGCCTCGCGCGTCGTTTGTCTTTTGTTCAGCCTGTTTTCTTCGTTGACGATTATCCATATACGGGCAAGATAAAGGCGCCCGATCTTACTCGAGCGCCTTTACCTTACCGGTTCATTGGAGTGTCACGTTCCGTCAGTAAGATGAAGGAGTGACGGTCTACGCAGTCCCCTGTTCGAGGTTTTCAACACGCGTCTCGATATGTCCGATTCGGCCTTCGACGCGACCGAAACCCGATCGCACCTCCGTGCGGAGCTCCGTCACCTCGCCGCGCAAGTCCGTCAGATCAGTGCGTAGAGCCGCGACATCGGTGCGTATCTCCGTCACATCAGTGCGCAACACCGTGATCTCACCGGCTATAAGATCTAGCAACCCAAACATCCGCGTTTCCGACGCTGCGTCCATGCTTCTAGAACGGAATCTCGTCGTCGAAGCCGTGGTCTTCCACGCCGCCGCCTGCGGGCGCACCGGCACGAGCCGGAACCGGACGCGCACTCTCGTACGAGCCGCCATCGTCGCCGCCTGGGCGCGGACCGCCGCCGGCGCCTGCACGATCGAGCATCTGCATCACGTTGCAGACGACTTCCGTCGCCTTGCGCTTATTGCCGTCTTTATCTTCATACGAGCGAATCGACAAGCGGCCTTCGACCAAACACGACATCCCTTTTTTGAGATAGGTGTTGCACGTTTCGGCGAGTTTGTCCCAAGCAACGATATCGACGTAATCCGTCTCTTCGGCTTGTTTCGACCGACGATTCACGGCCAGCGTGAACTTCGTAACGGCTGCACCCGAGCCGACGTAGCGGATCTCGGGATCCCGCGTGAGGTTGCCCACGAGGATAATTTTATTGTACGAACCTGCCATTGTTTGTTTCTCCTAGCTATGCGATGTGCGATGTGGTGTGTCGCCACGCGGTGCGGCGACGTGCAAACGGCAGTCGAGGACGCCGATACCCCCGGATCGTCGCCGATCGGGGTGCCAGCGTCCTGGCACTATCGAAGAAGCTTAGTCTTCGAGGCGAATCAGCAGCGCGCGCATTACGTCTTCGTTCAGACGCATCTGGCGGTCGAGCTCCTTGGCTTGAGCCGCGTCGGCCTTGAATTTCATCACGACGTAGTAGCCTTCACGCACGTCGTCAATCTCGTAGGCGAGGCGACGTTTGCCCATCTTTTCGAGCTCGCCGACCACTTCGCCGCCGTTGGCGGTGAGGGCCTCAGCGATGGCGGCCGACTTGGTGTCGATGTCGGCTTCTTCAAAATTCGGACGGAGAATGTACGTGACTTCGTAATCTGCGACTGGCATTAGATTAAGGTCCCTCTGTGGACACCGTAAGGACGGTGGCCCATCATGGTTGATGAGCAGCGGGTAGATAAAGCCCCAAACGGACGTTCGGAGAACCCAAAGAGTGTATCACACCCCGACCTTGAGCGACAAGGCCGACGCGCTAGCTGTTGCCCCACTTGGACCGAACCCTCAGAAGGGGTTTGGGCCTCGCTTTGCCGCTTTTGCGCTGGATCGCGCGAGCATCGTGCTCTTCGTGGTCACGATCCTCGGCGTACTCGGCGTGGTGGCCTATTTGAACACGGCCAAGGCCATTTTCCCAACGATGACGTTTTCGCGGATCGATATCGTCGCCGAGGCCGGCGACCTCCCGCCGGAACAAGTGCGCGTCGCCGTTACCCGACCGCTTGAAGCGGCTTTCGGCACGGTAGCCCACGTGATATCCGTGAAAGCCGCCTCCGCTCAAGGCTCCGCCGACATCACGGTCAATTTCGACCCCGCAACGTCTCCCCAGGCCGATCTTCAGCTCATCAACCAAGCGATCTCCGAAGTCCGGCCCGCAATCCCCGCCGCCAAAACGATCGTCGCGGTCGCCGTCGCCCCGAATAACGAGCCGGTCGTCTCCTATGCCCTGACCTCGCCGACGCTCTCCCAGGCCGTGATCCGCCAGATCGCGCTGCAAACGATTCTTCCGAATCTCACCGGCGTGCCGGGAGTCGGGCGCGTCGTCGTCACCGGCGGACCGGCGACAGAATTTCGCGTGATTCTCGATGCCGCAACGCTCTCTGCGCACGGCCTCTCGGCGTTGGATGTGACGAAGGCCATCGCCGATGCGACGAACGTACAATCCGTCGGAACCGCAACCCAGTATTACCGTCGCTACGTGCTCCTCGTCAACGCTGCCGTCAAAGACGCCCGCACCCTCGGTGCTGTGGCCATCGTCGACAAGAGCGGCGCGGCGATCCCGCTCTCGTCGCTCGGCACCGTCGGGCTCGGCGTCGCGCCGGCGATCGATGCGGTCTCGTACGATGCAAAACATGCCGTCGTCATCAGCATGTATGCGCTTGTCGGGGCCGATGCCATCGCTGCGAAAAACGCGTTCGATCGTCGCCTCAAGGCGCTAGCGAAGCGGCTTCCAAGCGACATCTCACTCGGTTCGTATTGGGATCAAACGACGCTCGTCATCGATTCGCAAAACGGCTTGCGCGATGCCATTCTCATCGGAGCGATCCTCGCCGTTATCGTCATCTTTGCATTCTTGCGCGACCTGCGGCTTACGCTCGTTGCCGCGGCGATCATCCCGTTTGCGATGACGATCGCGATCTTCGTTATGAGCCGGCTCGGCGAGACGCTCAATCTCATGAGCGTCGGTGGGCTTGCCGTTGCGGTCGGCCTCATCATCGACGATGCGATCGTCGTGATCGAAAACGTGGCACGCCGACTGCGCCTCGAACCAACGCGGCCCAAGCGCGAGACCGTGATTGCCGCCGTCGGCGAGATGGTCGTGCCGATGATCGCGTCCACGTCAACGACGGTCGTCGTCTTTTTGCCGCTCTTACTCCTTACCGGAGTCGCCGGGTTCTTCTTCCGCGCGCTCGCGCTCACGCTCGCAAGCGCGCTACTCGTGTCGATCACGCTTGCGATTCTCGTGGGACCGATTCTTGCCAATGCGTTTCTTCGTCAGCGCGACGGGGGCGACGAAGAACACGATCCAACGGCGCGCGTCGCTGTGCGTTACGAACGCTTGCTGCATTGGGCGCTCGCGCACCGCACGCCAGTCTACGTCGGCGCAGGCGCAATTCTCGTTGCGACCGTCTTGCTTTTGATGCGGCTGCCAAGCGAATTCTTGCCGCAGATGGATGAAGGCCAATTCGAAGTCACGTACGCGATGCCCACGGGCACGACACTTGCGGCGACGGACGCGGCGGCGACCACCATTGAAAACGTGCTCGTCGCAGAGACCGCCGTCGCACATGAAGGCCGACTGACCGGCGTTGATAGTAACGGCTATTCTCCGCTCGCACTCAACCGGGGCGTCATTCGCGTCACGCTCAAACCGCGCAGCGAACGCCCCTCATTCGATGTGGTGTCCGGACGTTTGCGCGATTCGATCAGCAAAGTGGTCCCCGCGGCGCAACTCGACTTTCACCAAATCCTCGAAGATGCAATCAACGATCTCTCCGGCACGCCGTCGCCGATCGAGATCGTCGTTCGCGGCGCCGATCAAGCGACGCTCATCGCGATCGCGGGGAAAATCGACGATTCGATCGGCAAAATCAAAGGCGTCGTCGATGCGAATCCCGGCGTCGTGTACGAAGACCCAACGCTGGCAATAGCACCGAGTACGGCCCGACTCGCGCAACTCGGAGCCGGTGCCTCCGATCTTGCCGACGCATTAAGCGCGGGGACGCAAGGCGTCGTCGCGACGCAGCTAACGCTTCCGACTGCGCAGGTTCCGGTGCGCGTCCAAGTCGGGCAAGAGACCACGATCGGCCTCGATACCACCCTGCCGGTCGTCACCAAAGGCGGAACGAGTTCGCTCGGCTCGCTTGCGGCAACGCGTGTCGATTCGCTCTCGAGCGACGTGAATGAAGAGAACGGCGTACGCGTGATTCGCGTAACGGCGAACCTCGAGGGCGCATCGCTCTCGGACGTTACCGCAAAGATCGGTGAGGCGCTCAAAACAATCCCACGCCCGCCGGGGTACACGCTCACGATTGGCGGCGCCGCAGCCGCACAGGCGCAATCGTTCAAGGAATTCGTCACGACGATCCTCATTGCAACGATGCTCGTCTTCGCTGTTATGCTCGCCACGTTCAACTCGTTCCGCACGCCGCTGACGATTCTCGCGGCGATTCCGCTCGCGCTCGTCGGCGTTGCGCTTGGCCTCTTCATCACGCGCACGCCCGTCAACGTCTCCTCGTTCATGGGCCTTTTGCTGCTCATCGGCATCGTGGTCAAAAACGGGATCCTGCTCGTCGATGTTGCGAACACGCGCATCGCTGCGGGCGACGATATGGAAACCGCACTCCTCACGGCAGGTCGCACGCGTTTGCGTCCGATTCTCATGACGACGCTCGCGGCAATCGGTGGTCTCTTCCCGCTCGCACTCGCTCTCGGATCGGGAACAGAAATGGAACGTCCGCTTGCGATTGCCGTCATCGGCGGCCTCTCGACCGCGACGCTCTTTACGCTCGTTCTCATCCCCGTGCTCTACGCCGCTTTCGTCCCGAAGAAGAAACTCGCGTGAACAAAACGTTTTCATTCCTCGCCGCGGTCGCACTCGCGACCACGACCTACGGAAGCGCGCAAGCATCCGACACCGCCGAAACCAAACCGGCGGGTACGGCATTCGTGCAGCTCGATCTTGCAACGGCGCAGGCACGGGCGCTCGCCGCATCACCCGAGGTGACAATTGCGCGCAGTGAAGTCGAACGCAATCGTTCGGCGCTCGCGCAGGCGCGCGCGACGCTCGGCCCCGCCGGCTTTGCCAACTACGCCGCAAATCCACAGCAAGCCGCCTCGGGCGTCGGCACGTCCACCCAGACGCTGACCACGGTCGGACTCCAAACGACGATCGGCGATCTGCTGGCATATTCCCCGCTCGTTTCGCAGGCGGCAGCCGTGCTGCGCGCGAGCGAAGCCGAGGAGCGCACCGCCGAACGAAGCCAACGATCGAAAGTCGTGACGCTCTACTATGGCGCTCTGAAGGCACGCGCGATCTTCGGCGCGCGCAAAGCGTCGTTTGACTCAGCAGCATCGGCGCGGGCAGCCGCTCAAAAGCGGTTTGCGGCCGGTGACGCACCGCGCCTGGATGTCGTCCGCGCCGATGTCGCCATCGCCCGGGCGACGTCCGAACTTGCCGCCGCGCGCGCCGCGGATGCCAACGCGACCGAAGCGCTACGCATCGAAACCGGAACGCCCGTCGACCTTGCGCAGACACGCTCGGAGACCGCACCCGATGCGGCGGTAACCGACCCGCAAACCGCTGTTGCGCGCGCGCTACAAACCCGAAGTGACGTCATTTCAGCGCGCGAGAACGTCGTCGCCGAGCGGGCACAAGTGCGCGCGACGGAGCGTGGCGCCTTTCCACCACTCACAATCCAAGGCGGCTATTCGCGCGGCATCGACGGCGGAACGGTCATCTCCGGACCAAACCTCACGGCTAACCTGACGATCCCGCTCGGTGGGGCTGCATCGGCAAAAGTCGCACAGGAACGTCAGCGTTTAGTGCAAGCCGAAGCGAAACTTACCAGCGCCGAACGTGCGCTCACGATCGACGTTGGCTCCGCTACGCGCAATTACACCGCGGCGCACGAAGCACGGCTCGCCGCAACGCAAGCGCGCATCCAAGCCGCCGCGGAATTTAGCGCGACAGAACTTGGCTATCGCAACGGCGGTTCGAGCAGCTTCGAACTCGCTGCCGCTCGCGCGACGTTTTCCCAAGCCCAAGTGGACGAACTCTCGGCCATCTACGATGAAGCCGCGGCGCGTGCGGCGCTGCAACTCGCTACGGAGTCATAATGTGAAACAGCTCCTTCTCCTCGCCCTCGTGCTCGCAACCGGCTGCGCAAAACATGCGGTGGCATCGCCGGCCGCGGATACCGCCGTTGACGTACCGACGGCGACGGCAGCCGTCGCGCCGTTTGAAGAAACGGTCAGCGCACAAGGTCGCGTGGGTGCCGCCTCCGGCAGCGATGCGAAGCTCGTATTCGCAACGCCCGGCATCGTACGCATTCTCTACGTTCACGTCGGGCAGACGGTCGAGGCAGGCGAGGCACTCGCGCAAATCGATACCGGCGGCCTCTCGTTCGCAGCGCAGCAAGCCGCAGCAGACGCAGCATCCGCACAAGCTGCGTTCGGCGGCGGGTCGGTCGGCCAGAGTGCGTTGTTAAGCGCGCAAGCAAAAGCCGCGGCGGCGAACGCGAAACTCGCTGCACTCCAACACGGCGGTGTCGGCGCGAGCGCCGATCGCCTCTCGGCTGCCGCAGCACTGCGGCAATCGCAACTCAAACTCGAGGCCGATCGACGTAATCTCACTCGCGTCCAGACGCTCTACACGGGCGGCGTCGTCGCACAAAAAGACGCGCAGGCCGCGCAAGCACAAGTCGACGCCGACGTTCAAGACGTCAAGGCAAGCGAAGCCAAAGACGCCGCTTCAGCACTCGCTCAAACGGGCACGCTCGCACAAGCGCGTGCCGACGCGGCGCAAGCACAGAGCGATCTCAAAGCCGTCCAGGCGCAGACGGGCGTGCAGCGGGCGAGCGCAGCATCGGCTAGCGCAAAAGCCGCATCTGCGCGGCGCGATCTCGTCAACGGCACGCTGCGCGCGCCCGAGGCCGGCGTGGTCGTCCAGATCCTCAAGAAGCCGGGCGAGGCCGTCGATCCGACGACTCCCGTGGTTGCACTGGGACAGCGACGCGATGCGGGCGCGTCCTTGAACGTCGCCGCAGGCGACATCGCTCGCGTTCACGTCGGCGATCCGGTCGACATTCGCGTGAGCGAAACGGGCGCGATGAGCCGCGGACACGTCATCGGCGTCGTACCCTCCGTCGATCCGACCACGCAGTCAGCAGCGGTCACCGTCACCGGCGTGCCAAGCAGTGCGCCGCCGGGCGCATCGCTCCACGCGCAAATCGTCGTTGCAAGCGATGTCGCCCTCACCGTGCCGACATCGGCCATCGTGGTCGATCCACAAAGTGAAAAGACGCTGGTTTTCGTTCAGAAAAAAGATGGTACGTTCAGCGCCCGCCCGGTCATTATCCGTGCCGGGAACGGCACCGCAAGCGCGATTGCAAGCGGTCTCAAAGCCGGTGAAAAAATCGCAAAACAAGGCGCATTCGACCTCCTCGCTCCGGCCGGCGGCGGCGGCTAAAAAGCAAGCGGCGGGCGTCTCAGCCCGCTACGAGAAAGGTTGGGGATAATAGAGCGGGGTTCGCCTGCGCGTGCCTCGCCCTGGAGTAGAGCTTTTGTCGATTGCCAAGTTTGCCGTCACCCGTCGCGTAACTGTCGCGATGATCGCCTGCGCGATCATCGTTCTTGGGGTTTTTTCGATCCCGCGGTTAGCGGTGGCGTTGCTTCCGAGTTTCACGCCGCCCACGGTCTCGGTCACGGTCAACTACGGTACCGTAGCACCCGAAACCATGGAAACCACCGTCACGCGACCGATCGAGAATGCCGTCAGTCGCGTCTCTGGCATCGATGTCTTGCAGTCCAATTCGTTCGAAGGCCAAACGACGGTTCGCGCGCAGTTCAAATTCGGCACCGATATCAACGTCGCGGCCGTCGATATCCAGCAGCAGGTCGCGCGTATCCGCGGACAGTTGCCGAACGATCCGCTTTTGCAAGAGCCGCAAATTCAAAAAGCCGATCCCAATTCGCTGCCGGTCGTGCGCATTCAAGTCACCGACTCCATGCGGACGCTCCGCGATCTCTCCGATCTCTTGAGCAATCAGGTCGCCGATGAGTTCTCCGCCGTCACCGGCGTTGGCAGCGTCGGCGTCTCCGGCGGACAAACGCGCTCGATCAACGTGGAACCCAACGGCGCAGTCCTCGCCGGATACGGGCTCACGAGCAGCGCGATCATCAACAAGATCAAAGCCGAGAACGTCGATTCGCCAGCCGGTGTTATCGCGATCGGTCAAAACGAATTCGGCGTACGCACGAGTGCGCTCTTCAAGAACGCGGCGGAGATTGGCAATACGGTCATCGCCATCAAGAACGGCGCACCGATCCTGCTGCGCGATATCGCGACCGTCCGTGACGGCATTCAAGAGCAGCGTATCTTCGGGCGACTCAACGGCGCACCGAGTGTCGCGCTGATCGTTACGGCGCAGCCGGATGCCAACGTCGTCGCCGTCGCGCAAGGCGTTTACGCGAAGGTCGCGGAGTTGAAGAAACGCTACCCGACGATGAAATTCGGGATACTCTTCGATCAGCGCGGCTTCATTACCGATGCGATCGATGCGCTCGAGCATACCGCCCTCTACGGCGCGGTGCTCGCGATTTTGATCATTCTGCTCTTCCTCCACTCGTGGCGCTCGACGCTTATCGTCTCCGTCTCGCTACCGATCTCGGTGCTCGGGACGCTCTTCGCTGCCTACATCTTCCACCAATCGCTCAACGTGATGACGCTTGGGGGTCTCGCGCTTGCCGTCGGACTGATCGTCGATGACGCGGTCGTGGTGATCGAAAATATCTATCGCCACCTTGCCAAAGGTGAGTCGGCACGAGAAGCCGCCGAGCGCGCAACCTCGCAAATCTTCACGGCCGTGCTCGCATCGACCGTCACGGTCGTCACGGTCTTCGTACCGCTCTTGCTCATTCCGGGCTTGCAGGGGCTCATCTTCGGACCGCTGGCAATCGTCGTCATGACGGGCGTTGCAATCTCACTCCTCGTCGCCGTCACAACCGTGCCGATGCTCTCGAGCATCATGCTCAAAAACGAAGCGCACGGTGCATCGAGCAACGGCGCGCCAAAGGGTCCGTACGCCCGATTCTCCGCCGCGTTCGATCGCGGATACGAGCGGGTCGAGAACGGTTACAAACGCTTCTTGGGCTGGGCGATCGATCGTCCCGCTCTCGTCGTCGGCACGGGTCTGCTCTTGTTCGTGGCGACTCTGGGCGTGCTCAAACTCGGCGTCGTCGCGACTGAAACGTTTCCGGCCGCAGACTCGCGCTACGCGCGTTTGGACATCCGCCTTCCCAACGGGACCGGCCTCGCGCGAACCGATAGTGTTTCACGTCTGGTCGAACGTGCCGTCGCACAAGATCCGCGCGTCGAACAATCGGGCGCGACCGTTGGGGCCGGCTACGGCGGCGGCTTCAGCCGCTCGATCACCAATCAAATTTCGATCTCGATCGTTCTCAAGCCCGGTATCTACGGCGATAAAGCAACGCAATTCGTCAACGATTGGCAGCGACGCCTGGGCGGGTCGCCTCGCGGCGCGGGAAGTACGCCGTCGCCGCAGCAGCAAGCGGCGCTCGCGAAGATTTCGCCCGAACGCCGCGCGCAATATCGTGAACTGCGGAAGGCCCTGATCGGTTCGACCGTTCGGGGACGTACGATCGACATCGTTCAGCAATCGATCGCCCAAGGGTCCGATGCCCTCGCAATTCAGATCGTCGGCCCCGACAATCTCGTCGACTATCAGTTAGCGGTCGGCGCGATTCCGGCACTCGCGCAAATCCCGGGCGTCATTCGCCCAGACACCAACGTTACGCCCTCGAATCCCGAAGTCGACGTCCACATCGACCGTCGACGCGCGGCGCAACTTGGTTTTAGCACGAGCGATATCTCAAGTGAGATCGCAACGGCGACGAGCGGTTCGATCGCATCTTACTTTCAGGTCAACGGCATTCAGTATCCAATTCAAATCGAATTGCCGCTCAGTCAGCGCCGGTCCCTCGCCTCGCTCTCGGGACTGCTGCTCACGCCGCCAACGGTCACCTCAGCAAACGGCGGCGGTTCGGCAAACGCACTCGTAAGCAATTCGTCAAACGCTGCGGCTGCGACTACATCGCAGTCCTTCGGCGGGGTTCCACTCGGAGCGATTGCGACGATCAAGACGGGTCTTGGGCCTTCGCAGATCGCGCGTCAGAACAAACAGCGCCGAGTCGACATCGACGCCACCGTGATCGGTCGTCCGCTCGGCGCCGTCCTTGCCGATGCGACCGCGATTATGAACGCCTATAAATTCCCAGCCGGATACCGCTGGCAGTACGGCCCCGAGATCACCCAAAACAACGATACCTTCTCGGCGCTCTCACTCGTCGTGCTCTTGGCGATCGCGCTGATCTATATGCTGCTCGCATCGCAATTCGAGTCGTTCATCGATCCGCTCATCATCATGATGTCGGTGCCGCTTTCGATTGTCGGCATCGTGGGCTCACTCTGGATCACACATCGCTCGTTCGGCCTCACCGCCTTTATCGGAGCGCTCATGCTCGTGGGAATCGCGGTGAAAAACGCGATTCTCGTTGTCGAGTTTACCAAGCAACTCCGTGCCGATGGACTCTCACCGCGCGATGCGCTCTTGCAAGCCGGCCCCTTACGTTTGCGGCCGATTCTCATGACGACGCTCGCGACGCTCGGCGGTATGCTGCCGCTCGCACTCGGGATCGAAGCCGGCAGTTCCACGCAAGCGCCGCTTGGCACGGTCGTCATCGGCGGACTGCTGACGTCAACCTTACTCTCACTCATCGTCGTTCCGACGATCTATCTCTGGGTCGCACGGACGATCGAGCCGCGCTTCGAGTCAAAGCCTCCGTCATATCGCACGAAAGCAACACCGATCGCACAAGAACCGCGGCCGGTCAGCGTCTAGGTGCTGACCTTCCGCGATCACGCGATCTGGCACGAGCGCCATCGCGGCGGTAGCCGTACGCCGATTCTCGTCTTGCACGGTGGGCCCGGCGCCGCTCACGACTATCTCGAACCGCTTGCGAAGCTTACCGCAAGCGGTCGCGACGTGATCTTCTACGATCAGATCGGCTGCGGCAAATCGCAGGCGATCGCCGATCCCGCGATGCTCGAACCCGCGCTCTTTGTCGCGGAGATCGATGCGATCCGCGCGCAACTCGCACTCGATGAGGTGTTCATCATCGGACAGTCGTGGGGCGGCATGCTCGCAATGGAATACGCGCTCACGCAGCCGCGCGGCGTACGCGGCATGGTCGTTGCCGATTCACCATCGGACATGACGCTATGGGTGAGCGAAGCCAATCGTCTGCGCCGCGAGTTACCCAAAGACGTCCAAGAGACGTTGAACGAGCACGAAGCAAGCGGCACGACCGACGACCCCGCGTATGAAGCGGCGGTCGATGAATTTTACAAACGCCACGTCTGTCGCATTTGGCCGTTCCCAAGTTGCGTGCAGCGCACGTTCGAATCGATTAAGGCCAATCCCACGGTCTATCACACGATGAACGGACCGAGCGAATTCCATGTGATCGGCACGCTCAAAGACTGGGACATCACCGCGCGTCTGGGCGAAATCACCGTTCCGACGCTCGTGATCTCCGGGCGCTACGATGAAGCAACGCCGGAGATCGCGGGTCGCGTGCATCGCGGTATTCCCAAGAGCGATTGGATCGTGTTCGAAAACAGCTCGCACATGCCGCATCTCGAGGAATCCAAGGAGTTCAACTCCGCGGTGACCCGGTTCTTCGATCGCTACGACGCGAAGGCCGCAAGCTAGCGCGAGCGGAAGCGCCCCGCATGGCCGAACTTACCGAAGCCGCAATCGCGGACATCGTCGAACACATGAATGCCGATCACGGTGACTCCGTTCGTGATTACGCCCGCTATTACGGCGACATGGACGTCGTCGACTCCGCGACCTTACGCAAATTCGATGAAGACAGCATGACGATCGTCGCTGTCGCCGAGGGTAAAGACCACGTGCTCATCATCGATTTCGACCACGCGATCGAAGACACCGATGACGCACGCGATACCCTCATCAAAATGGCGCAGACGAGCGCCAAGCGGCTCGCTACGGGCGGCTAACCGCTCGCGCGCGCTTCGCGCTTGGTGACGCGGTAAACCGTGCGCACGTCACGCAGGTCGCTGAGCTTGCGCAGCAGCTTGCCGAGATGATCGAGGTTGGAGATCTGCGCGGTGAGCGAGATGACGGCCATGCGGTCGCGTTTGACGCGCGCGGTCACGGATGACACCTGCGTTTTGAGTTCCGAGCAGACGCCCATTACGTCTTGGAGCAGACCGGCGCGGTCGATCGCTTCGATTTCGATATCGACCGAATGCGTGACTTCGCTCGAATCGACGAACTGGGCTTGCAAAATCCGTTCGGGCGTGCCGTTCATGTAAGCGACGTTCGGACAGTCGGCGCGATGCACGGAGACACCGCGACCGATCGTGACGAAGCCCATGATCGGATCGCCCGGAACCGGACTGCAGCACTTGGAAACGCGCACGAGGACGTCGTCGACGCCCGCGATGCGGATGCCGCTGGAATTGCGCGCGACGCGGCGCGGCGGCGCGGGACGAGCGAGCGCAGCGAGGTCGACGATATTATCGGTTTTGGCTTCATCGCGCAGCCGCTGAACGGCGGAGACCGAACTTGCATCGCCAAAGCCGATCGCAGCGTACAGGTCGTGGGCGGTCGCGTAGTTCATCTTCTGCGCGATCTTCTCGATCAACTCGCCGCGCGCGAGATCCGCGCGCATATGCTGGCGTGAGAGTTCGTTCTCGAGCGACTCGAGGCCGATGAGCACATTTTCTTCTTTGCGTTCTTTGCGGAACCACTGTTTGATCTTGTGCTTGGCACCCGACGTCTTGACGATCGAGATCCAGTCGAGCGACGGTCGCGCGGAGTTCTTGTTGAGCAAGATCTCGCAGATGTCGCCGTTCTTGAGCTGGTAATCGAGCGGCACGATCTTGCCGTTGACTTTCGCGCCGACGCAGTGGTTGCCGACGTTCGTATGGACCTGATAGGCAAAGTCCAGCGGCGTCGCTGCAGCCGGCAGCGAGAACACATCGCCTTTGGGCGAGAAAATGAAAACCTGATTGTCAAAGAGATCGAGCTTGAGGTGCTCCATGAACGCGCGCGAGTCGCGCATGTCGTTCTGCCACTCGAGCAGCGAACGCAGCCAGGTGAGTTTATTCTCGACCGGGTCGCCGGATTTTGCCCCTTCTTTGTAGCGCCAGTGCGCGGCGATCCCGTATTCGCTCGTGCGATGCATGTCGAGCGTGCGAATCTGCACTTCGAGCGGATCGCCGCCCGGTCCGACGACCGTGGTATGCAGCGACTGGTACATGTTGGGTTTGGGCATCGCGATGTAATCTTTGAAACGACCCGGCAGCGGCTTCCAAATCGAATGCACGACGCCGAGGGCCCCGTAGCAGTCTTTCACCGACTCGACGATCACGCGCACGGCGGTCAGATCGTAGATCGTCGCAAAGTCGCGACCTTTGCGCATCTTCTGGTAGATCGAATAGAAGTGTTTCGGACGCCCATTCACATCGCCGATGATGCCGACGTTTTCGAACTGTGATTTGAGCTCGCCGACGACCGAGGTAACGGCCTCTTCGCGCTCGGTGCGTTTTTTTGCAACGCGTTCGGCGATATCGCGGTAGCCGTCGGGATCGAGATAGCGCAGCGCGAGATCTTCAAGATCCCACTTCACGCGCCAGATGCCAAGACGATGCGCGATCGGCGCATAGATCTCGACCGTTTCTTTTGCGATCGTCTGCTGTTTTGCGGGCGGCAGGCTCGCGAGCGTCCGCATGTTGTGCAGACGGTCCGCGAGCTTGATAATGATGACGCGGATGTCCTTCGCCATCGCAAGGAACATCTTGCGTAGGTTCTCGACCTGTGCGTCTTCTTTTGACTGATACGGGATCCGCGTGAGCTTGGTGACGCCGTCGACCAATGCCGCGATCTCCGCCCCATAAAGCTCGCCCACTTCTTCGCTTGTGACGACCGTGTCTTCCACGACGTCATGGAGGATCGCCGCGGCGATCGTTTCCCGGTCCATCTCGAGGTCGGCGAGGATGTCGGCGACGGCGAGCGGGTGGGCGATATAGGACTCGCCCGAGGCCCGGCGCTGTCCCTCATGGGCGGTGTCGGCCAGTTGGTAGACCGCAGTAAGCCAAGACCCGTCGAGCGAGGGGTCGTATTTCTGTACCTTGGCGATGAGGTCGATAATCGTCATGAGGTTAGGCCTTACTATGCCATAACCACGTACGGACGCTCAACCGCTTCCGTCCGATTTTTCTAATACGTGATGAAGGCGTGTACGGTTGCGGACCCAAGCGCGGCGCGCCCGTTGAGCCCCGCAAGCTCGATCAGGAAAGCGGCCCCGGCGACATCCGCTCCCAGTTTCGCCACTAGTCGTAAGGTGGCCGCGGCCGTGCCGCCCGTTGCGAGGAGGTCATCGACAATGAGAACCCGCTCGCCCGGCTTGAACGCATCGGCGTGGATTTCCAGCGTATTCATGCCGTATTCGAGCGCGTATTCCTCGGAATGCTTTTCTCCCGGCAGCTTACCGGGCTTGCGAACCGGTACGAAGCCGATGCCGAGTGCGTATGCCAGCGGTGCTCCGAGCATGTAGCCGCGTGCCTCGATTCCGACGATATGATCGAGCTTCGCATCGCGATAACGCTCGACGAAGAGGTCGATCGTCGTTTTGAACCCGCGCCGATCGGCGAGCAGCGGGGTGATGTCGCGGAAGAGAATTCCAGGAATCGGGAAATCGGGGATCGCGCGGATCAGCTCGCGGACGTCCAAAACCAGGCCTTTCAGAAGAGAGAACTCCGGCGCGCTTCGCGCCTGAGAGAAACGGCCCTGCGATTGTGATGCCGCGACCGAACTTTCCGCTACCGCGGTTCGTTTTCAAGTGGTAAGCCCGCAAGACGTGATCGACCCCACCAAAGCAATCATCCGTTTGATCCGATCCCGCGGCGGGCAGAAGGAGACCATTATGAATACTAAATTCCTTACCGCGAGCGCCCTCGCAGCAGCAGTCACGGTTGGCGCGGTCGCCCCGGCCCTCGCTGATGGTGCAGCCAGCGTTCGGAACATCCTCATCGGCGGCGCCGCAGCAGCCGTGCTGGTGACGAACTACAACCACAAGAAGCACATCAAGCAGAACGAACAACGCGAACAGGCTCGTCGTCAGTCGTCGTACCGCTCGTACTTCTATCACAAATACGGCTACTACCCGAGCCAGCAGCAGTTCCGCGACTGGTACTACCGCACGTACGGCGTCTATCCCGCATAGTCGACACCGAAACGGATACAGGAGACCACCCGGATTCGGGTGGTCTTTTTTCTAGCACATTGGCAACCGTTCGGTGAACATGGATAACGTGCCCGACTCGCGACGCTGGCTCATCGTCATCGCGCTCTCGATTTTCATCCACGAAATTCTACTCGGCTTCCTTGGGCCGCGTATCGCGCACGTGCGCGCCGAGCCCGATCAGATCGTCGAAAAGATCGCAATCGAACGCCGACCTTCGCCAAAGCCCTCACCATCGCCGACGCCCGCCCCGATCCTCACGCCATCCGCGCGTCCGACCGTCCCCCCGAAAGCAACGCCGATGCCGGTTGCCGTCCGCAAGGACAACGCGCAGTCGGCACGCGCGCCGCGACGCGCAAAGCAGGGTGGCAGCGAGGCCGCGCACCGGACGATCGTCGCCAAACGCACGATGCCCGCTCCGCCCGCGCACCACGGCACCGGTACGGGTCAAGCCGCCGGCGGTGTCGGAATCGGCGCGGGTCCGGGTGTTGGAACCGGCGGAAACAACGGCAGCGGTTCCGGCGCCGGAACGGGCAACCAAGGAAACGGCGCGAATGGCGCGTTCAATGCGAACGTCATCTGCGGCTTTGTGGAGTTTACGCCGAAAGGCGCGCCGAAATACCGCAACGGCGCAGCCTCCGAGGTTGTCGATGCGCACGTTCACTTTGCCGACGGTCACGTCGAGATCGCACGATTTCCGTATCCGTGGGTCTATACGAATGGCGAAAACGACGACCCATGGTCGAGCAGAAATTTGAAGAATCCCGATTTCGAAGTCGTCGTGCAGTTCCCGCCGGCCGGTTTCCAACTCTCCGCCGACGATCAGTACGTGAAGTACATCTTAGATCATAGCGACCCGCGCAACGGCCTCACGACGCTGCCTAATTGTCCCGGCGATAAGGGTTGACCGAGCCCGTCCGGCTTGCGGTTGACGCGCACAATCTCGAACGAGACTGGCGCGGTATCAGCCGCTATTTGCGTGCGCTCCTCGAACGTTTCGCACGCCGCGACGATCTTGCACTGACGCTCTTAATTCACGATCTCTTCGTGCCGCGTGCACGCGGCGCGATCGCGGAGATCCTCGGGACCGATCGCTTTCGCGTGATGCGCAGCGTGCCGCGGGATACCGAGGTGATCTGGCATCCCTGGAACGGAACGTTTTTCAAAAGCCCCTATCCCGCAATCGCAACGATGCACGACGCCGTGCCGTTTGCCTATCCGAATGCTGACCCAGCGAAACGCGATAACGAACAAGAACCGTTTCGCCGCTCCGTGAACAGCGCGTGCATCCTTGCCAACTCCGCCTTTACCGAACGCGAGATTCAAACGTATCTCGGCATTCCCGCGGCGCGCACGCGCGTGACGTTACTGGCGGTGGAAGACGCATTCACCCCCGACGGTCCGCAAGCACGCGCCGAACGACCGTACGTGCTTTTCGTGGGTGCCATCGAGAATCGGAAAAATTTCGCGACCCTCGCTGCCGCGCACGAGCGCGCGTTTCCCGACGGATCCGTTGCGCTCGTGTGTGCGGGAGATCGTCCGCCACCGCGGCCCGGCATCGTGTCGCTTGGATCGCTCGATCGCGACGCACTGATCCCCTGGTATCGTGGGGCTCTCGCGACGATGGTGCCCTCGCTGTACGAGGGGTTCGGTTTTCCGGCACTCGAGGCGATGGCGTGCGGCTCACCCGTCGTCGTCGCAGCGGGCAGTTCGCTTGATGAAGTCTGCGGAGATGCGGCGCTCTCGATCGATCGTCCGACCGATGTCGCTGCGTGGACGGAAGCACTGCGTGCCGTCGCATCGGTTGCGACCTTGCGCTCGCGTTTACGCGCGGCCGGACTCGAACGCGCCCGCTCGTTTTCGTGGGACCGCTGCGCCGAGCAAACGCACACGGCCATCACCGATGTCTATCGCGCGGCGTACACTTCTTCGAGTCGCTTGACGTGAGGCGCAAGACGAAAACGTTCGGCGCTTGCGAGCGCGCTGAACGAGAAATCCGTGTGCAAGATGGGATCGAGCAGCGCAATGATCGCCTGCGCCAGTTCGGACGTATCGCCAACGGGCGCAAGGTAGCCGTTGCGGCCATCGTCGAGCCACGTACGGATACCGCCGACATCGTAGGCGGCCACGGGTTTCCCGCGCGCGAGCGCTTCGATACCGACGTAGCCGAAGGGTTCGGCCCAGAGCGAGGGGACCGCGATCACGCTTGCCGCATCGATCGCGGCTTGCATCGCCTCGCGATCGAGCCTGCCAAGTTCTTCGGTAAGAACGCCGCGCGACCGCGCATGCGCGATACTTGGCTCCAAATCGGGACCGACGCCGGCGATACGCAAGATCGGGCGACGTTTCTTTGCAATCCGGGCGATTGCATCGACGAGCGATTGCAAGCCCTTCTGTGGCGCGATGCGCGCGGAGAAGAGCACGATCGCTTCCGGATCGGGCTGCGGCGCGATTGCGCTCGCGAAGGCCGTATCCGGCAGCGGCAGCGGGAGCGTATGGATTCGGGTTCGCTCGATGCCGTTGTTGATGGCCTCATGCGTCATATACGCCGAAGCGGTGACGAACGCGTCGGCTGCGCGATACGTATCGCGCAGCGCTTTGCGACGCTGGAGCAGAGCGAAGGACGGCGGTCGCGGACCGGCCATACAGCCTTGCAACACGGTATTGACCGAGCACGCGATGCCCATCGTCGCCGTGCAAATGGTCCGCGAACGCGGGAACAGCCGATCGCCGTTCGGACAAAACACGCGATGATCGTGAAGATGCGCGACGAGACGCGATGCGTCGCGTGCCGCCGCCATGACACCCGCATCCATCACGTTATGCGCGATCACAAGGTCGGGGCGAAAGTCCGCGATCTGCGATCGGATTGCATCGGCAGCCGCGACGTTCGGCGGTTCGTGCTCCTCGGACCAGGCGACCTCGCGAACGTCGAGCGGCGCATGGTCGCCCGTGATGCGACGGGAAAGAACGCGCAGCGCAGAACAGCGATCCGCGAGCACGGGCAACACGGTTTCCAAATACCGTTCCATGCCGCCGTCGGGACCCAAGACCTCACACAGCACAAGGAGACGCATCGTCGATAAGCCTCGGATCGCCGCTCACCTCATGTTCGGAGCGCGCGAAGAACCGTTCCTCGGCGCCTTACTTGCAAGTCTCGAGAACGTCGTCGACCGGCTCATTGTCAATGATAATTCCGGCGAAGAACGCTCCACGAATCTCGTAACCGTGGAGGCATCGGCGTTTGCGCGCAGCGGACGCCTTCTCCTTGACCGAGCCCCGTTTGAAAACTTTTCTGCGGCACGCAATCGGATGCTGGCACTGCACGCCGAGCACGACGCCGGCGAGTGGGTCGCGTTTGTCGATGCAGACGAAGTCCACGGTGAAGCGGCCGCGACCATTGCCGCGAACCTTTGGAAAGTCGCGCCAAATATCGATTTTGTCGACGGCTTTACGTGGCACTTTTTCCAGTCGTTCGATTGGTACACGACAATCGAACGCCGCATGGCATTCTTCCGCTTCTCACCCGAACTGCGATGGGAAAACCTCGTCCACGAGAAACTCGTCGGCGCACGCGGTGGGCGTCTGGCGCTCCCCTATGTCTACGCACATTATGGTCACGTGCTGCCGGTGCGCCGGCATGCTGAAAAAGGCCGGCAGTATTCGAGCCTCGGTGCTCCGGGCAATATCGTCACAAACGACGAGTTGCCGCAGATCGATCCGGTAGAATATTTTGCACCCCTGTGGCCGCTCGCGCTGCGATTCCACGGCCAACACGTGCGCTTCGTGCGCGAAACCGAAGCGCGTCTGCGTCAGGAATACTGCCAGACGTATGCGCTCGCGGACGCGACAATTCCAACCTACCAGCCGCCACAAGTGAAGCTCTCCAACCTCATCCGAAAGCTCAACTTCGAACAGCGCTGGCGCGCACGTCTACTCGACCCACAAGCAAAGCCGCTCCTCGACCAGTAACGAATACGGGGTCCGTTCCGCACTCGCCGTAGCGAGCAAAGAACGAACCCCGGACCGGCGTGCGAGGCGTCGGCTAGGTGGTGGTCATCGTGCGCGCGTGGAGCGTGCGATCGACTTCGACTTGCATTGCCTCGAGATGGGCACGTGTTTGCAGATCGAGCGAGTGACGCGCAAGCGCGCTCGTGAGCGATCCGTTGAGCGAGACCAGTTCGTGGCGGGCGAGGGCTTGGGCGTCGAGCGGCGTTCCGCGTACCGGCGCGAGCGCCATCTGACGCAGCATGTCGGTATAGCGGCGCTGGAGGTTTCGACGAACCTGCGTTGCGCTACGGACCGACCCATCAGCGATGTCTCCGTAGATCGAGGTTTGCGACCAACGAGATCGGCGAGGGTCATCGTCGCACCGGGTGCGGATTTGGTCGGTAGATCGGCCAGACGTGCGAGCACGTTTGGCGCGAAGAGATACGCAAGGGTCTGACCCTGATAGGCTCCCGCAAGTGCTGCAACCGAGATGTCGTGTCGCATCGCAACGTTCGATCCGAAGTTCGTGAACGATTCGTGTTCTGAATAGACGAGATGGCTGAGGGTCTTCGGTGAATAGGCCCAGGCAGAGTTCGCGAACAGATAGTGATCGATCATATCGAACGCACGCCGTTCGTCGGCTCGCGAGACGGGGACAAGCGGCGGCGCGGCATTGCGATCGCCGCGGCGCGCGCGCGAGAGATACTCGCCACCGATGTAGTGCGCGGCGGTTCCCGCACAGCGGCCATATTGGCCAACGAGGACGGCGAATCCGAAGCGCTCCTCGTCGTACGGATGCTCGACGGCAGGCAACTTGTTGTCGAGTTGACCGACGAGCTTCTGGACCATCCCAAGCTTGGTACCGCACCATTTGAGCGGATCGTTGGTCAGCACGAATTGATGCACGCGCGGATCGATTGCGTGACCGCCGTACCAGGCGACGTCCTCGTCGCTTGCAAAGCGGTATTTTGGATCGCTCCACACCGACGCCCATTTTGAGGTTGTCGCGATTTCATCGAACGGCGACTTGGCGCTTGGAATCGGCGCGTAGCCGAAGTGGATGACGTGATAGTCGTACGGCCCGAGCACCATCTGCTCGAGATCGCCGTTGCTCCAGCCTTTGGGCCAGAGGTTGACTGGATTGTACTCCATCACCGATGAGGCGATGCCGTTTTTCGCGGTGAAATCGTGGCTGCGCACTTGCGCTTCGCTGTACGCCATATGGCCGATGAAATTATGCGCCAAGCCGAAGTCATGCCCCACTTCGTGCAGCACGATCGCGTGGAGATAATCGCGCGCCGTATGGCGTGCGATTTCCGCCGGATCGCCGCCGCTCATGAGGGCCGTTGCGACCGCACCGTACATCAACTCGGCGTGCGCGCCGGGTCCATCGTTGTGCGCGAGGATGCTCTGTCCGGGCAGATGCGGGTGATCGGCATCCTCGGTGTCATCGGGATGGTCGCCGGTTGCCGTAATGCCGAGCACTTTATACGAAAGGCTACCGTACCGCACGAGATCGCTATCGATGAAGACGCCCGAGCGGAAGATTTGGCCGTCGCGTGGGTCCCACGTGATTTGCGCTTCGGCAAATCCGCCGCTGTTCGATTCGGTCAGCCAGCGGATGACGTTGTAGCGAATATCGTCTGGGTCAAAATTAGGATCGTTCGGCTGTTCGACGACCTTGACGGCATCGGAGATACCGATGCGCGCAAAGGCCCCGTTCCATTTTAAAACGGCCGAGCGAATCGGCTCGCGATACTCAACAGGGATCGTGTTGCTGAGCGTGTAGACGATCGGCGTGACGGCAGGCGAGAGCGGCTTTGATGGATCGCTTGCCTTCATGTTCCAGCGCAGGACGTAACGCAGCGTGTTATCCATCGATGTCGTGCGGTCGAACGCGATATGCGGGTCTTCCCAGAAGCCGACGCGGTCATCGCCAAAGCGCGGCATGTACTGCGATGCGTCGGGCAGCTCCGCCAAGTTGTACGTGATGCGCATCTGGATACTACGCGGGTCGACGACCGTGTCGACGACCGTCGGTTTGAGCGAGGTGAATGTCTGGTCGGCTTCGATGACGACGTTCTTCGGAAAGGCTTTCGATGCGCCGAAGTACGAGCGGGTCGGATCGAGGCGATAGCTCCCCAGCGGATTGAGCGGCGAGGAAACCGACGCATTGAGAGTGTTCGTCAAATCCACGACATCACCGAGGAGTGCCGAGAGATCGACAACGATCGCTTTGCCGGGCTTATTTTCGCTGACGATCCCGGCGACCGCTAGTACGGAATCGGCCGTCGACTGACGCACCGCATCTTCGAGCGGCGTCTTTGGGCTTGCCGTAAAGCGTGTTTGCGGCCAGAGCATGACGACTTGTTTGCCGACGCGGGCAAAGCGCAACACGCGCGCTTCCTGTTGGAAGACGTCGCCCGCAAGAACGCCGTACCCGCCGATGCCGTTCGATGGGACGGCGGTCTGCAAGTAGTCTTTGTCGAGCTGATCGTTCTTGAGCTCGAGATAGACGCGGCCGTCTTTGCGAATGAGCGTGAAGAGCCCATCCTGTTTCACGGCGTCCTTCGTGAATGTCTCGTAGGGAATCGTGCCGTCGCTTGGGGGACGCGCCGCCACGGCAGCAAGCGCGGCGGCAGCAGCAGCGGGACTAGCGGCGCCGGCCGCCGCGCTCGCACTTGGGCTCGGCGCGGGACTCGGGCTTGGGCTCTCGGCCGCAGTCGCGGCGAGCGGACTCGCGGCGATCAGCGCCGCGAGGGCCGCAAAACGCAAAATGGCAAGGGGCATAGCGTGCCTCACAATCAGTAGACGCCCCCCGCACACCGCGACGGGTCGGTCGGTCGGTTTCCTTGATACTCCTCGAAAGCCCGTTTTGTTCCAAAGATGCCCCTAGCCGTCGGCTCGAGTGGTCGCAGTAGGCGTTCATCACGCACACCTTGAGGATGATGATGAACGCAACCGCACTGCAATTTGGTATCTATCGCGATGGGCTCAACAATCTCGACCACGTCCAAGCCTCCGTAATCGGGCAGGCGGTAACTACTAGCAAAGCCGACCCAAGTATTGCGTTCAATATTGAAGATACGACCGCGCGCCGCGGGAGCGAACCCGAAGGTGTTGCCCGCACCGAGTTCTCCGACATACGTGGCGGCGACGTCGTGGCAACACACATCGAACATCCGCACGAAATGAGTTCGCGCTCGGACCTTGCGGCGTTCGTCGCAGCGACCCTCGACAAGGCTCAGACGAGCGACGCCCGACAAACGTGGATCGATCTTGTCGATCACGGCGGTGGCGACGGCGGCGGCTTGGAGACGAACAACGCGATCATGTCGATGCCCGATATCGCGAGTGCGATCGCCGACGGCGTGCGGCAGCACGCGCAAGCGCATCCCGAAGACGCCGCACGGCACGTGGACGGCGTCGTTGCCAATCAGTGCCTAATGGCGACGCTTGCATTCACAAGCGCGCTCTCGAGCGCCGGCGTGAAATTTCTTGCTGCAAGTCCCGAAACGATGATCGCGCCTGGCGTCTCAAGCACGATCGCGCACGCGATTGCCGCAAACGAAAATGATCCCACAGCGATGGGCAAAGCGGTCGTCGCCGATACGATGAAGACGCAGTACGGAAACGATTCGCTCCACTGGTCGCCGGCTGCGGCATTCGATGTCATTGACTGCGACCCGTCGCGAGTCGCGACAGTGGAACGTGCCGTCCGGGAGCTCAACGGTGCATTGATCGCAGCATCAGCCGATACAACGATGAAGAAAGCGATCGCCCAAGACGCAAACTCCGTCGACGGATTCACCCGTGATTTCCCAACGGCAACACCGTGGCGCGCCGACCGACCGGCGATCGCACTCTACGAAACGTTTGCCGCCGACCAAAGGCTCACGCAAGCCGTCCGAACCGACGCGGCCGGCGCCGCCGGCGCAATCAAGTCGCTCGTCATAGCCCATGGGGAGTCGGCAAAGTTCGAACCATTCGGCGGCGTCGACTATCGCGATGCCGTCGGCCCAAGCGTTCACTTCCCAACCGACAGCGCACAGTTCGATCCATGGGCGCCGAACATCTCAGAAACGCAAAACGCTTTTTATCAAGCGGTGGACGGCAGCAAGTTGGCTCACGCCATTGCCTAGCTCCGATCGCACTTCGTACTTATGATTTGAGGAATGTCTCGATCACGCGAACGTACTTGTCGGGCTCCTCGTAGGACGGCAAGTGACCGCTTTTTTCGAAGACCACGAAGGTCGAGCCGGGGATTGCCTTGTGCATGCGCCAGGCGGTAAGCGGCGCGACGTTCATGTCGTAGCGGCCCGTGATCACCATCGTCGGGAAGGCGAACTTCGGTAAGGCCGTCGTAAGGTCGAGTTTTTCAGTGGCCTTGCCGACGGCTTCGCCGATTTTCGGATCGTAACCCAAATCTTTTGCACCGGCGAGATATTTGTCGCGCAGTTCTTCGCTGTAAAAAATCATCATAAAGTGGTCGCGAAGCGATTGCTGCGCGGCAGCCGGCGTATCGCCGAGCTTCTTCTGCGCTGCGGCATTTGCTTCGAGTCGATCCGGAAACACTTGCGGGAAGATATGGACGATGTCTTTCCACGCGGGTGCGGCTGAATCGCTGAGCACGAGTTTGGCAACATGTTGCGGATGCGCCGCGGCATACGCCATCGAAATGAGGCCGCCGTACGAGTCGCCGACGAGAACGATTTTGGCAAAGCCGAGCTTCGCGCGGATCGCGTCGAGATCCGCGACTTGCGCGTCCATCGATTGTGATGCTCCGGCGCGGACGCGCGTCGACTTTCCCGTTCCGCGCTGATCGTAGAAAACGACTTGCCGGCCAGCGTCGGCAATTCGCGGCCAGACATCGTTCTGCAGCATATAGACGTGCGAGAGACCGGGACCACCGTTCACCGCAAAGACCGGCGTGGCCGTGCTCGGCGTACCGTAGAGGACATATGACAGATCGACATCGGGTGTCGTGACCAGGCCCGTCGTCGCCACCTCGGCTGAGCCCATCATCACACCTACAAGCAAGAAGAAAATCGCAAGAAAGGTTCGCACGCTCGCTCCGTTGCGCGCGATTTCGCGCTACGCCTTCTCGCCCTCGAAGGGAGGCATGACCGGCCGCTCCAACCTCGCGGAATGAAGTTCAAAGGACGCGTCTGCGTCATCACGGGAGCGGCCTCCGGAATCGGGCGCGCCTTAGCGATCGAGCTTGCGCGTAAACGTGCCCATCTTGCGCTTGCGGACCGAAATACGAGCGCGCTTGAAGAGACGCTGGCGTTGCTCGGGAAGAACGCTGGCAACGTGACGCTCCACGAACTCGACGTGAGCGACGAGGCAGCGGTGAACCACTTCGCCGTCGACGTCGTCGGGTCGCACGGCAAAGTCGATATCGTCATCAATAATGCGGGCGTCGCGCTCTTCGGCACGATCGCCGAACTCACGACCGACGAGATGAAGTGGCTCTTCGACATCAATTTTTGGGGCACGGTCTACGGCACGCGGGCGTTCTTACCGACGCTCATCGCGCAGCCGGAGGCCTCGATCGTGAACATCTCTAGCATTTTTGGTATTTACGCGCCACCCGGCCAGTCCGCGTATGCGGCCAGCAAATTTGCGGTACGCGGCTTTAGCGAATCGCTCCGCGGCGAGCTTGCGGATACGAACGTGCACGTCTGCACGGTGCACCCGGGCGGCATCGCAACGGCGATTGCACGCAGCGCTCGCGTGGCAACCTCGGTTGACCCGGAACGCGCCGCGAAGATGACCGCGCGTTTCGAAGAGAGCTTCCTCACCACCACACCGGAGGTCGCGGCGGCCGAGATCCTGCGTGGAATTCGCAAGAACAAGAATCGCGTGCTCATCGGCAGCGATGCAAAAAAGATCGACATCGCCGCGCGACTCTTTCCGGAGACCATCACCAAGCGACTCGGCCGAAACGCGCAAGCAAAGGCCCTCCGCTAGCTGGCCCACTAGGCAAAGGACCCGAGGGCATCAAGCGGAACGCGTTTCCAATGAACGCGCTTCGTACGGGCTTTGCTTTTTTTCTTACCGCTGCGATCGTCGCACCGCCGGCGCTTGCCGACGCGGTTCGGTACCGCCAACCGCCCTCGGCAATTGAGGACATCCTCAAGGCGCCGCCACTGCCGGTGACCTCGCTCAGTCCCACCAAAGACGCAATCGCGATTCTCGTCCCGCTGCGCTACCCGCCCGTCGCGGATCTCGCGAAGCCCATGCTGCGGCTGGCCGGCATCCGGATCGATCCGAAAAACGACGGCATCCACCATCAAAGCGCCTACACCTCGCTTGCGTTCCAGTCGGTGGCGGGCGGAGGGACGACGACCGTCGCGCTGCCGCCAAACGCGCACATCACCTCCGTTCGCTGGAGCCCGGATGGCAGGCACGTTGCGTTTTCAAATGCGACCGCATCGTCGATCGATCTTTACGTCGTAGCGACGGGCGCTGCAAAACCGCAAAAAATCGGCGGCGTTCACCTCAACGGCGTTTTCGGTTCGCCGATCGCGTGGATGCCCGATAGTAAATCGCTTTTAATCAAAGAAGTGCCGCCGAAGCGCTTGCGCGAGCCCCGCGAAGCGCTCACCCCGATCGGCCCCGTCGTGCAAGAGACCAGCGGCAAAGCCGGCGCCATCGTCACGTACGAAGATCTCCTCGCCAACCCGCACGACGAAGATCTCTTCGAATACTACGGCACATCGCAACTCGCAGCCGTCGCCATCGCCAGCGGCACGGTGACGCCGCTCGGAAATGCGGCGGAGATCACAAGCGCATTGGTGTCGCCCAGCGGCGCGTACATTCTCACCGAGACGTTGCATCGCCCGTTTTCGTATCTTTTTCCGTACGACCGCTTCCCGACGAAGATCGCGGTCATCGATCGTGCCGGCCGAGCGGTGAAGACAATCGTCGACGAGCCGCTCGAAGACCATCTGCCGACCGACGGTGTGCCGACGACACCGCGCGATGTAACGTGGGCAAACAGCGCACCCGCGACGCTTACGTGGTTTGAAGCGCTCGACGGCGGCGATCCGAAAACGGTCGCCGCGCACCGCGATCGCATCGTCGCGCTCGATGCGCCGTTCACCGGCACCTCGCACGAACTCGATTCCATCGTCAACCGCGCGCGCGACATCACGTGGCTCCAGGGCGATCCACGCGCGATCGTTCGTTCCTACGACCGCACGACACGACTGACGACGACGACACTCATCGATTCGCGTACGCCGGGCAGCGAAGTTCAGCTCGGCTCGCTGCGCGATGGCGATCGCTATGGCGATCCCGGCACGCCACTCACCGTCTCTGCTGCAAACGGCGAAGCCGTCATCGCGCATGACGGCAACACGCTCTTTCTTGCGGGAGCCGGATTCGGTCCCGACGGCCGGCGGCCGTTCGTCGATCGCTTCGATCTCACGACAATGAAAAAAGAGCGCATCTTCGTCTCGGCACTCGATCCACTCGAAGTCCCGTATGCGCTTCTTGACGCGCACGGAACCAAGATGCTCACACAGCGTCAATCGCCCACGATGGTGCCAAATCTCTACGTGCGCACCGGAAACGCAGAGGCCAGCGCGATCACGCATTTTGTCGATCCTACGCCGCAGATGCGCGCCGTTCAACGCAAAGTCGTCTCGTACAAGCGTCCCGACGGCGTCGACCTTTCGTTTACGCTCTATCTTCCGCCCAACTATCAGCCCGGGCAGAAACTGCCGACGTTCGTGTGGGCGTACCCCGCGGAATTCATCGATCGCAGCGTCGCTAGCCAGAATACGAACAACACGCAGACGTTCACGACGGTCGGCGGCAACGCATCGGAGATCCTCATGGCGCTGGCCGGATATGCCGTGCTCGATAATGCGGCGATTCCGATCGTCGGCGATCCGGCAACGGTGAACGACACGTACGTCGAGCAGCTGGTCGCCGGCGCGAAAGCTGCCGTGGACAAGGCCGTCGAAATGGGCGTAACCGATCCGAACCGCGTGGCCGTTGGCGGCCATAGCTACGGCGCATTCATGACGGCAAACTTGCTCGCGCACACGCGCATCTTCAAAGCGGGCATCGCGCGCAGCGGCGCCTACAATCGCACGCTCACGCCGTTTGGGTTCCAAAGCGAGCGGCGCAGCTATTGGGAGGCGACCGACCTCTACACCAAGATGTCGCCCTTCACGTATGCCAACGCGATTAAAGATCCGATGCTGATGATCCACGGGATGAAAGACGACAACACGGGCACGTTCCCGATTCAGTCGGAACGGATGTACGCGGCAATCCAGGGCAACGGCGGCACCGCGCGCTTGGTGATGTTGCCCGACGAAGCGCACGGATATCTCGGCCGCGAGTCCGTCGAGACGACGCTTGCCGAGATGGTCGACTGGCTCAATAAGTACATCGGTCCGGGCGCAAAACAAACGGCTACCGCCAAGTGACCTTCACGGCGTTTCTTGCAGGCTCGATCGCGACGCTCTCATTCTTGGTTTTGATCGTCGCGCTGCCGCTTGCCATTCGCAAAGTACCGCCCAACGCTGTTTACGGCTTTCGCACGCCAAAGACGCTAAGTAGCCGCGCGATCTGGTTCGATGCGAATGCCTACGCGGGCAAGTGCATGATCGTTGCGGCAATCGCGATGTTCTCGTTTGCCGGTGCGATCCGCGGTCTTGCGGCGAGTCTCCCAAAAAATGCGGTCATCGCGATCGGCGTCGGCGCCGAGATCGGCCCCGTGCTCGTGGCGAGCTATTTTGCCTTCCGCTACTTGCGCAAGCTCTAAGACTTAGCGCATCAGCGCGACGCGTGCGGGATAAATCGGGCGATTGATCACCGACTCGAGCACCTCGGGTTTTGCCGTGAGTACCAGCGAACAGAACTGCTCGAAGCTCTCGCGGTCGGCTTCGCCTTCGGCATAACGCGCGTTTCGCGTCAGATCGAGCTTTTCTTTCACCTCGATAAAGCGCACGAAGCGACCGTCATCGTCGGTACCAACCTGGACGATATCCGCATCATCGAAGATGCGTACGGCCGTCCCGACCGTCGAGCCGTCAACCATATCCATTTCGAGGGTCGCCGCGATATCCGTATAGGCCATGCGCAGGGTATCGTCCGTTGTCAGGCCCTTCATCGCGCGATAGAGTGCACGTAGCGTCGCGATGGTCGGCGCGGACTTTGCGATGATGTAATCGTTGATGCGGCGATCGCTTTCGCCGAAGAGCAAGTGGATCTCGGAGGAGCCGCCATCGCGTCCCGCACGCCCGGCCTGCTGATTGAATTCCGTAAAATTGAAATTGAGATGGTACAGAAAAACATGCCGCACGTCTGGCAAATCGATCCCCTCGCCAAACGCAGACGTCGCAACGACGGTCGAGAGCGCGCCTTCGCGAAAAAGCGTTTCAACCTGCGCCCGTTCCGGAATTCCAAGACCGGCATGATAGAACGCCACCGTATCGCCGTTGCGTGCGCGCAATTTCTCCGCAAGCTTCGTCGCCTCGGTGCGCGAATTGCAGTACACGATCGCCTTTCCGCCGCCGCGTAACCGCTCGTCGATATAGGCAAGTTTGTCTTTCACTCCGCGCGCATCAACTACGCTTAGATTTTCACGAACCGTCGGATCGATCACCCATGCATCGATGTTCATCGAGCTGCGAATTTTCTCAAAGACCTCATCGTCGGCGGTTGCCGTGAGTGCGAGAACTTGGGGATTGCCAAGCGCGGCCAGTGCATCGCCGATCTTCCCGTACGCGGGGCGGCGTTTGGCATCGTCGAGATGGTGGGCCTCATCGACGACGACGAGGCTCGGACGGCTCTCCTCGCTACGAAAGCGGTCGAGATGATACTGCAAGAACTCGGGCGTCGCGCAGACGATATCCCACGCACCGCTTTCGAGCGCATCCATGAGGTCAGCACGTTCGTTCTCATCGATCGCACCGTTCGCTCGGAAGATGCGCAGTCCGAGCGGGCCAAGTCGCCGCTGCAGTGCTTCGTACTGGTCGTTTGCAAGGGCCCGCAGCGGATAGAGGACGATCGTCTTCTCGCTGCGTTCGAGCGCGCGGACTGCGGCGGGATACTGAAAACAAAACGACTTCCCGCGGCCGGTACCGAGGATCGCCAGCGTATTACTCCCTGCATCGATTCGTTCGAGTACGGCGAGTTGCGCGTCGCGCGGGAGACGCTCGCCGATTAGCGCGGCACGTATGTCATCGCGTGTTGCCGGAACGCCTTCGTCGCGCACGCGCGTCGACGCGGCTCGCGTGCGTTCGCGGTGCACGAGAATATTGATGCCCCAGTGCCGCGTGCCGCCGCCCGTTACGTCCGTAACGCTTGCGCGGTAGCGTTCACCGCCGTCGATATTCGGCGCAATGCGGCGGGCGATTTCTTTCTTGATGTAACCGACGTGGAGCGTGCCGTAGTAGACAGCGACCGCGTTTACGTCGTGCGGGTTCTCCGGCTGGCGCACGAGGTCAAGCGGCTCGCCCGCGCGCATCCCACCGAGCACATCCTGACGGCCTTCGAACGAGACGCCGGCGACCTTCGTGAAAAATTCGCTCGCATCGCCGATCGTCCGATAGCGATCGCCGTCGAGAAACTCATCGCGCCGCGCGTAGAGTTCGGCGAGAAACGACTTCACCGGTTCGAGATCTTCGCCCGGCGGCTTTTGCCGGACCGGCGGGCGCGGATCCTCAAACGATGCGAGCAGCGCATCGAAAGCCGCCTCCGACGGAGTCGGAGGCGGGAGGTTCTTACTTGTCGTGCGGCTCGGTTTTTGGATGGACATCCGGTGCCGGAGGCGCGGCATGCTCGTGTTCGTCGAGCGGTTCGAGATTCAAGACGATCTCTTCGTGGCCCATTTCGTAGGCAGAGTCATGGTGACCCAAGGCCTGCGCGTCGAGCGGATCGATTTCCTGACCGTGCATTTCCGAGTGCTCGATGTCGTGATCGTGCTGCTCGTCAAGATCGAGCTCGGGTTCGGCCGTGCCGATCGCACCGGTGCCACGTTCGGGACGACGCTTCTTATACCGCGTCGGCGCCTGCGTCGAGCGAACGACGTCGCGGCGTTCGCGTTCGCGACGCTCGCGGCGGGCGGCCGCAATCGCGTCGCGTTCGGCGGGTGTCTTGCCGGCAAGTCGTGCTTCGGCGACCGTGCGTGCACCGGTCGTGCGCGCTTCTTCGCGGCGTTCGAGTTCTTTTTTCGCGTTGTTGCGTTGGAACTGCGCGACGAGCGGAGCCGAGAAGAAAATCGAGTGGTAGCCGCCCGAGCAAATGCCCACGAGCAGCGCAAACGCGAAGTTCTGCAGCGACGCGCCGCCGAGCGCGAGCAAGGCAACGAGCGTCACGACGACGGTGGCAAGGGTGTTCACCGAGCGCGTCATCGTTTGAAGAATCGAGGTGTTGACGATCGTATCGTAAGCTTCAGTCGCCATCAGCTTCGTATTCTCGCGAATACGATCGAGGATGACGATCGTATCCATGACCGAGTACCCGATGACGGTCAGCACGGCAGCCAGGAACGCGTCGTCGACACGCTTCTGCGCGAGCGCGTAGATCCCGATCATCATCAGCGAATCGCGAACGAGCGCGATCACGGTCACGTAGCCGAAGTTAACATTCCACCCAAAGCGGAAGGCAATGTACACGAACTGGATGACGATCGCGATCACGAGCGCTTCGAGCGCCTTGATCAGATACTCATGCGAGAGCGAGGGGCCGACGGCCTCGACTTGCGACTGATCGCGGTCGACGGGTGCAACGGAATTGAGTGCCGACCACAGCTGCGGAGCGCTATCGCCGAAATCGTGCTGCGTGCCGATCGAATAACGCTCGGTCCCGGTGTCGCCGGTTTTGGCGATCGTCGTGACGGTCGCGTCGTTCACGCCGAGCGGCGCGAGTGCCGCGCGAATCTGATCGGGCGTAACGCTGTTCTTGAACTTCACCGTCACGTCGGTGCCGCCGGTGAAGGAGAGACCGAGCTTGAGCGGTTGATGGATCGTGAACATGTTGTAGACCATCATCGCGATACCGAGCGCGATGAGAATCGTCGAGACGAGCGAGACGGTTTTTAGCCAGCCGACAACGTTCCAATTGAGGCGACGAAAGAACATGGCTTAGGCTCCGTACGCTTTCGTATCCGTGACCAGATCGTTATCGACGACCACGTCCGTGAAGAAGCGCGTGATGAACACGGCGGTGACGAGCGAAAACACGGTTCCCCAGAAGAGCGTGTACGCAAAGCCTTTAACCGTGCCGGTTCCGAGTAAGAACAACACGCCCGCACCGACGATCGTCGTGAAGTGCGAGTCGAAGACTGACGTAAACGCGCGAGCAAAGCCCGTCTTCACCGCGGTCCGCAGCGATTTGCCGGCCCAGATTTCTTCTTTCATGCGTTCGAAGATCAGGACGTTGGCATCGACCGCCATACCGATCGAGAGCACAAAGCCCGCGATCCCCGGCAGCGTCAGCACGGCGTGGTTAATCGCAAGCAAGCCAAGGAGCATGAGCACGTAAATGATCAGCGCGAAATCGGCGAGCAAACCCGGCAAACGATAGACGACGACCATGAAGATGAGCACGAGGGCAAGACCGATCGCCGATGCGACCATGGACTTTTGTAAGTCGATTGCGCCAAGCGTCGGGCCGACGGACGAATTCTCGATGATCTTGAGCGAGACGGGCAGGGCGCCCGCGTTCAGCTCGGTCGCAATTCGAATGACGTCTTCTTCGGTGAAGCTGCCGGTGGTTTGACCGTCGCTCGTGATTGTCGATTCGATGATGGCATCATTAATGAGCTTCTTATCGAGGAACACCGCCAGCCAGTGGCCGATGTTCTTGCTCGTCAGCTCGCCGAATTTCTTCGGGTCTTTCGTTTGGAACGTGATGATCGGCTGACCGGTCGGGCCGAAGCTCGGCTGGGCGGCCTTCAACTCGGCGCCGGTATAGACGACCGGACCGGAATCTTTATACGCGCCATTCGGATCGGCGGCATATTTCAAATCGACCGCCGCTTTTTGCTGGATTTTCTCCGGCATGATCTTGAACTCGAGAACCGCTGCCTCTTTAAGGAGGCGCTCGGCTTCATCGGAATTCTTGAGACCTGCAAGTTCCACGAGGAGCCGGTCGCTGCCAACGCGCGAGATGATCGGCTCGGAGACACCTAAGCCGTTGACGCGTCGCTGAACGACGTCCTCGACTTGCCCCTGAATGTCCGCAGTAATCTTCGGAACCTCGGGCGAGGTCTGGAGCTGCAGTAAAAGACGCGAACCGCCTTGCAGGTCGAGTCCGAGTTTTACCTTCTGACCGATCGGGGTGATCGACCAGACGCAAAGCGCCACAATGGCGACAACGAGTAGCGCCTTGAGGGGCGTTTTGAGCCTATTCCACATGCATGCAACTTCGGGAAGGGGGAAACTAACGCATTGTAGCAGGCTGGCTATCCCCCGTCAAACGATCCTCGGTCGGTCAAGTGGGAGTCGGAGGAAGGCGAATGGACGCTAAGGGTGTTGATGCAGGACTCCTGCAAACACGCTACCGCCTCACGAAGCAGCGTGCGGCAATCTTGCGCGCCCTCGAAGACGGCTCGCACCTCACGGCAGAAACGATCCACGAGCGCGTGCGCGCGAACTTACCCGGCGTAAGCCTGGGAACGATCTACCGCACGCTCGATATTCTGCGCGGAATCGGGCTCGTGCAAATGTTCTCGCACGCGGGGTCCGCGGCGCGCTATGAAGCAGCGCTCGATAAACACCATCACCTAGTGTGCGAGAAGTGCGGCACGATCCTGAACGTGCAGGCACCCGAAGTCGCCTCGATCGCATCGACGATCGCCGGTGCGTACCGGTATACCGGTGTCGATACCGCGCTGACGATCACGGGGCGCTGCCCAGATTGCGTTGCTCTTTAACCCCGCTCGAAACCGAAAACACGCGGGAAGTGCCTTCTCCCCTCTGAAACAGTAATGGGCTTGTAAAGGAGCGGACATTGAAGAAGACGGGACTTCTTTTTATTACCTGCTTGTTAACCGCGTGCGGCGGCGGTGGCGGAAGTTCGCCGAGTACGATGCCGGTCCCATCACCTACGCCGACCGCTGTTCCCATTCAATCTGTCTCAACACAACGTTCGGTTGCAAGCGAAATGCTCGCCGTCGCCAGCTTGTCGGAGACAGCATTTGGATTCGGCGCTCGATACACTGGTGTCGCAAGTCTCGGGCGTTCGGTGCAAAGCGGAGCACGCACCGCAATGTCCGGCTGGCACGAAGGCGCCTCGCGCATTCCTCACGGGACACGGAGCGCATCAGCCGTTTCGTATTCCGCATGTGCGAACCGCGCCGAAAGCGCGACCGTTACTGTGAGTAGCACGGAAGTTCAAGTCTACGGGCGAACGTTTTACGACACGGCCTGCACGCAGCTCTTCCAAGATTCGGTCATCGACATCATCGCAACTTCAGCCTTAAGCGCATCGATTACTGAAACACAAACCTCTACCTTACTCGGCGGAGACGTCTACGATTATCAGACGCTGGCGTTTGTCGTTTCAAGCACCGGAGGTTCCAACAGCAACTTCACGTTGACATCTTCCGAAGCCGCAAGTTCGACGTCGCCAAAGACGAGTTCTTCTGGGGTTTCGTGCGTTATTTCGTCGACTTCAATTTCGTGCGGCGGTGCGAACGTCATCCGTTTGACGGCGCTTCCTGCGGACATCGGCGCCGCGCTCGACGTGACGGTTTCGTCTCTTAGTTCGCGTACTGCAGCCCCCACGGTCACCGTTCCCATCAGCGGGACGGCGGCGGCGTTCACCGGAGCCGCTGGAAGCTTGAGCATCCTACCGGGAAATCTGCCCGCCTGGAGCCTCGTCGGCGCGTCACCTACCGACCGGTCCAGTTTCAGCGGAACATTTGTCTACACCGCAGATGGCACGCTGATTTCGACGAACTTTTCGCTTGCCGATACCTCGGCCGACGCGACGGCAACGGTCGCAACATCCCTAGGCGGCATCATAAACGGGACGATCACACAAACATCAACCGGCAAAACCGTCGCAACGTTCACCCTTTACTCGACCGGAAGCGGGACGATAACATACGGTAATGGCTCGGGAGCCCAAGTCGTACATTATAATCTTCTCGGGTAGCGAAGAAACGAGCGATCCGATTACTCCCGCCGTGCGCAATTGCCGTCGCGATCGGTAGCAGATCCGACACTTCGTGTGTGAGAAGCGCGGCACGATCCTCAACGTGCAGGCACCCGAAGTCGCCTCAATCGCATCGACGATCGCGGGCGCGTGCCGGTATACCGGTGTCGACATCGCGCTGACGATTACCGGGCGTTGCCCCGATTGCGTTGCCATCTAACCAACGGAGCGCAAGCAGGCACCGCTCGTTACGACCGAGGTAAATACGGATCTTCTTGATAAAGCCTACGGTTGTAAGGAAGTGCATTTTGAAGAAGACGGGACTTCTTTTTATCGCGACGCTCTGCGTGTCTGCGTGTGGCGGTGGCGGCGGGAGTTCACCGGTGAGCACGCCGATCGCGACGCCAACGGTCGCCGCGATTCAATCGATTGCAACGCAGCGGTACATCGCAAGCGAAACGCTCCGCGTAATCGGAAATGCCGCTCAAGCGTCGCGCGGCATTGTTGTCGATCAGAATTCGATTCAAACTGCGGCACGCGCCGTAATGGCGGGCGCTCGCGGGGGCACTGCCCGCATTACAAAAGGGATACGAGAACGCTCGGCCTTTACGTACTCATCTTGTTCGCGCGGAGTCGAGTCGGCCGTCATCGCGGTGAGCGCAACCGAGAAGCAGCTCTCGATCCGATGGTTCTACGATACCGCTTGCATCCAGCTGGCCCGAGATTCGTATTCCGACATTCTCGCAACATCGTCCACGACTGCTTCGATCACCGGAACGGTGACGTATCGATCGCTCGACGGAACGATCGTTGACTACCAGACAATCGCAGCCACGACCGGCGGTTCCGCTGGTACAATGGTTCTCGCATCGGACGCACCGAGTTCAACGTCTGCGAACGTCGCGTCTGCGGGCGTGTCGTGCACGGCACCCAATCCGTCGATTTCGTGCACTGCCGCCGACGTAACCCATTTGAGCGCACTAGTACAGGACGTTGGAGCAACGCTGAATTTTACTCTTTCGCCCATCTCACGGCTCGGGGCACCATGGGTCACCTCTTCGATCGTCGGGCGGGTTTCGTCATATACCGCGCCCGCTGGGACCCTTAGCCTCGCAATGGCTACCGAGAATTGGGTGATCGTAGGCGCCCCCTCGAACGGCGGAGCTATCTTCAGCGGAACCGTTACAGACAGTCTCTTCGACGGTGCGTTTACGGCCAACAGCTTGACCTTAGCCGACGCGGCCGCAGATGCGACCGTCACGGTTTCGGCGGCCAGTGGAACGATCTTGCAAACAGATACCGGCAAGTCGGTTGCCACATTCACGCTCGACACATCCGGTAACGGAACGCTTACCTACAGCAACGGCACGACCGCCAAAATTGTGAACTGGATCGTTCTAGGATAAGGAGCCACTTGCGGATGCGAGGCGGGAGAGCGCCACGGTCTCTTTTTTCTGTGCGATCACTCCGGCTGCCCGCAACTCCATTTGCGCGGGAAGTTCGTTATACGCGTACACGGCAATCGTTAGTCCGGTTTTTTCAAAAAAGTCGCTGAGCATCGGCCGCAGCGCAGCGGTGCAAACAATCGCATGCGCGACGTCGATCGGCTTGGCAAGGTAATTCTCGACGCAGCCGCGCACGTGCAGCGCAGTTGAGGGGTCGGGCGCAAGTCCGCCGGATGGACTCCACATGCGCGCAAGTTCCGCTTCAAAAACGGGGTCGAAGATGAGTGGGGCGATCGTGCGAAGGCCCTCGCGACGAAATTGCTGCGGCACGATCGCGCGGCGTGCCGCCTCGGCAAGTTCGCGCGGTTCGCGGGTCGTCGCGGCGGCATCGAGCATCGCTTCGAGCACGGCGATCGGATCGCGCGGCCACGCCCCTTCTCGTAGCAGATACACGAACGCACGATGCGCCGTTGCGATCGGGAGCAAATCCGATCCGAGATCTTTTACAAGCGAGGGGACCGTCGCGCGCAGATGTTCGACGAGCGTGTGGAACTCCTGGCGCCCGAGCAGCGATGCGGCGTGACGGCGAACGACATCGGAAAGATGCGAACCAACGATTGAAATCGCATCGAAGGTGAGCGCACCAGCGCGCATCGCTTCATCGCGCGCACCAACGGCAATCCACTTTGCCGGAAGCCCGTAGACGGGTTCGTGCGTCGAGGTTCCGACAAGGGCATCAAGTGCCGCCGGGTCCGCGACGGCGAGCAACGCGTCGAGGCGAAGCGTTCCTTCGGCTACGATCTCATCACGCACGCGGATCGCATAGGTGTGCGGATCGCGCATCCCGTCGTCGCGCAGTCGCACGCCGGGGATAACCAGGCCGATCTCCGCCGCAAGCGCCCGACGGACATCGCCGATGCGATCGAGCAGCGCATCGGCACTCGGTGCGTTCAGCAGCGGATAGAGTTCGACCCCAAAATCGATGGAGATCGCATCGACACCGACGAGCGCGAGCGCCATCTCCGGCCGTCGCACGCTATTTTTCCGCGACCGTTCGCGATCGGCAAGGAGTTGCGCGGTCATGGCGGAGTTGCGCTTGTGCGCGAGTTGCGCTGCGCCAAGAGCGGCCGCACCTAAACCGAAGAAGACCGGGCCGGGTAATGCGGGCACGAAGCCCAAGAGCAACATCAGCACCGCTGCGGAACGCAGGACGTCGGGCCGGCCGATGAGTTGCATGGCAAGATCGACGCCGAGCGCGCCTTCGCCCGCGACACGCGTAACCATCATCCCCATTGCTGTCGAAATCAGGAATGCCGGAAGCGTCGTGACCAGCGCGTTGCCGATCGAGAGCAGTGCAAACGTTTCGATCGCATCCACCGGCGAAAGCCCATGGTACGCCATGCCGACGACGATACCGCCAATGAGGTTGAGTACGACAATCACGAGCGCTGCGATGGCATCGCCTTTGACGAACTTGCCCGCGCCGTCCATCGCCGCGTAAAAATCCGCCTCACGCTGCACGCGCGCACGCTTTGCCCGCGCGCCTTCGGCATCGAGGAGACCCGCGTGAACGTCCGCGTCGATAGCCATTTGCTTACCCGGCATCGCATCGAGCGTGAAGCGGGCGCACACTTCGGCTACGCGCTGGGCACCCGTCGCGATCACGACAAACTGAATCGTGATAAGAATTGCAAAGACGATCAAGCCAACGACGATATTGCCGCGAACGACGAACGCGCCAAACGCTGGAATGACGCTTCCGACCCCGCCGACGACATGACCCTCGGTCAAGATCAAACGTGTGGCGCTGACATCGAGCGAGAGTCGGAAGAGCGTTGCGAGCAAGAGCGAAGGCGCAAAGGCGGAAAATTCGAGCGGCTCTTCCACGCGTAAGCTGATCAACAGCACGAGCGACGAGCCCAAGATGTTGATGCCGAGTAAGAGGTCCAGAAGAACCGGCGGCAGCGGCACGACAAGGATGGCGACGATGGCAAGGACGATTGCGGAGAACGCGTAGGTCAGTCGAGAGTTGAGCGCGCTCTTCTTCACGAGAGGACACCCGCACGCGCGAGCTCGGCGATGATCTGTGCGACGGCGACAAAATGTTCGTTTGCAATCGGTCGTCCGGCTTCGCCGGTTGCATACAGCGCGCGGGCGAGCGGAACGTTCTCGACGATCGGGATGCCACGCTCGCGCGCAATCGCGCGGACGTGGGCCGCTGCGTCGTCGGCGGCGCGTACGACGATCTCCGGAACGCTCACGCGCGGCGGGTCGTACTTGAGAGCGATCGCGAGATGGGTCGGATTGGTGATGACAAAGGCCGCCTCGCGCACGCGGGAGACGGAACCGCGGACGAATTGGCGATGAAGCGTTTTGCGCCGCGCGCGCGTATGCGGATCGCCATCGTTCTCTTTGGTATCGCGTTTGAGCTCGTCATGGGTCATCTTCAAATCCTTGAGCCACTTCTTGCGCACGAGCGCGTAGTCGACGCCCGCGAAGACCAGCCCGACGAGGACCACCGCCGCAAGCGCCCATTCGGCACTCGCCCGGGCGAGCACGGCGAATGCCGGAACCGAAACAAGCGAACCGGCGCGCGTGAACGTCTCGCGTACGATCGGGGCAACTGCAAGGACCGCAACGCCGAATGCAACGATGGCCCGCAGCGCCGTGACCGCAGCTTGCGGGCCAACCATGCGTTGTAACCCGGCAACGGGGTTCATTTTGTCGGCCGCGATTTTTAGCGGCCTCAGCTGCATCCCGCCGACCTGCGCGAACGTTGCGATCGTTGCCGCGCCGGCAGCCGCAAGCGGCGGCGCAAGAGCGAGCGCGAGAACGGCCGCCAGCCACGCGATCGGTAACGTCCGGGTCGGCGCGTGGAGTTGCAAAGCAAATCCGCTCGCAATCGCCGGCCCGATACTGGCCAGCATCGCAAAAAGCGCTAGCGCGGCAGCGGCAAACGCAGCAACGCCCGCGAGCTCTTGAGAACGCGCGCTATTGCCCTCGCGTTTCGCCCGATCGCGCTTGGTTTGCGTCGCATCGTACTGCTTGTGCCCGCCATCGCTTGCCAACTACTTCACTCCAAGCGGCGCGAGCATCCAGGGACGCGCCGCAAGCGGTGCGAGTAGCGGGACGCTCGCGATTGTCACAAGGATCGTTGCCGCGAACACGATCGGGAAGGCGAGCGTGAAACTCGAGAAGCGCGGAACCACGCGAGCGATCGCGCCGAGCGTCAACTGCACGATCGCCGCGACGACGACCGCGGGCGCCGCCATCATCAATGCCGCGCGTACGATTGCAGCCGGTAACGAGAAAGCGTACGTCGACCACGCTTGCGCGGCGATCAACGTTCCGGGGGGCACGCTGATAAGACTTTGCGCGAATGCTTGCACGACGATCGCCCAACCATCGAGAAGAAAGAATCCCGCGAGAAAAACCGAGGACCAGAGCCGACCGAATCCTGATGCTGCCGTAATATTTGCGGTCGGAACGCTACCGCGGATTCCGACATAATCATCCAGTAGTCGACCCGCCGCATACGCACCGTCGTAGAGCAGTGAGGCACCAAAACCGATCGCCGCACCGATCGCAACCTCAGAGACGAGCGCAAGTGAGAAGCGTGCAAGCTCCAGTGTGGGCAGTGGACGCAGACTCGAGGCCAACACCAGCGAAAAGACCAACGCAAGCGCCGCACGCAGCATCGGCGGGACGCTCGGATGCGAGAAACCCGGCGCGCGAAAGAAGAATCCGGCGCAACGCGCGAGCACGAGCAGCGTTGTTTGACTCATGCGCCGTGGACCAATTCGGGAATTCGCGTGAGCACATCGGTAAGTAGCGCTGCGCACAGATGCAGCCCATAGTTCCCAAAGAGTGCAAGGGCGATCCCAACGGCGACGATCTTCGGGAGCAGGGTGAGTGTTTGTTCTTGCACCTGCGTTGCCGCCTGCACCACGGCAACGACCGTCCCTACGGCCGTTGCAAGCACGAGAATCGGCAGGGTGAGAATCGCGGTTACGAGCAGCGCCTCGCGCAGCAACGCGTCGAATTCGGCCACATCCAAAGCGTACGCGCCGTTTGTTGCCGCGAGGCGAACGCGGGATGAACTAGGTTGCGCGCGCCGCCCGGAGCAGCGGTTTAATACGCGAGGTCAGCCTCGGCAAGGGTCGTGTTATCGCCTCGTGCGGCGAGGACGATCCGCGTGAAGCGCTGGGCGTTCGGAACGTACAACTCTGACGTCGTGCCCTGCGGATTCGGTTCGCCGAGCGCGACCGCCGCAGAACCGTGGAAGCCGATAACCGTACAGCGGCAATCGGACTGTGCGATCACAACCCAGACCCATGCGCCATCGTTCCCGTAGAGCACCTTTGCATCGAGGCCGGGCTTGGTTATCGCACGGAGTGCGACGTGCCGAAAGTGCGAGCGAACCAACGTCGCGCGAACCGGATCGTCGTACAACTGGGGAGCACTCGTGCGACCGAATGCAAACCCCGCGAAGAGCGCCGCGGCAATGGCGATTGCCGCGCCGTAGATACCGTTGGAACGCCGGCTCTTCGCAACGGCAGTCGGAATTGGAGGGAGCGTGGCAAGGCTCGCGATCACCGTCTCGGCGCGCGCAACACGCCGCGCGCAAGCATCGCAGCTCGCCAGATGGTCCTCGACCCGCGCGCGCTCGTCGGAATCGAGCATGCCCAGCGCATAGAGTTCGGCCTCATCTTCAAGGTGCATCAGGTGTTCTTCTCACTCGGTGAGACAAGAGCATCGGCGAGCGCGCGTACGGCGGCGGCGAGGCGGCTTTTCACCGTCCCAAGCGGCACGCGGAGCCGCTCCGCAATCTCGGTTTGCGACAGAGATGCATAATAGGCAAGCGAGAGCGCATCGCGCTGTCCACTCGGCAGCAATTCGATCGCACGGCGCAGACGCGCGACATCGATCGGGTCGGGGCGATCGTCCTGTGGAACGGCGTCGGGAAGCGCGTGCGCTTCGATCGTGCGATGACGAGCATCGGCGCGCACGTGCGTCAGCGCGTCGTTCCGCACGCAGACCACAAGGAACGCGCGCAGCGGTCCCCGCTCGCGCCGATAGAGACGCCGCTCCCACACGCGCGCGAGCGCATCATGGACGCAGTCGCGTGCGTCGGCGGTCGTGCCGAGGACACGCGCGGCGACGACTTCGAGCAGTCCCGCGTAACGAGTATAGACGCGGTCAAATGCGGCCGGCTCGTATGCGGCAAACGCGTCGGCGAGTCGGTCATCCTCGGCTTCGATCGCGCCCCTCCCGGCGAGCACCGCTCACCCAAGCGGATGATCGTCGTATGTCGTTCCGTTTCCCGCTACGCTCACCGTTCGATACCCTAAGACGTGAAGCAATTGGTCGGGCGGAACCAGTTTGGGACCGGGCGCGGCGCCCGGAGCCCCGGGGGATGCTTGCGGGTATGCGGTAGCAGCGGCGGTTGCGAAGCGAATGTTGCCTTCGCTGTGCGTGAAGACCTGATGGATGTGGCCGTTGAGCACCGTCACGTTCGAAAAACGCGCGACCATGGCGAGCGCCTGCGCGCCATCTTCCGTCGTCCAACCCCACGCCGGGTAGAGCGCGTAGAGCGGCACGTGTCCAAATACCACGAGCGGCGTCGAAGATTTCACACTTGCAAGATCTTTTTCGAGCCACGCGATCTGCTTTGCGCCGAGCTTGCCAACCGTCTCGAAATTGAACACGTTCACAAGCGCGACGAAGTGCGCGCCGCCGCGATCGAAACTGTACCAACCCTCGGTCGCATCGCGATGGCCGAACATGCTCGCGTAGGTCGCCGCGCCCTCGCCAATGACGTCGTGTTCGCCGGGAATCGTCATCAGCGGCGCGCGCAGCGTGCCGAGGATTTGCTTTGCCGTATCGAATTCCGCCGGTTTTGAAAGATGCGTGATGTCGCCGGTGTGAATCACGAAATCCGGCTGCTTCGCAAGCGCGTTGATCGCCTCGACCGTTCGCGTAAGCGTGCCGGTGACATCGGGGTTCGCGTCTTTCTTGAAGCCAATGTGGCTATCGCTGATCTGTACGAACGAAAGGCCGGGCGAAGCCTCGGCAGTCGCAACGAGCGTCCCGCCGGCGCCAAGCGTCCATATAAGACCCGTCCCAGTCCAGGCGACGTGATCGAGGAACGAACGACGTTTCACTTCTTCTCCTCCGCCGTCACGACAATCGTGCCGGTCATCTGTGGATGCAATGCGCAGAGATACGGGATTGTCCCGGGCTTGGAAAACGCGTGATCCCACGACTCGCCCGTGTCGAGACCGCCCGAATCGAACGATTTGTCTTTGGCCGTTGCGGTGTGCGCGTCGCCGTCATCGTTGATGAACCGTACACGGGCTCCCGGATGGATCACGATCCGCTTCGGCACGAACGCAAACCCATGGATGCGAACGATCGCATCCGGCGTGGGAGTCGGCGAGGCGGCGAGGCATCCGATCAGGATGGCGACCGCAACAAAAAGTCGCTTCATACCCCCGGTACGCGCGAGGGCACCCGGTTGGATGACCGGATCGAGAAAACGTTTAGGTCGGGTCGGCCTGCGCGAAGTGCGAATGACGATCGCACGGCATCATGAGCACCCAACGATCGGCTTCGCCACCGATGACGTTTGCGGTAAAAGCGTTGCAGAGCTTCACGCCATCGGGCGTGCTGCAATTCCAGCGCACGACCGTCACGCTCGTAGGTGCGGTCTGCCCTTCGTTCATCGGACCGCGAAACATCGGCTCGCCGAGCTCCGCGTGCAGATCCGCAAAATCCCAGATCCGCCAAATGCCGCCCACGCTGAGCTGATGCACGAAAACTCCCTACGACGTTGTTCGGGTGCGACCCCAACGCCCGGCCGCAGCAATCGCCGAGACCACGGCGCGCGTCGCTGGTGATTTATTCAGCGTGTAAAAGTGAATCCCCGGTGCGCCGCGCTCGAGCAGATCGACGCATTGCAACGTGGCGTAGGCGACGCCGAGTTCCGCGACGGCTTCGGGTTCATCGATGCGGTCTTCCAACGCCGCTCGCAGTTTTGCGGGAATCGTCGCCCCGCACATCGCGGTGAAACGCGCGATCTGACGGTAATCGGTGATGGGCATGATCCCGGGCACGATCGGCACGGTAATACCGGCTGCTCGCGCGCGCTCGACGAACGCAAAATACCGGTCGTTATCGAAAAACAACTGCGAGACGAGAAACTCCGCACCGCAAGCGACCTTTTCCGCCAAATGCGCGAGGTCCGTCGCCGCATTCAGGGCCTCGGGATGCATCTCGGGGTAGCACGCGCCGCCGATTGAAAACGCGAACTCTTCGCGCAACAGCCCGACAAGGTCGGTCGCATAATGCAGTTCGCCCGTTGGTACGGACCCGTCTTTCGGCGCATCGCCGCGCAGCGCGAGGACGTTTTCGACGCCGGCATCGCGCAGGTCGCGAAAAATCGCTCGCAATTCATCGCGTGAGGACCCGGCGCACGTAATATGCGACATCACAGTCAAGCCGATCTCCGACTGAATGCGCTTGGCAAGATCGACAGTGCGCGTGCGGGTCGATCCGCCGGCGCCATAGGTCAGCGAGACGAACGCCGGGTCGAGCAGGCGCAGGGCCTCGATCGTGCTAAAAAGCGTCCGCGCGCCATCGTCCGACTTGGGCGGAAAAAACTCGAACGAGAAGCACGGGCGGCCGGAGCGCAAGACCTCGCTGATTCGCATAGCACCTCATTCGACGTTGCTAGCGAAAACTCGTTACCACGCCACCACAAACGATCGCCCAGCCGTCGACGAGTACGAAGAGCAGCAGCTTGCACGGGAGCAAGATCACCGGTGGGGAGCACTACAACATGCGGAGGCCCATGTTTCAAACTTGCTCACACCTAGTCTCTCCTCGTGCCGACCTGTCATTGCCGGTAGCGGACCTGACCTCACGACGCAGACTGATAGAATCTCTCTTCGCTCGTGATGCGCGCAGTTATCCCCGGAGAATGCACCTTACTCGAAGCTCGATATCGCCCAGGAGTTACACCCACGTGACGAACGAATTGGCGCGTGAAATAACAAAGGTCGCGAAAGCCCACGAGTTCGCAGGTCGCAGCGACGTCAAGGTTCGCTTCACCCAAAAGTCTCTGTGCCTCTGCAATCCGTCGTTGAATGATCCATGCCGTGACCGGAACGCCCGTTTTTTGGCGAAACGTCGTCGTGAGGTGACATGGCGAATACCCCATCGCCTCCGCGACATCCCGAAGGCTGATTTGCCGTGCAAAGTTTTCCTCGATATACTCGACCACGCGATCGCATATCGGCCTCTGATGTTCGCGCTCGTAAAGCGCCGGGCGATTTGAATAACTTGTCCAATGGGACCGCGGTTTTACGATCATTTCTCAATGCCTCCGAGCCGAAGTCCTCAGTCATGCAATACTAGGTTGCCGCCTAAGTGGCCGCCAGGTACAAGGCGTACAAATAGCCGCACAGTCGAGGGCTTCTCTCGGAGCGATCGCGTGAAAGGTTTGGCGGAGCGAGCGGAATTTCTCGTTACCGTCCAGCGATTGCTAGGATCGCATCCGCGCTGACGCCGCGGTCATACTCTAGGCTCACTCAGAAATGTACGCGATTTCTATGCCAGCGCGCTCGAGCGTACCGATTGTACGCTGCCTCGAAGCTCGCGCCGTCGTCGGTTTCTCTGCCAGTTGCGAGCCGCATTCCGAGTCGCATGGGAACCAGTAATGCGCAAGCGACGCCTCGGCTATTCACGGTTTCTTTTGAGGCATTTACTCTAATCAACGCGAGGCGACGATCGTCAACTCCGCTCGTCGCCTCCATGACGACATAGACTCGACGACCTACTGCGTGACATGATCCTTCGCCCGAGTAGCAGGCGCAGCAATCGTACTGCGATGATCTGCGATCAGGGACGCCACGCGAGCGAGTCGTTCTCCTTGCCAGCGTGCCGCTTCAAGGATCGCCGCAGGTACTTCGCCACCGCGCGCATCCGTGAAAGAAACGCCATACGGATTGCCGTTCCTCGGATCAAATTGAATCGGGTTCGTATACCCTGGGGGAACGATAATGCAGTCCCAGTGCGAGAAAACCTTGTGCAAATCTTGGATCGTGCCCTCATGTCCGCCATGTGTCGTCGCCGCTCCCGAAAAACCCGTGGCAGCCTTGTTCGCCAGAGCCCCCGCGAACCAAAGCGCTCCCGTGCCGTCGACAAACTGCTTGAGTTGGGCGGAAATCGTTCCGTAACGGGTAGGCGTCCCAAATGCGTAGCCGTCGGCCCATTCGAGGTCATCGTTCGTCGCAATCGGCACGTCTTGCGTCGCGATGATATGCTTGCCCCATCCCTCATTTGTTGCGATCGCCTCGTCGGGAGCGAGCTCGCGAGTCTTACACAATCTCGTCGTCGCGCCCCCACATTGCGCGCCCTCTTCGATGGCGCGTGCGAGTGCGTACGTGTTACCTGTTGAGCTATAATACGCGATCAGGACGTTAGCCATATGAATCTTTCTTTAAGACACGTGCATGGCGAGATATGTCGAGCGCAGACTCAGGCCAAGACCCTCAGCGCACTCGAGAACATCTCGCTCAAGATCAGGCTGAGCCTGACCCGGTTTCCCGGACACTTCACGGAGGTTGGCGAAGAGCCGACTCACGAGGTATGTCTTGGAAAAACAGCGTCGGTCATTCAGTACCGAGTTCAAGTCTGAAGCCGTTCGAGCCACGATGGTTGGAGATCG
>JBBRLI010000022.1:0-47318 GCA_038231455.1 Vulcanimicrobiales bacterium | reverse complement strand
TATCTTCCCCTTCGACAGTGGTTTACGACCCGAAGGCCTTCTTCCCACACGCGGCGTCGCTCCGTCAGGCTTGCGCCCATTGCGGAAAATTCCTCACTGCTGCCTCCCGTAGGAGTCTGGGCCGTTTCTCAGTCCCAGTGTGGCTGGTCGCTCTCTCAAACCAGCTACCCATCGGAGTCTTGGTAGGCCGTTACCCCACCAACTAACTAATGGGACGCGGTCCCGTCTTCAAGCTGATTGCTCATTTTAACGTTCCGGGATGCCCCGGCACGTTTTATGCGGTATTAGCTAACCTTTCGGCTAGTTATCCCCCACTCGAAGGTAGGTTGACCACGCGTTACTCACCCGTCTGCCACTAGGTATTGCTACCTCGTTCGACTTGCATGTGTTAGGCACGCCGCCAGCGTTAATCCTGAGCCAGGATCAAACTCTCCATAAAAAACTTATGGAGCTTTTAATAAGCTCTCAACCATCGCTGACGATTTAACGATCGGGTGCGAACCCAATCGAGCCGAATCCCCAGGATCCGACCTCGTCATAAACTTGTTTGTCCAGCCGTTTCTCGATGACCAGTGGAGCTGGTATCACGAGACGCACTGAACGATTTCTCAAACCAGTGGACAAAGTAAAAAACGCCTTTCGGCGCTTCATATCTGTACACGGGCCGGAGACCCACAGACTTATGCGCTACTGCACTGTTTAGTTTTCAAGGAACGGACGCTAACGCCAAGCCCTTTTCGGACCGGATCACTGACCGCACCGTAGGAGCGAAACGTCAGAGCCAACGGAAGCTAATTTATCACCCCCGACAAGCGAAGTCAAGCGTTTCGGCCTAGGTTCTCGAAAATACCCAAAAAGTGGGTGGTTGGAACTTCCCATCCCCACACGCCCGCTACGGGGGCAAAGCGGGCATGTTATCCACAACGGGGGTGGGGATAACTTCCACCGCGAGGGCGGGAACGTCAAAGGCCGCCTTGTTTAAGGCGGCCTTATGGGCGGCACGTGTGGTACGGCGGCGATCCCGGAATGCGCCAGCCGGCCGCAGGTTCGTCGGGGGCCCCAGGCGCCCGAGCTCAACCGCTACTGCCGGCGGTTCGATTCGCTTGCGTTTGCGTTTCATATTCGTAACTCTCCCCGAGTATGTAACGCTGCTGGAGGCGGAGGCGTTGCGAGGCTAGCCCGTCTTGCGCGCGATCGCCTTTGCCTGGACGAAAAAGAGGAGGTAATCGTAACCGCCGGCCTTCGAGTCGGTGCCCGAGAGATTGAACCCGCCGAATGGATGAACTCCGACGAGCGCCCCGGTGCACTTGCGGTTCAGATAGAGATTCCCGACGAAGAACTCGTCCGCCGCGCGATCGAGGCGGGTCGGATCCTTGGAATAGACGGCCCCCGTGAGGCCGTAATCGGTGTCGTTCGCGATGCGCAAGGCATCCTCGAAGTCCGCCGCCTTGATGACGGCCAAAACGGGGCCGAAAACTTCCTCTTGGGCAAGCCGGCTCTTGGGATTGACGTCGGCGAAAATCGTGGGCTCGAAGAAATAGCCTTCATGCTCCAGGCGCTTCCCACCGGCGATGAGGCGGCTCTCGCTTCGCGCTCTCTCTATATAAGAAGCAATGCGGTCCACGGCTTTCTGGTTGATGACCGGGCCCATGTAGGTCTTGGCCTCGACCGGGTCGCCGGTGATAAGGGCCTCGGCCTTCTTCACGACCGCTTCAAGGAAGCGGTCGTAGACCTTGGCGTCCACGATCGCTCGCGAGCAAGCCGAGCACTTCTGGCCGGCAAAGCCAAACGCCGAGGCCACGACGCCGGACGATGCTTCTTCTATATCAGCATCATCCGCGACGATGATTGCGTCCTTGCCGCCGAGCTCGGCCACGACCCGCTTGATCCACTTCTGGCCCGGGGGCGTCTTTGCGGCAAGCTCGTTAATCCGAAGACCCACGGTTTTTGACCCGGTGAACGAGATGAACCGTATCCGCGGGTCGGTGACGATAAACTCGCCGACCGTCGGGCCATCCCCCGGCACATAGTTGATCACCCCATTTGGTAACCCAAGCTCGTGCATCAGATCGACGAACTGCGCCGCAACGACCGCCGCGTCGGGTGAGGGTTTGAGTACGACGGTGTTCCCGGTAACGATCGCCGCCGCCGTCATCCCGGCCATGATCGCGAAGGCGAAATTCCAGGGCGGGATCACCGCACCAACGCCGAGCGGCAAGTACCGGAGCTCGTTTGTTTCCGGCATCGGCGAGGGAATCAGCGGCGCTGGGCTTGCCAGTCGCAGCGCCTCGCGCGCGTAGTACTCGAGGAAGTCCATTGCCTCGGCGGTATCGGCGTCGGCTTCGATCCAGCTCTTGCCGACTTCCAGCACCATGATCGCGTTGTAGTCGTCGCGGCGCTCGCGCACGACCTGCGCTGCGCGGAAGAGAAATTCGGCGCGTTCGGTCCACGGGACGTTTTTCCACGACGCGAAGCGTTCGGTCGCGACCCGAATCGCTTCGCCGGCCTGCTCGAGCGATGCTTCGCCCACGTGCCCGACGACTTCGCTTGGATGGGAGGGGTTCAGCGATGGGGTCGTCGTTTTGGTCGCGATCTTCTCGCCGCCGATCACGAGCGGATAGGTCGCGCCCAAGCGCGTGCGCGCACGAATCAGCGCCGCCTCAATCGACGCGCGGTCAGCCGGGTCGGCGAACGTCCGGATCACTTCATTGACGAAGGGCTTGGGCATGGTCAGCATAGACCCTCACTCAGGGATGTCCGCATGAAAAACCTGCTCCCTGAGAATTTGAAAAAAGTCACGTGATACGCGCAACAATCCACTAGTGATTGATCCCACAACTGCCGATAGCTGTCTTAGGCGAGGAAGCAGGCGTGTCGCCCACGCCCCTGGTCCGCGTTAGGACCGCTAGGATAGACTCAAGGATGGCAATCAATCACCTCGGCGCCTTTGCGTTTGGGAAGCACGGCAGCGAATTTGCGTCGCTGAGCTTCTCCCACGAAGAGAGCAAGGCGATTTCGACGTCGACCTCTACCAAAAACGGCGACGTCACCGCGACCAAAACCGATCGCGACAGCTACACGGACGCAAACGGAAATACGCTCTACGCAAACGGCAACGGCAAAGTCACCGACGTTGCGTACGATGCGAAAATTCAAATCCACCAGACCAGCGCGTCGCTTGCGACGAGCAGGACCACCGGCACGCATGTCGCCGGACCGAACGGCACGGTCATCGCGACGAGTCAAACCGTCGGTTCGAGCGTCGGTGTTTCGGATACCGACAAACATGCGGTGATCACGAAGAGCGTCAACGGCGGAAGCCCGACGGTTATCGATGTGAACACCGATCGTACGGATGCAACGACCAATGCGTACGTGCGCGACGGTGAGAGCGTGAGCAAAACCACCGGAAACGGCGATGAAAAAACAACGGTTACGGCGTCGGCCTCGCAAACCGTCGGCGCCGCAAGCGACGATTTCGTAGTCTCCAAAGACGGCACGGTCACGCAAAACGGCAAAACCGTCACGTTCAAAGAAATCGGCGTCGGATCGAATGAAACGCACTACGCTTCATCGACGACGGCAGCGAGCGTGACGACAAGCGATGTCGATCGCAAAAAGAACGGCGACTATTCGGTGACCGGTACGACGACATCCGTGTCGGATGCCGTAAGCGTCAGCAATTCCGAGCGCACGTTCGAAGGCATCCTCTCATCGACGACCTCGAACGGCAAAACCACCGTTCGCTTCATCGATATCACCGAGGATGTCGCATCGGTCGACGATCGTAAAACGGTTTCGACCGATCGATTCAGCCGCCAAGTCGACATCGACAAAGCAAAAGCGCAGAAACCCGATCACGACGGCAACACGACCGTAACGACGAGCGCGACCGATAGCGCAAGCGATACGATCGCCGCCGGCGTGCGGACGGATAACGTATCGAAGCTCGCACCGGGTACGACGCTCGATACGATCGCTGAGGCGCGGGGGAGCATCACCGACTTCACGTCCAAGACGGTCTCACACACCGACGGCGCAAACGGCGTCGATACCAACAGTAGCCGCAGCGTGAGCGGAGAAACGGTTCGTTTCTCTCAGACCGACGCGGCCGTTCTCACCACGAGTTCCACCGCAAAGACCGCAGCCGGAGTCGTTCAGACGATCGACCGCGCGTCGGTCGCGCACACGGAATCCGTCCAAGCAACGGAAGCCGACTACCGCGGTCATAGCACCTCATCCAACGGCGTCTCCGTGACCAGTCGCGATGACGTCTCGTCGTTTTCGACCGATGAGCGATTCACGGTCGCCCGATTCCACGAAACGATCCGTACGGTCGTGTTCGATACTCCCGCGAGCGCGTTTAGCGCCGTCGCGTAAGCCAACCCCGACGTCCCGAGCGGACGGTGGCAATTTCGTCGAGAAGAGCTCTGGCTATGATCTACGATATTGCCGTCGTCGGCGGAGGCATCGTCGGCCTTGCGACATCGCGCGAGCTCATGCAGCGCTTCCCGCATCTGAAGCTTGCGAACGTCGAAAAAGAGACCGACTGGAATAAACACCAGACCGGCCGCAATTCGGGCGTGATTCATTCCGGCATCTATTATAAGCCGGGATCGCTCAAGGCGCAGTTGTGCGTCGAAGGCCGCAAGCTTGCGTGGGACTTCTGTAGCGCGAAGGGCATCCCGTACAAACAAGTTGGGAAGCTCATTGTCGCGACCGAAGAAAGCGAACTCGGTCGTCTGGACGATCTGTGGGCGCGCGGCCACCAAAACGGCATCGACGGACTCGAGATGCTCGATGCAAACGGCATCCAAGAACGCGAACCGTCGTGTCGCGGCATCAAAGCTATTGTCTCACCCCTCACCGGAATCGTCGACTGGGGTCTTGTCTCGAAGACCTACGGTGATGACGTGAAGGCGATGGACGGCGACCTGTTTCTTGGCCGCGAGGTCACAAGCATCGAGCGCCGCAACGGTGTGACCGTTCTTCGCTCGCCCAGCGGCGATGTCGAAGCGCGCGCCGTCATCACGTGCGGCGGATTGTATTCCGATAAACTCGGCAAGATGACCGGCGGCCAGGCCGACCCGAAGATCGTTCCGTTTCGCGGCGATTATTTGATTCTCAAACCGGAAAAATCACATCTCGTTCGCGGGAACATTTATCCCGTTCCGGATCCGGAATTTCCGTTTTTGGGCGTTCACTTTACGCCGCGTATGGACGGTTCGATCTGGCTCGGCCCAAACGCGGTGCTGGCATTCGCGCGCGAAGGCTACTCGTTCTTCACAATCAACCCAAGCGAACTCTGGGATGCGATCACCTATCCCGGTTTCATCAAACTCGCCACAAAGTATTGGAAGATCGGAGCGGGCGAAATGTATCGCGACTTGGTCCGTAGCGCATACGTGCGCGCCTTGCAGCGCTACATTCCGGAATTGCAACCGGAAGATTGTTTGCCGGGACCGGCGGGCGTTCGCGCGCAAGCCATGTCGATCGACGGCAACTTAGTCGACGACTTTGTCTTCGAAGGATCCGAGGGTATCGTTCACGTTCGCAACGCGCCATCACCCGCGGCGACATCGTCGCTCGCCATCGGCAAATATATCGCCGATGATGCCGAACATCGGTTCGATCTGCGGCGCGTAGCGGCCTCGATCTAAGCGTTAGCCGTTCAGATTTTCGGCGCCGGCATACCTGTCCCAAGACCACCGTCGACGCCGAGAATCTGTCCCGTCGTCCAACCGGATTCATCGGAGAGAAAATACATCACCGCACCGCCGATATCGGCGACCTCGCCGATACGGCCGAGCGGGTGCATGGCAATCGATGCGTTAAGCATCGTCTCGTTCGACCAAAGATTCTTCGACATCTCGGTTCGCGTTAGAGCGGGCGCCACGGCGTTGAAGCGAAGCCCGTAACGTGCGTACGAAATTGCGGCGGTCTTCACCAAGCCTTCGACAGCGGATTTCGCAGCCGAGATTGCTTCGTGATTGGTCAGGCCCATCGACGTTGCCACGGTCGAGAAAAAGACAAAGCTCCCGCGGCGGCGGCGCATCATCGTCGTAACGGTCGATTTCAAAACGACGAATGCGCTCGTTGCGTTAATCTCCAGTGTGGCACGCCAGTCCTCGATCGAGAGGGCATGCAGCGGACGCAGAACGATGCTGCCCACCGCGTGAACGACGCCGTCGATCTCGCCGACTTCCGCCTCGATCTTCTTCACCGTTTCCGTCATGGCGGGAAGATCCAAAACGTCGCACGGATACGCCACCGCTCCGATGGCTTCTGCGACGCCTTCGAGGCGTTCCTTATCGCGCGCGACGATAACCGCGCGGTCCCCGTTTGCGATCGCGCGGCGGGCAACTTCGGAACCGATGCCGCCGGATCCGCCGGTGATTAAAATTACTTTGCTCATCAACTCTTAGACGCCGAGGTAGGCCTTTTTCACTTCCGGATCGTCAAGGAGTTCGGCCGATGGACCGGAGATCGTCACGCGGCCCGTCTCCAGAACGTAGGCGCGTGTGGAGAATTCAAGTGCCGTCTGCACGTCTTGTTCGACCATCATGATCGCGACACCGGAATCGTGGATGGCTTTGAGAATCTCGAGCAGCTGATCGACGAGCACTGGCGCAAGGCCGAGCGACATCTCGTCGATCAGCAGCATCTTCGGGCGCGCCATAAGCGCCCGGGCGATTGCGACTTGCTGCTGTTCGCCTCCCGAAAGTCGACCGGCGAGGAAATCGTACCGTTCGCGAATGCGCGGCAAGAGGTTGAGGATCCGCTCGACGTCGCTCTTGACTTCTTTGTCCTTGCGCAAGAACGCGCCCATAAGGAGATTCTCCTCAACGCTCAGCGAGTTGAAGAGGCGACGGCCTTGCGGCACCTGGACGACGCCCGCGCTCACGATGCGATCGGGTGCGAGATTCGTGAGGTCTGCATCGCCAAAACGAACGTGGCCGCTCGAGACGCGGATCAACCCGCTGATTGCCGCTAGGAGCGATGATTTTCCGGCGCCGTTCGAACCGATGAGCGCAACGGTCTCGCCCGGTTCGATGCGCATCGAGACGTCCCACAGGACTTGCGTCTCACCGTATCCGGCGCTGAGATTTTCGATTGCGAGGGTTTGGCTCGTCGCGATCACGCGTGCGCTCCCGGTTCGACTTGACGTGCGAGATCGGCTTCGCGCTTGATCTCTTCGAGTTGCGCCTGCCGTTCGGCAAAGCGCGACCCCAGGTACGCTTTGATCACTTCCGGTGACTGAACGACCACGTGCGGCAGCCCTTCGGCAATCTTGCGCCCTTCGGCGAGTACGACGACGGAGGTACAGACGGACATGATCGCTTTCATCAAATGCTCGACGATGATTAGCGTAACGCCGCGGCCGTTGACGGTGCGGATCAAGTCGATCGCCTCATCGACTTCGGTTGCGTTAAGGCCGGCCATCACTTCGTCGAGCAGTAACACGTCCGGATCGAGCGCGAGGGCTTTTGCGACTTCCAACCGCTTGCGATCGGGAATCGTGAGATCGCTTGCGGCTTTATCGCCCACACGCGCAAGGCCTACGATCTCGAGCAGCTCTTGCGAACGTTCGAACGAGCCCTTCGTCGAGCGTTTGCCGCCCTCGCGCCCGTACATCGCGCCGACGGCGACATTCTCACGGACCGTCAGACTGGCGAACGGCTTGACGATTTGAAACGTTCGCGCGATGCCGAGTTTGCAGACGTTATGCGTCGGAACATCGGCGATCGTTTTATCGGCAAAGCGCACGCGCCCGGCGCTCGGTTTGTAGACGCCGGAGATGACGTTCATCATGGTCGTCTTGCCGCTGCCATTGGGACCGATGAGCCCGAGCACGGCGCCTTTCTCAACATCGAACGTGACGTTATCGAGGGCCTGGAGGCCGCCGAATCGCATCCCGACGCCTTCGACTTGTAAGAAACTCATACGCGATAGGCCTTAAGCGAATTCACGAAACCGCGAAAGCCGCCGCGCACCGCGAACAGCCAGAGAATTCCGCGCGGTAGGAACAACACGACGATCACGATGACCGCGCCGAAGAACAGCGTGTGAATCTCGGGAAAGCGGCTCCAGAGCGTCTCGTTGATCGCCGTGAGAACGAATGCACCGACCAGCGGACCGGCGACCGTGCCGACGCCGCCGAGGATCGCCATGACGATCGGAAAGACGTTGTTGTCAACCGCAAACGCCGTCGGCGAATCGATCGACCCGTTGGCGCCGGCAAAGACCGCGCCGGCGGCCGCCGCCATCATGGCGCTGATCATCCAGGCGAACACTTTGTACTTCGTCGCATCGACGCCGAGAATTGCCGCGGCTTCCTCGTTCTCGCGAATGGCGACGAGCGCGTACCCGAATTTCGAGCGAGCGATGAACCACGTCGCACCGAGGCTCAGCGCACAAATCGCCCACATCGCGTAGTAATACGAACTGAAAAAATCGACTTGACGGATCGAGGTGACGCTGCCGCCGCCGAGCCAGTCGATGTTCGCGATAATCTCCTGCGTGGCAAGCGCGATGCCGAGCGTTGCGATCCCGAAGTAGTGGCCCTTCAGACGCAAGATCGGAAAGCCAAGCACCAGCGCCATGAGCGCCGCGACGAATGCCGCGACGACGATCGCGAGCAGAATATTTTGTTGCTGGAAGTGTTGCCACAGCACGGCGCTCGTCGTCGCGCCGACTCCGAAGAAGACGACGTTACCAAAACTTACGTAACCGGTGTAGCCGCCGATGAGGTTCCAACCGAGGCTCAGCGTTGCGAACATCAGAACGCCGCGCATGAGATTTTCGATATATCCGTTATGCAGCGAGGGCACGACGAGCAGAACGGCGAGCACCGCGCACGAAACATAAATCGCATAGCGATTACCGGTGATGCCGCCCATGCCGACTTTTTGAAGAACCTTGACCGTCGATGTCGAGGCCATCAGGCAGTCGCCTTGCCCATGATGCCCGTCGGGCGAACGATCAGCACGATGAGCAGCACGACGAGTGCGACGGCGTCTTGCAAGCCCGTCCCGATGTACTGCGAACCGAACGCCTCGAGGATACCGTAGAGAACTCCGCCGACGAGCGCGCCTTGCACGCTGCCGAGACCTCCGAGCACGCACACGACGAACGCTTTGATCAAGAACGGCTCGCCCATCGAGGGCTGCAAGCTATAGGACAGCGAGACGAGCACGCCGGCCGCACCGGCAAGGCCGCTGCCGAGTCCAAAAACGATCGCATACAGGTGCGCGACGCGGACGCCCGAGAGCTGCGCGGCTCCGATATCCATCGACGTTGCGCGAATGGCTCGGCCGGTTTTCGTCCCGGTGAGAAAAAGCTGCATGAGCGCGGTGATGACGAGAGCGGCGACGAGCGTCCAGAGCTTCACCCACGGAACGACGACGGCTCCGAGCGAGAAGTTGGCGCCGCTGTACGAGGTCGCGATCCCCTTGATATCCCCGTGGAAGACGAGGAGCGCCGCGTTGATCAAGAGCAACGAGAGGCCGAAGGTCAACAAAAACGTCGTCAGGATCGGCGCGCGCACGACAAAATTGATGATGTACTTTTGAACCAGATACCCGAAGACGAACATGACGATGAAGGCGACGGGGATGCTCAAGAACGGGTCCACGTGATAGTTTGCAAAAAGCGCGTAGGCAACATAGGCGCCCAGCATCAGGAATGACCCGTGCGCCAAATTGATGATGTTCATGATGCCCCAGACCAAACTAAATCCCAGGGCAACGACCGCAAAGATACCGCCGGCAAGAATTCCGTTCACAAGTATCTGAAAGAAAAGATCCAAGAAGAAGAAATCCTTGCCGGTAGTAAGGGTGTTAACCCGGCCTAAGGCCGGGAAAACTCATATTAGCGTTTCGACCAGTCGGGCGTGGGATACATCGGCTTCGCATTCTGAACGCCGGTGGGCCAAACAGTCTTGAGTTCGCCTTTTTGGATTTGATTCACGGCCATCGGCTTGTACACGTTGATGCCGCGCGAATCGAATTTCAGGATCCCGTAGAACGTCAGCACATCGAGGCTTGCGAGCGCATCGCGCACTTTCTGCGGATCGAGCGAGCCGGCTTTTTGAATGGCATACTGGAACGCCATGCACGTCGCCGACGATTCGGCGTTGTGGTAATCCGGAACGTGACCGTACTTCTTCTCGAATTCCGCCGCATAGACTTTGGAATCCGTAATGAAACCGGCTGCGCCCTTGTACTTTGCCGTGGGCGACCACTGCGTTCCGCCGTAAACGTAGTCGGCGTCTTTGCCGAGCGTCTTTCGGAAGTCCGGTGTATCCGGACCGACCGAATATCCAAACGCTTTGGCGTTGACGTTTTGTTCTTTGAAGCCTTTTTGCAGCAGCAGCGCATCTTGCAGATGGCCGCCGTTCAGAATCAGATCCGGGTTCGCCGCCTTGATCGCACTTACGACGCCCGAGACGTCGGTCGTCGTCGCGGGATACTTATTGTCGTAGACCACTTTGAGGCCGTGGGCCGCGGCGTATTCCGAGGCTCCTTGGGCGACTTCGATCGAGAACGCGTCGTTCGCCGAGACGACGGCAACGGTCTTCGGCTTCACTTTTTCATGGAGCGCGAGTTCGATGATGCCTTCGAGGTAACGGCGTGCGGGCGAGAGCACGGCAAACGTGTATTTGAAACCCTGACTAAAGATCTTCTCGGCCGAGCCGTTGCCTTCGACCATCGGAACTTTGAGACGTTCGACAACCGAAGCTGCCGACGCCGACGCCGCCGAGCCGTACGGCCCGAGGATGAAGTTCACATGATCTTGCGCGATAAATTTCTCGATCAGACGCGCGGCGGTTTGCGGGTTCGTTTCGTCATCGGCGTACTTGATGTCGACTTTATACGTCTTGCCGCCGACTTTGATGCCGCCGTGCGCGTTGATGTAATCTTTCCAGAAATCGTAGCCTTCTTTGGTAAGAACGCCTTCGCGCGCATCGCGCCCGGTAGCAGCGAGTGCCGCGCCGAAAACGATCGTGTTGTCGTCGGCAAGTGCGGCGGTCGGGAGAGCGGGGAGTGCGAGCGCGCCGATCAGCGCGAGCGCACCCAGAGCCGGTAAACGGCGATGGATCATCGGTAGGAACCTCCGGAAAGAAAAATCGTCCACCGGATGCGATGGAAAACGTGCGTTTCCTTCCTTATCCAGTCCCTTAGGCGGCGCCTCGCTGAAGCGCCGGGCGAAGTGTGGCTACGTAACTATACGCAGCGTTCGCTGCGTCCGTTCCGCTCTTGCCCGCGATTGCGTCGATCAAGGCGCTTCCCACGATGACGCCGTCGGCGATTGCGGCCATCGCGCGAACGTGCTCGGGCGTCGAGATACCGAATCCGACCGCGAGGTGCTTGCCGCAGTCCCGCAAGCGCTCGATTGCAGCCGAAATCCATGCGACGTCCGGTTCGCGCCGAGCGCCCGTTACGCCCAAACGCGAGACGACGTAGACGAATCCGTCGCTCCGCTTGGCGATCTGCTCGGCGCGGACGTTGGGAGTCGTCGGCGCAACCAATAGGGGAAGTCCCAGGCCTTCAGCACGCAACGCCGGCGCGAATTCGTCGATTTCTTCCAGCGGCACGTCGGGGACGATCGCGCCCAGGGCTCCGGCTTCGCGGGCGACCCGAGCAAATTTCTCCGGACCGTATTGCGAGATCGGATTGACGTAGGTGAAAAACAGAATCGGCGCGCAACCGCGGGCGTGGGCATCGCGCGCAAGCGTCACCGCATCGTCGATCGATGTCCCGTGTTCGAGCGCGCGATGGGCAGCAGCGGCGATCGTGGGTCCGTCGGCCAGCGGATCGCCGTAGGGAATGCCGAGTTCGATGATGTCGGCACCGGCGCGCGAAATCGCGTCGATGACCAGCGCCGTCGTCTGCAAATCGGGATCGCCAGCAACCAAATACATGATCAGTGCCGCGCGATTTTCCGCACGGCAGCGATCGATCACGGCGGCGATTTTGTCGTCCGCAGGGATCATGCGTGCGCCGGCACGCGCTCGGCTTCGAGTGCCGCGACCGTACGCGTATCCTTATCGCCACGCCCGCTCAAGTTGACGAGAACCAGACCGTTCGGGCCGCGTTCCTGCGCGAGCTTACGCGCGAACGCGATCGCGTGCGCGGTTTCGAGCGCCGGTACGATGCCCTCAGTGCGCGCCATTTGGTGGTACATGGCGAGCGCCTCATCATCGTCGACTGCGACGTAGCTCGCGCGGCCGCTGTCCTTGAGAAACGCGTGCTCCGGGCCGACTCCCGGATAATCGAGGCCGGCGCTGATCGAATGCGTGTCACGAACTTGACCTTCGCTGGTCTGCAGCACGTACGAACGCGAACCGTGCAAGATGCCAACCGTACCGGCACTCAGCGAGGCAGCGGTATCGATCGATGCGACGCCGTGACCTGCGGCTTCGACTCCCCACAGCTTCACGTCCGGATCGTCGACGAATCCCGCGAAGATGCCCATCGCGTTGCTCCCACCGCCGACGCAAGCGACGACATCTGTCGGCAAACGTCCATAGCGTTCGAGTACCTGAGCGCGTGCTTCGACGCCGATGACCTTCTGCAGTTCGCGCACCATGTACGGGTAGGGATGCGCGCCGACCACACTGCCGATGATATAGAACGTATCTTCGACGCGGGCCGCCCATTCGCGAAATGCTTCGTTGGTGGCATCTTTGAGCGTGCGCGTCCCGCTCTCGACGGCATGCACCGTGGCGCCGAGGAGTTTCATCACATAAACGTTGCTCGCTTGACGCTCGACGTCGATCGCGCCCATGTACACGTCGACCGGAATGCCGAGCTTTGCGCCGATCGTTGCGGTCGCGACGCCGTGCTGGCCCGCGCCCGTCTCTGCGATGATGCGCTTCTTACCCATGCGCTTTGCGAGCAAGGCTTGGCCTACCGTGTTATTGATTTTGTGGGCGCCCGTATGGTTGAGATCTTCTCGCTTGAATACGAGCGGTGCGGCGGTCGCATCGACCAAACGTCCGGCAGCGTAGATCGGCGAGGGACGACCGACATAGTCGCGCAGAATTTCGTCGTACTCCGCCCAGAACGCGGGATCGGCAAACGCCGCATTCATTGCAACTTCGAGTTGACCGATCGCCTCGATCAGGACTTCCGGTACGAACTTCCCGCCAAAACGGCCGAAGTATCCGCGTTCATCAGGCTTCTGCATCCGCTTCCCTCACCGCGCGCACGAACGCGCGAACTTTGGCTTCATCTTTTTTTCCGTCCGTCTCGACGCCCGAGCGAACGTCGACGCCGAAGGGGCGTACCTCTCGCACGCACGCGCCAACGTTTTCCGGTGTCAGCCCGCCCGCCACGATCACCGGACGCGTCGCACTGATCGCTTGGACGACGCTCCAGTCGAAGGCAACGCCGGTGCCGCCGGATTTTCCGCCGACACTCGTATCGAAGAGAAACGTTGCGTGCGCGTAGGCATCGAGTTCGGCAAAATCTTCGGCGACGTATGCCTCGCCCGGCTTGATATGAAAGACCTTGAGGTAACGCTTGCCCGAAATCAGTTTTTCACAGAATTCAGGCATCTCACTGCCGCTAAACTGCGGGATGATGCCGCAGAGAAAGGCTTGCGCCACATCCGTCGGTTCGGGATTGACGAACACGCCAACGGGCGTCACCCAGGCCGGAACCGCCGCCGCGATCGCTTGCGCTTGCGCAAGATCGATGCGCCGCGGACTCTCGGCGAAGATCATACCCACCGCATCCGCGCCCGCATCCACAGCGAGTTTTGCATCCTCGACCGACGCGATGCCGCAAATCTTGATGCGCGTACGACTCATACGGGCACCGGCAAGGCCTTGATCTGACCGATGAGCGCGGGTCCACCGCGCATGAGCGTCTCCCCAATGAGGAATCCACGCGCGCCGGCCGCGGCAAGCCGCGCGCAATCCGCGACATCGCGAATGCCGCTCTCCGAAATGACGAGCGTGCCCCGTGCGAGATTCGCCAGAAGTCGTTCGCTCACGGCGAGGTCCGTGACGAACGTGCGTAAGTTGCGGTTGTTGATGCCGAGTATCCCCGCTCCAAGCGCAAGAGCGCGATCTAATTCCGGTTCGTCGTGCACTTCGACCAGCACGTCGATCGCATGGCGCTCGGCTTCGGCCAACATTGCATGCAGTTGCGCGTCATCGAGTCCCGCGACAATCGCGAGCACGGCGTCGGCTCCGTATGCCGCTGCCTGTGCAACCTGATAGGCCGAGGTGAGAAAATCTTTGCGGAGGATTGGGACGTTTGCGTGCCCGCGTGCGATCTCGAGGTAGGCAAGATCGCCCAAAAAATGTTCGCCCTCGGTCAAGACACTAATCGCGTCGGCCCCGGCCGCTCCGTACTCCGCTGCGACCCTCGCCGGGTCCATGTCGGCCGCGATCATTCCCGCCGACGGCGAGGCGCGCTTGATTTCTGCAATCAGCGCTGGCCCGCGAGCTCCTTCGAGCGCACCGCGAAACGAACGCCGTGCGCTCCGAGACTGCGCGGCGCGCTCGCGCAGCAAGCCGATCGGTTCGCGCGCTTCGTCTTGCGCGAGCACGACGGCTTTTGCAGCGTAGATCTTTTTGAGGATATCGTTCATGCCGGCTGCAACTCGAACTTTCCGCGTAGCGCATCGAGTGCGGCGGTTGCCGCGCCGCTCGCGATGCTCTTACGTGCCTGTACCATGCCTTCTTCGATATCGCCGGCCACACCGGCGATGACGAGCGCAAACGCCGCATTGAGCGCGACAAGATCCGCACGGGGCGTGCGCTCACCGCGCAAAATCGCCGTAAGGGCACTTGCATTGAAGTCGACGTCACCGCCGCGAACAACTTCCATCGATGCGTGCACGCCGTAGTGCGCCGGATCGAGCATCCACTGCCTGGTCCCCAAGCGATCGAACTGGTAGATCTTCGTTGGCGAGTCGCCGGCAATCTCATCGAGTCCACTCGTCCCGTGCACGACGGCTCCCGCTTCACCGCCAAGACCGCGCAGCGCTTCAGCGACGAGCGGCACGAACCGTTCGTGTGCGACCCCGACAACCTGGCGTTTCGCACCGGCCGGGTTCGTAAGCGGACCGAGAATGTTAAAAATCGTGCGCACACCAAGTTCGCGGCGAATCGGCGCAACGACGCGCATCGCCGGATGGTGGCGCTGTGCGAAGAGAAAGGCGATCTTGTGATCGCGCAGCATCTGCGCGCTCTCTTCGGGCGGACGATCCAGCGTGACCCCTAAACGTTCGAGCACATCCGCGCTGCCGCATTGGCTCGACGCGGCGCGGTTGCCGTGTTTTGCAACCGGTACACCGGCACCGGAGACGACGAACGCCACGGCGGTCGAGATATTGATCGTCCCGGCCCCGTCGCCGCCGGTTCCGCAGACGTCGAGCACGTATGGCAGACCGTGTTCGACGCGCACGCTGCGATCGCGCATCGCGCGCGCGGCGCCGACAACTTCATCCACGGTCTCGCCTTTGGCTGCAAGCGCTGCAAGCAAGGCCGCAGCGCGCGTCGGCGAGATCGTCTCGTCCATGATCGCGCCAATCGCGAGCGCAGCCATCTCCGAGGTAAGATGCTCGCCCGCGATCACCGAGCGTAAGAGTGCCGGATACTCCGTCATACGTCGACCGTTTCACGCGCGAGTGCGAGAAAATTGCGAAAGATCGCCTCACCCGCTGGCGTCAGAATCGATTCCGGATGGAATTGCACGCCCCAAATAGGAAGCTTGCGGTGCGCGAGTCCCTGGATCACGCCGTCGTCGCTTGCGGCCGTCGCGCGCAGCTCTGCCGGAAACGGATGGTGCGCGACACAAAGCGAGTGGTACCGAGTCGCATCGAACGGCGATGGCAGACCGGCGAAAATGCCGCTGCCGTCGTGCGTGATCGGTGAGGTCTTCCCGTGCATGAGTGCCGGTGCGTGCACGACCTCACCACCGAACGACTCGCCGATCGCTTGATGTCCGAGACACACGCCGAGAAGCGGACGCGCGCGCTCCGCTGCCTCACGGACGATTGCCATCGTCCTCCCAGCATCGATTGGGCGACCAGGACCCGGGCCGATCGCGATTGCTTCGTAACGCGCGGTGACGCCGGATTCTAAACACGGATCGTCGTTCCGAATCACGTCGACATCCGCACCGACCGTGCCGAAAAGATGTGCGAGGTTGTACGTAAACGAGTCGTAGTTATCGACGAGCAACAGACGCATTACGCGTCCAACCCTAAGACCGCGCGCACGATGCCGGTCTTATGGAAAATCTCGTCGTATTCGGCTTGCGGTTCGGAATCGGCGACGATTCCGGCCGAGGCTTGCCAGTACGCGCGTCCGTCGACAACCGCAACACTGCGCAAGATAATACACGAATCCATGTCGCCGTCGAAATCGATGTGCGCAACGGAACCTGCGTAGAAGCCGCGCGCGACGGGTTCGAGTTCGTCGATCAGTTGCATCGCGCGAATCTTCGGCGTGCCCGTCACCGTGCCGGCGGGAAACGCGGCGGCAAAGAGATCGAGTGCATCGCTCTCCGGGCGGAGTTCGCTCACGACGTTTGAGACGATGTGCATGACGTGGCTGTAGCGCTCGATTTTCATCAACTCATCGACGCGCACCGTGCCGATCGTCGAGACGGCGCCGAGGTCGTTGCGACCGAGGTCAACGAGCATCACATGCTCGGCGCGCTCTTTTTCGTTGGCAAGCAGCTCGGTCGCGACGGACGCATCGATCGCGGGATCGCTGTTGCGCGAACGTGTGCCGGCGAGCGGACGGATCCGCGCCGACCGACCGTCGAGCCGCACCAAGAATTCTGGCGATGCCCCAAAGATCGCGCGCCCATCAGTCTCGATGAAGAACATATACGGTGAGGGATTGCGGGCGCGAATCTGGCGATAGAAATCAAACGGCGTGCCGTCGACGGGCGCGGAGAACCGGATGCCGAGTTGCAATTGATAGACGTCGCCATCGGTGATCGCTCGTTTCGCGCGCTTCACGCCCGCGAAGAACTGCTCTTTGGTCAGCGACATCGTGACCGGGCCGAGCGCGCGGATCGACGTTGGTATCGTCGGGCGCGAATCCAGTAAGCGTTCGATGTAGCGATCCAAGCGCGCACCGACTTCATCTAACTCACCGGCATCGCGAGCAAATCCGATGAGCGTCGTGCGATGGGTAAAGTGATCGAACACGACCCACGTTCCGGGGATCACGCACAACGCATCGGCGAACGACACATCCGCCGGCGGCTTCTGCCCGATCGCCTCAAGGACGCGAGCCGCATCGTAGGTGAACATGCACACGGCACCGCCGGGGAACGGCAAGTCGCTCCGGTCGAGCACGTGGCCACCGATGAACGCACGAATCTTTGCGAGCATATCGGGATCGTCGCTCAACGTCAGCGATTCGAGATAGTCAAGACCGATGAACGAGTAGCGCGAGATACGGTCGGTGCCCTCGACGCTCTCGAGCAAAAGCGAACGCCCCGGCGTAGCCAGGGCGAGGTACGCCGCGATGGGCGTTAGCGAGTCGGCGATAAATTCGCGCATGATCGGCGTGAGTTTGCGCGAATTTTCCGGGGCTGAAATCATTGGTGCACTCGTGTTGGGTCGAAACGGGGCGCGGAACAGCCGCGGCTCTGGTGAGTTAGACTCACCAAAGCCAGAGCGCGCTACCCATTTCGATTGTCGACACGAGTTACTTGATGAGCTCGATGATCGAGAGTTCCGCGGCATCGCCCGGACGCACGCGCGTCTTGGTGATGCGCGTATAGCCGCCCGTGCGTTCTTTATACGCCGGTGCGATCTGCTCGACGAGCTTCTTCACCACGCGCGGGTCGAGCAGGTACTGTGCAACGAGGCGGCGTGAATGCAAGTCGCCGCGGCGGGCCTGCGTGATGAGGCGTTCAGCGATCTTGCTGATTTCTTTTGCTTTGGTCGACGTCGTTTCGATCTTCTCGTGCAAGAAGAACGAGGTCGCCAAGTTGCGGAGCAGCGCTTTGCGGTGCCCGTCGGTACGGGAGAGGCGCTTATTACCGATTTGGTGCGGCATGGCTTAGTTGTCGCGCTACCTACAGGCGGAGCGACAGACCCCTTTCTTCGAGGACTTGCTTGATTTCATCGAGCGACTTCTTGCCGAAGTTGCGCATCTTGATGATCTCATCTTCGCTCATGTCGAGCAGTTCTGAGACCTTCGAGATACCGGCGCGCTTGAGGCAGTTGAACGAGCGCACCGACAGGTTGAGGGTTTCGACCGGAACGTCCCACTCGCTTGTGGGGGCCGCCGCAACGGGCTTCTCTTCGGTCGAGAAACCGACGAAGAGCGAGAGCTGATCCGAAATGATTTCGGCGGCCGTCGAAAGCGCTTCATCCGGCGTAATCGAACCGTTGGTCTCGATTTCGATCGTAAGACGATCGAAGTCGACAACCTGGCCGACGCGCGTGTCGTCGACGGTGAAATTCACTTTGCGGATCGGCGAGAAGATCGAGTCCATCGGGATGAGACCGATCATGTGCTCGATATTGCGCTGCTTATCGGCAGTGACGTAACCGCGGTACTTCTCAACGCCGATTTCCATCGAAAGTTTGGCCGACTTCGTCGTCATCGTCGCGATGTGGTAATTCGGCTGGAGAATCTCGACATCGCCATCGGGCGAGATGTCGCCCGCGACGACTTCGCGAGCACCGTTGACCGAAAGCGTCAGAACCTTAGGTTCATCCGAGTTCAGCTTAATCGGCAAGCCTTTGAGGTTGAGCAACAGGTCGGTCGTGTCTTCGACGATCCCGGGGATCGTTGAGAACTCGTGCAACACGCCGTCGATTTTGACATACGTGACGGCAGCGCCGGGAATCGTGCTCAGCAGAATGCGGCGAAGCGCATTGCCAAGGGTGATACCGAAGCCGCGTTCGAGCGGCTCGATCACGAACTTGGCATAGTTGTCGCGGCGTTCGCGGACTTCGATTTGGGCGCCCTGCGGCGTTTCGAGAACGGTCATGGTTGCTGTTGGTTATCCTTTGTAGCCGCTTACGTTATCCGCCGTTCGCCCCGCGAACCACGATCGTACGCCTAGCGGCGATGAGTTCGCCCGGCCTGCGCCGAGCGAACACGAGTGCTAATTAGCGGCTGTAATACTCGACGATGAGTTGTTCGTCAACGGGGGTGTCGATCTGCTCGCGGCTCGGAAGTGCGACGACTTTACCCGAAACCTCGGTTTCGCTGTACTCGAGCCATTCCGGAGCGCGACGGCTCTTCGCCATCTCGATGTTCGCTTCGAAGATCACCGACTTGAGGCTGCGCTCGCCGATCGTGATGACATCGCCCGCTTTGACAATATACGACGGGATGTTCGTAAGGCGGCCGTTCACGCGGAAGTGGCGGTGCGTCACGAGTTGACGCGCTTGCGCGCGGCTTGAGGCTAGATTGAGACGATAGACAACGTTGTCGAGGCGGCGTTCGAGCAGTTGGAGGAAGACCTTACCGGTCTGTCCGGGCACGCGCTGCGCTTCGCGGAAGTAGTTCTCGAACTGGCCTTCGATGACGCCATAGTAACGGCGCATCTTCTGCTTTTCACGCAGCTGGCGGCCATACTCGGAGATCTTCTGACGGCCCTTGGTGTTTTGCGTCTTCTGGCCCGGAGCCGTACCACGGCGCTCGACGGCACACTTTTTGGACAGGCAGCGGTCGCCCTTGAGAAAGAGCTTGATCTTTTCGCCGGTTTTGCTGGACGCGGTTTCGCGACGGCACAGGCGGCAAACGGCATCGGTATAACGTGACATAGTGTTCTCTTCAGTCCCTTAAACGCGGCGGCGCTTCGGCGGGCGGCAGCCGTTATGGGGGATCGGCGTGACGTCTTTAATGAGCGTAATTTCAAGTCCGGTCGCTTGGAGCGAGCGGATCGCGGCTTCGCGACCGGCGCCCGGGCCTTTGACGTAGACTTCGGCGGACTTCATGCCGTGGTCCATCGCTTTGCGCGCGACGGCTTCAGCAGCCATCTGAGCGGCGAACGGCGTCGACTTCTTCGAACCCTTGAATCCAAGGTTTCCGGCCGACGCCCACGCGATCACGGATCCCTGGTTATCGGAGATCGTGACGATCGTGTTGTTGAACGACGAATGGATGTGCGCGACGCCCGAACCGACGTTCTTAAACTCGCGCTTCTTGCGGGTCTTGGTTTGCTTTTTGGCAGCCAAAAGAATCTCTCTACGGTTTATCTTGCCCGGGCAAATACGAGCCCAGGGTGTCGTCGCCTCGACCAGCCGCGCCCCAGCGGGGGTGCGCCGATCTTCTTGCCTACTGCGCGGCGAACGCAACGGCTCGACTTCCTGACGGAAGCCAACGCCCTATCTTACTAGACGAGGGCGAGTCCGGTCAAGTCCAAACAGGGTACGTGGAGGGACAATTGGGTTTGTACGGTAGCCAATTAGGGTAGAGGCCAGGCAAGGGGAGGCCTTCTTCTCCTTAATTGGTGGGGAAAAATGTCAAGAACATTTACGTTAAAATCCAAATCCTTACTACGAGTAAGGCTTCGTTCGGCATTTCTGGCTATTGCACCACGCGTGGGGGCACTGGCGATCGTCGCCGGCCTGACCATCGCCTCTCCGCTCGCCGCACGAGCTGCGGACTTCGGGAATCCTCCTTCGGGCGAATTTCCGATCCTTTATAACGACCACACCGTTTACGCGACCCCCGATGTTTTAAAAGAAGGCCGGGTTCTTGCTGCCCTCGTGAAGGACGGCCAGATCTATATCCCCCTTCGCTCGATGTTCGAGCAGATGGGTGCCACGGTCTCGATTGCCAATGGCGGCAAAACGATGACGGCATCCAAGCCCGGCTCGAGTGCCACCGTCACCTTAGGCAAAGCCGAGGTGATCATCAATGGCGAGCCGCGTCCGCTCGACGTGCCACCGATTCTCTATCACGGCATTATTCTGGCTCCCGTTCGTGTCATTTCCGAGGCGATGGGCGCTTACGTCCTGTGGGTCGCCGACCGACGCCTCGTTGTCGTGCGCTATAACCCGCCGATCGCTCCGCCCACTCCCTCACCATCGCCGGTACCGACCGCGATCCCCACGCCCGTGCCGACACCGGCCCCGGTCGTGACCGCATCGCCGACGCCGATCCCGACGCTGGCGCCGTACAACGGCTACATCGAAGCGGCATTCTCGGCCGCGAAGAACTACAACGAGTTCTCCGCCGGCGAGTGGTGCCGTCGTTCGTACATCATTAGCGGCGCATATCTTCTGGCGAACTCACCGTTCGCCGTGAAATTCGACTACCGCCAAAATGCGTACGTCACAAGCGACAACCTCACCGATTCCATCAACAACCACTACACGAGTTTCTCGACAATCGACGGCGGCGCGGCGCTCACGCCGGTCTTCCTCGCGCGACAGAGTTCGCTCGACGGTCGCCTGCTGTATCGCATCGCCGATCCCAAAATCTACGTCGGAGTCGGTTATCTCTACACGTCGACCAACTACGGCTATCCGCATCTGACGAGCTTAGGCGTTGGGCTTGAAAAGCTTCAAGACCTCAAACCCGGCATCGGATTCTACGGCTCGGCGTTCTACTATCCAAACGCGAGCGGCACCTACACCCTCAACATTGCGGCCAGCCCGAACAATTCGAAATCGTACCAGCAGAAGTATCAAATCACGAAGTACGATATCGGCTTGACCCTGGCAGCAAAACACTCACCGGTTTACGTTTACGGCGGCTTGAGCGCAGAACATTATCAAGCAAAGACGAACGCGCCGATCGGTCAAACGCACGATGGTCCGTATCTCGGCCTCGGCGTGAAGTTCTAGGTGAGGATCATGAAGATATTCAAATCATCGCCGTACATTTCGGCATTCTTCGCGCTCGTCGTACTCACATCGCTTGCATCGTGCAGCGGCGGCGGCGGTTGCGGTAACTGCACGGTTCCGGCGTACAACGCCGCCGTGCCGACAGCCGTCCCGACCGGGACACCGACTCCCGCCCCGCCCGGCGTCACACCGACACCGTTGCCCCCCGGCGTTACACCGACACCGACGCCCACACCGGTTCCGCCCGTCGTGACGCCGACACCTACACCTACACCGACACCGACGCCGGTAGCACCGACACCGGCGCCGATCGCACTATCGTGTGCGGCCAATGCATCGCCGCCGAATCAGGCAGTCTCTCTCGGTGCCGCTACGTCGTTTGCCGTGCTCGCTGCGAGTGCCCTCACAAATACCAGCAGCATCCCGGCGCCGACGAATATTACCGGTGATATCGGTATCTCACCGGGAACTTCGATTACAGGCTTTCCGCCGGGTAATGTTAGCGGGAACACCTATAACAACGTGCCTCCCGCAACGACCGCGCATTTCGATGCAAATACCGCATTCAACACCGCCGCAGGGCGCGCGAATACGGGTACCGTTCCCGGCGACATTGGCGGCCTCGTCATCACGCCCGGCGTGTACAAGGCAGCTGCCGTCTCCATCAGCATCACTGGCAACGTAACACTCGACGGCCAAGGCAATCCGAACGCCGTGTTCATCTTCCAGATTCCCTCGTCGACACTTACGGCCAACGTCGGCAGCTCGGTTACGCTCGTCGGCGGTGTGAACCCGTGCAATATCTTCTGGGAAGTGGGCTCGTCTGCGACACTCAACGGCTCGACGTTCCAGGGCAACGTGATCGCGTTCACGTCCATCAGTGTCGGCAGCACCGCAAACATCACCGGCCGACTCCTCGCCGTCAATGGAGCGGTCACCCTGATCAGCGATACGGTCGTTCGACCTGGCCCCTAACCTCTAGCAAGAGCGAACATCCCCGGCTCGCGAGCACGCTGTGCTCGCGGGCTTTTTTACAGAGCGCTGCGGTCGTGCTTCACACGCGCCTCGGCGATCTTTGGAACGTTGGCCTCCGCCCAAACGCGAACGGTTGCAAGCACCGGGAGCAACGAGATTCCGAGCGGCGTGAGCGCATACGTTACCGCGGGCGGCCGCGTCGGCACGACGGTTCGCGTGACGAATCCGTCGCGTTCGAGCCGGCGCAGCACCGCCGTGAGCACCTTGAACGAAATCTGCGCGTGACGAGCGAGTTCGTTGAATCGCGTGGGGCCGAGCAGATCGAGAAAGATGATCAAGATCGATGTCCATTTATCGCCGATTGCATCGACCACTTGGCGCGTCGGGCATAACGGATCGAGCAAATCGGGGATGCTGCGATCCGGTGTGGTTAGGAGCGTACTCACAAGTAAGTACTTGCACTTTGGCATATACTTTCCTAGGGTAAGTACATGAGCATCGCATTGACCGCGCCGACCGGAAAAGTCGGCACCGCCTTTCTCACTGCCGCTCGCGAGCGGGGTATCGCCGTTCGGGCATTCGCCCGCGCAAGCTCGACATTCGCGATCGCACCGACGGAGCGCGTCGATTTCGACCTGAGCGATCCAGCGACGTATGCCCCCGCCCTCGCGGGAACGACCAGCATTTTTTTGGTCACCCCCGGGAGCCCCGAGCAAGCGGATCAGGAGATCGCGATTGCCGATGCCGCCCACAAGGCGGGCGTACACGTCATCAAACTCTCCGTGGAGGCAGCCCAACTCGACGGGACGACTTTATCCGATCTCCACCAACGCGTCGAGCAGCATCTCGCCTCAGCGCGCATTCCAGCGACGATCCTCCGGCCGACCTTCTTCATGCAGAATGCCCTCGGTCTTATCGATCCGATTCGCGCCGGCATCTTTCCGCAGGCAATGGGAACCGCAAGCATGGGACAAGTCGACACCGCCGACATCGCCGCGGCTGCGCTCGCAGTCGCCGAAAACCCGGCCGCCCATGCCGGGAAAACCTATGAGATCACCGGTCCCGCAGCGCTCTCAGGCGCGGACTTTGCCGCTACGCTGAGCGACGTTGCGGGGCACAGCGTTCGGTTTATCGATGTGCCCGAAGACGCGTTCCGCGCATCGCTTCTCGAAGCGGGCGTGCCACCGTGGTACGCCGGGGGCCTCGTCGAACTCTACCGTTCTGTACGCGCCGGTCACCATGCTGGAGTTTCTCCCGACGTCGAGCGGTTGACGGGCCGTGCTCCACGTACGTTCGCGCAGTGGGCGCAAACAAATGCCGCGCTCTTTCGTCTGAAACAACCGGCGTAGCACGGAGACCCGCGCCTGATGCGCGGGTCGTTTTCACTCATCGCAGAAGCGATTCTTCTAACCGTGGAAACCAATACTTTCTCCGAGGACGAACGGGCTGCCGTGTATCGAGCGATTCGCGAACGACGTGACGTGCGCGCGGAATTTCTCGACGAGCCGGTCGCCGCCGAGGTTTTACTTCGTGTCCTCGGTGCGGCGCATCTCGCCCCGTCGGTCGGACTCTCGCAGCCCTGGCGTTTCATCGTCGTGCGCGACGCGGCGACGCGCGCCTCCATCTACGATGCGTTTCTCGCCGCAAACGAGCATGCTGCTGCATCGTATGCGGACGATCGCGCGGAGCTTTATCGCAGGCTCCGTCTTGAGGGCATCCGCTCTGCGCCGATCGGGATCTGCGTGACGTGCGATGACGATGCCGAACGCGGCACGGGACTCGGCAGAGCAACGATGCCCGAGACGCTGCGGTATTCCGCCGTTTGCGCGATCGCGAATCTCTGGCTTGCTGCACGGGTCGAGGGCCTCGGAGTCGGCTGGGTGAGCATCATCGATCCCGGCCACTTGCGCACGATACTCGGAATTCCGAGCGACATTGCGATCGTGGGGTATCTGTGTGTCGGCTACACGGCGGGGTTCGCGCGCGAGCCGGACCTTCAACGTGAGGGCTGGGAGAGCCGCGTGCCCCTCGCCGAGGTCGTGGACTACGAGCGGTACGAAGCGAACTAAATCGACGCGCGTAGCGGGCGAAACCCCGTGTCGAGACTTCCGGTCTTAGCGCTCGATGATTGCATGGTATGGAACAGGTCTGATGGGCACCGGCTTCGTGCGCAAACAGCGCGAATTCGGCGAGGAAGTGAACGTGTGGAACCGGAGCGTCGAGAAAGCGAAGGCCCTCGAAGCCGACGGCGCGCACGCTTTTGCGGATCCGGCGGAGGCCGCGAAAGGCGCAAAACGCATCCACCTCTCGCTCTCCGACGATGCCTCGGTGGATGGCGTGCTCGAGAAAATTCTCGGATCGCTCGAATCGGGTGCGATCGTTATCGATCATACGACGACGGCGCCGACGCCGACCAAAGCGCGGGCGGAGCGTCTCGCTGCGCGTGGAGTGAGGTTCCAGCACGCACCGGTGTTCATGGGTCCGGCGAATACGCGCGACGGCACGGGGATCATGCTCGCATCGGGTCCGAAGTCGATCTTCGATTCGCTCGAACCCCAACTGCAGAAAATGACAACGACCGTCTTGTATCTGGGCGATCGCTTGGACGCGGCTGCTTCGTACAAACTCTTCGGCAACATGATGCTCTTTTTCATCGCAAGCGGACTCTCGGATGTCTTCGCGCTCGCGCAGTCGCTTGGGATCAAAGCGCCCGAAGCGATGGAACTCTTCTCGACGTTTAATCCCGGCAATATGATTGCGGGTCGCGGCAAGAAAATGGCGGCCGGTGATTTCGCCGCGGCATTTGAGATGACGATGGCGCGCAAAGACATTCGCCTGATGATCGAAGAGGCGGCCGTGCACGGTGTTACCCTTGACACACTGCCGACGATTGCCGGCGTCCTCGATCGCTCGATCGAAGCGGGACGCGGCGGCGATGACATGGGCGCGATCGCCGCCAAATACGTCAAGTAAGTGATCCGCTACATTACCGAAGCCCAGGTCGCAAGCGTGGCGAGCATGGCTGACGCGCTCGCGGCCGTGGATCATGCGTGTCGTGAACTTGCTGCGGGCCGCGCGCAAAATTCACCGCGTGCCCGCGTGCGCGATGGTGACGCGGGAACGATTCTCCACATGCTTCCCGCGACGATCGATCACCGACTCGGGTACAAAACGTATACGAGTGCGAAGCGCGGAGCAAAGTTCTGGGTGCACTTGTACGCTGCGACCGGCGAGTGGCTTGCGATCATCGAGGCGGATCGCCTTGGCCAATTGCGCACCGGCGCCGCATCGGGAATTGCCTCAAGGGTGCTTGCGCGGGAGAATTCAACGACGCTTGGCGTCATTGGGACCGGCTATCAAGCGCGCACGCAAATCGCCGCGATCTGCGCCGTTCGCCCGATCGATCGCGTCGTTGTGTTCGGCCGCAACGAAGACCGACGCAAGACGTTTGCATCTGAAATTCAGCACGAACTCGGCATCGACGTCGTCGCCGCCTTGACGGCACGCGAAGCGATTGAAACCGCCGATATCGTGGTCACGATGACGGGCTCCAGCGACCCCGTGTTCGAAGGCGGCTGGCTTCAGCCCGGAACGCATGTCAACGCCGCTGGCTCGAATCGTCTGTGGGCGCGTGAGATCGATGCGGAGACGGTGCGTCGAGCGGACATCGTCGTCGCCGAAGATCTCGCGCAAATCCGCATCGAGTCGGGCGACCTTACCGAGGCCGTTAAGGACGGGGTATTCACTTGGGAACGTGCGCGACGACTCGCGGAGGTCGTAGCCGGGACATCGCCGGCCCGCACGAGCGACGATCAGGTCACGCTTTTCGAATCGCTTGGGATCGGACTCTGGGACATCGCGCTTGCGAATATCATCTACGACCGCTGTGTCGCGCGCGCGATCGGCAGCGAGTTATCGCTCGAGGGGTAAGGTAAGCGGCGGGGCGTCCCCGTAGATGTTTTGGACGTACGTGCCGATAGACAGAGTGTGATAGCCGCATTTGCGTCGCGTGCCACAACCTTTGCTACCCGGCTTTTCATGCCGACATTTTGGTCGCGCCGTGCGGCTGCCAAACCGACGACGCAGCTCGCCGCCGACCCGTTGTTCTTTTTTCGAAATCCGGCACCCATGTGGGTGTACGACTTGAAGACGCTGCGCTTTGTCGAAGTCAACGAGTTCGCTTGCGAGCACTATGGCTACACCCGCGAAGAATTTTTGGCAATGACCATCATGGCGATTCGTCCCGAAGGCGATCGCGAGCGCCTGAAGGCCGATCTACGCAGCTTACCCGCCGCGATCTCGCACAGCGAGGGATGGCAACATCGCAAACGCGACGGATCCATTATCGACGTTTCGATCACCTCGCATTCGCTTGAGTTCGGGGATCGCTTATGTCGACTCGTCCTCGCAACCGACGTCTCCGACCGACGCCGATCGGAGCGCCTGGTCGCGCATATGGCAAGGCACGACGCGCTAACGAATCTTCCCAATCGGGCCGCGCTTGAAGAACGGTTGGCGCACACCTGCGAGCGACCGGCTAGCGATGGGATGCAGTCCGCGGTTGCCTTTATCGACATCGACCGCTTTAAACGCATCAACGACACCTACGGTCATCGCGTTGGTGATGACATTCTCATTGCGGTCGCCACACGGCTTGGAAAGATCGTGCGATCGGGCGACATGCTCGCGCGCCCGGGCGGAGACGAATTCATCGTCGTCATCGAGCAGTTCGCCAATCAATCAGAATTGATCGAACGAGCGAACCAAATCTTGATAGCACTAGAAAAGCCCTTCGAAATCGACGGGCTCGAGCATCATGTCACCGCAAGCGTTGGCGTGAGTGTGATCGATCACGACGATCGCGACCCGCAGGTCCTCATCCAACATGCCGATATGGCGATATATCAGGCTAAAAGCGAGGGCGGCAATCGGATCCATCTCTTCGCCCCGCAGCTACAGCGCGAAGCGACGCGTCGCATGCGTGTGGAACTCGCACTGCGCGAGTCCCTTACCTCAGGAGGTTTTTCGCTAAATTACCAGCCCGTCATTGAGGTCTCGAGCGGCGACATCATTGCTGCCGAGGCACTCCTACGTTGGACACGGGCTGCGGAGTTCACAAGCACGACCGCAGAGTACATTAGGATCGCAGAAGAAAGTCGGCTGATCGTTCCGCTCGGGGCGTGGATTCTCGAAGACGCGATCCGCGCGGCCGGCGCCTGGCATCGAGCGGGCAGACGCATTAGCGTCAACGTCAACGTCTCACCATTGCAATTTGACGATCCCGGGTTTGTGGGATTGGTCGAAAAGACGTGTCGGATGAATGGACTCGACCCGACATTTCTGACCCTCGAAATCACCGAAAACGCTCTCGTCGATCTGAGCCCTCGCACGACGCTCGGACTGAACCGTTTGCGAACGTTCGGCGTCCGTTTAGCGGTCGATGACTTCGGCACCGGATACTCCTCGCTGCACTATCTCAAGCGCCTGCCGATCGATATCATCAAAATCGATCGGAGCTTCGTGACCGATATCGCATCGAATCTGCATGACGCCGCGATCGTCGAAGCGGTCGTTACGATGGGAAGCAAAGTCGGTATGACGATCGTCGCCGAAGGAGTCGAGACGGCGTCCGACCGCGACAAGCTCGCTGCGATCGGTTGCGGATACTGGCAGGGTTATTTTTCGACGCAACCGCTCACCGAACCGGCTTTCACCGCACTCTACGATCGGCACCGGAACTCGCTGGCGTAAACGAAGCAAGCGTCGTGTATTAACGTTACCTTATTTTTTGATCGATGAGTCGATTTAGCGGAACGAATGCTGTTTTGACTCGGTCCTATGGTCGGGTTGTCATTCGTCGGCGCCGACGTTTACGATTTCACACTTGAAACTAGACGAGGCTCGCATGTCAAATATCGTAGAAACAGCCGTCTCCGCCGGCACGTTCAACACGCTCGTTGCCGCAGTCAAAGCTGCCGGTCTTGCCGACACGCTCAGCGGTCCGGGACCGTTCACCGTGTTCGCGCCGAACGACGAAGCATTTGCAAAACTTCCGGCCGGCACGGTCGAAGGTCTGCTCGCGGACATTCCGCAGCTCACGAAGATCCTCACGTATCATGTCGTCGCGGGCAAAGTCATGGCCGCTGACGTCGTCAAGCTCACCAAGGCCACAACCGTCGAAGGCAGCGACGTTCACATTCACGTCAACGGCGGCGTGAAAATCAACGAAGCCAACGTCATCGCAACCGATGTCAATGCCGACAACGGCGTGATTCACGTGATCGACGCGGTCATTCTTCCCAAGTAGTCATCGGCGTCGCTCTTCGACGTTGAACCGAAAACGACGCTTCCTCGCGGGAGCGTCTTTTTCGTTTCCCGCGCGGCTAATCGCCGTTCATTGCCACGTCGTCCTCGACTGCGTCTTGGTGGCGACGGCGATAACAAATTTCGAGCTTGTTCCCGCTTGCATCCTCGAAGAACGCTGCATAATATTGCTCCAAGGAATACGGTATCTCCGGACCCTCGAGCTGCTTCGCACCCGCCGCTGTGGCGATCGAAGCCAGTCGATCGACATCCGCAGCAGACCGCGCCGTAAGCGCAAGACGGGAAGCGTCGCCGCGGTGACCAGGAGACGCATTCAAGCCAAAGAAGCGCGTCGGCGCGTCGATGCGCCGGGGCTCGTAGTATTCAATGGCGCCGTCGGTCTCGTGGATGTCCGTAAGACCCAGCGCCGGAAGCAGCGCGTCGTAGAGCGGCCGGGCAGCCGCAAGATCGTGCACGCGCAAGTCGATGTGATCGAAGCCCGCAAAATCGTGTTCGTTCATCATTCCTCATTCGGCCCCGTCCGCCCGAATCGCTCCACGTTTTCGATGACGACGACATTCCGCGATTGGCGATAAGCGCTTCAACATGGCCGGCGGTTTCGCGAATGCAGCCGATTTACGAAAAGACAATAAACGGTAGGCGAGATGTGCAGGCGGCTATTTCGCCCGTGTGCACGTCTCTAGTCTGTACGTTCCGTAGGCCGTGCTCGGGTCGTCAGTACTTCGCACGAACGAATTCGGATTGATGCGGCTATAGGACGTTGCGGCTGGTTTTCCGGCGACCGTTCCTTGGAAGAACCAATGCCGAGCCCACGACCGCGCGGTCTCATCGATTGTGCCGTCTGCATTGCGAAGATGCCACACGCCCAAGACGTTTGCGAACGTCTCAGTGCGGCTGCCGATTCCGTGCGCGATCGTTGACGATGCGGGATCGGGCGTAAAAACTTCGGCGGACACATTGCCGTTGTGAGTGTCGGTGCAGGTCCAGGATCCGCTAAGGTACTGGAAGGGATCGGTCTCGGATTTGGGCGGTGAGGCGGCCGGTCGGTCGCGGCCCATACTCAACGACAGTCGATAGACGGACGCCACCGGCTCGCAGTTTACGATCTGCGTCGCGAACGTGCTTCGCTTCGCGGCCGAAACGACGAAGGCGTTCATCAGCGGCTCGTCGCTCCTCTCAACCTCGACGTTCGTGACGTTCGATGCCGCGTCGAGTCTCACAAGAATGTCGACGGTGCCGTAGACGCCGGGAGAGTCCGGCGGCGCGAGCTTGATCGCGCGCGTCGGAACGTTCGGATCCGCGCACGTGCCTGTCGGGTCCGCACCGGCGAGAAACAAGGCCAAGAAGAAAGCACCCATGCCCGCATCATAAGGCAACAAAAACTCCCGGCGCAAGGCGCTAGGGGCAAGAAACGCGTCAGTCTGGGAGAGATTACCTCTTCTTCTTCGCGGCGACGAAGCTCGGGATTCCAAGCGCGCCAACCGTTGGTGGTCGCGATGCACATCCACAACTGCGCGCGGCCGGGCATCCCCCTTGTTAGCGGCTGTTCATGATGAACGCAGCGCCAAGAACGAGGGCGGCGAGTCCGCCGAGGATCGCAAGCGCGGGCGAAATCACGAGGCCAAGTGCCAGGGCGGTCAGCGAGAGTGCCGACCAGAACGGCAGTGGCGAGCGGATCGAGTACGTACCGACGACCTGGTCGGCGGCATCGGCCATCGTCGCGTTTCCATCGTCGCCCCAGAGGTCGGCGTCCTTTTCGGCTACGATCATATAGCCGGCTGCGAACGAGAGCGCGAACGCCATGAAGCCGAGCAGAAACGTCCCGGCGATCTCGCGCGAGGTGAGCCAATATGCCGCGGCAATCGCGACGGAGAACGTCGCCGAGGAGATGAAGAGCCGCCGACCGACGATCATCCATCCCCCTTCGCGCGCCGCATGTCGTACACGGGCCGCTCGCTGCGGATCGGCGGCAGTCGCGTAAAGTTATGCTCCGGCGGCGGCGACGAAGTCGCCCACTCGAGCGAGTTCGCACCCCATGGATCGTCGCCCACCGGTTCGTGCCGACGCGCACTGACGATCACGTTAACGACGAACGCGACGACACCGACCACCATGAGGTACGAGCCCGCAGTCGCGATGAGATTCAAAATTGGCAACGCGCCTGCGTCGGCGTAGGTGAAAACGCGACGCGGCATCCCGACGATGCCCATCCAGTGCATCGGCAAAAACGTCACGTTGAAGCCAATGAATAGCAGCCAAAAGCACCAACGCCCGAGCACCTCATCGAGTTTAACCCCGAAAAACTTTGGCCACCAAAAAAACAGCGCGGCGAAGATTGCAAACAGGCTACCGCCGCCAATAACGTAGTGAAAGTGCGCGACGATGAAGTACGAGTCGTGCGCCTGATAGTCGATCGGCGGCGAAGCGATCATCACCCCGGTAACGCCGCCGAGGAGAAAGTTCATCAGAAAGCCGATCGTAAAGAGCATCGGCGTTTCGAACGAAATCGAACCGCGCCACATCGTTGCAATCCAGTTGAAGAACTTCACGCCGGTCGGCACGGCGATCAGGAACGAGACGAAACTGAAGAACGGGTTGTTCACGGATCCCGTGGTGAACATGTGGTGCGCCCAGACACCCATCGAGAGGCCGGCGATGGCAAACGCAGAGAGCACGAGACCCGTGTAACCGAAGATCGGCTTGCGCGAGAACACCGGCAAGATCTCGCTAACAACGCCGAAGTACGGCAAGATTAGGACGTACACTTCGGGGTGTCCGAAGAACCAGAAGAGGTGCTGCCAAAGCACTGCGCTCCCGCCGTGCGCCGGATCGAAGGCGTGGCCGCCGAAATGCCGGTCGACGAACAGCAGCAGCAGGTCGGCGGCGAGCGAGGGAAAGGCCAGGAACACGAGCAGCGACGTCGCGACCATCTCCCAGGTGAAGATCGGGATGCGCCACATCGTCATGCCGGGTGCACGGTAGATGAAGACGGTCGTGATGAAATTGATCGCCGTGAGAATCGTCGCCACCGACACGAGGAAGACGCCGACGATCCACATGTCCTGTCCCAGGCCCGTGCTGACTTTGATCTCGGAAAGTGGCGCGTAGCTGGTCCAGCCCGCAGCGGCGGCACCTTCGTTCGTGCCGGCGCCCGCGAAAACGACCAGCCCGCCGAAGAAAAATAACCAATAGGAGGTTGCGTTCAAACGCGGGAACGCCATATCGGGCGCCCCGATTTGCAGCGGGATCAAGAAATTTGCAAGCCCCAGCGCAAACGGCGCGATGAACAAAAAGATCATCGCGGTACCGTGCAGGGTGAAGAGCTGCGCGTACTCGTGCGGACCGACGATGTGTGCGTTGGGGCGTGCGAGCTGCGTACGGATTACGATCGAGAGCGCGCCGGCCACCGCGAAATACACCAGGCTCGTCACCAGATACAGAATGCCGATGCGCTTGTGATCGGTCGTGGTCATCCAGCTGAGCAAGTCCGAGCGCGCCGCCGTGGTCGTGCCCGTTGGAGCGGTCTCGCCTGTCATCGTAGAGCGATCTCCTTACGCCACCGCAGGAATTCCGCCGGCGGCACGACGCGAACCGTGAACTGCATCAGCGCGTGGTTCAGTCCGCAGAACTGCGCGCAGCGGCCAAGGAACGTTCCCGTGCGCGTCGGTTGAAGGTCGAATCCACTCGTTTGGCCGGGAATCGCGTCCCGCTTGAAAAGAAAGTCCGGCACCCAAAACGAGTGCGTGACATCGTCGGAAGAAAGCTCGATTCGCGTCGTCTCGCCGAACGGAAGCACCAGTTCGGGTTTCGCGCTCACCGGATTACCGCCGATGGGACTCGACGCAGCACCGCCGACGGTGGGCCCGCCGGTGTACACAAACCGCCAGCCCCATCGATACGCATTGACGTGAACGATGACGTCGGGTCGGGCGACGACCGCGTCGACGCGCGATTCAACCGTATAGGTGTGGATGAACAGCGCGCAGACTAGGACCAGCGGAATCGCGGTCCACGCGATTTCGAGCGGATAGTTGTTGCTGAATTGGGGCGGCGCGCCGGACGTCGCCGAGCGCCGGTAGCGGACGAGCGCGAACACGATCAAGCCCCATACCAGCACGGCTACGCACGACCCGACGATGAGGAAGAGCGTCCAGTTCGAGGCGAGTGCATGCGATTGCGAGGTCGCAAGAGCTGGCCACGTCTGCTCGCGCATCGTTTAGCGCCGCGTCCGTTTCGCCGCCGAGTTCGGCGGGTACGCGGCTGTGCATATGCGCTCGCTGGCCGTTCGAGCACACCCGTTGGTGTTCGGCGTTGTGGTCTTCCTGGCTTCAGAGTCGATGCTCTTCGCCGGCCTGCTGGCGGCGTGGTACGACCTGCGCGGCCAAAGCGCGCACTGGCCGCCCTTAGGAGCCCAATTGGATCCTGCCGGGGCAGCCTTCGGAACCGCGCTGCTGGGGCTTGGAAGCATAATGATGCTCTTTGCCCAAAACGCGGCGATTCAAAAGCACCGCGGCCGGGCGCGCGCGATGCTCGTCTTGACCATATTCTGCGCGCTGGGTTTCACGTACATCGCGCTCCGCGAATGGCACCAGGTAAACTTTCAAATCGCGACCGATGCCTACGGCACGCTCTTTTACGTGCTCACCGGCACGCATCTGGCGCACGTGCTGGTCGGCGCGGTTCTGCTGCTGGCGCTGACGCTCTTCCTCGGTCGCCCGGCGTTCACCGCGGAGCGTCAAGCCGGAGTCGAGGCGATCGCGTATTATTGGCACTTCGTCTTCGTCGTTTGGCTCGCGGTTTGGGCCTCGGTCTACGTCGTTCGATGAGACGTGCGCTTTGGCTCGCGCTGGTCGGCGCGCTTGCTGCTACGGTCGCCGCCTCGTCGCACGCGTCGCCCGCGCTCGTCGCGTGGCTCGCCGCATCAACGGCGTTCGCATTCGCCGTCGCGGCCGGTCTCGAAGCTCGTCGTTTGAAGGCCCCGGGCGATCTGCGCGAGCCGCGCCAGACCTCGCAGGCGACGGCGCCCGCAGAACTCCCAAGCGACGTGACGCGTCGCACCGTCTTCGGACGGTTGTGGATGTTCGCGCTCGGCGCGGTGGCGGTGCTGGGCATCGTCCCGGTTGTCGCGCTCGGCAGGCGCGGCGGCCGGCGCGGGCCCATTTGGAATGCCGGACTTCGGCTGGTCACCGCCGACGGCGTACCTCTGCGGCCGACGGATCTCAGCGTGGGCGCGATCGAGACGGTCTTTCCGCAAGGGCGAGTCGGTGCGCCGGAAGCGGCAACCTTGCTGCTGCGGCTTGAGGATGACGTGGTTCGCGCGGCGCCGGAACGCGCCGACTGGACGCCCCACGGGAACGTCGCATACTCGAAAATCTGCACCCACGCCGGCTGTCCGGTGGCGATCTACCGGCACCAAGATTACCAGCTGTATTGCCCGTGCCACCAATCGGTCTTCGACGTACTCGACGCGGCGCGGCCGATCTCGGGGCCTGCGACGCGCGCGCTTCCGCAACTCGCGCTCGACGTCGACGGTGAAGGTTACCTGATCGCTCGCTCGGATTTCGACGCACCCGTCGGGCCGGATGAATGGCGGCGCACCGTATGATGTCGCGGCGCGGCGCGCGCTTCTTCGACGAGCGCTTCGGCAGTAACGCCGCCGTACGGTTCGTCATGACAAAAGTTTTTCCAGACCACTGGTCGTTCTACTTAGGCGAGTTCGCACTCTACGCGTTTTTGCTGCTGGTCGCGACCGGTATCTGGCTCACGTTCGTATACGTCGCGACGCCGGCGGGCGCGTACGCATCGGTCGCGTCGCTCTCGCGCGCCGATCCGGTCGGCTACCTGATGCGTCAGGTGCATCACTGGAGCGCCGTTACGTTCGTCGCGGCGATCCTGTTGCATATGGCGCGCATCTTCTTTACCGCAGCGTACCGCGCGCCGCGCGAGCTCAATTGGATCGTCGGTTTGACGATGCTCGTCGTCGCTTCGCTGACCGGCTTCACCGGTTACTCGCTGCCCGACGATGCGCTCGCCGGCACGGGCTTACGCATCACCGATGCAGTACTACGCTCCATTCCGTTTATCGGCGGGTGGGCCGCCGACGTGCTGAACGGCGGAGGCTATCCGGGCCCCGATCTGCTGCCGCATCTCTACACGTTCCATGTCTATTTCTTGCCGGTGACGATCGCGGTGTTGCTGACCCTTCATCTCGGCATGGTCGTGCTCCAAAAGCATACGCAGTTCGTCGACGATCCGGAGCATGTCGTCGGTCGACGCTTTTGGCCCGACTATGCGCTACGCACCGTCGCCGCGCTAGCGTTCAGCGTTGGGGTCCTCATCGCACTTGCGGGTACGGTCGAAATCAACCCGATCGAGCGCTTCGGGCCGTATCACGATTGGACGGTGCCCAATCCGGCGACTCCCGACTGGTACGCGGCCTTTCTCGATGGCGCGCTGCGGCTTGGACCGACGTGGCATATCACGGTCGCCGGGCATCCCATTCCGGCCGTCTTTTGGCCCGGCATCGTTATGCCGACCGTCGTTCTTGCCGTCTTGTATTGTTGGCCCTTTATCGACGCCTGGCTGACCCGAGACCACCGCCTGCACGACGTGCTGGTTCCGGCAACGCACGCGCCATGGCGCGTCGGCGTCGGCACCGCGTTCATCGCCGCCGGCTTTTTTCTCACGCTAGCGGCGAGCGACGATCAACAGGCTGTTGCACTGCACGTCTCGGTCGCCGGACTCGTTACGTTCTACCGAATCGCCGTACCGGTCGGGTCGGTGCTGATCGGCTTCGTCGCCGCGCAGATCGCCCGCGAACTGCGTCTGCGGCGCGAACGGCACGGCATCGAGGCGGAACGCGTCGTCCAACTGCGACGGACCGCGGAGGGCGGCTACCGCGAAGAGGCGGTGACGCCCTCATGATTGCCGTTCTGCTGCTCGGGTCGCTCGCGCTCTACGTATGGGGCCGTTCGCGCGCGTTACGCGCGGGCCGCGCCGCCCCGTTGCGCGCGGCCATCGCCTTCGCTGCGGGCCTCGTTTCGATCGCTGCGGTCCTCTACGGACCCGTCGACGAATTCGCCGACTCGTCTCTCTCGTGGCACATGCTGCAGCACCTCGTCCTCGTCGGCGTTTCCGCGCCGCTCATGTTGCTCGGTGCGCCGACGCGCATCATGCTCGCCGCGCTGCCGCCGCGCGCGGCAACCGCTGTCGCGCGCGCGCTCGGCTCGGGCGTCCTTCGCTTCTTGACGCACCCAGCGGTCGCATGGCTGCAGTTTGCGCTCGTGCTTTACGGCACGCATTTCTCGCCGCTCTACGAAGCCGCTCTCGAAAACGAGTCGGTGCACGCGTTCGAGCATTTGCTCTATCTTGGGTCTGCGCTGCTCTTTTGGATGCCGCTGCTCGGCGTCGCACCCGCGCCTCACGCCCCATCGCATCCTGTCCGCCTGCTCGCGCTCTTTCTCGCGTTGCCGATGAGCGCGTTCTTGGGCTTTGTTTTGTACGTGAGCGGGTACGTACTCTACGCACACTACGCCCGTAATCCGAATGCACTGCACGATCAAGCCAACGCCGGGGCCGTCATGTGGCTCGCCGGTGGTTCGCCGCTGTTCGTCGCCTTACTGTGGCTCGTCGGCGACTGGGCCGAACGGGAACGCCGATATGGAGCGATCTACGATGCCGGATCCTAAATCACGTCTCTCTTTCCTGCGCTGGACGACGGCCGCGAGCGTGTCTGCGACCGGAGCGATCGCCGGTTGCGCGCAGCAGATCGACGGCACGGACAAGCCAAGCAACGAAGCGCAACTGCAACCGCCGGCGCTCTCGTTCCTCACCCGCGGCGAATTCGCGGCGGTGCAGGCGATGGCCGAGCGCATCTACCCAAGCGACGCGCGCGCGCCCGGCGCGCGCGATCTGCACGTCGCGGAGTTCATCGATCGGCGCCTCGGTGGCGCCTACGGCTGGGGCGCGCGGATGTACAAGCAAGGGCCGTTTCAAAAGGCATCGACGAGCGGGCACGGTTGGCAGGTCGCGCGCACCCCGCGCGATGCGTACCGCGACGCACTCACCGCGATCGACGCGTACGCGCAAGCGAACCACCACGCCACGTTTGCCGGACTCGACCCGACCGTGCAAGACAGCGTTTTGAGCGATTGCGAAGCCGGCAAGATCGACGGCTTCACGATTCTCACGAGCAAGGCGTTCTTCGCGATCTTTCTCGAACACGTGAAGCAGGGACTGTTTTCCGATCCGCGTTACGGCGGCAACGCTGATGCGAAAGGCTGGGTCGCACTGGGCTTTCCCGGCGATCCGATGGCGTACGGCGATCAGTACGAAAAGTGGATCGATCGCTACGATGTCGCCTACTCGGTCAAACCGCGAGGACTCCAATGATCGTTCACAAGGAAGTCGATGCGGTCACCGTCGGCGTCGGCTGGACCGGCGGGATCCTGGCGGCCGAATTGACGCGCGCGGGTAAGACCGTCGTCGGACTCGAGCGTGGGCAAGCGCGCGGTACGCAGAACTTCCAGAATTCGCACGACGAACTCGAATACGCTGTCGACCACAGCCTGATGCAAGATCCGGCGGTCGAAAGCTGGACGTTGCGGCACGATTTGCGCGAAACCGCGCTACCGTTTCGCGAACTCGGCTCGTTCCTGCCCGGTACGAATCTCGGCGGCGCCGGTACCCACTGGAACGGACAGACGTTCCGCTTCCATCCGCGCGACTTTCAAATTCGTTCGCACACGCAACAGCGCTACGGCAAGGATGCGATCCCGGAGTATCTCTCGATCGCCGATTGGGGCGTGACGTACGACGAGATGGAGCCGTACTACGACAAATTCGAATACTTATGCGGCATCGCCGGCAAGGCCGGCAACCTCAGAGGTAAAGGCGTGCAGTCGGGTGGGAATCCGTTCGAGGGTGAACGCTCACGCGAGTATCCGTTGCCGCCGATGAAGGAAGCCGAGAGCGCGACGATTATGTCCGAGGCGTCGCGGAAGGTTGGCTACCATCCATTCCCGCAGCCGTCGGCAAATCTGCCCTCAGCGTATACGAACCCGGACGGCATCACGCGCGCGGCGTGCACGTATTGCGGGTTCTGCGAACGCTTCGGATGCGAGGTCGGCGCGAAAGCATCCGCACCGGTCACCGTCATTCCCGTTGCGATGGCGACCGGCCGTTACGAGATTCGCTATGGTGCCAATGTGTACGAAATCGTGCACGACGGCAAACGTGCGCGCGCCGTACGCTACTACGACGACCGCGGCGAGCAGCACGAACAGCCCGCGCATGCGATTCTCCTCAACGCGTTCACTTTCAACAACACAAAGTTGCTACTGCTCTCGAAAATGGGGCGGCCATACGACCCGCGCACGCGAGAGGGCGTCGTCGGACGCAACTTCACCCACCAAGTCGTTCTCGGGGCGCATTCGTTCTGGGATGGAAAACATTTGCGCCGCTTCATGGGTTCGGGCGCAAACGGCACGCTGATCGACGACTTGAACGCCGACAACTTCGATCACCACGGGCTCGGCTTTATGGGCGGCGCGTCCATCATCTATGCGAACACCGGCGCGCGGCCGATCCAGCAGGTCAGCGTTCCCGAAGGGACGCCGAAATGGGGGGCCGCTTGGAAGGACGCCTTGCTGAGCTACTACGATGCACAGGCCGACATCGTCATGCAGGGTGAGTGCAATGCCGCTTGGGATCACTGCCTCACGCTCGATCCTACCTATCGCGACAGTTACGGACTGCCGTTGCTGCGTCTCACGTTCGACTTTACCGAACAGGACCGGCGGATGATGCGTTACCTCGGCGGAAAGGTGCACGAGATCGTGCGCGCGAGCGGCGCGAACAAGATGCTCGTGCCAACCGAACTCGACCCGCACTACGACACGACGAAATATCAGACGACGCACGTGAACGGCGGCGCGATCATGGGCAGCGACCCGCACTCCTCGGTCGTGAACAAATGGCTGCAGATGTGGGATTTCGATAACGTGTTCGTCGTCGGCGCGTCGGCGTTTCCGCAGAACGCGGGCTTCAATCCAACCGGCACCGTGGGGGCGCTCGCGTATCGCGCCGCCGACGCGCTCATCAACCGCTGGTTCAAGAATCCAGGACCACTCGCATAATGATGCCCGCGCTGATGCTCGCGACGGTAATCGCGCTGGGCAGTCCGCCCCCCCGCGACGGACAGACCGCCTACCGAGCAGAGTGCGCGTCGTGCCACGGCGTCGACTTGCGTGGCGGGACGAACGCGCCCTCGATCCGCGGCGTCGGCGCGGCAGACGTCGACTTCTGGGTCGGCACCGGCCGCATGCCGGCTGCCGTACCGTGGGTGCAGGTCGGCCATCGCGGGCCGCAACTTCCGCAAAACGAAATCGACGCGATCGTCGACTACGTGACCTCCGTCCAGCCGGGCGGGGAGCCCATTCCTCCGGTCGGCACGAACGGCGACGCCGCGCGCGGCCGCACACTTTTTCGGGAGAACTGCATGCATTGTCACGGGGTCGATGCCGAGGGCGCATCGATCGGCGGCAAGAGTTGGGCACCGTCGCTCAACCGGGCCAGCGTCACGCAGGTCGGCGAAGCCGTGCGACTCGGTCCGGGCAACATGCCAAAATTTTCAACCGCTCAACTCAGCGAGCGCGATCTCGATTCATTGGTTGCCTACGTAGCGGCGCATCGCGCCGAACCCCAGCCGGTGCTGCCGATGCCCACGAGCGGCAGCGTCCCCGAGGGCTTCCTCGGATGGATCGCCGCCGGTGTGATGGCGGCTGCGGCGTTTGCTTTTTCGCGAGGATCGGGTCATGCGTAGCGTGCGAGGCATCATTGCATTCGCGGCGCTTGCCGCGCTAGCGGCGTGCGCCGGAGGTAGCGGCAAGGCGACGATCGACGCGTCGCCATCGCCCCACTCGAGCGTCGCGGTGGTCGGCAATGCGGATCGCGGAAAAGTCGTCTTTGCCGCCAATTGTTCGGTCTGCCACGGCGTCAACGGCCTCGAAGGCGGTGTGGGGCCATCGCTGCGCGGCGAGCACAACCGGAAGAACTACGACGCGACGATCGCGTGGATCAAGCACCCACTGGCTCCGATGCCGAAACTCTACCCGGTTCCGCTTTCCGAACGTGACGTCGACGACGTCGCCGCCTTCGTGCAAAAAATGTAGTCGCCGAAGCGACCCGGAGGCACATTCAAAACCAAGTAGCCCGCTGCGATCGACCTCTCCTAGTTAAGGCGTTTCGGCGTTTCGCTTCCGTACCAGTCCGGCGTTACGCCCGTCGTATTGACCGTGACGGCGCGCGGTTCGGTGAACGCATCAAACGATTCGATCCCCGTTTCGCGGCCGGTACCGCTGTTTTTAAAGCCGCCCCAGGGCGATGCGGGGTCGAGCCGGTGATGCTCGTTGATCCAGACCATGCCGAAGATCAACTTCGAGGCGACACGATGGGCGCGCGCGACGTCGTTGGTCCAAAGTGAGGCGGCAAGACCAAACTTCGTGCCGTTCGCGATCCGCAGCGCGTCGGCTTCATCCTCGAACGGCATGACGACGGTGACCGGGCCGAAGACTTCGTCTTGGGCGATCTCCATTTCCGGCGTCACGTTGAATACGGCCGTCGGTTCGATAAAGAAGCCGTTCGCGTTGACGCCGGTGGGAATGCCACCGCCGACGAGCAGCGATGCGCCAGCGGCTTTGGCACGATCGAGCATACCGAGAATGCGCGTACGCGAACGCTCCGAAATGACGGGACCGAGTTGCGTGCGTTCGTCGCTCGGATCGCCGACGCGAATATGCTTCACCTTTTCTGCGAAAGCAGCGCAGAATTTATCGTACATCGTGCGTTGCACCAGAATGCGCGCGCCGCACACACAGGTTTGCCCCGCGCCGATAAATGCAGCGAAGGTGGCACCGGCTACGGCACGCTCGAGCGGCATATCATCGAACACGATGACCGCGCCCTTGCCGCCAAGTTCGAGGGTTGAGATCGCGAAGTTTTTGGCCGCGGCCATGCCGATTTGACGGCCGACTTCCGTCCCGCCCGTGAACACGATTTTGCGCACATCGGGATGTTGCGAAAGCGCCGCCCCCGTGACCGGACCCGTGCCGTTGACGAGATTGAGCACGCCCTTGGGCACGCCGGCTTCGGTGAGCAATTCCACCAGCCTGACGGTCGTGTAGGGCGTCTGTTCCGAGGGCTTGATGACCACGCTGTTGCCTGTCGCGAGCGCAGGCGCGAGACTCTTCGAAAGAATCATCAGCGGATGGTTGAAGGACGGCATGAGCGCGGCAACGCCGAGCGGCACGCGCTGCGTGTAGTGGAGGAACGGGCCTTCGATCGGGATGACGGAGTCGCGGTACGTCAGTGCGAGCGAAGCGAAGTAGCGATAGAAGTAGGGAAGACGTCCGATCTGCGCGCGCGTTTCGACGATCGGGCGCCCGTTGTTGCGCGTTTCGAGCGTGTAAAACGTCTCGAGTTCGGCCTCGAAGAGATCGGCGAAACGATTGAGCACGCGCGCACGGTACTGATTGCCGGCATCGCGCCAGACGCCGCTCGCGAATGCGGCATCGGCGACGCGCACGGCGCGGTCCACATCGGCTGCGCTCGCGGCTGCGAGCGTGCCGAGGCGTGTCCCGTCGGCGGGATTGACGGTCTCAAGCGTTGCAGCGTCCGCGGCTTCGCACCACGCGCCGTCGATGAAAAGCGGTGCGTGCAGCAGACCGCTCGGTCCGTTCAAGACACTGGTTTTAGGAAAGGGTTGAGCGGCGAGCATGCGGCTAGACTCCTACGGTTTGCGCATTGACGCCCGCACCGGAGCGAGCGACATCGTCGAGCTCTTCGAGCCCACGCGACTTCGGCTCGATGCCGAGCGTCGCAACGACGATGATTTGGACGACGGTCAGCGCGATCATGAAGGCGAGCACGCCGGCAACACCGTTGCGCGTGAAGAGGATGATGACGAGCGGTGGCACGACGACGGCCGCAGCGCGTCCGAACATGTTGGTAATGCCGGATGCGCGCAAGCGTACTTCGGTTGGGAACAGTTCCGGAATGTACACGCCGAACAGCAGGGCGACCAGCACGTAGATCGGCACGGTCAGGCAGAAACCAACGAGCGGTAAGAGGACGGCATCGTGAACGAACGGATAGATTGCCGCGAAGACGATCGCCACGACCGACGCCGTGACGATCGTCGGCTTGCGGCCCCACGCATCGGCGGTGAACGCGCCGATTGCGGCACCGATCGGCGCACCGAAAGCCATCGTCAGCGCAAACGAGAACGACGTTGCGATACTCAAGCCTTCTTTGACGAAGAACTGCGGAATCCAGGTGATGAAACCGTAGAGCCACGCATTGATCGTGAAGAGCGTAACCAGCGCGACGATGGTACGCGGCAAGAGCGGCTTTTGAAAGAGCGCGCCGACGCCAACTTTGGCCGGTGCGGGAGCAGCGGCCGGAACGGGCGGGAGTGCACCGAGTTCGCGCGCGGAGTCTTCGAACGTCTTGACGATCTTGTCGGCCTCATCGAAGCGGCCGACGGATTCCAGCCAGCGCGGCGATTCCGGCAACTGCTTGCGCAGATACCACACGATGAGTGCGCCGACGCCGCCGACGATGAACATCGGCCGCCAGCCGTAGTGCGGAATCACGAACGACGCAAGCAGTGCGGCAGCGGGCAGACCGCTCACCACGAACACGGCGACCGTAGCGAGCCATTTGCCGCGCGCGCGCGCCGGTGCGAATTCCGTCATCGTCGAGTAGCCGACGACGTTCTCGGCGCCGAGTCCGATGCCCATGATGAAGCGCATCGCGATGAGCCACAGCATATCAGGCACGAACGCCGAAGCGATTGCCGCGAGCCCGAAGATCAAGAGATTCGCTTGATACGTAAAGCGGCGGCCGTAACGATCGCCGAGGAACCCGGTGACGATCGAGCCGACCATCGTTCCGAGGAACGTGAGCTGCACGAAGACGCTGTTGAGCGGGAAGGTCGAGAAGCCGCTCTTGAGCAGCGCGCCGAGAACCGATGCCGCGACGTAGATGTCGAAACCGTCGAAGAACATCCCGATACCGATCAGCCACATCACGCGGCGATGCAGGGCGGTTGTCGGTAAACGGTCGAGCCGCGGGCCGGCGTTGACGGTCGTACGAAGTGCGGAAACCAAGGCTGTTCCTCCGGGGCGGTCTAGTGTGCGGCGCGACGAATGAGCGTCGCGCTTGCCAAGGGTAGCGCGTCCGCGGCCAACCGGCAGTTGGCATCGAACGATTGCTGTTGCATCGTTTGGAAGAGTTCTTTGCACGCGCGGGCGCTCGCGGCGCCGATGGCGCAAATGCGTTTGACGAGCGCGTCGACCGTCGCGTCGAGTTCGGCCATCGGCACGACATCGGAAATAAGGCCGATGTCTTTGGCGTGTCGCGCCGTGAACGGATCGCCGAAGAGCACGAGCGGAAACGCATGGCGCGGCAAGGCGAACTCACCGAGGTATGCCATGATCGCGGCGGGCGGCAGGCCCATCTTCATTTCCGGAAATTGCAGCGTTGCCGTCTCCGCGACGATCGCGAAATCGCACAGGAGCGCGAGGCCCATACCAAACCCTGCGGCCGCGCCGTGTACGCGCGCAACCGTGATGAGCGGCGTTGCGCGCAGGGCACGCTTGAGCGCAATGATCCGCTTCGCTTCGGCCTGCATGCCAGCAAGATCGGTCGCCGAGCGCTCCCGGCCGGTGCAGAAGGCGGCGCCGGCGCCGCGCAGCACGAGCACTTTCGCGCTGGGCTTATCGGCTTCGCGCCCGAGCAAATCGACCAGCCGCTCGAACATTGCCACGGAGATCTCGTTCTCGCGTTCGGGATAATCGAGCGTGACGGTGAGGACGTCGGCGGCGCCATCGACATGAACGCGGGCGGAACCGTTCGGCGAGGTTGTAGACACAGTATACCCGAAATACGGGGTATGTGGATGCGGATTCCTGCGCGAAGCGGAGCATGACGAAGAAAAATTCCAGCCTGGGCGGGGTCGCTCGCCTACGTCCGTCGTCCGCGCGGCCGCCCGCCTCGAACGAGTCGCTCTCCGATGTCCGCGTGGTGCCGGCTCTGCGCGAAGCGATCGTCGAGGGCCGCCTGCTACCGGGCAGCCGGCTTGCGGAAGCCGAGATCGGCGCTCACTTCGGCGTGAGCCGCACGCCGGTCCGCGAGGCCTTCGCTCAACTCGAACGCGAGGGGCTGGTCGTGACGGTCGCGCGCGCCGGCGTCTACGTTCGTTCGATCGATGCGCACGATGTCGGCGAGATCTACGAGACGCGCGAAGCGCTCGAAGTGCAGGCCGTCCGCATCGTCGCGCGGCGCCTCACCGGCGTCGGCCGCGCGATGCTCGAAGAACGCCTCACCGCGCTCGAACCGCACGTCGCTGCGAACGACACCGTCGGCTATACCGTCGAGTTGGACCGCTTCTACGACGTGATCATGGAACTCACGGCCAATGCGACGCTGCGCCGCTCGTATGAAGCGCTCTCGGGCCCGGTGCGGCGCCTGCGACGCATCGCAATGCGCTATGAGGGCCGCATGGCAGCGTCGCTCGAGCACGCCCGCGCCATCGTCGCCGCCATCGCGACGGGCAACGAAGAAGCGGCCGGACATGAGATGCGAGAACAACTCGATGCGGCCCGTGTCGCTGTGACCAACGTCCTCACCCGAGAAAATTCGACGAGACTGGACGAACCTCCAATCGAATAAATCGTCCCGTCCGAACCAGATCTTGGCGATCTTCTTCTTGGCGGCGGCATTGCCGTCGCTGCGGCTCTACACGATTCATCATCAGCAGTCGGCGTTCGGTTGGCCCGAAGCCCGGAGCCTCTTCGTGTTGACTCAACGTTCGATTGATGAGGTGCGCTCGTAATACGGTTTTGTTCCCAGCGCGTGGTCGGTCATGTCAACGATCTCCACGATCTCCGGCGCAACCTTGCGCACCATGACCTCGAAGCCTTGTCGCAGAGTCAATTGAGACGCCGCGCATCCCTGACATCCGCCGCTCATCGCAATGAAGAGGCGAGCATCGCGAACATCGGTGACCGAAATCTTGCCGCCGTGAGCTGCGATGGAACGATTTACTTCCTTGTCGAGCAATTCTTGAATTACCACGCGAAGCTCGCTGTCGCTTCGCACTCGCGCGTTTTCGTTGCGCGGTGTGCTGAGGATTGCCGGTACGCCCGTAAGCAACTGCTTCCGAATAGCTGTTCCGATGCCCAATTTCAGTTCTGACCACGACGCGCTCGATGCCTTGCCGACGTTCACCACATGCTCGTTTACGAGCGCGTGCACAACGCCAGGCAGCGCGAACAAGTGCTCGATGAGAGGCGAACCATTGGCTCGTTCCTTGCTGTCAAAAAAGAACGGTCCGCCCGGGTACACGCTACGGCTGACGGTGAACTTACACGTGTCCGGGTCCGCCGCGGAAATCTCAGCGCGGATCGTAATCGCCGGGTCAGCGGGGCTCTTAGACATCCTCGACGACCGCCGCCGCAGCGCGTTCTCCAAGCTTGCGCAAAAGCTCGAAGGTGTAAATTCCGGTCGTGTGGCCATCGTTCCAACCGATCGTTAAGGCGTAATTACCCACACTCGAAATCGTTCGCGGAGCCACGTCCGGTCGGATGCTCTTTGGATCTAAAAGGCGTTCCCCGCTCATCTCCGACACACACAGCGCGCATTGGCACGCTAACCGCAGGTCCCTGACGTCAAAGTCGCTCCGCTGCCCGTCCTGCCACAGAATCGAGAGCGTCCGAGCATCGCGTTGCCGGTAGCCGATTGCGGTGGTGCGAGAGCCCTCCGCTCGGACGTCGTTTTCCCCCCACGCCGGTTCGCCGGCGCCGGTTTCCCAAGTCCACGTGAACGGCTTTAACTCACCTGCCGGACGTCCCTGAAGTCGGTCGGCTAACTCAGCGGCGATTGCGCGGTACACCAGCGCTGCAGGCGAGGGCGCTCGATCGAGCACGATCGGACGCCCTCGATCTCCTGAAATGACGATGCCCGCGTCGAGAGGAATCGCACCCAGGAACGGGACGCCGAGCTCGCGGCTCATGCGCTCGCCGCCGCCATGACCGAAGATGTCCGTCCCCTGCCCACAGTGCGTACATGTAAAAGTACTCATGTTTTCAATAATGCCGAGGATGGGGACGTGCACCGTTTCGAACATTCGCAAGCCGCGACGGGCAATCTTGAGACTGACTTCCTGCGGCGTTGTTACGATAATCGCGCCTGACAACTGAATGCTTTGTGCGACCGTCAACTGGGTATCGCCCGTCCCCGGCGGGAGGTCGAGGAGTAAATAGTCCAGCTCTCCCCACTCGACGGCGTCAATGAACATTTTTAAGTACTTGCCCACCATCGGGCCGCGCAAGATGGCCGGTTTGTCGTCTCCGGTGAGCATGCCCATGGACATCACCTTCAGGCCTAGGCGCTCCGCCGGAACGATCTTGCCGTTCGGGGACTTTACCGGCGGCTGACCGGTGGGAAGTCCCAGCATCACCGGAATGCTCGGCCCGAGGACGTCAGCGTCGATTAACCCGATCCTCCCCCCGATCGCCTGTAGCGCGAACGCGAGATTCACGCTCACGGTGGACTTACCAACGCCGCCTTTGCCGCTGCCCACGGCAATAACGTGTCTGATCCCCGACAGCTTTTCGCCGGGAGAACGCGTGGACGCTGAGCCACGCGCGTCGTCGCGTTCCTGGTCGTGTGCGGGACTACCGATCTGCATACTTGAGCCCTTTTACCTTCTACGCGAAGTGGCATCGACCAGGGGCGCGGCGGTTGCACTGCGTTTGCGCGGGCTCAACGCAGCCGACAGCGCTTCCAGATCTTGCTATTGATCGAGGCGGTTCAACTCAAACAGTGTGCTCAATTTACAAGCAAGTCAATGACTTTCTGCGTTATCTTCGGACTTGCTGTTGAATTTTGCTTACGCGCGGGGATTCGGCGAGGTAGTTTTGGAGGGCTTTCTACGTCGGCGTCGCGCTGGATTGAACCCATCAACCCGATTCCAGATCTGAGAATAAAAAAAGCCCCCGGCGCAAGCGCCAGGGGCAAAGAAACTCGTCCGTCCGGGAGAGATTACTTCTTGGTGATCTTCTTCTTGGCGGCGACGGTGCGCTTGGGACCCTTGCGCGTGCGCGCGTTGGTCTTCGTACGCTGACCGCGCACGGGCAGGCCGCGACGGTGACGCAGGCCGC
>JBBRLI010000021.1:0-47888 GCA_038231455.1 Vulcanimicrobiales bacterium | reverse complement strand
ATGCGGATCCCTCCTGTGGGTGGCGACTGAACACCAACGCCTTTCAGGAGGGCTCCGCCATTTCCAGGCACCGGCCCGGCTCGGAGGTGGGTTCGTCTTAACCCGGCGGAAGTGGGTTCATCTTATCCCGCCGCCGACACTTTCTCCGACGGTCGTCGCAAACGGCGTACCGGTGCGAATATCTGCCGTGACGACGTCGAATGCGTCCAGCGTCAAACTGCAGATTGGCACGCAATCAATCGCGCTAGTCCAAACAGCACCCGGAAAATGGCAAGCTGGATTCCCATTTCCTTTTGGTACGGTTACAACAAGTGAGAACCGGCTCATGGCCTTGCTCATAGCGGCGCGCGCGGACGGATCGTCTGCGAGTATTCCAATACCGATGAGCGGAACGCCTTAGCGCCAGCATATGTGCCCCGAGGAACGACCATGAATTCCGGGGGGTCGGGGAAATCGCTCGGTTTTGACTTTAGCGCTTTTGCGTCACTACGATGGAATGCCCAACGTGACGATCGAGGAACTCTAGCCCCTCGACAATCCAGGTGTCTAGTCCGCCGTGAACGTGCGACTGCACTTCCTTGACGAGATGCGAGCGGTTCTTGAGCCAAGTGAGATCGGTTCGCGGTGCGGCGGGGAAGATCGCCTCTTCACATTCTTCGCAGTGGTATCCGTAATGCATCGCCCTCCGGTACCGCGCGCGCGTGCGAATTGCCTCTCAAACGAAAAAGCCCGCCGCACGAATGCGACGGGCTTTTTCGTCCATGTTGGAGTCGCTCGGTTAGAGCTTGACCTTCATGTCGAGGTACACCGCGAACGGCGTACGCGTGGAGTTACCGTCGGTGTTGAAGCCACCGTAGTTGCCCTGGTAGGGGTATGCAACGGCTTTTTCAATCGTGCTGGTCGGGTTGTAGAAGTTGCCGGCCGGATTGACGTTGCCGCCTTGAACGATCCCGTACGAGCAGACCTTATTGTCGTTCTGCGTGAAGCCCGTCTTGGATCCACCGAAGCAGGTGTGATACAAGTTGGCGAGCGTCAAGTTGAACGACACGGACTTCGTTGCCGCGTACGAGATGTTCATGTTGGCGAGGACTTCCGAGGGCTGAATGTAGGCGCCGAGGTTATCGAAGGTATTCGAGAACGCGCTCGGGATCACGATGTTGGGGAGGTTGCCGTTGCACGACGTCGCGTCGTACGGTGAGCCGGAGCCACCGTATTTATAACGCGGATCGTTTGCGATCGAGCTACCGAGGAGGGCCGCTGTGCAATCTCTGGGGTCGATACCCGGGGTCGATTGCGGCGAACCATACCGGCTGCCACCCTGATACTGGATGGACGGCGTGAACGCAAGCTTGTTCTTGCGGTAGTTTAGCACGAGTGTTGCGCTGTATGGGACGTTGAACGAACCAGCCGCCGAGCCGATGCCACCGGGCAACAGGTCGTAGGTCGGGTAGTTCGCATTCGTATCGAACAGCGATTGCACCGGTGCGTTGTAGTACGGATTCGAAACCGAACCCGCAGCGCAGGCTGCAAGCGGATTGCCGGAGGTATCGTAGCACGGCGCTGCCGTGACTGCGCTCGGGCAACCGTACTTCGCGTCGCCGGGGTGCGTCGCGCAGTACGAGGTGAATGCGTTGTACGTCTTGATGTCGTTGTTCACGCCATCGATGACGGTCGCACCGTTCGCGAGTTTCGTGTAGTTGATGAACGAGTTGGTGTAGGTGAACGCAAAGCTCGCCGAGAGACCGTCGCGCGCGAAATCACCTTTGGTGACTGCGAGCTCGATGCCTTGCGAGGTCTGACGACCGACGTTGAGACCCGATACGAAACCCGACTGTTGGTCGAGGAAGAAGTTTTGGATCTGGTCGCGCGTCTTGCGTTTGAACGGCGTCAGCTTAAACGACGTGTCCGAACCCTTGAAGTGATGTTCGAGCGATGCGTCCACATTGTATGAGATCTGCGGACGGACTTGATGGCCCGGCGTTTTGAAACCATCTTTGTAGAACGTCTGGAATCCCCCAATGGAAGGGAGATTCGCTTGGAGTGCATTGTACTGTTCGTACGCCGATGACGGCGCTTGAACGTACGATCCGTAGCTCGCGCGGAGCACGGTGTCGGAACTCAGCGCGAACGTCGCACCGATACGCGGTTGAAGCGTACCGTAGGAGAACGTCTGGCTCGGCGTGTTCTGGAAGGAGGCATTGACGCTGCCCGGGATTGCGGTCGCACAAGGCACGTTGGGTGTCTTGTTGAGGACCAGCGGGAGGCCCGGGGTCGTTTCGCAGTACGCGGCGTTGAAGCCGTTGATGAAGAGCGAACGCGCCGGATCGTTTGCGAGCGTATCGCTGCCCTTGAACTGGAAGTTGTCATAGCGCAGACCAGCGTTGATCGTCAGCTTCGAATTCGGCTTGAATTCATCCGTAATAGCGAAGTTGTTGAAGGCCGGTTTGACGGTGTTGTACGTGGCATTCGGGCCAGTTTCGGCCACGAAGTATTGGCAGGGGCCGCTACCGCAGGTCGCTCCGGTTAACGGGGTGATCGTTCCGGTTGCAGCTTGCTGCAGGGTAGCCCACGAGGCACGGCCATTGGCCACAGAGAGCGAGGGATCGCACGGACGGGCAACGGCGACGGCGCCGGTGACCTTGTAGCAGATGCCGCTCGTGGGGGCATTGGGGTCGACCGCAACGGCGAAACGCGAACGCGTGCCGCTGGCATCGTTGAGCTGGCGATTGTTATTGCGGAGCGTCGTTGCCGTGGTGTACGCGGCTTGCAACGTCAAGAGATTCTTGTCGTTGAGTTGGTCCGAGAAGGTCGCACTCAGACCACGCGTGTGGCTACTGAGTTCGTAGTCGCGGCTTTGACCGGCACCCGAAAGCGCGTTGTTGTAGAGGAACGTGGAGTTCGGTCCGTTGCCGAGATACGTCGAGAAGTACGTGTAGCCGTACAGACGCAGGTAGGCGCTCGAACCGAAGTTATGCTGGTATTGTGCCTTGAAAATCGACTGCGAGTTCTGGCCTTCATCGCGAATATTCGACGCGATCGAAGCGTTGCGGCCGCGATTTGTCGGCGATGACGGGAACAGGTAGTTTTGCGTCAGAGCTTGGTAGCCTGATGCGAGAAACGCGCCGCGCTGGCCGTTGTATTGGTAGCCGTCGACGTAGTTGAGGAAGTACGGGCCACTCGCGACACCGGTCGCGGGATTGACGTACTGGCCGCAGGAGCCGCCGAGGTTTGCTCCGCCGGCGCACGCCTGCTGGAGCGCGCCACCGAAGTCATTCGCCGACGAGTATTCGTCGTTGAGAATGAGGTCGTTGATGTAGAGTAACTGAATGTCGTCTTTGCCTTCGCCGTCCTTATGCGGGAGGCCGAAGTGGACGTTCGCTACGGTGTTACGGACCTGGAGCAGTTCGTACGTGCCGATGTTGTACGGCGCGTAGATGTAACCGCCGGGGCCGATGCCGCTTGCGTAGCAGTTGGCATTGTTCGAGGTCGACGTTGCCGGACAGGCGTTAACGTCGATGATCGACCCGAGGGTCTTATCGACGCTCGCGCCGTTGTTGTTGTCGATGTAGCGGAACGACTGGTTGTAGCCGCCGACGCCGACGTAGTAGCTGAAATTACGGCTCTTGGTCGCGCCGCCCGTTTCGAACGAGGCTTTATGATAGAACCCGGGTCCGCCGAGGCCGACCGCGAGATTCGTGAAGCCCGGATACGTGCCGGTGCGAATGACCTGATTGATGTAACCCGCAAGGCCAACGCCCTCCGAGGTTGCCGGCGTCGAGCCCGTGTAGATTTGGAGCTCTTGCTGGCCGAGCGAACTTGCTGCGCCCGAGGGATAGTTATCGAACGAGCGGTTGACGGGGATACCGTCGAGTTCGTAACCGGTTTGATCGTAGTCGCCACCGCGAACGTGAACCGTTTGGAACCAACCGTTTTGGTTGAACGGAACGACGGCGCCGGGGACCGTTGCGATCGCCGAGTAGGCGTTGTTGAGACCGCCACCGCCGCCGACGGCCGAGACCGCTGCTTGCGTTGCGGCGTTCACGGAGTAGACGTCCGCCGTTTGGCCGGCCTTCACGAGATCCGTATTTGCACGACTCGTAATGCGGCCGATCGTCTTGATCGTTTTCTGCGTGTTCAAGACCGCGATCGCCGTTGCGTCGGAGATGACGGTAACGCCGGAGGTCGCAACCGGATCGAATCCGGCTTTTTCCACCGACACGGTGTACGTGTCCGGCGGGAGACTAATGAAAATGAATTTGCCAGCGGCGTCCGTCACGGTTGACGATTGTGCCGAAGGGCTGGAGGCGGTAACTTTGGCTGCGGCAACCGGAACACGATCCGATCCCGATACCACCGTCCCGCTGAGTCCGCCCGTGGTCCCGGCCAGAACCAAAGTTCCCTGGCCAAGGAGTGTCACGGTCAGCACCAGCGAGACGAGGGCGCGAAGCAGATATTTCTGCATAGGTCCTCTTTTCTCAATGTTGTGTTGACATGCGACAAAAGCACCATCGGCCCAAGGCCGGTCGTGATTTTGTTACACCCTCAGCGATTCCTAAGGCCCGCTAGCTTTCCTTTAGGAGAATTTAAGAAACCGGGAACTTTTTTCTGAATGATTCGACAAATAGAAAAAGGTCGGAAAGGGGATTCCGACCTTTTTCTAGGATGAAAGGCCTCCTGCCGCGCTGTGCGGCGCACTGCGGCGTTTCCGTCAGGTGAGGTTAACCGGTTTAGACGGTCAGTGCTGAGAGGCGCTCTGCCAGCAGCTTCGGGATATCCGAGGGCCGATCGGCGACCGGTACGCCAGCCGCCGCGAACGCCGCAACCTTGGATTCAGGCGTTCCGGTGTTTCCCGAAATAATCGCACCGGCGTGACCAAGCCGTTTGCCCTTGGGCGCCGAACGGCCGCCGATAAAAGCAACCGCGGGCTTATTTGGCAGATGTTCTTTGATGAACGCCGCTGCGTCTTCCTCATCCGAACCGCCGATTTCGCCGGAGACCACGATTGCATCGGTTTCCGGATCGCTTGCAAAGGCGCGCAAACAGTCAACGAACGTGGTCCCGATGATCGGGTCGCCGCCGATGCCGACGCAGGTTGATTGGCCGAGACCCGCACGCGTGAGGCCATCAACGATTTCATACGTCAACGTTCCCGAACGCGAGATCATGCCGATGCGGCCTTCTTTAAAGATGCCGCCCGGCATGATACCCACGAGTGACTTGCCGGGCGAGATCAGACCAGGGCAGTTGCCGCCGATGATCCGCATGCCCGGTGTCGTAGCGACAACGCGCATCATATCGTGCGCCGGAATACCCTCGGTAATACAGACCGCAAGCGTGATGCCCGCATCGTACGCTTCCCAAAGCGCATCGGCGCCGGCGAACGGGGGAACGAAGATGATCGAGTGCGTCGCGCCCGTTGCTTCAACGGCGTCTTTCACCGTGTTGAACACAAGCTGACCGCTCTCGATCTTGGTGCCGCCCTTACCGGGTGTCACGCCGCCAACGATGTTCGTGCCGTACGCAAGCATGCGCCCCGTATGGAAGAGCCCTTCGCGACCCGTTATTCCCTGAACGATGATTTTGGAATTTTTATCTAAAAAAATCGACATGCTTAGTTCGCTCCGTTCGCGAGTGCGACGGCGCGCGCTGCGCCTTCGTCCATGGTTTCGACCGGAATGAATCCGGCCTTATCGAGAATCTTCCGGCCTTCTTCTGCGTTCGTCCCGGTCAAGCGCACGACGAGCGGCACTTTGCGCAAGTCGCCGCCGGAGAGCGCATCGACGATGCCTTGCGCGACTTGGTCGCCGCGCGTAATGCCGCCGAAGATGTTGATAAAGAATGCTTTGACGTTGGGGTTGCTCACTACGAGCGCATAGCTTTTCTTCACCAGCTCCGCTTGCGCACCGCCGCCGATGTCGAGGAAGTTTGCCGCCTCGCCGCCCGCATTGCGGATGGCGTCCATCGTGCCCATCCCGAGGCCCGCGCCGTTGGCGATGGTGCCGACGTTCCCGCCGAACTTTGCATAGTTCGACATGCCAAGACCAATCGCGACGGCGTTCATCTGATCTTCGTCTTCGGGCGATTCTTTATTCCACTTCGCGATGTCGGGATGTTTGTAGAGCCCATTGTCATCGAGGTCGACTTTCGCATCGCCCGCGACGACGTCGCCGTCTTTGGTGAGCACGAGCGGATTAATTTCGATCAAGTTTGCGCCGTAGTCCATGAAGACTTGATATAAGCCGGCTACGATTTTCGGAAACGCTTTGTGAAACCCGGTTGGCAACTTCGCTGCGAACGCGAGTTGGCGCGCCATGAACGGCGAGAAACCGGCGGCCGGATCGACCCAGTATTTCACGATCGCATCGGGATGTTTCTCGGCGACTTCTTCAACGTCCATGCCGCCTTGCGCGGAGACGATGATGACCGGCTTCTTTGTCGCGCGGTCGATCGTGATCGAGACGTACGCTTCGCTTGCGATGCCGAGCTTGGCCTCGAGCAGGAGCGATTTCACTTCCTCGCCCTCGGGATTTTGAACGCCCTTGAGGACTTTGCCGATCAGTTCGTTTGCGATCGTCTCGCCCTGCGCGGCATCGTCGGCAAATTTGATACCGCCCGCTTTGCCGCGGCCGCCCATCAGTACTTGGCTTTTGACGACCCACGAACCGGGATTGCTTGTAATGAACGCCTTCACATCAGCCGCGGTGCTCGCGTGCTGCGATTTCGGCACCGGAATGCCGACGCGCTTGAAGAGTTCTTTGCCTTGATATTCCAAGAGTTTCATCGTTGTCTTTCGTTGGTGTGGGGTTCGGAGCTAGTCCTCCGCGAGAAAAGTCGTACTTTCGATCCTAGTCGAGCCGGCCGAGCAGGCTGCGCGCGATGATCAACTGCTGGATCTCCGAGGTGCCTTCGTAGATCTCGGTGATCTTCGCATCGCGGTAGTAGCGCTCGACCGGAAATTCGGTCGTATATCCGTAACCGCCATGAATCTGAAGGGCTTCGGCTGCGTGCTTGCGCGCGGCGGTCGATGCGAAGAGCTTGGCTTTACTCGCCTCGACGGCAAAGGGCCGGCCCGCATCGGCCAGTGCCGCGGCGCGATACGTGAGGAGTCGCGCGGCGTCGAGGTCCATCGCCATCTGCGCAAGTTTGAACGAGATGCCTTCGAACGCGCCGATTGGCCGGCCGAACGCAATTCGGTCTTTCGCAAAGGTCGTCGATGCCGCAAGACACGCGGCAAGAATACCGGTCGCCTGCGCGGCGATTCCGATGCGTCCGGCGGTGAGCGTACCGAGCGCACTCGAAAGGCCGCTCCCTTCTTCGCCGAGCAACGTGTCGAGGCTGACGCGTGCCGATTCGAATGCAAGATCGCACGTGTTGCTCGTGCGAATGCCGAGCTTCTCCGTCGTTTTTTCAACGACGACACCGGGAGTCGACGAGTCGACGATGAATGCGGAGACGCCTTTATGACGATCTTCGCTCGTGCGGAACATCGCCATCGTGACGGCCGAATAGCCGCCATTCGTGCACCACTGTTTACGCCCGTCGAGGACGTAGCTCTCGCCGTCCTTGCGCGCGCGGGCGCGCAGAGACGCTGCATCGGAACCGGCGTCGGGTTCGGTCAGCGCGAACGCTGCGATCGCATCGCCCGAGGCCAGACGTTCGAGCCAGCGATCTTTTTGTGCGTCCGTGCCGATGCGTTCGATCGCCGTGCAAATCATCGAATGGACGGAAACGGTGACGGCGGTTCCGGCATCGATCATCGCAAGCTCTTCGATCGCACGCGCGTAGGAAATGTAGTCGGCGCCGATACCGCCGTAGCGTTCGGAGACAAGCAGACCCATGAGGCCTGCGTCATTGAGCGTCGTGTAGAGTGCGCGTGGAAAGGCATGTTCGCGATCCCAGCGTGCGATATGTGGTGCGATGTCGCGCTGCGCGATATCGCGCGCGAGATTGCCGATCGCACGCTGATCGTCCGTGAGGTCGAACGCGGCTTGGCGCGACTCGATCACGTGGGGCTACCGCCCCGCGGCGACCGGCTGCGGAGCTGGCGTCCCGTTTGCCGCCGCGCGATAATCGTAGAAGCCGCGGCCCGATTTCTTGCCGTACCACCCCGCCGCGACGTATTGTTTGAGCAGCGGACACGCGCGGTATTTCGAATCGCCGAAACCCTCGTGCAACACGTTCATGATTGCAAGGCACGTATCGAGGCCGATAAAATCAGCGAGTTGCAGCGGACCCATCGGATGGTTCATGCCAAGCTTCATCACGGTGTCGATGGACTCGATCGATGCCACGCCTTCGTAAAGCGCATAGATCGCCTCGTTGATCATCGGCAAGAGAATGCGGTTTGCGACGAAGCCGGGGAAGTCGCGCGCTTCAACCGGCGTCTTGCCGAGGTCGACGGCAAGGTCGCGCACCGTTGCATACGTCGCATCGCTCGTCGCGATGCCGCGAATGACTTCGACGAGCTTCATCACCGGAACCGGATTCATGAAATGCATCCCGATCACGCGCTCGGGGCGTTTTGTGACAGCACCGAGCGTCGTGATCGAGATCGACGAGGTGTTGCTCGCAAGGATGGCGTCCGCCGGCGTCGCCGACTCCATCTTGCCGAAGAGTTCGAGCTTGGTTGGAAGATGTTCGGTGGCCGCTTCGATCGCGATGTCGACATCGACGCTCGTAAAGTCCGGCTTTGCCGTGATGCGCCCGAGGAGCGCATCGCGTTCCTGCGCGGTCATCTTCGCTTTTTCGATGTTGCGGTCGAGCAGTTTTTTGATGCCGGCGATTCCCGCGCTAACGCGTTCGGCGCTGATGTCGCTTAGGAGCACGTCGTGGCCCGCATGCGCGGCCACTTGTGCGATCCCGGCACCCATTTGACCGGCACCGATGACGAGAATCCGCATTAGCCGACCTTCACGAGCACGGCGTCACCTTGACCGCCGCCCGAGCAGATCGCCGCGATACCGTAGCCGCCGCCGCGACGTTGCAGTTGACGGATCACCGTACCGACGATGCGCGCGCCGGATGCGCCGAGCGGGTGACCGAGCGCAACCGCGCCGCCCTGCGCGTTAATGACGGACGGATCGAGTCCGAGTTTCGTTGCTGCCGTGAGTGCGACCGAGGCAAAGGCTTCGTTCACTTCCCACACCGCAATGTCGGAGGCTTTGAGATTATGACGGTCGAGCAACTTCTGAGCGGCCATTCCCGGTGTGAGCGCGAGATACGGCGGATCCCACGCGACGTACGCGTGATCGACGATTTCGCCGAGCACCGTGAGCTTGTTCGCACGCGCGTAGTCTTCGTGCGTTAGCACGAGCGCGGCGGCACCGTCGTTGACGCCCGGTGCGTTGCCGGCAGTCGTCGTGCCGTCTTTGTCGAGGGGCTTGAGTTTCGCCATCGCAGCGAGCGATGCATCGGCACGCACGGGCTCGTCGCGATCGATCCGCGTGAACGGGACATCGCCCGTGACGTACGGCGAAAACTTGCTCGGATCGGCTTGCATGTTCGCGGGCGCTTGGTGGTCGTACATGCTCGGCGCGTTCCCGGCAAACGCCGGAATGCGGGCGCGCGCGGGCGTCGGCAGAGCATCGAGGACGATCTTGCCTTTGGCTTTGGTTGCAACGTCGATCGGCGCGATTTCTTCGGCAAACAGTCCCGCTTCGTGCGCTTGATGCGCGCGCTGGTGGCTGTTGTAGGCGAACTCGTCTTGAACTTCGCGCGTGACGCCGAGTTCGGCTGCAACGCGCGCACCCGCGCTTGCCATCGTCGACTCGAGAAAGAAATCCCAGAGGCCGTCGTGGATGAGCATGTCGACGAAAACGCCGTCGCCGTAGCGGTAGCCGCTGCGCGCGCCCGGCACCAGATACGGGGCGTTGGACATCGACTCCATGCCGCCGGCAACGACCACACGGTGATCGCCGTCGTTGATGAGGCGCGCGGCGTTAATCACCGCAAGCATTCCCGACGCGCACACTTTATTGACCGTGTCGCTCGTAACCGTCTTCGCGAGCCCCGCTTTGAACGATGCTTGACGCGCGGGTGCTTGGCCGATGCCGCCTTGCAGCACTTGTCCCATGATCACGTGCTCGATCTCGGCGGGATCGATTCCGCTGCGCAGGATGGCATTGCGGATCGCCTCGCCACCGAGCGTCGTTGCGGAGAGCGATGCAAGCGCGCCGCCGAGGCGTCCAAACGGTGTACGCGCGGTCGAAATAACGACAGTCTTCGAATTCATAGCCGGGCGGGATTCGCGCTCTGCGAAAACCCCACCTAGCGTAAGCTAGCGAACCCCTGGCGCCGTGACCCCGACCTGCGTGCACACAATTCGTTCGTCGACTTCGCACGAATCGCACTCGAACTGAACCGTGACGTGCGATATTGCAAACTCTTCTCGCATCGCGGTATCGATTCGCCGCATGATGGTACTTGCTTCGCTAATGCGTGAGTCTGCCAAGAGCACGTGCGCCGAGAGGGCGTGCGAGCCGCTGCCGAGCGTCCAGACGTGCAGGTCGTGCACGCCGACGACGCCGTCGAGCGATGCGATTCGATCGCGAACGATCGGGACTTCGGCGTGCGCAGGTGCGCTCTCGAGTAGCACGTGCGTTGCATCTTTGAGAATGCCCACAACGCCCGCGACGATGATGGCGGAGACGAGGAGCGAGAGCAGCGGATCGATCCAGGCAAGATGTGTGGCAACGATCAGTACGCCGCCGACGATAACGGCGATCGCGCCGAGCGCATCGCCCGCGACGTGCAACACCGCCGCGCGAACGTTCATGTTGCCATGACTCGAGCGCAATAACACCAGGCCAACGACGAGATTCACGGTAAGGCCGATCGCCGCGACGATCGTCATCAGCGAGCCTTCGGGAAGTTCCGGCGTGATAAAACGTTTGACCGCTTCGACCACGATTAAAAGCGTCACGGCGAGCAGCAGTCCGCCATTGGCAAGCGCCGCCAAAATCTCCAAGCGCGCAAAGCCGTAGGTCTGCTGCGCGTTTGCCGGGCGCGTCGCTTGGATCGAGGCGATCAGCGCAATTGCGAGCGCCACCACATCCATCGTGACGTGGGCGGCATCGGAGAGAAGCGCAAGCGAGTGCGAAGCAAAACCGCCGACCAACTCGAGAATCGCAATCGCGGCGGTCGCCGCCAAGGCGAATTTGAGCGCGGTCGGGCCCGCACCGGCCGCATGACTGTGGCCGATGTGGTCGCGATCGTGGTCGTGATCGTGGTCCGAGCCCATCACTTCCTTAATCCGCTCCAAGCAGCGTCCGGATTCAGCGCAGCGCTTTCAGCGCCAAAAGTCCGAGCATCGCGCCAAAAGTCGCAAACGTTCGCGTCTCGGCTTTGCCGATCACGTCGATGTCGTAGGCGCCGACCTTGCTGCCCGTCGCTTCCAACTGTGGAACGATCCGCGGAACAGCTTCGAGATAGCGCCGGAACGGTTCGCCGAACTCCGCTTCAAGAAAGCGTTCTTCATGCGGGACGATGACGCTATAGACGCCCAGCATCGTGGCAAGCGAACCGCCGACAAGCGCCACGCGCGCCGCGCCGCCGTTTTTCCCGGTGAAGGCGATGGCGAAGCCGAGCGCCGTGATGAAGTTCCCGACGTAGAGCGGATTTCGCACGTGCGCATACGGTCCGGCGGTTACGAGCGCCGCTGCTTCGACGTGGTCGCCGCGCGTGGTGACGCCGGAATACCCAACCGCCCAGCAGCGGATCGCCTCGCCGACGAACGCGATCGGCAGACCCAGGGCAACCGAAAAGGCGCTGGGTTTGCCGAGCGCCGCAAGGGCTACGGCCGGAAGGGCGAGCAGCGTGCCGCGCTGTGAAAAAACGAACGCGTCAAACGCACTCTCATCGGGTTTGTCCATCGAGCGCTTTGTTCAAGTTTCCGCTCACGTATCCGCCCAAATCGAGCGCGACGTAGCGATATCCGGCCGCGCGCACGCCGGCGAGCACGCGGTCGCGAACGCCCGGCTGGGCGAGCTGCGCGATCGCGTCGTCCGGCACTTCGATGCGCGCGACATCGCCGTGATGGCGGACGCGACATTCGCGCACGCCCGCCGCCAGCACCGCTTCTTCGGCGCGGTCGACTTGCATGAGCAGTTCGAGCGTGATCGGCGTGCCGTAGGGAAAGCGCGAGGAAAGACATGCAAGCGCCGGTTTATCCCACACCGCAAGATCGAGTTTCTTTGCAAGCGCCCGCACGTCACTCTTGGCAAAGCCGGCCTCGGCGAGCGGGCTGCGCACCGCGTATTCACCCGCGGCCTTGCGGCCGGGACGCCAGTCGCCCGCATCGTCGGTATTGAAACCGTCCACAACGTAGGCAAAGCCGCGTTCTTTGGCCAGATCCGTCAGTTTTTCGTAGAGTTCGTGTTTGCAGTGGTAGCAGCGGTTGGCGGGATTTGCCGCGTAGTCGGGATTGGCAAGTTCGTTTGTCTGCACGAATTCGTGCGCGACGTCGAGCGCGCGCGCGAAGTCGATGACGCCGTCGAGTTCGCGCGCGGCAAGACTCTCCGATTTTGCCGTGACGCCGAGGGCACGTTCGCCGAGTTCTTGCGTTGCAACGCGCAACACGAGCGCCGAGTCCACGCCGCCGGAGAACGCCACGATACACGACCCGAGTGACCGCACGACTTCGCGCAGGCGGGCTTCTTTCACATCGAGGTCTTCGAGAAGAGAGATCATAGGTCGAGTATCCGTTCGAGTTCGCGGGCGAGGTCGGCGAGGGGACGATTACGTTCGCGCGCGATGCGTAACAAATCGTCGTATTCGATTGTCGCGCGCGGACGGCCCGCGATGGTCGCGGTTTTCACGCGCACCGGACCGTACGGCGTCTCGTGTTCCTCGATCGTCCGCTCGGCGACGTACCGCTCCACGTCGTACGAACGTACGCCGATGGTCGAGGTTTGCATCAGGATCGCATCGGCACACGCCTGGGCGCGCTCGATTGGAACGATCGCCGAGAACAGCACCGCCGGGCGCGCTTTCTTCATCGTGATCGGTGCGAGCCAGACGTCGAGCGCACCGGCCGCAAAGACGCGCTCGATCGCAAGTTCGAAATATTCCGGTGAGAGATCGTCGACGTTTGCTTCGAGCACGCGCACGATCGAGGCGGATCGCTCGCCGCGTTCGCCGCGTTCGCCGATTGTCGCGCGCACGACATTGGGCATCGGAAAGTCGCTGCGGCCCGCGCCGTAGCCGTGCCGCTCGAACGTCATCCCGGGCCGCTCGCCAACGCGCTCGACAAGTGTTGCGAGAATCGCCGCAGCGGTCGGCGTGACGAGTTCACCCGTGACATCGGTCGAACGGGTCGCCGCGCCACGCATGAGGTCGGCTGTCGCGGGCGGCGGATTGGGAAAGCGACCGTGTTGCATGACGATTTCGCCGTTTCCAAGCGGATAGGCGGATGCGTAAACTTCTTCGATCCCGAGCAGATCGAGTGCGACGCAAGCGCCCGCGACATCGAGAATCGCATCGACGGCGCCGACTTCGTGAAAATGAACCTGGTCGACGGCCGTACCGTGCACGCGCGCTTCCGCCTCCCCGAGCCGCTGGTAAATCGCGGATGCACGCGCCTTCTGCGATGCGGTGAGGCCGGAGAGCGCGACGATCGCAAGCACTTCACCCAGGTGCCGACCATGGGCCGCCGCGCCCGGATGCCCGTCTTCACCCGGGACGATGAAATCAAAATACGTCGCCGCGACCCCACGCTTGAGGACGCGTGTCTGTTCGAGCGTCCAGCCGCTTACGGGGATCGTGCGCAGCGCCGCTTCGAGTTCCGCGACGGGCGCGCCGGCATCGATGAGTGCGCCCACGATCATGTTGCCGCTCGACCCGCCGATCTGATCGAAGTAGACGACCTTCATGCCGCGCGTTCGAATGCCGCGCGATATGTGTCGCGCAGTGAGGCCTCGAGCGTGATCTGCGGCGTCCAGCCCGTTGTCGATCGCAACTTCGCTGCATCGCCAACGAAGATCGGCGTATCGCTTGCGCGCATACGAGCAGGATCTTCCCGAATCTCGACGGCGACACGCGCCGTCGTTACAAGGGTTCGCAAGACGTCACGGATCGGCACCGCGACACCGCTGCAAACGTTGTAGATCTCACCACGCTCGCCGCGCTCGAGCAGCGCGACGTACGCGCGCACGACATCCCGCACGTCGAGAAAGTCGCGCTCCGCGGCAAGATTGCCGATCAGCATCTCGGCGGGTCCACCGTGGGCGATCTTCGCAAGTTGCGCCGCGAACGACGCGACGACGAAGCGCTCGTCTTGACCGGGACCGATGTGGTTGAATGCGCGCGCGATCACGACGTCGAGTCCGTACGCGTGCACGCTTGCGATTCCGAACGCCTCCGCAGCGAGTTTACTTGCCGCGTACGGATTTGCCGGTGCCGGCGGGGTCGATTCTCGCAGCGGAAACGCCCCGGGCGGTTGCGCTCCGTAGACTTCGGCTGTGCTCACGATCAAAATGCGCGGATTCGTTCCGCCGGCATCGCGCGCGGCGCGCACGGCTTCGAGTAAACGCGCCGTCCCCATCGCGTTGACGTCGAGCGTCTCGAGCGGATTCGACATCGACTGCGGAACGAATGCCTGCGCGGCGAGATGGACGACGGCGTTGGGTTGCGCGAGATCGACGACGCCCCGTGCGCTCAGTGGATCGCGCAAGTCCAGCGGAAGCATGTCGGCAGCACCGTGACCGGCGGCGATCACCTCATCGCCGCGCGCGCGAAGCGTCTCGATGGCGTAGCCACCGACGAAGCCATTCCCGCCGGTGACGAGCACGCGCATGTTAGACCGAAACGAGCGGGCGCAACCGCGCGAGATCGTCGCGGACCATCATTTCAACGAGCTCGGCAAACGGCGTTGTCGGCACCCAGCCAAGATCCAATTTTGCTTTTGCGGGGTTACCGACCAAGTGATCGACTTCGGCCGGACGATAAAAGCGCGGATCGACGACGACGTACTTTTCGTAATCGAGGTTGACGGCACCGAAGGCGATTTGCAGAAACTCACGCACGGTATGCGCGGTGCCCGTGGCGACCACGAAGTCATCGGGCACGTCCCGCTGGAGCATCAGCCACATCGCGCGCACGTAATCGCCGGCAAAGCCCCAGTCGCGCGCTGCATCCAAATTTCCGAGCCGTAAGTCGCTAGCGATTTTGAGTTTGATGCGAGCGACACCGTCGGTAATTTTGCGCGTCACGAATTCTTTGCCGCGCCGCGGGGATTCGTGGTTGAACAAAATTCCGCTCACGGCGAAGAGATCGTACGATTCACGGTAGTTGACGGTAATCCAGTGACCGTAGACTTTCGCCACACCATACGGGCTGCGCGGATAGAACGGCGTGGTCTCGACTTGCGGCACTTGCTGCACTTTACCGAACATCTCCGAACTCGACGCCTGGTAAAACCGAATCGTCGGATCGACGGAGCGGACGGCTTCGAGCACACGCGTGACGCCGAGCGCTGTGAATTCGCCGGTAAGGACGGGTTGCGTCCACGACGTCGGAACGAACGACTGCGCGGCTAAATTGTAGATTTCGTTTGGCCGCACGTCCGCGAGAATCGTCGTCATCGAACTTTGATCGAGGAGATCGCCCGAAACGATCTCGATGCGGTCCACGATGTGCTCGATGCGTTCGTGCACGTCGGTACTCGAGCGGCGCGTCATCCCCACCACACGATAGCCCTGATCGAGCAGAAGCTCGGCGAGATACGAGCCATCTTGCCCGGTCACGCCGGTGATGAGGGCAGTCTTCTGAGCCACGGTGTCCTTTGGGTGACTAGTTTAAAATGAGGATCTGTTCGCCGTTATCGTCGAAGACGAATCGCGTTTCGAACATGTCCGTCGATTCGCCACCGACGAGTTTGGATTGAATCGTCAAGCGATGCATGAGCTTCTCGTTATGTCGGGCGATTCCCGAATAGAAGTACTGCACGAGCGGCGTAACTTTGTTGTCGATTGGCGCGAGGCGGCGGCGCTCGACGAGCATCTGCAAGAGCTTGTTCTGCAAGTCTTTGGGCAAGAGCCGAGCGGTGTCATCGGCGGTCATCTTCACGGTGACGAGTTCGTCCTGCGCCTTGTTGACGTCGGCAACGGGCTTGTCGGTCGTGAAGCGGATGATCGCGTCCCAATCGTCGGCCGGGATACCGGTGAACCGCATCCCATAACGCCAAACGGTTTTGCCCTGGTGCGTGACGTTGTCTTGCCAGACCGTGCGCGCACGGAGCCGAATCGAACGCGTGTCGAGCGTCGCGCGAATGTCGAACTCGTCGCGGCCGACGGCCTCTTGCGTGAGGATGCAAATGCCGCCGCCGCTAATGTCCAGGCCGATCGCCGGGCGCTGTAAAGTCCCGTCGATGCTATACGTCGCGCGGTAGGGCTTGCGTTTGCGTGGGAATTTCCGGCGGTTCTGTTCCTTGCCGGTGAACCACGCGAGAAGTTCTGGTAACATCCTGGTTATTAGTTAGCGAGGGGCGCATGGTCCACCCGCCCGCCCCAAGATAAACGATTTTGGGTTCCCCGGCGTCGAACGGGTCTGTGGTGAATTCGACCTACGATTACCTCGTTGTCGGAGCGGGGTTCGCCGGAGCGACCCTCGCGGAGCGCCTGGCAAGCGAACTCGAGGCCCGCGTCCTCGTCGTGGACACGCGACCGCACGTCGCGGGCAACGCCTTTGACCCGCTCGACGCCGCCGGCGTCCGGATCCACCAGTACGGGCCGCATATTTTTCATACCTCAAGCGACCGGGTCGTCGCCTACCTCTCGCGTTTCACGGCCTGGCGCCCCTACGAACACCGCGTCCTTGCAAACCTCGCCGGTACGAACGTTCCCCTGCCGATTTCCGGGGCGACGCTCCAGGCGCTCTACGGGCTGGACCTCGATGAAACCGAGGTCCAGCAGTTTTTCGACGAGCGCCGCGTCCAAGTGAAGAAAATTCTCAACTCCGAGGATGCGATCGTCTCGAAGGTCGGCCGCGAACTCTACGAGCGGCTCTTCCGCGGCTACACGCGCAAGCAGTGGGGGCTCGACCCAAGTGAGCTTGACGCATCGGTTTGCGGCCGAATCCCGATCCGCACCAACCGTGACGAGCGCTACTTTGCCGATGCCTTCCAAGCGATGCCGCGTGAGGGGTTTGCCGCGATGTTCGAACGGATGCTCGATCATCCGCGCATCGACCTTGCCTTGGGCACGACGTTCGCAGAGGCCGCCGACCGCGTGCGCTTCCATCACGTGATTTATACCGGTCCGATCGACGAGTACTTCGGGCACATGTATGGCGCGCTGCCGTATCGCTCGCTGCGCTTTGAATTCGAGACGCACGATGTGGAATGGAAGCAGTCCGTCGCCGTCATCAACTATCCGGGCGGCGAGCCGTTCACGCGGGTGACCGAGTTCAAACACCTCACGGGGCAGACGCACGCGAAGACGACGATCGCGCGCGAATTTCCCAGCGCCACCGGCGATCCGTACTATCCGATACCCGCACCCGAGAACAAAGCGCTCTTTGCAAAATACGCGGCGCGCGCGGCTTCAGAGGCCAACGTGACGTTCGTCGGCCGCTTAGCGGAGTACCGATATTACAACATGGACCAAGTGGTTGCATCGGCACTCTCGGCGTTCGAGCGAATCGCAACGGAACGCGTCGCTTAAGTGCGGCGGCGCAGTACGACGAGGTCCTGGTGGTTGCCGATGCCGCCTGCGATCACGTCGAGTACTTCGAAAAATTCCGAACAGTTGTCATAGACGAAGCTTCGCGAAATGAACGTGTTGTAATACGCCGTTGCATCGGCTTGCGCATCGTCGAGGTCCGGGTTCTTGCCCGAGACATAGAACCCCGTTGAGCGAAATTTGCCGTATGTTTCGAGCGGCAAACCCGCAGCGGCCCATGCGATTTCACCAAGAATCGTGACCAAGACCGCACCGCCCGGCTTCGTAACGCGATACAATTCACGTAGCCAAGCGCCGGCGGCCGACTCCAGTAAGTGCGTGAAGACCGAGATGCCAAAGACGACGTCGAATGCGGCATCCGGCAGTGCGGTTTGCGGTTCGAGCGGCACGGTTGCGAATTGCGCGCTCGGATACGCCTCCTGACACCACGAGACGTTGTCCGCATCGATATCGATGCCGGTCAGTTTCGGCAACAACGCGGGCGGAAGGTGCGAGAAAACGCGTCCGCAACCGCAACCCCAATCGAGAATGCGGCCCGCCTCCTCAAACGATGTCGCAAAATATTCGCGCAGGACCTGATTCAAACGCGCATATGCGGTGCCGCCCTGAAGCAGAAAAGGTCCGAGATCCACGTCGCCGCCGACGCGTTTGCGGCGTGCGATGTCGGGGATCGGACCATCGTGATCGCTCTGGAAAACGATTGCATGGTGGGGATTGAACGGCAGGCCCGTTCGCGTATCGACAAACGTGAAGGTGTGCTTGGTCGTCGCCGTCGCAGCGGCATCGAGCGGACCAACGCAGAGAAATTCTCGGGCACCCGAACCGGGTCCTAAACCAAAACGCAGCGCGGCTTCCGGCGACGGTGTTCGGGAGACCATTTCGAGCGCGATTCCATCGTGTGCGATTGCGAAGTCCATTGGCATCCCAAATGGCGGGACAACCCAACCGGTAATCGCGATGCGATCGTCAACGCCTATAGCGTTTGGCATCCACATCCCGCGCGCGAGAACGCCGGAAAAGAGATCGCTGAGCGGAATCAAATCGCCGATGACCAGGCGCTCACCGTCGGTCAGCTGCGCGCCCGTTCGCGCAAAGGCGATCCGGACGATCCCGGCCCGAACCGGCAGCGGAAAGACGAACCCGCAGCGGCCATCACCATGGCCCGCCGCACTTACGTCAGACCGATACTCGAGGCCGACGGTTCTTCCGACTTCACGCCCGTCGACCGCGATCGTCACCTCGGCACTGGAGCCCAACTCTTCGTCGAATGCCCAACCGCTGCACACCCCATCCACCAACGAATCAAGGCAACCGAACATCGTCATTACGTCTTCTTACCACGTCGTGCGACCGATCGCATCCCACTGTGCTGCGGTTGTGCCGGTCAAGGCGTAGAGCGTCTCGCCGATCGCGCCCGCGCTTCGAGCGACCTCGACACTCGCCGCAAGTTCGGTCGGTGGCGGTCCGCCGGAAGGACTAAGCGCGACGGTCTGACCGCCAATATTGATGGGCATCGCCGGGCGTCCCGAGAGGAGACGAAGCGTGCGAACGCTGCCCAAGATTGCATCGCGCATCTGCGCATCCGTCGAACTCTTACGCAACATCCGCCAATAGGCCATCGGCTGCATCACATTCGCATCGCGCGCGATCTCGCGGTACGGAAACGTGCGCTGATCGAGCTTCTCGAGGTACGGATCTTCCACGGTGGCGACAAGCAACACGCGCGGGCCAACGGCGGAACGCACGCGGCCAAGATACGACTTCAGCACACGATACCCGCGCGGCCCGCTTCCAAGAAACTCTTCGCCGCGTTCGAGATCGACGGCAAGTCCGCTCATCCCATGACCGCTCGGTGTGCGATAGGCAAGTGCCGCAACGTTGGCCGCGACGTCTTCAGCGCTCGCTTCGCGCGGAACCGTCCACGCGAGCATCGCGATCCCGGCATCTGCGGCCCGATCGATCAATCGATCGATCGTCGCTTTCGCCTCTGGCGTGATCTGCCAAAATTCGCCGTAGGTCATGCGCAGCATGATGTAGCGCAGACCTGAACGTTTCGCTGTCGAGATCGTGCGTTCCGGGTCCACGCGCGTGTAGGCATCATCGTCGCGCGCGCTGCCGGAGAACGCCAACCACGCTCCGATGCCCGTAACCGTTTGGCTCGTCGCGAGCGGAAGTTCGCCGGTGGCACTTGCAACGATCGTTTGCGAGAGACCGACCGCGGATTGAATGCGATACCGGTAACGGCTCATCGGCGCGACCGAGGTGTCACGAAAAGTCGAGAACGGCGCAGCGAAACGGACGACGCGACGGCGATTTGCAGCGTCCGTGCGTTCGATCGTCACCGTGCCGCGGTCGATCTGGGGAAAAACGCCGACTTGTATTTCATAGGGTCCGATCGCGCGTGCGAGGGAACCGGGTTTCGGGAGGAGAGCGGCGTCGAGATGCGCACGCACCGTGCCGAGTCCCGCCGGTTTCTTTGCAATCACGCGTAGGTCCAGCGATCCCGCCGTGCGCACGCGGACGATCGCGGCGGGGCCGCCGTAGCGCAGGCGCGTTTGCCACTGCGCCTCGCCACGCGATGGAACAAATTCGAAATCGCCGCCGCGCAGCAGATGCGTTTGCTTTCCTTTTGCATCGACGAACCGCACGCGAACGAGGACACGCGCTTCGCCCTCCGGCGAGAGATCTAGCGGTTCCAGTGTAGCGGTGTATTGGACGGCAGGCGCTCCGTCCCAAACGACCGGTGTTGGCGTTGGACGAACCCAGGGAATCGGCGCTGACGAGAGCGGCGCCGGGGTCGCTTGCGCGAGCCCGACGCCGAGGAACGGTGCGATGCCAACCGTTAGCAAACGGGCGTACAACGCCAGAATTCGTGCGGAAGAACGTGCCAACCGGATGTGTGCTCCGTTTAGAAACGGGTCGTCAAGAACACTTCGTAGCGGCGCGGGTCTTGCGTGTAATTCTGGTAGATGGTCGCGCCTTTGGCCGTAGTGACGCCGGACTGCGGACCGTTGAACGGATAGCAGCCTGTGCCGTCGCTCGTGCAGGGCGCGGTATCGAACTTGTTGTTCGTGAGGTTCGTGACGCGCAAACCGATCGATGAGGGTTTGCCCGCCTGGCCGAAGCGTCGCAAAAGCGTCGCGTTGACTTTCCAATTCGACTGCGCGATCGATTCGTTTCCGCCCGGTCCGACGTTGTAGAACGTCCCGACTTGGTAGAACACGAGCGGTAAGAGCGAATATGCGCCGCTGTGCAAATCGAACGTCGCGGTTCCATTAAACATCGGATTGCCGGTGGCGCGGAGGCGGAAGCCGCTGGAGGCAAGGTTCGCCGGAAGCTGCGACTGCGCGTATGAACCGGTCACGCTCGAAATCGACGTTGTCCAGTAGTTTTGATACGTGCCTGAGATAAACGCCGAAGCGCCCGTCGGGCGATTGTCGACGTGATTGAGCCCGAACTCCGCGCCAAAGACGTGGTTGGCGCCCGCGTTCGTCGGCGTCGTCGGACCGTACGTCGGTTTACCCGAAGCACTCAAGCCGAGAAACGGTTTGTAGAGCGAGTAGTAGTTGCTCGTGCTCCGCACGTACGGACCGACGCGGAGCGAGGTATTCGCATCGAATTGATGCTCGAGCATCAGGTCGGCCGAGTGATTGATCTGCGGATCGTAGGATCCGCCTTTTGTCACCGGATTATAGGTGGTGCTGAATTGCCGGTAGACGTACACGGAGCCGATGAAGTTCGAGGTATTCGCATACGATCCGCGCAGCACGGTGCTCGGATTCACGCGATAAGTCGCGCCAAAGGTGGGATTGTAAATCGTCACCGCGTGCGAGCCGGGGAAGGCGTAAAGGCCTTGCGAGTAGCGCAAACCGGGTTCGAGCGTGAACCGACCGGTGTTGATCGTCACGTCTCCATAGACAAATGGGAAGTGTGTCGGGAAAATCGACGTCGTTCCATGCTGCGGATACGTGCCGTCACCGTTGAAGCCGTTGGTGTTGTAGTACGCCTGGTTATTGACGTCATATTCTTGCCCCGCGCCGACCTTGATCGTTACGTTGGCATTGGGCGTATTGGTGTAATCGATCGACCCGAAGTACATGTTCGAACGCCGGTCACCGTAGAAGACTTCGATCTGCTGACTGCAGAGATTCCCGCCGACAACGGCGACCGGCGTGCCTGCGGCGAGCGGATACGCTGGGCAGCCGGCGCCCGGAGAATTCGCGTTGTCGGTCGTGTAGTTGGGGTCGGAAAGCGGCTGGTCAAAAATGTATTGATTAAAATTTTCTGCAATGCGTGCGGTAAACGCCGAGTGGTCGTTGATAAGGTGGTTCCACTGCAATTTCCCGATGCCCGAGTAGTGGTGCCAGGTATTGCCTTGATTGGCATCGAGCGATCCGAACGCCAGGCCCGAGGGACAGGCTTGCCCGTTTGGCGCCGTTCCGCCGGAGAATCCCGTTGGGCTCGTCTTCGACGCCGTCACCGCACCCGCGCACGGGATTAATGAGAGATGCGACCCGCCGCCCAGCAGATAGCTGTAATTAAATTCACCGACGCCGTTTTGGAGCAGAAACTGGATGTCGTCTTTTTCACTCGGACGCAAATGGAAATTCGCGATTAGGTCGCGCGTGACGACCTGGCCCGCGCCGTTAAAACCTCCGTAGAGCACATTCGGAAACGTGTTCGCGCCATTGTCGTAGCTGTTATTCGAATTAACGGCATCGAGGGCGAGATAATACGAGAATCGGTTGTTCGGCGTCGCGTTGCCGTATTCCAAAGTCAGGTAATGATTGAAATCCGGGAACGTCGAGCCCAGTGAAATCACGCCGGAGGCGGGATAGGTGCCCTGCTTCACAACGCTGTTGATGACGCCGGTGCCATTGCCCGAATTTTGCGCGGTCAAGCCGCCGGTGTAGACCTCGACGTTTTGAAAACCGATGTTGCTCAGGTTCGAGGTAAAGAGGCCCGTGATGCGTTCGCGCGTCGGAATGCCGTCGAACTCGTAGCCCGTGTCGGTCGCCGCGCCGCCGCGAATACGCGGCAAGCCCGGGAATCCATTTGAGGTCACACCGGGTGCGGTTGCGATGTACTCGTACAGCGTTTTGTGCAGATTGTCGCCTCCGCTCGCCGCGTTGAGCTGGGCGCCGGTGACGTTGTACACGTCGGTCGTTTGCGTACCTTTCACGAGACTGCCCGCGGAGGTCGTGACGCGGCCGATCGTTTTCAGAGCACCGGTCAGCGAGAAGTTGAGCGGGACGTTGATGTCTTGCTGGACGGTCACGCCTTCTGCAACGTACGTCTGATAGGCACTGGCCTCCGCACTCAACGTATACGTATCGGGGCTGAGATTCTGCAAAACGAAGAAGCCTTGCGCGTTCGTGGTCGTCGACTGCGTCTGCGAGACCGAGGCTGCGCGGACGCGAACGTTCGCCAGCGGCTTCTTGGTCCCGCCATCGATAATTGTCCCGGTGATCGATCCCGTCGTACCCGCGAATGCCGACGCACCCGTGCAGGCAACAAACGCGACGACGAGCGCAAATACGAACGTTTTCCAGCGATGGAGTTGCGTGGTCATAGGTACTCCTTCGCCTTCGTAACCATCCGTTGCTCAGTTGCATCACGGCCGATTATCGATGGCGCGACAAAAGAAAAGCGAGCGGCGTCATCTGACGCACGTTCGCTGAGCTTAAAGATACGTTAAATCGCTTCTCAACTCCTGGCTGGGCCAAACCCAGAGTGAAACGCCGTTTCGCTACACGACGTATTTCGAAAGGCCGCGCGGGCTGTCACTCTCGACGTAGACGCAGCGACCGACATTCAGCGCGAGCATTTGGCCCGCAACGAGCCACGCAAGGCTATTGAACGCTTCGCCTGCGACGGGGCCGATGAGCGGGATATCGGCGAGGCGCCCGCCGATCACATAACGCAAGGCTTCCGCTTCCGCCGCTTCGGCCAGTGGGCGATTGACGAAATTCCGCGCATGCTCGTCAACGATGCCGACGATCGCGCACGATGCATCGAGCATCGCCGAACTTCCATGGCGAAATTCGCCTGCCGCAAAGCCCTCAGCGTGGACGTAACTTGCCTCTTTCATCTTCAAAGCAAGCTCCATTGCGATCGGTACGCCGTAGCCGGCCGAGACGATCACGATCGCGCGGCGACGCGCAAGGCGTCGGGCGGCTTCGATGATTTCCGAAACGCCATCGCCGTCGAGCCAGCTGCGCACATCTTCCGCAGTTTCGGTCAGCGTCGCGGCGCTGCGCGTGCTTTTTCCGGCACGGAGCGCCGCACCCCAAAGTAAAATTGCCGCCATGGCCGTCACGCTCTTGCTCGCAGGTACGGCGATCTCGGGACCCGCTTCAATGTCGATCACGACGTTGGCACGCTTTGCAAGCGGCGACTGTGGGCTATTGGTGATTGCGATGAGCTGTTTTGGTTGCAAGATATCCAGGGCCGAGAGCAGGTCTGTCGATTTCCCTGACTGCGAGAGCGCGACGACGCATGCGTCAAGGTAGGCCGCGTTATCGAAGTGCGCTTCCGTTGCGGCAAGTGCGACCGCACGAATACCGCGTCGCCGTAGCGCGAGGGCGCCGAGCATCCCGACGAAGAGCGAACTACCGCTTCCCACGAAAAGCACCGAACGGTCGCCGATCGCGTTCGCGAATTGCGCCGCTTTGTCCGAGTCGGCGATGCGCCGCCAGACATCGGGCTGCTCGCGAATTTCCGATTCGAAGTGTGCGCCGAGCAACTACGCATCTCCAATGATGCGCGAGAGAACGCTCGCGCGAAGCACGTTGAGATCGGCAGCGACGCCCGTCCAGTCGTCGACCGTGAACGCGAAGATGACGGCGCCATGTTGCCGTGTCGCTGCAAACCCCGCAAGCGTGCGCACGTGCGAGACGGAGCCCGTTTTTGCAAACACCGCTTTTTCCGCGAGCGTTCCAACAAAACTGGATTTGAGTGTTCCGCGCACGCCCGCGAGCGGCAAATCGTCGAGGATGACTTCGCGCTGCGGGCCGTCCCAATCGTGCTTCAGAATGGCGACGAGTGCTTGCGGTGTGATGCGATCGTACGACGAGAGCCCGCTTCCGTCGTCGATCGAGAGGGGTGTAAGATCGATCCCGAGCGTGCCGAGCCAGGTCATTTCGAATGCGATTCCGCTCGCGGCCGAGCCCGGGCCGCCGCCGGCGGCACCGATCGATTTGAGCAAAAGTTCGGCCAGCAAGTTGTCGCTCGGGAGCCAGCAGTCCGCAAGCAGATCGGCGAGCGGTTCCGAGTCGTGCGTCCATACCAGCCGTGCATCGAGCGGCGCGGGTGCGGCATTTACAGGTTGCGGGAATCCCACCGGCACGGCTCGCTCCGCAAAGTCGATGTGATGGGCGCGCATCCGATCGACCAGCACGTGCCAGGCATAAACGCCCGGATCCGGCACCGCCGCATCCATCGTCTCCGGCGGCGCACCGAGCGGGATCGAGCCACTAACGACGATACAGCCGCCCGGATCGCGCTCGAGATCGAGCGTATCCGCCGAGGAGGCCTCGCCGGTTAGCGCATGCGGGAGAACGATCACGTCGCTTGTTACGGCGCAGCCCGATGGCAGCTCACCGACGCGTCCGTACGGAAGCGCCGTAACGGTCGCGCGCATCCCGGCCTTCTGCGCCGGCGCGATCGTGAGATGGACGACGTTGTCCTCAAACGAGAATGCCGAAATCTTTGGCGCGTAATAGTACGGGAAATCATCCCACGACCAGCCCGGCATATAGGGCGGATCGACGAAGCGGGTGGTGTCGATGTCGATCGGTCCACGAAGGCGACGAACGCCACTGCGTTCGAGCGTCGCAGCCAAATCGTCGAGGTCGGCGGCGTTCAGGAGCGGATCGCCGCCACCGCGCAGAACGAGGCGACCGTTTGCCGTACCGTGGAGAACCGACCCGTCGATCGAGGCCGAAGTGCGGAGTCGAAAGTTTGCACCCAAGCGATCGAGCGCGGCACTGCCGGTAAGCAGCTTCAAGGTCGATGCGGGCATGAACGCATCGCTCGCATTGCGTGCGTACAGCACGGTCCCATCGCGTGCGTCGATCGCGAACACGCCGACGTGCGCCGATTTGAGCGTCGCGGCAGTGGCGAGTTGCGCATCCAGATCCCGGACGAGCGACTCGCGTTGTGACGACGTCCAGGCCGTGCCCATCGCCGATGGCTTGGCGACATCCGCGCCGAGCGACCGGTCCAGAGCTAACGCCGGCGATGCCGCGATCGAAACGGTCGCGATGATCGCGAGCACCGAGCGGACCATAAAGCAGACATGAAAACGCACCATCGGCAGTCCGTTCGCTTCGCTAGCCGGGAACCCGTTCGCTCATCCGCCGTGCGATGAACGTCGCAACGTCGCTCGGCAAGGTTCCGCGTCCGAAGCCGGCGTCGTAACCGAGTTCGGCGGCGAGCAAATTCGTGACGCGCGGACCGCCGCAAAGGAGCAGCACCCGGTCACGCAAACCTTCGGCTTCGAGCAGTTCGGAGAGCGCCGTAAAGTTCGCAATGTCACTGCCTTTTTGCGTCACGACTTGCGATGCCAGAACGGCGTCGATCGCGTTTGTTTTCGCGAACCGTACCAGCTCGTCAACCGAAACTTGACTGCCCAGGTTGAACGTCTCGAACTCGCGATAGCGTTCGAGGCCGTAATCGCCTTTGTACCCTTTCATGTTGAGGATCGCGTCGATTCCCACCGTGTGGGCGTCGGTTCCGATGCACGCACCGGCGATCCGAATTTTGCGCCCGACGCGTTCGCGGACCAGGGCGTCGGTCGCGTCCATATCGAGCGTGTCACTCGTCGCCGACGGTGCCGCAATCGTGTCGACGTCGACGGTCACGGGCGTGCGCGCGTAGACAACGAAAAACGAGTACCCCGCGGCGATCGCGCGTCCGTCAACCACGGCAACATCGGAGAAACCCATTTTTGCGACCAGCTGACGCGCCGCTTCGTCGGCCGCCTCGCTCCACGGGATCGGCAGCGTAAATGAAAGTTGCATCGCGCCGTCGTCTTTCGCATCGCCGTACGGCCGGACCAGATTCATCGCGCCGCCACCGGCGCGAGTTCATCGGCGAACGGATTCCAATAGTCGGCAGCTTTTTCGAACACCCCATCGAAGCCACGGCCGCCGTCGGGCGGGCGCGAAACGTCGGCGAATGCTTTGCCCTCGATCGAGCTCATCAAACCTCGCTCCGCGACTCGCTCGAGCAGCTTAACCGCCTCGGCGAGGACGAGCTGCGCGCGCGCTTCGATCTTGCCACCGGGCTTGAATGCAATCTCGTCGCCGAAATGGCGGGCGGTCGTCATGATGTAGTTTGCGTTTTCGATTGCGAGCGCACGGTCGTGAAGGAAAGGCGTATGAATCGCCTCGGTTAGCATCCCGCAGAGATGGATCGTTTGGTTCGTCATCACCGAGGTGAGGTTGAACATCGCATCCATCAAGTGACCTTTGAAAATATTCCCCGTCATGTGTTTGGTCGGCGGCATATACTTGAGCGGCGAATTTGGGAAAATCTGCCGCGCGAGTTGCGCCTGCGCCACTTGCAGGAGGAAGCCGTCTTCGAGATCGGGATCGATTTCGTACGCGTCCCCAAGGCCGATCTGTTCGTCGCGCATGCCGGCGCGATGGGCAAAGGCCTCGTTGATCATTTGCGAGGCGAGCACGGCCGGTGCTTGTTCGACGGCGTCTGCGGTCGTGAGATAGTTGTCCTCACCGGTGTTGATGATGATGCCGCTGCGTGCGTTAAGCAGACGTGAGAAATGCTGATCGACGAACGTGCGCTTCATATTGATGTCGCGGAAGAGAATCCCGTACATCGAGTCGTTGAGCAGCATGTCGAGCCGCTCGAGCGCGGCGATCGTTGCGATCTCCGGCATGCAAAGGCCGCTTGCGTAGTTGGTGAGCATCACGTAACGACCGAGGCGCTCCGAGACGTCGTCAAGGGCCTCGCGCATGATCCGAAAGTTCTCTTGCGTGGCATAGGTGCCGCCGAAACCCTCGGTCGTCGCGCCATACGGGACGAAGTCCAGGAGCGACTGCGCCGTGGAGCGGATGACGGCGATGATCTGCGCGCCCGCTTCGGCAGCAGCAACCGCGGCCGTTCGGTCTTCGTAGATATTGCCGCTCGCGACGATCACGTACAGGAGTGGCGGAGGCGCCTGCGCGAGGCGCGCGAGACGGTCCTCGCGTTCACGGCGATTCGTATCGATGCGGGCGATTGCGGCGCGAACATGCGGCGCGAGCGCTGCCTCCGCAGCCTCGCGGGGCACGCTCGCGACGCGCTTCAAATCGAGCTCGCCCGCGCTGATGGCGCGTGCGATCGCTGCGGGGGAATCGCCGCGTTCGGCGATCGCACGACCGAATGCGCGGGCGATGCCCTCGGCACGCCCCGGGGCGGCGCGTTCAAGGACGCGGTTGACGAGCGGCACGTCATCTTGGTCGACCCCGTCGACGCCGATGAGCCGGAGAACCGACCGCTCGACCGAGACGGTCGAGTGACGCTCGATAAACGTTGCGATCGGTGCGACAATCGCCCGCGCAAGGGAGCGGCCCGAACGGACCAAGCCATCGTCGATCTTCAGCTCCATAGACCGTATGATTCGATCCTTTGAATGCATTCCCGCTTCATTTCATTCGTTCAGAGGCGATTAGCACGTAATAAAGCGTGCCTCAGTCTCGCCTGTTGCCGTCGGGCTTTTCCGCAGAATAGGAACAACGCGGATCGAACTCAAAATTTGTCTGATCGAGCGCGCAAACGGCGTTCCCACCCCGATTTTGGAGAACAACATGCGGTCCCCAAGCGACATTCGGTCGGAGAATCTCGTCGGTTCGATCGACGAAATCCGGCAATTGGGCCGCGTCTCCGAGCAAAATGATCTCTCCGTCGGAAGTTATATCGCGATCCGCGGCTGGTTGCTCGATGCCGCGCAGTCGACGCCCGTGCATATGCTAACGGTTGGGATCGCGAACCAAGAACCCGCCCAGGCGCTGCTCGGGATCGAGCGCGCCGATGTCGCCGGCGTCCACGGAGCCCAGGCCCTGCGGTCGGGGTTTCTCGCCGTCTTCCCAATTACCGCCGGACCGGGGATGCAGTCGCTCGTTCTTGCCGCCGACGTCGCGGGCGAGCGATACGAACTCGTCCAAGCCGATGCATTTACAACCCGCTCGCCGGATGATCCATTCGCCGGTCTCACGCTCGACGCGCTCGGTTGGGACGTCTTCATCGACGGCGTCTTCGATGGCTCGACGCAGGCGCAGCAAGATGAAGACGGCGTGGTGATCGTTCCGGGCAACGTCCCGACGGCGATTCGCGGTTGGGCCCTTTTCAACGGGTTGCCCGCGCGCGAGATCATCGCACGTTCGGGCGGTCGATATCTGCGCGTCTTCTCCGGCAAACTCCGGCCCGATGTCGCAGCGTTCAACGACGAACCGGACGCGGCCGCATGCGGCTTTCTGATTCCCGTCCTCGCTACGCCGACGGGAGTGGAAGAAATCCGCATCTTCGGTGTGAGCGAAGACGACACGTACGCGCACCTCACGAGCGTGCAAATCCGTCAATCGACCGTGCGCTCGAGCGACCTCCTTCCGGAGAGCGCGGCGATCGTTGGGGCGGTCGATGGAATTGCAATCGATTCGATCGCTCAATCGGCCGATCTCGTCTGCACCGAAGACCAAGAGCTCGAGCTACGCGGGTGGGCAATCGATGAGATCGGCCCGCTTCTCGTCGGCGGGATCGAGATCGCCCTCGACGATCGCACCGTCGTCCAGACGCAGACAACCGCCGCGCGCGCGGATATCGCCGCGAAGCGCGAAGCGAGCGGAATTACCGATTGCGGTTTTACCGTTCGCTGGCGCGTGCAGGACGTCGCTCCCGGTCCGCACCGGTTGATCGTCCGCGCGCTCTCCGCGCGTCGTGACGCCCGCGCAACGCTTGCCGAAATTCCGTTTTCGATCGGGCCCAAACGCTGATCGAGCCGGGCGCGGCCGAGCCGGAACCGGATGCGACGCTCGAGCGACTTCGTAGCGCTGCCGCGTTTCGGTTTCGCGCAGTCGAACCGTTGGTCAGCGTCGTTATCCCGATTTTCAACCACTGGGATGTCACCGCACGCGCGCTCGAATCGCTCTTGCGCTGCGATCCCGAAGTCAACCTCCAAATCATCGTCGTCGACGATGCATCGAGCGATGATTCCGCAGCGCACATCGCCACGATCCCCGGCATCGACCTGGTCCGCAACGGGATCAATCTTGGATTCGTCCACAGCTGCAATCGCGGTGCTGCGATCGCGCGCGGACGGTATCTCTACTTTCTCAATAACGACACGGAGCTTGCAAGTGGCGCGGTCCGCACGCTCGTCTCCCGTCTCGAGAGCGACGGCGGCATTGGGGTTGTCGGATCGAAACTGATCTATCCCGACGGTCGTCTGCAAGAAGCCGGCGGCGTAATTTGGTCCGATGCCGGCGGCTTGAACTACGGGCGCCTCGATCGAGCAGACCGGCCGAAGTACAATTTCGCCCGCGACGTCGACTACGTTTCCGGTGCATCGCTCATGATTCGAGCGAGTCTTTTTCGCGCGATCGGCGGATTCGACGAACGCTTCGCGCCGGCGTATTACGAAGATGCCGACTTGTGCTTTGCGGCGCGCGCGCACGGGTATCGCGTGGTCTACGAGCCGGAATCCGAAGTCACCCATGATGAAGGTCACTCGTCCGGAACCGACCTTGCCTCGGGCATGAAGCAGTTCCAAACCGCAAACCAACCGCGGTTTCGCGCGAAGTGGGCGGCGGTACTCGATTCGGTCCACCAGTCGCCCGAAGCCGGACATGCGAACCGCGCGGCGCGATCGCGCGGCGGTGAGCGGCGGGCCGTCCTCATCGTCGACGGCTACGTTCCCCTGTACGACCGAGAAGCGGGATCGAACCGGCTTCAGCTGCTCATCGACGGTTTCAAAGAGGCCGGAACGCGAGTCGTTTTTTTCCCCGACAACCTAACGGCGATCGAACCCTATACCGCGGACCTGCAGCGCTCCGGGGTCGAGGTGATCTACAAAACGGGTGACGAGTCGTGGCGAGAGCTCTTTATCGAAGCGCTCGAGTCCGTCGATCTCGTCTGGATTTGTCGGCCGCTCTTCTGCCGCAAATATTTGCCGCTGGTTCGCGATCATTCGAACGCGGCGATCGTGTACGACACGATCGACCTCCACCATTTGCGCATGCGCCGTCAATTCGAACTCGAGGGAGTCGCAGACGATCGAGCTTGGCAAGCCGTTGAAGAACTGGAACTGTCGTGCGCATTCGCCGCGGACGGAACCATCGTCGTGAGCAACGTCGAAGCGGAGGTCTTGCAAAGCAAGGACGTCTCGCCCATTGCCGTCATTCCGACGATTCACGACCTCGAAGACGAGCAGACCGTCGGCTATGCTGCATCGAGTGGCGTGCTGTTCATTGGCGGCTTCAAACACGAGCCAAACATCGATGGCGCGCGTTGGTTAGTTGAAGAAATCATGCCGCTCGTGTGGGCCGAGATTCCCGAACTCGTGGTGACGCTGCTCGGGTCGGATCCCCCGGAGAACGTTCTAGATCTTGCCGGGCCCCAGGTGATCGTGCCCGGATTTATTCGCGATGTTTCGCCGTACTTCCGACGTGCGCGCATCTTTGCCGGATCGCTTCGCTACGGTGCGGGGATCAAGGGGAAAATCGGCCAAGCCCTAGCGTTTGGCGTTCCGGTCGTAACGACGCAGATCGGCGCGGAGGGTTTCGGCATCACAACGGAGATCAGCGGAATTATCGCTAACGACCGTGATGAATTCGCCGCGGCGATCGTCCGGCTCTACCGTGACGGACGCCTCTGGAATCACATCTCGAAGGCCTCCGCAAGCGTTCTCACGCCGTTCCGATCTTCACGGATCGTGGCAGACGCACTTACGTTCATCGATGCGGCAATCGCTACAAGGAGTCTCTGATGCACATGACATGGACGGGCGAACGGTACGTTCCGTACCTGCGGGGTCAGATCTCATACGAACATCTGCACCGGTACGCGCTGGCGCGAACGCTCGCCCAGGACAAAGACGTTCTCGATATCGCATCGGGTGAAGGCTACGGCTCGGCTCTTCTTGCGACGGTTGCAAAGTCGGTGATCGGCGTCGATATCGACGATGCATCCGTGCGCTTCGCCGGCTCGCGTTACGTTGCGATGAATCTTTCGTTCCGCACGGGCTCCGCGGCGCAGATTCCCCTTGGCGATGCGTCGGTCGATGTGATCGTCAGTTTCGAGACGATCGAACATCTTACCGAACACGAGCGGATGTTCGCCGAATTCAAGCGCGTCCTCCGTCCCAAAGGCCGGCTGATCATTTCTTCGCCGAATAAACTGATCTACTCGGACGCGCGCGGTCAATCCAATCCGTATCACGTGCGCGAGCTTTATTTTCACGAGCTTCGCGACGCGCTGAACGATTCGTTTAAGGAAGTACGGCTCTTCGGTCATCGGATCTTCGGGGGTTCGGCCGTGCACCCGCTTAGCGGAACCGCACCTGCGACCTCGTGGCTCGCTCCGGCATCGAGCCCCGAAACCGGCATCTCCGCGCTCCCCGACCCCGAATATTTTCTTGCGGTGTGCAGCAAACTTGCCGGCGACACGCTGCCGGATTTAAGTTCTATTTACCTCGATCCGCTCGACGATCTGCTCGACGATGTGCGGTCGGGAGGACTCTCCTCATCAGCGCACGTTCTCTTCTCAAACGCGACGTCGCCGCGGTCTCTACCCACAGCGACGCTGTCGCTACCCGCGAGTACGCACACGGATGACCGGAATCGGTACGAGCGCGACATCGACATCGAGGACGAGACGGACCTTCGCAAAGTAAAGCGCCACTGCGAAGAACTCCGACTGACACTGCACAGTGCTCGCGAAGAAATTCGTACGCTGCTCGAGACCGCCCAGGAAAAGGACGCGAAAACCCACGTCCTCCACCAGACGCTTGCGGAAACCGTCGCGTTCATCGATGAACTCTCGATCCGCGCGCTCGAACGCGATCCGCTGCAAGCGCTCGCGGCACGCGATGCCGCGCACGTCGCCGCGCACAGCGCGCAGAACGACGCGCACGCAGCCGAGCTCGCGACGCAGACTGCGGAACTCGCGCGGTTGACCGCGGAGCATGCGCAACTAACGTCGGAAAATGCGCTGCTGACCTCGGAACTTGCGAGTCACCAGACCCTCGTCGAGTCCTTAGTTAGCGATCGCGATCGACTAGGAGCGATGCTCGCGCAATCGCGCGAAGAGTCGGACAGTCTGCGGCTTGCCGCTGAGGCGCTCGTCTCGTCAAAGTCGTGGAAGATGACGCAACCGATCCGCCGCGTTGCAGCGGCGCTTGCGCTCGGTGGGAAAGAGTAGTTCGCCTAGTAGATCGAGACGAACGGGCGCTGGTGCTCGTGAATTTCTTCGATGAGACTCATCCAGGTGATGTTGTATTGGCGCGGATCGGTTAGCGCTGCAACACTGTCGAGCGGGAGTCGTTTGAGCATCTGATCGATCGATTCGAGCACCGTCACCGCGGGCGTAAAGCCGAGCCGCTGCGTCATTTTTAGATTTGACATCCGGTAGTCGCGAACGAACGCGGGGAGCGGAGCCTCGACAAGTTCCACGGCGCGACCGACGAGCGAGAGCGAACCGGCGACGAGCATCGCGAGCTGCCGCACTTGGTAGTTCTCTTGCATCACATTGAAAATTTCGCCATGCACCACATCGCGCGGTGCGTCGAGCGCAACGATGTGGGCCCGCGCGACATCCGAGACCTCGACGAGCGGACGCCATTGCCAGCCGCCGCCGTGCAAAAAAAGTTTTTTGTGCACGATCGCATCTTTAATAAACGTGTTGACGACAAGATCGAACCGCATCCGCGGACTGTAGCCGTACACCGTGCCCTGACGCATGATCGTCGGGGAAAAATCGTCGCCCGCCGCCGCTAAGAGCGCTTCTTCCGCCCAGCGTTTTGAGATCGAATACGCGCCGCGCGGAACGACGGGCGTCATTTCATCGAACATCCCGGGGCCAATGCCATCGTAGAGTGAGGCACTCGAGCCGAAGATCAAGCGAGCGACCCCGGCGGCTTTACAGGCGGCGGCCAGTTTCTCGGTCGCAACGGCGTTCATCTGCCAGTTCGCCTCGGGATTGTACTCCGCGGTCGGATCGTTCGAGAGCCCGGCGAGGTGGCTGACGCCGTCGATTCCCGCGAGCCACGCGGGGTCCCAAGCGCGCAAATCGCCGCGCAGGATCTCAAGTTTTCCGGGGAAGGCCTGCGCTAGCTCCTCGAGCGGCTTGCTGCCAAAAAAGAACCGGTCCACGACCCGGACGCGGTCGCCACGCTCAACAAGCTGACGACAAAGCTCGAGGCCAATATAGCCCCCACCACCGGTAACCAGAACGTGCATCTCGCTCTCCTTCGCCTCCGTCTCCCCGTGGAACTTTTGCCGGTCGGGGCAGTATCTGTGGGTGCGCCTCCTTCGGAGATACGATGACAGCCACACTCGAAGAAACCGACGAACTTTTGGTCCAGGCCGTGCTCGCGGGCGACCGCGATGCCTTTGCGGTGCTCGTCGAACGGTACAAACGCGGCATCTCCAACTTCATCGGGGCAAGCGTCCGCGGCACCGCCGACGTCGCGGACCTCTCGCAAGAGACGTTCCTGCGCGCCTACGCCCACCTCGGCACGTTCAATCCCAGCCTCGGAAAATTTTCCACGTGGGTGTACCATATCGCACGCAACGTCGTGCGCACGCACCTCGGCAAGTCCCAGCGCCGTCCGCAGACCGCTGAAATTGGCGAAGAGCGGACACTTGAAAACATGCTGCCCGACGTTTCGGCCGATGCCGATCCGATGGGCGGCCTTTTACGCGCGGAAGCGGAGTCCGAAGTGCGCTCGGCGCTCGCCGAACTGCCGGAACGTACGCGCACGGTGCTGGCGCTGCGGTACTACGACAACATGGATTACCAGACGATCGCAACCACGATGGGCCTCTCCCTCGGCAACGTGAAAACGCTGATCCATCGCGGCAAACTTGCACTCGCGCACAAACTGCACGAACGCGACACGATGGCGGAGACGAAAGCCTCGCGAAAAGTCCAGGGCTGGGGGTTCAATGAACTGCAGCTCATCTGAGGAGCATTTCGAGGCCCTCATCGACGGCACGCTCGCACCGACACTCCGCACGGAGCTGCTCGCGCACGTCGATCGCTGCACGGCGTGCGGCAGTATTCTTGAAGAGTTGCGCGTCGTCGATGCACTTTTGCTCGGTCCGCGTGAAGCGCAACTCGCGCCGAATTTTACGTTCAAGGTGATGGCGGAAATCACGGCCCAACCGATCCCGCGTCCGCACCGGGAGCCGCTCGCTGCGTTTCTCGTCTCCTACGTCGTCGCCGCGTGGATGCTCGTCGGCTTGATCCAACTCGCCGCGGGACCGCGAACGCACGCGCTCTTCGCGTCGACGCAAAGTCAACTGCGCGTTTTTCTGGAAGCCATCGGCGGCGTCACAAACGCAGCGACGCGCGGCTTCTCGCACGGTTTTGGATCGGTGACCGCGCTGCTCGGCGGCGTGCTCGCGCTCGATCTTGCGCTTGTAGCCGCCGTTGCGATTGCGTACTTTGTCATCCGGCCGCGGATCGCCGAACGGATTGCGGCATCCGAGACCCGCTCGTGATCGCACGTCGCGCCGTTGCGTTTCTCGTGTTCGCGTTCGTCGCAATCGTCGCGGCGTTCGCGCCGGCGTCCGCGCACTCAAGCGACGGCGGCAAGACGATTCTCTTCCACGATACGACCGTCGAACACGGCGAGACGATCAACGGCGACCTGAACGTGATCTTCGGCAACGCGACGATTCGCGGCACGGTCACCGGCAACGTCAACGTCGTCGGCGGCTCGTGCAAAACCGCAGACGGGGGCTCGGTTCTCGGTGAATCGCATTGCGTCACCAACGACGCGGTCGGCACCGTCGCACCGTGGATCGCCACGGCAGCCGCTCCCGGCTTCGATGATGAGAGCCGCAAGCTCTACGTGAAACTGGGCTCGAGCCTGGTCGTCGTGCTGGTTTTCTTGCTCTTTCCGCTGCGCATGCGACTGGCGCTCGATCGCGTCGAACGCCACCCGGGACTCTCGGCTGCCGTCGGCACCGGCGCGTTCGTTGCAATTCTGCCCGTTGCGCTTTTGTTGCTGATTTCGATCGTCGGAATTCCCCTCATCGTCTTGGAAATCGCGGCGATTTTTGCGGGGATCTGGATCGGCACGGGCGCGGTCGCCCTCCTCGTTGGGCGTCGCCTGTGGGAACTCGCGATGCCGCGCACGACGCCGGCACCGCTTGCCGCACTCGTGCTGGGTCTCGTCGTCGTATCCGCAGCGGAGATCGTTCCGGTCGTCGGCTGGGCCGTTACGGCGCTCGTATGGCTCGTTGGCCTTGGCGCAACGATCCTTGCGTTCATCAGACCCGGCGCTTGGACGGCGTTTGCCGACCGGCCGCCGATCGGCGGTCCTCCGATGAACCGCCCCGCCTAAGCGCGAAGACCTCCGGATGGCCCTCACGATCGGTTCCGAACACGCGTTTGCGACGCGCACCAATCGCTTACGCGCATCGACGATTCGCGAGATGCTCAAAGCAACGCAGCGTCCCGACGTCATTTCGTTTGCCGGCGGCTTGCCGGCTCCCGAACTCTTTCCGCTCGCTGCCGTCGATGCGGCAACGCATCGCGTGCTGGCGCGCGACGGCGCTGCGTCGCTGCAATATTCCGTCAGCGAAGGCATTCCGACGCTGCGCGAGTGGGTCGCAGCGCGCATGTGCTCCAAAGGCGCGAACGTTATGCCGGATGACGTCCTCATCGTGGGCGGATCGCAGCAGGCTCTCGATTTAGTCGGCAAGATCTATCTCAATCCCGGCGACACTGTCGTCGTTGAAAATCCGACATATCTCGGCGCAATTCAAGCGTTCGATGCCTATGAAGCGCGCTATCTCACCGTCGAAACCGATGCGCACGGGCTCGTCCCCGAATCCCTCGAGCACGCGCTCGAAGTCGAACGCGTCAGGCCGAAATTTCTCTATCTCACACCCAATTTCCAGAACCCAACGGGCGTGCTACTCGCGGCCGAGCGTCGCGCGAAAATCGTCGCGGTCTGCGAGCGCTATCGCCTGCCGATCTTCGAGGACGATCCGTACGGCGAGCTGAGCTTCGATGGGCCGGTGCCGCCGCCGCTGTTCTCGCACGAGAGCGACTGCACGCAACTCTACTGCGGCACGGGATCGAAAATCATCGCGCCCGGGCTGCGGATCGCGTGGCTCATCGTACGCGATGAGGCCGTGCGCGAAAAAATCATTCCCGCAAAACAAGCAACGGACTTGCACACGAGCACGTTTGCGCAGTTCGTTTTCACCGAACTCGTCTCCGACGAGGCGTTCCTCGCCGGACACATCGCGCAAATCCGCGCGCTTTACGCGCATCGACGCGACGTGATGAACGCCGCACTGCGGGCCGATATGCCGGCCGGCATCACGTACAACGCACCGACCGGCGGCATGTTCTTCTGGGCGAGCATGCCCGAATCGCTCGACGCCGAGGCGCTCTTCGCGGCGGCCTCGCGCGACGGCGTGCTGTTCGTCCCGGGCCGCGCATTCTATCCGCACCGCGACCGCGGAAACGGCTTGCGGCTCAATTTTTCCAATGCCGGCGACCAGGCGATTCGCACCGGGATCGAACGGCTGGCCCAGGCCGTTCGCGAGGTCGGCGGGTAGCGCCGTCGAACGGGGCGACTTCGAAACTTTTGCTCTTTACCTGTTCGCTCGGAGGGTACGTGGGACTCGTCGTTACCGGAATCTCGCAAGATGGCAACATCGTCGCATTGGAAACAGCTCTCAAAGATGCGGGTATCCCGCTCGACGCGATCCAACTTATCGGCCCCGACGACTCGACCCAAGGCGTCTCGCGCGGCATCATCGGCCCGCGCATCATGACGGGCGACCGCAGCGGCGGCTTCGTTCCCGGGATCAATTCCTCGGGCGGCGGACTCGAGTTCTTCCGCAACGAGAATCTCAGCGACCGCCTCGGCGATCTTGAAATCCCCGATAGCGAAGTCGAGAACTACGTCGAGGCGCTCGAAGCGGGCCGCAGCGTCGTCGCCTTCTTTGCAAAACCCGATACGCTCGCAAAAGTCGAAGAGATCTTCCATGCAAGTGGACTTGCAAAGGTCAAGACTTTTTAAGCCGTTAGACGAGCGCCGCTGATTTCTGGCGGCCGGCGATATAAGAAGCGAGGCCCGTCCGCCAATCCGGCGGCAAAGCGATGCCCGAGCGTTGTAGCGCGCCGAGTTCTAGCGCGGAAAACGCCGGGCGTCCGATGTAACCATCGAACGATCGATAGGAGACCGCCGAGAAATCGGTCGGATCGAGGTCGGCGAGGCGGAAAGCCTCCGAAGCGAAGTCGAACCACGTGCAGTGACCGGCGTTCGTCGCGTGATATGTGCCGAAAACGCCACGCTCGAATATCGCGCGCATCGTTTGCGCTACATCGCGCGTGTAGGATGGCGAGAATGTCATATCGTTCACGACGCGGATCGGCTCGTCGCGTTCGGCTTGTCCGAGCACCCGTTCGACGAACGTGTAGCCTTTCGTGCTGCTGCCGGCACGACCGTAAAGGCCGCTCGTTCGAATGATGAAGTGCCGCTCGCCGTGCCGACGTACGAGTTGCTCGCCTGCGGCTTTGGAGACGCCATACGCGCTAATCGGATTGACCGCGTCCTCTTCACGATATGGACGGTCAGCCCGCCCATCGAAAACGTAATCCGTGCTGACGTGGGCGAATGCAGCGCCCGCAAGCGCGCATGATTGCGCGAGCGCGTCGACTGCGATCGCGTTAATCGCCATCGCCCGATCCGGGTGGATCTCGCAGTGTTCGACATTGTGATAAGCCGCCGTGTTAATAACGAGCGTCGGCCGATAACGCGCGACTAGCGCCCGCATCGCATCGTGATCACCCAAATCATAGGCGGCACGATTCGCAGCGATCGGTTCGAAGGCGGCTAGTGCGGCGGTGAGGTCGGTCCCGAGCTGTCCGCTTGCCCCAACGATGACGATCTTCTCGAGCAAACTCATACGCGAATCGCGTAGTCTTCGCTCGTTAGCGTGAGATGCGGACTGTAGAACGGGTCGTCGACGGAAGAGACGTTCCAGCGTTTCTGCATGAACGCTTGCTCTTTTAATCCGCGGGCGATCTTCACTGGCGTATCATCGAACCCCCGGCTCTTTGATTCGTAGTGATAGAGTTCGGCGTGCGGGACATACACGTTGAAGTACCCCGCCTTGCGAACGCGCAGGCAGAAGTCGACATCGTTGAATGCAACGGCTAGTTCCTCGTCGAGACCGCCGACCTGATCCCAGACCTCGCGTCGGATCATCAGACAAGCCGCCGTAACCGCGGTGTAGTTATTCACCGTCTTGATGATGTGATAGTAACCGGGGGCATCGCGATCGTAAAAACGGTGACTGTGACCGGCGACGCCGCCGATGCGCATGACGACGCCGGCATGTTGGATCGTCCCGTCTTCGTAGAGCAGTTTCGCGCCTACGCAACCGATCGATGGACGCTGGGCTTGCTCGAGCATCGCCTCGATCCACTGCGGTGCGATGATCTCGGTGTCGTTGTTCAAGAGCAACACGATGTCGCCGGTCGACTGACGAACGGCATAATTGTTGATCTCGGAATAGTTGAACGGCACGTTGTGCGGAACGACTTTGCAGCGGTTGGGTTCGAGTGCTTGCCACTTCGCAAAGCAGACGGCCGTTGCGTGCTCGACGCTGCCGTTATCGAGGACCACAACTTCTATGTTGCGGTACGTCGATTTCGCAAAGATCGAAGCGAGACAACGCTCGAGGTCATCGGCGTGATCGCGGGTCGGAATGATGATCGAGACTTTCCAGTCTTGCTTGAGATCGTAGCGCGCGATGTAATTGCCCGGATCGTCCTTGAGCATCTCCACCCGACCCGGTTCGCCGCGTCGATGCATCGCCTCGGCGATCGCGTTCATCGCCGAATCGTAGGCATAGTTCTTCACCCCGACACCGCTTGCGACCGACAGAGCGTGAATCCGCCAGTGGTAGAGCACGCGGGGAATATGATGGATACGGTGCGTGCGTTCGACGATGCGCAAGACCAAATCGTAATCTTGACTGCCTTCGAATCCCGGTCGGAAACCGCCGACCTCCGAGACGAGCGACCGGCGGTACACACCCAAATGCGAGACATAATTGCGAGAGAGAAACGAATCCGGCGCCCAATCTGGTTTGAAATACGGATCTGAACGGCGCCCGAATTCATCGACCTTATCCTCATCGGAATAGATCATATCTGCATCGCGATGCTGGTTGAGCAGACGAGCGTTTTCGTAGAGCGCGTCCGGCGTCAGCAAATCGTCGTGATCGAAGAGCGCGATGAACTCACCGCTTGCAAGCGCAAGGGCCGAGTTCGAAGCATGCGCGATATGCCCGTTTTCGGGGCGAAAAACGACTTTGATGCGATCATCGAGATCGCGATATTCTTCTAATATTGCGCGGACGTGGGGAGCGGTCGAAGCGTCATCGGCGATGCACAGTTCCCAGTTCTCGTACACTTGCGTGAGCACCGAATCGATCGCTTCGCGCAGATAGAGTTCGGGTGGGTTGTATGTCGGCATGATCACGCTGATCAGCGGGCGATACGATAGCGCGAGCGCCGCGTCACGAGCGCGCTCGATATCACTCTTGCGGAGTTCGTTTTCTTGAACCCACAGAAAATACGGGTCTTCCGTGCGCGCGTACTCGGCGATATCGACCGGAACGGCAAATTCCGGCATCGCTCCGACCGCATCGACCCCGACGCGCTTCTTAAAATTGAAGAACTGGTTGCGTATCCGCCAGAATTTGCTGAGCTCCATATGACCGATGCGGTCGCGCATGATACGCAAAAGTGGTTGCATGCGCATAATATGCGCTTCGGCTTGCACGAGCCGATCGAGCAACTGCTTGCGGCTGAGATCGGATTTCCACAAACCAACTTCGGTACGGATGTTCGTCAGATGCGACTTCTGCAAGGCCTCGCCGAGCAGATCGCGTTCGCTGCGCACGGCATTCAGATCGCCCTCTAAGACCTCGATCTGTCGCGCGAGTTCGCCTGAAAGCCGCTCGTAGCGTCCTTCGTTTTTCGCGCCGTGAGCCTGCTCCGGGCGGCCGAGCGAGGAATCGGTCGTCTTTACATCCATTATGTTCTCACGTTCGCCTTAACCGACCAGCTCGCCCTCGGGAATGGCGCCGATAATCGCCTCATCAATGTGAACGACATCGGACCATGTATACCCAGCTCGAACGTATGGCTCGGTGTCCAAAATCCAAAATTTCCGGCCGTCGCGAATGAGGTACATCTTGTGGCCTTCGGGATCGTCGGTAAGGCCGCGCACGACGAGTTCGCCGCGCGGATGGGTTCGCGCCCGCTCGATCAAGGCATCGCGCTCGCGTGCCCGATTTTCTTTTCCGAGTGAGGCAAGGTACTTTGCGGCCCCCTCCGCTGCAGGACCATCGAAAACGATCTCACCTTTTTCGATCCAAATCGCCCGATCGCACGAGTTGCGAATAAACGCAAGGTCGTGTGAGACGACGATGATCGTGGAATGGGCATCCCAAAAACGTTGAATTCGCTCGGTGCATTTGCGGCGGAAGCTCTCGTCGCCAACCGAAAGCACTTCGTCCAAGATCAGGATCTCCGGACGGATGTCGGTCGCAATTGCAAAACCGAGCCGCGCCATCATTCCCGAGGACAACGATTTGAACGGTTCGTTTCGATGATCGTAGAGTTCGGCGAACTCCAGCACCGAATCGATGCGCGACTTCATTTCCGAGCGCGTGAAGCCGAGCAGCACGCCATAATAGACGATATTGTCGATTAGCGACAGATCGAGATCGAAACCCGCACCGAGCTCGATGAGCGGAGCGATGCGGCCGTCGACCACGATCCGACCCGACGTCGGCTGCAAGATGCCGCAAATGAGCTTGAGCAAGGTCGATTTGCCGGAGCCGTTCGACCCGATGATGCCGATTTTTTCGCCGCGCTCGACCTTGAGATTGACGTTGTGCAATACCCGGCGTTTCGTCGGCGCGCGATACTTATTCTCGACGATCGCAAAGACGACGCGTTTAAGATCGTACGAAAGCTCCTCTTGCGTGCGCCGACGCAAGGTGACGTTTTCGACATCGATAACCGGCATGGACTAAACCAGATCCATGAAATCGGCTTTGATCGTCAGGAAGAACAGAGCTCCGACGACGAGCACGATAATTCCCGATACAACGGCGAGCAACATCATGTGCAAATTCGGGAACGCTCCGCTGAGCGAAATTTGGCGAACGCTATTCATTACGGCGACGATCGGATTGAGTTCGATATACGGTCGGATTACGCTGGGCACGACGTCCGGCGGATAGAAAATTGGGCTCGTAATCCACAGGATAAACACGACGACTTCGTAGAGGTGCGGGACGTCACGAAAGTAGACGAACAGGCCGGATGCCAAGAGCGAAAATCCGGTCGACACCATGATCAAGGAGAACAGCGGGATCAAGAGCGCGATCGCGTTGATTGGCGAGTGCGAGGTGACGAGTGTAACGATGATGAGTACCGGCAGCGCGCCAACGAGCAGCTGGAAGATATTCGCGCAGACGATGCTGATCGGAAAGACGCTGACGGGAATGCGGATCTTGTTCAGCAGCGATCCCGAGCCGACGATACTCGTCAGCGCCTGTGTCGTCGTCGCCGAAAAGAAATTGATAACGACGAGGCCCGTAAAACAGGCGAGGATGTAGTTGGTGATCGAGCCATGGTAATAGGGATTCGCAGAAAACGCGGTCCCGAAAATCAGCGAATAGACGGCCGTCATGATGAGCGGCAATGAGAGCGACCAATAAACGCCGAGGACCGATCCGCGGTAGCGCGTTTTGAGCGTACGGCTCGCAACGATCGTCACAAGGTCGATGTACCGCGGTAGTCGGAGGTCGGCGATAAACCGCGGGAAATCGATCGCGCGGCGAGCGGTCAAATTCACGGCCGAACCGCTGAGGTCGCGTCGGCCGGCCTCTCTGAGACGTCGGCTTTCGCTGCGGTTTTGTAGTCGCCGCGCGAAAAGAGCTTCTCGATGAAGACGTAAAGCACGATGAAGAGATAACGGCTGCCCATCTCTTTGACCTTAAATTTCGACACGCCACTCTTGCGGTTGTACCAGTGGTTGGGAAGTACGGCGTACGAATAGCCGCGCACGATCGCTTTGAGCGGCAGTTCCACAGTGATGTTGAAATGGTGCGAGAGAATCGGGCTGACACCGGCGATTACTTCGCGGCGGAAAAGTTTGAACGCATTCGTTGTGTCTGTGTACGGGATGCCGAAGAGCATCGCGATGAACAGATTCGCCGCGCGGTTGATCCACAATTTGAAAGGCGGATAATTCACCACGATACTCGAGCGAGCGAAGCGCGTGCCAAAGACGCAATCGTAGCCTTCGTTCATCTTACGATAAAAGGCAACCACGTCTTTTGGGTCGTCCGAAGCGTCGGCCATGACGATGCAAACGGCGTCGCCCGAAAAGTTTTCGAGCCCGGTATGGATGGCGTTCCCAAATCCGTTACGGCGTCGATTCGGCACACACCGGACGCTCGGATAACGCGTCGCAAGCGACGCGATTGCCGCCCTGGTTCCATCGGTGCTGTGATCGTCAACCACGACGATTTCAAACGGCACTCGTTCGGCCCCGAGGATCTCGGCGAGGTCGACGATCGTTGGCTCGATCGAGCCTTCTTCATTGTGGGCCGGGATCACAATCGAGAGCGTTGGGCCCAGGGCGGTCGATCTCACGTGCGGGTGCACCCGCGATGAAACGGGCTGCGCGGGCTTAAGGAAAACTTCAAGTTTAGCGGTTCCTCACGACGGTGGAACGGGCGACGGAGCAATTCCGTCCCGCCACGAGTCGATGGATAGGGCATCCGGGTAAATTACGAGGCATCCAGGGCGGAGCCTCCGTAGCTCGTGCGTCCCGCTACGACGCCGAGACGACATGATTTTGCGAAGCGGCGCCAAAGAACATTGACCGTGTTGCGCTCGGCTACCATTTCTCCTATTTTATGGCGTTCCAACCCCGGTTCCTCGATATTCCGGAATCTCGCTTGGAATTAAGCGAGAAGGCGGTCGAGCTCCGCGGGTCGGTCGATGAGATTGACTTCGTCGATGGGATGCCTGGGCTGGTGCGGCACGTCGCCCCGCAGGTCGCCGCGATCGGCGCCCCCTTTCGCGTGCGTGGCTGGGCGTTGGATGTCGGACAACGACAGTTGGGCGAGGAACTGGCGTTTGAGATTGGCCCCAATCGGACGACCGCGGGATTCGATGAGGACCGTCCCGACATCGCGAACGCCTTCGACTCCCCGACGCTCTCGGAGTGCGGCTTTCGAGCCGGCGTTCCGACGACGGGATTGACTCCGGGCCAGTACGGTTTACGCGCCTCGATGCGGCTTAAAGGCGACGATATTTGGTACGTATTCGCCTCCGCCGTCGTATATTTAGCGGCCGAAGCGAGCCTGGCCCCGGCCCTTTCCCACGAACAGCGCGAGAAAGGCCGCGTCGAATTGCGCGGAGGGATCGACGCGCTGGACGATTTTGGGAAGCACCGTTCGGCTCAGCTGAGTGGACCATTTCCGGTTGCGGTTGGAACGGCACTCGTCGTTCGGGGGTGGATGTTTCATCCGGAGGATTCGATCCGTTCCATTCGCGCTCGCTTGGGCGAACTGGTCGTCTCCGGGTGGATCGGGTATCCCCGCGCCGACGTCGCGGCCATGCTCGGCCGCTCTGAAGCTGCCTCCTCGGGCTTCGTCGTGCCGATCCGGCTCTCATCGACGCCGCCGGGCGTCTATCGACTCTCGATCGAGTGTGAGACGGCTCTTGGTTGGATCGGCTTTTCCGAGTCCCGGGACATCACCGTCCTCCCGGAGGCCGAAGAATTTCCTACCGAATCCCGCATGCTCCGCGAGCCACTGCGGGCCACGATCGCGCGCTACGACCGCGAAATTGAGTCTGGGACGATCGTTCGGTTTGCCGGCACGATCGAGACGCGGGATTTTGCCGCCGCCTATCTCGAGATTCGCGACGCTTCCGTCGAGGGAGACGGCGAACCGAAGATGCGCTATTTTTCGCTGAGCTATCCCGTGCTCATCGACGGCGTTCCGCAGTTCGCGTTGGAACTGACCGGACGCGAACTCAAACGCGGTCGGTACGAAGCACGCGTTGTGGCAACAACGCCCGATCGGCGAGCCTACCGCGCGGCCGCACAGAAGGTTCAATTCGACGTGATCGCTTCGCGGTCGCGTCGACGGTGACTGCACGCCGGATTCTGTTCACGTTCGTCTCGCTTTTGATAGCGGTCTTAGCAGTTCGAACGCCTCAGCTCGCGCGGCCTGGACTCGATGCGGCGTGGTCGCTCGCGCTAAGCGTCGCACACACGAACCATCTCGTATATGGCCGCGACATTGCATTTACATTCGGGCCCCTCGGATATCTTGTGATCGGGGTGCCCACTGCAGCCGTCATCGGCGACATCGGATTATTCTCCGCGTTTATCGGGGCGGTGTACGCAATCAGCACATATATCGCTATCTCGGCGCCTATGTCCAACGTACAACGAGTCGCTCTCGCCTTTACCCTCATTTGTCTTGCAGCAAGTCCGAGCGGCGGCGACTATCTCTTGCTTTTCGCGTTTCTCGCCGCCCTCGGTTCACGTTCAATGCGAACACCTCGTCGTCTAATCGCAAGTGCGATCGTCCTCGGTGCTCTTGCTGGGATCGCCGCGATGACGAAATTCACCCTCGCTATCGATTGCGGAGGCGCGGCGGCGCTCTTTTACGGTGCGTCTATTGTTCTCGCGCCCGCCGTTCACCGCATTAGATGGGTCGCGGCAGCGGTTATTTTTGGCTCAGCATTTACCAGCGCAGTTCTTGTATCGGACTCTCCAAACATACCGACGTTCGGCATCGCCTTCATCGTTCTCGTCCTCAGCCTCGCAGCATGTTGGGGTTCCGATAGGCGGCGTCTCAGCCTCGCTGTTGTTGCTCTCGCCGCCTGTACGATCGCGACGCTTCTGCTCGCACCGACGATCGCCGACTTTGCCCGCCTCTCGCTTGCGGAAGCGAGTGACTACTCAAGCGCCATGTCCCAGCCGGGGCCAACTGTACAGCTGCAGGTCGCTCTCGGTGAGTTCGCAATCGTCGCGCTCGCAGTCACCGCCCTTGCATTCGAAGGAAACGTTCCGCTGGCAGCGGCGCTTGGCTTTGCGCTTTTCGGCGGCTTTAAGCATGGATTCGTCCGTCAAGACGGTCACGTCTTTTACTTTGCAATTACTGCAGCGGCCGTTTGCGCGGTCGCGTATGCCGCGATCCGCCGGCCCGGTTCAAGACGAGTGGCCTTTGTTGCCTTCATCGCTAGCACGATCGCACTCTTTACTACGACGCAATCGGCGCTCGGCCTAAGCGTGCTGGGTGGCATTGCGCCAGCGAGCATTGCCAACTCACTGCACTTCCTCACCACGCTCCGCACCGAATCCATCCTGATCGACGCTAATAACGCACTGGCCTTGGCTGGCGAACGCCTTCCGCAAAAAACGATCGCACGTTTCGGGCGAGCACCCGTGGATATTGAACCCTACGACAGCACCGTTGCAATCGCAAGCGGCTTGAATTGGAAGCCCGTGCCCGGGTTACAGGCCTATTCCGCGTACGATCGCCCAATTGACGATGCCAATGTCGCGAGTATTGTGAGCCGAGATCAGGGATTCGTGCTTTTTTCCTTGTACGCAATCGACGGTCGCTATCCGTTCTCGGATTCGCCGCAGATGATGGTGGCACTAGCGTGCCGCTATCGCTCCGACGGAACGGTCGCGTCTACCGAAGTAGGCGGGCCTGCGGTCATTCTCCGTGGTCCCGGTCCAGATCGATGCAAACCGCTCGCCCACCCGGAGAACCGTATCGCGCATTTCGAAGAGGAGATCCCGATCGCTCACCGTTCGGATACGCCAAGCGAGTTTGCGCGGCTCGCCATCCATACACGCTATTCGGCAACCGGTCGGTTTCGCAAGGCAGTCTTTCGCGTTGGAGATCTTTTCATGACGTTGAAGTACGACGATGGAACGAATGCGAAGTTTCGCATCGTTCCGGAGGCGGCAGCGATTGGTATGATCATCGAGCCTAGCCCACGCACATTTGAGGAGACGCGCGCTTTGTTTACTGGAACGCTTCTATCCCATGTCCGCTCCGTCGTTGTCACGACCGATGTCCCATCGACTTTCGATTCAACGTTCGATGTTTGGATCGAGCACGCGGTGCGTCGACCGTGAACAAACGAACGACGACCTTCATCGTTATCGCCGTTATGATTGTTGGGATTCTGTTCGCGTTAGTACCGCGACTGCTCCCACAGCCAACTGCAACGGACCAGAATACTGCGGTTCCGGCGGCGGCGGGGCCGACGGCGAAAGGGTCGATCGACAGTTTACATATTGGCTCCGCCGTTACGATCATCGCGCGTGGGCATAGCGACCACGGGCGCTCGATCGCCGTCACCCGCGACCCGATGTTAATCGACGGTTGGGCGCTGACCGAGCGCAAAGGCACACCAAAAGCCGTCGTGTATCGCATTGACAACGGGGCCTGGTTTGCCGCTACCTACGGGGCATCGCGTCCAGACGTCGCATCTGCGTTTAAAGATCCCGCGCTTGCTACTTGCGGATACATCGCGCGAGTTCCGATCGCCACGATTCCGATGGGTCACCACGTCATTCACTTTGCCGTCGATACCGGCTCACAACTCGAGCCATTGGACGATCCGGTCCAGATCGACGTCCCCTAGCACTGAGAATTAGACAATTAACTGGATGCAGCGAGCGCAAGATAGCAAAGACACTGGCCATATCAGGGTTATCGGCAACAACGGCGGCAGAAACACGTTCGAGCGATCACCCGGAATGTGTCAATGGGTTTGAGGCCACCGGCTATGCGGCTTGAGTGGATTCGGGTCGGTTGATGTAGGCGATGTTTGCGAGCGCCGGTGGCTCCGGTTGACCGCGAACGAAACGTTCCGGGTGCTTGGTAAAGGCGTGAT
>JBBRLI010000020.1:0-49747 GCA_038231455.1 Vulcanimicrobiales bacterium | reverse complement strand
TATTTTCAACTACATCGAAGGCTGGTACAATTCCAAACGTCGTCATTCGACGCTCGGCTACGTCAGCCCAATCCAATACGAGTCGTCGCTGCCGATTGCAGCATAATCCACTGTCCGGGAAACCGGGGCAGACTCAGTCGCATCGAAGCCAGTTCTGCTACAGATGAACATGACTTGTCGAATCGCTTCGAACTCACTTCGGGGACGACGAGATCTGCCAAGAAGTTCCGCTCTGCCTCGTTCATCGAAAGTGCGGTTGCTATGCGAGCGAGCATTGTTGGTGCGACTGTAAGCGCGATGCCTCTCTCGAGCATCGCATAGTTTCGGCGATCGATCCCTACGGCGCGCGCAACCTCGCCCTGACTCACGGGCTTTCCGACGCGTTCCGGACTCCTTAGCATTTCAAGGATGATGTGTGCGTCAGCAGGCGTACGTCGCCGGCATTTTTGCAAGAGCTCGGCGAAGAGCGAACGGTTAGTCGGATTATTCAAGACGATATCAGTCATTACGAAGCAACTCCCTTTAGGTCGGTGCGACTGGTGAGTTAAGCCAACGAAGTGAGCATCTGTATCGTTATCCCGTGCGAAGGCTATCCGAGTCATGGCCGACATCGGAAGCGGAAAGCAATAAACCGAGGCGCGATTCAGATAACGGGACGAGTGTGAATAGGATGGAGCCGTGGGCGGCCAACTCGGCAAATTCGGCGACGCGTCCCGCTTCGACAATTAGGTACATCGCCGGGAGACTGCGTTCCGGGGCCGTACTTGTTGCTGCGGCAGGATCAACGCTTCGCCGAGCTCTCCCACGCGCCGCTGCATCTTTAAGAGCAGCGCGATCTGCAGGATTCAACTTCAGCGCATCTGCTATGGCTTCAATCGTTTCGGCATATGGCGCCTTTCGGAGTCCGCGTTCTAGGGCTCCAACCGTCTCCACGCTGATTCCCGACGTCTCAGCCAAAAAGAACTGCGAGAAGCCGACGGCTTTGCGAAACCGTCGCAATAGGCTCGCGAAGCTCGATCCACCTGATTCTTCTCGGCGTGCGTCCATAAAAGTCGCTTTATTTTAGCACTGAGCGAGGACCGCGTCTGTCAAGTCACACTTTACAATCGGCATGTCAAGTACGTATGCTTGAATGGCTTTAAAGAATCGCTCGATCGCCGAACGCGACCGTCACATTGCTCGATACGAAACGATGTCTGCTTTGTGATGACCGATGACGCGCTTTGAAAATTGTGTCCGGATTATAGGGCAGGCTTTCTCCGGTGTCTCGGATGCCTACGAATCGAAACAGCAGCGGAGACTGTTCGCGATTAACCAGGGGTGGCGCCCAAATCAACTTCCAGCCGATATGCGCGGGATAAACAACCCTAATACCTGGTGCAAGGTCTTCATGCTCCACTCTGTAAATCCGAGGTCAAGCAAGGTCCCACTAAGCCGATCGGATTACCTCAGGGCCTCTCTCGTGTGAAGAGTGTCCGGGCTCCCTCGTCGGTCTTAGGCGTAACGAACGCGAACGCGAAGCCGGAGGACAAGAGCGCCAACGCCGTCTCAATCGCATGGCTTTCCATGCGATGTCGCTAGCGAAAACTCGTGACAACGCCACCGCAAACAATCGCCCAGCCATCGACGAGAACGAAGAGAAGCAACTTACACGGTAGCGAGATCACTGGCGGCGAGAGCATAAACATTCCAAGGCCCATCAAAATTGATGCGACGGCAAGGTCGATCGCGATAAACGGCAGATAGAGCGCAACCCCGATCGCAAAGGCCGATCGCAATTCGCCGACGATGAACGCGGGGATAAGCACCACGAGCGGAGCGGCAGTTGCGATCTCGCCCGGTGGTCGTCGCGCGACACGCGCGAATACCGTGATGTCCTTGGTCTTCGTTTGCCGCAACATAAATGCACGCAGCGGGCCGGCGGCGCGGTCCAGGAACGCATGCTGAGAAAGCTTACCGGCCGCGTACGGAGCAATCGCATCGTGCGAGATGGCTTCAAATGTCGGCGTCATGATAACGAAGGTAAGAATCAACGCAAGTCCCGTGAGCACGGTGTTCGGCGGGAGCGATGATGCGCCAAGTGCCGAGCGCACGAGCGAGAGCACCACGATGATTCGTACAAACGCCGTCGAGAGCACGAGCACGAACGGTGCGATCGAGAGCAGCGTGAGCGAGGCGAGCACATCGAGCGGGAGCGAAGAGCGACCCGCGTGCGTTCCTAGGGCGAAGAGTGCGTCCATGTAGCGATGTTGGCGCGAAGAGATGGCACGTGTATTACCGCGATGCGACCAAACAAAAAACGCGACTTTCGCCGCGCTTCTGGAGATCGATCGGTTTTAAACCTTACGGGTGCTGGACGTGCTCGATCAATTCGGTGACGCGAACGCCGAAGTTCTCATCGATCGCGACGACTTCACCGCGCGCGACAAGTTTATCGTTGACGAGTAAGTCGACGGGACCGCCAGCGAGGCGATCGAGTTCGACCACGGAACCCGTGCCGAGCTTTAGAATATCTTGCACGAGCATCTTGCACGTGCCGAGTTCCGCCGTAATTTTGAGCGGGACGTTCATGAGCAAGTCCAGGTTCTTGCTCTGCTCCTGGGCCATCACGGGGAATCTCCGATCGTGGAGGATGTGCGCACGAGAAACGCCGTGTGCGCGTCAGCGAAGCCGCAATTTCCCACGGCTATCGTCGTTGGACCAACTTTAAGCGCGGCCGGAGCCCCAACCTTCGTGTCCAAGCGCACGACATCGCCGACGCGGAGCATGGCGAGGTCCCTTGCCGATACCATTCCTGAGGCGAATTCGGCCCGTGCCTCAACCAGAATCTCACGCAGCTTTAAGGAATCGATGCCCGGCCCCGCCGCGGGGACGGGTAAGTCGCGGACGATGCCGATTCCCAAGGTGATGGGGAGCGGCGCGCTCACGCGAACATCGAAGTATGCCGCGCACGCGGGGATGTCACGTGCTGGGATCGCAATCGCCGGCCCGCGGCGCTCCGCACACAGCGCATCGAAGGCATGTGCACAGCGGGCCGCGATCCGCTCGAGCGCATGCGATTCGAGCGCGGAGATCGGTGCGCTATCGTACTCACTGGCCTCGCCGAATGCCCGCAAGACGAGTCTCCGGGCGTCGAGGATCGGGATGACGAGCACGATATCCGTTCGTCGGCCGCGGGTCAGGAAACAGTGGCTCCCGCGTGCGAGCGCACGCCAAGCCATCTCGTCGATTGCCGCGGGTTCACCCAGCACCACCTCGCAGGCGCCCACCAGCTCGCGGAGCGTCTCGCGCAAGCTACTCGCGACCACGCACGCGGCGGCGAGCGGGACGTGCGAGCGGCGCACGAAACGCGCCGGGCGGATCCGACCGCGGGCGGGCGGGAACACCAAGTCTGCGATCATTTGACCAAATCCATCGCACTTTTTTCCACGTTGCCGCGAGCGCTCGTCGCTGCGCGCAATGCGCCGAAGGCAAGATACGCTTCTTGCAGCTTCTGCAAACCCGCGTCGATATCGATCCCGCTGCGGTCGCGCGAATAGGTGGCAAGTCCGGCGAAGGTGCCGTCGCTCGGCGTTCCGATATGCGGGTTGATGCCGGGCGGGGCGCTCACGTGCGTTGCATCGATCCGCATTGCTTGCGTGCCGGCGGGAAAGCGCGCGAGCGCGAGCGTTCCGATGACCACGCGTTCGTTCGTGCGTTCGCCAGTGCGCGGATCGATCGCCGGACGCGTGTAGACAAAGCTGCCGTCGGATTCGATGCGGGCGCTTGCCGTTCGGCCGAGCAGTCGATCCCCCTCGGGAAGTTTGAGTGGCTGCGCGACGGCGCCGGCCGTTCGCGCTTGCCCCGCAAAACCGAGCATCGGCGAACCGTCCGGTGCGCCGAGCACACCGTCTCGAATCTGCAGATCGCCAAGGCGCGTATACGCGCGCGAACCATCCCGGTTTTGCGTGAGAAAGTAGGTGCCATCCGGCGCCACAACGCTAAGTGGACTCGTCGCGAGATCGGGTGCTCTCGGCGAAGCCATCACGTCGGTATGCGCGGGCATCGCGCCCGGTGTGTAGGCAGAGAGCACGTCGTTTGCGCGGGCGGCGATGCGGGCAAGTGCGTCGAGCGATGCGGGATTAAGCATCAGGCCACGCTCCGCACATCGGCATCGACAGCGATGCCGCGGCGAGCTAGCGCAAATCGCGCGTGGGCGAGGGCGGCTTCGACGGCGACGCGCTGGGCGGGAAGGCAGAGCGCAACGACGCGCGTTCGATCGCCATCCGTCCGAACGAGCAGTTGCACGCGCCCGTCATCCGCGCGAATCACCATTGAGGCAACTGGCGCCGGTGAACGGCGAACGACCGCGCGTTCGATACGATGCGAGAGTTCGCTGCGTTCGATGCGACGTTCGCGACCGATCGGACGCTGCGAGCGATCGTCGGTGCGGATATTTTTGCTCGCTTCAGCAACATGCTTGCGATCGTTGGCCTGTGAGACTGGACTGAGGCCACCCGCTTCTGCACGCGCGTTGCCTTCGTGCAGCGTGCGCCGCGTGGGTGAGGGGTGGGGCGATTGTTCGCGCGCAAGATGCAGCGCATCGAACCAGGCTTGCGAGAGCGTGCGTCGATCCGTCTGTGCGAGATGCGTCGCGACGACAGCGAAGGCGGATGGTTGAATCGTTGGCATCGGTTCCTCCTGAAACCGATTGTGCGGCGCGATCGTGACGCGAATATTACCGCGCCGTTGCGAATTGCTTCCGGCTGCGCCCGTCATCGAAGTCACTCGCGCGTTCGATGAAAAACGCAAGATTGGATTCATCGAGCGTCAGTACGAAATTGTGCAGGACGCCCAGGCCAACGTTGCCCGCATCGAAGCGGTCGGCAAACGCGCCCTGTTTTGCGAGCATCACGTCGGTATACCGGTGGTACATCGGCGTCGAACCGATCGTCAGTTCATCAAGAGACGAGCGGTACGCACTCGTCGCGCCCCCGAGTCCGTAGTTGAGCCCTTGCTGCGCGGTAAAAGGCACGACACCGGGATGCAGATCGACGAACCAGCGAAACAGCAACACATCGGAACTCGATCCCGTATCGATGATGAACGGTACCCGGTAGTGACCGTTCACGCCAAGGATCGCCTCGGGAATCGCGCGATCGAGCTCGATCGGCACGCGCTCGCCGCGCGGAACGAACGATCCCGGCGCGCCAACCCGCATCGTCTTCTTGCCAAAATCGAGTTCGACAAGCGCCGCGGCAAAAAACGGGTAGCCCAGTATGCCATCGAACCGCAGAGCGCCGGCCGCACTATCGCCGATATCAAGCGAGCTTGCAACGATGTCGTCGAGATGCAGATCGCCGACGCCCAGACTTGCGATGTGCACCGTGTGCAATCCGCCGCCGCGTGCCGTGCCCCGCACTTCGAGCGAACCTTCTTCGGGGATCGCCAACTCTTTTGCCACGTGTGAATCGAGCAAGAGACTCTGCGCTCCGGTATCGACGAGGAACACGTACGGCTTACCGTTGACCTTGACGCGCACGTAATAGTGGCCGCCGCGTTCTTCGAGCGGCAGCGTCTGGACGCCCGATCCCAAGAGCACGCGCGGCGTCAGCGGCGCGAAGTGCGCCGCATCGACCGGCTTGTTCACGAGCACGCTCGTCGTCGTCTCGACGATGTCAAAGGCCGTGTCGCCATCCGACGTCACCGTCATGAACGCAACGAGCACGCCCTCGACGTTTCGGTAGTCCCGCATGTCGACCGTTGTCGGACCGTCGCCGTCGAGATATTCGAGCCGCACGATCAGGCCGTTCTCCGCATCGAACCACAGCGTCTCGGGCTCGCCGCCGGGCGCACGAACTTCGATGCCGATGGCCGTGCGTTTGTCGATCATCTTGGTCGCGACGAATCGCGCGCGCTCGGGTTCGCGGAGAAACGCATCCGAATCGACGTAGTCGCTCGTGAGTGCGCGGCGATACAACAGGCCTTTGAGTTCGCGCACGTTGCCCGACGCGTTTTGAACGAACAAGCGCGACCCCAGCCGCAGCGTTGTCTCGCTGCGTTCGCCTAAGTGTTCTTCATCGCGCTCGTTTGTGCCATCACGCCAACTATGAAACGTTCCGTTGAGTCCGTCGCCGCGTAGCGTTCCTGCGGTCTCGAGCGTCGTCGGGGCTCGATCCGTGCCGCTCGCGCGAGCGTAGCGCGCGAAGACCTCGGCGATCGCCGGTGGCGCATCGCGTCGTGCGAGCGCCGGCGACGTAGCAAGTGCGAGCGCGCCGAGGAGAACGAGTAGCGCGCGCTTAGCGCGCGCGATACTTCTCGTACGAACCGAGGACGTTTTGGACGTAGTTCTGCGTTTCCGCATAGGGCGGAACGTCGCCGTATTTCTGCACGGCGCCGGGGCCCGCGTTGTAGGCAGCGACCGCGAGGCGCATGTTACCGTTGAAGCGATCGAGCAGACCTTTAAGATAGCGCGTGCCGCCGGCAACGTTTTGGGCCGGATCGTAACTATCCGAAACGCCGAGCGATTTTGCGGTCTCGGGCATGAGCTGCATGAGGCCTTGCGCGCCGACCGGTGAGGTGGCGTTCGCATTGAAACCGGATTCGTTCGCGATGATTGCTTTTACGAGCGCCGGATCGACATTCCACGTTCCGGCGTTTTGGCCGACGAGCGCATCGATCTGTTCGGGCGCGACCGGAGCAGGGCCGCCGGGGGCTTCCGCCAGCGCACCACCAGCCGGAGTGCCGGTTTGCGGCCCGCCAGGCGTGTACTGCGTGCCGGGGCGGAGCGCACTTGCGACGTGCTGCGCGAACGCGCGCGCCGCCTCGGGCGTGACCACGTCATCGGGCGGGGCTCCGGTAATCGTCGCGATGCGATTTTGGATCGCGGAAATCTCAGCTGTAATATCCATCGGCCCTTAGGTATTCGGCGACTCGGTGCATTTCCATGAGCGTTTCCGCAAATGGTGCTGGCGTTCGGTCCTGGCGCAAAAAGGCGGAAATGAGCGATTCTGCGCGCACGACTCGTTCGAGATGGACGTCGCCGCCGCCCGCGTCGAGGCCGAACATTCGGGCCTCGCGTGTTTCTTCGAGCAAGGCGAGCGCGTCGCGCAGCCGCGAAGCGCTCCGGGCATGATCGGCGTCGACGACGTCGAGCATGGTCCGGCTGGTGCTGCGCGGGAGGTCGATTGCCGGAAAGTGCCCTGCGCGGGCGAGGCGCTCGGAAAGGGCGATGTGACCGTCGAGCGCGGCCCGAGCCGCATCAGAGACCGGTTCGCGCTCGTCGGCCCCATCGCTGAGTACCGTCGCGATGAGGGTGATTGCTCCACTGGCCGTCACGCCGGCCCGTTCGAGGAGCCCGGCCTGGCGCGCGAATACGCTCGGCGGGTAGCCACCGCGTCCGACCGGCTCGCCAAGGGCGATCGCCATGTCGCGCGCAGCGGCAGCGATCCGAGCGAGCGAATCGACGACTAAGAGCACGTCGAGCCCGCGGTCACGCAGCCGCTCGGCCTGCGCAAAGGCGACGTCCGCTGCTCTTAGGCGTTCGGCTGGGCTCCGGTCGCTCGTCGCGCAGACGATCGACACGCGAGCATCCAGATCGGCGAGCCACCGCTCGGCCTCGCGCCCGCGTTCACCGATCAGCGCGACGACCACCGCGTCGGCTTGGGCGCCGGCGACGATCGATTCGAGTAAGGTCGATTTGCCCGCGCCGGGCGCTCCAAAGAGTCCGACCCGCGCGCCACGGGCGAGCGTGAGTGGCCCATCGATTGCGCGAACGCCGGTTACGAACAACGTGCGGCCGGGGAGGCGCTCAGCCGGCGTAGGGATGGAGCCGCGGACGGCGTAACGCTCACCGCGCGGCGCGGGGCGGGCGTCGAGCGGCGAGCCATCCGGCGCGATTGCGCGACCCAGCAGCGGGGTACCGAGGACGAGGGTCGCCGCAGAGCGATCGATTTCGGCGCGGTCGCCAAGCGCGATGCCGTCGGTGGCCCCGTGCGGCACGAGAAGCGCCTTGCCCTCGCCAAGCGAAGCAACGTGCGCGTCGATCGTGTGGCCATCGTGGCGAACGATCCGCACGCCATCGCCGACGCGGGCACTGGGAACATGCGCCTCGAGCAGCAACGCGTGCGTCGCGATAATGTGCCCGATTCCACGACCGATCAACGGCGTTCACTCGCGCGTTCGATGACGTCGGCAAGCCGCACGCCTAAGCGCGCGTCGATCGCTCCGCTCGTGCATTCGAGAATCGCATCGCCGGGTTGCAGCGCGGCGTCGACTACGAACGGAAAGTCGCTTGTAAAAAATTGATCGTGCGGGCTGATGCGAACGCGAAGCGGAACCGCATTCATGTGATCGTTCACCAGACGCACAACGAGCGCGTCCATCGCACACGGTGCAAATTGAAGCTCGCGTGCGAGAACGTCACTTGCAATCTCGCGAACGAGCGATACAGCTGCATGTGAGATTGCGTCCGCGAGCACGGCGCGAAAGCGACGGGCATCGGAAATGGCAAGCGTAACGATATCGTCGAATCGACGCTCCTCGGGGTGCTCCGGTACGACGGGCGCGCAGGACGACTCAATCGAGACGCTCGGCCCCGCGCTTTCAATTTGCTCTCGTGCTACAGCCGACGGACGTAACATCTCCGCAAGCGTGATAAAGTTACCGGGCACGGAAGAGATCCTCGGTGTCCGGCAGGAGCGGATTTGCCGCGCGCGTGAGTCGTCGCACGATCGCCGCGCGCTCTTCGGGCGGATAGAGTTCGAGCACGGCCGTTGCCGTCGCAGCAGGAAGTGCGGAGATGATCGCTGCCGCCGTGTGCGGCGGCTCGCCGAGGAGCGCCCCGCGCACGTGGGTCGGTGCGAAGCCGGTAACGCGTTCGCGCGCGACCGCGACGCTCGCACGTTCGAGGACGCGCGCGGCCAGACGATACGCCGGTCGTGCTCCAAAGCCGATCGTCGTCACGATTGCCAGCGCAACGAGCGCTTGTGGTGCAAGCGACGCGAGGTACGGAAGAGCGGGGAAAGAGCTGGGCGGAAGAGTCGCGGGTGTAGATACCGCGAACCGCACGGCCTCGACCGTGAGCGCGTCGCCGCGCGCGCGATCGATTCCGGAAGTGGCGGCGGCGAGGTCGCGTATCTTTTTGATATCGAGCGACCGTGCCGCATCGACGAATACGGCAATCGTTACCCGCGCGGTCGTCGCGGGTAAGGTCTCTTCGTGCAGCTCGCGCGTCTCGCTGCCGCGATCTTCGCTTGCATGGGAGCGCGAATACCGTTTTCGATCGCTCGCATACCGTTCGTCGTTTGTGGTCATCACGATCGCGCCGCCGCCGACGGGTGTACGTCGCACATCGCGGATATCGCGATGCACGCCCGCCGGTTCGCGATGCACGCGTACGATCGTCGCGCCCGCGCCGAACGCCGCATCAAGCGCCGTCTGGAGCTCCAGCTGCGTTGCTCCATCATCGTGCGTATCGGTTGGTTCTCCAAGCGCCAGACCGCGATCGTCGAGAACCGTCACCCGATCCGGTTCGAGTCCGGGTACGCCGCCCGCGACAAAGCGCCGGATGCCGAGCACGACGTTCGCGCCGAGATGCGCGCCGGGCGTGAGCGTGATGCGGACGCTTGCGCTCGCGTCATGCGAGCGTTCGTCGGCGTACATCCCGGCGCGCGCCGGCGCGATCACCACGCGCGCATCGGCGATCCCCGTTATGCCGCGCAAACCAAGCGCGAGATCCGCGGCAAGGCCATCGCGCGTCTGCGCTTCGAGGACCGCTTGCGGCGTCAGCGCACCGATCTTCGCAAGCGTTTCATCCGAGGTCGCAAGATGCGGGTGCGGGACGCCCGCAAGTGAGAGCCGCAGGAGAAGTTCCGAGCGTCGATGAGCATCGACGCGCACGTTGTCGGGGATCGGCGCAAACGGAACGGTCCACGCCGCAAGACGTTCCTCGACCTCCGCAAGCTGGTCGGGTTTAAGCGCGGCGCTGAAGAGCGTAACGCGCGTATCGCGGGTCGCGGCGAACGAACCGAAGATCCCCAGCACGATTGCGGCTGCGATTGCGCTAATCGCCAAACGGACGCGTGGCGCGGCGGAGTTCCAACGCGCAAGTGCCGTCGCCATCAGATCTGCATCCCGAGCACGGAATTGAGCGCTTGCGTTGCGCGCGACGCCGCGGTCGTCGCAATTTGCAACGCGATGTCGGCACGCGCGCGCTCGATCATCATCTCGGTGATCCCGCCGCGACCATTCGTAAACGCGGCCTCCGCGCGATCGGCGCGTTCGAGCTGCGCTCCCGCCGCGTCAACCAATCCGATAAACGTCGAGTCGTTCGGAACGCGAGCCGCAGCAAACGGCGCGGTATCGGGGACGAGTTGTTCGATCTTCACGAGCGACCCAGATCGATCGCGCGTTCGGCGATCCGCTTCCCGGTATCGAAAATAGAAGCGCTAGCCTCGTACGAACGCTGCGCATCGAGCACCGCGATCATCTCCGTGAGTGCATCGGCCGAACCCGGAGCGCGATGCGTCTGCAGCGGCGCGTCGTCTGCCTGAGCGTCCGGGTCGCCGGGGATCGCGTCCTCGCCATCCTCGCCCGCGGCCGCAATCTCCGCGACCAGGCGCGGATACGGATGATCGGGTGTTGAGGCTTGGGCTGCGGCGACGTTGCGCGCCGCGATATCGAGCATTCCGCGCTGCAGCGCCATCCCGCGCGCGGCGGAGCCGAGCACATCGAACTCGCTCATTTGGCGATCGCTTTGAGTTCGGCCAAGCGGGCTTTGATTGCGGCGAGCAATGCTTCTTCAAAGATCGCCGTCGTTGCGATCCCCGCCATTCCCCGTTCGGTTGTGGCGCCGCTGCGGGTCTGCTCCGTCAGCCGGTCGCGGGCGGCAAGCGCCGCGGCCTCGGTATTGGCTCCGGTATCGATCGTCATAGGCGAAGCGTACCGGGCCTGCATGGCCGGAAAATGGCCGGCTCGTTGCCGCACTTGCCTTGCCGCAGGGTGGAGCGACAAAAGAAGGAACCGTAGTTGGAGCGCGGCCGTCGAATTTTTAGAAGGCAGCGGACCCCTCCACCACCGCTGTCTTCTCCTTAATTGGCAGGCACGGGCCGCGCGAATGGGATGGTTAACGGACGTGACCTTTCGCATCCTTACCGCAATTCTAGCGCTCGCTGTAACGATCGCCGCGCCGATTTCTGCCCTCGCAGCAGTTACAATTCGCTTGCCGCTCGGCATCACGAGTAGCGGAACCGTCGTCGATCCCGGTCCGCCCGGTCAGCAATACGTCGTCGTCGAGAACGCACGGCTCAAGAATCCGTCGAATGTCCGACCGCAAGCCTTTCGTTTGCCCGAGTTCCAATTGATCGTCGGGGACAAGCGCTACACGCCGACGCCCCGGCCCCACCTTGGCGCGATCGATCTCTCGCAAGACGGGCTTCTCTCGCCAAGCGAAGTGTTTACGAGCAATCTCTCGTTCCTCGTCCCAGCCGATGCCGCAAACGCGGTCCTCGAATTTCTTCCGGCGAATTGGTACGACTCGTACGGCACCCGCGTCCTGTACTGCTGCATCTGATGGCAACCGAACACAGTCCTGCCCCCGCCGACGTTGCAAAAACGGTACTCGAAGCGATTCGCACACGCGTCGGCGCGCGCGACGCAGCGCTGTCCGCTGAAATCGATCGAGCGCTGCTCGCGCTCGATACGCTCTCGCTCGAAAACACCTCGCTGCTCAGCAAAGTGAGCGCGATGACGGATCGCACGGAGCGCGAGATTCAAAAAGCGTTAATGCTCACGCGCGTTTCCTCGATCGTCAACTCGTCGCTCGACCTCGACCACGTTCTCAAAGACGTGCTCGACGCTGCGGTGGAGGTGATGAAAGCCGATCGCGGCTTCGTCGTCTTGCGCGACGATGATGGCAAGTTCGCCGTAGCGATCGCACACAACATCAATCCCGACGATCCGAACGATGCGAAGATCTCACAGTCGATCGTGCGCAAAGTGGCCGAAAGCGGCGAACCCGTTTTTACGACCGACGCGCAGACCGACCCGCGCTTTGAGGCATCGCAATCGATTCAGACGCTCGCGCTGCGCTCGATTATCTGCGTGCCCCTCAAACTACGCGATGTCTCGATCGGCGTCGTATACCTCGACTCGCGCATCACACCGAATCTCTTCCATCGCGGAGATCCGCAGCTCATTCTCGCTTTCGCGCACCAAGCGGCACTTGCAATCGACAACGCCCGACTCTTCAAAGAACAGGCCCTACGACTCGCGGAGATCTCGCGTCTCGAGGCGTTTCAAACGCAGATCCTCGAATCGATTACGAGCGGCGTCGTCACCACCGACAAAGCCGGTACGATCACGACCTTCAACGAGGCCGCCGGCAATACGTTCGGCATCATCCCGACATCGATGGTCGGCCAGCCCGAACGGGGGCTCGACGCGCTCGTCCCCGGCATTACGACGTTCCTTGGATCGGGTCACGGTTTCGGCGGCCACTACAATATGGTTGGCCGTCATGCGACGCGCGGCGAACTGGCACTCGAAGTCCGGATCGCATCGCTTGAAAAAGGCGATATTCCCGGCGGTGCCGCGATCGCGGTAACGGATATGACCGAACGACGCGCGCTCGAAGAGATGCACCAGGAAGACATCAAACGCAGTCACGCCGTGCAAGAGGCCTTCTCGCGCTACCTTGCACCGCACGTCGTCGAGTCGCTGATGCGCCAGCCGGATAACATCAAACTCGGCGGCGAACGTCAGCCCGCTACGATCATGTTCGCCGATATCCGCGACTTCACGAAGATGGCCTCGCACATGCCTGCCGAGCAAGTCGTCGACATTCTCAATACCTATCTTGATGAAGCCGTTGCGACGATTTTCCGCTACGAAGGTTTACTCGATAAATTTTACGGCGACGGCATCATGGCCGTCTTCGGGCCACCGAACGTCAGAGGCGACGATGCGACGCGCGCGATCAAAGCGGCAGTCGAACTGAACGACATCGTTGGGCGTCTCGAAAGTAAACTCGGCCGTCCACTACATATTTCGGTCGGCCTTGCTACGGGCGACGTCGTTGCGGGACACATCGGATCGGCAAAGCGCATGGACTACACGGTCATCGGAGACGCGGTGAATCTCGCATCACGTCTCCAAGCAGCCGCTCCGCCCGATGCAATCTTTGTCGACGAACCGACGTACCTCGCATCGAAGCTCAATTATCCGGCCGATAAAATGGTCGCGAAAATCCGCGGCCGCGACGACGAAATCACGATCTACCAACTCAAAATCGTCTAACCAGCCACCAACAGACGCGCCTTGGCGAACGTCCTGTGGCTATGAGCGGCCTCGATACGCTAGTCGATCTCGCGCGAGCAGCCGCGCTTGGTGGAGCCCCGGCGCGCGAAACGCTCGCGCGGGCGCTCTGGCCAAATGCATATCGAATCGCATGGTCGATTCTCGGCGACACGCAAGCCGCCGAAGAAGCGGCGCAAGACGCTTGCATTGCGGTTTGCGCGGCGCTAGCAGATCTGCGGCAAATCGATGCCTTTCCCGCCTGGGCGTATCGTACGGTCGTCTCCCGCGCCCGCGATCGCGCGCGTCGGATGCGGCGCGACGGCGAACGCCGCGCGCCGCTCGTTGACGCGCCGACAATCGACGCGACGGGTGCAAGCCTCGATCGCTTGGATTTGTTCGCCGCCATCGGTACGCTGCCGGAGTGGCTCCGGCTACCGCTCGAGTTGCACTATTTTATCGGACTCTCGAGTCGAGAAGTCGGTCAAGCCTTGGGCATTCCCGCACCAACGGTCCGATTTCGCCTTGCTCTCGCGCGCACGCGGCTCCGCCCGCTCGTCGAAATTCGCCTGAACGCTACGCACCAAACGGAGTCGATGCCATGACGATCGAGCAAGAAATCGCGTTTGTCCTCAACCGCCGCTTCGAGCATGTCCCGATCCCCGAATTCCCGCGCGACGTATTTCAAGGCGCAGACGAACTGCGGCGAGGCACGAGAGTGTCGCGCCGGTTGAGGGCGTCGCCGTTTGCGTTCGCGGCTTCGGCGCTCGCATTTTGCGGCATCCTCTTCTTCGTTCCAAGCATTTCTCGCGCGGTCAAGCCAGCTTCCGATGCGATGTCGGCGCGGCTGATCAACGCGCTCATGGCGGCGACGTTACCGCACGTCAAGACATCGCGAACGCCGTTGAAGATGACCTCGAGGGAACTCGTACCGCAATCGCTCGCGCAGGCGCAGCGCTCAATCCACTTTCGGATCGTTCTTCCAGCGGGCTTACCGGCGGGCACTCGGTTTCGCGACGCGACGGTTTCCGATCCGACCGGATCGGCGGTAACGCTTTGGTACGAAGCGCCGCTTCATCGCGGCAAAACACCGATTGTCATCTCCGAATCCCGCGGTGAAAAAGGCCCGGTGTTCTCGACGATCGCAAAATACGATGGCCACCGTCACATCGTGATTCACCGCATTCCACGCCCGCGTTGGAAGCACGGCGACATTGCGATGTCACTCGATTCAGCGTGGCTGTTGCCACCAGATCTCGCGCGCAGCATCCAACGCGCTAACACGCGATCCGGACCGTAATCACTACGCGACTTCAAATAAAAACGAGGCCCGGCAGATCGCCGGGCCTCGTTTGATTTTCCGTTGTGCGGATTAACGCTTCGAGAACTGGAAGCGTTTGCGGGCGCGTTTGCGGCCGTACTTCTTCGATTCTTTTTCGCGCGGGTCGCGGGTGAGTAGACCGTTGCGACGCAGCGGTTCGCGCAGCGAGGCGTCCATTTCGAGCAGTGCGCGGGCGATACCGTGACGCACGGCGCCGGCTTGACCGGAGACGCCGCCGCCTTCGCACTTGACGTTGACATCGAAGCGCGTGAGGCTCTGGGTCACATCGAGCGGCTGTTTGACGATTTGGACGAGGCTGGCGCGCGGGAAGAAATCTTCGACCGTGCGTTTATTGACCGTGATCGTTCCGTTGCCGAGCGTGAGCTTCACGCGAGCGACGGCGCGCTTACGACGGCCGGTTCCAAGAAAGAGATCGCTGTTTTCCAAGATGCTCCTACGCCAGTTCCGTGGGCTTTTGCGCGGCATGCTGATGCTCGCTACCAACGTACACTTTGAGACGGGTCAGCTGAACGTCGCGCATGCGATTCGTCGGCAGCATTCCACGGACGGCGCGCTCGACGAGGCGCTCGGGATAACGGTTCTTCACATCCTGCGCGGTCTCGATCTTGAGGCCGCCGGGGAAACCGCTATGACGGTAATACACTTTTTGAGTCCACTTGTTGCCGCCAAGTTCGACCTTATCGGCGTTGAGCACGATCACGTAGTCGCCATCATCGATGTGCGGCGTCCAGGTGGGCTTGTGCTTGCCGGAAAGGGCACGGGCGATACGCACCGCGAGCGTTCCGAGGCGGAGCCCCGTTGCATCAACGATGTACCAGTCGTGCTGGACTTCGGCAGTTTTCTGGTTATAGGTGCGCATGTGTCCGTCTTTGAATGGCGAGAAGAGCCGCGACGACGGCCGCGGCAACCCTCGAAGTATACGGCCCCAGGCGTTCGGAGTCAACCCGGCCGGTCCGATTACACCCCGGCGTTGGCCACGGCCGCAAGGCCGGCCTGATCGAGAATCACGAGGCCTTTCAGGCGGCTGCCCTTCACAAAACCCCGCCGGGCGAACTCGGCCACGGCCGACGAACACGACTCCCGGGTGGTTCCCGCTAGGTTCGCCAGGTCTTCTTGGGAGAGCGGTAGCTCCAGCTTCACCCCGGCAGGGCCCGCCGTCCCGAAATCGGCCGCGAGATCGATCAGACTACCGGCAACCCGCGCCTCGACCCCAAAGCGGCTCAGCTCCTCGAGGCGCTTCTGCACGCGCGAAACCCGGCGGCCAAGCACGACGGCAATCTTCGTAAAGAGCTCCGGGTCGCTCTCCGCGTGCCGTGTGAACGCTTCCGGCGCCAGCAAGAGAACGTGGGCATCGACGAGGGCTTCGGCTCCACTCTCGGCCGATCGATCGCCAAAAAGGGCGCCCGGCGCGAGCACGTCCCCGGCCGAGGCGAGAAAAAGCGTGACGTCGCGAACGAACGCGGCGTTGCGAAACACGCGGAACCAGCCATCGATGATGATCGTGACGGTTGGTCCGTCCAAGGGAACAACCGTGCGGCGGGCGATGAGCTCGACCCGGCCGTCGGCAGCCAGTCGGTCGATGTCGTCGGCGGTCAATCCTTGCACTGGTTGACCGGGTTCGCCGCGAGACTCCGGCGAACCGCCGCGCATATGGAAGTCAACCCCCAGGATCTCTTCGAGCTTGGAGAATCCGAGGTCGACGCGCTGCCGTTCGGACTCATTTCCGTCGACTTCAGTGGAAAAATCGAACAGTACAACGCGTATGAATCCAAACTCGCGCGCCTCTCGAAAGAGCGCGTGATCGGTCGCAATTTTTTTAGCGACGTCGCGCCCTGCGCGGCCGTACAAGAATTCCAAGGCCGATTCGACCGCTTCGCAAGCGAGCCGGGCGACGGCGCCGAGTCCTTTGACTTCGTCTTCCGTTTTCCGTTCGGCCGTCAGCATGTGAACATCACGTTCTTGCGCAGCGCGAAGAACCAGCAGATCAAGATCCTGGTCAACCGCTACGACGAAGAGTAGCGCTTACCAGCGCAGGCGATAACCGATTAGCGGCAGGAGGCCAACGTTCCGATCGGCGAGTCGTCCGTTCGCGTAGAACCGATTGCCCGTTACGTAATGCGCGGAATAGTTCAAATAGCGCAGCCCAACGAACCACGATTGACCGACGTACTGACGGATCGACGTATCGAGCACGCCGAGGCGCGTAGCCTGAGAATTGTCGTTGCCGTAAGTAAACGAGACGCTCGGTCTATTCTCGAGTCGCAATTGGGTTCGGCGATAACGCGACTCGAGCTCGAAGATCGGAATCGGGACGAAGTTTACGTTGTCGACTTCGCCGCCGCCCACTTCATGTTTGCGCAAGTCGTAGGACAACCACCGTAGCACCCGCTTTCCCATTGGCCAATTTGTGAGGCCGCCTCCGGTGGAATGCCGGCGCAAGATCCGGATCGCACGATACGAGCAAAAGCCATACGATCCCGGACATGAGCTATACGATTGCCGGCCTTCCCCTGGACCTCTTCGCACCGCTCTTTGGACTGAGCGACGACGATCTCGCGCGCCGTGGAATTTCTCACGCGATCGTCGATGCAAAGCCCGGTTTTCCGTGCCGCATCACCCTTGAGGATGCGGAACCCGGGGAGCGCGTCTACTTGCTAAACTTCGAGCACCAACCCGCCCGCACGCCGTACCGGTCATCGCACGCAATATTCGTGCGAGAAGCAGCGAACACCACGGCGACGTACGTGGACGAGGTCCCTGAATCGTTGCGTATCCGTCTGCTCTCGGTTCGTGCCTTCGATACCGGCGGCACGATGCTCGATGCTGATGTCGCCCAAGGCGTGAAACTCGAGCCGCTCATCGAACGATTTCTTGCCGATCCGAGCGTTGCTTATCTCCACGTGCACAACGCAAAACGCGGCTGCTACGCGGCGCGCATCGATCGCTCGCGGTGAGCGGCCCGCGTTAACGTCCGAAGAAGCTGGTAACGCCCTCGATCACCCGCTCGACGTGTTCGGTTTTCATGTTCGAGTGCAACGGCAGGGTGATGACCTGCTGCGTCACGCGATCCGTAACGCTCATATCACCGCGCGGAGCGTCGGCGAACCACTCGTGTTTATGAACCGGGATAAAATGAATACCGATGGCGACATTCCGCGCCTTGAGGTGATCGATCAGCGCCTCGCGCCGCTCGGCCGGGACGCGCAGACTATAGATGAATGGCGAGACGTCGGCAAAGTCCATCGAGAGCACGCGCACGTCTTTGATTGGCGCGAAGGCTTGGCTATACGCGCGACAAACGGCGACGCGCGTACGAATAAATTCTTCGATCCGTTTGATCTGCGAGATGCCAACCGAGGCCATGATATTCGTCAGGTGATAGCGGAAGCCGACGCTGACGACGTCGTAGTCCCACGCGCGCGAATTTTTATACCGCTCGGCCGTATCTTTATCGACGCCGAGTAGACGCATCCGCTGCAAGCGCTTGAGCTCTTCCTCGTTGCTCACGATCACTGCCCCGCCGTCGACCGACGTGATGATCTTCACCGGATCGAAACTGAACGTCGCAATGTCGCCGAAGCCGCCGACGCGCTTACCGCCGACGCGCGTACCGAATGCATGCGTGCCGTCCTCGACGACGCGCAATCCGTGCCGTTTTGCAAGGTCGTACACCTCCGAGATATCGCACGGAATGCCGGCAAAGTGCAGCGGCATGATGGCCTTCGTCCGCGGAGTAATCGCAGCTTCGGCCTTCGCGACGTCGATCCCGAGGTTATCTTCGCGAATGTCCACCATCACGCACTCGGCGCCCGTCGCCCGAATGGCCTGGTGGTCTGCCACATAGTTAAACGACGTCGTGATGACTTCGTCGCCGGGCCCAACGCCCGCCGCGAGTAGCGCGATGTGAATCGCTGCCGTGCCGGTATTGGTGACGCACACGTAGCGGCCGTCCAACTCTAAGAACGCGGCGATCCGGTCCTCGAACTCCTTGGTCGTCGCGCCCATGCCAAGCCAGCCGACGTCGAAGGCATCGGTGACGTGTTTGACCGTGTCGATACCCGTACAGGGGACGAAGACGGGGATCGGCTCGAGTGGGCGGATCGCCGCCGACTCGGGCGGGCGCAAGATTTCGATACCAGGACTCCTTCGGAGGCGTACTCTTAACGGTATCGGCGCAACGGCCGGAATTCTATAATAGACGCGTTCCCAAAGCGCCCCGTTCCCGCCCTTCAGAATGCTCTCCGAAGTAGAGGTCGCTCATGCGCCGGGCCGCCGGCCGGACGATCAGGCCGGGCGACGCGCCCGCGACGACCGAATCCGGTGGGATCGTCTCGTTGCGCAGGACGGCGTTGGCCGAGATAGTGGAACGGGGACCGATGATGCTGCTTCCGACAACCAGCGATCCGCCGTACAAGGTCGTTCGCTCGCCGAGTTCCGGCACGTCGCCCCGAGCATCGGCTCCGACGGTCGCATTTTGATGGACGACCAGATAGTTGCCGTAACGCGCCTTTCCCAAAACGATCCCCACAGTATGCACGAGGATGAACACGTCCGGCAAAACGGTGTCGTACATGCAGACGATGCCGTTGAGCGCCTTGTTGAGCAAAAACAGCTTACTCGCAAGAGCCGCATCACCCGAATCGGCCCAAGCCGAATGCGAGACATAGTACAGAAATGCCGCGTACTGGTCGCCGTGAAGATGCGAGAACGTCGCCCCAGTCGCATCGGTGTATCCGCGAACGATATTGCGCGCAAATGAGTGCTCGATCCGTTCGAGCGCGCGGTGCACCGGCGGACCCAGGTCGTACGCTACGCCGTCCGGATAGAACGCGTCGATTTGTCGGCCGAGGTAGCGCGTAAGCTCGGCCGGCGTTAAACTCGTTCGCATCGGCTACAAGGAAAAGAAATCGCGCGCGACCCGATGCAAGGGCGCGATTCCTGCGACGATTTCGCGGGCTTTGAGCGGGTTGAGAGCGATGTAAACGACCTCGACATCATCCTCAATGCCGGTTGGAGGGCGTACCTCAAGGTCGAAGATGCGCTTGGCCTGCTGGTGCGGGTTGCGGTCGAGAAAATACGCCACGTTCGAGCGATCTTTCAGGTGGCTGGCGATGAACACACCGTAAAACCCGCTCCCGTACACTGCCGCCTTGCGACCCTGGGCGATCTCGGCTTCGAACACCGCCACCTTTGCGGCCGATGCCGCCCAGCGTTCGACCGACTCGCGCGCGTAACGCACGTCGTCTGCGACGTCGGCCTGAACCGGCACGAACGCCGGCGGCGCTTCGGCTCGCCGGGCATCGATAACAAAAGCGGCGTCGTGGGCCCGTTCATCGATCTGCACGTGGTCGAATCCGGTCGCTGCCAGCAGCATCCGTAGCGACGAGGGCGAGAAGTGATTCACGTGGTCGACAACGATCAAGTCGCCCGGATTTTGCCGAACGTTCGGAACGATCGCATGCAGCGTCCCGCCTTCGCGCAGCAGGGCACGGATGTCGAGCAAAAACGCACGCGGATCTGCGACATGTTCGAGCGCAAAGAACGCAAGCACCACATCGAAATGCTGCGCCCAGTCCGGCGGCGTTCCGTACGTTGCCTGGCGCTCGCGCGGGATAAACTCATCCCACTGTGCGCGATATGCATCGCTCACATCAAAGACGTAGCCTTCGAGGTCGGGCCGCTTCGCGAGCAGCGCTCGCAACGAGCGGCCTTTCCCGCATCCAAAGTCAAGCACCGTCGCGCCCTGCCGCAAGTCCAGCTTCTCTAGCGCGATATTCGCTTGATGCTCGTTGCGATACACCGACGTCCCGTCGCGCTCGTCGTACAGATCGTCGGCGTCATCGCTCTCCAAATGAACGCGGTACGCGCTGTCGTAGTAGCCTTCGATATCCGCAACCGGCGGCGTCTGCGCGTGCCCGCAAGCAGCGCAGACATAGACGACCGTCGAAGCGGCAAACGACCGCCCCGTCGAAGACACCGAGACGTCGTCGTTCCGATAAATCGGCGCGCCGCTCGCCGTCGAACAGACGACGCATGCGGCGTGGGCGGCAACGCTCACGCCTTCACCTGGAACGGCCGCGCGAGTTCAAGTTTGGCGTTTGCTTCGGCGAGGCTCGCACCATGTTTGAGACCGCCCGTCCAGCCGATGCTGGTGCCGTATGCATCCTCAAAATTGAAGTAGCGCAGTTGGACGGTGAACCGCGCGCGATTCGAGACGTTCCGGCCGGACGCGTGAAGCGTCAGAAAATCGATTGCGAACAAATCTCCCGGTTTTGAGAGCGGTGCCACGTGCGGATAGCGACCGATCAACGCTTCTTCATTAGGACAGCGCAAGGCAGCATACTCACCGCGATCCATATCCGATTCGCCGGTTCCGGTGCGATCCTCAAGCGGAATGACACCCTCGACGTGGGAGCCGGCGGCGAGGATGACCGGACCCATCGCCTCGGTCACGGGGACGAGTGGCGTCCACAAAACGAGCCCGTCAAGGCTGCGAAATTGATACTGAAACTCTTGGTGCCACGGCGAGCTGTGCAGCTGGTCGCCGGGCGAATCGATCCGAATTCCGTTCCAGCTCGGCGCGGTTCCGGCGAAACCCGTGCTACGCAGTTCGCAAAACAACGCGTGCAATTCGTCGCACACGATCAGACGTTGGAAGCTCGTCAGGTTTTTGGCGTTATCGTACACGAGCTTGTGAACGGCGGGGAAGCGCGCGACGAGTTCCAAGTAACCGGCGTCGAAGTCCGCCGGATCTTTCGGTGCGGTGTACGACGTTCCACACGAACGCGCGGAATGGGCGATCAGCAACCCGAGTTCGCGCTGCAGCGGCCGAATCAACCGTTCGACATCGAGGTAACCGGGCTTGAGCAGAAATCCGTCGCGAGCAAAGGCCGCTCGTTCCGTATCCGATAGCCGGGGGCGAAGTGCGGCCGTCGTCATGCGGTCCTCATCCGCTTGGCATCATGCCAGGCGATCGTTGGCGAGGTGAGCGACGCTGCGGCAGCGGGTCCGAGGTTCGCGATCGTATCGAGAATCGAAACGTGCGGATCGAACGGCCCGTGCAATTGCGGATAGGGCGTGCGCTCGTAGGACATCACGCGGACTTCGATTCCTTGGGCCGCTAACATCGGCTCATCGAGGTAATCCAGTGCCCCAAGCCCCGTGATGTACCGCTTCGTCCCGCGCTGGCCGAGCAGGCCCACGAGTCGGTCGGTCTTCGCCATCGTCACTGGCGTTTGCGAAGCAAGCGAAAATGTCGGTTGAAGGCCAAGGTAGGCAGCGCATCGTTCGATCGCCGCGATATCGAGCGCGCCGATCGTCGCCGGTTTCGGATCGTAGACCTCGGTAAGCAATGCGATGGCGTCGCGCAGAAACGGAGCGCGAGCATACGACATCTCGAAGGTTCGGATGGTTTTTCCGCGCCAGTCGCTGCGGTAATCGATCTCCGTCTCATTGATCGGCGGAAGATGTCCGCCGCGCAACACCGGCACCGTAAACCAAAACGGACCGTTTGCCGTCTTGATCTGAATGCGATTGGTCATTCCACCCTTTTGAAATTGGGCGTCGTCGAGATGCACGAATTCATCGCACAGATGGATTTGCTCGAAGAGACCGCGCCAGGGAAAAAACTGCGGCTGCATCACGACGGTATTCATGCGACGTCGCCGAGAAAACGTTCCATGATCGAAACGTCGTGCCAACGCTCGGGGCCACGGTAATGTCGGCGTAATATCCCGACGTCGCGAAATCCCTGCGCGGAGTAAATCGCTCGCGCGACGGCGTTGTCCGCCGCGACATGAAGGATGAGCTTATCAAGCCGGCCGTCGGCCGTACAACGTTCGATAAGAAGCGCTAGTGCGCGCCGCGCGTGCCCCATCCCGCGGTGTCGACGATCGACCGCAATCCCGAACGCGCCATGACGGCTGAGCCGATCGATCTCGACCACCTGCGTGAACCCGACGGCATTCCCCATCTGGTCGGCGATGACGAAAAACAGGCCGTTCGGGTCGGAGCTCCGGCGTTCGAGCCAAGCGCGCACGTCGTCCGGCGAATTCGGTTTTGGGGACGCCAGGAGCGAGTATTGCGTTGGGAGGTCGTTGCGCATCTCGCCGAGCAGCGAAAGGTCTGCATCGGCAGGCGCGCGCAACCCCGTCGCGGCCTCAGCGAGCGGTTGAGCCATTATAATTTGCGACCCGCTAATTGCTCGTGAAACATCGCCAGCCCCTGCGGTACACTCGTCCAGTCGAGGATCGAATCGAAGGCGTGCGCCACATTCGAACGATGGGCGATGCGCTTGCGTTGGCTCTCTTCGTCCACTGCATAGCCGCGGTAGACCGCATCGACAACCGAAAGGTAGTTGCGGTGAAGAGCTGCGAGACGACAACCCGAGAGGCCGATGCGCGTGATCAGGTTCAGCGTCGTCGCGCCGGTCGGAGCGAACGGCGTGAGGTCGGCAAGTCGAATCATGTATTCCCAATCGTCCAGGAGCGGCAAATCGTTGATCTGCCCGGTCTGATCGAGCAGGCCACGGTAGAAAACCAGCGCATCGAGCGGCACCGATTGCGCGATCTTTAGACGCGCGACATCGGAGGCGGCACCGCCGAAGGGCTCAACGGTTCCCAGGATCGTGCCGCCTTCCCCGACGAGGTTTTCGCTCTCGAGGACAAGTCGGACGGTTGCCAAGGCCGCCTTGGCTCCGGTTCGCTCGATCGTATCGACGGCTTTCTCGAGGTGGTCGGGCTCGAACCGCGACTCAACATCTAAGAAGGCGACGTACTCGCCGCGGATCATCCGCAGTCCGAGGTTGCGAGCCGAACCGGCACTCGGCGAAACCGGCTGCCGGACGTACGATGCGCGCGACCCGACGCGATGTCCCCGAATCAATCCCTCGACATTGATTTCCCCGTGATCGACGATGCAGACTTCCCAATTCTGGTGCGTTTGCACCGCAAGCGAATCGAGGGCCGAGATCAGGCCGGCCGGCGGACCGGCGACTTCCACGACAACACTGATCTTCGATTCGCGAACCCGCGCCGGCTCATACTCGGCTGCGCGCGCTTCGAGACGCTTGATCACGCGCTCGTAGTTGGCCGAAACCTCGGGCGGAATCGGCCGAAGATTGCCGGTTGCCGGTCCGTGCTCACGGACCAAGATGTTAACGAGGCGAGACACGCCAAGCTCGCGTCCGCGCATGCGCGAAATCCACTCAGGCTCATCCATGTAGCGCTCGACATACGCAACGAAATCGGAGATGTTTTTCCCTTCGATATAATACTCATCGCCGGTGACCTGGCCCGGGTGGAACCGAACCGCCATCGTCGCTTGCGCAACGTAACCAAAGCGCATTCCGGCTAAAGCCATGCGCATAATCGCTTCCCAGTCGCGAGCGACTTGACCGCTCGCCGGGTCGCCGCAAATGCCCGGCCGCTGCATCACCTCTCGTTTGACGAGCGCACAGGGAAAGCAGACCGGACACACGGTCGTGAAATTCTCGACGAGTTCGTCACGAGCGTCCTCGTAGCTAATCGGAAACTGGCCGGGCATCTGACGCATCCCGGTGATCTTGCCGTCTTCGTTTGCAAAAAACGCGTTGCTGTAGACGATATCGAGCTCAGGCCGACGATGAAAGACCGCCTCGAGCAGCTCGACGTGGTTCGGCATCAAAAAGTCATCTGAGGAAAGACAGAGCACGTATTCCCCGCGCGCCTTAGCCAACACGACATCGAAATTCCCGGCCATCCCGAGGTTACGATCGTTCTGACTGAGCCGGACGCGCGGTTCGGCACCGTAGCGCTCGTTGAGCATTTCCCAGGCACCATCGGTCGAGCAGTTGTCAGAGACCAAGATCTCGACGTTCGGGTAGGTCTGTGCCAGGGCGCTATCGACCGTTTGCCCGACCCATTTCACGTAGTTATAATTGGGGACAAGAATGCTCACCAGGGGATACGCGTGACTCTCCATCTCCTTAGTCATCGGCGTGCTTTACGCCAAGTTAAGGCGTCGTCCCCAGGTCGAGCGGAACGAGCGCTGGACGATACGATACGAATCCGGGATACTCCACGCCCGCAAGATAGAGCCCGGCGGCAGCGGCCGTATAGCCGGCTTCGCGACGGTCTTTCGATGCGAGGATGCGCGGGATATCATCGAGCGGACGTTGACCGGTCGCGATTTCGACGAGCGTGCCGACCGTGATGCGAATCTGACGGTGGAGAAAGCCATCGCCAATCACACGGATCTTGAACAGCTCGCCTGTGCGTTCGGTATCGATCTCAAGAATCGTGCGGACGGTTCCGCCGCGGTCAGGCAACACGCCGCAGAACGCGATGAAGTCGTGTTTGCCGATGAGGTGTTGCGCCGCGCGCTCGAAAAGCGACCGGTCGATCGGTCGCCATACGTGATGCGCCGAGCGGCGCAACGTCGCTGAGGGTGTGCGCCGATTGAGAATCACATATTCGTAAATGCGGCGCTTCGCGTGGTGACGCGCCGAGAACCCATCTTCGACAATCTCCGCGTCGCGCGCGGTAATGTCTTGCGGTAAATGTGCGTTCAGTGCCAGTGCCAGACGTTCGATTGGGAACGTGCGCTCGGCTTTGAACGAAATGACTTGCCCGGTTGCATGAACGCCCGCATCGGTACGTCCCGCACACGTGACTTTGATGGTCTCTGCAAAGAGTGCGGCGAGCGTCTTTTCGAGCTCGCCGCACACCGTGCGATATTTCGGCTGAAACTGCCAGCCGGAAAAATCCGTTCCGTCGTATTCCAGTACGGAACGGTACGTCGGCAAGCTTAGACGGCTGCCTTGCGGGGCACGTCGCGCTTTTCATCGAGATCGAGCAGGTCGGCCCAAACGGTGATGTCGGTGCGGCTTGCATCGAGCGAGTTGCGCAGGTTGAGGAAGTACGTTTCGCCTTCGCTGCCCGGTGCGGGAGCATGGCCGAGGAACGTCTTGTTCCAATCCGAGATTTCGGCGGGGGTCTTCTTGTCGGCAAACGACTTCACGTACGCTTCGATTTCGTGGTCGTCTTTTGCGTTTGTGACTTTATCGAGGAACGCTTCGTGGTCGATTCCAAGGAACGTGAACACGCCGACATCCATCGGACAATTGTAGTGATATTCGCCGATGTTGCCGTGGGCTTTCGCCTTGGCTTTATCGGTCGTGCGCGCAATCATGACGAGACCGGCCATATGGTCTTTGACGCTGCGCGGGAACGAGGTGGTGAGATCGAGCATTGACTCTCCTTAACGCTTGGATAATACACTACGCTTGGTGCAGGTCATTTGACTCGGCGCCAGGCGCAAAGGTTTCGCGTAAGGCGCGAAGCGCGCCGGTATAGTCGCGCCGGATCTCGGCATCCCGCGCGTGAACGCGCTCTCGGATCGTCCACGCTCCGCCGACCATGACGTCTCGAACCGCCGCCGATCCCAAGGCGAAAATGTAGGTATCGAGCAGTTCTTCGGTCGCGGCCGTCACAAGGAGCGGGTCGGACCCGTCAAGCACGACCAAATCCGCCCGCGAACCAACGGCGATCGCGCCGATCGACTGTGCAAGAGCGCGAGCACCGCCCCGCGCTGCCTCAAGATATAAGCGCTCGCCAACGGAGCCGGTGTTCTCGGCGAGCACGTTTCGGCGTCGCGTGGCGAGGCGCGTGACGTATTCGATCCAGCGCAGTTCGTCCGAAGCAGAGAGTGCAACGTTGCTGTCCGTTCCTACAGCAAAGGTCCCCCCGGCGAGCAGAAACGCCGGCATGGGGAAAATGCCGTCGCCGAGATTCGCCTCCGTCGTCGGACACAGACTCACGACGGCACCGCTCGCTGCAAGGTCGCGCGTCTCACCTTCGTCCGCATGCGTTGCGTGGACGAGCGTCCAGTGACGATCGACGGCGAAACGCTCCAGCAGCCACGCGAGCGGCCGCTGTCCGCTCCACGCGACCGACGCTTGGATTTCGCGCTCTTGTTCGGCGATGTGCATGTGGATCGGCAGGTCCGATGCGGTGGCGAAATCGACGACGGTCGCAAGCGCCGCGGGCGTCACCGCACGCAGCGAGTGCGGAGCAGCACCGATACGCACGAGCGGAAGACCCTGCGCCATGCGTTCGAGTTTTTGCACGAGCGTCAAGAACGAATCGGTCGGCATGATAAAGCGCCGCTGTCCAAACGTCGGCGCAGCACCACCAAAGTCGCTCGTCTGATAGAGCACGGGTAAGAGCGTTAGTCCGATGCCTGCCGTCGCGGCGGCCGCGATGACGCGTTCGGCAAGCTCGGCTTTGTTCGCATATGGCGTGCCGTCACGGTCGTTGTGCAGGTAGTGAAATTCCGCGACGGAGGTATAGCCGCCGCGCAACATTTCGACGAACGTCGCCGTCGCGATCGCCTCGAATGCATCGGGATCGATCGCGGCGAGCACGCCATACATCTTCTCGCGCCACGTCCAGAAATCGTCGGCACTCCCCGCTCGCCGCTCGGTCGCACCCGCAATCGCGCGCTGAAACACGTGCGAATGGGCGTTCGGCATACCGGGCAGCACGGGTCCGGCAAGGAGCATCGCATCGCCGCGCGGCGAAGACGGTTCGATGCGTTCGATCGTTCCGTGGCTATCGATCTCGATGATGACGTCGCTCGACCAGCCGTTCGCGAGGCGTGCGAGTGGCGCGAAGACGCGCATCAACGCGCGCCTGGCGTGATGCGATGACGTTCGATCTGCTCGTTCGCAACGCGCGCCTCGCTACGATGGCGGGACCGGCATACGGTGCAATTGAGGACGGCGCCTTCGGCATCTGCGACGGGCGTATCGTGTGGATCGGTCGGGATGCGGACGTGCCCGCATCGGAGGCTCGCGAGATCCTGAATGCGGAACGTCGCTGGATTACGCCGGGTTTCGTCGACTGCCACACGCATCTCGTCTACGGCGGAAACCGCGCGCGCGAATTCGAGCAGCGGCTCGAGGGCGCGACCTATGAAGAGATCGCGCGCGCCGGCGGCGGTATTCTCTCGACCGTTCGCGCTACGCGTGCCGCAAGCGAAGAAGAATTGCTTCGCGTCGGCGATGCGCGCGTGCAACGGTTGCGCGCCGAGGGAGTGACGACGCTCGAAATCAAATCGGGTTACGGACTCGATCTCGAAACCGAAATGCGCGAACTGCGCGTCGCGCGCGCGCTCGGCGAGCGAAACGATGTGAGCGTTCGAACGACCTACCTCGGTGCGCACGCGTTGCCGCCGGAATTTTCGGGTCGACCCGATGCGTATATCGATTTCGTTTGCTCCACGGTGCTGCCACAGGTCGTTCGCGAAAATCTCGCCGACCGCGTCGATGCTTTCTGCGAGACGATCGCATTCACTCCCGCGCAGACGGCACGCTTCTTCGATGCCGCGCGTGCGCAGGGCCTCGGCATCGCTCTGCATGCCGATCAACTAACCGACGGCGGGGGCGCGGAACTTGCGGCGCGGTACGGCGCGCAATCGGCCGACCATCTCGAACACACATCGGAGGACGGCATCGCCGCTTTAGCCGCCGCGGGCACGGCTGCCGTCCTGTTGCCGGGAGCGTATTATTTCTTGCGTGAGACGAAACTGCCGCCGATCGCCGCGATGCGCGCGCACGGCGTGCCGATCGCGCTTGCGACCGATTGCAATCCCGGCACGTCGCCGATCGAATCGATTTTGCTCGTCCTCAACCTTGCCTGCACGCTCTTCCGGCTCACCGCGCACGAAGCGCTCGCGGGAATCACGCGCTGCGGCGCACAGGCGCTCGGACTCGGCGCGCAAATCGGAACGCTCGAATGCGGAAAGTTTGCTGATTTCACGCTTTGGGATATCGATCACCCCGCACAGCTCGCGTACGCGCTGGGTGTCAATCCTGCGCGCGGTGTGTATCGTCGCGGCCGTCTTCGAGCATCGGCAAGCTAAGATTGTTTTCGCGCGCGCACGCGATCGCATCCTCGTACCCCGCGTCGGCATGACGCATTACGCCGGTCGCCGGATCGTTCGTGAGCACGCGTTCGAGTCGCCGCGCCGCATCAAGCGAACCATCGGCGACAATCACCATCCCCGCGTGCTGTGAATATCCCATGCCGACACCGCCGCCGTGGTGCAGACTCACCCACGTTGCGCCGCTTGCCGTATTGAGGAGCGCATTGAGCAGCGGCCAATCCGAAACGGCATCCGAACCGTCGCGCATACCCTCGGTTTCCCGATTGGGACTTGCCACCGAACCCGAATCCAAATGATCGCGCCCGATCACGATCGGCGCTTTGAGTTCGCCGCGCGCAACCATCTCGTTGAACGCGAGCCCGGCTTTGGCGCGATCGCCAAGCCCGATCCAGCAAATGCGCGCCGGTAAACCCTGAAATGCGATGCGGTCCTTGGCCATGTCGAGCCAGTTGATCAAGTGCGTATTATCGGGGAAGAGCTCTTTCATCTTTGCGTCCGTTTTATAGATGTCATCCGGATCGCCGGAAAGCGCGACCCAGCGAAACGGACCGACGCCGCGACAAAACAGCGGCCGAATGTACGCCGGAACGAAGCCCGGGAAGGCAAAGGCGTCCGCGTAGCCGGCATCGAGGGCCATCTGCCGGATATTGTTCCCGTAGTCGACGGTTGGAATACCGAGCCGGTGAAAGGCGACCATCGCCGCGACGTGCGCGGCCATCGACGATTTGGCCGCCGTTTCGACCTCGACGGGATTCTCGCGTCGCGCACGCTCGGCGCGTTCGAGTGTCCAGCCAGCAGGCAGATAGCCGTTGCGCGGATCGTGCGCGCTCGTTTGATCGGTGACGAGATCCGGGCGCACGCCGCGTCGTACCAGTTCGGGGAAAATCTCCGCGGCATTTCCGAGTAACCCGACCGAGACCGCTTCGCGTTTGGCTACGGCAGCATCGATGATCGCGAGCGCTTCGTCAAGCGATTCGGCGCGGCAATCCAGATAGCGCGTTTGCAGGCGGCGTTCGATATGCGCGGGATCGCACTCCACGGCAAGCATCGACGCACCCGCCATCGTCGCAGCGAGCGGTTGCGCACCGCCCATCCCGCCGAGGCCCGCGGTAAGGAACCAGCGACCGCGCAAATCGCCGCCGTAATGCTGGCGACCCGCCTCGACGAAGGTCTCGTAGGTGCCTTGTACGATGCCTTGCGAGCCGATGTAGATCCACGAACCGGCCGTCATCTGGCCGTACATCATCAGCCCGCGCCGGTCGAGTTCGTTGAAGTGTTCCCAGGTCGCCCAATGCGGCACGAGATTCGAATTCGCGATGAGGACGCGCGGGGCGTCGGCGTGCGTGCGAAAGACGCCGACGGGTTTTCCCGACTGAACGAGCAACGTCTCGTCATTTTCAAGATCGCGCAGCGAAGCGACGATCGCATCGAAACACGCCCAATTGCGCGCGGCTTTGCCGAGGCCGCCGTAAACGACTAAATCCTCGGGCCGCTCGGCGACATCGGGATCGAGATTGTTCATGAGCATGCGCAGCGGCGCTTCCGTAAGCCAGCTCTTCGCGGTGCATGCGCTTCCGCGCGGCGAGCGCACGACGCGCGGCGCGGCGATCACAAGCCTGCGGCCCGGTCGGCCGCAGCAACGAGCGATCCGTCGGCGATCAGCGCACGTGCCGCCACGATATCGGGCGCGGGCGAACGATCTTCGTCGAGCGGAGCGATGGTTTCGCGGGCAAGCGCAAACGCCGCACCCGTGCCAACGCCCGACCGAAGCGGACGACGGAAATCGGTTGCGGCAAGCGCCGCAAGCAATTCGCAAGCGAGTACGCCTTCGACGTTCGTGCAAATCGCATCGAGCATGCGCGCAGCCGTCGTGCCCATGCTGACGTGATCTTCTTGCCCGGCCGAGGTCGGAATCGAATCGACCGAGTTCGGCGATGCGAGACCTTTACTCTCACTTACCAGCGCTGCAGCCGTGTACTGCGCGAGCATCAGACCCGATTCGAGACCGGGCTTGTGGGCGAGGAACAGCGGTAAGCCGCGATCTTCCGCATCGAGCAGCGAGTACGTGCGGCGTTCGCTCATACTCGCCATCCCGACGAGCGCCATCTTGAGGAAGTCGCACGCGACCGCGATCGGTTGACCGTGAAAATTCCCGCCGGTGAGAAATTCGTCGTCCTCGGGAAAGATCAGCGGATTGTCGGTGACCGAATTCGCCTCGATCTCCACGACGCCGCGGACGTGCGCGATCGCGTCGCGCACGGCGCCGTGAACGACTGGAATGCAGCGGAACGAATACGGATCTTGCACGCGTCCGCAGTCGCGATGCGAGAGCATGATCTCCGAACCCGAGAGCAGCGCGCGCAAGCGGTCTGCGACAACCCGCTGACCGACGTGCGGGCGCAGCGCGTTGATGCGACGGTCGAAGACGTGATCGGTCGCAAGATAGGCTTCAAGCGAGAGGGCACCGATGACATCCGCGACCGCCAACAGATGCTGCGCGCGCAGCACGGAGAGCACGGCGATCGCGGTCATCACTTCGGTGCCGTTGACAAGCGAGAGCCCTTCCTTCGCGCCGAGTTCGATCGGCGTAAGTCCCGCGCGACGGAGCGCCTCGGCGCTCGGCAACTGCTCGCCGCGATAGGTTGCCTCACCCTCGCCGATGAGCGTGAGCGTCATGTGCGCGAGCGGAGCGAGATCCCCGCTTGCACCGACCGACCCTTGCGCGGGAACGACCGGCGTCACGCCGCGGTTGAGCAGTTCGATGAGCAAGTCGAGCGTCGCAAGGGTAATGCCGGAGTGGCCCGTAGCGAGTGCGTTGACCCGTAAGACGCCGGCGGCACGCACGTGTTCCTCCGCAAGCGATGGACCGGTGCCCGACGCGTGCGAACGCACTAAATTCAATTGCAGTTTTTTGGTATCGGCCGCATCGATCGTAACGTTAGCCATCCGGCCGAATCCCGTCGTCACGCCGTAGATAGCGACTCCCAAAGCGAATTGGCGGTCGACGGTCGCGCGCGCCGCGGCTACGCGTTGGCGCGCGGCGGCGGTGACCGTGATGGGCACGTTGCCAACCGCGATTCGTTCGACGTCCTCAAGCGAAAGGTGCGTGCCGTCGAGTTCGATTGCCGAAGAAATCATCGCCATGCGCGAGAGTTCGAGCAGGGGCTCAGCGGGGCATCTTTCGCGGCGCTGAGAACCGCACGGTAATGCATCCCCGTGGCTTATCCCAAGGCGCTCCATCGGCTCTCGCCGGCCCCGAATCACTCGCACGAAAGGCCGGTGTCCGCGATCTCTTGCGGCTCGGATCGAACGAATCGCCCTACGGCCCAAGTCCGCGAGCGCTCGCCGCTATCGCAGCGCAAACGGCGCACGCGAGCCGCTACGGCGATCCGGGCACGCACGATCTGCGCGAAGCGATCGCCTCGCTTCACCGCGTCGCTCCAGAAAACGTCACGGTTGGCGCGGGGATCGACGATCTGATCGGCGTGGTAATGCGTGCGTACGCGCCACCGGGCACACCGACGATCACCTCGCTTGGCGGTTTTCCGACGTTCGAGATGCACGCGATCGGGTACGAGACAGCGCTCACGCGTGTTCCGTACCTCGCAAGTGCACGAATCGATCTGGACGGCTATCTCGCCGCCGCGAAAGCGACGGATGGAGCCTTGATTTTTCTCCCCAATCCCGATAATCCGACCGGTTCGCACATCGCGTGGCGCGACGTGCTCGCCTTCATCGACGCGTTGCCGGCGAATTCGCTGGTTATCCACGATGAGGCGTACGCGAACTTCGTTCCCGCAATCGAACGCGCGCCCGAGAACTATCTCGACCCGCGCGTCATCCGCATGCGGACGTTTTCAAAAGAATATGGTTTGGCATCGCTACGCGTCGGCTACGCTTTGGGATCGCGCGAGGCGATCGCCGCACTCGAAGCGATCCGCCTCTGGTATGGCGTCAACCGCTTCGCGCAGGCCGCTGCGACGGCGTCGCTTGCGGACCGGCTTTACGTGGCCGACGTCGTCGGCAAAATTTCGAACGAACGCGAGAACTATTACCGACTCGGCGAGAAGATCGGCTTACCGACGCTGCCCTCGACCGCCAACTTCGTGCTCTTCGATTGCGGTACTCCCGAGCGAGCGACGCAAATCATGAACGATCTCATGCGTCGCGGCATTCACATCCGCAAACCGTCCGCTCCGCCTCTCGAACGTTACATCCGCATCTCGGTGGGAACACCTTCGCAGACAAAACGCCTAACGCTCGCGCTGGAAGCGACGCTCTTAACGGCCTAGTTCTTCGATTCGGCGATGATCCAAGCCGCGACGTTGTTTTCAACCGCGGCGGCGGCCGTGAGAACGCTTGCATCGGTATTGCGTGCGCCGACGATTTGGACCGATATTGGAAGTCCATCGTGCATGCCGACGCGGACGCTCGCGGCGGGCGTGCCCCAGAAGGTCCACGGTCCCAGCGGTGCGCCGTCGCCCGTCGTCGCGCGTCGCGGCGCGACGTTGGCAACGGGCATCATGACGCCATCGTAATGCGCGAGCGCCGCTTCGATCGAAGGCCTCGTGCGTTCGCGCCACGCGAGCGCTTCGCGATAGTCGGCGAAGGTGACCGCCGATCCGCGCATCAGCAAGTTGTAAATCTCCGGCGGCAATTCGCGGGCGAGCATCGGCCGAAGTGCGTGATACGCCTCAAAGCCGAGAATCGTCTGCGTGATCGGGAGCGATGCCTCAACCTCGTCGGGAAGCTCGATCGTCGTGATGTCGAGCCCCGCTTCGCGCAGGCGCGTGACGGCCTCATCGATGACGTCAAGCGTCATCGGGTCGAATCGTTTCGCAAGCGTGCGCGGAGCGTACGCCAGCTTCAGCGCATGGCGTTCGCGCGATCCGAATCCGGGGATGAGCGTACGCGCGACGCGTTCGGTCATGGCGATATCGCGCGCGATGATCCCGACGTGATCCAGCGACGGCGCAAGCGGACTGACGCCCGCGGTCGGAATCAAACCATAGGTCGGCTTGTAGCCAACGATGCCGCAATAGGCGGCCGGGCGTAACGTCGAGCCAATCGTCTGCGAACCGAGCGCGAAGGGCACGTGGCCGGCCGCAACCGCAGCCGCACTGCCCGCGCTCGATCCGCCGGGCGTGCGTGTGAGGTCGAGCGGATTGTGCGTCGGTGCGGGATCGATGAAGGCAAACGCGGTCGTGTGGGTTTTGCCAAGTGGGATCGCTCCCGCTGCCCGGAGTGCGGCAACACACCACGCATCCACGGCAGCGCGCCGTCGTTCCATCGGCAAGCCGCACGACGTCGCAAGACCGGCAACATCGAAGATGTCTTTCACGCCGAAGGGCACATCCGCAAGCGGCGCGGTGGACTCCACGCCGTCCGAGCGGGAAGCGCCGCGATCGACGAGGACCCACGCTTGAATTTCGCGGTCGGTGCGATCGATTGCGGCAAGTGACACGCTGACGGAGTCCTGGACGATCACGGCATCCCCTTTGTGCGAATTACTGCAACGGGCGTTGCAACGGGAAGAGAATCACATCGCGGATCGATGTATTATTCGTCAGCAGCATGACAAGGCGATCGATGCCGATGCCGATGCCGGCCGTCGGCGGCATTCCGTACTCGAGCGCCGTCACGAAATCCCAGTCGGGCGGCGGGACTTCTTCATCGAGCGAACGTTCGGCGATCTGCAGTTCGAAGCGTTGGCGCTGATCGTCTGGATCGTTGAGCTCGGTGAAGGCGTTCGCGACTTCCATCTGCGCGCAAAAGAGTTCGTACCGGTCGGTGAGATCGGGGTCGTCGGCTTTCCGTTTGGCAAGCGGCGAGAGCACGACCGGAATGTCGTACACGAACGTCGGGTTGGTGAGGTGCGGTTCGACGACGCGCTCGAAGATTTTGTCGATCGCATGGCCGTGCGTCGGCGACTTCGCAACGCCCAGAGTTCGTAGCGTCTCCTGCGCGCCTTCGGGATCGAGAATCTGCGAACGTTCGAGCCCACCGTATTCCTTAAGCGATTCCAGATAGCCGATCTTCGCGAAGGGCTGCTTGAACGAGATCGGCTCTTCGCCGTAGACGAGCTGGTCGCTGCCGTGAACTTTGCGGACCAAATGCGCGATCAACTCTTCGTTGAACGCCATCATCTCGTGCACGGACCAGTACGCGGCGTAGAGTTCGAGCATTGTGAACTCGGGGTTATGTTTGGTGTCGATGCCTTCGTTGCGGAAGATGCGACCGATCTCATACACGCGCTCGAGCCCACCGACGATGAGCCGCTTGAGGTTGAGCTCCGTTGCGATCCGCATATTGAGCGGAATGTCCAGCGCGTTATGGTGCGTCTTGAACGGACGCGCCGATGCGCCGCCGGCGACGTGCAAGAGCGTCGGCGTCTCGCACTCGTAAAAGCCCTGCGCGTCGATGAAGCGGCGCATCTCCGCGACGATCTCCGAGCGCTTGATGAAGACGTTTCGCACGGCCGGATTGACGATCAAATCGACGTAGCGCTGACGATAGCGTTTTTCGACGTCGGTGAGTCCGTGCCACTTATCGGGCAACGGCGCAAGCGCTTTGCCAAGAATTTCGAACGTCTTCAGGTGCAGCGTGAGTTCGCCCATCTTGGAGCGAAAGACGAAACCCCGCACGCCCAGGAAGTCACCGCGGTCGAGTTCCTTGAGCGCAGCGAAAAGATCGTCGCCGACTTCGTCTTTGCGCGCGTAAATCTGCATGCGGCCGCTACGGTCATCGATATCGGCGAAGAGCGTCTTGCCCATCACGCGCACGGACATTAGCCGTCCCGCAATCGCATGCGAGCCGTCGATGGCTTTTTCTTCGGGCGCGAGATGCGCGTACTGTTTTGCTAGGTCGCCCGCATGATCGGTGACGTCGTAACGCGTCGCTAAAAACGGATCGATACCGCGGGAACGTAAGGCGGCTAGGTTTGTCCGCCTAGCCGCTACCAGTTCCGCTTCGCGTTTGCCGAGATCGTCGTCGCTCTCGGCGGGCGTTTCGTGGACCTTGTCCGTCAAGACGCTTTCTTTGCCTTCTTCGGCGCCTTGTTGATCGATTCGATCTTGTACTTGGTGACGCCGCGCGGCGTCGTCACTTCGACCGTCTCACCGGATTTTTTGCCGATGAGCGCACGCCCGACCGGCGACTCATTCGAGAGACGGTTGTTCTTGGGATCGGCTTCTGCCGATCCGACGATCGTGAACTCGCGCGACACGGTGCCGTTCACTTCTTTGACCTTGACCGTCGCTCCAAGATGGACTTCGTCTTGAGCGTATTCGCTCGCGTCGATCAGGCGCGCGTTACGCACCATCGATTCGAGTTTGAGAATGCGGCCCTCGACGAACGCTTGCTCTTGCTTTGCGTCTTCGTATTCGGCATTTTCGGAGATATCGCCGAACTCTTTTGCCTGACGAATCCGCTCGTTTACTTCGCGACGATGGACGGACTTGAGGTCATCGAGCTCGTCTTCGAGTTTCTGCAAGCCTTCTTTGGTAAGGACGACTTCTTTTTCGTTCAACCGACTCTCCTAGAAAAACACCCGTTAGGACCGATGCATCACCCGGCCGCGCCAAATAGCGAGCGGGAGACCAAGGGCGGCACTCGCGGCGATAAACCGCTGTGTCCGAGGGTCGCTTTCTGCGACTGCTACAACCAAAATACCCGCTAAAGCGACCGTGGCAAACCCGGGTAATCCGGCCCCACTTAGCCATCGAGCTCCGCGTTCGGTCCAAAAGAGGCGAACACTTGCAGCCGCGCTGAGTAAAAAGAGGACACCGAGGAAGACCGATGTCCCGCTGAGGACCAGATCGAAAGCGCGCTTGACGCTCGGCAAGAGGGCGCTTGCGAGGCAGAAAATGACACCCAGTGCCGTAAGAGAGATGATGGCGACGAGGGGTACGCCGCGCTCGTCGAGCCGACCGAGCGCCGGCGGAACAAATCCGTCGCGGCCCATCGCAAAGATGCTCCGGCTTAAATAGACAAGCGTTGTTTGGAGCGAGGCCGCGAGCGACACGAGCACCGTTGCCGCAATGATCGTCCGCCATGGACCGCCGCCGAGGAGCGTGCCGACGTAGGCCATCACGTCCGTTGCGTGTTCCGCGAAACTCGCCGGAGTACCGATCCGCAGAAACGCGGTCATGCAAAGGACGAGAATACCGGCGGTGATTGCCAGGCCGCCCAGGCCGCCCAGGCCCGGCGCGCGCGTCACGTCGTTTGCCTCTTCGGCCGTCGAGGCCGAGACTTCCCAGCCGTCGATCATCCAGATCCCGATCACGACCGCTCCGATAAAGCCCGTCACACCGCCCTCGCTTGCAACAGCGCCCGCCTTCGGGATTGCGTGCAGCAAGAGTGCCGCGACGGCGGCCGCACCGAGCACGGCAAACTCCGCGATCACCAAGACCATCGTGACGAGCGCCGTCGGTTTGAGGCCGCGCGCGAGAAGCGCACCCGCGGCAATCGTCCAGAGCGCCGCGACTCCGGCCGTTGCAATCGGCGAGTCAGCGTACTGCGGGGCGAGCAGATCCAGCGTATAGGTTCCCGCCGGTAAAGCGGTGACAACAATGGCGAAGATGTTTGCAACGATGAGCACCCACGCGCCGTACGCGCCGAACGTCGGGCCGAACGCCGAGCGAATCCAAGTGTACGATGAACCGGCGTTCGGATGCAGCGTGCCCAGTCGCAAATACCCGCTTGCAACGCACGCCATGATTGCGGTTACGACGAGAAGCGCGAGTGGTGCGGCGTAACCGCCCGCGCCGACCATCGGTCCCATCGTGGTCGCAAGCGCGAAGCCGGGACCGATCGCCGCCGCCGCGATCACGAGCAAATCGGCAAGACCGAGGACGCGTTTCATTCACGTCTTGCGCAACAGCGAATGACGATAGCCGTACGCCGCGTAAACCGCAACGCCGACGGCGAACCAAACGACGAAGCGAATCCACGTCGCAGCGCTGAGACCCGTCATGATCCCGATGCACAAGATCGCACCGAGCGGAGCGGTAACGAACACCAGCGGAGCACGGAACGGCCGCTTCGCTTCGGGCTTGCGCACGCGTAAGAACAGCACGCCGATGCAGACGATCGTAAAGGCTGAGAGCGTACCGATATTGACGAGTGCCAGGAGCGCTTCGAGCGGTATGACACCGGCAAGAATTGCAACGAGTATTCCGGTTGCAATCGTCGTACGCACCGGCGTCTGCGTGCGTTTATGGACGTGCGCGACGAATGGCGGCAGCATGCGGTCGCGCGCCATCACGTAAAAAATTCGCACTTGCCCGAGCAGTGAGGTGAGCATCACCGTCGTCGTACCGGCAAAGGCACCGGCGAAGACGATCGCTGCAAGCCAGCGCGGATTACCCGCGTGTTTGACCGCATCGGCCATCCCGGCGTTGGGATCGATTGCCTTCCACGGCACGAGGCCCACCGTTACGTAAGCGATCGCAAGATACAAGATCATCCCAACGATCAGCGAGCCGACGATCGCGCGCGGCACGTCGATTGCGGGGCGCTTCGCCTCTTCCGATGCAACCGTGACCGTATCGAAGCCGATGTACGCGAAGAAGACGAGCGCAGCGCCGGTGAGGATGCCTGCGCCGCCCGTTGGAATGAACGGCGTGAAAAGCACCGGTTGCACCGAGCCAAAGAGCGCGACGATAAAAATGACGATTGCGAGAACCTGAATACCGACCATGATCGAATTCGTCCGCGAAGATTCGTCGATCCCGATTGCGAGGAGTGCGGTGATCGTTAAAATGATCGCGATCGCCGGCACGTCGATCTGTAAATGGGAAAAATCGATCGCCCCGCTCGGGGTGAGGACGTGTGCGACGCGCGCCCAATCCGGAAGATTAACGCCGAAACCGGAGAGAAAACTCTGGACGTAACCGGACCAAGCCGCCGCCGTCGGCGCGACGCTGATGCCGTATTCGAGGATCAGATCCCAGCCGATAATCCACGCGACGAATTCACCGAGCGTCGCATACGCATAGGTGTAGGCGCTGCCCGCTATCGGAACCATCGATGCAAGTTCTGCATAACAGAGCGCAACGAAAATACACGCAAGACCCGAAAGCGCAAACGATGCAATCACGCCAGGCCCTGCGGCGTTCATCCCCGACCCAATCGTCGTGAAGACGCCGCCCAGCATCGTGCCGAGGCCAACCGCGATGAGTCCCCACACTCCGAGGACGCGACGCAGCGGAACCCCGACCGCCTCGCGCTCGCGGTCGTGCGCCTGCGTTGCGCCAAGACGGCGCAGCACGATCAAGGGGCGGAGAATTCCAAAACGCGCGGTCGCAAATCGAGGTCGCGCAGAACGCGCGCGTAGTCCTCATCCGTCACGTCGGCCCACGTTTTGCCGAGAAGCGCGATGAGGGCCGCTTCGAGGACGTTGGTGCCGAACGACCGCCCTTGAAAATCGGGCGTCGTTGTGATGAGGGTCGTCACGCCCCGCGAGCGGAGTTCTTCGATATCGCGAGCGGTCAGCGTGTTGGTGAGGACCGTCTTATTGTCGAGGCGCGGCGGCATATACGCGCGCATGAAATGGAAATCTCCGGCGATGATCTCGGCGTCGTCGTAATACTCAGGATATTTGGATTCCGGCGGACGGTCTTGTTTCTTGCCGGTGGGGTAGAAGAATTGAAACGGCAACTTGCACGCATCCGGAAGATACTTTTGCGCGAGCTCTTCGAACTCATCAAGACCCCGCACCGGCTTGTCGAGATCGAGCGCGAAGATGAAATCGCCGAAGACGACTTCCGCACCCGCCGCGACGAGCGCTTGCGCCATCCCGAATCGATCCAGCGCGCTCACCATAAGGACCCGTTTGCCGCTTAGCTCGATGCCAAGCTCGCGCTGCAAATAACCGACCGCTTCGCGTTCGAGTGTATTCTTCAGACCACTGCCGTCAACCACCGGCGTTATTTTTGCCGCATCCAGGAGTTTGAGTCCATCGCGAATGGCGTAGCGTTTCTTGCCCGCATAGAGATACACGTCGATACCGCCGAGGCCGATCGCATCGACGGTTCCATCGAGTTCCTTAATTTTCGCGATGGCTTTATCGAGCGACCCATCCATCCCGATGCGCGTAATATCGAACTGCTCGCCGAGCAACTCGACCTTGGCATGATGATCGCGCGAGGACGACCCAAGCGACACGCTGACGACGGTTTTAATGGTGGCACGCAAGCTTGAAAGCCGCTGCGCCCCAGGCTCCGCGCCCCCCACGCGTTGCGTGGGGCCCCGATGTCGCGCTGTTCATGGCTGGTCCTGCATTTCGACGGTCGCTTCATTTCTGACGGTGAAGTTTACGGAATTCGCGATGAAACACTCTTCACGCGCGCCGACGTGGAGCTTGCGCGCGATAAACAGATCGCCCGCACTGATAACCACGACCGGCTTGAGGAGTACGTCGGTGAAGCGCATTGGCCCGCCCTCAGCCGACATCGTCGCGGTCGCTTCATCGCAATAAGAGACGACGTGGACGTCGGCGCGCGCGCACTTGGCAAGGTAGCTGAGCATGTGACTCGTGGCAATCGCGGCGAGCATCAGGTCTTCGGGATTGTGCAGGCTCGCATCGCCGCGAAACGGCTTATCGGCCGAACCGCGCAGCGTCGGCTTGCCTTCGATTTCGATCTCGTATTCGCGCGAATACGATGCGTAGTCCACGGTCGCGCCCGACTTTGAACCCGACCAGGCGATCGTCGCTTTGTAGACATACGGCTTTGAGTAGATCGGCGAGGCCACTAGACCGCGATGCTCCGGCGCGCTTCTGCGGCGGCACGCGTGCGCGCAATTTGCTCGGCCGGAATCGCAAGATCGAACGCGCGCATGTCGGCGAGCTCGAATCCGGCGTCGGTTGCAAGGGCGTCGATCTCGCGGACTTTGTTCACGTCGATCCCGCGGCCGAGCGTATAGGGTTCGATGCGATTCGCAAGCGCCAAGACCATCGTCTCGGACATACACGCAAGCGCCGTTCCCGGCGGTAAACCGAGCGAAAAATCCGTGCCTGGTTCGCGCATCCGCTCCGCGCGCAGATTCCCGGGGACGCGCATGTTGCCGCCTTCGATCACCAGCACGTCCGGACGTAGCTGCGCGACGCGTCGACTGACGTCGTGCGGAAGCGAGAGTTCCACGACGACGGCACCCGTCTGCAGATCTTCGGGTTCGATGATGTCTTGCGTCGAACTCGTCGCGGTGATGACACACTGCGCTTGTCGAACCGCCGCGCTCACATCCATCTCGATCGAGGTCGTGCACGCGAGGCGGGCGCCGATGGCGGCTTGGAATTTCCGCACGCGCGTTTCGTTGCGCGCGCAGAGTACGATGTGGCCGACGCGGTCGGCGATCAGTTCGACGATCGCGCCACCGATGGAACCCGTCGCGCCGATCACAGCGACCGTTGCCGACTTTGGGTCGACGCCCATCTCCGCGCAGCCGCGGAAGAAACTTCGCACGCCCGCGGCGATGGTGAGGGAGTTGCCGGTGGTTACCGGGACCTGCGCCCGCTCGTTGAGCGTCACGCCGCCGTCGCCGACGATCCCCGTGAACGCGCCGAGCCCCGCAACGTCTGCGCCCAGATCGACGCCGATTTGAATCGCTTTGAGGATACGTTCGTAGACCGCTTCGCGCGGCAGTTCGAGCATTTGTTCCGGCATGAGCGGCGCGGCGACAAACCAGCCTTCGGTTTCCCGCCCGTCGGGCGTGCGGATTCCGGTCAGATGGGCAGCGGCGTACGAGGGCATCCACTCGAGAATCTTTGCAATGATCGGGCGGCCTTTGCCGGCGGCACCCGGCTCGTAGCGCACGACGTCCTCGAAAGAAACCGGGTGGATGACAAAACAGAACTTGGACACGTCCGGGCATCCTACCACGCGACCGAGGATTGTGCCCGCCGCCGGGCTGATTGCTAGGGGGACCGGAGCCAGCAATCCGTAATGTGGCCCTCCCCGAAAAAGGAGGGTCGATGACTTCTACTGCGATCGAAGAGATCGTCCGCATCGCCAGCCCCGCGCCGCGCCCGATGGGCCTGAGTTGCGATGGAACCGACATCTGGGTTGGCTCGTGGGATGCGAGCCGCGTGTATGGAATACGCGCGAATACCGGTGAGACTTTCGAAGAGAACCAAGCGCCGGGCCGACCGATCGGCATGGTCGTAACCGGCGATTCACTGCGCGTCGTGTGCAGCGAGAACGGCGATGACGATAACCGTTTCATCCGCCGCTGCGTATTCGGACATGGCTTCAAGAAAAATGAAGCCATCGCATGCCCCGAGGACACGGGATCGTTCCTCGCCTACGATGGCGATTCGCTTTTCCTGAGTCAGCGTTTTTTGCAGCAGATCGTCGAACTGCAAGACGACGGTACCGTGATCCGCACCATCCCGGTCGGACAGCAAATTACGGGGATGATCGTGGTCGCGGGACAGTTTTATCTCACCGTTACGGACGGCAACGATACGACGAATCATCGACTGGCGCGACTCGATGCACGCGGCGATCAACCAAAGTACGAAGAGATCGCCCGCTTTGAGTTTCTTCCACGATCGCTTGGCTTCGACGGTACCAAACTCTGGACGACGGACCGGGATAAAACGGAACTCGTCGCCTTCGCGATTCCGGGTTAACCCTTAGCCGCGCGCTTGAACGGCTGCGGTCGCCTCGACTTCGGACTTGAGAGCAGCGAGCATCATCTCGCTGTTCTCTTTTACTTTTTTGGCTAAGGTCGGACCGATGAGTTCGGCGAGCGTCGGCACGCCGAAGTCGTACTCGACGCCGAGCGTTACGAGCGTCTGGCCATCGCTCTCAACGAACGTCCAGGCGCCCTCAAACGTATCGAGATCGCCCTCGATGAGCTTGTAGTCGATGCGGATGAGCGCGTCATCGAAACGGTCTTCTTCCGTCCACTCGATCGGCGCATCTTCAACGAGCGTCTTCCAGCGCGTAACGATATAATCGGCATGCCGCTCGAGGACCGTGACCGTTTCAACGTCGGGCATGAACTGCGGGAAGCGCTCTTGCTCTTTTGCCATCTCATACACGGCGCGCGCTGGCGCATCGACGATGATGGTGGATTCGACATAGGGCACTAGAGGGCACCGAGCCGTTCGTGCGCGACGCCGACGGCTTCACCAAACGCCGCGAGCGCGCGGTCGACTTCATGCGCCGTCACGATGAGCGGCGGTTCGAGGCGGATCACCCGCTGCTGATTGAGCGTCCAGGCAGCGGTCACGCCGCGTTTGAGCATTTCGGGGATGATCGTTCCTCCGTAGCCTTCGCTGGTCAGCTCCACGCCGACGAGCAGGCCGAGTCCGCGCACGTCCGCGATCACCGCGGGGTGGGCGCTTGCGACGGCGCGTGCGCCGTCCAGTAGTTGTTTGCCGCGCTCGCGCGCGTTGTCGACGAGATGGTCGTCCTCGAGCACTTCGAGGGCCGCAAGTGCTGCGGCGCAAGCAAGTTCATTCCCACCGAAGGTCGATGTATGCATCAGCGGGGCTTTGGCGTACGCGGCGTTCCACACGGTTGGTCGCGCGATGAACGCGCCGATCGGAATCACGCCGCCCGAGAGCCCTTTGGCAAGCGTCATGATGTCGGGGACGACGCCCTCGGCATCGCACGCGAAGCGCAGACCGCAGCGGCCGAGGCCCGTCTGCACTTCATCTGCGATGAAGAGTGCGCCGTGTTTTTCGCACACGTCTTTTGCCGCGCGTAGGTAGCCCGCGGGCGGCAAGAGCACACCACCTTCGGCCTGCACGGGTTCGAGGATCAACGCGGCGGCATCGACGAGGGCCTCATCGAGTGCGGCAAGATCGCCGAAGGCTACATGCACGACATCGGGGAGGAGCGGACCGTAGGCGGCTTTGAAATACTCGCGTCCGCTTGCGGTGAGCGCGCCGAACGTCTTGCCGTGATAGGCATTGATCGTGCCGACGATCTTCGTGCGTTTGGTTGCAGCGCGCGCCAGCTTCAGCGCACCTTCAACCGCTTCGGCGCCACTATTGGCGAAAAACGAAATCTGCAGATCGCCCGGCGTGATTTCGGCAAGCTTACGTGCCAGACGCCCCATGAGCGGATTGAACATCGTGCGCCCGGAGAGCGCGATCCGATCGAGTTGCTCGTGCACGGCGGCGATCACGCGCGGGTGCCGATGGCCAAGCGTAAAAACGCCGTAGCCACCGGCAAAATCAAGATAGGCTTTCCCCGCGTGGTCGACGATCGTGCAACCGGATGCCGAGACTTCCACCGGACTGCCGGAGAGTTTCATCACCCGCGCGAGCGGCGGATTCAGATACGCACGATAGTTTTCATACGTTTCTTCATACAGTGCTTGGGGACTCGGGGCACCGTAAAGCGCATCAAAGGTCGTCTGCACTACGCGACGGCCAACGCCGCTTCATCGTGGCCTTCGAGCCGCTCGATCGTCGCCTCGACGATCGAGAGCGTCTCTGCGGCGGTCTCCGTACGCATCAGACGCTCGCGTAGTTCGCTTGCGCCGTAGAAGCCTTTGAGATAGTAACCAAGGTGCTTGCGCATTTGCGGAACGGCACGCTGTTCGCCCCATTCATCGACCATCGTCCGATAGTGGTGCATTGCAAAGCGCAAACGTTCGGGCGCGCCTGGCATCGGCGCCGGCTCTTCGCCTTGCATCAGCGACCGCAGCTGCGAGACGAGCCACGGGTTGCCGAGCGTCGCGCGCCCGAGCATCACGCCATCGACACCGCTCTCGCGCATGCGCGACATCGCAAGCTCGGCGTCATTGAGATCGCCATTGCCGATGACCGGAATATCGATTGCTGCCTTGAGTTCGGCAATGCGCGACCAATCCGCGCTCCCTTTGTAGAATTGCTTTGCCGTCCGGGCGTGGAGCGTGACGGCTTGCACGCCGACGGCCTGCGCGCGCTTCGCAACCTCAACGAAGACCATCTTGTCGTCGGACCAACCCAGACGCATCTTCATCGTGACGGGGCAATCGACGGCCTCGACGACCGCCTTCATGATCGCCTCGCAGCGGTCTGGGTCGCGCAGACACGCGCTGCCGCCCTCGGTTTTGGTCACTTTGGGGGCGGGGCAGCCAAAATTGATGTCCACGATGTCGGCACCGCACTCGCGCACCACTTTGGCCGCTTGGGCCATGATCGCGGGATCGTTCCCCCAGAGCTGCGTCGAGACGGGCTGTTCTTGCCCGTGCTGATCGATCATCTCCATCGTGCGCTTCCCGCCGTACTGGAGCGCATTTGAGGACACGAACTCCGTGACCGTGAGGCCGAAGCCGAACGGTTTGTAGAGGGCACGGAGGGTGCGATTGGTCACTCCGGACATCGGGGCCAGCACGATCGGCGGCCAAATTTCGTGCGATCCGATGTGGAGCGCCGGGACAGCGCGTTTCACAACACCCGATTCTACCCCAGAATCGCCCGCACGACAAACGGGTGCTCGAACACGAGCCCGTGCGTATCGTAGAAATCTGTTTTGTCGATACGGTAATTCGATGCAAGGAATTGCCGTCGAGGACCGGAAGGGAACCGCCAGAATTTTTGGAGGCGAATATGCACCGCACGAACGCGCACCCGTTTAGCAGAGCGCTCGCTTCGCTCGTCTTTTTATCTCTTGGTCTCAGCGGATGCGGCGGAGGGGGTCGGACGACGGTTCCGGCCCTGCCGGTTCCCGTGTCCGTGCCGTCGTCCGGACCGATCGCGCTCGTGTCGACACAAGTGACGTCGCTGAACCTTGGGACGCCCGTCGCGACCGCAGCGAAACTTCGAGTGCCGGTATCCGGCGACAATCACGTCGGTATCGTCATCATGCACCCGTTCAGCAGTTACGTCGATTTTCAAGGGTGCGACGCGCTGGCACAGCGCGGATTCACAACGCTGTGCGTCGATAGCGCGTATACCAACAAGCAGACGACGTATTACGGCTACGAACAGCACGTACCGGCGATCGCCGCCGCGGTCCAATACCTTCGCTCGCAACCGACGATAAAAAAAGTGTTGTTGTTCGGTCATAGCATGGGCGCGCCGATGATGGCGTTCTACCAGAACGTTGCAGAAAACGGGATGGGCGTGTGCACGGGTCCCGAGAAAATCATCCCGTGCGTCACCACCAATTTGCTGGGGCTCCCGGCCGCCGATGGGATCATCTTGTTCGACTCGCATCTCGGCGAGTCGCTGGCGACATTTACGTATGTCGATCCGGCCGTTATCAACAACACGCTCGGACAGCGAGATCCGACGCTCGACATGTTCAGCGCGGCGAACGGTTACAATGCAGCAACCAACGGTGCTTTTTATACCGACGCTTTCGTTCAGAGCTTCCTAGCGGCGCAAGCGGCGAGGAACGCGCTCCTGATCTCGCAGGCTCAGAACTTGCTCGCGCAGGAACGAACGGTTGCGGGCGATCCAACGAAGATGGGCGACGACATCCCCTTCACCGTCGTTGGCGCATCGGCGGCTCGAATCTGGCAGCCGGATGTCAACCTCCTCGCGTGCACGCAACAGCCCATCATCTTTCTCTCGCAGTCGGGACGTCGTCCAATGCAGCTCGGTTGTTCCGTGCGTCCCCCCTCAGGCGCCGCAACTTCCGGATTATCAGCTTCATCGACGCTCAACGTGAACGTGCATATTTGGCTCGGCGCTCACGCACTTCGAACGAAAGGCCCGTATTCGCAAACAAACAACGATCTCACCGGCATCGACTACACATCGACCGCGACGAGTTCGGTTGGAAACATCACGGGCGTCTCGAAACCGATGTTGATCCTCGCGAACAGCGGTCACTACTTCCTGCGCCCCGATGAAATCGTGTACCAAGCGGCCCGCATGGCGGATAAGACGTTTGCGATCGAGGAGGGTGCGGTTCACGGCGGCACCGAGTGCTCCGCATGCGAGCAGCTTCTCGGCCTTCAAACGCCGGTAGGATCCACATCGTTCGGCTATTTCGGAGACACATTTTCCCGAACCATGGACTTTATGGCGGAGTGGATCCGCAAGCGGTATTAAGAAATTTAGCGGGTACGAACGGTAGCGGCAATTCAGACTGGAGGAGGCTCTTAGCGTCCGTACCGCCTTCGAGGCTCGAACGAGGCTACCGTCGATTTAGGGTGTCGAAGACGTCCGAGACGTCAATGACGAGGCCAGGAAAGGCCGGGTCCGCAAACTGATCTCCACGGGCGAGGACGGTCTTCGAACCTGAGCGATAGACAAAGAACGCCTGGTGATCCGGATCGACCACCAAGACGGCCGTCGTGCCGGCCACGAGAAAAGCGCGGATTTTCTCTTCGCAATAAGCGAGATTCTGCTGGGGAGATACGACCTCGATAACAAGATCCGGCGCAATATCCTGAATTTCTCGATCGTCAGGAATTCCGTGCGCGTCCAATGGCTCGTACGAGGTGAACTGAATATCCGGCAAATAGCGGCGTATATCGTCGTCCGCAACTCGGATATTCATATCGTGTTCAGTCGCGATTATGCCGCGCTTGCGACCCCAGGCGTGAACGATCACCGCCATTTCGACTTGCAGTTGCCCGTGCGGCTTGCCCGGACCCACTTTGGGATACGCCGTACCGCGGACCCATTCGTAATACTCGGGGAGCTCGATTCCAACCGGCGTAAACATCTCACACCGATTCTATCACGCCGTTCTGCAGCCGGGCTAGGCCGGCCAGTGCAGCCCGAATCAGCTCATCGAACAGCCACGACCGCGCGAATCGCGTCCACAACGGTATCGGCGCAGTCGCTGACGATGTCGCCGTGACTGCATCCACGCGCTTCCACCTGATAGCCGCGCGACGAGAGCTGCATCAGGGGCAGTCGCCGGGCGCGCATGATTTCCCCGATCGATCGTTCCTCTGCTGGCGGAAAGGCGCCGGGCGGGACGATGTTCTCCGCCGTCACCATCGCAAGCGGTAACGCGCCGTACGACCGCTGCTCGGTGCGAATTTCTTCAAGTGTTAATGGAATCGCCGTGAGGTTCTCCGAATAACTATCCGTCCACCAACCGGCGCGAAGTGATTGCGCTCGGAGCATGTCGTTGAGTGCCTGGGGCAGGAGCGGATCCGCAGGAACGACGCACGTCGCAGATAACGGCGAGCCCGGAAGAATCGGACCGTTCTCGGATGCTGCCGAACACGACTTTGCAACGGCGATCTGATGAACGGCATTCCGAGCGAACATCGGCGCGGCGGCGTCGACGCGCGCTTCTTGGTTGCCCTCGAACGCCGGTTCAACGAAAACGAGTCCGCCGAGTTCGCTCAAATAGCGATCGGCTTAGAGTCTCGAATACAGCTCGCCGTTCGAGTACCCAACTAGCACGAACGGCTTGGGAATTCCGGCGGCAGCAATAAGCGCGTGCAGGTCGCCGACGGTCGCTGCAGCGTCGCGCGGCAGCGGGCCGCGACCGCTAAAACCGTAACCCGCGCGGTCGTACGAGCACGTGCGCGTCGTCTTCGTCAACTGCGGTTGAACGAAGCGCCAGTCGAGCGATGATTCCCCGCCTCCGGCTTCGAGAATCACGGTTGGTAAACCGGTCCCCGTACAGTAGAGGTTGAGTTTTCGTCCGCCGATGTCCACCAGACGTTGGGGATGCGTATACGGCGACGGATCCGTCGCCGTTGGCGCGAACGTCGCGGCCGGCAATGACGTCGGGAATTGTATGTCCACGAATTGGTAGCGCCAGACTCGGTGGCCGGAAGCGACGCCGACGATGCGTCCGGCGAATTCCGCTTGTCCACCGGTTTGCATCCAGTAGCCGCCAACATCGGCAAAATAATGCTCGTTGGTCGCATCGGATGTGAAACCGACGCCTAAACGCGTCCCAAATCGAACCATGCAGAACCGCATTGAACTCACCTCAACGATCACATCGGTGAGTTCATGGTGCGGATCGTGTGTGCGAGACGAAAGATGTAGCGCATGTCCGGCATGACCGTTGGGACACGCTGCCGAGCCGCGGTCTTCAACACGATAGATCCCCGGTCCAATAGCGAGCACCGTGCCGATTGTCTTGACCGCTGGATCCGACTTTCGGTCAGATGTAATTGGATCCGGTGGGCGCAGACTCGGCGGTGCGCACATATCGTGAGCATCGCGTAATGGCTTCGAGCGAAGTTGACGGTACGTCTGAACCCAACTCGGATTGAAATGCATCATCGTGCGATTGCCGGCAGTATCGACGAACTCCGCACGGGCATCAGAAGTGCGACTTTTGATCCTCCACTCCGTTCGAGCATCGCCGAGTTTCCACCGGAAAAATTCGCACGGTTCGGTCGCGAGATCAATCCGCAGCCCGGCCCCCGTCCCTTCGTACCGGAACGCAATAAACGGTGGTTCCGGAAGTTCGTTCATCGTCACCACGGCGCGCCGATAGAACTCCGTCGCGCTCGGCGTTTCTTGCGCAGACGCAGAGACGCTGCCGACGAGTATGGCGACGAGCAACCCAACCAGCAAACGGACGAGAGCGTTACGGTAAATCACGAATACACCTCGACTTGCAGTGAGAACGATTGTCGTGACGACGGCGCGGGAAGCTCCGGCTGGAAAAGGCTGTAAGCATCGTTACGTCGCTCGACCTGGTCACCCGTTACACTTAGGAAACGACCCTTCTCTTTTTGGAGTTCCCTATGAATCGTCCGGCCGCCGCGCTTCTGACCCTCGCGTTCACCGCGATCCCGTTTTTGTCGTTTGCGCAAACGGCGCCTAGCAGTCCTCCCGAGACCGGCGCGATGCACGCGATGGATGAAATGAAAGTGCCCGCATCCGCGATGAAGCACAGTGGGATGATCCTTGGGCAGCTTCCGCAAGCGCTTCAGGGCAAACCCGTCGTCGTGCGGATTCATGCGGACTGGTGCCCGGCGTGCAAGGCAACCGAAGCAACATATCGCGGCATCGAAAAACACTACGCCGGTAAGGCGACGTTTGTGACATTCGATGTGACGGACGCAAAGACGGCTGCAGAAGCGGCCACCAAAGCGGAAAAACTCGGATTGACCAAATTGTACGACACCGACAAGACGGCAACGTCCACGGTCGCCATCATCAACCCGAAGACCGGCGCCGTCATGACGTCGCTCTACAATGACAATACACCGGAAGACTACGAAAAAGCGATCGAGACGGTTAGCGCCCAGTTACGACACGGCTAGGTGCGAAACGTTGCCCGGCGATTGCCAGCGCGAACGCTCGCAATCGCCGCCGTCGCAGCG
>JBBRLI010000019.1:0-57001 GCA_038231455.1 Vulcanimicrobiales bacterium | reverse complement strand
GGCAAAATTCAGCGTGAATCTTCTCGACGTTAATAACTTTGATGCGATGCGCATCGGCCTGGCGAGCCCGGAGCAAATCCGCGCCTGGTCCTTCGGCGAAGTCAAAAAGCCGGAAACCATCAATTATCGCACGCTCAAGCCCGAACGCGACGGCTTGTTCTGCGAGAAGATCTTCGGCCCCACCAAAGACTGGGAATGCCATTGCGGAAAATACAAGCGTATCCGCTTTAAGGGCATGATCTGCGATCGCTGCGGCGTCGAGATCACGCGCGCCAAAGTGCGCCGCGAGCGCATGGGCCATATCGAACTGGCCACTCCTGTCAGCCACATTTGGTATTTCAAAGGCGTACCCAGCCGCATCGGTATCCTCCTCGACATGTCGCCACGACAGCTCGAGAAGGTCATCTATTTTGCCGCCTACATCGTGATCGAGCAGGGCAACACGTCGCTGACCAAGCGCGAAGTGCTCACGGAACTCAAATACCGTGAAGCCCGCGAGAAGTACGGCAACGGCTTCAAAGCCGGTATGGGCGCAGAAGCCATCCGCGAGCTGCTGCGCGACCTGAATCTGCGCAAGCTCCAAGAAGAACTGCGTAAGGAATTCAAAGAGACGACCGGTCAGAAGAAGATCAAGGCGATCAAACGCCTCGAAGTCGTCGAAGCCTTCCTCTCGTCCGGCAACAAGCCCGAGTGGATGATTCTTTCCGCCGTCCCGGTGATCGCCCCCGAACTGCGCCCGATGGTTCAGCTCGACGGCGGCCGCTTCGCCACATCCGATCTTAACGATCTCTATCGTCGCGTCATTAACCGGAACAACCGCCTCAAGCGGCTGCTCGAGTTGAGCGCGCCCGAAATCATCATTAAAAACGAAAAGCGCATGCTGCAAGAAGCAGTCGACGCGCTGATCGACAACGGTCGTCGCGGACGTCCGGTGACGGGCCCGAACAACCGCCCGCTCAAATCGCTCTCGGACATTCTCAAAGGCAAACAGGGCCGCTTCCGTCAGAATCTTCTCGGCAAGCGCGTCGACTACTCGGGCCGTTCGGTCATCGTGGTCGGCCCGAATCTCAAGCTGCACCAGTGCGGCCTGCCCAAAGAAATGGCACTCGAGCTCTTCAAGCCCTTCGTGATGAAGAAGCTGGTCGACCGCGGCCAAGCCCATAACATCAAATCGGCGAAGCGCATGGTCGAACGCGTGCGTCCGGAAGTCTGGGACGTTCTCGATGAAGTGATTCGCGAGCATCCGGTGTTGCTCAACCGCGCACCGACGCTCCATCGCCTCGGCATTCAGGCTTTCGAGCCGGTGCTCGTCGAAGGCAAAGCGATCCACCTCCATCCGCTCGTCTGCACACCGTATAACGCGGACTTCGACGGCGACCAGATGGCTGTCCATCTTCCGCTCTCCGCCGGTGCTCAAGCCGAAGCGCGCATCCTGATGCTCTCTTCGAACAACATCTTGCAGCCTTCGTTCGGTAACCCGGTGTCGATCCCGACTCAGGATATGGTCCTCGGGCTCTACTACCTGACGTTCCAACGCGACGAGTACAAAGGCCCCGCGAAGGGCATCCTCGCTGATGACTACGCGTACGACACGCTCGAAATCAAAAAAGACGAGCACGGCAACGAATTGCTGCCGACGTTCGGCAGCTTCCCCGAAGCCATGATGGCGTTCGACCAAAAGGCGATCGGTCTCCAGCAGTGGATCACCGTGCGTCACTTGGGTCAGCGTCTGCGTACGACGGTCGGTCGCGTCACGCTCAACAATGCGATCCCCGCGGAGTGGAACCACCCCTACGTCAATCAGACGATCGATAAGAACGCGCTCAAGAAACTCATCACGGAATGCTACCGCAAGTACGGCAACGCGCCGACGGCAGAATTCCTCGATGCAATCAAGGCGCTCGGCTTCAAGTTTGCAACGCAGTCCGGTACGACGGTCTCGATCAGCGACATCATCGTGCCGCAAGAGAAGTACGACCTGCTCGAAAACGCGCAGAACGAAGTCGACGAATTGCACACGCTCTTCGATCAAGGCTTCATCTCCGATGACGAACGGTACAACAAGACGATCGAAGTCTGGTCGAAGTCATCCGAAGCCGTAACCCAGGCGATGCAAGCGGCGCAAAACCCGCTGAACCCCGTGTTCATGATGGCAACATCCGGCGCGCGTGGTTCGATCGCTCAGGTCAAACAGCTCGGCGGTATGCGCGGACTCATGTCCGATCCCTCGGGCCGCATTCTCGAGATCCCCGTCAAAGCATCACTCAAAGAAGGCCTGACGGTTCTCGAGTACTTCATCTCGACGCACGGTGCGCGTAAGGGTCTTGCCGATACGGCGCTCCGTACGGCTGACTCGGGTTACCTCACGCGTCGTCTCGTTGACGTAGCGCAAGACGTCATCATTCGTGAAGACGATTGCGGAACGCCCAACGGCATCACCGTCATGGACATCCAAGTCGGCAAAGAAACGATCGAACCGCTCACGGACCGTATCATTGGACGTCGCGCATCGCACGACATCAAAGATCCGGAAAAACCGCGTACGAAGATCGTTGCTCGCGACGAAGAGATCGACGAAGAAAAAGCCAAGGCGATCATCACCGCCGGCATCAAGGAAGTCCGCATTCGTTCGGTGCTCACGTGCCAAGCGAAGCACGGCGTCTGCTCGATGTGCTACGGCCGCAACCTTGCCACCGGCAAGAGCGTGGACATCGGTGAGGCCGTCGGCATCATCGCAGCACAGTCGATCGGCGAACCCGGTACGCAGCTCACGCTGCGAACCTTCCACACCGGCGGCGTCGCTCAGGAAGACATCATCACGGGTCTCCCGCGCGTCGAGGAAATCTTCGAAGCGCGTAATCCCAAAGGTGTTGCGAAGATCGTCGAGGTCACCGGTACGGTACGCATGACGGATGAGAAAACGAAGCGCATCGTCATCGTCACGACCGAAAAAGGCGACGAAGTCGAACACGAAGTTCCGCTGAACACGCATCTTAGCGTTGTCGAAGGACAGCAAGTCACCGCGGGCGATCAGCTCATGGACGGCTCGCTCAATCCGCACGACGTGCTGCGCATCAAAGGCGAGACGGCCCTCCAGAACTACCTCGTTCAGGAAGTCCAGAAAGTCTATCGTTCGCAGGGCGTGGACATCAACGACAAGCACATCGAGACGATCGTTCGTTCGATGATGCGCAAGGTCAAGATCACCGAGGGCGGCGACACGCGCATGCTCCCGGGTCAACTCGTCGAGTCATCGGTGTTCGCAGAAGAAAACGAACGCATGTCGGCCGAGGGCAAGAAGAAGGCCGAAGGCGGATCCGTCCTCCTCGGTGTTACGAAAGCCTCGCTCGCAACGGAATCGTTCCTCTCCGCAGCCAGCTTCCAGGAGACGACGCGCGTCCTCACGGACGCTGCCATCAAAGGCAAGCACGATCCGCTGCTCGGTCTCAAAGAAAACGTCATCATCGGTAAGCTCATCCCGGCGGGTACGGGCATGTCGCGCTACCGCAACCTCACGATCCAGCCGGAAGGCCAGGATCTCGATGACGAGGGCCGTCCGCGCAACGCGTTCTTACTCGATGGAACGTACGGCAACGGCAACGGCGAGAACGAACCGGTGTATGCCGACGTGATCGCGCCGGGCGGACAAGAGATGAGCTCCAAGATCATGGGGCCGTACGAACGCCAGCGTCTGCAAGAAAACACGGTGCACTACGAAGGCGACTACGAATCCGACGTCGCCGTCGCAGCGCCGCCGCCCAAGACGCAGTACAAGCCCAAGGGCATCAACCCCGAAGACTTGTAAGCAAGAAAAAAAGCCCCGCGAAAAAATCGCGGGGCTTTTTTTTTAAGACTGACCGGAGCCGGAATCGACGGGCGGGAGGGTCGCGCGCGGCATGCCTGCCGGATACGAGCCGTACGGGTTTTTGCGGTCCCATTCGCGTGAACGCATCACGAGGTACTCGAAATTTTCGTAGGCAACGGGGCCGCGTTTGATTCGATAGAGAGCGATTGCGGGTTCGAGGATTTCCCAAAATCGCTCGGGCGAACTGTTATCGAAATAGAGCCGCTCGGGGATCAGCCCGAGTTTGATGCACGAACCGAGACGTTCGTAATAATCGCAGACGCGCAGTTCTTTATGCGCGCGCCGATCGGGGGCCACCGAATCGGCTAGCTGGGCGCGAAACGTTTCGTCGTTGATGGACGTGCGAAAGTCGCCCGTCACGAATTCGAAGGCCTCTGCGAGCCGCTGTTCCATCGGCATGCTTAGGATGGCAAGTAATGCGTGGAGTTGATTGTTGACGCGCAGGTGGCGCAGTTGAACGAGGGCTGCTCCCCCGGTGAGCAGGACGACGACGAACGTGCCAACCGTAGCGACCGTGTTCCAGACTTCCAGGTGCACGAAAAGCCCCCCGATCACATTGAACGAGTTCGCGTTGACGTTCACTCCCCGCGTTCTGTCGCCTTGCCACACAGGGCTGCTAGGTCCCCTACCAGTCGGACGGCTAAATGCGACTTTTTCTGCATTTTGGTCCCCAAAAGAGAACCATTCCGGACTGAGTTGTGTTAGGATGCGCGTAGGAGTGGCTGTCGGCGTCGGGCCCCTCCTCAAAACGGGACGGTCCGCGCGGTTCATGCAAGTCAAGGCTTCAAACCCAGGTCGTATCTAGTTGAACACAGACGCTTTAAGAATAAACCTGGAGTTTAGAACCTTGTATACTGATGAAACACTCTCGTGCGTTGACTGCAACGCCCAGTTCACGTTTAGTGCTGGAGAGCAAGAATTTTTCGCATCGAAGGGCTTCACCAACAAGCCCAATCGTTGCCCCGATTGCCGTGCGGCGCGTAAAGCGCAGCGTGGTTCGGGCGGCGGCGGCGGCGGCGGTGGCTATGCTTCCGGCGGTTCCGGCGGCGGCGGCGGCTACGGCGGTGGTGCCGGCGGCGGACGTGCGCGCGAGATGTTCTCGGCCACCTGCAGCCAGTGCGGCCAAGTTGCCCAAGTCCCGTTCCAACCCCGCGGCGACAAGCCGGTTTACTGCCGCGACTGCTTCCAGTCGCGTAGCTCGTACCGGTAAATCCCGCTAGTCGCTCACGCGACTGACGAGACACGAAAAACGGCGTCCCTCACGGGGGGCGCCGTTTTTCTTTTACCGCGGGGCTCGCGACGATTATGCGGCGGAAGGTTCGCGCTGCGCGTGTTCGGGATCGGGCGGCGCAGCGTCCGCCGTGCGCGCCGCAAGCATCGCGATCGCGCCGAGGATGCCGGCGCTCAGTGCCAGGCCCGTGAAGGTTTGCGAACGCAGCGCCTTGATATCGAGTGCCGCATCAAGCGAGAGCGCTCCGTAGCCACCGCCTGCAAATGCGAGTCCCGCAGCGGCGTACAGGGTGCTGAGTTCGACCCCATTCTTCTGAGCGAAAAAGCCGTTCTTCCAGTGAACCGAGCTCCCAGCGACGATCATCGTTGAGCCTAGGAGCGCCGGCCCGATGGGTCCGCCGAGTCCGAGTGCGATCAGTGCACCGGCGGCGATTTCGGTGGATGATGCGGCCGTTGCAAACGTTGTGCCTGGGCGAAATCCGAGGCTATCCATGAACCCGGCAGCGCCCTGTGGCCCCGGACCCTCAAACGAACCGAACGCCTTTTGCGCTCCATGTGCGGCGATGCCGCCGCCGACGGCAACACGAGCGGCGAGAAGTGCAAGATCGCGGATCATGTGTGCAATGCTCCAGAAGAAAACGACGTAACTGCTTTGACTCTTTTCCCGAATACGCCGGTTCGAACCGAATACGATGACGAGGCGAAAACCGCAAAAAGCGGAACGCCGGGCAAGTGGTGTGCTTACTTGCCGTCCTTTTTTCCGCCGTAACGTCGCTTGCGCCAAGCGCGGCGCCCGCGCCCACGGCCATTCCGATTAGCGCTCTGGTCGCTCAGAAACTCGATGAGGTGCTGAAACCGCTGAGTGGTCCGGATGCCGGCAACGCATCGGCGCTCTCCGTTGCGATCGTACAGCATGGTGCGATTGCGTATGCGAGGTCATTTGGGACAGCGAACGATCAGACACGTTTTCCAATTGCTTCGCTTACGAAGATGATGACGGCCGTCTCCGTTTTACAACTTGTCGAACGCGGTCGCATCAAACTCGATGACCGCGTCCGCACGTATCTGCCGGATGCGCCTTACGCGGATCAGATCACGGTGCGTCAACTCTTGAATCACACTTCGGGTCTCTATAATTACGCAGACGATGGATTTACGACGGGTGCGAACAAGACGCCGACGACACCGCAAAAGATTTTGGAGCTCGTCACTGCTCGACCGCTCGCATCGTCGCCCGGCACCCGCTTTTCGTACACCAATTCGGGTTACGTCGTCCTCGGGCAGATCGTCGAGAGCGTCTCCGGTCGCTCACTTGCGGTATACGAACGGCAAGCAATTTTCTCGGTTGCTGGCATGACGCAAACGACATTTGGCAACCCGGGCGATAGCATTCCGGTCGCGGCGGGGTTTTTGAGCGGGGCGCAGAGTTCACGCGCCTATGATTACGATCCCTCGTGGGCCTACGCGGATGGCGATATCGTCTCGACTGCCACCGATATCGCTCTCTTCGATCTCGCGCTTATGAGCGGAAAACTCGTGTCGGCGAAGTCCTTTGCGCTCGCACAAACGGACGCGGTCGACGCGCCCGAGTTTGGCGCAAAATGGGGTTTGGGCTTCACCGTATTGGATGCGCGCGGAAAACGCTTCGTCGGGCACCACGGTGGCGTTCCCGGATTTGTCGCGGAAGATGAAATCATTGAAAGCGACGGACTCGCGATCGTCGTTCTCGCGAACGCAAGCGATTTTGCGACGGCGCGTGTAAATGCAAACGTCATTCGCGCGCTCTATCAGCCCGATATCGCGACCGCCGAGAACCTTGAGGTGACGCGGCGTTTTCGAAGGATTCTGGACGGTTTCATTGCCGGACATCTTGATCGCAGTCTCTTTACCGAAGATGCCAATACGGCATTGAGCGATGCACTGGTGGCAACGGCTTCAACGCAGTTTGCGTCGCTCGGACCGATCGCGAGCATTTCCTACATGGATCGCGACCGCGCGGGAGACCTTACGACGTATCGCTACCGCGTCGCATTTGCCAAAGCAACACTCGTTTATTCCTATGTATTTGGAAGAGACGGTAAAGCCATCGTCTTTCAACGCACCGGATAACCTTACAAATACGCGGCGAGAAAGCGGCGCACGGCGCCTAGCGCGATTTGTCCGCCGAGTCCCGTTGGGAGCGAATCGAAGGCGTGATTGCTCCACGGAATCTCAATCGATGCAACAGTATCGCCCGCGGCGCGTAAGTTTGCCGTCATCGTGCGTTGAAAGTCGATCTTCACCAACTCGTCGCGGTCCCCGCCGATGAGCAGTGTTGGCGGGAGATGCGGCACGACATAGCTGATCGGCGATGCGGCGCGATACGAGCCGGGTATGAGATTCGGTCCTGCGCCAAGATACGCGGAGAGAATCCGGCGTACGCCCGCCGGATCGGGTCTTGGTGGTTCGTTCCAGCCGCGCGTCAAATCGGTCGGCGAGTAGTAGCCGATGACCGCACGAAAAGCGATCGGTCCGGGATGGTAACCGGTGACGAGCGCGAGTTCCCCACCGGCCGAGCGGCCGAGGATTGCAACGCGGTTTAGGTCGACATTCAATCGAGCCGCGTTTGCGCGAATGAAGCGCATCGCGCCGAACACGTCGCCGAGTTGGGTTGGAAAGCGGAACTGCGGTGCGTGACGGTAGTCGATCGCGATCACGGTGTAGCCGCTCGCCGCAAGCGATCGATCCAGCGCTTCGGTTTGTAAGAGTTCACCGAAGATCCACGCGCCGCCGTAAATCACGATCACCGTTGGACGAATGCCGGCTTGCGGCGCGTCATAGACGTCCATCGCAAGTGTTGTCTTCGTTTTCGGATCGACGACCGCATCGCCTATGCGGGTGCGAACGATCGCAGAGTTATTTAGTGGGAAGAACGATTGCAGCGGATTGTAACTCACGCGTTCGGAGGTCGCGATTGCACCGCGTTCGGTCGCGCGCGCGAGTTCTTTATTGGCGGCGGCGATCGTTGGGCCGAGCAGAACGAATGGGATTGCACTAAGGCCTAAACTCAGCGCGAGGAGCGTCGCCGTAATCTCACGCGCGAGTCCGCGCGCGATGCGCCACGCGACGGCCAGTCCGATGATGTTGAAAAGAATCAGATACGGTGCGGCTTCAGGCGCAGCGACCGCAGCTGCAAACGTGGGCAGCGACGGACCGGGCACGACGATCCACACTGCGGCGGCAAAGCCGACGATTGCAAAGAAAAACGCGATGATGTTTGCCAGCAGCTTAGGCATGCGAGAGCTCACGCACGCGCGTTTGCATCGCTGCGGCACCCGCGTCTCCGCTCGGGATCTCGGCGCGCGTGCAGGCGGCGCCGAAACGCATCACGATCGACCACTTCTTGTCGGTGCGTGCGTATGAGAAGCCGACGGGAACGAGCGCGACGGGACCCGAGCCGGCACGCTCCGCTAGCTGCGCCATGCGCAGAAAACCGCTCGCGAACGGCAAGAATTCATCGTCGGTTTGCTTAGGCGTAAACGTTGGATCGATAGTTGGATACCCTTCGGGAAAGACGACGAGCGCGCGACCCTCGACAAGCAGTCGCGTCGTTTCGCGAAACGCGGTTCGCAGATAGCGCAGTTGTTCGCCGGAGTCGACGTTGCCAGTGCGCAGGAGGATCGGATATTCAGCGGATCGACACGCCCACTCAACGGTCGAGCGCGCGGGACCGGCCCAATCGAGGCCGACCACGATATGGAGCGGCCTCCCCACGCGTGTGACGAGCATCGATCCGTCAAGGAGATGGTGGTAGTGACGACCGATAAGCATGAGCGGGCCGCTCGGTGGGATGTGTTCGAGCCCCTCGACGCGCGATGTCGCGACCTGCGTGCGCATACCCCACATCGAGATCGCACGCGGGCCGAGCATGCCCCACGGCGGATACGTAGCCGCGATTAGGCCTCTGCGATGCGCATCGGACGCCGCTGATCGCGCGCGGGAACGAGCGCGAGGGCCGCGGGGATCAAGCTAAAGACGATCGCGGCAAGGGCGGTTGGCCACATGCCGGCGCTCACGCTCAAAATCATCGACCATACGACGTTGATCGCATAGACCGCGAAGGGCAGCGCGGGAGCGACGGCTGCGCGGTTCGCGCGGCCCCAAAGTAGTCGTCCGACCGCAATAAAGACGATACCTGTCCCGAACCAACCGACGAGGTTGCGCAGCGGCATCCCGAAGTAGGGGCCGGTTTCTTTCCAGATCCAGAAGTGAATGTATTGCAGCTGCGGCGCGGCCATCGAGGGATCGAGGACCAGGTCCCACGCCATAAGGAGCCATGCGCCGAGGACGATCGCGCCAAACGTCCGGTTTTTCCATCCGCGCACGGCCGCGATGGTATCCGCGAGCAGAAACGATGCGAAGCCCATGTAGAACCACGAGAGCGGGACGCTGTAGGGCACGCGCCCCAGGAGTTTATAGCCCAAGAAATCGGTGTATTCGTATCCGCCGAAGGGCCAGCCGGTCTTGGTCCCAGTCAGCTCGGCGCTCGCCGAGATCAGCACGGAGGCGAGAAAAAAGAGCGTCGTCCGGCGCCAGCCGAGCTGGGCGATCCCGAAAGCCAGCATCGCAAGCGTTCCGAGTACGAGGCCCGTGCCGCCCGTCTTGTTCATCGCGAAGGAGAAGAACGCGATGTCGCCCGGGTTGTGCGACCACAACTGCGGGTGCGGGATGGCGATTAGCATCCCAAAGAGTCCGAGGGTCAGTGCCAGCGCGTGCAATCCAACGAAGGACCAGGCAATTTTCACGAAATTCGTCCTTGAGGTACGAGGGTGCGGCCCCGCCAGATGTGTGTCCGGCGGATGGCGCTTGCAATGAGGGCGAGGGTTACGGGAACATCGACGAGCGGCGAAAGCCAGTAGGTCCACGGCGGGTGCGCGTAGGCCCGGAACGTCCCGGCGAGCGTGCCGAGCCGCATCATGACAAGAACCATATTCACCGCAGCGAGCGTCTGGGCTTCCCAGCTGCCGATGTGGGCGAGGGTAAGCCCGATCCAGAGCGGAAGCGGAAGCGCCTGAACGAATACGATTTCGAGCAGACCACGCACGCTTTGACGCCGCGTAAATCGATCGCGGAGCGTCAGCGACCGCGGCCAATTGACCCACGTCTCGCGCCAGTTCGCGTGCATTCGCACCACCACCAAATCGCCCGCTTCGTAGAAGCCCACCGCGTAGCCGGCGCGTGCGAGCGCGCGCGCGGTCGTAACGTCTTCGCAGCGCGAGTCTTTGGCGATCGCGAAGGCGTCGGTTGCGATTAGGACGTCGCGGCGGGCAAGAAAACATTGGCCGTTTGCTTGGACGCGGTCGGGATCGGTGAAGGCGTGCCCCGGCAGACCGTACCGGTACACGAGCGTGTTGAGCATCGCGGGGTGCAAGAGGCCCTCGCCAAGATCGCCGAGTTCCTGACGTGTTGCGATACTGAGGGCCGGAACGCCGGTGAATCGCGCGTGTCCGAGCAGCGCCTCGGCAAGACGGGGATCCGGCGCGATATCGGCGTCGACGGTAAGAACCCAGGTAGCGCCGGGATCGCTTGCGCGCAGGCCGCACTCGAGTCCCCATGCCTTGCCGTTCCAACCCGACGGGATTGGATCGGCCGCAATGAGTCGCACCCGCGCATCGCGAGCGGCGTACCTTGCGATTAGCGCACGCGTACCATCACGAGATCCTCCGTCAACAACGAGAATCTCTGCGACCGTCGGTCCGTGAGCGATGAGGCCCTCGAGACATCGGCCGAGGCGGTGCTCTTCATCGAGCACGGGGACGACGATCGCAATCGCACCAGGTTCGTCAACACTCCGCGCCCGATCGAGCGTAAGCCCTCGAGCGGTGCGTGCCATGCGCACGAGGACCAGTGCGGCGAAAACGATTTGCATTATCGCGATGATGCTGAAGACCAAAGAGATCACGTGGTGCCCAAGTACCCAATCGCCGACACGAACCATTTCGCAAAAAGAGGGTGCACGCAATTTTCGCTGCCCCCCTCTTTTTTCGGCACACTTGCGCTTGGAAAGCGGCGACGGACGCCCGTGACGCCGCGAAAGTTCCAAAAGATGTGACGTTAACTAAATTTTTACCGCCCCTTGGTCGATAGTTTGAATTGGCTGCACTATGACCCGCAGCTTTATAAAGGGCCAACGATTACATGCGTTTTCGACTCAATTTCCAATCGCTCAACGCGCGCCTCGGTCTTGGACTCGGGTCGCTCGTCGTTCTGATCCTTGCGATCGCGGGTACGTCGCTCTACCAATCGACGATCACCCAAAACGCGTTGAACGATATTTCGAAGAACGCATTCCCGGTGTATCAATCGGCCGCACGCGCTTCGCAAGCCGTCGTTGAGATCCGTGCATCGCAGATCGCATACGCATCCAGCAACGATCCCGTCGAACTCGCCGTCACCAAAGACGCATTTGCGCGTTTCGATACGGCCTCTGATTCGCTCCTGAAAACCACGACCGACAAGTCGCTGCGGACGCAGTGGGAAACGGTCTTGACGTCGGTCGAGCAGTTCCGCGACGACTCGAAAAAAATGGAAGAGGCGGCAAAAAAGAGCGATAAGGCCGCGATCGCCAAGATCGTTTCGAACGAAAATTCATTCTACGTGCAACTCGCCGCGGCGCTGACCGCGGTTGGAAAAACGGAAGAAGACAAGATCACGACAGCGCAAGCATCCGTGCTCTCGACGGCCAAAATTGCCGCATTCACGACCGCCGCGATCACGATCGGATCGGTCATCGCCGCGCTTATTATCGTCTTCATTACGATCAGCTTTGTGAACAAGCCGATTCTCGCCGTTGCAAAACGTCTGCACGAACTCGCCGAGGGTGACGCCGACCTGAGCGCGCGCATCGAAGTCGCAACGCACGACAGCATCGGTCAGCTCGCCGCCGGCTTCAATGCCTTCGTCTCCAATTTGCAGCGGATCGTTGATGATACGCGCCGCTCCTCGAAGACGCTTGGCACCGCCGCCGAACGTCTCGTGATCTCGTACCGCGGTCTTGATTCGGGTCTCGGCGAGCAAAATCGCGCGATCGATAGCGCGATCGTTTCGGTCGGACAGATCTCCAATAGCGTTAGCCGCGTCGCGGACGGACAGCGGGATCTCGATTCTGCCGTCGCTCACGCCGGCACCATGACGACCGAACTCGTCGGAGCGCTTGCGACCGTCTCCCAGAGCGTCGCACGCCTTTCGGTCGATGTCGAAGGCACCGTCGTCGCCTTCCAAGAGATCGACCAATCCGTTGGTGAAGTCGCCCGCGCCGCGGGCGAGGCCGCGAAGAGCGGCCGCGTTGCAAACGAGAACAGCCTCCAGGGCGTGCAGGCCGTGACGCGTCTTGCCGAAGCGTCGCGCGGCGTCGCCGAAGTGCTCGGGTCGGTTGCGAAATCCGTCGCGCTCCTCGGTGAAGTCGGCCAGCAAATCGGCGGCATCGTCGAGACGATCGACTCGATCGCCGACCAAACGAATTTGCTCGCGCTCAACGCCGCGATTGAAGCGGCCCGCGCCGGCGAGAATGGCCGGGGCTTCGCGGTCGTCGCCGATGAAATTCGCAAGCTCGCCGAAATGTCTGCCCGCTCGACCCGTGAGATCAGCGGGCTGGTTACCGAAGTGCGCAAGCGTACAGATGTGACGGTATCGGAAGCAACCGGAGCTGCCGATAAATCCATTGAGACGCTGCGGGCCGCCGATGAGGCGATCGAAGCGATCCACCGTTCGACCGAAGCCATCGCGCAGTCGAGCGACCTGATCGATCACATTTCGCGCGCCGCGCGCGAACAAGCCGATTCGACCCGCGCCGTCGCCGATGCCGCCAGCCGCATGAGTGCGGCTGCGGGTCAAGCCTCCGAGACGCTCGTGCGTCAACAAGCCGGTACAGAGAAAATGCGCGTCTCCATCGACACCATGCGCCACGTGCAAGAGCGCGTCAGCGAAGCCGTTCACGAACAGCTCGCCGCCGTCCACGAGGCCACGAGCGCAATGGATCTCATTCATACGGTTGCCCGCGCGAATGCCGAGAGTGCAAGCAACGTCAACGGAGCGACACGCGACGTTGAAGCCAGCGCCTCGAACCTGCTCTCACTCGTCGATGGTTTCCGTACCAGCGATACCCCTGAAACCACGCATCTGCCGGCCGTTCTGGTCGGCGTCTAACGTCTGAAAGGACCGACTCCCATGGCCGCCAGCTGCCCTCCGACCCCCGCCGCTATCATCGAACGCGCTCCTGTCGACATCCCGGATATTGCCAAACAGATGCATCAAGAAGGCACCGCGATGATCAAAGTCGAGCTCGATGAAAAAGGCAAAGTCACGAAGACATCCGTGGTGAAGTCGGCCGGATCGAGTCTCGATGGTGCCGCAATGAAAGCCGCCCACTCGACGACCTATAAGTCAGCGACCGACGAATGCAAAGCCGTTGCATCGACGTTCATGATGCTCGTGGACATGCATCAGTAGCGAGCATATAACTCGGCGCGCGTCGCCGGAAGGTCGTCGATTCGACCGTCCGTCAACGGCCGCGCAAGAAGCGACTGAAAGAGCCCCATCCGACCGATCGAGAATCCCTGACGGCGGCGGCGTCGCGTTCGCGCGAATGCGGCCGGCCGCCAAGTTTGAACGCTCCCGGCACAACAATCGGCGACGGTTTCGCTAAGCGCAGCAGGCTTGCAAAAATGGCGGGGATTGCCAGCCTCGGCGGTGCGCCGAGCGCCCGTCCGATCGTGTCGACCGCGTAACGATATCGCCTTCGATATCGATCAGTCCGGCAGCGAAGGCACGTCCCGAATTCAAATCGATCGGCGGTAGGAATGCGGCGCGGAGGGCGCTTGGCGAATTGACCAGGCTGCCGGGCCACGCAAGATCGCGCTCATGCGACTAAGTAAACATCAAGCCGCGTAAGGGATTCACCTCCGGAAGCTAGGCGGGCGGGGGGAACGTCGCAGATGGATCGCGATGATGGAGACCGTGGCCGCCCTCTCGCCTTCGCCGGCCGTCCTCCGCGACGCGCTCAAGCGCGCGTTCGGATTCGACGCGTTTCGCCCCTTACAAGAAGAAATCGTCACCGACGTCCTCGCGGACCGCGATGTCTTCGCCCTCTTGCCGACCGGCGGCGGGAAGTCGCTCTGCTATCAGCTCCCGGCGATTCTTACCGAAGGACTGACGCTCGTCGTCTCGCCGCTGATCGCGCTAATGAAAGATCAAGTCGATGCGATGCGCACGACCGGGATCGCAGCGACGTTTCTCAATTCATCGCTCGACTATGAAGAGATCCGCGAGCGCACGCGTGACCTCGATCGCGGCGCCTACAAGCTGCTTTACGTTGCTCCGGAGCGACTTGTCAATCCGAACTTCATCGCCGATCTTCGGCGCTGGAATCTCGCGCGGATTGCCGTCGATGAAGCGCACTGCATCAGCGAGTGGGGTCACGACTTCCGCCCGGAATACCGCCGGATCGCCGAACTCCGCGAGTCGTTTCCGGACTTGCCGGTCATCGCACTCACGGCGACCGCCACCTCGCGCGTGCGCGACGATATCGTCTCGCTCTTAGCGCTGCGCGAGCCGCGGCGCTACGTGGCAAGTTTCAATCGCCCCAATCTCACCTATCGGATCGCCGATAAACAGCGCGCAAGCGATGCGATCGTTTCTTTGCTCAAGGCGCGACCCGACGATGCGGGGATCATCTACGTTCAGAGCCGCGCGGGCGCCGACGCCCTCGCCGAACGCCTCAGTTCCGCCGGCATCCCTGCGCTTCCCTATCACGCGGGTCTTGACGTGCGCGTCCGCGCGCGCAATCAAGAGAAGTTTTTGCGCGACAACGTGCGCGTAATCTGCGCGACGATCGCCTTCGGGATGGGAATCGATAAGTCGAACGTGCGCTTCGTCATCCACTACGATTTGCCGAAAAATATCGAAGGCTATTACCAAGAAACCGGCCGCGCCGGACGTGACGGACTGCCCGCCGACTGTCTGCTCTTTTTCAGTCATGGCGATGTCAATAAATACGAGCGTTTCATCCTCGAAAAAGACGATGCGGACGAACAAGCCGTCGCGCGCGCCCAACTCGAGCAGATGACGCGCTACGCGTATGCGGCGGGCTGCCGCAGGCGCGAGTTGCTCGCATACTTTGGCGAGACATGGGCTGATGAAAACTGTGGTGCATGCGATAATTGCCTGGAGCCTCGCCCCATCGTCGATGCCACGACGAACGCGCAGAAACTGCTCTCGTGCGTCTACCGTATCCGCGAAGCGTCGGGTTTTGCGCTCGGCATCACTCACGCGATCGACGTCTTACTCGGCGAGGACAACGATAAGATCTATCGATACGGTCATGCGAGTCTATCGACGTACGGCATCGGCAAAGACACCGACCGGCAAACGTGGCGCCATATCGCCGACGAACTCATTCGTCAGCAATATATCGAGCAGGACGCTGCGCGATACAACGTCGTAAGCCTCACGCCGCTCGGCCGTACAGCGCTCGTCGAACGAGGACCGATTCAGATGCGCGCGCCCAGCGCCCGCCTGACGAAGACGCGCGGCAAGAAAGGTTCGCGCGCGCCGGTCGAAGCGGACGCGAACTTTGATGACGATCTGTTCCGGCGTTTGCGCGCAGTGCGAAAGGATCTCGCCGACACGCGGGACGTGCCGGCGTTCGTTATCTTTTCCGATGCAGTGCTGCGCGCGATGGCGCGCGAGGTCCCGCGAACGCTCGCGCAAATGCGCTCGATCAGCGGTGTCGGCGATAAAAAGCTCGCCGATTTTGGCGAGCTCTTTCTTGGGGCCATCGCGGAGCACAGCCCCGCGTAGCGTTATGCGATGACGCCGAATCGCCCGGCGTTGTAGTCCTCGAAGGCCTGGACGAGTTCTTCGCGCGTGTTCATCACGAACGGTCCGTAGCGCGCGATCGGTTCGCCGATCGGCTCGCCCGCAAGGAACAGGATCTCGGCATCGGTCGTGCCGGTGTTGTGCACTTCGATTCCATCGCCGTCGCGGCCAAAGACGAAGAGTTGGCCGCGGCGTCCCTCCGTGCGCTCGATGCGAACCGCTCCATCGATCACGTAGGCCATCGCGTTCATCGCAGCGGGGACGTCATGCGTCCAAACGGCGCCGGGTGCCAGTGTCGCGTGCAGGTAGTGAATTGGGGTGTGCGTTTCGACCGCGCCGCGGACGCCATTCGTCGAACCGGCGATCACGCGCACGCGCGTTTTTCCGTCTGACGATGCGAACGTCGGAATGTCGGCGGCTGCGATGTCTTGGTAGCGTTGTGCGGTCATTTTGTCGCTGGCGGGGAGATTGACCCAAATTTGAAATCCGTGCATGCGGCCACCCTGACGCATGATTGCCTCGCCCGGCATCTCCGAATGGATCACGCCGGCGCCGGCGGTCATCCACTGGACGTCGCCGCCGCCGATCACGCCGACGTTGCCATGCGAGTCGGTATGCACCATCTCACCCGAGAGAACGTACGAGATCGTTTCAAAGCCACGGTGCGGATGGTCGGGTGCCCCTTTGGCCTCACCGGGACCAACGTCCATCGGGCCCATTTCATCAAAAAGCAGAAACGGGTCGATTTCGCCGAGGGCGCGCGTGGGGAAGGGGCGATTGATTTGGAAACCCGCGCCCTCGGTTGTGGCTTCGGCTTGGACGAGGCGCGCGACGCTGCGATGATTCATGGAATCGGTTGAACGCTCGTCTTGCTGCGGAAGTTGCAGGTGGTGCGCCGCTCTCCGAGCCCAAGATTGGTCTAAGGGCACTGTGGTACTCGTAGACTGATGGATCAGATCTGGAAGCGCGCGTTCTCCGCCGCAATTGCCTTGCTACTCGTGGCCTGTTTTGTTGTCCCCGCGGGGGCGCAATCGAACGAAGTCGGTACAATTGCGGTCACCGTGAAAGATACAGCCGGTCATTTGCCGCTCTCTGATGCGCGCGTGCTCTTGCTCGGGCCGACGATCGCGAGTGCTCTCACGACCAAAAGCGGGATCGTCAAGTATACCGACGTCCCCTCGGGGATCTATCGGATTCGCGTCGTCAAACGTGACTTTACCGCGGCAACAAGCGAAGAATTCCAGGTCTCGAATAATCGCGAGGTGGACGTCGCGATCGAACTGGGATCGACGACGCTGCCCGGCATCAAGACGATCGGCAGCGTGGTCGCGCGTCCGAGCATCGGTATCACCTCACGCGACGTCGATGAGAACAGCGCCATCCGCAAGATCTCCGATTCGCTCACCGATGCGCTCGGCAAAATCGCGGGCGTCAGCGTTAACAGCGACAGCAACGATCCGGACGCCGCGCAAACAATCTCGCTGCGCGGCAAAGACGAATCGCAGACATCGGTCACACTGGATGGCATTCCGCTCGGTGCGCCGGGTGCGGCGACCAATTTACGTTCGCTCAATACCGACTTGTTCTCCGGGGCGAGCACGAGTTTCTCACCGACCGCCGGCGGCCTGGGCGGCGGCGTCAATTTCCGCACGTTGCAGCCGACGCAAACGTGGCAAGAGCGCTATAACGTTTCCTACGGCACCTACGATAAGTACAACTATCAACTCGGCGTCACCGGCAGTTTTGGGAAGCTCGGTATCGCTGCGCTGCATTCCGATCGCGGCGGCAATAACCAACTCACATTCCAAGACTATAAAGATTCGAGCGGCATTACGTATCCGCACGGCGGCGAGTCGGTGGCGCTTGGCGATTTCGCAAAATTGCGCTACTCGCTAGGCGATCGCACGACACTGCAGTTCACGGCGATTCAGAATAACACCAATTCCGTTTCCCTCTGCACGCAGTACGTCACGCTTTTGCCGTGCGGCATCGGGCCGGGTAACACGAGCCACGGCAAGTTTGGGTACACGTACGGATCGCTTCAGACCCTCGTCGGCGAAGTCTCGCTCAACGCGACGGCATACACCTCATCGCAGCATCAGTTCTCCGATAACATCAACCGTTTCGTCAACGGTACGTCCTCGCCGTCGGCGTCGGACTTCGATACACTCGGCCGCGGAATCGCCTTTAGCGCCACGATTTCACCGGGTCGGCATACGGTGGTCGCCGGCGGTTCGACGTATGCGAGCAAGACGACGTTCTCCCCGATCGTCACGAATCAATTCGTCATCCCATCGAACACCTCAACCGCCTCGCAGCAGTATCAGATCAGCGACTCGATCAAAGCGAGCGATAAAGTGACCCTGGGTGAAAACGTCTCGTACGCAACGACCGTCGGTGTCGGACGTTCGTTTTTGGGCGGCGTCAGCGCAGGCTGGCGCCCCACTTCGGTCAACGGTTACAGCGCATCGATTGCGGTTGGATCGTCGCAACCGGGCGCCGGACTCGTGCGCACGCTCAGCGATCCGGCGTCGGCGCGTTTCAACTGCTACGCTGATACGGCAACCGTGAGTGGCCCGGGCGATTTGCCTGCAAAACAGTCGTCGATCAACTACGATCTGTCGTGGACCCATCAGGTCGCGCGCGGCGCGTTTTCGTTCAGCACGTATCGCCAAACGCAAGCCGGCCAGCTCATTAACGCGCAAGTGCTGGCATCGAGCGAACCGGCGGGGTATATTCCGAGTGGTTACACGCAACTCGTCAACGGGTACTGGAATTCGCCTTTCGTCTGCGGAGCGAACGCTGCCGCGCCGACGCTCTACGTCGGCGAGCCAATCGGCAATACGACGCGTCAGTACCAAGGTTTCGATTTCAGCGGGCGCTTCGCGCTGGGCAAGAACGTCTCGATCTTCCCGACGTACTCGGTGAATAGCGCCGTCGTAACCGCTGCCGACGCACGGCTGAACGGGCTCTACTCAACGACCGTCATCGGCGCGCAAATCCCGGGCCGGCCCGTTCATCGCGGCGGCCTGACGGTCGACGCGCTCGCAACGCATTTCAATACGGAATTTCTTGCAAACGCCCAGTACACCGGCACGAACAACGGCCAGCACATTTCGCCTTATGTAATCGTTAATGCCGGGCTCTCGCATCCGCTTGGCGCGGGACGGTTGACGTTCTTCGCATCGAATCTCTTCAACACGGAAGTCGGGGCGTTTTCCACGCTCGCGTACGCCCAGCCGGAGACGCTCAACGGCGGCGGTCAATTGCTGCTCGCCGGAAACCCGAACACCCCGCGACAGTATACGGCGACGTTTTCGTTCAACACCGGAAATAAAGCGCTCCCACGGGCGTTCGGCAATGCCGGTCGCGGAAGTAGCGGCGGCGCTGGACGCGGCGCGGCGGCAGGCACCGCAACGGGTGGCGGTGCGGACGCGGCGCCGGGTGGTGGCGGCAATGCGAACGGCAATCAGGTGCGCGGACGCTTCCGCTTCGTGCCGCCGCCGGCCGGCGTCGATCCGCTCGCGCTCGCGACCACGCGCGAGGAGTGCACGGCCGAGTTCCAACCACTCGCAACGCCGCTGCTGTCCGCGATTCGTGCCGATGCGGCAGCCTATGTCGCCGGTCAGCCCATTCCGCAAACGCCCGATTTTGCGGTGAGCGGTCACGGCGATCCCAAGACGGCGGCCTGGTATCTCGAAGTTCGCCCGCAGTTCCCGGGCGGGGGCGGCGGTCGTTTCGGTAACCAAGCTCCGGGCTCTCCGCAAGGGCCACCGCCGGGCGGCGGAGCTCGCGGCGAAGGCGAGGGCGGCGGTCCGCTGATCGTGCGCCAGGCCCCCGCAGGCGGTCAGCAGCAACCGGGGGCAGGCGCGTCACCCTCCCCGGAGGCGCTCAAACGCATCGCGACGATTCGATCGTTTGTGTCGTGCAGCTACATCACCGCACTCAAACACGAAGAAGCGGTTGCCAAAGGCTTCGTGTTCGCACAGCCGGGCTTTGGGTATGCCCCGGGACTTGGTTTGTTCTTCGCGCAGCCGCCCACACTAGGCACCGGTGGGGGAAGCGTGAAGTAATGCAGATGACGCATCCCCGCATCGCGGTCATCGACGACGAACGCCATCTCCGCGAACTGCTCGAAATCGCGCTCGGCGAAGACGGATTTGAAGTCCGGTCCGCTGCCGATGGTCGGAGCGGCCTCACGCTCGTCAAAGACTGGCGACCTGATGCGATCGTGCTCGATGTAATGTTGCCGCAGATCAGCGGTATCGAACTCTTGCCGATGATGCGCCGAATTACCGAAGCGCCGATCGTCATGCTCAGCGCCAAAGGCGACGTCGACGCGAAGATCCGCGGCCTCGAGAGCGGCGCCGATGACTACCTCGCGAAGCCGTTTGAAGTCGCCGAACTCGTCGTGCGCTTGCACACGGCGCTGCGTCGTCCGCGTCTCGAGCATCGCGACGTGCTCACGTACGCCGACATTTCCGTGGATCTCGACCGGCGCGAAGTCAAGCGCGGCAGCGTTCGTATCGATCTCTCCGCGCGCGAATTTCAACTCCTCGTTACGCTCGTCCGGAATCCCGAGCGTGTTTTCACGCGCGATCAACTGTTAGATCTGGTCTGGGGATCGGATCGCGAAGTCGGTCCGGGTGCCGTCGAGACCTATGTCTCGTACCTACGCGCAAAGATCGACAATGGATTCGAACCGCGTCTGATTCGCACGGTTCGAGGCGCGGGCTACGCCCTGCGCGCCGACTAAGCCGATGTTTGCATCGCTCGCGAAACGCCTCACCGCGTGGTACGTGTTTGTGGCGATGCTCTTGCTCGCACTCGTTGTGGGCGCATCGAGCGTCTTTGCCTTCACGCTCTTCGCCCGCGCGACCAACGAGGCGGCGGATTCCGGCGCCCGCGTCGCCCGCGATTACGAGGCGCGTGCACGCAATCGCCATCAATCGTTTGATTCGGCGAGCAAGGTGTTGCTCTCGCGTCTCGACCGACCGGGTCTGCGCGTGCGCATCATTCCGCCCGGCGTACGCGATGACAAGCGTATCCGCGACTCGCATCCGATTCCGCCGACCGACGGCCGAGCGCGTGCGCTTTACGCCTTCGATAGCCTCATCGGCGTCAAAGGCGCACGCGTCCCGTTCCTCGGTGGCCGCGTATTCATCTTCGAAACGCCGGACCGAATCGCACAAGTTCTTACCGCCTATCTCGTTGGGGTCGTGCCGCTCGGGCTCATTGCGGCACTTTTGGCGTGGATTCTCGGTCGTGTGATTACGAGTCAAGCGCTCCGGCCACTCATCGATGTGACCGACTCGCTCGAGCGCTTTGCCGCCGGCGACTTCACACCGCGCCCGATCGATACCGTCGGCAAGAACGAGTTTGCCGCGCTCGCACGCGCGTACAACGGCGCGGCGCAGCAGGTCGCATCGGCCTTTGCCGAACGCGAAGCAGCAGAAGCGCAGATGCGCCAATTCGTCGCCGATGCCGGACACGAGCTGCGCACGCCGCTCACGGTCGTCATGGGTTTTATCGATGTGCTCAAGAAGCGCATCCCGCAAGACGACGCGCGCACGCCGCGTATCTTCGAACTTATCGCGCTCGAAAGCCATCGGATGCGCACGCTCATCGATAACCTGATGCTGCTCACGCAGCTCGACGCCGTTGAAGAGCGCCCCCCCGATCGCATCAGTTTAGGCGAGCTCGTGCGTCAGGTTGTCGAGTCTCGCCGCCAACTCGCGCCCGCAACGCCAGTCGTTCTGGCGCTCGATATTGAGGCAACCGTCTCGGCGGATCGATTCGAGATGCACGAAGCCGTTGGAAATCTCGTTGAAAATGCGATAAAGTATGCGCCCGGCGCGCCGATTGTCGTGGCGCTTAAACGTTCTGGCGAAGGCGTCGAAGTGCTCGTGAGCGACGGCGGACCCGGTATCGCTCTTGCCGATCAGCCGTTCATCTACGACCGATTCTATCGCGGACTCTCACGCGGCGATGTCGAGGGTTCGGGTCTCGGCCTTGCAATCGCCAAGCGCGCGGTCGAGCGCAGCGGCGGCAAACTGGAACTCCGTTCGAGCGATGCGTCGGGCACGGTGTTTGCAATCGTGCTTCCGGCAGTCCACGTCGAAGATCGCTCGCGCGAGGCGGTTTCGGCCTAAGCGGAGTACCCGGGCGTATGACACGCCGTTTGCTTTGTGCGCTCGCTGCCGTTTCGCTTGCCGCGCCGCTTCTTGCCCTCTCGCCGGTCGCGCCTCCCGGCCCGATCGTCGGCTACATTCGCGATCACGCAGCGGCCGAACGCGCATCGGAGACCACCTTCGATGCGAGCCTGAGTGCACCGGAGATGAAAGCGTGGCTGCGAAGGCTCTCGGCACGTCCGCACCATCTCGGATCGCCGTACGATAAAAATAACGCAGCGTGGCTCGTCACGCAGTTCAAGAGCTGGGGCTGGGATGCGAAACTCGAGACGTTCCAAGTGCTCTTCTCGACGCCAAAAGACCGCAAACTCGAACTCCTGGGACCGGCGCCGTTCGTCGCTTCGCTGCAAGAGAAGCCGCTCAAAGAAGACCACACATCAAATCAAACGAGCGAGCAGCTTCCGACGTACAATGCCTATTCGATCGGCGGCGACGTTACGGCCCCGCTCGTGTACGTCAACTACGGCATTCCCGCCGATTACGACGTGCTCGCGCAGCACGGTATCGATGTCAAAGGCAAGATCGTGATCGCACGCTATGGCGGTTCGTGGCGTGGTATTAAACCCAAAGTTGCCGCAGAGCATGGCGCGGTCGGCTGCATTATCTATTCCGATCCGCGCGACGACGGATATTGGGGCGGTGACGCCTATCCGAACGGGACGTACAGAAACGCAACAAGCGCCCAGCGCGGTTCGGTCGCCGACATTCCGACGTATTCCGGTGATCCGTCGACCGGCGGCGAAGCGCCGATTCCCGGCGCGAGGCGCCTCGCGGTCAAAGACATTCCGACGCTCACAAAAATTCCGGTACTCCCAATTTCGTACACCGATGCATTGCCGTTCCTGCGCTCGCTCGGCGGTCCCGTCGCCCCGGCCGCTTGGCGCGGTGCGCTTCCGATCACGTACCATCTCGGTGTCGGCCCCGCGCGCGTGCATCTCAAGCTTGCTGTGGATTTCCACTACGTCACGGCGTACGACATCATCGCAAAGATGGCGGGTTCGGAGCGGCCGGGCGAGTGGATCGTGCGCGGCAACCATCATGACGGCTGGGTAAATGGAGCGGCCGATCCGCTCTCGGGCGCCGTCGCAGTCATGGAAGAAGCAAAAGCCATCGCAACACTTGCGAAAACCGGCTGGAAACCCAAACGGACGCTCGTCTATTGCCTGTGGGACGGCGAAGAGCCGGGTTTGCTCGGATCGAGTTCGTGGGCGGAGGCGCACGAAAGCGAACTACGCGACCACGCCACGATTTATGTCAACAGCGACGGCAACAGTCGCGGCTTTCTCTTCGCGCAGGGCTCGCATTCGCTCGAGCGGATGGTGGGCGATATCGCAAGCGAAGTCATCGATCCCGAACGCGGTGTTGACATCGCTCGCCGTCAGCTCGCCGCGCAGAAACTGCGCCTTGATGGCTATGCCGATGCGCAATCAAGCGACGAAGGCGGCGCAGACGTCGCGGCGCCCGAGGAGCCGGGAACGGCATTTCATCTCGATGCGCTCGGTTCGGGATCGGACTACACGCCGTTCGTCCAGCATGTCGGCGTTGCATCGATGAATCTCGGCTTCGGTGGTGAGTCGGGTAACGGCTCGTATCATTCGATCTTTGATTCGTTCGATGAGTTCACACGTTTCAAAGATCCGACGTTCGCTTACGGCATTGCGCTCGCCAAGACGGCCGGGCGCATCGTGCTACGTTTCGCCGATAGCGACGTGTTGCCGTATGCGTTCGGACCCTCAGCGCAGACGATTGCAAAATATGCGCGCGAAGTTGGCAAACTCGCCGATGACGAACGCAAGGCAACGCTCAAGCGCAACGCCCTGATCGATTCGGGCGCCTTTACGGATGCGGCCGACCCGATGCAGACGTTCGTCCCGCCGACGAAGCGCGACGCCGTTCCGGGGCTCGACTTTAACGCGCTAAATGACGCCGTCGCAGCGTTGCAAAGCAGCGCGAAGGCCTACGACGATGCGCTCAACCTCGCACTTGCGGGGACGACCGTGCCGGAATCTGCGGCCAAAACCGATCTCGCCTTGCTTGCAGCCGAACACGCGCTTACAACGCCGACCGGATTGCCCCGTCGTCCGTGGTATCGCCACCAACTTTACGCGCCGGGATTCTATACCGGCTACGGCGTCAAGACGATGCCGTATATTCGCGAGGCGATCGAACAGCGCAACTGGGACGAAGCGCGCGCCGGGATCGCGACGGTTGCACAATCCCTGCTTGCTTACCGGACGCAGATCGACGCGGCACGGGCGACACTAACAGGCAAGTAAGCACTCCATCGACCGCCCTCATGGTTTGGGTTCGGCCGGGGTACGAGTCGACCATGAACGACACGACCAGCAGCCAACAATCCATCCGTTACGACTCGGGTTCGACCACCCAGATCACAGAGAATAACCTCAAGTCGCTGCGCACGTACGTGAGCGACATGCTCGCTCTCGAAAAGCACATCGGTCAGCCGCTCAATAAACAGACGAGCGACGATGACCTCAAGAAATTTCCCGAAGCCTTGAGCATCGTCTCGCGTATCAAGGGCATTAACGACGCGCACATCGCAGCGCTCGAATCGCATCTCCAAGCGTTGGGCGGCCATGCGGCATCACCGGTGAAGGAAGGCGTCAGCGCCGTGGCCGGTGTCTTCGCAGCGGCGATCGACGCAACGCGCAAAACCAAAGTCACCAAGGACCTGCGCGATGACTCAACCGCGATGAGCCTCGCAACCGTGAGCTACGAATTGCTGCACGCAACCGCGCTCTCGATGCGCGACCGCACCACGGCCGATCTTGCTAAACGCTTCCTCAAAGACTATGCGGAATGCATCATGGCGATCAGCAAATCCATCCCGACCGTCGTCGTTAACGAGCTCGTGCTCGATGGTGAAGACGTCGATACGACGATCGACTGGCAAGCCAAGGAGAACGTCCTCCACGCCTGGCAGTCTGCCGGCTAAACCACCTCGCTCGTCTTTCCAAGCGAACGCCCGAGGGCGATCATCTCACGCATGCGTGGGTGATCGCCCTCGATCGTTTTCTCCCAGTCCTCAAAACGCGGCACGGGCTCGCCCGAGCGGAACAGCAGATAGTAAACGCTCAAGTCGCCAAGATACGCGATCCGTTTCTTGAGATCGGCCGCAAGTCTCGCGTATGAATCGAACCCGCCGACGTAGGCGTGAAAACTGCCGAATTCGCGTTCGATCTCGAGCAGGGCGCGGGCGTTTGCAATCGTGCCGACGATTTTTTTTCGCGAGTGAATGATGCCCTCACGCAGCATCAGTTCCTCGGTTTCAAAGTCGCCGAACGCCGCCACTTCACGCGCCTTGAACTCGGCAAAGGCCGAGCGGAACGTCTCCCAGCGCGCATCGATCGCCGCCCAACTCATGCCCGCTTGAAAAATCGCGCGGGTGACGATCGCGAGCAGATCGTCGACGGTTGGATTCTCGACGCGGCGCGGGATGCGCTCCTGCGGTGTTGCCTTCGGTGCCTTGGGCGCGGGTTCGGACTTGGGTTTGGCGGATTTTTCGGCGGCTGCTTTTGCCACGTCGGACCTCCTCGCGGTGCTCCAGAACTACCGCACGGAGGGGGCGGAGCCTTTGCGTTGCACCAACTCCGGGTGAAGCCGAACGATCGCGCGCAGACCTGGGTGCTCGTCGCTGCAATCGTGGGCTCGAGCATGAGCTTCATCGACGGCTCGGCGGTAAATGTTGCGCTGCCCATTTTGCAGCGCGATTTGCACGCCGATTCGACGCAACTCCAATGGGTCGTGGAAGGCTACGCACTCTTTCTCTCCGCGCTCATCCTCATCGGTGGGTCGCTTGGCGATCGTTTCGGCCGCCGATTGATTTTCGCCGTCGGAGTAAGTGTGTTTGCCCTCGCGTCGCTTGCGTGCGCGCTCGCGCAGAACGTCGACGTGCTGGTTGCTGCCCGCTGCCTGCAAGGTTGTGGAGGGGCGCTTGCGACGCCCGGCAGCCTCGCGCTCATCAGCGCGAACTTTAGCGGGGCATCGCGCGGTCGCGCGATCGGCACGTGGAGCGGCTTCGCGTCGATCACGGCTGCCGGTGGACCGGTCCTTGGGGGGTGGCTCGCGCAGACGTTTTCGTGGCGCTGGGTCTTTTTGATCAATCTTCCGCTTGCACTCGTCGTGCTTGCGGTGTGCGCGCTACGCGTGCCCGAGAGTCGCGATGAAACCGCACCGCGGTCGCTCGATGTCCGCGGTGCGTTGCTTGCCACCTTTGGTCTTGGCACCCTCGTGTTCGGACTGATCCGCATTCAGGCGCGCAACAACGACCCCGTTGGGCTTGCGACGCTTGCCCTCGGAGCGGTGCTGCTCGCGGCATTCGTGGTTGTCGAACGGCGGGTAAAAGATCCGATGCTGCCGCCAAGCCTCTTCGCCTCGCGCACGTTCACCGGCGCCAACATCTACACGTTTGTTCTCTACGCCGCGCTCGGCGGAAGTCTCTATTTTTTACCGTTTACGCTCATTGACGTGCAACATTACACGGCGGTCGCCGCAGGGGCGTCGTTCCTACCGTTCGTCTTCATCCAGTTCTTGTTCTCACGCTGGTCGGGCGGGCTCGTCTCGCGCATCGGTGCGCGCACGCCGCTGGTCCTCGGCGCGCTCGTCGCGGCCCTTGCCTTTGCACTCTTCGCCATCCCGGGAATCGGCGGGTCATACTGGGTGACCTATTTCCCCGCGAGCGTTGCGCTCGGGATCGGCGGTGCGCTCTTCGTTGCTCCGCTCACGACCGTCGTGCTCGACGCTGCACCGGCGGGTCACTCCGGTATCGCATCGGGTGTCAATAATGCCGTCGCGCGAACGGCCGGGCTCATCGCCGTTGCCGTGCTCGGAATCGTCTTGACGGCGACGTTCCAGCGATCGTTTGACCACCGACTCGCGCATGCGCACGTCAGCGTCCAGACGCAGTCGTTCGCGCGCGATCATCACACGGCGTTTGCCGCCGGTAGCGTTCCCCCCGAGATCCCGGCCGCGGATCGTGCGGCAACGGACGACGCGCTCCGCGAGGGCTTTCTGGCCGGCTTTCGTGTCGTCATGATCGTGGCGTCGATCGGGTGTGCACTCAGCGCCCTCATCGCCGCGCTTACCGTCTCGGGGAAACCCATTCGAACCTAGCTATGGAATGCCAGCCATCTGTCACGCCCGTGTCGTATCGTAGCGAGATGGAGCGTATCGATGGCCGCTTGGCCTATTCGGCGACCGATCTTGTCGATTTCCTGACGTGCGAGCATCTCTCATCGCTGGAACGCGCCGTCGCCGAACGCGTTCTCACACGTCCTCCGCTGACCGCCGAGGACGACATGATCTTCGAACGTGGGCGGCTCCACGAATCCGAGCAATTGGCGGATATGCGTGCTGCGGGCAGGAGCACGATCGAGATCGCGCGTCCGGTCGGTGCGCAGGGGTACATGCGCGCGGCGCGTGAGACGCTTGCAGCAATCGATGCCGGCGTCGATGCGATCGTCGGGGCGACGTTCGTCGAGGGCGACTTTGTCGGAATCGCCGATGTGCTGGAACGTCGGGAGCGCCCGGCGCCTGGCCGCGGCTGGTCGTATGAAGTCGCGGATATCAAGCTCGCACGTCGCGCGAAACCGGGCGCAATCGTGCAGCTCTGCGCGTACAGCGAAGCACTCGCGCGCGTGCAAGGGATCGTGCCGCTTGAAATGCACGTCATCCTTGGCGACGGACGACGCGAGTCGTATCGTTACGTCGAATTCGAAGCGTACTTTCGCGCCCTCCGAGTGCGGTTCGTAACGGCGCTCGGCCGAGTTCCCGCAACCACGCCGGAAAAAATCGGCGCATGTGCCACCTGCCGCTGGTCCGATGCCTGTGCGAAACAACGCGATGAAGAAGATCATTTGAGTCTAGTCGCCGGGATCCGCCGCGAACAAATTGCGAAACTGCGTGCCGTTGGGATCGCAACGCTCGCATCGCTCGGAGCGGCAGGCAATGAGGACCGGCCTCCGGCAATGGCCGATTCGACCTGGCAAACGCTGCGCGCTCAGGCGCGCTTGCAAGCATATTCGCGGGCTGGCAACGGCTTAGAATACGAACTGCTTCCGCTCATCGCCGGACGCGGGTTTGGGCTGTTGCCGCCGCCTTCCGCTGGCGACTTGTACTTCGACATGGAGGGCGATCCGTGGTTCGAGGGCGGATCGCTTGAGTATCTCTGGGGTGTGACGTATCGTGATGACACCGGATCCCCAACGTTCCGCGCATTTTGGGGCCATACGCGCGAATCGGAGCGCGCCGCGTTCGAGGAATTCATCGATTTTGTGCGTGCGCGACTCGAGCGCTATCCGGATGCACACGTATACCACTACGCGCCATACGAGACGACGGCGATCGCGCGCATGGGTGATGCGACCGCGCACGAGCCGATCGTCGATGCGCTGCTGCGGTCAGGCGTCTTCGTCGATCTGTACCGCGTCGTCACCCAATCGCTGCGCCTTTCGACACCGAGCTACTCGATCAAAGCGGTCGAGAAGTTTTATCTCGACCGCAACCGGTCTGCGGACGTTACAACCGCGATGGGCTCGGTTGTGGCGTACGAGACCTACCGCAAGACACGTGCCCAGCACGTGCTCGACGAAATCGAAGCGTATAATAAAGACGACTGCGACTCCACGTTGCAGTTGCACGCGTGGCTGCTCGAACGCAAGGCCGAGGCCGAACGCGAGGGTGCCCTCTATGCCGAGCCCGCTGACGAAAGCCGCGAGGAATCGCCAGAACAGATCGAAGAACGCGAAGCGATCGATGCCTTACGCACGGAACTCGGCTGCGATACCGAAATTGATTCGACGGCAACACCCCTGGAGCGAGCGAAACGTTTGATCGGTGCGTTGCTCGATTACCACCGGCGCGAAGCAAAGCCCGAGTGGCGCGCGTTTTTCGAACGCTGCAGCGTCCTGCCAACCGATTTAGTGGATGATTCGGAATCGATCGGCGATCTGCTGGAGACGACGATTGAACCCCGGGCGGAGAAGAAATCGCTAGCACATACGCTCGATTTTCCACTTCAACGCCATAAGTTTCGCGCGGGGAAAAGCGCCCTCGACCCCATCACGCGCAAGAACGCCGGTGAGATTCTCTCGATCGAGGAAATCGATGCGACGCGCGGTCGCCTCGTTCTCAAACGCGGACCCTCACTCCTTACGACGGCGCTCCCCCGTGCGCTGATCCCGACCAAACCCATCGGCGATAAAGAACAGCGTGCGGCGATCAAACGGATCGCGCGTTCGCTTGTCGCCAATGAGGGATCGTTCCGTGCGATTCGCGACATCTTGACGGCCGCGCCGACGCGGTTCCGGACGCCGCGTTCGATCGTCGATCGCGGTGCCGAGACGGATGTCGGTGAGCTGGTCGACGATCTCGATGAAAGTACGCTCGTCGTGCAAGGCCCGCCCGGCACGGGCAAGACGTACACCGGTGCGCGGGCGATCGTCGAACTACTTCGCCGCGGCCGACGAGTCGGCGTCGCTGCTCAAACGCATAAGGCGATTCACAACATGCTGCGCGAAGTCGAATCGGTTGCGCGCGATGCGGGCGTGACGTTCGCCGGTCTGAAAAAGTCGACGGCCGGCGAGCCGGAGTCCGCGTATCTCTCGCTGAGCGGTGCAATCGGCAGTGAATCGGCAAGCGATGCTTTCCCGCCCAGCGCCGAGGTTCGCTTGATCGCCGGTACCGCGTGGCTGTTCGCCCGCGCCGACATGGTCGATTCGCTCGACGTCCTGGTGATCGATGAGGCGGGCCAAGTGTCGCTTGCCGACGCCGTCGTCATGATGGGGGCGGCGCGAAGCGCGCTCTTGCTTGGCGATCCCGCGCAACTCGCGCACGTGTCGACGGGAACGCACCCCGAAGGCGCGGATCGCTCGATTCTCGAGCAGATGCTCGGCGATGCACGCACGATCGACGTGCGGCGCGGGGTGTTTCTCTCGACATCGTACCGGATGCATCCGGAGATCGGAGACTTCGTCTCCGAGATGATGTACGACGGTCGGCTTCGCAGCGACCCGTCGTGCGCGCTTCAGCGCATCATCGCGCCCGGCGCGATTGCGGGCTCCGGATTGCGCGCGATCCCCGTGGAGCACGTGCACTGCTCGTCCGATTCGCCGGCCGAAGCGGCGCGAATCGCGGATGAGATCGCGCAACTGGCACGTGCGCGATTGATCGATCGCTTCGGCGAAGAGCGCGCGCTCGATCTCGAGCGCGACGTGCTCGTCGTCGCGCCCTACAACGCGCAGGTCGCACGCCTACGGATGACGCTTGCCGCGCGTGGTCTCGAACGTGTCCGGGTGGGAACCGTCGATACGTTTCAGGGCCAGGAAGCCGCCGTCGTTCTCTACTCGATGACGACCTCGAGCGGCGATGATGTCCCCCGCGATCTGGAATTTCTCTTCGACCGCAATCGCCTCAACGTCGCGATCTCCCGTGCTCGGGCGATCGCGACGGTCGTCTACTCGCCGGCGCTCTTACAGATTCGCTGTACGACGGTCGATCAGATGCAACTCGTGAATGCGCTCGCGCGACTCGTCGAAGCCGGCAGGCAATCGGTACACGAAGCTGCGCTTGTCTGAAAAGAAGCTTGCAAGGGACTGCGAATGAAGCCGGGTCGAAGTAATCGGGGAGAGAAAGATGTCCGATCGCCTGGTAGGATCAACCGCAATCGTCACCGGAGCCGCTAGTGGCATCGGTCGAGCGACCCTTGCTCGTTTTATTGCGGAGGGTGCACACGTTGTCGCCGTGGATCGCGATGCTGAGGCGGTGCGCGGCGCGATTGCGACGTTCGGCGACCGCGCGAGCGCCTACCCGGCGGACATCTGCGATCCAGACGCGATGGCGGCACTCGTTGCGTTCGCCCTCAAAACGCACGGGGGCATCGATATCTTGGCGCACTTCGCGGGAATCACGAAAGACGCGCTCTATCAAAAAATGTCTCTCGAGGATTGGACCGCGGTTATCCACGTCAATTTGACGGGAACGTTCGTGGTCGCCCAAGCGGTTGCGCCTGCGATGCGCGACGGCGGCGCGATCGTGCTGACGTCTTCGCGCTCGTATTTTGGGAACATCGGTCAAGCCAACTACGCGGCCTCCAAAGGAGGCGTCGTTAGCTTGACGCGGACCCTTGCATTGGAACTTGGCAAGCGTGGCATCCGCGTCAATGCGATTGCGCCGGGCTTCATCGAAACGCCGATGACGAGCGTGGTCCCCGATAAACTCCGCGATCGCGCGATCGAACAGACGCCGCTCAAGCGTACGGGGAAGCCGGAAGAAATCGCGAGCGTCGCACTCTTTCTTGCATCCGCCGATTCAAGTTACCTGACGGGCCAGGTGATCTGTGCGGATGGCGGTCGGACGGTGGGGTTGGCTCCCGTCTAATGCCGTACTCTTTTGAGGACTTCAACGTGGATGATGAATTCACGCGACCGGCTCGCGTCCGCTGATGGTCCGCCTTCGGCCCGATCCCGAGCTCACCGCAACGCCGCATCGCGAACTCCCCGTCTACGCGCGATTCGTTGACAACGACGGCGTGATCCTCGCCGTCGAAACCCGCGGCCGGGGTGCTGCGGCACTGCTCTTCGTGCACGGCTGGATCAGTTCGCGCCGGATGTGGTACGACGTCATGGATCGCATCGATCTCGATCGTTTCACGATTCACGCGATGGATTTTCGGGGGGTCGGCATCAGCGATCGTCCGCTCGATGGACACGACCTCGATGGGTACGCTGCCGATCTACGCGCCGTGCTCGCGAGCATCGATGCGCCGGTGACGATCGTCGCGCATTCGATGGGTGGTAAGGTGGCGCAGTTCGTGGCTCTCGATCCGCCGGGAAACCTTCAGCGACTCGTGTTGCTGGCTCCCGGCAGTGCGCGTGCGTTTGCAATGAATCCGAAGCATCGCGCGCTCGCCGAGGAGGCGTTCGGATCGCGCCTTCGCATCGAACGTTTCCAGCGCGCGGCAATGGTACGCGCAGTCGCACAAGATACGATGCTCCGCCTCACCGAAGATGCACTTCTCGCCCAGCGGGAAGCGTGGTTTGGATGGTACGACCGCGGTCGAGCGGCAGACTTTAGCGACCGTCTTGGTGCGATCACCTTACCGACCGCCGTGATGGGTGCCGATGGCGATCCGCTCGCACCGCCTGCTCGACTACGTCGCGATGTCGTCGAGCCCATTCGCGGTGCGCTCTTCGTCGGGTTGCGCGGCGTCGGTCACAATCTGCCCGTTGAGGCACCCGACGAAGTTGCAGAATTGATCGCTCGCTTTTAAGCGGGCGTCCGGTCCTCACGAAACGTGTGTCCGGCCGCGCGCAGAGCGGCTTGCGCGTGTTCGAGCTGGTCGGCGCGCACGAGGATATGGTCGGTGTCGTACGTCGAGATGCCGAAGATCGAGATGCCCGCATCGGCGAGGGGGCGCGCGAGATCGGCGATGATGCCGGTCAACGTGAAATCCAGCGTCCCGGTGACCGCGAGCCCGCGGAAATTGCGCTGGACTTCGGTGTGCGTCGCCGGCACGGCATCATCACGGCAGACGATCGAAAGCTCGCGCCGTGTGCGGACAACCGCAAGCAAATCCGTACCGCCGACCCAGGGTGGGACCGGTTGACCGGCTCCCATCCGCACGATTGCAAATATTTCGTCAAGCAGTCGTAATTCCACGAATGGGGACTTGAAAGCACCCGAACAAAGCCCTGCTACATCGGAGGATTGGACGGACGAGAGCGGGGTAGAACTATTGGGTGAATTCTGGAACCTCCGCGCTCGAATACTTGCAATCCGTTTGGTCGAGCAACCCATTTGGCAGCGACGCCGCCCGCGCGCACTCAAGCTATAGCGGCGCTACATCCGGTGAACTCGTGCGCCTGCTCGAAACGGCGCCCGTCTCGCCGTTTGCTCGCGTCGCCCACGCGGCGTTTCGCACGTTCGTACTCGATGAGCGATTTTCGTGTCTGGGTGCAAAGGCCGCCATTCGGCGCGGGACGTATCGCGTCGGCGTGTATGAATCGCTTGCCGATCCCGCCGTAAGCGAAGGCCTCGCGCGCGACCTGTATGCCTTTGCTGAAGAGCGCCGGGGATTCGAAGGTGACTTCACAACGTTCGTTGCGATCTTCCGCGATCGCTCGATTGCGGGGGAAGCGGCCTTCGAAGAACAGTTGTGGCGTCAACTCGAGTTGTTGCACGCGCTCGATCGACCGCATCATTCCTGGGACGAGCGCGTTTCAGACGATCCGCACGACGGCGATTTCTCATTTAGCATTGCCGGTCAGGCGTTTTTCATCGTGGGAATGCATCCACTGGCGACACGCAGCGCGCGCCGATTTGCCTGGCCGACGCTCGTTTTCAACGCGCACGAGCAATTTGAAAATCTGCGCGATAAAGGGCAATTCGCGGGTCTGCAGCGACAGATTCGATCGCGTGAAACCGAACTCGATGGTTCGATCAACGCCAACTTAGCGAATTTTGGCGAACGTTCGGAGGCGCGTCAATATTCGGGGCGTCCGGTGGAGGATGACTGGGCATGTCCGTTCTCTCGCCGTCCCTAAGCCGCATCGCGCCGCAGTCCGGCACGGCATTTTTGCTAGCACGCGGTGAAGAATTGCACGTCGTCGACCCGATGGGCGAACAAGTTGCCGACCTCATCGCGTTCGATCGCGCCGACCCGCGAGCGGTGCTGTCCTCCGGTCGATCGATCGATTATGCAAGCACGATCGCGCTGACAACGGGGCATGTGTTGTACTCGAATCGAAGCACGCCGATGTTCACGATTCTCCGCGATGACGTCGGGCGACACGATTTCTTGCTTACGCCTTGCAGCCGCGAGACGTTTGCCATCATCTATGGCGAGCACGGGCCGCATCCGAGCTGTTTTGAGAACCTCTGCGAGCACTTGCAACCGTTCGGGATCGCGCCGGATGCGATTCCCTCCACGTTCAATCTCTTCATGAACGTCGAAATCGACGCGAGCGGAGCGCTCATCGTTCGTCCGCCGCTCTCGCGCGCGGGCGAGCGCATCGTCCTGCGTGCGGAGATGGACTTAATTATTGGACTGACGGCGTGTTCTGCCGAACAGTCCAACAACTATGCGTTTAAGCCGATCGACTACGGCATCGCGCGATAAAGCCCGGATCGTGCGAAATCGCGGCTACGAATTCGTGTCGATGTCGATCGTCGATGGAATCGTGATGCGGATGTGCGGCGCACGGTGTGCGTCGCGCAGCGCACGCGCCTCTTCGCGCAGGGCATCGCGTTCGGCGCGAGCCGCCTCGCGCATTGCCTCAGCGTTGTCGCGCGCTTGATCGCGAAAGGCTTCTGCTTGTTCGCGCGCCGCATCAGCGGCTTCGCGCGCGGCATCGACACGGTCTTGCGCCGCAGACCGCAGAGAATCGGTTTGTTCGCGCGCGGTATCGCGAGCCGCTTCGCGAATCGCATCGGAGTCGGCTGACGAGATCGTGATGGTCTGCGCGTTCGCGCCGTGATGGTCGATGTGGGCGACGGCCAAGATGCCGACGACTGCGGCAATGATCCAGGCGAATCGGGTGGTGAGAATCGGACGACGCAAGGTAGTTCCCTCCGAGCGGTGATGCCCGATATACCGCACGGCGTGGCAAATGATTCACGCCGGGGGATTTGGCGTGCGAGAAGAAGATCGCGTAAAATACCCCATTGTAAGGAGTACACGTGGATTTGCACGCACCCGCCGCACGAATCGATGGTTTTCCGGTCGCCGTGACCGTCGATCTCGAAGTCGGCAACGATCTCTCGGACATGGGCACCGGCATCGACGGAAACAAGAACTGGACGCAGGCCGAGATGGAAGTCGCTGCCAAACGCGCGCTCCATTTGGTCGATCCGAGCCGCCGCCACTAAGCGCGGCGCTTGCGTTTCTAGGGGCTACCGGACCGGACGCGAATTTGTGCCGTCATGGTAGCCCTTCTTGCCCTTCTCCTCGCCTTTGCTCCGCCGATGCCGGATACGAGCCCGCAACCGCAAGCGTCGAGCAATATCCCCGAAATCGGTCGGGTTCGCGCGATCTCGCCGGCCTGTGGCGCGATGCGCGATCTGGTGATTCCCGCGTTCAAGGCGGCAAAAGAGGCGGATGGCCACTTCGATAACGTCTCGAAGAATTTGCCGGAGTATGTTAAGGCGATCGCCGACGACAGCAAATACAACCCCGAGCCACCGGCCATTCGGGAGTTTCGTCTAGCGAAGCTGAGCATGGATAATACGAAGATGCTGCAGAACGCCAAGGTCATCGCCGACGCGCTTGGCGACCGGCGTCTCGCCGACACATCGGATATCGCGGTGATTGCGGAGCGCAAGCAACTCGAGGCGCTGTACGAATCGCAAATCACCCGAGCAAGTGAGCTCAACCAGTTCGTTATGCGCGAGCAGAACACGGTCGCACTACGCGGAGTCGGGGACACGGACGCCTTCAAGGGCCGCCGTGGCGGTCAGCCGCTCCAGACTCCCGAGCCGCGCGAGACGACAACGCCCCTTGGCATGCCCAAACTGAACGGCCGGATCGGCTATGCGGACGCGGAGTCGATTCGCGATTGGACCGGCCAGATTTCGGCCTCCGTCAAATCGAACGAAGAGGCCGTGTCCCGAACGTTCTTTTCGATCGCCAAGAACTGCCAGGCAAAGTAGGCCCGGATGATCGGTGCGCTTGCCCTCTTGCTGATCTTTGCCGGGCCGGCTGATGTTACAGCCAGCCCCATTGGATTTCCCGGAGATCGGACGGGTCCGGGCGATGAGCCCGTCCTGCGCGGTCATGCGCGACCTTGCGATTCCCGCGTTTACCGCCGCGCGCGCCGCCGATCGGCAGTTCGCTGCGGCGTCGAAGAACTTGACCGGCTACGTGGGCGGGAAAGACGACGAAAGCGATGCGCAGCCGGATTCGGACGCAAAGCGCAGATATCTCCTGAGTAAGCTTGGCCAGGACAAAACGAAGCTGCTTCAGCACGCCAAAGTGATCGCCGATGCCCTCGGCGACCCGCGATTCGCCTCCGATATTCCCGATCCTAGCGTGCGGGCCGAGCGTGCTCAGCTCCAATCGCTCTACGACTCGCAGATCAACCGCGCAGCGCTCCTCAACCAATTCGTCATGCGCGAGGAAATCAAGGCCATGGGTGTCTTGAGATCCGCTCAGGGCGGCCGGTCGGACGAGCCGCCGCCGGGGATGCCGGCCATCCGCGGAAAGATCCCGCTCGCGGACGTGGCCACTATCCAGGATTGGACCGGCCAACTCGCTGCGGGCGTAAAAGCGAACGAAGAAGTGGTTGCGAAGACGTTCTACGGAATTGCACGGAGCTGCCAAGGAAAGTGACCTAGTGGGTGTCGGGTTCGCCGTACCGATTCTCGCGATGCTGCTTGCGGGAGCGCCCGAGACGCCGACGCCCGCTCCCAGCGACTTCCCCGAGATTGGCCGCGTCCACGCGATCGCAAAGCCGACGACGCTCAGCCAACGACGGCGTTTCACGGAGAGCAACGCATTTCGCTTGCCGAGCGCCTCGCATACGGGGTTCGCGCGAGCGAGAACGTGGTCGCCCGGCAGTTTCTCGCCATCCATCAGCGATGTGTGAAGAAGCAAGCCATCCCGTAAGGTAGCCCTGCCGTTGACGGCGGACCCCAAAGATTGCTATACTGCGAAGGTTCCGGCCCACCGATGGTGTGGCCCATTTTGTGTGTGGAAGAGAGACTGCGTGCCGACGATTAGTCAGCTGGTCCGTAAGGGCCGCGAGAAGATTGACAAAAAGGTGAAGACCCCGGCGTTCCGCGTCGTACAGACGGGACCGAAACCGGGCCACCCCGATTTGCCGTTGCGGACGTTCGACGTTGCCGGCAACCCGCAACGCCGCGGCGTCTGCACGCAAGTGAAGACCATCACCCCCAAGAAGCCGAACTCGGCTCTGCGGAAAGTGGCGCGCGTCCGCCTCACCAATGGTGAGGAAGTGACCGCCTACATCCCGGGCATCGGCCACAATCTTCAGGAGCACAGCGTCGTGCTGATCCGCGGCGGTCGCGTCAAGGATCTCCCGGGCGTGCGCTATCACATCATTCGCGGAACGCTCGATACGTCGGGTACCGCCAATCGCAAGCAAGGCCGCTCGAAATATGGCGCCAAGCGGAACGCCAAGAAGTAAGGTAGACGTCCATGCCGCGTAAGGGACCCGTCGCAAAGCGACCCATTCTCCCGGATCCGAAGTTTAATTCGAAAGTGCTCTCGCGCTTCATCAATAAGGTGATGCTCATGGGCAAGAAGTCCACTGCGGAACGCATCACCTATGATGCCCTCGCCATCATCGAAACGAAGATGAGCCGCGACCCGATGGACGTCTTCACCCAAGCACTTGGCAACGCGATGCCCCTGGTCGAAGTGCGCCCCCGCCGCGTCGGTGGTGCCACCTATCAGGTTCCGATGGAAGTCCGTCCCGATCGTCGTCAGGCGATGGCGATGCGCTGGCTGATCAATTTCGCGCGCAAACGTCCCGGCCGTTCGATGGAAGAGAAGCTCGCGGGCGAACTGATGGACGCTGCGAACAACTTGGGCGCTTCGGTGAAGAAGCGCGACGACACGCACAAGATGGCGGAAGCCAACAAAGCCTTCGCCCACTACCGCTGGTAAGAGATTATGGCTGCCACCACCACGACGCAACTCCGCGAATTCCCGCTCGAACAGACGCGCAACATCGGCATCGCTGCACACATCGATGCCGGCAAGACGACTGCGACCGAGCGTATTCTGTTCTACACCGGCCGTACGCACAAAATCGGCGAAGTCCACGATGGCGCGGCCACCATGGACTGGATGGTTCAAGAGCAAGAACGCGGCATCACGATCACCTCTGCTGCGACCGCCTGCACGTGGCGCGACACGCGTATTAATATTATCGACACGCCTGGCCACGTTGACTTCACGGTCGAAGTTGAACGCTCGCTTCGCGTGCTCGACGGACTCGTCGCGCTCTTCGATTCGGTTGCCGCCGTGCAGCCGCAGTCCGAGACGGTGTGGCGTCAGGCCAACAAGTATAAAGTCCCGCGCATCATCTTCGTGAACAAGATGGACCGCATGGGTGCTGACTTCTTCAATTGCGTCGCGAAAGTGCGCGAACGCCTCGGCGCGCGCGCCGTTCCGATCCAAGTGCCGATTGGCGCCGAAGCGGAATTCCTCGGCGTTGTCGATCTCTTCACCATGAAGAAGATCATCTATACCGACGATGCCGGTTCCGTCATGGACTCGGACACCGATGTGGATGGCGAACTCAAAGTCGTCGCGCAGAAGTGGCGTCAGGAACTGATCGAAGCGATCGCCGAACAAGACGATGAGTTGCTCGAGCTGTTTTTCGACGGCAAAGAAATCCCGGTTGCCCGTTTGAAGTCGGCACTGCGCAAGGCGACGATCGCCGGCGACGTGCTCCCGATGATGTGCGGATCGGCCTTCAAGAACAAAGGCGTTCAGCCGCTGCTCGACGCGGTTGTCGACTTCTTACCCTCGCCGATCGACGCGAAAGTCATCACCGGCATGGATCCCAAGAACGACGATGCGCCGATCACGCGCAAAGCGGACGACAAAGAACCCTTCGCCGCGCTTGCCTTCAAGATCGCAACCGATCCGTACGGCAACTTGACGTACTTCCGCGTGTACTCGGGCATCCTTGAAAAAGGCACGTACGTCTACAACGCGCGTACCGGCAAGAAAGAACGCATCGGCCGCATTCTGCGGATGCACGCCAACCATCGCGAAGATATCGACGCGATCGGCGCGGGCGACATTGCGGCGGCCGTCGGTCTGACCGATACGCGCACGGGCGACACGCTCTGCGATGAGAAGCAGCCGATCATCCTTGAGAACATCGTATTCCCGGAGCCCGTCATCTTCCAGGCCATCGAGCCGAAGACCAAAGGCGACCAGGATAAGCTGGGCATTGCGCTCTCGCGCCTCGGGCAAGAAGATCCGACGTTCCGCATGCGGACGGACGAAGAAACCCAGCAGACGATCATCGGCGGCATGGGCGAACTGCATCTCGAGATCATTGTCGATCGTCTCAAGCGCGAATTCAAAGTCGAAGCCAACGTCGGTAAGCCGATGGTCGCGTACAAAGAAGCGATCACGAAGACCGTCGAAAAGCAAGGCAAATTCGTGCGTCAGTCGGGCGGCAAAGGCCAGTATGGCGACGTCACGATTCGCGTCGAGCCCGGCGAACCGGGTTCGGGCTTCGTGTTCGAATCCAAGATCGTCGGCGGATCGATTCCCAAGGAATTCGTCAAGCCGGCCTCCGAGGGTATTCGCGAAGCGTCGCAGAGCGGTGTGCTCGCAGGCTATCCGGTGCTCGACTTCAAGGCGACCTTGATCGACGGCAGCTTCCACGACGTCGACTCCTCGGAAATGGCGTTCAAAATCGCTGGCTCGATGGCGTTCAAAGAAGCCAACCGCGCCGCCGGTCCGATCATCAAGGAACCAATCATGGGGGTCGAAGTGACCACGCCCAAGGAATACATGGGCGATGTGATTGGCGACTTGAACAGCCGCCGCGGCGTGATTCAGGGAACGGAAGAAGCACCCGGTGGTGCCCAGGTCATCAAGGCCAACGTTCCGCTCTCCGAGATGTTCGGATACGCGACCGACATGCGTTCCAAAACGCAAGGTCGCGCCAACTACACGATGGAGTTCTCGCACTACGAGAAGGCGCCGAAATCCGTCGAAGAAGAAATCGTGGCCAAAGCTTCGGGTAAAAAGCCCGCAGCGTAGACCTCGGCTCCCAGTGACCCCTCGCCCCACGCTTTTGCGTGGGGGGCGCACTAGCGCCTTAAAAACGCAAAAGCAAACCAAAGGAACAGCGACAGTAACAAATGGCAAAGGCGAAATTCGACCGCAGCAAACCCCACGTCAACATCGGAACGACGGGTCACGTCGACCACGGCAAGACGACGCTCACCGCAGCGATCATCAACTGCCTTGCGACCGAGAATTCGAACATTCAGAAGCGCAACGTCGATGACATCGACAATGCCCCTGAAGAAAAAGAGCGCGGCATTACGATCGCGATCTCGCACCAAGAGTACGAGACCGCGACCCGTCACTACGCACATGTCGACTGCCCCGGGCACGCCGACTACATTAAGAACATGATCACGGGCGCAGCGCAGATGGACGGCGCGATCCTCGTCGTTTCGGCGACCGACGGACCGATGCCGCAGACGCGCGAGCACATCTTGCTCATGAAGCAAATCGGCGTTCCGTACATCGTCGTGTTCCTCAACAAAGTGGACATGGTCGATGACGAAGAGCTGCTCGAACTCGTCGAGATGGAAGTTCGCGAACTGCTCTCGAGCTACGAGTATCCGGGAGACGACATTCCGATCGTTCGTGGTTCGGGCCTCAAGGCGCTCCAGAGCTCCGGCAAGCGCGGCGACAAGGATGCAGATCCCGTGTTCGCGCTCATGGATACCGTCGACAAGTACATCCCGACGCCGGAACGCGCCGTGGACCGTCCGTTCCTGATGCCGGTTGAAGACGTTTTCACGATCACGGGTCGTGGCACCGTCGGCACAGGCCGAATCGAACGCGGCATCATCAAGGTCGGCGAAGAAATCGAAATCGTCGGACTTCAGGAAAAAGCGCGCAAATCGACCGTCACCGGTATCGAAATGTTCCGCAAACTGCTCGACCAGGGCATCGCAGGCGACAACGTCGGCGTGCTGCTGCGCGGCATCGAGCGGAACGACATCGAACGCGGCCAGGTGCTTGCGAAGCCCGGTTCGATCAAGCCGCACAAGAAGTTCAAAGCCGAAGTCTATGTCCTCTCAAAAGAAGAGGGCGGACGCCACACGCCGTTCTTCGGAAACTATCGTCCCCAGTTCTACTTCCGCACGACGGACGTGACCGGTACGATTCAGCTTCCGACGGGCGTCGAGATGGTGATGCCGGGCGACAACGTGTCGATGGATGTCGAACTGATCACGCCGATCGCGTGTGAAGAAGGCCTCCGCTTCGCAATCCGCGAGGGCGGTCGTACCGTCGGCGCGGGCGTCGTTACCAGCGTCTCCGAGTAGTAGAAAGCAAACCATGGCGAAGCAGAAGATCCGGATCCGACTCAAGGCCTACGATCATCGCGTACTCGATCAGAGTGCCGAGCGGATCGTGGATACGGCGAAGCGCACCGGCGCATTCGTGAGCGGTCCCGTGCCCTTGCCGACGGAAATCAACCGGGTCTGCGTGCTGCGTTCGCCGCACGTCGACAAGAAGAGCCGCGAGCATTTCGAAATGCGCACGCATAAGCGCCTGATCGACATACTCCAGGCTTCACCGAAGACGATGGATGCGCTCATGCACCTCGATCTCCCGGCCGGCGTCGACATCGAACTCAAAGCCTAACTCGCGGTTCAGCGCAAAGAAAAAGAGTCGCCCTCTGGGGCGGCTCTTTTCTGTTCTGCCTTAGAAGTTCGGGCGGTCGTTTTTGACTTCGCAGAACGCGTTCGGGATGGTCGTCCGATGGTAGAGCGCAAAGTTCGATGCCGTTCTCGACGAAGTTCCATACGCGCAAGCATGATCGACACCTTGTGCGTCCTTCAGTGAGAAAGACGAACCTTTCACGGCGCAGAGGCCGGATTTGACGGTCCACTTACCGCGTCCCGCAATGTGGATTTTGTCGTCTTTGCAGAGCGCCGTGTGGTAGCTGATGCTTCCGGTCAGATCGTACTTGGAATTGTTGACCACGGTCATTGTACCGGCGGCCTGGGCGGGTTGGCTAAAGCAAACCATGCTAAGGAGCGCAGAGAATCCAAGGGCGAATAATTTCTTCATATCGTGTCCCTTCCGTGGCGTTCACGGCGGTGCCTCAACTGCTGTACGAGGCAACCATTACGTGTAGCCGCGAACCAAGTAATCCCTTTCCCCATGGGACCTTGTGGGTACGGGTTCGCTGCCTTCATTCGCACATGGGAACGAGCGCTCGAGGGCGTACGTTTAGGAAACACATGGGGCCGCAAACGCTCGTTCGATCTCTTGCTTTCGCGCTTATCGCAATCGCTGCTTGGATGGGCGTCTGCGAGCCGGTGCGCGCGTTTAATGAGTCACCGCTCTATGTCGTCGTCCCGTTCGGCGAACCGGGCGATACCGATCCGCTCTCGCGCGACGCGACGACGGATCTGACGAACAATCTCTCCGAACGACGCATTCGCTCGGCGGTATCGACCCCGATCGACGCGATCGAAGCGGTCGGTTCGGCGAGTAAACTCTGCGCGCAGTACCACGGCGACGGCGTCATCGTCGGTCAATTCAAATTCGAGCAGAGTAAGGAACGCAATCTCACGGGTTTTATCCCGGTGATCGGCGGCGTTGTCTCAGCGTCCGGGGCGTTCGATGCATCGCCGCTGCGCGCGCGGCTCAAGCTCTACTTGATCGATTGCAGTGGTCACGTTGCGTGGCATACGTACACGACGTCAAACAAAGTCCACCACGGCACGAACGTTGCAGCCGGCATGACGCAGCTTATGGAAAACGCGCTACATGACGCCGTGGATCAGTTCGCGAACCGACCTTAGAAGCTAACTCGAATCGCGAAGCGGCGCGATGAGCAAGATTTTATGTCGTCCGACAAGCGGCGCGCCGTCGATCTCGCTGCTCGTGCAGAAGAGGCAGACGCGATACGCAACGCGGGGTCCGGGGATCGTGAACTCGATCGCCCGAGTGGCGGCGAGCGAGGCCTGGTGGTGCGGGAAAACGGCGAGAACCGAAGTCTTGACGATCGCGATGAAGAGCAACAACTCGAGTGCTACAAGTCCGCCGATAGCGAGACGCCTCACGCTGGCCTCCAGATACTAATTCTTTAGTTGCGAGAAGATTACCACGCCCGACTTGCTTCTGCAAGCCCTTGCCCATCCCGTCTCCCCAGCACTAATTTTCCATTAATCTCGTCGTGCGAGGGGATGCATCCGTTGGCTTGGTAAGAACCATGCGCCATGCCGATACCGATCGATGTCGCAATGACACGCACGCTGAGCGGGACCCCCCGCCGCATATTCCAGTTACTCTCTGAGATGGGAACCTCGGGCGATGCCGTCTGGCCGTTCGCCTCACAGCCGTTCATGCGCTCCGCGGGGCCGCTCGATCCGGGGAAGACCGAAGAGTGGCACTTGGGTGTCCACGCCGTGCTCGATGAAGTCGTGCCTGAAGAGAAGATCGTGTGGCGCATCGACAACGAAGGCGTCGACGGCACGCACGGTTTTTACTTGAGCATCGACGGCAAAAAAACGGTGATCACGCATCGGGTTGTCGCCACGCTATCGGATCTCGAAGGGCGCATGTTTTGGAAGCGCATTCAGGATCAGCACGAACGCGCGATCGACGGACTCTTCGAAAAAATGACGCGCGTCCTCAAACGGTAGCCGATCTCGCTGCACGTTACGTCGCGCAAGACGTCGCGCGGCGTGCATCGCAAATGACCGGTGCTGTGAAAGTCCTTGCTTTCGGGCGCTCGTCTCGCGCTATCGCAAGATCGAAAACGTGACGCTCTCGCTCATATTTAAGTAAACGGCGGGCTCGCGTTCGATTCCGCCGACGCCGCCTCCGCCGCCGCCGAAGGTATTGGATACCGGCGAACCCGTCGGACAAAATGGCGGCGTGAGTTCGTTGACGCTAGTAATCTGACCGAGCGTAACTGACGCGGCTTGCGCGATTTCGAGCGCCCTGCGGCGTGCGTCGTCGATTGCTGCGCGTCGGAGCTTTGATTCAGCACCGTTGCAATCGTCGAGGAACGGAACCAAGTTGCCGTTTTGCAGTTTGAGCCCCGGGCGCTCGGCAAGGATCGATGCCGCCAGCTTCGCAAGAGCGTCGATACGCTGTGGCGTCGGTCGGCGCAGAAGCGCGCGCACGATCGTCGGTGAATTTTGATTCCCAAAATACGATGGCGTGAGGATCTGCGGCGACTCCAGTCCGCCCGCTCGGAGACGCGCGACAATCGTATCCTCATCCGCAGCGTCGGAGATGCCGTTGACAAACGCCTCGACTCGGACGCCATCGGCCGGTACGCGCAGGACGGAGCGGCCTTGGACCGTGATTTGAAGGAGCGGAAGAATCGTGCTTGTCTGTCGCACATACATGCCGGGGCTGGGCGCCGGCAGTGGGGCCGACGTCATCGGTACCGGCTGCGCACTTGCGCTCGCGCTCATGACGACAACACACGCGACAACAGAAACGAGGAAGCGCATCGATCACCCTCTCGAAGAAGCGGCTTTGTCAGCGTCGTTGCGTGTACGAGAGCGGTTTCCTCGTTGCGCTACTGACCAGCGCCTGAACCGAGAAAGAGCACGTATTTAAGAACGTAGCGATCGAGTGTGTGCGATGCCGCCGGGCTGCCGATCTCCGCTTGTAACGTGCTCCCGCTTTTAAATCGTCGAAAATAGCCTAGAGCAAAATTTTGTCCGGGCCGAGAGAACCCGCCGGTACCGACGATCGTTCGATAGGCGACGTCGAGCGTTTGATCGCGCGCGAGCGCGCCGCGCAGCGAGATACGGCGAAGAATCTGACCATCGGCGAGGCCCACGAAACTGCGTTCGTCAACTTGGTTGTAGACAACGTTCGCGCTATAGCGCTGACTAAATTGGTGGCTTACCGAAGCGCGTAGTTGCTGCACGTACATCGAGGAAAAGTTGCCCCACGAATAAGCAAGGCTCGCATTGTCGGGCGTGCCGCTTCGATAAGATGTCGAAACACTGGTTTGGTTATACGGCGAGGTCGTTCCATCGCTATATATTGGATAATAATCGGTGTATGACCGCAGCGTGCTTGTCGATTGCGAGAATCCGAAGCTCAATCGGTTCTTGAACGTCAAACTGCCGTAAAGGCTAGCGTCGGATTCTCGAACGGCGCCTGACCGATCGATATAGCGGTCCCCGTAGGCGCCGATGGACATGTTTCGAATTGACGCCTTCGTATTCGGCGTCGATGTGAGACCGCCATAGATCGACGGTCCGCGTACGTCGGATTGCTGGGTGAATGCGTCGGTTGGATTGAAATCGGGACCGACGTGTGTATACGTGACGCCGGCGTAGTAGTTCGCCTTATTCACGCTAGCATATGCAGTCGACTTGCGGGCTTGTGCGGAATCGCTCGTCAGCGCTCCCGACTCAATTGCCGTTGTCGCGCCGTATCCGATTTGCGATGCGAGATTCTGATTGAAGAGCGAAATTTCGTTGACGGTGTCGGTGCCGTTCGGTCGCACGGCTTGGGCGCCGGTAAAGGAGACCGTCGTCTCCTGATTCGCCGCGGTGTAGGCGAGCGAATAGGCCCGGTCTGATGAACCAAAGCGACCGACGTTGAGCACCCCGAGGCCGTAATGGCCGATTTGCCCTTCGATCTTTTCGCCGTGATCGAAGACGCCGATGCTCGGCGAGTAGAAGACATCGCTAGCGGGCAAATAGTTCGCGCCTTGGGTGAAGAACGGCCGGTACTCCGAATACTGATACCGGAATTCTTGCGGTGCGATGATCTGCTGATCGTTCTCGAGATTCGAAAAGTCGGGGTTCAACGTCCCATCGAAGTTGAGGCCCGAGGTAATGGGAATTTTCGCATCGATTCCAACGGTGCGGCCCTGAAGCGATTTGAGTTCTCCGGCAGAACCCTCGAACACGCGGGCATCCCGACCGCTCGAGCTCAAACCGTAAATCTGCGCCGTCGGTCGGGCGATTTGATGGGCAAGCGCCGGGCCGTTTGAGACCTTGGGCCAAAATGTCTCATCGAACGGGGTGTCCATGTTGCGGTCGTAAGCCCAGGTGGTAAGTTGAAGCGTCTTCGCGCTCCAGCGGGCGAAATTCACGCGCCACGTGCTTTCGTTTCCGCGCATGAATCGATACGGGACGACGAGTTCGGCAAGCCAGCGATCGCCATCGATGTTTGCAAATGCCGTCCATTGCGGATTGTAGCGCGTCGACTCGCTCGCGGATTGATACCGCACGCCGGCCGGCGTCGATTCGAAGAAGTATTGATTGGTCCCGTTGCCGCTCGTGTCGAACATGATCGCGACGTAGTCGTCGAGACCCAGACCCACACCGTTGGTCGTTTGTTTGGCAAGTGGATTCGTGGGACTGGTGCACCACGAACGCGCAGTAAATCGAATCCGGCCCGAAGACGAGTGAGACCTCGGTTTCATCGGTACCCATGCGCGTGGTGAAATTCTGAAACGACGATGCGCGCAGCGCCTTTTGCCAAAGGGGCGATGTGAGATCATCGAGCGATCCCGTTGTCGGCGGCGCGGCGCTCGTTGTCGCGCCCACGAATGCGGCGGAGGCGTTAACCGCCGCCGCCGCCGGAATCGCCCGAGCGCTCAGCAGGATCGCCGCAAGCGCTATAAATCGGAAAAGTGATCGCATCGACCGTGAACGCACAAAAAACCGCGCAGAGAACATGACACCCCCATGAAACAATAGACGCCTTTGCTCAGGAGAACGATTCCCCTCGGCAATCGGTCCTGCTTGGGACTAGAGGTGGAGCCGTTCGATAGCGAAGAGCCGCCTATGACGACCCTCACGACGCCCACCCACGCTGACCCGAGTATCCTCGGCCTTGAGGGTTTGCTTTCAACGGAGGAGCGCGCGCTGCGCGACCGGGTCCGCGGATTCGTGCGTTCGTCCCTTAGCCCGCGCATCGAAGACTGGTATGCGCGCGGTGTCTTTCCGAGCGAACTGGCGACGGAATTCGGGAAGCGGGGTTTGCTTGGGACGCATCTTGCGGGCTACGGGTGCCCCGGTCAGAGCGCGGTCGACTACGGCATCGTTTGCATGGAACTCGAAGCGTGCGACTCTGGCGTTCGGAGTTTTGCTTCGGTGCAAGGGTCGCTTGCGATGACCGCCATTCACGCGTTCGGAAGCGAAGAGCAGAAGAACCACTATCTGCCGGCGATGGCGCGCGGCGAGATCATCGGCTGCTTCGGTTTGACCGAACCGGAGGCCGGAAGCGATCCCGGCGCGATGACGACACGCGCACGACGGGACGGCAACGACTGGATTCTCGACGGCTACAAACGCTGGAGCACGAACGCGGGAATCGCTCAGATCGCGATCGTGTGGGCGAAAACGGATGACGGCATTCGCGGCTTCATCGTGCCGACCGACAGTCCCGGGTTCGAGGTGCGAGGCATCGATAATAAGCTCTCGCTGCGCGCGTCGGTTTCATCAGAATATGAATTGCACGACGTGCGGCTTCCGGCGGATGCGGTGCTGCCGGGCGTGAAGAGCTTGCGCGGGCCGCTCTCGTGTTTGAACGAAGCTCGCTACGGGATCATCTGGGGCGTCGTCGGCGCCGCGCGCACGTGCATCGAAACGGCGCTCGATTACGCGACCACGCGCAAACAATTCAATAAGCCGCTTGCCGCTTTCCAGCTCACGCAAGAGAAGCTCGCCAACATGCAAGTTGCCTACGAGAAGGCGCTTCTCGTCGCCATGCACCTCGGCCGCACGAAAGACGCGACGGGCCTTAAACCCGAGCAAGTGAGTTTCGGCAAACTCAACAACGTGCGCGACGCCATCGCCATCGCGCGGGAGTCGCGAACGATCCTCGGCGGGAACGGCATCACGACGAACTACCCCGTGATGCGCCATATGGCGAATCTCGAGACCGTTCTTACGTACGAGGGCACAAGCGAAGTGCACATGCTGGTGCTAGGTCAGGCGCTTACCGGCATTAACGCGTTTTCGTAACCGGCAGCTCGATAGCGGCGATAAACGAGGCGAACGCGCGATCGACACGTGCGCGGTCGCCGGTCGTGATCAAATCCAGTAATAACCCGTGAATCGTTGCGAGCACGAGCGAAGCCAGGAGTGTTGCGCGTTCGCGACTCAAGCCGCGGCGCGTGAATTCTAGCTCGAAGAGCTCGCGCCACCCGGCGTAAAGCTGGCCGACGGCTCGTCCGTGTCCACGCGGGTCGCGCATGCCGACCGTCGTGAATTCGAAAAATAGCTTGATGAAGGCCCGGCGTCGCGAGGCTGTTAGCCAGCTCCACACGCGGCGCAGCGCGTCACGGAGGTCGTAGCCGTCGCTCGCACGGGCCCAATCGAAGAACAGCGTCTCCAGCCGCTTGCGACCGAACGCGATGATCTCGGCTATCAATTGCTCCTTTGAACCAAAATGATAGAGAATGGTGCGAGGGCTCGACCCGATCGCTTCCGCGAGCGGGCGCAGCGAAAAATCCGCCAGCCCAAGATTGTCGACGGCATGGACGATCGCTTCGAGTAGGTCCTCGCGGATTTGTCCATCGATAGCGCGCGGCATCGCTCGCCGATCGTATCAGGTTGAAACGATCGTTTCAAGTATTATTTCGTAGCGCGCCCACTAGCTCTTGTGGGCTGGTCGGTCGGCTCGGCCATCGTGAGAAAAAATCGCGCTGCATAGGCCTGCAACTTTGCAGGCGTCTTCGTATGCGAGGCGAGCGCGACGTAGCCATCCGGTCGGATCAGATAAGTCGCGTTCCGCTGCACGCCCGCATGCTGAGCCGTATTGCTCCAGGGCAAAATATGGAGTGCTACGCCAAGTCCTTGGCACGTCTGACCGAGTCCGCTCTCGGGCTCGCCATAGACGTGCACTTGCCAATCAAGCGAGGTGAGTAGCTCGAAGTTGTCGCGCTCGCCATCGCAAACCCAAGGCAATCGATCGCCGGCGCGAAGTCCCGCCTCGCCGATGCTCAGCATACTCTCCGGATAGCTAATGGCGATTTGTGAAAGCGCGCGGAACGCGGCATGGCGCGTTGCTTCAAACTGCATGGCCGCCCCGATGAAGTTCGGCGCTACCCAGTTCCGGAAAATGTCGCCATACAGTCCGCCCGTGACCATTGCGCCGAAAGCGCGGTCGGTGGTCGCGACAAGCCGCCGTGCAAATGGTATCCGCTCGGACTCGTAGCTGTTCAGAATTACGGGATTCGCGCGACCACGCACGACATCGGCAATCTTCCAACCGAGATTGATGGCATCGGCGATACCGGTGTTCATACCTTGGCCTCCCGCCGGGCTATGAAGATGGCCCGCGTCGCCCGCGATGAAGGCGCGCCCGACCCGAAAATGGTCGGCGACGCGATGGTGAACCCGGTACGTCGAGAACCAATTCACTTCGGTCACACGGAGTTCCATCAATCCCTCGACGCCGCCGCGGAAGTCCTCGAATGTAACGTCCTTGCGGCCGTCGAGGTCGATAGGAACCAAACCGATAAGTCGCTGCATTCCGCTTGCGCGAACGGGCATCATGATGACAAAGCTGTTGGCACCGAGGTTGAGGTAGATGTCCTTGTCAAAGCCGCGGTCGATCTTCACGTCGGCTACGTAGAAGAGCTGCTTGTAGGTGCCGCCGGAGAATCCGAGCTGAAGTTCTTCGCGGACACGGCTCCTCGCGCCGTCGCAGCCCACGACGTATCTGAGAGAATCGTCTCCGATTCCCCACCATTCTGCACCGTCGCCCGGACGCCGTTCGCGTCTTGGGACAGAGCGGATAATGTTGTGTTGCGCTCAATGGCGATGCCTAGATCCGCAAGCTTGCTCTCAAGAAAACGTTCGTGTACGTCTTGCGGATAGGTGAGCATAAAAGGAAACGGAGTGAGGCCTTCGCCCATATTTTTGAGACGAAAAATAGCGGATTCGTGATCTTTATTGTCATGCCCGTGATGCCGCAAGTGGACCTTGTCGGCGGGAATTCCTTGGGAGACGACTTCATCCGCAAATCCAAACTGCGCATAGAATTCCAGCGTGCGGGCTTGAACGCCCATTGCACGCGACTCCGTGCCAGGTCCGTCGTGTTCGTCGATAATTCGGAACGCCACGCCTCGGCGCGCGAGACTTAAGGCAAGGACCAACCCGGTTGGACCTGCGCCGACGATAAGGATGGGCGTACTTTTCAGGTTGTGCATTCGTGTCCGATCCTCTAGGTGTCAGCGTGTGTGGACGAGCGGCGAAGTACGAGGGCGAACGGCGCCAGGACGAGCGTGGTGTATCCGGAGATCCGCGCGACGTCGGCATAACTGAGAGCCGATGCTTGCGATGCAACGATCTGATTTAGCTGCTGCAAGTTCGTCGGTGTAGCACCGCCGTGGTGCTGAAGAAAATTGTTGATGGAAGAAGAGGCAAGCGTTAAGGTTCCCGCAAGTGCGTGCTGATGCTGCGCTGTCGTTCGGCTGAGCAACGTTACAAGCAAAGCGGTCGCGATGCTCCCGCCAAGCTGGCGCGCTAGATTAAAGAACGACGCGGCTTTGGGGACATCGGACTGCTTCAGTCCGGCGAAGACGGAGAGCTGCAGCGGAACGAACACCTGGGAAAGTCCCAAACCGGCGACGATGAGCGATGGTATCATCGCTGCAAAAGGCGTATCTGCTGTCGTCACCGATGCGAGCATCAAACTCGATAATCCGAGCAAGACCATGCCGATACCAATTTGCACGCGCGGGTCAACTCGGCCGCCCGTCGCAAGCCGCGCACCGAACGGTAGGAAGAGTGCCATTGCAACGGCCCGGACCGAGAGAAGTTGTCCGGACAGGAACGCTGTGAAGCCGAGCTGGCTCTGCGCATACTGCGGTAGGACAACGAGGCTTCCGAAAAGTGCGAGTCCGAGCGTTCCACCGAGTAGGCTACCCGCCCAGACACCGGGATAGCGCAGCACGCGTAAATCGATGATCGGCGTTTGCGCCCGCAATTCCCAAAACACGAACGCAAGAAGACCGAGCACAGCAAGCCCGGAGAACTCGCAGATAGCGGCGTCGCTAAACCAGTCCTTACGATTTCCTTGATCGAGTACGAACTGCATGGATCCAAGCCCCGTCGCGAGGAGCGCGACCCCAATGCCGTCGATCGTCATGTTGCGAGGTTTCTCGACTTGACGCATTACGAGAAGAAGAGTCGTCGCAGCAACGATGGCGATCGGCACGTTGACAAAAAAGCACCAGCGCCAGTCGAGATTATCGGTGATATAGCCGCCGATCAACGGTCCGAGCGTTGGACCGATAATGACGCCGCCGGCAAAAATGCCTTGCGCTGCGCCTTGCTTATCCGCCGGAAAAATATCATGGAGAATCGTTTGTGAGCTTGATATCAAACCGCCGCCGCCGACACCTTGCACGATTCGCCAGATCACGAGCTCGACGAACGAGCCCGATACCCCGCACATCACGGAGGCAAACGTAAAGAGAAGAATCGAGGCGAGATAGTAGCGCTTGAGACCGAACCGCGCCTGAAGCCACGGCGTAAGCGGAACGATGATGACGTTCGCGATGATGTACCCGGTGATGATGTACGTGCCTTCATCGATCGTCGCGCCGAGGTTGCCTTGGATGTTCGGTAAGGCGACATTGACGATCGTGGTGTCGATCATCTCGAGAAGCGTTGCAAGGATCACGCCGATCGCAATAATAGCGAGTCGCCAGCCGTGCTCGATACGGGAGGTCTCAGATGTGGCCTCTGCGACTAGGCTACTCATTGCGTCGGCAATCTCCAAGGATAAATTTTAGGAGTCCCTCAAATTTGACTGCCGTAAGAATAGAGGGTATCCTAAAGTTTGTCAATGCCTGATTCGAACTCACGCTCGAGCCCTCAGCGGCGCACTCCTGTCCAGGCTCGCAGCGAACGGCGAGTCGGGGCCTTACTTGAGGCTGCAGCGGAGTTATTGGCGGAAGTCGGATACGACGCGCTCACGCTGACCGACGTTGCCGAGCGCTCGGGCTCCGGGATTGGGTCGCTGTATCACTTCTTTTCGAACAAAGAACAACTCGTCGATGCACTCGTCGAGCGTGTTGCGAATAGCCTGCGCGAACTGCCAGGCTTGGTGTTTAAGCCATCTCGCGCAGGCTTGCCGATCGAACTGTTCGTTGGCGGGCTCACGGACACGTTAGCCGCCTTCGCCGAGCGGCACCCCGAATTGCCGGAACTGATGGGGCGCGTCATCAAACTCAACCCGTCGATTGATAACGAAATCATGCAACGGCTTGATGCGATCATGAGCGAGCGCGCACCGAAACTCGCGACGTCCGAGCGGCTGGTCGTCGTGCGTCTGACGATGGAAATCGTCCGCAGCGGAGTGCGCCTTCTAGCTGGTTCACCAAAGCGGACGCGACCCGCGGTGATTCGAGAACTCAAGTCCGTCTTGACAATGTATCTTGGTTCGTTTGGAAGATGAAACGAACGTTTCAAGTATTATAAGACGAATTCGAGCAGGTTCAGAAACGCAACGGCGAATTGATATCTGATGATTCGTCGTTTATCTGCCCTCATTGCTCTACTTTGCATCACCGCGCCCGCCCTAGCCACCGCGCCGACGCGCGGCACGTTTACTGTCGGCCTTCTCAATCCATCGACGGGACCGTTCGCCGCGCTTGGAAGCGATGTTAACGCCGGATTTCAGTTTTATCTCGATCGTCATAGCGGAATGCTCGCGGGATTTCGCATCGCAACGAAAGTTGGCGATGAGGCGAATTCGACCGACGCGGCGCTCGCCAAAGCGCACGAGTTTATCGAACAAGATCACGTCAACGCGATTGTCGGCATCGTTAACTCGGCTGTTGCCTACGGAATTAGCGATTACGTTGACCGGCAGAAGACGCCGCTGATTCTCACCGTTGCCGGGGCCGACGGTCTCACGCAGGGCAAAGCCAACCCATCAACCTTTCGCATCAGCTATACGAGTTCGCAAGACGCGATGCCGATGGGCGACTATGCGTGCAACCGCCTTAAGAAGAAAACGGCGGTTGTCGTGGGGCTCGACTACGCCTTTGGTTGGGAAGCTGTTGGTGGTTTCGCTCGCACGTATACCGATAGCGGCTGTCGCGTCGTGCAAGAAATTTACGCGCCACTCGGGACGCAAGACTGGGCGCCGTTCGTCTCGCGTATCGACAAGAGTGCATCGGTCGTCTACGCGGCGATTGCGGGTGCCGATTCGATTCGGTTCCTCTCGGCGTATCACGATTTCGGTATAACCGCGCCGATCGTCGGGCACGGCGCGCTCACCGACGAGCAGATTCTGGGCGCCGAAGGGAAGAACGCTGAGGGCATCGTGACAACGTTGCACTATTCCGCCGTGTTGCCCAACTCCGTCAACATGCGGTTCAAGCGCGATTACGAAGCAGCAACGCATAAACTCGTCTCGCAGTATGTCGAGGACGGCTATGCTGCGGCACAAGTGATCGAAGCGGCGCTTGCGAAACTGCCTGCAGGTACGGTTAACCCCGACGCGTTCGAAGCGGCGTTGCGTAGCGCGCGCGTCGATGCACCACGTGGGCCGCTCCGTTTCGATTCGCGCGGCCAAGCGATCTACAACGTCTACGTCCGGCGCGTGCAAAAGACAAAGACCGGATACGAGAACGCGCTACTCACAACGTATCTCGACGTGACTCAGTTCGGACGCTACGATCCCCGCGCGTATCTTGCAGGCGACCCATATGCGAAGCGCAAGGGAACATGGGCTAAGCCATAGTCGTCATCTCCCTCAACGCACTGGCGTATGGAATGCTGCTTTTCCTCGTCGGCTGCGGACTCACGGTGACGTTCGGCCTCCTGCGCGTGGTCAATCTCGCGCACGGGGCCTTTTACGTCGCGGGAGGGTACATCGCGTATGCGCTCGTGCACCTCGTCGTTCCGTGGTATGGCGCGCTCGTCATCGCGGTCGTGACCGTCGCGGGCTTCGCAGCTCTTTTGGAGTGGCTCCTCTTGCGGCGTGTCGCCCAACGGGAACTGCCCCAAATATTGCTGACGGTCGGTGTTGCATATATCGTCGGTGATGCGATCGTCGCGTTAGCCGGCGGTGCACCGATCTCGCCGATGCGACCGCCGCATCTTGAGGGTGTCGTCACGCTCGGCGGCGCGTCATATCCCGCTTTTCGGCTGGCGCTAGTTGTTTGCGGCATCGTCGTGTTTCTTGGACTCGAGACACTCTTCACCCGGACGCCGATCGGTTTGCAGATTCGCGCGGCGATCGACGACCGCGAGATGGCTCGCTCGATCGGCATTGCGGTGCCGCGCCTCTTTACGCTCGTCTTCACCGCCGGTGCGGCCTTGGCCGCATTTGCGGGCGTCATCGGGAGCGTGTTTACGGGTCTCGAACCGCAGAGCGGTTTTAGTATGCTCATCCTTGCGCTCGCGGTCGTCGTCGCCGGTGGACTCGGATCGATCCGTGGCGCGTTCGTTGCAGCCATCGCGATTGGCGCGGTCGTGCAATTTGGGACGGTCTACTTCCCCGCCTACGCGCTTTTTGCGACGTACCTACCCGTTGCGGTCATCCTTGCATTTCGGCCGCGAGGACTGCTCGGTGCCGCGTAAGGCACTTGCGTATGCAATCGCCGCGATCGCTCTTGCCGCGATCGCTACTATCGTTCCGCCATACGTCCGGTTTTTGATCGAACGCATCGCAATCGCCGGACTCTTTGCGGTGGGGTTCAATATCGTCTTCGGTCTGGCCGGGATCTCGTCACTCGGGAATGCGGCGTTTTACGGTCTCGGTGCCTACACCGCGGGTATCGCGGGCGCGCAGTACGGTGCACCGTGGTACGTCGTGATGCCGCTCGCCGTCGTGTCGGGGTTGGCACTCGGCGCGGTGTTCGGTGTTTTCACCGCCCGCGTCCGCGGAGTCTATACGCTCTTACTGACGCTGACGCTCGCTCAAAGTCTGTGGGGGCTCACCTCGCAAAACGTCGCGCTCACGCAAGGCGATACGGGGATCACCGGCATTACCCGTGCGTTGCCGCTCGCGATCGCCGATCCGCGCTCGAGTGCCGTGATCGTTCTGCTCGCTGCGCTCGGCGGAGCGGTCGCATGGCTGACGTGGAGCTCGACGTACGGATTATTAATCGCAGCAACGGCGATAAACGAAGGACGCGCGCGGGCTCTTGGCCTCTCGATCGTCCGGCCGCGCATCATTGCCTTTGCGCTCTCCGGTGCGCTGTGCGCGCTTGCCGGCGTCATGAGCGCGCAGTTGCGCGGGTCGGTCTCACCAAGCGACATCGATTGGCCGACGAGCGCGACCGTTCTGATCGCGGCACTACTCGGCGGTTCGCGAACCGCGTTTGGTCCGGCGCTGGGCGCACTTATCCTCGTGCTAGCGGAGACACTCCTTGGCGATCTCACCGGTCGCTGGCAACTGCTTTTGGGTGCGCTTATGGCGATCGTCGCGATCGCACTTCCCGCTGGCATCATTCGCGCGCGTAGTCGCTCGCTCCCAAGTGGACCATCGAACGCTTCAGGGACGACGCCTCTCGTCGGTTCGATCTTGGAAATCGAACATCTCGACTATTCAATTGGCGATCGCGTGCTTTTCAACGACTTCTCGCTATCCATTGCTGCCGGGGAGCGCCACGCAATCGTGGGCCCAAACGGGGTTGGAAAATCGACGCTCTTCGCGCTCATTGGTGGCGACCGGCGGGTGGATCGCGGAACGATCCGGCTTGCCGGAATCGACGTGACGATGCAAAAAACCGCACAGCGTGCACGCGCGGGGATCGGTCGCACGTACCAATTCGGATCGCTCTTCGACGAGCGCACGGTCTGGGAAAATCTCGCCGTCGCGCATGCTGCAGCGGGAGAATCATTGCTTGCAACTCCGCTCCTCGGCGACAGGCGCGTCTTGAGCGCCGTGCGCGCGTCGCTTCAACGTTTCGGGATCGCGGATATCGCCGATTCGCTCGTCGCAGAGATCGCGTACGGGACGCGTAGGCGCGTTGAGATCGCGGTCGCGTTCGCGACGAATCCGCGGCTCGTGCTCTTAGATGAACCGACGGCGGGCCTCGAGCGACACGAGATAGCCGATGTTTTGGATGCGATCGAAGCCTTGCCGCGGGACGTCGCGCTCTTGGTTATCGAGCACGACGCGGCGGTCGCATCGCGTCTGTGTTCGACGACCACCGTTCTCGGAGGCGACAGCCGTGCTCGTCCTGCGTGACCTTCGTGCTGCCTACGACGGGCGCGAAATACTTCACGGGGTGGAGCTGCGCGTTGCGGGCGGAGACATCGTCCAGATTGCGGGCCGGAATGGAGCGGGGAAGTCGACCTTACTCCGTGCGATCGCTGGCCTTGTTCCAACGCGAGCGGATGCACTTTCGCTCGACGACTTGTCGATCGGCAACTTGACACCCGAACAGCGATTCGAACGCGGTGTCTGTTTTATGCCGCAAGGTCATCGCGTCTTTCCATCACTTAGCGTGGGTGAGAACATTGCGCTTGCGGTGCGTAATCGAGGAAAAGGACCGTGGGATATCGACACGCTACGCTCCCGCTTCGGCATGCTTGAGGAACGTTTCGATCAACGCGCGGGAACGCTCTCGGGCGGCGAGACGCAAATCGTCCTTCTCGCCCGCGCTCTGGTCGGCAATCCGCGTGTCCTCTTGCTCGATGAACCGACGGAAGGCCTCGATCCGCGAGCGCTCGCGAGCATGGTCGGGCTCATCGCCGAGTGCGCCGAACGCGGCACCGCCGTGATCGTCACCGATCAACAAACGGACGCTTTGTCCGCTCTTGCGTCCGTCCGTTATGAGCTCAGGGATGGATTCTTAGGATAGTGTCTATGGATAAGATATGGTTTGCGTTGGTAGCTGCAGGGAGGGCAGTGGATTTTCCAAGAATACCTGCTTGTAACAAAATAGTGATTTAATTGGACTATGGAGATACAAACGGAAACTGGTTCAACAAGTGAAAAAGAGCCCTCGAAAATCCTATCGTTCTCAGGGCGCGTCGTAACATTTTTTGAACGCTTCGGGCCGAGTCCAGACGCGTGTGTACTTCGGGGCTGAGCTGATCCTTCGAGGATAGCGAAGAGCCACCGAGCCAACTTCATGTCAACCTCTTAAACCAACGTGAAGGCGACTCGATGGCGAATTCCACTATACCAAAACTG
>JBBRLI010000018.1:0-61069 GCA_038231455.1 Vulcanimicrobiales bacterium | reverse complement strand
CGACGATCGGCACGTTGACCGCGGCGTAGCCCGCGCACGAGAAGCCGCGCGTTGCGCCCGCGATGCCTTGTTGCAGCTTCTGGCCGTTTTCGTAAAACTGGATTGCGATTGCGGCGCTGCACGTTGGCTCTTGCGCGATCGTTCCGCTGTCGGGGAAAATCCAGCCCGCGGCTGCGCTCATGTTGCCGCGGGAGTTTACGAAGATCGCGAACGGCGGCTCCGTGTTGAGGTCGCTTGTTTCTTTGATGCTGGCATTGGATTCCAGGGCCGGCATATTGGCGTAGGTCATCGATAGAACGTCGTTCGGCCGCCCACGCAAGACGCGCGCCACGAAGCCGTTGCCACCGGAACCCTTCACCACCGTTATCGTCGCGCCGTCGCCGGACGAGCGGGCCACCGCGCGCGCCGCATCGACTAGCGAATCGAAGCGGTCGCTCGAGGCCTTGATCTCGTAATTGCGCTGGCCGAGCGCAAATGCGCCCGCCGCGAGCAAGAGCACGGCCACGATCCCGACAACGATGAGCATCTCGATGAGGGTATAGCCGCGTTCCCATTGCGGGTCGCGTCGCGAGGAGCCGACTTTCTTGCGCATGCGTGGGACGGTGCCCGATTGGCAGCCCCCTTAGTTATGGATCCGTGCTTACGCTGGCCCGCGCTCGATCGGACGCTTGGGATCGGCGATCCATTCGCTCCATGAGCCCGCATAGAGACGCGAGTTTTCAAGACCCGCAGACTCCATCGCCAGCATGTTCACGGCGGCGGCAATCCCCGAGCCGCACTGATGCACGATCCGCTCTGGCTTCGCGTCTTCACTTGCGAACGCGGCGCGCAGCGCGTCCGGTTGGAGAAAGCGGCCGTCCTTGCCGAAATTCAATTTAAATAACCGATTGCGTGCACCGGGAATATGGCCGGCAACCGGATCGATCGTTTCGTTTTCGCCCGCGAAGCGATCGGCGGCGCGCGCATCGAGAATCGTCATGTCGCCTGTGCCGAGCGATGCGAGGACCTCATCGGCACGCACGACGATGCGTTCGTCGACGCGCGGTTGAATCGTTCCGCGCGCCGGCAACATGGGCAATCCGGCATCAAGCAAACCGCCATGCGCCGTCCACGCGGCAAAGCCGCCGTTGAGCACGGCAACCGCCGGATGCCCGATCCAGCGGCACAGAAACCAAAAGCGCGCGGCCCACATATCCGCGCCTGCATCGTAGACGACGATTTGAGAATCATCGTTCACACCGATCGAACGCAGAAACGCGGCGAACGTCTGCGGCTCCGGCAACGGATGGCGCCCGTTCGTGCCGCTGACCGGCCCACATAATTCAACATCCAAATCGGCGTAAAACGCGCCGGGCAGATGCCCGGCGGCGTACTGTGTGCGCCCGAGGTTGGGGTCGCCGCCGATAGGTGCGTGCCGCGCGTCGACGATCGTCCACTTCGGATCGCCAATATGCGGCGCGAGATCGCTAGCTTCGATAAGCGCTCTGAACATCAGCAACAGCTTCGCGGCGTGGCAGCAAAGTTGCTCCCGGCGTTGGCGGTTACAATCACTTTGCGTCCGTGGATGATGAGAAAGGAAAGGTCTTTTCGGTTTTTCGTATGAGTCACGCTTGATGACTATGTTGAGTAACTACACTGCGGGTGATGGAAAACTTGGGTAGCGACGATGCGCAAAACTCCTATGAAACGTATGTCGAACATACAAAAGAGACGCGCGACGCTGAAACCGCTGTTCAATATGCGATAGGTGGAAATTTCGACGCCTACGGAACGATCGAAGCCGAGATGCTCAAGCTCTTCGGGCTTACTCCCGCGAGCTTTCTCATTGATGTCGGTTGTGGTTCGGGACGCTTAGCAGCAAAGCTCGGAAGCTATCTCACGGGCCGATATTTGGGAACGGATGTCGTGCAGGCGCTACTCGACCATGCAAAGTCGCTTGTACCAAGTGATGCGCGCTGGCACTTCGAGCGCGTCGACACGTTCACCATCCCGGCAATGGACAAAGAAGCCGACATGGTCTGCTTCTTTTCGGTATTCACGCACCTTTTGCACGAACAAACGTTTCTCTATCTCGAAGAAGCAAAGCGCGTTTTGAAGCCGGGTGGAAAAATCGTCTTTAGTTTCCTTGAGTTTCGCATGGAATCGCACTGGGCGGTTTTCGATGCGACCGTGCGCGATGCGCGTACGGCAAGCGGTCATCCGCTCAACGTGTTTTTCGATCGCGACGCAATCGCCGCGTGGGCGCGCATGCTTGGGCTGAAGATCGAACAGTTCCGCGATGGCGTGCACGACTTCGTGCCGATCCCGAGCCCCCTCACGCTCGATTCGGGCGAGATCGTCCAAGGCGCGAGCCGCCTCGGCCAGTCGATCTGCGTCTTGACGTATTAAGCTGCTGCGGCGACCTCTTTTGGCCGGATGAAAAGGCGATAGCCAACGACAAGGCCCACGAGCGCCATGATCGCCGGCGCGAAGCCCACGAAGTTCGGATCGATTGAGAGAATCTTCGTTGAGATGAACGGTGAGATAACGAAGGCGACATTGCCGAGCGAATCGTTCACGCCAAGAATCGTTCCGCGCTGATCGGCCGGTGCGCTCTGCGAAATGAGCGAGGAGATCGTCGGGCGCAGTAGCGCTCCCCCGAGCGCCCAGAAAAACACGACGACGAGTAGCGCTGGGAGCGTGTGGACGAAGTATACGCCCCCGTAGCCGAGCGCAAGACTCGCAAAGCCCATCATCGCTAGTCGGCCTTCGCCGAAGCGGTCGACGAGTCGGCCGATCAAGCCAGCCTGCACGACGATGCCGACCACGGCAGACACAACGAAAATCAAACTCGTCTGCGAGGCGTTGAAATTGAGCGCGCGTTCCGCGAAGAGCGCAAACACCGATACCCACATCGCAAAGGCGAGCGAGAAACAGAACTGCGAGCGCAGCAACGTGCCAAGATCCGCCATACGCAGCGACGCAACGATCTGCCCGATGGACGGGGCCCGACCGACGGGCTGCTTCGATTCCGGCAAGAGAAAGATCGTCAAGAAAATCGTCGTCAGCGCCAGTCCGGCCGCGGTAAAGAGCGGCACCGGATAGCCGAAGCGCACGAGAAAACCGGCCAGCGCCGGCCCGATAAGAAAACCGAAGCCGAACGTCGCGCCGACGAGACCAAAGGCTTTCGCACGGTCCTTGGGCTCCGTTACGTCGGCGACGTAGGCTTGCGTCACGCCGATCGTGCCGCCGCCGACGCCCTCGATCGCGCGCGCGATGAAGATGATCGTCAGCGATCCGCCGATGCCCAGGAGCACGAAGGCGATGAACGCGGCGATCTGCGAGACGAGCAGCACGCCTTTGCGCCCGATCTTATCGCTGATCGCTCCCCAGAACGGTGATGAGACAAGCGAGAAGAGCGCGACCGTTGCATAGATCGCGCCCACGACGAACGGCGTCGCGCCGTACTTCTCCGCATAAAACGGCAGAAGCGGGATGAGAATGGTAAATCCGAGGACGTCGACCGCGGTGATCGCAAGAATCGGGATGAGGGCTTTTGGCACCGCCCGCTCTTAGGCGCGAAGCGTTGCGAGGACCTGGCTAAACTTGGGTGCTTTGCCGTACATGAGCAGGCCGATGCGATAGATTTTGCCTGCCGCAACCACGATCAGGTATGAGGAGACGAGGTTCACCGCGATGCTCAGCGCGATTTGCCAGATCGGCACGGTCGCAACCGTCATGCGCGTGAACATCACAAAGGGCGAGAGCAGCGGGAGCATGCTCGTCACAACGACACCGTTCGCATTGGGGAATTGCAGAGCGATCTGCGCGACGAAGAAGCCGGCGATCACCGGCGTGTAGAGTGGCGCGGCGAGGCTGCCGAGGTCTTCGGTGCGGTTCACAAGCGATGCGGCCGCCGCGAACATCGTCGCGTATTGGATGAAGCCGAGGACGAAGAACAAGAGAAACGCGCCGATCACCGCTGGCCCGAGTTGATCGGGCAAGTTGGTTGCAAGTGCCGATGCGCCGGCCGCTTTCGTTGTCGAATCGTCGGCGAATGATTTGAACGCAACGGGCGCAAGTGCGATCCCCGTTCCGACCCACAGACCGATTTGGATAAACCCGGTCGCTCCCGCAGCCAGAATCTTGCCGAAGAGCAGTTGCGAGGGCGGAATCGCTGCGACCAAGAGCTCCGCGATGCGGTTCGTTTTCTCTTCGGCGACCGAGGTCATCACGTTCTGCGCGTTGATGAGGATCGACATGTAGAGCACGAGCACGAAACCGTACGCGATGCCTTTGGCAATATTCGCCGCGGTCTCGTCGTGGAATTTGCTATCGAGACTCTTCACATCAACGTTGACGGTAAGGAGCGGGTCGATTTGTGCTGAGGGTAAGTTCGTCGCGAGAGCCACGTTCAGCGGCACGAGATCGCGTCCGAACGAACCGCGGAAGAGCGTTACGTCGCGCGCGTACGCGGTCACTTTAAGACCGCGCGTTCCGCGTTCAAGTACGGCAACCGCGGTCGCTTTCTTGTTCTTATCGAGATAGGCGTTACTCGGCGCTTCGGTCAGCGTCGGATACGTGGCGACGATATCGTAATCTTTAGCCAGTAGCGCCTTCGCGCGCGATGTGATGTTCGTGGGCCCAACGAGCACGATGCCGCGCGTCGAACTAGAAAACTGATTGGCCAGAAGCCCCGGCAAGAATGCCAGAACCGAAATGCCGAGCATCACGGCAACCGTCGCGATGATATAGGAGCGCGACTTGATTCGGCGCATGAACTCGGCTTGAAAGACGATCGGGATGACGTTCATACGGTTTCTCCAATCGCGCGCAGATAAATATCCTGAAGCGATGGCTCCATGCGTTCGAACGCCGTCACATCGCCCGCGCCGACAAGTCGCCGCAGCAGGTCCGGCAGCTCGAGATCCGCCGGTACATCAAAAAGCAGCGAGCCGTTTGCATTCGCACGCTCGTGCGCACCGGCGGTTGCCGCAAGCACGGCCTGCAACGCAGCGCTCTTGGGCTCCACACGCACCACGCGTGTCGGCCAATCGCGGCGCAGTTCGGTCAGGGTCCCATTCGCGCGGTTGCGGCCTTTAGCGATGATGCAGAATTCCGTGCACAGCGACTCGATCTGCCAGAGCTGGTGGCTCGAGAGCACGAGCGTCGTGCCACGCGCCTGAAGCGCGCGCAGGTTCGCTAGCAAAATGTCGGCGTTGATCGGATCGAGCCCCGAAAACGGCTCATCTAGGATAAGCAGCTCGGGGTCGTGGACCGCAGCGCACGCGACCTGGACTTTCTGCTGATTGCCTTTGGAGAGCTCGGAGGTCGGGCGCTGGGCGTACTCGTTGATCTCGAGGCTCTGCAGCCAGGCATCGGCCCGTTGGCCAACCTCAGGGTCGGTCATCCCGTGCAGGCGGCCGAAATAGATAATCTGGTCGCGCACCTTCATCTTGCCGTAGAGCCCACGCTCCTCGGGCAGATAGCCAAACCGCCGCCGGGTGACGTTGTCGACCGCCTTGCCATCCCAGGTGACGCTGCCGCTGTCGGGCTGGAAAATCCCGAGCAGCATGCGCATCGTGGTGGTTTTCCCGGCGCCATTGGGCCCGAGTAAACCAAACGTTGCGCCGCGGTTAATGGAAAACGAGACGCCATCGACGGCCTGAACCGACCCGAAAGCGCGCCGGACGTTCGTAACCTCAAGCATGGTCGACTCCGTTGGCAAATGGTAAGGAAGCGCCCTCCGTTAAGCGAAGCAAGCCTCCCCTTGTCGTATTGGAGTTTTGATCAATGCGTCTCATTACGCGCGCCGACCTCGATGGACTCACGTGTGCCATTCTTCTCTCCGAAGTGGAAGCGATCGACGAAGTCGAGTTCGCTCACCCCAAGGACGTTCAGGACGGGAAGTTCGCGATCACGTCCAACGACATTCTTGCAAACTTGCCGTATGACGAACGCGCTGCGCTGTGGTTCGACCATCACGTCAGCCAAGCCGACGCATCGTGGAACGCGAACATGAAGGGCGCTTTTGAAGTCGCTCCCAGCGCAGCCCGCGTGATCTCCGATCATTATAAGTCACCGAAGTTCGAGAAGTTTCACGAGCTGCTTGTCGAGACGGATCGCCTCGATTCTGCCGACCTCACCGCCGAAGATATCACCAATCCCAAAGGCTGGATTCTCGTTGGCTATACGCTCGATCCGCGCACGGGTCTGGGCCGTTTCAAAGACTATTTCAAACACTTGATGGGTCTTGCGAAATCGCATCCGGTCGAGAAGATTCTCGAAGATCCGGAAGTGAAAACGCGCATTGAAAAAGTGGCAAGCGAAGATGCGGCCTTCAAAACGCATCTGCTAGCCGATAGCAAACTCGACGGCAACGTCGTGATCACCGATCTGCGCGGCAAGACGAATCTCCCCACCGGCAACCGGTTCTTGATCTACACGCTCTTCCCAACGGCCGATGTCTCGGTGCGCGTGGCCGACGGCATGAATAAAGAGTTCGTCTCGATCCAAGTCGGGCACAGCATCACCAATCGCAAATGCAATACCAATGTCGGGGACCTCATGGCCGGCTACGGTGGCGGCGGTCACGTGGGCGCGGGCACGTGTCAGCCGAAATACGCGGATGCCGAGCGCGTTCTCGGGGAGATCGTCGCAGGACTCAAAAAGAACGGGTAATGCCCTTTACGATCGACCTTTCTTCTCGCACGAGCATCATCACGGGTGGTGCTCGCGGAATCGGCGAGGCCTGCGCGCGCGAACTCGCTCGCGCAGGCTCAAACGTCGCCATCTTCGATCTCTCGCTCGACGAGGCGACACATACGGCCTCAGCGCTCGCGGTCGAATTCGGCGTGACAGCGCGCGGATATGCCTGTGATGTGCGCGATCCGCTCGCAATCGTCGCGGCAGTCAACGTCGTCGCCCATGATTTCGGCGCGGTCGATCATCTGGTGAACAATGCCGGCGTGCAGTTTGTCGCGCCGATCGTCGATTTCCCCGATGAGAAGTGGGAACTCGTGCGCTCGATCAATCTCGACGGCGTGTTCTACGGTACCAAGGCCGTGTGGAAGCACATGCAAGCGCGTAAACGCGGACGCATCGTGAATATCGCCTCCGTCCATGGCCTTATCGCATCGCCGTTCAAAGTGGCGTATAACGCAGCGAAGCACGGCGTGGTCGGGATCACGAAGACGGCGGCAATCGAAGGCGCAAAAGACGGCATCACCGTCAACGCCATCTGTCCCGGCGCGGTCATGACTGACCTTGTGCGCAATCAAGCAAGAGATTTAGCAAAGTCGTTCGGCGGCAACATGACCGACGAACAAGCCCTCGCAAAAGCGTTCCTTGAAGAAATGCCGACGCACCGTTTCATCGAGCCGCGCGAAGTCGGCGAACTCTGCGCGTATCTCTGTTCCGATCTCGCGCGCTCGATCACCGGCGCCCCGATTCCCATCGACGGCGGCTGGACCGCACACTAGTCATGCTCCTTGCAAAAGGGACTCGGCTTCGAGTGATTCGCAAGCTGGCCATATTAGTTGGCATCCCGGGTGTCGTGACTTACATGCTGTTTAGATACCATCGTGTTGATATTGCGATCGTCGCGCTTATCATCACCGCTGTTGTATTTGCCTCGATGTTCTTACTCGATCGAAAGCCAAAAACCGGCGGTGATACTTCTCTTGTCCTCATCGGTCTTGGTGGCATTTTCGCCACGATAGCCGCGCTAACGCGCGTTCACTAGTCCGTCGGCGGAAAAGCCCGCGCGTTGCTGCCGTGCAGACTCGGGGGAATCGTCGGTAAGGGAGCCCGCACGCCACCCGCGGCCATCCCGCCACCCTCACCGCCAGAGCCCTCGGGGAAACGACTCCGCTTGCTTCGATTGCGATTGCGGATCCACCCAAAACGCGCAGCGATCATGAGCGGCCAGTAGACCGTCAAGTCCAGCGTCCCGAAGACAAATGCGCCCACAAGCCCGTTATGGCGCTGGCCTTCACGCATCGATTTCCGCTGCTTCGCAATCATCTCAACGTTTTCTCTTCGTGCCATGCACGTGGTACCGACCGAATTCGAAGGTTGTTTCGAAGAATTGACAATTCGTTTAAACGCGTGTTACCGTAAGCGAACATTTTCCCCGCTCTGCACGAAAGGAGAGAAACCCATGCGTCACATTCCCACGACCGGACATAGCTCGGTTCTTCTTTTGCGGAGCGTTATTTGCGTCTGATCGGCATCTCGATCTGATTCGAAAACGCCTCCGCTAATCGCGGGGGCGTTTTTCTTACAGCCCCTGCACTCATAACCTGCATTCACATCGATGCGAGGGGGCATCGCCATGACCTATTTTGCCTTGACGTTTCTCGTCCGCGAACGACAACGTCAGATTTGTGCCGACTATCTGCGCGCGCGCGATGCCGAATCGCTGCGCGTGCAACTGGGGCGCGCGTTCGTGACGATCGGAACGCGTCTGCTTGCGACACGATAAAAGAAAAGCGGCTCCCCCTTGCGAGGAAGCCGCTTTTTATTCGGGTCGAGTCGCCGAGATTACGGCGAGGTTGCTTTGAACGCTGCCGAAACGACGACGTCCGCCGAGGCGGGCAACGCCGGTTTTTGCGTATACTGCGTATTGACCGGTTTGTTGTAGGTGATGCTGTAGTGGTCGTAGTCGAATCCGATCACGTAGGCGGTCAACGTGTCGGGATTCGGCGATGCTGCCTTCGCTGCGGAATTCTGTGCGAGCGTGCAGATTGCCGGAAACGTCGTGCCACGCGGGCCAGGACCGTAGACGTTTGTCACCGCAACGCTGCCGGATGCGGTCACCCAGAACGTGTAGTAGGTCGTGGGATTGGGTCCAGCCGCTGGGTTACCGGCAGTTTGCGGGCCGTAGAAGTTGGTGTCGCCCGCAGCATTGCAGACCGACGGACCGTTATCGATGATCTCGACGTACGCGCCTACGACGCCCGGAGGCAGCGTGTACGCAACCGTCGCTTGACCGGTTCCATCGAACGTGATCCCGGTAATAGCCGGAAGTCCGGCGATCGGCGTGACCGCGCCGAGCGCGAAACTCGACGCGACAGTCTGACTTCCGCTCGTGAACGGAATATTCAAACTCAAGTTGTACGGCCCCGGTGCGACCGCCACACCTTTAAAGATATCAAGACCAAGGGATACACCGAGAATCCCGACGGTCGTGTCGGCAAACGTGCCGTCGCGCGTCCCCTTGCCGTCGCCGGCGGGATCATATGCGGGTGGCCCGCCCCACGGCGTGAAGAGTTTCGCGCCGTAGAGTGGGACCTGATACGGCTGATAGATGTTGGTCGTGCTTGTTGGCGTCGAGTTCGCGGGAGCGAACGCGAGTCCGAACGCGCCACCGCTCGCGCCGAAGGTCGAAGCGAATGCGGGTGCGCCTCCGGGCGTGAACTGCGGCGTGCCGGTGATGCACGGCTTTCCGCACAGCGTGCCGTCAAGTTCGCCTTGCGCGGGTCCCGCTTTTGCCGTGCTGCCCTGTCCGTCAGCGGCACCGGTCACGGCCGGCAGGGTGAAGGGGCCGGTCAGTGTTGGTGTGTCGAGCAAAACGGCGCTGAGGCCGTTCGGCTGACGATTGGTAACGACGACGTTCATCCCGGGCGTTCCGGCGATGTTCGCCGTTCCGACCGCGAATTGGAGAACGGATTGTGCGGCGGGGTTCACCGAGCGCTGATCCGGCGGACCGGTTGAACCCGAGGTGCAACCGGCGACGCCAACGGCAAGGATCAACCCAGCCCAGCTAAGAGTTGTACGATTCAATTGTGCTCCTTGCTCCTACAGCGCGATCTGGTAGTAGAAGCGGTACGTCGTCGGATTGTTCGGGATTTCTGTGTACGCGTTTTTCCCATACGCAAAGTCCGGGATGTTGCGCGTTCCGAGCGAGTAGAAGGGGTTGGTGGGATTGCCTTGCGGACGCTGACCTGTGAGCGGGCCCGCAACGCCCGTTGCAACGGGCTGATAGAGCGGGTTGAGTGTCGGCTCCGAGTATTTCGAACCGATGAGGTTGTGCACGAGCAGTCCGAACGTGTTCTTGTTGTGCGCGTACTCGAGGCTCAGGTCCGTAAAGAGTCGCGGACGCGAGAGAACGCCGCCAGCCGTTGCCGCTTCCGGCGTACCGCGCGTTGCAGCGATATACGGTGCGTAGTAGCTGCCGGGGTTGATCGGATCGACGTAGTTCGTCGCGGTATACGAACCGCGATACGACGGGGTGTACGCGTTCTGGAAATAGGCCGAGCTATACGACGGCACCGTCGCCGCATCGAGATTGGTCTGCACGATCGTGCGATACTGACCGTCGATGAGGAAACCAGCGGCTTGTCGGGCGCCCGAGGGCGTCAGATTGCCGGCGCCGATTGGGAAGCCGCGATCGTAGTTGAGGATCGGGTTGATGCGGAAGCCGCTGCGTGTTTTGTACGATGCGCCGGCGTTGACGACGAACGGAGAGACATAGCCCGCGCGGTAGACGTTTTGCAAGGCAAGCGACGACTTGGAAACAAGCGGCAGTTGATCTTCACCGGCGATCAGCGGCGGTGTTGCGTTGAACACGTTGCTGTACGTTGCGGAAAGATAACCGGTGAGGCCGTAGGGTTTTTCCGGAAGCGAGAGCCCAAATTCGACGCCGTTCGTGCGGTTGATACCGACGTTGTCGACAGCGAACACTTGGCCCGCGATTGCGCCGCTCGGATCGAGGATCTGCGTGATGAGGAACGCGACGGGCAAGTTGTAGCCGCGTTTCGTGTAGCCCGTCAAGCGCAGGCCGACGCCGTTCTTGAGCAGCTTCTGATAGGTGAGATCGATGTTGGAATACGTCGGCGGCGAGTTGTTGCCGACGTCCGGTGCGTCGAAGTTCTGATCGTACGCCCAGAAGATTTGCGATGCGTAGTTCGAGCAGCGCGTGAAGCCGCCGCCGGTTCCGGCAAGGTTGGCGTTCCCGGCTACGAGATTGGCTTTGTTGTAACCCGAGCCGCAGGTCCAGGTCTTCGGATCCGCGGTGTTGGTGCCCGGAAGCGGTGCAACGCCGAGGAGACGGTTGTCGAGACCGTAGAGATAGGCCGGCGTTCCGAACGTTTGCGCGCCTGCGAACTCCGCCGAGCGACCGAAGCCTGCACGCAGTGATTCGGAATTCGAGAACTGATAGGCTCCCGAGAGACGCGGTTCGGTGACGGTCGGATGAACGAATTTATCCGAAACAAACTTAGTATCGACGTCCGTGGGGTTGGCAAGGTCGGGATTGAACTGCGAGACGCCCTGTTTGAAGTTCTCGTGGTCGATGCGCACGCCGACGTCGAGCTTCAGTTTTTTCGTCGCCTGGAATTGATCCCGGATGTACCCGCTAATCGATTGATAGTCGGTATTGGTGTAGTTAACGCCGTAGATCGGAATCTTCGCGTCGCCGCCCGCACCGAGCGAGTTGTAGACGTAGCACGCGTTGACGATCGGGCAGGGGTTGGCCGCCGAGATCGGCTTGGTGCGGTCTGCCGGTGTCAGAAAGTCGTAGTAGGACGGAAGGCCGCTGCCGCCCGCCACGCCGCCGTTGCCGACGCCTGCGAGCAAGTTGCGTCCGTTGCTTGCTGAGTACGAATCGCGCACGGGGTGCGCGTTCTCGAGCAGGCCTCCGATGGTCAGCGTGTTCTTATCGTTGATGGTGGTTGTGATGTCGCCGGAGATGCCGCCGCGTCGGCCGCCGGTCTGGCTCCAGTTGGCGCTCAGCGGGTCGGTCGCGTAGTTGGAATTTCCGGAGAGCGATTCGTAGTTGTACGCGCGGATTGCGGCATACGTCGTCGAATTGAGGTTGTTTGTGTATTCGAACTTGAGGAAGCGCAAGGGCTGGAAGAGCGATTCTTCCGCACCGGCCGATGTCGCGGTCGTCGGAGCATACGGGCCGAAGTTGAAGCGATCGCGGAAAAATGCGCCCGCGACGTCGTAGTAGTTTGCCGCGCTGGACGCCGGAAAGCCGTACGCGGTTTTGATCGGCGTTGGGAGGCTGCCGATGAAACCGTCGAGCGTCGTCGGGCTGAAGAACGCCGTCTTGCGGTTGTCCGTTCCACCCTGGTATCCGTAACCAATCGTGTATCGGTTGCGGTAGAGCATCTGAATGGATTGGTTGTTGTCTTTTCCAAATCGGTAGATCGAGTTATTGATAATATCGTCGGTCTTATTAAACGCGACGGCATTGTAGACGTTGAAGGTCGACGAGTCGAAGCCGCGCGTTCCAAGCACGGGTTCTTGCCGCTGGCCAACGTAGGTCGTGTAGTTCGAGAAGCGGCCGTTGGGCGTTGCGAATCCGTATTCGAACGAACCCTGGTGGCCGTAGAACGGCGCGGTTGCTTCGAAATCGATGTAACCGAACGACGGGCGCGCACCGCGTTTGACCGTGAAGTTCAGAATCCCCGAACCGGCGTTGCCCTGCGAGGGATCACCCGAGCCGGCGATGACTTGAAGCGAGCCGAGGCCCGTAAATCCGCCGCGTGCGGCGTCATTCGTAAGATACGGTTCTTGGAAGTTCACGCCGTCGAACTGATAGCCGACCTCATTCGAGAGGCCGCCGCGCACCGTGAGCGTGCCGCGGTTGGTGAGCTGGACGCCCGGAGCGCTGAGCGCGAGGGCCGTTTCATCGGTCGATGCGGCCTTGCCGAGTGCGGTCGTCGCACGCGTTCCGCTGATCGAGACGGAGTCGATCGTCTGCGAGGGCTGGAAGACGCTGGTCTGCGAGCGCGAGGTGATCCGCCCGATCGTCTTGATATTCTTCGTGATCGTGACGGTGTTAAGGTTGACCGTTTGATCGCCCTGAATCGTCACGCCGTTGAGAATCGAGGGCTCGTAGCTCGGAGCCTGGACCGTCACGGTGTACGTGTCAACGGTCATCCCGTTGATTTGGAAGAAGCCTTTGCTATCGGTCTTCGCGGAATAGCGACCCGACGGAGCGACCGCGTTGATTGCGACGCCGGCGATCGGCGCCTGCGAGGTCGCATCAACGATCGTGCCTTGCAAATTGCCGACGATGCCGCCGACAGCAAGTGAGGGAACGGTCGACCCGGCGAAAAACGCCAAAGCCAAGAACGAGGCAACGAACAGTCGTAAAAGCGACGTCGCCGAGAGTCGATGAATCATAGCTTCACCTTCAGTTGTTCTGCGTGTAGGCGGCCAGGTGGCGTGAGCGATTCTTTTCTGAAAAAACGAACTGCCCGGTAACCTTAGCGCCTCAGGCAATTCTAATTAATTTTGCCTCCTCATAACCACCTCTTAATTTATTGGAATCGGCTGGGGCGCGAAAGGCCTCTCCTGCTTCCAATCGAGATCGATCGGGAATCATGAAAATCGGGCTCGTCTCGGATACGCACATGCCGCGCTACGGCACCTTGCTTCCCACCGCGCTCCAAGCGGGGTTGCAAGGTGTCTCGCGCATTTTGCACTGTGGCGATATGACCGAACTGCTGATCGTCGAGCTCTTCGAGGCGATCGCGCCCTTCGAAGCCGTCGCGGGGAACAACGATGATGAGGCAATTCGCGAACGGTTCGGGCGCAAGAAAGTCGTCGAGATCGACGGCGTGCGGATCGGGATGATCCACGGCGATCATCGCTCGAAGCCGACCGAGCAGTACGCGTTCGATGCGTTTGCGGACGAGCGTGTCGATGCGATCGTCTTCGGTCACTCGCATCGGCCCATCATTAAAGAACGAGCCGGGATCGTAATGATCAATCCCGGCTCACCCACGGACAAGCGCTTCAACCCGCTCTTTTCGTACGCGCTACTCGAGGTTGCCGACGGCAAAATCGATGCGCGCTTACAGTACTATCCCTCGCGGTCTACGGAGCGCTGATTTCCAGGCACACCTTGATCGCCGTGCGCGCGTCCATCGCCGCATACCCTTCGGGCGCGCTCTCGAGCGGCATACGCAGGTTGAACACGGGTGAGGGGTCGAGCTTGCCGCTGCCCACGGCTTCCATGAACTCCGGCAGATAACGGCGCACCGGCGCAAGCGCCCCGCCAACGGAGATGTTGCTGCCGAAGAGACGGCGGAAGTCCATCTTCTCGACACCCACCGGAATGCCAACGTAGGCAACATTGCCGCCCGGCCGGCAGATCGACACGCCGAAGTCGATCGTCGCTTGCGAACCGACGGCCTCAACCACGTGCTTCACGCCGCCGCTGGTCATATCGATGATCTTCTGCGCAGCATCGGGATCTTTGGAATCGATTGCGTCGGTAGCGCCAAACTTCTTCGCGATTTCCAAACGATCGGCATGATGCCCGATTGCAATGATGCGTTCTGCGCCGAGGTACGCGGCAGAAAGAACGCCACAGAGGCCAACCGCGCCGTCACCGATCACGGCGACCGTCGAGCCCGCTTTGGTTCCGGCGCGCACGTTCCCGTGGTGCCCGGTCCCCATGACGTCGGTGAGCGCAAGCGCCGAGGTGCGCTTGTTGGCGTCGTGTCGGATGCTCTCGGGAATTTCGACGAGCGTCGCATCGGCAAACGGCACGCGCACGAACTCGCCTTGACCGCCGTCGTTGTCGTTGCCGCCCCAGAAGCCGCCGTGGCGGCATGAGGTGTAAAGCGCATCGTCGAGGCAATAATCGCAGCTGCCGTCGCTAAACGAAAAAGGCGCTGCGACCATTTGGCCTTTGCGGAAGCCCGTGACGGCGGAGCCCGTCTCTTCGATCACGCCGAGAAATTCGTGTCCGGTGCGGTCGCCGGGTTTCCATGCGACCGACTGGCCGCGGTAGAACCAGAGATCCGAGCCGCAGATCGCGGCGTTGACGACGCGCACGATGGCGTCGGTCGGGGCGGTCATGGTGGCATCGGGCACGGAGTCAATGCGAACATCGCCCTTGCCGTGAAATACAGTGGCTTTCATCGAATCGCCAAACCCGTGCAACCGCCCGTGCGTTGCACGGTGTCAGGCTCCGCATGGCCCATCTCTTCACCCCGCTGACATTGCGCGATGTCACGCTACGAAATCGCATCGTCGTCTCGCCGATGTGCGAGTATTCATCGGTCGACGGATTCGCGAACGACTGGCACCTCGTGCATCTCGGCAGCCGCGCGGTCGGCGGCGCGGGACTGATCATCACGGAAGCCGCAGCCGTCACCGCCGACGGGCGCATTTCGCCGCAAGACTTGGGCATCTATGATGACGCGCACGTTGCACCGCTCAAGCGTATCGTTGATTTTCTTGAAGCGCAGGGTGCGGTCGCGGGAATTCAGCTCGCGCACGCGGGTCAGAAAGCCTCGACGCCGCCGCCATGGATCGGCGGGACGCGGGTGTTGCCCGCGGATGGCGGCTGGTCGCCGGTCTTCGCTCCGACCGCGCGTCCGTTTGGCGAAGGCTACCAAACGCCCCAGGCATTGTCCGTTGCCGAGATCGCCGCGATCGTTCACGCACACGCTGCAGCCGCCGAGCGTGCGCTGCGCGCTGGGTTCAAAGTCGCCGAAGTGCATGCGGCGCACGGGTACCTCGCTCACTCGTTTCTCTCGCCGCTCACGAACGAGCGGACCGACCGGTACGGCGGCTCGCTGGAAAACCGCGCGCGTTTTCTCTTTGAAGTCGTCGATGCGATCCGCACCGTCTGGCCAATCGGTTTGCCGCTCTTCGTTCGCCTTTCCGCAACGGACTGGGTCGATGGCGGCTGGACGCTCGATGAGTCGATCGTCATCGCGCGCGAACTGAAAAATCGGGGCGTCGATCTGATCGATTGTTCGTCGGGCGGTATCGTGCCGAACGCGACCATCCCGGTCGGTCCCGGCTACCAGGTGCCCTTCGCTGAGGCGATCCGCCGCGAAGCGCGCATTGCAACGGGCGCTGTCGGGATGATCACGGAGGCGCAGCAGGCCGAGGCCGTTCTCGCCGATGGCAAAGCCGATGTCGTCTTGCTCGCGCGCGAACTCTTACGCGATCCGTATTGGCCGCTGCACGCGGCGCTCGAACTCGGTGTCGAGGGAACGTGGCCGAGTCAGTACGCCCGCGCGATCCCGCGAGCCGTTCCTACGCGATGAGCTAGTCGAGCGTCCAGTCGGCGATATTCCAAAAATCACTGAACGCCGCGCCCGGATCGAATCCGTGTAAGCCGCTGATATACGCATCGATATTGGCGCGCCACACGATCGTGTGAATCGGCACCATCTCGTGTGTGCGGCGTTGGATGAGCGTATACCATTTCTTGCGCTCGTCGCGATCGTAGGATTGCGCGCCGAGATGTTGCCATTTGCCGAGCTGCGCGTCGGCAAACCCCGAATAGTTCGCGCCATGCGGCGCTATGCTCTCCGGTCCGAGTGTTGCAATATCATCGGGGTCAGGCGTCTTCACCCACGCATAGATCGCAAGATCGAACTTGCCGCGCGCGAGAATGCCACCCGCGCCGTACGCCGAGAAGAGTAAGTTAGCGGGATAGTTGCGGACCTGCACTTCGATGCCGGCCTCTTTGCAATTCTGTTGGATGAGGACCTCGGCGCTCACGCGTGTCGTGACGCCGTTGACGGTTGAGATATCCGCCGTCAGCCGTTTTCCATCACGCACGCGAATGCCATCGGGTCCGACTTTCCAACCCGCTGCATCCAGCAACGCCCGCGCGCGTCCGAGATCGTGCGGATACGGTTGCACGGTTGCATCGTTCGCCCAACTCTTCGGGAAGATATCGGCCATTCCGGGCAGATCGACGTTGAGATACACGTTCGTCACGAGCGCGTGCCAGTCGATCGCGTACGCGGCGGCCTGACGCACGCGCACGTCATCGAACGGCGCGCGCTTGGTGTTGAAGGCAACGTGTTCGAACTGCTGCGTCGGCGTGGCATCGACTTTGATGCCCTCGATCGCTTTGAGCGAGGTGTACTGCTGTTCGGGTGCACTCCAATAGAAATCGATCTCGTGGGTGCGTAACGCGGTCAACAGCGAATTCTCGTTCGGGATGATCTGATAGCGGATGTGCTTGATTTTCGCTTCGCCGCGGAAGTACGTCGGATTTGCCGAGAGCACGAGCCCTTGTCCGGGGGCATACGAATCAACGACGTATGGTCCGCTGCCGATCGGCTTTGAATTGTACGCGACTTTGTTAAGATCGGCGTTGCCCGCGAGAAGATGCTTGGGAAGAATGCCGCCTTGAATCCCGTCGCGCATCCAATCGGCAAGAAACGGTGCCGAGGGTTCTTTCAGCTGCACGACAACCGTGTACCGATCTTTCGCGACGACGGTGCGCGCCTGATCGCTCGGAAAATGATACGGCACGTTGTTCGCGGGGTTCATGACCTGCTGCCAGGTGAAGACGACGTCTTCCGCCGTAAGCGGTTTGCCATCGGAGAACGTTACGTCGTGACGCAACCGGTAGGTGAGCGTTTTGCCGTCGGCGCTTATGCCGCCGTTACGTTTGCTCGGTACTTCGGTTGCGACATCGGGTGCGAGTTCGCCGTGATTGTCGTACCGGAAGAGTCCGGAGAAGATGAAGTGCGCAAGATCGCTCGTCGCGGCTTGACCCGAGAGCAGCGGATTGATCGAGTCGATGTCGCGGAGGACGCCGATGCGCAGCGTGTCGCGCGCCGCCGGGGCCGGGACCGTTGCGATCAGAACGAGCGCGGCGACTGCCGCAAGCGAGCGTAAAAGGAAGCGCAGCATCGGCGGGGCCTTCGCCGCCGCCGCTTGATTAACTCTGCGCGGCGGGTTTGGGTGCGGCGCGGCGTCGACGACGACGTCCGCGCGTTGGGGCGCCGGAGGCCGCGGCTGCGGCCGTATTTGCGGCGGCGTGCACTTTATTGTTGGGCGTGCGGCCGCGCTTGCGTTTGCGGCCGCGCGTGCCTTTTTGCGGTGGCGCCGGCGCTGCGAACGCCTCGCCGCTGGCAAGCTTGTTCTCCACGGCGGCGAGGGCTTCGGGGAGCGTGCGGGCTTTGGCGATTTCGCGCGCGGGCGCCGTGCCGGTCGCCATCATCGCGACGAATTCATCGTTCTTGCGGGCGATGTCGACTTGCGTCGATTCTTCGGTGATCGTGCGCGGGTCGGCATCGAGAATGCGTAAGGCAAACGCATCGGCATCGGCGGTCGGCGCAATGCGCTTTGCTTCCATCACGAATTGGGCGAATTTCTTCGCAAAGTCCGGGATGATCTTGCCTTTTTTGTCTCGCGCCGTGCGTATCGGCGGGCGCTCGAGCCGCCAGTGTTCGGCGGTGATCATCTTCCACGTCGCCGGCTGTTCGTTGCGGGCGCGCGCATCGGCGAAGGAATCGAGTTCGATCAGCGCCGCTTCGATTTGCTCGGCCGTCCGCACGCGTGCGGCCGTGCGCGGGTCGCGACGGTAGAGTTCTTCGTATTTATCGGCGACTTGCGAGACGGGCCGGCCTTGCGCGTCGATCTGCGGCGGCAATCCCCAGAGCGAGGGCAACGTCACGATCGAGTGGCGATGCGCCTGATCGACCATATCGAGGATAATCGCAAACGGCTTCGCGCTCGTGCCGATCAAATTGCGGCGCTGATCGCTCGTCTCGAGAACCGAGAGCGAGCGCGCGATCTCGTCGACCGGACGTAAGCCGCGGCCCGTGATCTGCGTGTAGAGCGTCGTCGACTTCGTCGGGCGCGCGTTGATGACGACTTGAATCGAGGGCACATCGAAGCCCTCAAGATAGAGTCCGCAGTTCACGAGCACATCGCAACGGTCGCGCCGGAAGTCTTCCACGATCCGTTCGCGTTCGTCTTTGGGCGTCTCGCCGCTTGCGAACGCCGCCGCGATCCCCGCTTCGATGAAGAGCCGATGCACGTCTTTGGCATGCTCGACCGATGCGGTAAAGATCAACGCCTTCAGATTGGGTGTATGTTGGCGGTACGCATCGACGATAAGTTGGTTGCGGTCTTTGGTGTTGACGACCGCCGCAAGCGCGCCGAGCACGAAGTCGCCGCCGCGCGAAGTGACGCCGTCGAGATCCGTTTTGGTGGCGACCGCGAAGCTACGGACCGGGACGAGATAGCCCGCGTCGATCGCGACGCGCGAGTCGACGGTGTAGACGATGTCGTGGAAGATATCGACCAGTCGCACGCCGTCACCGCGGTTCGGCGTTGCGGTAAAGCCAAGCACCATGGCGTCGGGGCGTGCCTCGTTGATCGCATCGACGATCGCGCGATAGGTCGGAGCTGCGGCGTGGTGCGCTTCATCGATGACGAAGAGCGCGATGCGCCGACCGAAGCGCGTGATGAACTCTTTGAGGCGCTTGTTCGCTAGCGTCTGCACCGTCGCAACCACGATGCTGCACTCTTCGGAAGCGCGCGAACTTGCTTTTTCGACCCCGATGAGGGCATCGGGATTGGCGTCGCGCATCTTCTCGACGGTTTGCTGGATCAGCTCGTCCCGGTGGGCGATGACCAGGGTAACGTCATTCGACCGCAACTTCAAAAGCTGCGGGAGCGTAGCGATCAACACAGTTTTGCCGAGCCCGGTCGCAAGTGACACGAGCTGAGCTCTTATCCCGCGCTCTCGGGCCTCAAGGATCGCTTCTTGGGCCGCGAGCTGATACGGGCGTAGGCGTGGAGCCATCGACCCTCAGTATACGACATCCCCGCAAGCCCCTCAGTCCTCCGGCGGAGATATTTTTTAGAAGGTGGGTCCCGCTGGCGGCCGCTCTCAAGCCGGAGGGCCCAGTTGCCGATGTTTGTCTGGTAGTGAGAGTCCGGTATCTTCTCGCGCTCGGGGTGCTCCTGGCGTACGCGTTTGCGTCGTATTTTGTGTTGCGCGACGCGGTGGCGACCCAGGCCGCGCGCGCCCAGGTCGTGACGATCAGCGGCCGGCAACGGATGCTCTCCCAGCAGATCGTGATGTATTCCGATGCGCTTGCAACGCAGCGCGATAGCGCCAAGAAGCGCGACGCACGTCTGGGACTGATGTCGGTTGTGGCCCTCTTTCGGGATACGCACGAGCAGCTCTCGACCGGCGATCCCAAGGTTAACCCGCCCGGCTGGCCGAGCTCGCAGGTCAAGCAGCTCTACTTCGGTCAGCTCGGGCTCGACAAACAAGTGCACGACTACATCGCCCATGCCGAGGCAATCGCGGGTCGGCCCGATTCGCGCTTGAACGTGAACGACCCGGACCTGGAGTACATCCTCAGTCAAGGCCCGACGACGATGCTCAAGTCGCTCGATGCCGTCGCGGTCACCTACCTCAAAGAAGGCCGCCAATCGATTGCCACATTCCAATTTTTGGAAATCGGAACGATCCTCTTTGCGGTCCTCACCTTAGTCGGTGTCTGGTTTTGGATTCTCGAACCACAAGAGAAAGAGTTGATCCGGCGCGCCGAGTTGATCCGGCTCGACGCGGAGCGCTATGCGTTTCTCGCCGCCCACGATTCACTCACCGGTCTGCTCAATCGCGGCGGGTTTCGCGATGCGACGGCGTCGGCCATCGCCGATGCGGCGAACGGTGAGCCGGTCGCGTTCGTGCTGATCGATCTCGACGGTTTTAAAGAAGTCAACGATACACTCGGCCATCCAATGGGCGACCGGGTGCTTGTCGAAGTCGCCGCGCGTCTGCATGCGCTCGCGCGCGAGGTTGACTCCATCGCGCGCCTTGGCGGCGACGAGTTCGCAATCGTGTGTCCGGGGGTCGGTGACGAGGAGACGATCGTATCGTTCGGCCGGCGACTCGTCGCCGCGCTCGCCGAACCCATCGTCGCCGGGCCGCCGTTCAGCGCAACGATCAGCGGCAGCATTGGCGTAGCGTTTGCTCCCGCCCACGGCGCGACGTTTGATGAAGTCTTCGCGCACGCCGATCGGGCGATGTACGCCGCGAAAGCCGACGGCCGCAACTGCGTGCGGATCTACCGCCCGTTGGGTAGTACGATTTCCGTCACGCCGGGAGATTAAGGAAGCTTCAGCCAGACTTAAGCCGGCTTTAATCTGAGGTCCCTACATTCGGAAAACCAGCATTTTCCGTTTGAGGAGCACCCTTGTTATCACCGTTCGCTTTTGCGAAGCGCGCCGTTGCCGGCGCGGCGTTGCTTGCTATCACCGCGTGTAGTGGTGGCGGCGGCGTCACCCAGGTTCCGCCTCTCCCGCCGCAGGCGTCGCTCTTCAAACAGAAGATCAATCACATCATCGTGATCTATCAGGAAAACTGGGGCTTCGACTCGCTCTACGGTAATTTTCCGGGTGCAAACGGCTTCTCGAGCGCCGTCAACTTTAGCAATCAAGTCGATCTGAGCGGGAAGACGGTCTCCTCGCTGCCGCCGATCTACACGAGTTACCCGAACGTCGACGCGCGCTTCCCCGCGACGCTTCCGGTCGCGGCATTCGATGAGACGGCATACATCGGCGGCACTGCCGGCACGACGGGCGACCCGAACCACAATTACTACATTCAACAAGCGCAAATCGACGGCGGCAAGATGGACAAGTATCTCGCCTACGGCGGTCAGTACAATGGCGCAGGTGCGCTCTCGTTCAGCTATATCGACGCAACGAATCTCCCCGAAGGCAGACTCGCGCAAAACTATGCGCTCGCGGATAACTTCGCGCAGAGCGCCTTCGGCGGCTCGTACATCAATAATTTCTGGATGGCATGCGCGTGCACGGCCAAGATCGATCCCGCTACGGCGCCGACCAAAGTCGAGCCGTTCGATGCAAGTGGAAATCCGCTGAATCTCGGTGGCTCCGAAGGCCGCTTGACCTCCGACGGCTACGTCGTTAACACCTCATACACCACGCAATATCCGCAGATTCAAGGTCCGAAGACAAGCTCCAACACGATCGTAACGCCCCAGACGCAGACGACCCTCGGCGACGAACTGACGGCGGCAAACGTGACGTGGGCTTGGTACTCGGGCGGTTTGAACGACGCGCTTGCGGGCACGCCCGCATCGACGTTCCAAGCGCACCACCAGCCGTATCTCTACTTTGCCAACTATGCGCCGGGCACGGCGGGTGCGAAACACATTCAAGACGAGTCGGCGTTCTTTAGCGCGATTTCGAGCAACACGCTTCCGCAGGTCACGTTCCTGAAACCCCTCGGCGCGAACAACGAACACCCGGGCTACACGAACGTCGCGCAAGGTCAGACCTATGTCGCGAACGTCGTTTCGCAAATCCAGATGAGCCCGATCTGGAAAGACTCGCTCATCGTCATCGTCTACGACGAAGCCGGGGGCCACTACGACCACGTCGCGCCGACCCCGGTCGATCGCTTTGGCCCCTCGACGCGCGTGCCCGCGATTTTCATCTCGCCATTCATTCCCGCACACACGATCGATCATACGAAGTACGAAACGGTCTCGATCCTCGCAACGATCGAAGCACGTTACGGGCTCGCACCGCTAAACGCGCGCGACGCTGCCGCGGCGCCGATCCTCGCGCCGTTCAACTTCTTGCTGCCGACGCCGCAAACGTTTGCCCGTCGTCCGCTCGGCGTGGTTCCGTATTTCAAACCCAGCACCGTCGCGCCGGCGAAAATTCCGGGCTACGTGCAGAACGACGACGAATAGCATCTTCGTGTCCAACCACAAATCACTCGCCGTCATCGTGACGGCGGGCGTACTTTTTAGCGCCTGCAGTGGCGGCGGCTCGTCGTCGAACCCCGCACCGACCGCCACCGTGACCGCAACGCCCAGCCCGAATGCATCACCGACGACGGCGCCGACGTTGGCTCCGACCGCTCCGAGTACGGCACCGGTCATCGGCAAGTGGACGGCCTCCTTTGGTGCAAGCGATCCGGAGTATCCGGTGTTTTACACGGCGGTCGCATCGGATGGATCGAGCTCGACCATCGCTGCGCCCGTCACGTTTCCGACGGTGCCGCAGAGCGTTACGCTCATCGCGACGCAAACGGGCGGGGCGAATCTCCCGACGAGCGTCCTCATCGCTCCCGCGTGCGGCAATGTCGTCATGGCTGCGCCGCCCTCACTCGGCAATCCGGGATCGGTGGCCGTAACCGTAAGCGCAACGATTCCCGCCAACTGTACGGTGACCTTACGTGGTGCGAGCGACGCCTACGCAGGCAACGGAGCGCAGTTCGCGCTGCGCTAGTCGCTCTTCGCGAAGCGTGTGGCCGAGCGTGCTTTCGCGCGCGCGGCCCATGCTTCACGGTCGCGCGGTTCGACTGTCGTAACGAGCGATGCAAGTAGTGTTTGCGCGCTTGCGCTGATCTCGTCAACGGCGCGCTGGAACGCCGCTTCGTTGGCGTGAGACGGTTTGGTAAAGCCGCAAAGCTTCCGCACGAATTGCACCGCTGCAGAGTTGATGTCGTCCTCGGTTGCCGGTGGTTCGAAGTTAAAGAGCGGGCGAATATTGCGGCACATCTTGTCTCCACTATGCGTGATGCGGCTGAAGTTTCGGCTTTCGGACCGCGTGTCGGTATGCCGCTTTGCCGCCGATGGGGACTTCGCGTGGCGTAGCGAATTTACGAATTCCGCCTAATTTGCAGTGCAGGAGCGGGCCGCGCTCTGCGTTCGGAGGATCCGTGAAGCTGGTCTCGGTTTGCACATCGATCGTTCTTGCTTTGGCGATGGTGTCGCCGCTCGTAACCGGGTGCGCCAAAACAGCGCAGGCAAGTGGTGTCGAGGTCGGAATCGCGACGCTCGCTAGCGGCGGCGTCATCGTTCAAGAGTCGTACGAGGGCAAAGCGCCGATTGCACCGTTAACGGGGACGATCTCCGCGATGCGGATCACGCGCTGGCAACTCCGCAATATGCTGGCCCAAGCGGATGCCGGGATGGGTATGACGGGTGCCGCACTCGATGCGTTCGATCGAACGCGAGCGAATCCCAAACTGCCCGGGGTTGCCACGTTCATCGGAGCGTGGGTGAAACGCAGCCAGGGGCCACTCGCGACCTACGCTGCGCAGTTCATGCCGAAGACCGCGGACTATGCCCATCCCGCGAACCTGACGTTTCCGCTGCTGGTCGTGACACTCTTCATCGCCGATGCGGCGCGAGTCTCACCGACCGCGGCACGACCCGTTGCCAGCACGGCGTTCGCATGGGAACGTGTCATCGCCGCTCCCGCGAGCGCTGCGGTCGGCTGCAGCACGGTTACGGATTTTGTTTCGAGCGTCATCGCAAACGTAACCGACGCGCTCAAACTCTCCGGGAACGGCTTCTTCGAGACGCTCTGGAACGTGGCCGTCGTCGCCGTCATTGGGATCGGCATTCGAGCAGTCCAGGCGGCGCTTGCGCCGCTGTTCGCGGCAATCACCGCAGTCGCGACCGTGCTGGCGATGGTTACGACGATCGCTAGTTCGCTCCAAGCGTGGACGCTCAACGTTCAAGCGGATCCGGCAACGCTCACATTGCTCGGAACGGCCGTCGACGGTAAATTTACGGCGAACCTCAACGCCGATTCGATCCCGTGGCCCGATGCACTCAAAAATTGCGCGAAGTCGCTCGCCGGAATCGACCTCGACCAGATCACCTATGTCGACGCTCCGGTAACCTGGGAGACGATGGGCGGCGGAATTCCGGACGATGCGGCGATCGTCGACCAGCAGAAGAAGATTGGCGCGGACAAAACAGCTCTCACCACCTATCGCACGAAGCCGCTATCGGATGCGCAGAAGCCCGAATGCTCGTCGCTTCACTTGCACGATATCATCATCGGACGGGCGACTGTCGAACGCTCCGACATCCAGCATCTCCAAGCCGCGTTGACAACCGCCTCGTTGTCGCTGCTTCCAAACGTGGTCCAACAGTTCATTACGCCGCTGATCAAGCCGTGGATCGACGCGCAAATTCACGATTTCACGAACCTTTTGGCCGCGCCCGTGACGGCAGCCGCGACGGCTACGCTCGAGAAGTATGAACGCGATGATGCAAAGTGCGTCTCACCGCCGCCGGTGATGCCCGCAACGGCTGCGGCGAGCGCGGCGCCCGCGACACCCAGCGCGAATCCGATGGTCGGGAATTGGGCGTGTCTCATCACGAAGCACGTCAACGTGCAAGGCGTCTCGCTCGATGTGAACGTGCACGTGGGTTTTACATTCGGCGCGGACGGCATGGCCGTTGCACGATTCCCAATGGCAACGACCGGAACGTTCGGACCGGGCGGCGGCACCGTGCAGGCCGATAAAGACATGCAAGCTGCGCCGGCCGCGCCATATTCCTATAAAGATAAGGGTACGGGAGCCAACGACTCGGGCATCCTGCATTTCCCGACCGCCGTGTCCTCCTCAGCAGATGAAGACATCACGTTTTCGAACCCCAACACGTACTACACGCTGGTGACATCAAAGGAAAGCGGCAAAGAGTACCTGATGAAATGTAAGCGCACGTAATCGCGGCGAGTGAACCGTTTCCCTTATCCGATCAGCGGTGCTGATGTGCGCGGAAGAGCTTGTAGAACGGTAGTGCCGAAGGCGTAGCGAATACGTGCTCGTCAAGCGGAGGCGCGATGGCTGCCCCCTCGTCGCTGGCAATCGCGCTGTGATGCGTGTCGGTTTGCGTGAGATACGCGCCGTCCTCGCCATAGTATTTGATGCGCACCCACGTGACTGTTGAGGGCAGAAGGGTGAACTGCGTCCGCATCCGCGCTAGGCGGCCGTTCAGGTAGCAATACCAGCTGGTCGTCTCACCGGATCGTTGCGTTTCGGGCGTGAAGAAGTACGCCGCGTCGATCTTTCCGCGGTGTGCGAATACGTGAGCGAACGTGCCTGTTGCATCTTCACCCGGTTCGCTCGCTGTTACTCTGGTAGCGGGCCGACCGATTTTGTAGTCTTGCCACGAATGGTTCTGCTGCCCCGAAGAGGTCGTGTAGCGGGCGTACATCAATTTCGATTGTTGCGCCGCCATTTCAAGAGGCGCGCATCGGCCATCGATATCGTGACGAATCGGAGCCGATACGGACGCGCCCATTTGCGCTCGCACGGCGGCCGCAGGCGCCAAAACCAGAGAGACAAGCAACAATCCGGTAAGACCGCGTCGAAGAAACAAAATTCGTAATAACCTTTCTCTCAACCGCTAGGAGCCGATCGTGTCTACAATCGCGCAAAGACTTATCTTGTCTGTCCTCGTTGCACTTCCGGTAGTCCTATCGTCGGCGGGTCCGGCGTTCGCTGCAAAGCCGCCCGATGCGTGCGGTGTGGTGACAAAAGATGAAGCGGCAAAGGCACTCGGCGTGCCGATCGTTGGCATGAAGGCGCGCCTCCTTGGGGCGTCGTCGATGTGTACGATCAAAGGCGCCGGTGCGTTTAAGGCGATCGCCGTTACCACGTATGGTTGGTCGTCGGTCCCGGAAGCACAATCAGCGTTTGCAAGCATTCTCTCGTCCACAGCGCAGATGGGGCAACCCTCGGTCGCACTACACGGGCTCGGGGACCAGGCGCAGCAGATCGGCACCAACGTGTACGTTCGCAAAGGGACGGCAGCCTACGTTTTCAATGTGATCGACGGCAGCGTCGGCCCGGCGCATGACGCGAAGTCCGTGGCTCTCGCAAAGAGCGTAGTCAAGCACATCCGTTAAGCAGTCTGCGCCGCGCATTGTGGCCAGGGCTTCTTTTGCCATAGGGCTCGGGTGTCGTGCCGCGAAGGCGCGCGAATGATCTCCGAGTCGGCTTCCGCCGATCGCTGGACGCAGCGCCGCACACGTAAGGCCGCTCGCCTTGCGCGCGCTGCCCGCTATATTCGCGACGGCCGCTTTGCCGCCGTCGATGCCGTCGCTTTACTTGAAGCGATCCTCGAACCGGGCGATCGCGTGTGCGTCGAGGGCAACAACCAGAAGCAGGCCGACTTTCTCTCGCGCTCGCTTGCGCGTGTCGATGCCCAGAAAATTCACGATCTGCATTTGCTCATCTCGGTCCTCGGTCGGCCCGAGCATATCGATCTTTTCGAGCGCGGGATCGCGAAGCGCGTGGACTTTTCGTTTTCGGGTCCGCAGAGTCTGCGGCTCGCACAGCTCGTGGCCGATCGAAAAGTGCAAATCGGCGCGATCCACACCTACCTCGAACTCTTCGCCCGGTATTTCGTCGATCTCACGCCGCAGATCGCGCTTGTGACCGCCGATGCCGCGGACTCCGCGGGCAACCTCTACACGGGCGCCAACACGGAAGAGACGCCGACAATCGTCGAGGCAACCGCCTTTCGCGACGGCATCGTGATCGCACAAGTCAACGAACTGCGCGACGATCTTCCGCGCGTCGATATTCCTGGGTCTTGGATCGATCTTGTCGTCCTCGCCGACCGTCCCTACGCAATCGAACCGCTCTTCACGCGCGATCCCGAACAAATCGACGACGTGCAAGTCCTCATGGCAATGCTCGTGATCCGCGGCGTGTATGAGAAACATCAGATCGCGCGGCTCAATCACGGCATCGGCTTCGACACGGCCGCAATCGAGCTGTTGCTGCCCACCTACGGTGAGTCACTCGGCCTACGCGGGAAAATCTGCACGCACTGGGCGCTCAACCCGCATCCGACTCTGATCCCCGCAATCGAACGCGGTTGGGTCGAGAGCGTGCACTGTTTCGGTGGCGAACTTGGCATGGAGCGCTACGTGGCCGCGCGATCCGACATTTTTTTCACCGGTCGCGACGGCTCGCTGCGCAGCAATCGCGCCATCGCGCAAACCGCCGGCATGTATGCCAATGACTGTTTCGTCGGTTCGACGCTGCAGATCGATCGCGACGCGAACTCCTCGACTGCGACCCTCGGGCGGATCGCGGGTTTCGGCGGTGCGCCGAACTTGGGCAGCGATCCGCACGGACGGCGGCATCCGAGCCCCACGTGGCTCGAAATGGCGAGCGGCGATGCGGAGATTCGGCGCGGACGCAAAGTCGTCGTGCAGTTGGTCGAGACGTTTCGGGAGAGCGGCGTGCCGACGTTCGTCGAACGCCTCGATGCAATCGATCTTGCGCGCGCGGCAAATCTCGATCTTCCGCCGGTGATGATTTACGGTGAGGACGTCACGCACGTGGTGACCGAAGAGGGCATCGCGTATCTGTATAAGGCCGAGAACGTCGACGATCGGCGCGCGGCGCTCGCCGCAATCGCCGGGGTGACTCCGGTCGGCATGTTACGCGATGCCGAGCGAACCGCGGCACTGCGCCGATCCGGCGTGGTCGCGTATCCCGAGGATCTCGGCGTCCGGCGCACCGCTGCATCGCGCTCGCTACTTGCGGCGCGGACGATGCGCGACTTAGTCGAGTGGTCGGTCGGCCTTTACGAACCGCCGGCTCGGTACCGGAGCTGGTGAGATGATCGAGACGCTTGAAATCGTAAACCAAGGTGGAGCGCCGATCGCGCGCCGCGCGCATATCGGCGTCGTCGCCTCGGGTAACTGCGAACTCTTGATCGAGCCGACGAGCGAGCCGTTTGCGACCGTTCGCATTCGCACGAGCGTGCGCGGGTATGAGGACGCCTGGCGCGCGGTCGTCGCGCGTTTTTTCGAACGCCATCCGATCGCGGCACGCATTGAGATCGATGACTTTGGAGCAACTCCGGCTGTCGTTGCGCTGCGCCTGGAGCAAGCAATCGAGGATGCAACATGATCACGCGAACGAGTTTTGCCGAACTCGATGCGCGCGAGCGCGTGCGTTTGCTGCTCGATCCCGGGACGTTCCGCGAGTTGATCGATCCCTTCGAGCGCGTGCGCTCGCCGTATCTTGCCGAACAGAACGTCGTTGCGCAGAGCGACGACGGTGTCGTTGTCGGCCGCGGCACGATCGGCGGAACGAGTGCCGTCATCGTCGCAACGGACGGCCGGTATCTTGGCGGCTCGATCGGCGAGATCGGTGGCGCGAAGATCGCTGGTGCGCTCGAATGTGCGGCCGATGCGTGCGCGCGCGGCGTCCTCACGCGCGCGGCAATCGTGTTCGACACCGGCGGCATCCGTCTACAAGAAGCAAATCTCGGGATTTTGGCGATCGCGGAGATTTGCGATGCGATCGTGGCGCTACGCGCATACACGCCCGTGGTCGCCGTCATCGCGGGTCGGATCGGCGTGTACGGCGGAATGGGGATCGCGGCGTCGCTCTGCAGCGCCGCGATCATGACCGAGGGTGCTCGCTGGGGGCTCAACGGCCCGGATGTCGTGGAAGAAGAGGCCGGTCTTGCGGAACTCGACGCGCGCGATCGGCCGCTCGTGTGGCGCGCGACCGGCGGGCGTCGACGCCACGCACAAGGTCAGGCGGAGACGCTCGTCCTCGACGACGTCGATGCGATTCGCATCGCGCTGCATGCGCTTGCAGCGCGCGAACCACACGCGCACCGGATCGCGCCCGAACTCTCGATCGATCCCGGGCTCGACCTTCCGGCGTTTGACCGGGCGCTGCGCGAGCGGTACGGATGAGTCGCGGCGAGGTTTGGTTCGACGCGCTCCGCGCGGGCGCACTGCCGCTTGCGAACTTGCCGCCATCGGTTCGCGCTGCCGATGGCACGATCGGCGTGCATCCGGCGCGGTTAGTCGCGGTCGTCCCCGATGCGCAGAATCGATTCGCGCGCGCACGCTCGGGTGAACTCGGCATCGATGAGGGCCTCGCGATCGCGCGCGCCGTCGACGAGGCGCCGGGCGCGGTTCTCGCAATCGTCGACGTCCCCGGCCAAGCATTCGGTCTGCGCGAAGAAATGATCGGCATTCATCGCGCGCTCGCCGCCGCACTCGACGCATACGCGCGCAAGCGTCGCGCCGGGCACACCGTGCTCGCACTGGTTGTTGGGCGCGCGATCTCGGGCGCGTTTCTCGCCCATGGTCTTCAAGCGAGCTGGATCGGCGCGCTGAACGATCCGGGGATCGAAGTGCATGTGATGTCCGAACCATCCGTCGCGCGCGTAACCCGCATGACGCGCGAAGAGATCACGCGCATCGCGCAGATCGTTCCCGCGACGGCGCGTGACATCGAACGGTTTGCAAGCCTCGGCGCGATCGACGAGCTCTTTGCAATCGCCGATCCGAACGATCCAAGCGCCCAGGAGCTCGCCCGCGTGCGCGCCGCACTCGCCGCTGCGCTCGACGATCCGGCGGTCGCCGCGCGCACGCCGCGATCGCGACTCGATGCGCCGGCGGCGGTGGTAACGCGCGCGCTCTCGCGCGAAGTTCGGGCGCGGCTGCGCGCGTCGTGGGATGGCTGATTGCGACCGCACGATCTGGTCGAGCTCGATCCGGCGTGGATTCGATCGATCGACGATCCCCGCATTCGGCTGGAACTCGAGCGCGTGCCATGGGCCGTCGTCCGTCGGATGGCATGCGCCGAAGGATCGATCGCGATCGGCGTGCGCGGCACCACGCGCGCGCAGCGATGGCCGCTCGTTGCTCCGCAGGCAGCGATTCGCTCGCATATCCAGCCCGAATCGCTCGCGCGTGCGCAACCGAGGCGAAATCTGCCCGCTTTGCTCGTGTTGACGACGATTCGGTCTGCGGCGCAGTCGCATGGACTTTGCTTTGGACCGGTTGGAAGCGTCGGCTTCGAACTTGCTAGTGGCGCAGCCGTCGTGCATGCGCAGAGCGACTGCGATATCATCGTACGCGGTTTCGACTCGACGCGTCGTGCACTCGCGGAATTCGCGGAGACGCTCGGCGCGTGCGCGGTCCGCATCGACGTGCAGATCGAATGTGGCACCAGTGGCGTCGCGCTCGATGAATATCTTCGCTCGGGCGAGCGTGTGATGGCGAAGACGCCCCACGGTCCGCAACTCCTCGCGCGCGCGGACTTCGACTGCGCGTGAGGAGCGCGACGGCGGCGTTGCTCGCCGAACTCGATCTTACGCCGAAGCCCGGGCTCGTCGATCGCGAACATCGCGGCGCGCATCGCGATATGGACGCACATCGCATGGAAGCGGGAGCGCTTGCGCTCGATGAGACGTTCGCTTCGCTCGAACGGATCGGCCGCGATGCGCAGACCCTCTCGCGCGCATTGCGTGAAGAAATCGGCGCGGTTGCTCGCAATGGCGAACGCGTGATGCTACGGGCGACGGGCGGCGTGAACACGCACCGCGGAGCGCTCTGGTCGCTGGGTTTGTTGACGACGGCACGCTCGCTCCGCGGAGCAACGACGGCGCATGCGATCGCGGCGCGTGCAGCTGGCCTCGCGCGCCTCGCGGATGGGTTCGCACCGCGAAGCGCATCGAATGGTGCGCGTGTCGAGCATCGCTACGGCGTGCGTGGCGCTCGTGGCGAAGCGGAGGCAGGCTTTCCTGCGGCGCTCACGATCGCGCTGCCCGTCTTGCGCGCGGGTGGTCCGCGTTGTGCGGCGAACGCGCTCCTCGCCGTGATTGCCAACATCGACGATACGTGTATCCTTCATCGTGGCGGACCGCGCGGTTTACATTTTGCTCGGGTTCGTGCGCGTCGCGCACTCGCTCGGGGTGATGACCGTGCGCTCCGCTCGTTTGACCGCGCGCTTGTCGCACGTGGTCTCTCGCCGGGCGGGAGTGCCGACGTTCTCGCCGCAGCGTTGTATCTCGCGCATATCGATCCCGCGTGATCGCGTTTCTCTTTCCCGGTCAAGGCTCGCAAGATGCAGGCATGGCCGTTCGCGCCGCAAGCCCGAATTTCGATCGCGTGCTTGCCGAGGCGTCGCTCGAGCTCGGCTGGGATCTCGAACATCGTTTGTCGGATCCGGCATTCATCGAAACGGCGCTCGGCGCGCAACTCGGGCTTTTGAGCGTTGGGGTCGCATCGGCGCGGGATCTCGTCGATGCCGGCATTCGTCCGGATTGGGTCGCGGGTCATTCGGTCGGCGCATTCGCTGCTGCGGTCGCATCGGGTGCACTTGCGCTCGATCGGGCGGTGCGGATCGTCGAAAGCCGTGCGACGCTGATGTCACACGCGATTCGCCCCGGCTACGGAATGGCGGCGCTCGTCGGGCTCGACGTCGCCGCGGTCTATGCACTCGCCGCCGACGTGAGTTCGCCCTCCGACCCGGTCTATCGGGCGAACGTTAACGGGCCGCGACAAGTCGTGCTCTCCGGCGCGCGCGCCGCACTCGCACGCGCCTGCGAGATGGCTCTCGCCCGCGGCGCACGCACCGCGCGTTTGCTGAACGTCGCGAACCCCTCGCACTGCGCGCTGATGGATCCCGTCGAAGTTGGTTTGCACGCGGTCTACGGTGAGGAACACTTCGCGCACCCAAACGTTCCGTTCGCCGGGAATATCACGGGGCGGCTGTTGCGCGACGCGAATTCCGTCCGCGACGATGTGCTCGGCAACGTCGCCCAGCCGGTCCGATGGGACCTCGTCTCCGAGGGGCTTTACGAAGCGGGCGCGCGGCTCTTCATCGAAATGCGGCCGGGCCGCGTCCTGCGCGACCTTGCCGAGTCGCATTTCCCCGATGCTCGTGCCGTCTCGCTCGATGATGGGCTTCCCAGTGTTGAAGCGCTCTTCGGGCGCATGCTGCGCGACGCATAGTCGATAGCGAGCGAGCTCCCGGTGCGATACGAACCGGCGTTTGCTCGAGACGTTTGCTTTTTGCTTGACGTTGATCCTATGCGGGCACAATCGAAGGGTTGGTAGCTTTCGCGCTACGAGGAGAACAACGTGATCAATTCATTATCGAAAATCGTGGTCGGCACCGGACTTGCGGCGATGCTGGCGTTCAGCGTGCCGCAGAAGCCGGCGGAAGCCAGCACGCAGAGCACGATCAATACGGTCTTAGGTGCTGCAGCAGTCATCGGCGGAATCATTCTCTATAACAATTATCAGCACAAGAAGCAGCAAGCAAATCGGGTCGTCGGCTATACGCAAAATGGCGGAACGGTCTACGGCGACGGACGCATCGTGATGCGCAACGGTCAGACCGTGTATCCCAATTCAAACGGCCAGTATCCGTGGGGACAGTACGCGTACTACAACCCGAATGCGAATGGCTACCAGTACGGCAATCCCAACAATCGCCCGCGTCACGAACGCGACGCCGACGACCGCTACAACAACCGGAACAATGGCAACAACGGCAATCATTACGGCGAGTACAAACATCGCAAAGACAAAGACGATAAGCACGGTCATCATGGCGACCATGGAGACCACGGCGACGGGGACTAGACGCTAACGCGTTGACCGAGGGCCGCAACGACCGCATCCGCAACGGATGCGGTCGTTCCCGTTCCGCCCAAATCCGGCGTGCGCGGGCCGCGCTCGCAGACCGATTCGATCGCCGCCATCAAGTCCGCCGCGGCGCCCGATTCGCCGAGATGCTCGAGCATCATCACCGCACTCCAAAGCGAGCCGATGGGATTTGCGATGCCTTTGCCGGTGATGTCGAATGCCGAACCATGGATCGGTTCGAACATCGAAGGCGCCTGGCGCGACGGATCGATGTTCGCCGTGGGCGCAATGCCGATGCTGCCTGCAAGCGCCGCGGCAAGATCGCTGAGGATATCGGCATGCAGGTTCGTCGCCACGATGACATCGAGTGATGCGGGTTTGTTGACCATCCGTACCGTCATTGCATCGACGAGTTCCTTATCGAGGCGAACGTCGGGATACTCGGCCGCGGTCTCGCGCGCGATTTCATCCCAGAGCACCATGCCGTGTTTTTGCGCGTTGGATTTAGTGACGTAGGTGAGACGCTTCGAGCGTGTGCGCGCCAGATCGAAGGCGTAGCGCATGATGCGTTCGGTTCCGCCGCGCGTAACGATCGACACTTCGGTCGCCATTTCGAGCGCCGTTCCGCGATGAACGCGTCCCCCGTGGCCGGAATATTCGCCTTCGCTGTTCTCGCGTACGATGATCCAGTCAAGCGCTCCCGTCGCAAGATCGCGCAGTGGACTTTCGAGACCGCGTAGCACCCGCGTCGGCCGCACGTTCGCGTATTGATCCAAACCTTGGCAGATCGCAAGGCGCAGTCCCCAGAGCGTGAGATCGTCCGGTAAGTCGGGCGCGCCGACCGCCCCGAAATAAATCGCATCGAAGCTGCGTAAGACAGGGAGCGCATCCGGCGCGAGCATCACCCCGTGGTCGCGATAGTACTGCGATCCCCACGGATAGGACGTCACATCCAAGTGAAACGCTCCGCTGCGGTTCTCCAGCGCGCGCAGTACGGTGAGCCCGGCAGCGATCACTTCGCTACCGATGCCGTCGCCAGGGATTGCTGCGATGCGATAGGTCGTCACAAGAGCTCCTTAAGCGCCAAGCCGGTCGGCGAGTTGGTCGAGGTCTGCAACCGGAAAATCCACGTCCGCTGTGGCCCTCAGATCGATCGTCTGATGCGGTCCATATTCCACCGGCCGCGGCACGAACGCCGTCTTCAACCCGGCGCGAGCCGCGGCATGCAGATCGCCGTTATGCGCGGCGACCATCACCACCTCACGGGGTTCGCAGCCGAGGAGCGCGACGGCGCCAAGATACGTCTCGGGATCGGGTTTGTAGTGCCGGAAAAGCTCGGCCGAAAGAATCGTATCGAAATCGAGACTCGCGTAACGCGCGAGATCGACAAGGAGCGACACGTTTCCGTTCGAGAGCGGCGCGAGCACGAAGCTGCGGCGCAGTCGCCGAAGTGCCGCGGGAACGTCGGGCCACGGCCGTAGCCGGTGCCAGGCCTGCGCGCAGTGAGCGCGCTCGCGTTCGCCCAGCACGCTGAGCCCGTAGCGCTCGGCGAGTTCGTCGAACGAGGTGCGGTGCAGTGCGTCGAGATTCGTCCACGGCTGCGCGCCGGACCGCACGCGTTCCATCGAAGGCACGTACGCGCCGCGCCAATCATCAACCAGCCCCTCCCAGTCGACGTGCGCGAGTCCGCGCTCAACACCGAACGCGCGCAATTCGGTAATGATGCTCGTGCGCCAATCGACAAGGGTTCCAAAAACATCGAAGATGAGTGCGCGGATCGCCATGCTGGCACTCTATCACACCTGGGGTTGTCGCGCGCGTGCGCCGAACGAGCGCACATGATGAATGCAACCGACTCCGTCGTCGTCGTCGCCGGCATGCGTACGCCGATCGGCCGCTTCGGCGGCGCCTTCGCGGCGACGCCCGCGCACGAACTCGGCGCCGCGGCGATCGTCGCCGCGCTCGAACGCGCGCACGTGCGCCCGGACGAAGTCGACGAGGTGGTGATGGGCCAAGTCGGACAAGTCGGCCCCGATGCGTACAACGCGCGCCGCTGCGCGCTTACCGCGGGGCTGCCCGTCACCGTGACCGCACAGACCGTGAACCGCCTGTGTTCCTCGGGTCTCCAGGCGATCTGGACCGGCGTCAACAGCATTCTTGCCGGCGATGCCGCAATCGTCGTCGCGGGCGGCGATGAGAATATGACGATGCAGCCGTTTCTCGAGTACGGCACGCGCGGCGGTAGCGGAGCGTCGCTCGGCAACCGCACGCTCATCGACGGCACGCTCTCACTCCTGGAAGATCCCTTCGGTCGCTATCAAATGGGGATCACGGCGGAAAACGTCGTTGCGAAGTTCGACGTGTCGCGCGCCGATCAAGATGCCTGGGCACTCGAGAGCCAAAAGCGCGCGGCAGCCGCAATCGGCGCCGGACGTTTCGACGATCAGATCGTCCCGATCACGGTCAAGCGCGGCAAAGAGACGGTCACGATCGACAAAGACGAGCACCCGCGTCCGCAGACCACGCTCGAAGCGCTTGCGAAACTCAAACCGGCGTTCAAAAGCGACGGCAGCGTAACGGCCGGTAATGCCGCGGGGATCAACGATGCAGCCGCTGCCGTCGTGCTGATGCGCGAGAGCCAAGCGCGGGAGCGCGGTTTTACGGGACCCATGTTGCGCTTCGTTGGCGCGGCGGTCGCTGCGCTCGAACCCGAGATCATGGGCGTCGGTCCGACGCCCGCGGTGAAGAAACTGCTCGCGAAAACCGGGCACACGATCGAGCAGATCGACATCGTGGAACTGAACGAAGCCTTCGCCGCCCAGGTCGTGCCGGTGATGCGCGATACCGGCATGGATCCAAAAAAAGTAAATCCGAACGGCGGCGCGATTGCGCTCGGTCATCCGATCGGCGCGACCGGCGCGATTCTGGTTGTGAAACTGCTCGGCGAACTGCATCGCAGCGGCGGCCGACTGGGGATCGTCACGATGTGTATCGGCGGCGGTCAGGGTATGGCCGCACTGTTCGAGCGCGTGTAGATCGTGACGGATCTTGGCGGCAAGACGGCGCTCGTTACCGGAGCGACCGGCGGCATCGGCGAGCATCTCGCGCACGTGCTCGCGCAGGCCGGTGCGAACGTCTTTGTCACCGGGCGTCGCGAAGAGCGGCTGCATGCAATCGTCGATTCGATCGTCGCGGCCGGCGGCCGTGCCGTGCCGCTCACGCTCGATGTGACCGATGCCGAAAGCGTTGCACGCGCGTTCGCAAAAGCCGACACGGAAACCGACGGCATCGACATCCTCATCAACAACGCCGGTGTCTCGCACGAAACCCATAGTGTCGTCGATATCACCGAAGTCGAGTGGGACACAACGATCGACACGAACCTCAAAGGTCCGTGGCTCGTCGCGCGCGCCTTCGCACACCGCCGCATCGCGCGCGCACAAGCCGGCACGATCATCAATATCGCCTCGATCCTGGGCAAGCGCGTGACCGGAGGCGTGGCCGCGTACACCGCATCGAAAGCCGGATTGATTCAACTCACCAAGTCACTCGCGCTCGAACTTGCGCGATATCGGATCCGCGTCAACGCAATCGCGCCCGGCTATTTCGAAACCGAAATCAACGCCGGCTTTTTTGAGACGGACGCCGGCAAAGCGATGATCAAGCGCATCCCCCAACGCCGTGTCGGCCGCCTCGCCGACCTCGATGGACCGACGCTCTTACTTGCCTCCGAAGCATCGGCATACATGACCGGCAGCGTCATCGACGTCGATGGCGGTCATCTGGTGAGCAGCCTCTAAAAAGAACGCGCAAGACTAGAGCGTTGGCGTGAAGTCCAGGTTTTTGACAAGGAACGCATAGGTATCCGCGAGCTCGTCGATGATTTTGTCGGTGGGTTTGCCGCCGCCGTGGCCGGCTTTGGATTCGATGCTGATGAGAATCGGAGCGTCGCCCGCCTGATCGGCTTGCATTTTCGCTGCGAACTTGAAGCTGTGCGCGGGGAACACCCGATCGTCATGGTCGGCGGTTCGGATGAGCGTCGGCGGGTATTTCACCCCGGGCTTGATGTTCGCGTATGGTGAGTAGGCGTAGAGCGTTTTGAACTGCTGTTCGTTTGCGTCGGCCGAACCGTACTCGGGGATCCACGCTGCGCCGACCGTGAATTTGTGAAAGCGCAACATGTCCATCACGCCCACGCTCGGGAGCGATGCTCCGAAGAGTTCGGGATGTTGCGTGATCGCCGCACCAACGAGCAGGCCGCCGTTACTCGCGCCGCTGGCGGCGAGTTTTGGCGTCGATGTCCACTTGTTGTCGATGAGGTAGTGTGCGGCCGCGTAGAAATCATTGAAGACGTTTTGCTTCTTGTCGAGCATACCCGCCTCGTGCCAGGCCTCGCCATATTCGGCGCCGCCGCGCAGTGTCGCGACCGCATAGACGCCGCCCATCTGCATCCAGAGTGCGGCGCTCGTCGAGAACGACGGTAAGATCGAGATGTCGAATCCGCCGTAGGCGTAGAGGATCGTCGGCGCGGTGCCGTCGAGAGCGATACCTTTCTTATGCGAGATGAAGAGCGGGACTTTGGTCCCGTCTTTGCTCGTCGCGAAGACTTCCTCGGTCGTGTACTGCGCGGCATCGAAGGCGATTTTTGGCGCGATAAAAACCGTGCTCGTACCGGTCTTCACGTCGTATTCATAGATCGTCGATGGCGTCGAGTAGCTCGAGTAACCGTAATACGCAAGCGTGTCCTCGCGGCGCGCGCTCGGCGGTCCCATCGTGCCGACGCCGGGAGTCGCAAGGTCGCCGGTTTTCTTGCCGTCGAGTGCGTGAATCTCGACGATCGAATGCGCGTCTTTGAGATAGGAAACGTAAAACGTGTTGCCGATGAGCGAGACGCGCTCGAGCGGCTCTGCGCGCTGCGGCAAGAGATCGTGCAGCGCGTGCTTCGGATCGGCGAGGTCGACAGAGGCAAGTCGCCGGCGCGGTGCGTCTTGCGTGGTCTGCACGTAGAAGCGAGGCCCGTCGTGATCGATGATGCTATACGTAGCGACTTCGTTTTTGAAGAGCGTTTGGAAGGCGCTGCGCGGTTTGCTCAAATCGCGATACACAACGCCGTTTTTTTCGCCTTTGCTCTCGGTTACGATGAGATAGTGCTGGTCGCGCGTTACGCCCGCATCGACGAACCAATCGGGATGATCGGGACGCGCGTAGACGAGCTTATCGGCCGCCTGCGGCGTGCCGATTTTGTGGAAGAACACTTGCTGATTGGAGAGCGCGCCCGCGAGCAGTTTGCCGTCTTTGGGCGCCGCAAAGCGCGAGTAGTAGAAACCGGTATCGCCGAGCCACGACGCGCCGCTGAATTTGCTCCACGCGATCGTATCGGGTAGATCCTTACCGGTGGCCGTGTCGCGAACGTGCCACGTTTCCCAATCGGAGCCTGCGCTCTGCGTCGCGTAAGCGAAGCGCGAGCCGTCTTCGGTGAACGCGGAAGGTCCGAGGGCGACGGTGCCGTCACTCGAGAGCGTGTTCGGATCGAGGAACACGTGTCCGCGCTCCCGCGGAGAATCGCTCACATACAAGACGAACTGATTCTGCAGACCTGAATTGTAGTAGCTATACCAGCGTTTGCCCTCGCGAAACGGCACGCCGACTTTCTCGTAATTGTAAAGCGCGCGGTATTTTTCTTTGATCGCTGCGCGAGTGGGGATGGCATCGAAGTACGCGCGCGAGACCGCGTTCTCGGATCGAACCCAGTCCGTGACTTGCGGTGCGTCGATCGACTCCATCCAGCGATACGGATCGGGAACGCTGGTGCCAAAGTGATTTTCGACGACCGTCCCGGGGGGAGCCGCAGGATACGTAAGCCCGGCTGCACCGGCGGGCGATGCAAGGAGAGCGGAAAGCGCTAGCAGTGATGCGGCCCGTCGCAGATCGATCATGTCGTGGGATGCGACACAAGCGGTCGTTGAATCCTCGAACGATTTCACGGACGGTGATCGATGTGCAATCTTTCGCCACGCGGAAAGCCGACCGCATGGTCCGCGAAGCGCTTGTTATAACAGAGACTTCCCCGCATCGCTTCGCAAGGTGAAAATTTCTTGCCGCGTTTCCTGCGGAGAGGAGAGACCATTGATTCAGAAATCCGTCTCCCGTTCGGCTCTCATTAAAGGAGCGGGCTTAACCGCTGCTTCCGCCGCAATTGGCATCCCCGCATTTATCCCGCAGATGGGTTCCGCCGCCGACTCGATCAAAATCGGCTTACTCGAGCCCGCCACGGGAACCTACGCCGTCCAAGGCGAGCTGGAAACCCGCGGCTACAAAATGGCTGCCGAAGCGTGGAACAAACGCGGCGGCATCATGGGTCGCCAAATCGAGCTGGTCAGCGAAGACGAACAGTCCGACCCCGGCATCGGTGTCCAAAAAGCGCGTAAACTCGTCAATCAAGATAAGTGCGTCGCGCTCGGCGGCACGGTCAGTTCGGGCGTTTCGATCTCCGTTAGCGCTGCAGCCGCGTCGCTTGGCGTCATCTTCATGGACTCGGGCGGTCATAGCGACGACGTGACCGGCGCAAAGTGCAATTGGAGCACGTTCCGTACGTGTCACAGCACGTGGATGGAAACTCATGCGACCGGCAATACGCTGGCGAAGAAGTTCGGCAAGAAGTGGTATTTGATCACGCCGGATTACGCGTTCGGCCACGCGCTCGAAGCCGGCTACAAAGACGTGCTTCAAAAGCTCGGTGGGACGATCGTCGGCAACGATCTCACGCCGCTTGGCACGACGGACTTCAGTTCGTACCTCACCAAAGTTGAAGCTGCTAAACCCGACGTTCTCATCGTTCTCGTGCAGGGCAACGATGCGATCAACTGCCTCAAACAGATCAACCAGTTCGGGCTCAACAAGAAAGTCGCGATCGGCGGCCCGCAGCTCGAACTGGAAAACGTCTGGTCGCTACCTCCCGAAGCGCGCACCGGTTTCTGGGGAGTCGAATACTACTACGACTCGGAACTCGTTCTCGGCAAGAGCAAAGCGGCGCATCAATTCGTCGCCGACTACCTCAAAGAGCACAAGCAGCCGCCGACGGCGCGTCCGGTTTTTGGCTACATTTCTGGCGACCGGTTGTTCACCGCAATGGCGGAAGCAAAATCGACCGAAGCGGTCAAGGTCGCAAAAGCCATGGAAGGCACGAAGTTCCAAACAATCGTCGAGGGCACGATGTTCTACCGTAAGGAAGATCATCAGTTGATGTGGCCGATGTGGACCGCGGAAGTCCGCCCCAACGGTACCTCAAAAGAAAAACTCGACGTCTTCAACGTCATCGGACGTGAAGAAGCCGACACCATCGAACAGTCGGTCGCTGAAAAAGCGAAAGTCTGCTCGATGAAATACCCGTAACCGAAGGGATAAGCGTTTGGAACAAATCGCACCGCAGCTCTTCAACGGCCTGATCCTCGGCGCGTTTTACGCGATCGTGGCCATCGGACTCTCGTTGATCATGAATCTCACCGGAACCATCAACATGGCGCACGGTGCGTTCCTTACGCTCGCCGGGTATCTCGCGTTCACCCTGGTCTCGCACGGCACGTCGTTTTGGGTGGCGCTCATTTTAGCGCCACTCATGACGGTTGCCGTCGGCATTCTCGTAGAACGGACGATGATTCGCCCGCTCTACGGGCGCTTGCCGATTTACGGACTGTTGCTCACGTTCGGCCTCTCGCTGATCGCTGAGGAAGTCTTTCATTTAACGTGGGGTGCGAATGGCGTACCCTTCCAGCCGCCGGCGATTTTAGCCGGTACGGTGCCGCTCGGTTTCATGCAGTTTCCCGCTTATCGGCTCTTCATCGCCTTCGTTCTTATCATCGCAATATCGGCGCTGGTGTACTTCTTGCGGCGCACGAAATTCGGGTTACAGTTGCGCGCCGCCGTTCAGGACAGCGAAATGATCGCGGCACTTGGCACGAACACGCAAGTCCTCTACATGGTAAACTTCGGACTTGGCATTTTTCTTGCCGGTGTGGCCGGCGTACTTGCAGCGGGGATGCTCGGATTAAATCCCACCACCGGGAACGCGCTTTTGTTGCCGGCGTTCGTCGCGGTCATCATCGGCGGCATGGGCAGTCTCTTAGGCTCGATCGTGGGCGGTCTGCTCATCGGCGTGGTTTTCTCGATGGTCACGCTGTACTTTCCCGCGTTCAATGAAGTCTCGATCTACATCTTGATGGCGCTGGTCCTGATGATCAGACCGCGAGGCCTTTTCGGGGAAGAGGGGCTCTTCGGATGATCGCAAGTAACCGCGGCGTCGTCGTTTCGTGCCTCCTTCTTGTCGTGTTCGCTGCTCTTCCGTTCGTCAACATCGGGCTGGAGATCTCAACGATCACCGAGGTCTTTCTGATTGGCATCGCGGCGATGAGCGTCAACCTCCTCGTCGGATACACCGGAATAAACGCGTTCGGCAACGCCGCGTTCTTTGGACTTGGCGCGTACGGCGCGCTGCTCTCGATCAAGTATTTCCACACCGATTTCGTGCTCTCGATCGTTGCCGGCGTCGCGCTTGCGTTTCTTGGCGGGGTGGTGCTTGGGCCGTTTCTCTTACGTCGGCGCGGCATCTATTTTTCGTTGCTCACGATCGCTTTGGGACAAGTATTCTACTTCATTGCTTATCGTTTCACCGATGTCACCGGCGGTGAGGATGGCATGACCGTGATTCGGCCTCTGGTTGGATTTTTGAATTACAAAGTGGACGATCACGCGTTCTACTACGTCAGCCTCGCGGCACTGGCGCTGGCGCTCGGGACATTCTGGATCGTCGTGCGCTCCCCGTTCGGCAAAACGCTGCAGGCGATTCGGCAGAACGAATTGCGCGTTCGGTATCTCGGCTTAAATACCGACCGTTTTATTTTCGTCGCGCTGATCGTCTCGGCGACGCTAGCCGGACTTGGCGGCACGCTCTTCGGGCTACTCTTGAGCAACGTCTCACCGTTGCTACTCGATTGGCACCAGTCCGGTGACTTCGTGCTCATGACCGTGATTGGTGGAGCGGGGACGATCTGGGGACCAATGATCGGCGCCCTCATCTTTGTCATCGGCAAGGACGTGCTTTCATCGGTCACACCGCTGTGGCAGATCTACATCGGTGCGCTCTTTATCGCATGCGTCTTAGGTTTTCCAAAAGGCATTCTCGGATCGATCTTCGCCGCGTTCGAAGCGCGGCGCGTGGTGCCGCCCGCACCGAGCTCGGCTGCTCAGGCGGTGGTGGTGGAACCGCATGGCTAATTTGCTCGAGGCGCGCGGCATCGAAAAACATTTCGGCGGGGTGAAAGCCGTGAACGACGTCTCGATTTCGATCGAAGCCGGTTCGATTCACGCCGTGATCGGACCAAACGGCGCGGGGAAGACGACGTTTTTCAACACGCTCTCCGGCTTCTATTTTCCCGATGCCGGAACGGTCACGTTCGACGGGCACGACGTTACCAAAATGATCAACTGGAAGCGGATCGAGCTTGGCATGAGCCGTACGTTCCAAACGCCCAGTATCTTCCCCGAACTCTCCGTCTACGACAATTTACTCATCGGCACGCAAAGCCAAGCGAAGATGGCCTTCCGCCTTGCGCCGCCTAGCGCGACGGCGCGTAACGCCATGAACGCACGCATCGACGAACTCTTGCACTTTGTCAATCTCACCGCATTCAAAGATCGACCCGTCGCCGAACTCTCGCACGGGAGCCAGCGGCTATGCGAGATTGCGATGAGCCTTGCGATGCAGCCCAAACTCGTGCTGCTCGATGAGCCGATGGCGGGCCTTGCGGAAGCCGAAACCGAGCGCATCGTCGGCGTGATCCGCGATCTCCACGATCGACTCGGCCTCACCGTCGTCTTCGTCGAACATAACATGCGCGTCGTCTTGGGACTCGCGCATCGTATTACGGTGCTCGATCGGGGGGCGATGCTCGCCGAAGGAACGCCCGCCGAAATCTCTGCAAATAGCGTCGTACGCGAAGCGTATCTTGGGAAAGAAGTGATCGATCATGTCTGAGCCGCTGCTCGCGATCGACAAGATCTACACCAATTATGGCAAGAGCGAGATCCTTCACGAGATTTCGTTGACCGTGGAGCGTGGCGAGGTCGTTGCGCTGCTCGGCCTCAACGGTGCCGGTAAAACGACGACGATGCGCAGCATTTTGGGCATGACGAAAGCGCGTGCGGGTTCGATCCGATTTGGGGGGCGCGAACTCATCGGCATGGCGGCATATCAGATCGCGCGTCTTGGAATCGGCTACGTCCCCGAAGGCCGGCGCATGTTCAAGGACTGCACGGTCCTCGAGAATCTCCAACTTGCCGAGAACGGTCGCGAAGGGTCGTGGTCGATCGCCAAAGTGTGGGAACATTTGCCGAAATTACACGAACTGCGCGCGCGCAAATCCGGGCGACTCTCCGGCGGCGAACAGGAGATGCTCGCGATCGGGCGCGCGCTCGTTTCGAATCCCACGCTGATGCTCGTCGATGAACCCTCGCAGGGGCTCGCGCCGCTCATCGTCGAGGAAGTCTATCACATCATCGGCGGCCTCAAAGCCAGCGGCGTCTCGGTGTTGCTCGTCGAGCAGAACGCGCTGCTCGCGCTCAAAGTCGCCGATCGCGCATACGTGCTCGATGAAGGACGCATCGTCTTTCATGGCCCCGCAGCGGAGCTCGCGGCGGACACGCAGAAAATTCGGACCCTCATGGGACTTAGCGAGATCGCCGTATAGTTACGGTGCTTGCACGCGTGCTCGCGATCGTCGCGACGCTCGCGTTCGTCCCCCTCCCAGCGAAAGCGATCGTGGAGACAACGTACGTTCTGCAACCCGCCGCCGTCTTCGACGGCGAGGTGCTTCACCGTGATTGGATCGTCGTCGTGAACGGCACGACGATTGCGGCCGCCGGACCGCGCGCGACCCTCAGTGTGCCGAGCGACGCAACGACGATCGCACTCCCGCAATCGACGCTGCTGCCCGGCTTGATCGACGCGCATTCGCACGTGCTGCTCTATCCGTACGATCAAACGCCGTGGAACGACCAGGTGCTGCGCGAATCCGAATCGCTACGCGTTGCGCGCGCGACGGTCGCCGTCAAAGCAACGCTGATGGCGGGGTTTACGACGCTGCGGGATCTTGGCACCGAGGGCGCGGGCTATGCCGATGTCGGCATCAAGCAGGCAATCGAGAAAGGCATTATCGACGGTCCGCGCATGATCGTTGTGACCAAGGCCATCGTCGCGACGGGAACGTATGGTCCCAAAGGTTTCGGCGCTGAGATCGACGTCCCGCAAGGCGCCGAAGAAGCCGATGGCATCGATTCGCTCACGCGCGTCGTGCGCGACCAAATGCGTCGCGGCGCCGATTGGATCAAAGTGTATGCCGATTACGGGTACGGACCCCGCGGCGAGAACATGCCCACCTTTACGCAAGCCGAGATGAATCTCATCGCCGAACTCGCCCATTCGAGCGGCCGCCCCGCCGCAGCGCATGCCTCCACTCCCGAAGGAATGAAGCGCGCGATTCTTGCCGGTTTCGATACGATCGAACACGGCAACGACGGCACGCCCGAAATCTTCGCGCTCATGGCACAACATCACACCGCACTCTGCCCGACGCTCGCCGCCAGCGATGCGATCACGCACTACCGCGGATGGAAAGCGGGCGACCCCGATCCGCCGGCGATTGCGAAGAAGCGCGCGTCGTTCAAAGCAGCGCTCGCAGCCGGTGTCACGATTGCCAGCGGCAGCGACGTCGGCGTGTTCGCCCACGGGGAGAACGCTCGCGAGCTCGAGCTCCTCGTCGACTACGGGATGACGCCGATCGCTGCGCTCAAGGCCGCAACGTCGGTCGACGCGCGCGTGCTACGAATGCAAGACAAGATCGGTGCGGTCAAGCCCGGACTCTTTGCCGATCTCATCGCCGTCGACGGCGACCCGACGACGGATATTCATACGCTACGCAGCGTTCGCTTCGTGATGAAAAACGGCCGCATCTACAAGAAGCCGTAATAGTCGGCGATCCGACGGCGGCGCTAACGGATCACGCGTAGGATATGGTTGTTGCGGTCGCTCACGTAGAGCGTTCCGTTTGCGTCAAACGCGATTCCCGTCGGGCCGTCGAGGCGCGCGACGGCTCCCGTTCCGTCGCTCGAACCCGCGTGGCGGCCGAATCCCGCAAGCGTTGTGACAAAACCGCTTGGCGAGACTTTGCGAATGACGTTATTGCCGGTGTCGGCGACGTAAAGGTTGTTCGACGAATCGATCGTGATGCCGGCGGGATCGTCGAAACACGCGATCGTTCCAGGCCCATCGACGTAGTTCGAACAGTTGCGAACGCCCGCAAGCGTGCTGACGGTACCCGCCGATGTGATCTTACGGATGAGGTCGTTACTGCTGTCCGCAACGTACACGTTGCCGTGCGAATCGACGACGAGTGCGGAGGGTGCGTTGAAGAGCGCGGAGGCGCCCGTGCCATCGGCCCATCCTTGCGACCCCGGTATTCCGGCGAGCGTGCTCACGCTACCGGTGGTGGTGATCTTGCGGATCGTATGGCGCATCGAATCCGCGACGTACAGATTCCCGAGTGCATCGGTGGCGATCGCGGCGGGGTACGTAAAGCGCGCGCTCGCACCCATTCCATCGGAATCACCGTACGTCATCGAGAGTCCGGCGATCGTCGTTACGGTCCCGTCGGAGGCGATCTTCCGGATCGCGCCGTTACTCCCGTCGGCGACATAGATGGCGTTTGAGATTGAGTCGGCGGCGACGCCGGTTGGCGCGCTGAAGTGCGCGTTCGAACCATTGCCGTCTTGGTTGCCGGAGTGTTGCGGTGCGCCGGCGACCGTCGTCACGGTGCCGTCCGTCGCGATCTTGCGTACTTCGTCGTTGTCAACATCGGCAACGTACACCGCGTGCGCCGCATCGACCGCGATGCCGCCGGGGTGCATGAAGTGCGCCGTCGCGTGATTGCCGTCGTTCGAACCGGACGATCCGGCGGTGCCGGCAAACGTCGACACGACACCGGCGGCCGTATAGGTAAACGTGAGCGGAGCTGGCGTCGTAACGGGTATCGCGCCGGCGCTCGCGGAGATCGCGACGGTTGCCGCATTCACCGCACTGATATCGAGCATGATGCCGCTCGTCGCCGCGCTCAGGTTGGCAAGCGAGAACTGCGCGCCACCCGAAGCGCTCAAGGTAATCGTTAATGGTACGCCGCTAGCATCCGCATACGCGCCAACGACGGCGACCCCCGCAAGGTCGCGCGCCGTTACGGTGACGCCAATCGGCGCCGGCGTCGCACTTGCAATCGCGACCGGGATGATGGCGCTTGGCGTCGCAAAGGTGAGGTCGATCGAGCCAACGATGCCGGTCAGCGCGAGTGCAACGTGATTTACTGCATTTGCGTAGATGGTTACCGTCGTGGTTCCGGCACCGAGAATCGCGCCCGTAGCGTGGCTGCCCGCGTACGCCCGAACGTTCACGACGACGCTCCCGGTTGGGACCGTCACCGTCGTGGAACACGTCTGACCGCCGCCGCTCGGCGTGCAGTTCGGACCGACATCGACGCTCGCCGTCGGCAACGTCGGTAAGAGGGCAGCCGTCGGGGCGATGAAAATACCAAACGACGCCGTTGCCGTCGACACGTAAGAAACGCGCCGTCCGCTCGCGCTTGCGACGCGCGCAGGGACGCTGAATTGAAGCACGAGCGTCGCGTTTTGGGGCGTTGCAGTCACCGGAGCGGCACGGTTTCCACTTCCACCGCCCGAGCAAGCGGAAACAATCGCAAGCGGGAGCAGAGCGAGGATCGCGACGGCTGCCAGGCGCACGTGCGGCATGTCGAAAAAACCTCCGAACCCCCGTCCTTAGCGCATCTGCGTGATGCCCCTCTAAAGTAACCGTCCTGGCGACGGTTCGATTCGGACGGCTAGAAGCGCAGAATCATGGCCGCGTCAACGAGTCCGGCTCCGAAGCCATAGACGAGCACGTTTTGGCCGCGTTTGACACGACCGTCGGCGATCGCCGGATCGAGGGCCAGCGGGATCGTCGCCGATGAGGTATTGCCGTAATATTCCAAACTCGTGAGGGTCCGTTCGAGCGGGATGCCGGTGCGTTTACAGACCGATTCGATGATGCGCAAGTTGGCGCTGTGCGGCACGAACCAATCGATTTGATCCGCCGTCAGTCCGGCTTTGCCGAGGAGTTCGGCGACGCCGCTCGAGACGCGTTCGACGGCCCAGCGATAGACGTCGCGGCCATCCTGGTGCAAGAATGCATGCTCGACGGTTTTGCCGCCGATTTCACGTCGCAGCCCCGTCTGATAGAGAAAATGTCCACCCGAGCCGTCGCTGCCGACACGTCGCGCGCGAATCATCGAGGGCGCATCGACCGCTTCGAGCAACACGGCGCCGGCGCCATCGCCGAACAGCACGCATGTGGTGCGGTCGTCGTAGTTGGTGATTTTCGTAAGCGTCTCGCCCGCGACGAGCAGCACTTTTTTCGCGCGACCAGCGCCGATGAGCGCATCGGCAACGTCGAGCCCGTAGACGAAACCCGCGCAACCGGCGCCAAGATCGATCGCGCCGGCGTTCTGAAACTTGAAGCGATTCTGCACGAGCGTTGCAACGCTTGGAAAACCGTAGTCGCCCGTGATCGTCGCGGCGATGACGTACTGAATATCCGTCGGATCGGCACCCGTGTCAGCAAAAAGCCGCTCGGCGGCTTTGATAACCAGGTGGCTGACGAACTCGTCTTCGGCGGTCTTGCGCCGTTCGTGGATCCCGCTGCGGCTGACGATCCACTCGTCGTTGGTTTCGACTATTTTTTCGAGATCGGCGTTGGTGATTTTCGTTTCGGGGACGTACGACGCGAGGCCGGCAATACGAGCATTCACGCCTGCGGCTTCCGGTTTTCTGGTGCGACTCCCTCGGCGCATGGAACGCGCGTCATCAAGTCAAAGGCCAGGCGTGGGAGTATTGCTATGCAAACGATGACCGATCTGCGACCGCGGGTCTCAAGTGAAGAATGGGCTGTGCGGGTCGATCTCGCGGCTGCCTACCGTTTGGTCGCGCACTTTGGCTGGGACGACTTGATTTTCACGCACCTCTCGGCGCGCATCCCGGGCTCCGCGGATCAGTTCCTCATCAATCCATACGGCATGCTCTTTTGCGAAATCACCGCATCGAGTTTGCTTAAGATCGATGGCGAGGGAAATCTCGTCGAACCTTCGGCGTATCTTGCAAACGCGGCCGGATTCACGATTCACAGCGCCGTGCATTCGGCCCGTCACGACGCGAATTGCGTGATGCATCTGCACACGGTCGCCGGCGTCGCCGTCTCCGCGCACGAAGCAGGCCTCTTACCGCTCAATCAGACAGCGATGATCGTCGGCGGACAGGTCGCCTATCACGAGTACGAAGGCATCGCGTTCAATTTGGACGAGCGGCCGCGGCTGATTGCCGATCTTGGCGAAAAGTCGGTGATGATTTTGCGCAATCACGGGACGCTGGCGCTTGGATCGACCATCCCCGGGACGTTTCTGACGATGTATTTCCTCGAACGCGCGTGCGCGATGCAAGTCGCAACACTCGCCGGAGGCGCGGCGCTTCACTATCCCTCCGAATCGGCTCAAGAAACGGTGCGCCGACAAGCGCGCGCGACGCGCGGGATGGTCGACCAGCTCGCGTGGGATCCGCTCATCCGCATGTTGGATCGAACCGATGCTAGCTACCGCAACTGAGTCGGATCTGGCGGGGCGCTTCGCCGCGCTGCGCGCCGCGTCAAGCGCCCCCGCGCCGGACGCGCGCACGCGCAAGCAGCATTTGCTCTCGCTCGCGCGCGCCTTGCGGAAATGGAAAAAGCCGCTCGAACGCGCGGTGCGCGCGGACTTCGGCAACCGCTCCGTCCACGAGACACGGCTGCTCGAACTTTTTCTCGCGCACGAAGCGGCGAACGTGGCTGCGCAACACGTTGCGACCTGGATGGCACCGCAGAAGCGCAGCGTCGCCAAATGGTATGCCCCCGCAAGCGCGCGCGTGGTGTGGCAGCCGCTCGGCGTCGTCGGGATTATCGCGCCATGGAACTACCCGATTTTGCTTGCGGCGGGCCCGCTCGTGGGCGCGCTTGCCGCGGGCAATCGCGTGCTGATCAAAACATCGGAACATGCGCCCGAAACGGGAACGACGTTTGCCGCGATGATCGCCGAGATCTTTGCGAGCGACCATGTTAGCGTGATCGGCGGCGAGGCGGATGTCGCGCAGGCGACCTCGGCGCTGCCATTCGATCATCTGCTCTTCACCGGCTCGACGCTGCACGGCCGTTCGGTGATGCGTGCGGCGGCCGACAACTTGACGCCCGTGACGCTCGAACTCGGCGGCAAATCGCCCGCCATTATCGGCCTCGATGCCGACATCGACGTTGCGGCCGCGCGCATCATGACCGGCAAATGTTCGAACGCCGGGCAAACGTGCGTTGCGACGGACTACGTGCTGATCCCCGAGGGTCGCGAATCGGCATTCGTCGCCGCCGCGCAGGCGGTCGTCGCACGACGCTATCCGCGGCTGCGCGGCAACCGCGACTACACGACAATCGTGAGCGACCGTCACTTCGAGCGGCTGCGCGGCTACCTCGATGATGCGCGCTCGCTTGGCGCGCGCATCGTACCGCTGCACGCCCGTGAGAGTGAGATGGACTCGGGCTCGCGAACGATGCCGCCGCTAGCGATCCTCAATGCCTCCGATGACATGCAAGTCATGAACGAAGAGATCTTCGGTCCGCTGCTGCCGATCGTGACGTACCGGGATCTCGGTGAGGCGATCTCCTACGTCAACGCGCGCCCGCGGCCCCTCGCGCTCTACTATTTCGGTGACCGCCAGAGCGACATCGATCGCGTGATCGCGCAGACGATCAGCGGCGGCGTCACGCTCAACGACACGATGCTGCACGTTGCACAGGACGATCTCCCCTTCGGCGGGGTCGGTCCGAGCGGCATGGGTGCATACCACGGGCGCGACGGCTTCGAGCGCTTCTCGCACAAGAAGCCGATCTTCGCGCAGGCACGGCGGAATTTGCTCGGCCTCTTCGAACCGCCGTACGGTCCGCGTTTCGACGCGCTCTTCAAACTGCTCATGCGCTAGTTCGACTAGGAGTTTCCGTTGGCACGAGGCCGCCCGCACACCGCAATGGATTACGAGATCTTCGAGCTGGGAGATGTTACGCTCGAGAGCGGCGAGGTGTTGCGCGACGCGAAACTGGCTTACAAAACGCACGGTGCGCTTAACGCCGAAGGCAGCAACGCCGTGGTCTTTCCGACGGCGTACGGCGGCACGCACGCGGACAACGAGTGGATCATCACCGCGGGTAAGGCGCTCGATCCCGCGCGGTGGTTTGTCGTCTGCCCCAATCTCTTTGGCGCGGGACTTTCATCATCGCCGAGCAACACGCCCGCGCCGCAGGATGGTTCGCGTTTTCCGCACGTGAGCGTCTACGACAATATTCTCGCGCAACATCGCCTGCTCACCGAACGGTTTGGCGTGACGAAACTCGCGCTTGCAATTGGTTTCTCGATGGGCGCGCAACAGGCATTTCACTGGGGTGCCGCTTATCCCGAGATGGTCGAGCGCATCGCGCCGTATTGCGGTTCTGCGCGCACGGCCGAACACAACATCGTCTTTCTCGACGGCGCGAAAGCCGCGCTTGCTGCCGGCGGTCCGCCGACACTCGGCGCATATTGGGCCGCGTGGGGCCTCTCGCAAACATTCTATCGTGAAGAACACTGGCGCGAACTTGGCGGAACATCGCGCGAGGCATTCGTCCAAGAATTTTACATCGATTCGTTCTCGGCGGGGAACGCCGATAATCTCATGGCGATGATCGGGACGTGGCGGAGCGCCGATGTCGGTCGGCATCCGCGTTACGGCAACGACACGCTCAAAGCACTCCAAGCGATCAGCGCGCGCGCCATCGTTATGCCCTGCCGCACCGATCTCTATTTTCCACCGGAAGATAGCGAAATCGAAGTACGTCATCTACCGAACGCGGAATTGCGCGTGATTCCCGGCGTGTACGGTCACGCGGCCGGCGGCGGCGTGAACCCCGAGGCATCGGCGTTCATCGATCGCGCCGTTACCGAACTGCTCGCATCCTCGGGAGTCCTTGCATGAACGCAATCGTCGAAATCCGCCGTCTCGCCTCACCCGCTCCGTTGCCGCAGTCGCTCGGCTTCGATGGGTCGCGGCTGTGGATGGGGTCGCGCGAAACCAGTCGGCTCTATTCCATCGATCCCAACACCTGGGAATCGCGCGATGAAGGGACGGCGCCCGGCATTCCGTGGGGCCTCACGGTTGCGGGCGATGCGATCTTCGTCTGTTGCGGTGAACCGCCGGATGACGATCGCTTCATCCATCACTTCACGCCCGGTCACGGGTTTCACGCAAGCGACCGGATCGCCGCGCCCGAAAACACGGGATCGTATCTTGGATACGACGGCGACACGCTGTATCTCGTGCAGTGGTACCGCAAACGGATCCTTGCAATCGGTCGCGACGGATCGGTCGGGACGATCGTGCACGCGCCGCGCGGCATCTGCGGCCTCGTTATCACAAACGGATGTTTCTACTGCGTGACGACCGACGATGAAGAGAGCGGCATCTACTTTCTCACCAAGATCGACACGCGTAGCGGCCTCACGAGCGACCTCGCGCAGATTCCCTTTGCGGCGCGTTCGCTTGCCTTCGACGGCAAGCACTTCTGGTCGAACCACCGGGACGTAAGCGAGATCGTCGCTTTCGAAGCGCCGCCTGGCGCGTTCTAACCAAAATCTCATCCGAAACGACGGCCAAGCGTCTGCCGTCGCGCGATGGTTTCTCGCCCCGACCACGGAGTAGGAGAAGAGCCGGAACTTTCGCAAGCGAGCCTGCGTTTGTTGGCACACCGGCCTTGAGGGACGACCATGTCTGCATTTGCCCGCCGAACCACCTTCGCTGCTCTTACCGCGCTGTGTGCGGTAACGTGGACCGCGCCGATCGGCGCACGCGCCGACGGGGCCGTCGCTCCAAGCGCGGGGACCGGCGTCGCACGACTGAGCGTCGTCGATGGCGAGGTCAACGTCCAACGCGGTGATTCCAATGGCTTTACATCGGCTGCGGTGATCAACACGCCGGTGCTGGGCGCCGACTACGTGACGACGGGCGATAACGCGCACGCGGAACTTCAATTCGATGGCGGCACGATGGTGCGCTTGAATTCCGGCGTGCAGATGCGACTGGTCCACATCGATGCAACGAGTCGCGAACTGCAGCTCGCCGTCGGCACGATCGACTTGCGTCTCTTGCGTGGAATCGATGGGCGTTCGCTGATCGACACGCCTTCGATTTCGATCAAGCCACTTCGCAGCGGCAGCTATCGCGTCACGGTCACGCCCGAAGGCGAAACCGATTTGACGGTGCGCGAGGGGTCAGCGGAAGTCGACACGCCGCAGGGCGCGCAGACAATCGATGCCGGAGTGACGCTCGTCGCGACTGGCACGGCCGACGCCCCGACGACCTCCACGCACGAAGCCATCGCGCTGGATGATTTCGATACGTTCAACCAAAACCGCGACCGGATGCGCGGTCGCGCGCTCGCCTCGAATTCGTACGTGAACCGCGATATCGATGGGGCCGACGATCTCGATCGCTACGGCCGCTGGGTTGATGATTCGAGCTACGGTCACGTGTGGATCCCCGCGAACACCGCCTCCGACTGGTCGCCGTATCGCGACGGCCGCTGGGTGTGGGAAGACGGCTATGGCTGGACGTGGGTCGCCGCCGAACCCTGGGGCTGGGCACCGTATCACTATGGCCGCTGGTATCATTCCCCGTCGTACGGTTGGGCATGGTATCCGCCCCCGGTGCGCTCCTCGCCCTTTTACAGTCCGGCGCTCGTAGCATTTCTCTCGTTCGGCAATGCGAGTTTCGGGTTTGGCAACGTCGGTTGGGTGCCGCTGGCGCCCTATGAACCCTACTATCCCTTCGGCTACGGTTGGGGTCAGACAACCGTCATCAACAATGTTACGAATGTGATCAACGTAACGAACGTGACGAACGGAACGCCGACCACTCCGGCTACGCTTACGCCGACCACCGGCAACTACCGAAACGTCCTCGTCAAAGGGGCGGTCGTCGGGGTGAGCGTGTCGCATTTCCGCGATGGCCGCTTCGAACATCCGGTGACGATCGGCGCAGCGCAATTGCGCAACGTCACCGTCGTTCGCGGCGCACTGCCGATCGTGCCGACGACGGCAAACTTGCGCTATTCGATGCGCGCCGTCGGGCCGCAAGTAAGCACGCAGCCCGCCTTTGCACGAACGTTTGCCGGAAACACGACGCCGATCGCGCGCGTCCCCTTCGAACAGCAGCGTCGCCGTGTGGAGTCGATCGTCCATGCGCCCGCACCCGCGCCCGCGACGCAGCCGGCGACAATCCAGGCCACGCGTTCCACACAAAACATGACCGTCGCGCAGCCCGTTCCGCGCCGGGCAGTCGTCTTGCCGGTCGTCACCCCGACGTCAGCTGCAAACCTTACGCCGGCTCGCCTCGTCCAGCCGGCGACAAGCGACCCGTGGACACGGTTCAATGCCTCGCGCGGAAACGCCGAGACACCGCATCGGTCCGCCGTAACGGCGCCGAGTACGGCAACCTACGCGGCTCCGCACCGCTCCGTCGATGCGAGTCCCGCGGAACGCCACGCCGCCGCGTCCGCAGAACGTCATGTCGCGGCGCCCGTAAGCGACCGCGTCGTCCGGCCGCAGCATGCGGACGTACCGCCAACCGAACGGCGTGCCCCCGAAGCGCGACCGCCTACGCACGAGAAGTCCACGCCGGAACGCCGCGTCGAGCGCAAGCCCGAACCAACGCGCAAACCCGGAACCTAGCTGGCAGCACCGAACGAGGCGCGGATGTCATTCGAGGATGTCCGCGCTTCACTCGAAGCGATTGCCGCAGCCGAACGTAGCGAACCGCTGATCGATCCGGAGAACGGGACGCGCTGGTGGCTGCATGAGAAACGCGCGGCGCGTTGCGTCGTGCTGTTGCACGGGTTCACCAACAATCCGCGTCAGTACGCGAAGCTCGGCCCGTATTTATACGACGCCGGCTATAACGTGATCGCACCGCGCTTTGCCTATCATGGCTTTCGGGATCGCATGACGACGGCGCTCGCGCAGTTGACGATGAACGATCTGATCGAGACCACCCTCCAGGCGGTCACGCTTGCCGCGGGTGCGGGCAAACGCGTGAGCGTCGCGGGCATCTCGCTTGGCGGGGCGATCGCGGCGTGGCTCGCGCCGCGCGTCGCGATCGACACCGCGGTCGCCGTCGCGCCGTTTTTCGGCGTCAAACAAATTTTCGGCGGTGCGAACGACGCGCTCGGTTCGGCGCTCGACCGTTTACCCAACGCATTTTTGTGGTGGGATCCCATCCATAAAGAACAGCAGCTACCGCACCACGGCTATCCGCGCTTCTCGACGCATGCACTAGGGCAAACATTGCAACTCTCCGCGCAGACCGAGAAAGGCGGCTGGCGCAAATCCGGCCGCGTGATCGGGCTGCTCAACGGCAACGATCCGATCGTGAACAACGCCTTCGCGCAGCGACGGCTCGAAGCGCTGCGCGCGCGCGGACTCGACGTGCGCATCGAGGTGCGCACGGATCTGCCAAAGCAGCACGACATCATCGAGCCGACGCTGGAGGTCGCGCCGATTGCACTCAGCTATCCGTGGATTTTGAGCGCGCTCGGCGGACCGTAAGCGAGCGGAACGGAGAGATCGATCGCACCGAAATGCAAGCCGACGGCGACCGCGATGCATAACCACGCGCTACCAAAGAGCATACCGCCGAGCACGTCGGTCGGATAGTGCGCGGCAAGCGAGAGTCGCGACCACGGGATACCAATGACGCAGATGACCAGCACAGCGACGATCGCCCCGGCGAGCGCGCGCGGTAAGGTGGTATTGGTGGCTACGAGCCCCGCGAGTCCGCCAAAAAAGACGACGGCCGTTACGCTATGCCCGCTTGGAAAAGAATGATCGCGTTCGGCTTTTGCGATCCAGTAGTCGGGGCGCGCGCGCCGGAAGATCAATTTCACGCCGCTCGTCGCGCCCTGCGAGAGCGTCTGCAGGACGAGCAACGCGGCCACGAGCGCGATCCCGGCATGATCGAGTACGGCAACCAGGAGCGCCAGTGCGCCGAGGCCTGCAAGGGCCGGACCGCGGCCGAGCAACGTGAAGAAGTGCGCGAGCCGTTGCGAGCGGCCGCGCAGCACGATCGCTTCAACATCGAATCCGTGCGGTATTTGACCCGTGACACGGCGTCCTAAGGCCAAGACGCACGCAAAAAGCAGGCCGGCAACGATCCACAAACCGCCCGCCAAAAGCGGGCTAGGCGTCATCGTTGAAGGTGGATGCCACGAGTACGCGCAGCGCGAGCGGCGCGATCGAAAATCGCGCCGGCGTCGTTCCGTACGCGTTGCCGTCGATACTTAGCGGCTGTTTGGGTTTGGTTTTGATCGTGATCTTCTTTGCCGAAAACCGGTGCGCGTCGGGGAGCCAGCCAGAAAGGCCCATGCCCATCGCGACGTAGGTGCGCGCGATCTCTAAGTGACTCACGCCGCTGGTCGTGAAGAAGGCGAGGCGTCCGTCGGTGATGTTCGCCTCTGGCGTGAGGGGCTTTTTCCCAAAAAATCGTCCGCTCGCAATAACCATTTGTTGCGTTTTCAGTTTGAGGTCGTTGTCATCGGCTTTAATTTTCGCTTTGAACGCGCGATGCTGGAAGAACGGTTTGATGCCGCCGAGCGCGTAGGCGAGCGGGCCGACGAAGTTCTTGAGCGTACGATCGGTCGATGCGGCGATCTCTGAGGGGAGGCCGATCGTCGCGAAATTTGCGAAATACTTCTTGTTCACGACGCCGAGATCCACGCTGACGATCCGGACGGCAGCGATGATGTCAAGCGCTTTCTCGATGTCATCGCCGATGCCGAGTGTAAGCGCAAAGCTGTTCCCGGTCCCGAGCGGCAGAACGCCGAGAATCGTCTGCGTGTGTGCGAGCGCATTGACCGCCTGCGCCATCGTCCCATCGCCGCCGCCGACGATCACGTGCGTTGCGCCGTTCTTCACGGCCTTCTTGACGGTCTTGGTGACGCCGTCGCTGCCTTCGAGCAGATGCATCGCCGACGTCTCGATCCCGCGCTCGGCGAGCATGCGGGGCAGCTCCTCCAAATACTTCCGGGTCTTATTCGAGTGCAGATTCAGGACGACGGTTGCTTGCATGCTCGAGGACGTACCCCGTGAAGCCGGTCGGAAACCTCCCGGGCTTCGCTTGCGCGCAGATAAACCGAAGCGCAGCGGAATTGTTCCCCGGACGACGCGGTGATGATCCGTGCCAGCGGCGGCCGCTCGGGGGTTCGGCCGATTTCCGGCGGACGGCCCTCGGCGGCACGGTCGACGACCGTCCAATCGCGCTCGACGTCAGCACCGGAATCGGCGTCCAAAAACGCAATCGTCATAATCGCAACGTCGTCCGTCGAAGTCGCCGCGCCGAAGACCCGGTCGCGCATCGTTTGCGCGGGGTTGATTCCTCCGCCGCGTGCGGCCGCGAGCGCGCCTTCGAGTAACCGCTCCTCGCCCCGAATCACGTCGCGGTCGAATTCGAGCGCGCCGTCCGTGTAGAGCACGAGCATCGCATTCGGCGGCGCCTCGGTGACGAACGAGCGATACGACGCGGAGGCGAAGAGCCCGAGCGGAATCCCCTCACTCGGTAAATAGACCGCGCGATCCGAGACGAGAATTGGCGCCGGGTGGCCGGCGGTGGCGTAAGTAATTTGCCGGGTGCGCGTATCGATGTACCCGCAGACCGCCGTGACCATGGTTGGATCTTGCAGTAGCAAGTTCGCATTCGCGCGTTTGAGGACGACGGCCGGATCGTTTTCGTGAAGCGCAGCCGAGATGATCGCTTGCCGCGCGCGGCTCATCGTCACCGCCGCCACAACGCCGTGTCCGGCTACGTCGCCGATGGAGAAGAGAATCCGTCCATCCGGAAGCTCGAATGCATCGTACCAATCTCCGCCGACATTCGACTCGGTACTTGCCGGGAGATAGATCGCACTAAAGCCGACATTCGCAACGTCCGGCAGACGCTTCTGAATGAACGCCTCCGTCAGCGAATCGGCGATGCGTTTCTCAACTTCGTAGAGTGCGCGAGCTTCGTCCGCCTCGGCTTGCAGTCGCCGTTGCGAAAGCAAAATGTAAACGTACACGCCGCCAACGATAACAACCACGCCGACCGCAACGCCGACGATACGCTGCAAAATCCCGCCGACCGCGCGATCGGCTTTGACCGAGACGATATCGAGTGCGGCGAAGAGCATCTGATCGTCAACGCGAAAGCGATCGACCAAACGTTTCCCCGCGTGCTGCAGTGCGATTCCGTCCGGTCGTGAGCGCGATGCGATCAGCGGTTCTGCGACCGTCCGCACCCAAATCGTTTGAATGTGGCGCTCGTCGGCGACCGTCGAGCGCATTCCATCGAGGTCGATCGCCGTGAGACTTCTCTCGAGCGCTGCAGCTGCATGCGAAAAGCGCGCGACGCCGCGCGTATATGGTTCGAGAAAGAGGCGGTCGCCCGTGCTCGTGTAGCCGCGCATTCCGGTCTCTTCATCGAGCATCGCGCGAAAGAGAATGGCACGCGCTCCGCGTGCTTTGCGGACGTCGGCTTGATAGGCACTCGCGCCATCGACGGTAATCACCATCCAGGTCGTCGCGACGATAAACGTCGCGAACGCAAGCACCAAGAGGCCCAGGCCAATGGCCGGACTCAGCGGAGCGAAGCGTGGTCGCGCGTCGCGCATGGTGGATGAATCGATGGTCGTGTCCAGGGGGATCGGGGAACGGGCCCGATTGAGATGGCCCGCTACGCTCGTTACCGAGAGAGAGCGAATCCGCCCCCTTCTTCCGGCTTAGTGGACGGGGACCGGCGGATGGACGATCTCCATGTGCGGCTCACCCGCGCGCACGAACCAATTCAGCAAGAGCGCCAGGAGCGCGGCGTCGTCGACGATACCGATGAGCGGGATATCCCCGAGAATGTTCAGCGGGGAGAGAATGAAAACGGCTGCCAGGAGCGCGAGCACTTTGAGCCGCAGCGGAACGCGGGCATCGCGGACGAGTTCGAATGCGCGCACGGCCTTGGTGCGGAGCGTGAAGAAGAGTCGGATGAATTTCATGATGGTGCGTATTCCCGCTTCCGAATGAATGTTTCGCAGAGCGCTTTGTCGGCCAAGTCATGAAGGCAAGCGTCCAGGCCAGGGAGTTCCCCGGGCCGAACGGGCGGCGATGCTGCGTGTACTTTGCTTGGTGACGGTCCTCTTCTTGAGTGCGTGTTCGGCGCTGGCCGGTACGGTTGCGACCGAGCGCCATCCCTGGACCAAACCGAACGTCCTGCGGATCGCGAGCATCTCGGATCCCGATACGCTCAGCCCGCTCATCGGCAACTTTCAGATCGATTTCGATCTTGCGATGTTCTGGGGCGGGTTTCTCTTTAACTATGACGATCGCGACCGGCTTGTTCCCGAGCTTGCAACCGATGAGCCGACGACGGCGAACGGCGGTATTTCAAAGGACGGAAAGACGATCGTCTATCACTTGCGCCGAGGCGTGAAGTGGCACGACGGTGTGCCCTTCGATGCGGACGACGTCATCTTTACCTGGCACGCGATCATGAATCCGAAAAACAACGTCGGTATTCGCGTCGGTTACGATCGCATTACGAAAATCGACAAACGGGACGATCACACGATCGCCGTGCATCTCGACCGTCCGTTCGCGCCGTTCGTTGGAACGTTTCTCACGCAGTCAGCCATTCCAATTCCCGTCTACCCGCGTCACCTACTCGAAAAGTTCCCCGATCTCAATCAGAATCCGTACAACAGTAAACCGATCGGCACCGGGCCGTTCAAAGTCGAGGCGTGGCATCGCGGAAGTGTGATTCGCATGCTCGCAAACGACGACTATTGGCGCGGAAAGCCCAAGTTGCGCGAAGTCGACTATCAGGCGATTCCGAGTGATAACACCACGCTCATATCGCTACGCGCGCACGATGTTGATTTGTGGTTCAACGCCAGCGCGGCAAACGTGCCGGCGATGAAAGGGATCGAGCACATCGACGTTCATCTCGTGCCATTCGTCCAGTTCGGCATGTTCGCGCTCAACAGCTCGCGTCCGATCACGGGCGACCTGCGCGTCCGGCAAGCCTTACAGTTGGGGCTCGACCGCAAACGCATCGTCGATCAGGTGACCTACGGGGTCAACGAAGTCGGTGAGGGCGATCAGCCCAAGGCAATCTGGGCGCATAACGCACGGTTACCGCTGGTCGCTTACGACCCGTCACGCGCGCGTGTCGTGCTCGATGCCGCGGGATGGACCGTCGGTTCGGACGGCATTCGCACGAAAAACGGCGTTCCACTTGCCTTAACGATGGTCGTCACGTCGGGCGATGCCGTCGCGAATCGTTTAGCCGTGATCGCGCAGAGTCAATGGCGCGCAATCGGTGTCGATCTGACAGTCAAGCCGTACGCGACAGCACAGCTGTACGCGTCGTTCGGCGCCGGCGGTATCTTACAGACGAGCAAGTTCGATATCGCGTACTTCAGTTGGGCCTCAGGCGTCGATCCGGATGACTCGCCGCTTGTGATGTGCGATCAGATTCCGCCGGCGGGCCAAAATAATTTCCGGTATTGCAATCACGATGTCGACCGCCAAGAGCGGCTCGCGCTTGCGACCTACGACCGTGCTACCCGCAAGCGGGCCTACGACCGCATTCAGGCCGACATCGCCGCCGACGTTCCGTTCATCACGCTCTGGTTCAACCGCCAGGTGAACGTGACGAGCGACGATTTCAAGAACTTCAAACCGGCGCATGCCGTGACGCCGTATTGGAATACGTGGGAGTATTCCATTTAGCGCCCGCCGCTGACCGAAAGCACCGCGCCCGTGACGTAGGATGCTGCCGGTGAGAGCAGCCAGAGAATCGATTCGGCGACTTCCTCGGCGCGGCCGGGCCGTTTCATCGGAATGTTCGGCGCCAGGCGCATCGCGCGGTCGGGTGCGCCGGACTTCGCGTGAATGCCGGTATCGATGAGTCCGGGCGAGACGGCGTTGACGCGGATGCCTTCAGTTGCGACTTCGCGCGCGAGCCCGATCGTGAGCGTATCGATCGCACCTTTCGAGACCGCGTAGTGGATGAACTCACCACCGCTCCCGAGGCGCGATGCAGCCGATGAGACGTTGACGATCGCGCCACCCGCGCCGCCGTGTTTGATCGACATCCGTTTGACGGCTTCGCGCGCGCAAAGCATGGAGCCGGTGACGTTGACCGCAAGCACGCGTTCGATCGTCGCCGCATCGATCTCGTCGAGTCGGGCGAGCGGACCGGTAATTCCGGCGTTATTGACCAGCGCCGTAACCGGACCCAGTTCGCGCGTCGCACTGGCAAAGAGTTCGATGACGTCGGCTTCGTGCGAGACATCGCCGCGCACCGCAATTGCGGACCCACCGAGTGCGCCGATCTCGGCGACGACCGCGTAGGCTGCGGCATCGTCGCGCGAATAGTTGATCGCGATTGCATAGCCGCGCGTTGCCGCAAGGCGCGCGACGGCCGCCCCGATTCCCGCACTGCCGCCGGTGATGATCAGCGTTTCCATCGTGCGCGATTCCACCGTATGCGCCGGGCTCCCTTACGGGAGGAACGCGCAAGGAAGAGAGTCCAAACGCTGGCCATGCCGATTCCGAAACCATCGACCTTTTCGATCGTCGCCGTCGACCGCGAGACCGGGGAAATCGGGTGCGGCGTGCAGTCGAAGTTTCTCAGTGTTGGCGCGGCGGTGCCATGGGTCCGGGCCGGAGTCGGCGCGATCGCGACGCAGGCTTTTTGCAATACGACATACGGTCCCAAGGGTCTTGATTTGCTCGCTACGGGAATCGGTCCCGATGAGGTGATGCGCGCTCTCGTCGACTCCGACGACGACCGCGAGGATCGGCAAGTGGGGATCGTCGGGCGGTTCGGTCGTTCGTCGACGTTTACGGGTAATCGATGCATCGGG
>JBBRLI010000017.1:0-68911 GCA_038231455.1 Vulcanimicrobiales bacterium | reverse complement strand
GATTTGCTCGCTACGGGAATCGGTCCCGATGAGGTGATGCGCGCTCTCGTCGACTCCGACGACGACCGCGAGGATCGGCAAGTGGGGATCGTCGGGCGGTTCGGTCGTTCGTCGACGTTTACGGGTAATCGATGCATCGGGTACGCGGGCGGTGTGAGCGGCGATGGGTTCCCAGCGCAAGGCAACTGTCTTGCGCAAGCCTCCGTCGTGCGTGCGCTTGCCGAGACGTTCGTAGCGATGCACGGGACGCTCGCCGATCGCATCGTCGCCGCGCTCCGGGCCGCGCAAGCCGAAGGCGGCGATAAGCGCGGTCAGCAGAGCGCCGCGCTCATCATCGAAAAACCGGGCGGCGGTTACGCGGGTTTCAACGATCGTTACGTGGATTTACGAGTTGACGACCACGCCGCACCGATCGAGGAGCTTGCGCGTCTGCTCGATCTGCACAAATTGTATTTCTTCGAACCGGCGCCGCACGAGGTGCTTTCGATCGATGCAACCCTTGGCGAGGAAATCGTGCGCGAACTCGCGCGCGTCGGCGCGTGCGCTGATGCGAGGGCTCCGTTCGATAAGCGTGCGCGCGCGGCGCTCGTCGACTTCATGCACGTCGAAAACCTCGAGAATCGCGTCCGAACCGACGGCACGATCGACATCCAGACGCTCGACTACCTGCGTTCGTACAACCGTTAAGCTGACGCGTACTGAATCGTCGCGCCTGATGTATCGCGCTTGACGCGCAACCTGAGGCGGAGATGTTCGAGGTGCGCGATCGTCTCGGCGACGGCAAACTGCTGGTGCGCGTCGGAGAGTTCGGTGAAGGTGCGGTTTTTGCGCGTCCAGGGCAGCGCACGCGCAATATCGGCGGCGCTCGTCGTTCCGGCGCTCGCGAGCCGCTCGAGCACTTGCCGTTCGCGCGTCTGTTCGTGCGCCAGCAATTCATCGACCCGACGGCCGAGGTCCGGGAACGGCTCGCCGTGCGCGGGCAAGACGCCGGTCGCACCGATCGCTTTGACTTTTTCAAGCGAGGCGATGTAGTCGTCCAGCGGATCGCCGCGATGTTCGTGCCAGACGCCGACGTGCGGCGTGATTGGATCGAGCACGTGATCGCCAGTGAGCATCATGCCCGAGCGCGAGTCGACATAACAGAGATGCCCCGCCGTATGACCCGGAGTCCACACGGCGCGCAGACGCCCGATGCGTGCGCCGTCGGCCGCGAGGCTCGTCGGCTCGGCGACTTCGGTGCGATTGTGCTGGATCTCATCGTCGAGTACCGCATCGAAGTGCAGGCCGTTGCGTGAGATCCACGCATCGGCCATCGCGTCGAGCGCCGCCGGATCGCCCAGATAATCGTGCACAAATGCCCAATCGTTTTCGTGCATGATCAGTTCGGGTAGGCCGGCACGGAGCAGCGTTCCAGCGAGGCCGTAGTGGTCGAAATGCACGTGCGTGATCAGCAGCCGCTGCACGTTTTTGAGCGTGAGCTTGCATTCCGCGAGCGCCGCGTGGAGCGCGGATAGCACGTCATCTGCTTTCCAGCCGCAGTCGACCAGCGTATGACCACCATCGTCTTCGAGCAGGTAGCCGTTGATGTAGCGCAGCGGGTTGCCGGCCATCGGCAAGCGGATTTGGGTAATTCCCGCGCCGAGCGCGGCCGTCAGGGTCAGATCGTTTTGGACGCTCACCCCCGTCCTAAACCACGTCGACCCGGCGGGGATGCCGCGCGCAAACGGGCGAACCGCCGGACATGAAGGTGATTCGTCGGATCGCGTCTTTTGCACTCGGTTTGCTCGCGCTGCTCGCGTTCATCATCGCGGGGTACGCAACGTGGGTCGCCGTTGGCGTGCGCACGGGCGTTGCGGCCGTGGAAGGCACGCGCAGCGGGCTTGCGGTGCAAGCGGAAGTGCGCATCGTGCGCGACGACCGCGATGTGCCGCACATCAAAGCGCAATCGATTCACGATTTGTTTTTCGCGCAAGGCTACGTGACGGGTTCGGATCGCCTCTTTCAAATCGACGTTACGCGCCGCTACGTGCTCGGCGAACTCTCGGAACTGCTTGGCGGCGCGACGCTTGCTGTAGATAAGTCGAAGCGCACGTTCGATGCGCGCGGCGTGGTCGATGCGCAGTACGAGCGGCTCGACCCCGATGCGAAGGCGTTACTCCAGGCCTATGCTGATGGCGTGAACGCCGCCGCTACGCGCGAACCGACGCCCCCGGAGTATCGCGCGCTTTTCACCTCGTTTCGACCGTGGCGTCCACAGGATGCGCTCGTCGTCGGCTTTGCAACCGTCCTCGATCTTGCCGATGGCTGGAACGATGTGATCGCGCGCGACGCTGTGATCCGTGCCGGCGGACCGCACGCCGTCGATGCATTCTATCCGCTTACCGATCCCAAGTGGGACGCGCCGACCGTCGGCGGCAAGCCGATCGCAATCGGCCCGCTGCCCGCGATTGCGCCCGCGCACGCGCCGGTCGCCGTGAATTGGGACGGCGAGTCGCGGCGCGAAACGATCGGCAGCAACGAATGGGTAGCGGGCGCGGCGCGCACGACGACGGGACGCGCGCTGCTCGCAAACGACCCGCACCTCGACCGTGCGATCCCCGGCATCTGGCACCTCGTCGACCTTCAGGCGCCAGGCTTTCACGCCGCCGGCGCAACGCTTGCGGGAACGCCCGGCGTGATCCTCGGGCATAACGAACACCTCGCGTGGGGTTCGACCAACGGGACCGTTGCTGCACCGCGCGTGTACAACGAAGCCTTTACGAGCGATCGCGAGTATAAGACGCAGACCGGAACGCAAACCGCAACCATGCGCAGCGAAGTCTTTCACGTCCGTTTCGGTCCCGATATCGCGCAAACGTATTTGCGCACGCGCCACGGTTTCGTCATCGACCGCAGCGGGCCGGTTCGGCGCGCGGTGCAGTGGAGCGCCGCCGAGCAGCCCGATTCCCCGGTGCAGGCATTCATTGGCCTCGACCGGGCCGACTCGATTGAGTCGGCGGAGCGCGCGCTTGCAACGTATCCAGGTCCAACGCAGAACTTCGTACTCGCCGATACCAGCGGCCGTGCCGCCTACCATCTCGCGGGTTCGATCCCCGACGATTCAGCCTGGGGCCTGCACGTGTATCGCGGCGATACGACGCCGGTGATGCCGCTCAACTCCGTGCCGTTCGCCAACTTGCCGAACCGCAAACCCGCGCGCGACGTCGTCGCCGCAAATTCGAACAACCTCCAGTACGGCGCGGGGTATCCGTATCGCTTAAGCCCCTCGTACGCGCCGCCGTACCGTGGCGCCGAGGTCACCGCGCGTCTGAATGCGCTGCCGCGCTATGCGCCCGAAGACTTCGTCGCAATTCAATCCGAGACGCTTTCCGTTGCGGAGCGCGAACTCGCGCAGTTCGCCGTTGCTGCGCTCAAGAAAACCGGCGCGGATCGCGATGCCGACATCAAGCCGTCGTACGATGCCCTCGTTGCCTTCGACGGTCACATGGAACCGGGCTCGCGCGGCGCAACGGTCGCTCAGCGACTGCGGTTTTTTGCAGCACGCGATCTCGGCGCAATCCACTTCACACCGGAAATCGCAGCGGCTTATTTTGCGACGGCGCCGGCGTTCACCAATCTCTTACGCGCGCTTCGGGAACATCCGCACGGGTGGTTTCCAAACGATGATCCGGCTGCGTATCTTACGGCCGAATTGCGCAAATCGATCAAGCAATTCGGTGCTGCCGAAAACGCCGCGCCGTTCGGCGAGGCCTATGCGGTCGTCGCAAAACATCCGCTAGCTGCCTTTGGGTTTACGTTTTGGAATGGGCCGCGCGTCGCGGGTCGTGGCGGCAGTTACGCACCCGCCGTGCAGGCCACGCTCAACGGGCAGAGCTTCCGCGCGGTGTGGGACGTCGGCAACTGGGATGGGGGCGGAATCGACATTCCGCTGGGCGAGTCGGGCGAACCCGGGTCGCCGCACTATCGCGATTTGAGCGATTCGTACGTGAAACACGTGCTGACCCCGCTGCCGTTTAGTGATGCAGCGCTCACCCGAGCGACCCGTCGTACGGAACTTCTGATGCCGTAAGCTCGTTTGGTTATATACACGGTGGGAATACTCGACTCACACCACCACCGCGACGGAGCAAACTCATGGAATCGATGCGACTCGGAGAAGCAGTAATGGTCTCAAAATATTGGACGCCGGATCACATCGATGTCACCGACGTTCCCATGACCTATGCGCGTCCAAAAGCCGCCTGGATCGATCGTCTCGACAAACGCGGCCGCTTCAAATCGCTCGATGAAGGCGATCGGCTTCTGCGCCGTCGCTCGCACACGAGCGCGTTCATCGATCCGGCTGAAATCACGGTGCTTCCGCCGCTTCGTACCTCGCCGCTGCAACTCGACGATGCTCTGGAATCGAAAGCCGAAGAGCGCGTCCCGTTTTTCGAAAACCTCCGCTCGATGACGAATGCCTTCCGGGGCCGCCGCCTCGCCGGATAGTCGCCCAACGATCCTCTTCGATGGGATCTGCAATCTCTGCAACTCAAGCGTCCGGTTTGCGATCGCGAGCGATCCTACCGGGCGTTTTGCATTTGCCTCACTGCAGAGCGATGCGGCACGCACGCTGCTTGCGCCCTTCGGTCGGACGCCCGAGTCGATGAACAGCATCGTGCTCGTCGACCGTGACGGCCTGCACGACAAGAGCGATGCCGCACTACGCATCGCGCTCGGATTACGTGCGCCGTTTCCGCTGGTCTTCGTCTTTGTTCTCGTGCCAAAAAAAATTCGCGATGCCGTCTATACGGTGATCGCGAATAATCGTTACAAGTGGTTCGGCAAGCGCGACGTCTGCGCGCTGCCGGCACCGGGCACCGAGGGACGCTTTCTCTAGCCGCGTTTTTTGAGCAGGTCCGGAAACTTCGCGTAGAGTCCGTCGATGATCGGTTTGTCGACGTAGGCGATATACGGATAATTGGGATTGCGTTCCGCAAAACGCTGGTGGTAGGCCTCGGCCGGATAGAACGCTTTGAGCGGGACGATCTGCGTGACGATCGGGCTTGTGAACTGGTGCTTCTCGGTGAGCGATTTCACCATGGCCTGGGCTGCCGTTCGCTGGTCGTCATTTGCGTAGAAGATCGCCGAGCGGTACTGGGTGCCGGAGTCCGGTCCCTGACGGTCAAGTTCGGTCGGATTGTGCGCGGCCAGGAAGTAGACGCGCAAGATGGTCTCGAGCGAGACGACGCTTGGGTCGTAGGTGACTTGCACCGACTCGGCGTGGCCGGTTGTACCCATGCTCACGATCTCGTAGTGCGCGGTCATCTTACTGCCGCCCGAATATCCGGCCGTCGCCGACGAGACGCCTTTGAGCGACTCGAAGACTTCTTCCATACCCCAGAAGCAGCCGCCGGCCAGAACGACCGTTGCTTGGGGTTTGGCGGCGGCGCTCGCGGGGAGCGTGCTCGTGAGGAGAAGGCCCGTCAAAACGGCGAGGGCCCAGCCGCGAATGCGCGTGTTCATCATTTGTTAGAACGATAGCAGAGCGCGAACCGATGCATCGGTGAGGACGCTTACGTCTGATTCTTTGGTGAGGTCGCAACCCGATCGGCCCCTGAAGCGGTGGTAGCGTGCATGGAATCGGCCACCGCAAAACCCCAATTTCCCGACGAACAATCTCCCGAAGGGCATTTCGTGCGCCAGGGCGATGCGTTCCGCGACTGGGTCCGCGCCGACGGCAGCAGTTCCTATCCGGCCGTCGCCGGGCGTTACCACCTCTACGTTTCGCTTGCGTGCCCGTGGGCGCACCGGACTGTGATCATGCGCTCGCTTGTCGGACTCGAAGACGCGATCGGGATGACCGTCGTCGACCCGGTGCGCGACGATCTCGGTTGGCGGTTCGCCGATGGTCCCGGCTTTACGACGGATTCGATCAACGGCTTCACCTATCTGAGCGAAGCGTATCTTGGAAGCGATCCGCGTTACCGCGGCCGCGTGACGGTCCCGGTGCTGTGGGACAAAGAAACAAAACGCATCGTCAGCAACTCCGATGATGACATCTTACGCATGTTTGAAACCGAATTCGACGCGGTCGGCTCGCGCGATCTGGATTATTACCCGGCTGCGCACGCGCACGAAATCGACGACCTAAACGAAGTCATCTACGACACGGTTAATAATGGCGTGTACAAAGCGGGCTTTGCAACGAGCCAGCACGCGTACGAACGCGCCGCATACGGCGTGTTCGAAACGCTCGACGTGCTCGAGCATCGTCTTACCACTTCGCGCTATCTCTTTGGCAAGACGCCCCTCGAGACGGACTGGCGACTTTTCGTGACGTTAATCCGCTTCGATGCGGTCTACCACGGCCACTTCAAGTGCAACTTACGCCAAATTGCAAGTTATCCGAATCTCTTCGGCTATCTGCGCGATCTCTATCAGTTCCGCGGCGTGGCAGCGACGGTCAACATGGATCACATCAAGCGCCACTATTATTACACGCACGACGACATCAACCCGACGCGCATCGTGCCGATTGGCCCCGACCAAAACTTGCTCGCCCCGCACGGTCGTGAACGTCTCGGTTAGAGCGCGACGATGTAAGCGTCAACCTCTGCGACAACGGCGAAGCCAAGACTCCGATAGAGAGATTCGTTGGCACTTTGCGCCTCTGCGCAGATTTGGACGTTGCGGATACCACGTTCGATCGCTCCGTTCAGGAGAGCGTGCGCGCAGGCCGTGAAGATGCCGCGTCGGCGATACGCCGGATGCGTAACCGGCGTGCAGAAACGCGCGAGCGACTCATCGGGCGAATCGAATAGCCCCGCATAGCCCACAATCGCCCCTTTGTCGCGCACGGCAACGAAGCGCGCAAACCCGGCGCCTGCGGCGCGCTCCCACACTCCAGCGGCCCAGCGTTGAAATTCGGCCATGTCAGGGCTCCCGTCTGCGCTTAGCAAGTCGCGAATCGCCGCAAAATCTGCGACGCCCGCGACTGCCGTTACCTCCCAGCAAGCACGGACAGAAACGGCCGACTCGAAACGCATGACGCGGTTGCGCTCGGCGGTTGCGCTAGGTGGCAGTTTACTCACGATCTCGTGGGCATCCACCGCGTGTTCGTTCAGGATCACGAAGCGCTGCGCGCCCGGGATCGCCGCAAACCGCTTGCGCCCGACACGTGCAAGTTCGCCAAGGCGCAGCGCCGACGGAGGGGCGGCGAGTTCGTAGCCGTGGCCGAACCAAAATGATGGCCGTTCGGGTGTCTCACGAACGATTAGCCCGCCCTCCCGCGTTCGATGCATGACGCCACGCATGACGGCCGCATCGCCGCGGAACGAGAAGTCGGCACGGCTTCGCGATTCGTCCATATGCGCTGCGGTTCGTTCCCGCGAAGGGGAACGCATCGCGGAGGCACATTCTCCCAAGGATGCGTTTTTTGAGCGTTCTTGCCGCCCTGGTTTTTTCTGCGTCCCCGGCTTTGGCCCAGACAAGCGGGGAGAAGCCCCCAGCACCCAAGCCGGCCGCTGCGGCCGTTGCCGCAAACGATGACTACACGCGCTTGAAATACCGGTCGCTCGGACCGGGGATCTCCGGCGGTCGGGTTTCCGCTGTTGCCGGGAGCGAACGGAACCCGTTCCTCTATTACGTGGGTGGTGCAGGCGGCGGGGTCCATAAGACGACCAACGGCGGCGTGAGCTTCAGCGACGTGTTCGCAAAGAAGCCGCTTGCGGCGGTCGGCGCGATCGCGATCTCGCCGCGGAACGATAACGACGTCTGGGTGGGCATGGGCGAAGGCAATCCCCGCAACGACGTCTCGTACGGCGACGGCGTATGGCGTTCGACTGACGGCGCGAAGACGTTCAAACATCTGGGCCTTGAGGAAACCTCGCAGATCACCAAAATTCTGGTCGATCCGCGCGATGGCAACGTTGCGATCGTCGCGGCGCTCGGCGATCCGTGGAAAGATAGCGAATCGCGCGGCATCTATCGCACGGGCGACGGCGGCAAGACGTGGACCAAAACGCTGTACCTCGGTCCCTCGAGCGGCGCGTCGGATCTTGCCTGGGATCCCAAGCACCCCGATACGCTCTACGCCGGAATGTGGGAGTACCGCCGCGAGCCGTGGATCCTCACTAGCGGCGGCCCGGCCGGTGGGCTGTATAAATCGACCGACAACGGACGCACGTGGAACAAACTCACGCAGGGTCTGCCGAGCGGTCTGACCGGGCGCATCGGCGTTGCGGTCGCGCCGAGCAATGCGAACGTCGTGTATGCGCTCGTGCAAGCCAAAGACGGCGTGCTCTGGCGTTCGGACAACGCCGGCACGTCGTGGAAACTCGTCGATAAAGATACGCTCCCGGGTCAGCGCCCGTTCTACTTCTCGCATCTGCGCGTCGATCCGAAGAAGAGCAGTCACGTCATCGCGCTCTCGATGTATCTGAGTGAGAGCAAAGATAGCGGCAAGACGTTCAAACATTTGAACGGCCTCCTGCATCCCGACAATCACGATATGTGGTGGTCGGCTGATGGCACGCGCATCATCGAGGCAAACGACGGCGGTTTTCTTTTCTCGAGCGACGGTGGCGGGACGTGGTCCGCGCCCTCGAACATTGCGCTTGCCCAGATGTATCACGTCGGTTACGATCAGCGCACACCGTACAACGTCTGCGCGGGTCTGCAAGACAATAGCACGTGGTGCACCTCATCGAACACGCACAACGGCATCGGTGTCCTCGATCGCGATTGGCTTTCGATTGCGGGCGGCGACGGCGTCTGGGCGTGGCCCGATCCGATCGATTCGAGTCTGATCTGGACCGACACGCAAGACGGCGTGCTCACGATTTACGACACGAAAGCAAAACAAGTCGTCGACGTTTCACCGTATCCGCGCGATCCGTTCACCTCGCTTGCGGGCACCTCGAAGAACGTTTATCGCTTTAACTGGAATTCGCCGATCGCGTTCTCGCCGCAGGACGGACACATTGCGTACTTCGGCGGCAACGTCGTTTTCCGCACGTCCGACCGCGGGCGCCACTGGACCGCGATCAGCCCCGACCTCACGCGCAATGAGAAAGAACATCAGCAAGTCTCCGGCGGCCCGATCTCACTCGATGTCTCGGGCGCAGAATCGTACGATACGATCTTAGACATCGCACCGTCGGCGCTTGCGGCTGGAACGATGTGGGTCGGCACCGACGACGGGCTGATCCAACTCACACGCGACGGCGGCACGACGTGGCAAAACGTCACGCCCGCGGGAATTCCGAAATACGGTCGTATCGAAACGGTCGAACCCGGTCGCGTCGAGGCGGGCACCGCCTTTGCCAACGTCGACCGGCACGATCTCGGCGATAAGGCGCCGTATTTGTTCATGACCGAGGATTTCGGTACGACGTGGAAATCGATCGCCGCGAATCTGCCGGCAAACGCTCCTGCGCGCACGATCCGCCAAGATTTAAAAAATCCCGACGTGCTGTACGCGGGTACGGAAACGGGCGTGTGGGTGTCGTTCGATCGCGGTGGCGCATGGTCGCATCTGCAACTCAACCTGCCGACAACGCCGGTCTACGATCTGCGCGTGCATCCCGTTGCGAACGATTTGATCGTTGCAACGCACGGTCGCGGACTCTTCATCCTCGATGATCTCGCGCCGATCCAACAGCTCGCAAAAGCCCGCGCCGCTGGAACGTATCTCTTCCCGGTGCGCGCGAGCACGCTCTTCGCGCAGTGGCCGCCGATCGAAACCGGCGACGGCGGCGCTCTTCCGAATAACTATTTTGTCGGGAAGAATCCGCCGAACGGCGCGACGATCTCATTCTATGAGCGCACCAAAGCGCAAAGCCGTCCGACCGTCGAGATCCTCGATGCGCAAGGCCACGTCGTGCGGCACTACGCGGGTTCGTACGATACCGATGAGGGTCCGAAGTTTTATCTCACCAACGTCCCGGGCATCAACCGCTTTGCCTGGAACGGGACGGAAGACGGCCCGGAAAAATGGCACGGCACGACGCGGCCGAACCGCGGACCTGACGACGGCCCCGAAGCCCTACCTGGACGGTACATCGCACGCGTGCACATCGATGGGAAAACACTCGAGCAGCCCTTTACGCTTGCGCCAGATCCGCAGAGTCCCTGGACGCTCGCACAGCTTGGGGAGCGCCATGCCTTCCTGACCCGCTTGACCAAGGAATACAGTCAGATCGATGCGGCGCTCAACCGCATCGATGCCGAACGTCGCTCGCTCACCGGAAAGCCCAATTCCACCGCGCGCCTCGAGCAGCTCGCCGCGATGAAAGCGATGCTGACCTCCGATGCACGCAACGATGAAGACTCGATCGGTCGCCCGAACCAAATTCGCGAACGCATTGCAGGTCTGATGGGGACGCTTGGGTCGTCGTTCCAGCCGCCGCTTCAAGCGCACCTGGACTCGGCAGCCGAACTCGACGCGCTCTTTGAAACCACGATGGCAACCGTGCAGCAAACTTTGACTGCCGTTGCAAACCGCTAGGAGATCCCTGTGAAACGTCAATCATTCATCGCGGCGGGCGCCGCAGCACTCGTCCCCTCGTTTGCTCAGGCCGCCGGACCCGCGACGGTCAAAATCGGGTTCTTGGAATCGTTTAGCGGCGTGTTCTCGGATTTGGGCGCGTATCACAAAGCCGGCGCCTTGCTCGCGCTCGATGATGCCAATCGCAATAGCGGCGGTCGGGTCAAATATGAATTCGTCATGGGTGATGACGGATCGAAACCGGCGATCGCCACAACCGAAGCACGTCGGCTGATCTCGCAAGAGAACGTCGATGTGCTCTTCGGCGGTATTTCATCGGCCAACGGTCTTGCGCTCGGACCGCTCACGCAAGAACTCGGCATCTTCAATCTCTCGATTGGGCCCCAAGAATCCTCAATCACGGGCAGCAAGGTGTCGCGCTACACCTACCGGTTTGGCCCGAGCCTGCGCATGATGCTGCAGCCGATGTTCCGCCGCGCGCTCGCACTGGGCAAGAAGTGGTACTTCATCCAAGCGGATTATGCGCTCGGAAAAGACGCTTACGCGCAGCTCTCCGCCTCCCTCAAACGTGCGGGCGGCACGGAGGTCGGACTCGACGTCGTCAAGCTCGGCACGACCGATTTCTCCTCGGTGCTTACGAAGATTCGCAATAGCGACGCCGACTTGCTGCTGCTCGCTAATAGCGGACTCGATGCGGCGAATACCGCCAAGCAGTTCGTCGACTTCGGCCTGCACAAGCGCATGAAGCTTGCCGGTATCGCGCTCGAAGATATCTACTATGGGGCTTTGCCGCTCGATGCAATCGCGGGCTCGACGTTCCCCGTGCTCTGGACGCCGACGGTCTCGCCGAGTGCCGAGAAGCTGACCGCGCGTTTGAAACGCGACATCAAAGGCCCGATCTCGGGCCGTCACTATCTCGGTTACATGGCGCTCACCACGCTGATCGACCGGATGAACGCGGCTGGTACGACGCGCGCCGACAAACTCGCCGATGCTTTCGACAATCATAGCTTCGAGGCGGCAAAGGCCAGCAAAGCCGTGTGGCACGGCTACGATCATCAGTGCGCGCAAGACGTCTATGCTGGCGCGATCGTCTCGAGCAAACAGTTTGCAAAGACGCAGGTGATGTTCGATATCGTCGCCGAGGTGCCGACTTCGGAATCTGATGGCAACATCAATTCGCCGTGGGCCAAAGATGCGCAAGCGACCCTTGCAACACAGAAGGCCACCGTGCGCGAAAACTACACGCCGAAGACATTCTAAGTGCTGCGTTCCGCGGCACTCGCCGCATCGCTCTTCCTGTTGGCTGCGGCGCCCGTCCTCGCGCAAAGCGAGCCCACATCGGCGCCCTCAGCTTCCCCCGCTGCGGCGACGCCGCGCGAACGCACGTCGGTGACACATCATACGATCAAACTCGGCGGCAAAGACGTCGCGTACACGGCCACGGCGGGTACGCTTCTGTTGCACAGCGATGCCGGTGATGCGATCGCAAGCATGTTCTACACCGCCTATACGGTCGACGGCGGCCACAACCGACCCGTGACATTTGCCTTCAACGGCGGCCCCGGCTCGTCATCGATGTGGCTGCACATGGGGTCGTTCGGACCGCGCCGCGTCGTCACGGCGAACGGTCAGACGACGGCGCCCGCGCCGTACCGGATCGCCGACAACGAAAGCACGGTCCTCGATAAATCCGACATCGTCTTCATCGACGCGGTCGGAACCGGCTACTCGACGATCGTAGGCAAAGGGAAACCCGCCGATTTTTTCGGCGTCGATGAGGACGTCCGCGCATACGATCAATTCGTGCGCCGCTGGGTTGGCGTCAACGATCGCTGGAATTCACCGAAGTATCTCTTCGGCGAGAGCTATGGCACGACGCGCTCGGCAAATCTCGTCAACTCGCTGCAAAATCACGGCATGGCGTTTACCGGCGTGATTTTGCTTTCGACCGTGCTCGATTATGCAACGCTCATCGCGGGATCGGGCGGCCAAGTGCAGTCCGATGTGTTTTTCTTACCCACCGAGGCGGCGGTTGCGTGGTATCACAACCGCGTCCCGAATAAACCCGCGAGCCTTCCCGCTTTTCTCGCGGAAGTGCGTCGTTTCGCCCAGGCGGAATACGCGCCCGCACTCATGCGCGTGCCGGCGCCGAATGCAAGTGAAACGGCGGCGCTCGCTGAGAAACTCCATCGCTACACGGGCCTGAGCGCCGCGTACTTCGTGCGCAGCGGATTACGTTTGCAACCAGGTCAATTCGAAAAAGAATTGATGCGGGACCAGGGTCGCACGGTTGGTCGGCTCGACGGTCGGTATCTTGGGTATGATGGCGATCAGAATGGCGAATCGACCGAATACGACGCGACGGACGCAGCGATCACCGCACCGTACACCGCCGCCTTCAACGCCTACGCACACGACGAACTCAAGTGGCAGACCGATGCCATCTACTTCCCGACCAACTACCCGTTCGTAAGTCCGAATTGGAATTTTCGTCGCGGAGCGCGGGCCATTCTCGCACCATCAGTCGTCGACGATTTGCGCCAGGCAATGACGAAAAATCCGCTGTTGCGCGTCTTTAGTGCAAACGGGTATTACGATCTTGCAACGCCGTTCTTCGCAACGGAGTACTCGCTCGCGCACGTCGGGTTACCCGAGGCGTTGCGTTCGCACATCACCTACGGTTACTATCCCTCGGGACACATGGTGTATCTCATCGACGACCAGCTCGCGGCGATGAAACGCGACGTTGACGCGTTCTACGATGGCGTGCCGCGCTGACCGTGAATTTCACCGACCGCTTTCTCTCGCAGATCATCAATCACGCCGTCTTCGTCGAAGGTGGCGATCTGCGCATTCCGCTTGGCAAAATCGTCGACGTGGTGGTGGAACGGCCAAACGACAAATTTCCCTTTATCACCGGCATCGTCGTCGAGGTCGGGAGCGAACGCCGTTTTGCGCCGGTCTCGGATGTTCTCGATATTACGGGTGAAGGCGACGTGCGTCTTGCGGTCGCGCCGAGCAGCACGCTGCCCGATGAATCGCTCGCACTCTATGTTGTGAAGAATTTACTCGACCGCTCGATTGCCGATATCGACAAGCGCGTGAGCGTCCGAATTGGAGATCTGGAAGTCGTGCGCGATATGGCCGGCGGCTTACGCATCGTCGCAGCCGACGTCGGCGTGGTCGGTCTCGTGCGCCGCATGGTGGGAAAGACCATCCCCGCCCCGATGCTCGATCGGCTGCCGCGCGTGCTCGTCTCGTGGGACAACATCGTGGTGATGAGCGGCAAAGCGCTCACCGTACGCTTACCGGAAGGCGAGGCGGCGGTGCCGCAGATGCATCCAAGCGAACTCGCCGACATCATCAACACGCTCTCGAGCGATGACGCCTCGAACGTGATGCACGCGCTCGACGACGAAACTGCCGCCGACACCCTCGAATACCTCGACCGCTCGAAGCAGCAAGAGCTGATCGCATCGATGACCGCCGTGCGCGCAGCGGAGATCATCGGTGGCATGCAGAGCAGCGATGCTGCCGACTTACTCGGCGAACTCTCGGACCAGCAGCAACAGACGCTGCTCGCGCACATGGAACCGGCCGATGCGCAAGAATTGCGCGATCTCGTCGCACACGTTCCCGGAACCGCCGGCAGCATGATGTCGACCGAGTTCGTCACGATCGCCGGGCACGTGACCACCGTCGCCGCGATCAAGTCGCTACGCGACCGCGTCGGCGCCAAAGAGTTTATCTACTATCTCTACGTGATTGACGAGAACGAGCGGCTGGTCGGGGTCGTCTCGCTGCGCTCGCTCTTAGTTGGATTGCCGACGGCGTTCGTGGAGAAACTCATGAACACCCAGATCGTCAGCGTGCGCGCCGGCACTCCGGCGGCCGATGTTGCAGCGATCGTAGCGCGCTACGATCTCCACGCCGTTCCCGTCGTCGACGATCGTGGTCGCATGCTCGGCATCGTCACCGTCGACGATGCGATCGACGCGATTCTGCCCGACGGCATCGCCGCTCAGCGCACGTACGAGCGCACCCAAAATCGCGCGCGATTCGACCCCGAGCACCCGACAGCCGAATCGATCGCGCCGGTCTAGGAGCCACCGGCCTAAGGCTTGGGCGTGAAGCTCAGCGAGAGGGAGTTGATGCAGTAGCGCTGGCCCGTCGGCTGCGGGCCGTCGTCGAAGACGTGGCCGAGGTGCGAGCCGCAGGCCCGGCAGCGCACTTCCGTGCGGACCATGCCGTGGGAGCTGTCCGTGATGTACTCGATGCGCTCGCTTTCTTCGGGCGCGTAGAAGCTCGGCCAGCCGCAGCCGCTATCGTATTTCGCCTCTGAGGAGAAGAGCGGGGCATCGCAGGCGCCGCAGTGGTAGCTCCCATCGGCATCGAGGTGATAGAGCTTGCCGCTGAAGGCTCGTTCCGTCCCGCCTTTGCGCAGGACGGCGTAGGCTTCGGGGCTCAGCGTCGCTTGCCACTCGGCGTCGGTCTTTTCCGTATTTTTCACGTACCGGCTCTTCGCTATCGGTACTGAAAAATCAGTGGTGGTACTGATGGCACCTCGGGGTGGCGGTCGCTAGCCTTAGGCCATGATGATGACGCAAACGATCACCGCCGATATCGACCTCTCCCAAGCCGCTGCGCCGCTACCCGAGCGGACCGTGCGCGTCTCCCTCCTGGACCGCCGGGTGACCCTTGGCGACCGCGACATGCTGCTCACCAAGCGCGAACTCGCGATCGTGGCCGCGCTGGCCCTCGACCGTCAGCCGGGCTCGGCGACGCGCCTGCTCGACATCATCTACGGTGATGGCGCACCGCCCAGCGGCGAAGTCGCCGTCAAGGTGTACATCCACCGCGTGCGCCGGAAGCTCGGCTACACGACGATCCTGCGCGATCGCGACGGCTACCGCTTGGGCGACCACGTCCGCGTCGACCTCGTTGAGATGGAAGCGAAGATTATCGCCGCCCGCGGTCGCTTCGAGTCGCTCTCCAAGCTACAACTGCTGGATCTTGCGGAGATCGCGGACCGGCTGCGCACCCGCCGTACCCAACCACTCTTCGAGAGCGCGTACTTCTCTTCAATCGAAGCGCGCCTCGCAACGATGGGCTTCGACCTTGCAATCGAAGTGGGTGAACATCTGCTGCAACGCGGCGACGCCGTGCAAGCTGCCGACATCGCACGCACGCTGCTCGGTGATGATCCGTGCTGCGAACAAGCCTGCGAGCTTGCGATCAAAGCGCTTCAGCGTCTAGGCAAAACGGCCGCGGCCGTCGATCAGTTCCGTCGCTACCGCACCGCGGTACGCACGGAGTACGGCACGGACCCCTCGCCGATCATGAACGAGCTCTTCACGACCTCAGCCCTCAGCTAAGTGCATCAACTGCAAGCGCGACTTCACGCCGCGCTTGGCAAGAACCGAACGGACGTGGCTTTCCACCGTCCGTTCGCTGATGTTGAGGATCTGCGCGATCTCCGCATTCGAACGCCCCTGCTCGACATAGGGGAGCACTTCGCGCTCACGGGCGCTCAGCCGACCGTCTGGCGCGCTGTTTTTGCGCCGGGTCAATCGAGCGACGTCACCTTGCGCACCAAGGCGCTCGTAGATCTGAACCGCTTGCGCGGATTCACCGCAGACCTCGAGTGCGCGAGCGGCGAGGAGCGGCATTCGTAGCGCTTGGAATTGTGCGGCGGCATCACGTGCAAGACTTGCGTGCGCGTTGCCGATTCGACGCAAGCGGATCGCTTCTCCGAGTAACGCATAGGCGCCGATCGCGCGGCGTCGATCGGGCCAGCGAGCAAAGAGTTCCAGCGCCCGTTCCGCTTCGTCTTGCGGCGCAAACTCGACCATGAGGAGAAAAACGTCGGGAGTCATCGGCGCATCCGAATGCGCTCGCGCGGACCGGGTCAAGATCGCTCGCGCCGTCTCGGGATCTTCCCGCGCGAGCGCCGCGCGAGTAAACGCTTCGATGACATTCGCGCTCCAGACATGCTCGCGCGAGCTAAACGCGTTTTCGAGCACGTCCGGCACACAAAATCGATCGATCATCGACATATTGCCGAGGTGAATGCCTAAACGGATCCCAAGCGACGTCAGTGGTGCGGTAAACCGCGTTGCGTGTTGCCCGTATCCATCGACAATCGATTGCGCGTACTCGAGTTGATGGTGTGATCCGCGCAGGTCGCCGGCTTTCATAAGCGCCATTCCGAAGACGCCTAAGACGATGACATGGTATCCGGGCGTAATTCCGCGTTCGCATCGATCGACGGCGACTCTCCCGCGCTCGCAAGCAAGATCGATTTCGCCACAGATCTCATTGATCGACGCGCTGTTGCCATAGATCCGAACGATTTGCTGCAATGTCGCTGCGGTGTCAGCGGCGATGCTCAAGGCCGCAAAACGCTTTTCGGCCTCGGCGTGCCGTCCGGTGAAGACCTCGCACGTAATTGCGGCGTCGTCGAGATCGATACGGGCGCCGATTGAATCGTCGCATGCGATCTTCTCAGCTCGCGCGATTTGCGCTTGAGCACGCCTCAGGTCTCCCTGCGTCGCGAGCGCAAATGCCGCGTGCGAAATCGTCGTGCGTAGCAGCTGCGGATCTTGCCCGTATTCTTCGGCTGCCGCGATTGCCGCCGTCCGCCACGCAATCGACCCTTCGCCGTCCGCAAGTGCCGCGTATTGCCGCCCGAGCTCCATCGACGCAAGTGCGATCGCCCGCAGGTCGCCAAGCGTTCGATACGTCTGGAGAGCGCTCGTATAGGCCGCGCGTGCATCGGCGATAAACCCGCTGCTGAATGCCGCGAGGCCCAGCTTGCACTCGATTTCGGCTCGCGTCGGCTCCGCGATGTGCGTGCTTGCCAGAGCGCGCTTGTAGAAGATCACGGCGTCGGCGGTCGTAAATTGGGCCGCAGCACGATCGCCCGCGAGGACGTTTGCATCGAATGATTTCCGCGAATCCCGCGCAGCCCACCAGTGATAGGCAAGCGCGGCAATGCGTGAGAGCGACTCAGGGAGACGTTCGAGCTCCTCCGCCATCCGCCGGTGCAGGCGGCGTGCTTCTTCACGCATCAGACTCGCGTAGAGGGTCTCGCGAATGAGCGCGTGCCGGAAGACGACCTCCGAACCGTCGTCGTCGACGATCTGCAATTCGCGCGCGCGACGGAGGGTTCGTAAGATCCGTTCGATCGGGCGCCCGGTGAGGTGCGCGAGGAATGTCGGGTCGAACGATCGGCCCATGACCGCCGCTTCGGTGAGCGTCTCGCGGTCCTCGGCATCGATGTCGCGGATACGGTCGAGAAAAAGCGAGCGCAGCGAATCCGGCAGCGCGTCACCCGACGACCCCAGCGCCGTTCCGAGCAACTCTTCGGCAAAGAGCGGATTGCCGTCGGCAAGTTCGTGAACGCGTTCGAGCGTCGTTGCGGACATCATCGAGATCGAGCCGAGTGCAAGGGTTGAGAATTGGCGCATCTCGCCGATCGAGAGCGGCTCGAGGTTGATCGCGTGCACGTTACGATACGAGCGAACGCGTGCAAGGGTGGTCGAGAGCGTTCCCTCGCGGGAACGAACCTGCCGGTGGAGCACGAGCATGACCACGCGCATTCGAGCGAGTCGCGTGGCGAAGAAGCTCATGAATTCGGCGGTCGAGAGATCCGCCCACTCCGCATCTTCGATCACGATGATGAGCGGACGAATCTCGCCAACGCGTCGGAAGAGATCGATAATCCCCGCGTATTGCGAACGCACGTCTTTGCTTCCGCCGGCGAGGTTCTCATCGGGGGCGATGTTCGGGACGAGCGGTGCGAGGAGGCCTCGCGTCCTCGGGGCGTCATCGAGAATCGTCGGGTGCTCGTCGATGAGCGACCACGCGATATCGGCAAGCGGCGCTAGCGGTGCTCGAGCGTGTTCGAGGCAGTATCCGATCGCGCGCGGGATACGCCGAACTTCCGGCAGTTGGAGAAAATCGGCGATCAGCCGCGTCTTCCCAATACCCGCATCACCGGAGATGAACGTGAGGGAGCCGACGCCGAGATCCGCTTCGCCGAGGCGCGCGCGCAGAAGCGCCGTTTCCTCAGCTCGCCCGACGAGCCGGGGGCAGCGAATACTTGCAATCATCGCGCTAGCCGCCGCCGGTGTCGTCACTCACCAGTTGAAGCCGCGATTTCACGCCGCGTTTGGAGAGGATCGAGCGAACGTGACTTTCGACCGTGCGTTCGCTGATGTTGAGGACGCCGGCAATTTCCGCATTCGAACGGCCGCGCAGGACGTGCGGGAGAACTTCGAGTTCGCGTGCGCTGAGCGACTGTTCGCGCAGCCGTTTTGGCGCTCCGCCGTTTCGAATGCGTTCGATATCACCCGTGCAATCGTGAGCTTCGTAGATCGCAAGCGCGCGTGCGGCATCCCCGGCAACTTCATACGCCCGTGCGGCTAAGATCGGGAGCGTGAGAGCTTCGAATCGTTGCGCTGCATCCGTCGCCAAGCCGATATACGCGCGCCCCGCGCGGCGGGCGATGTACGCATCGAAGAGCGCTCGATACGCGCGAATGGGTCGGATGCCAGCGGGCCACAGGTCGAAGAGTGACGTCGCGCGAGCGGTGTCTTCCGTCGTACCGAATTCTGCCGCGACGAGCGCGAGCGCCGGAACGATCGGCGCTTGCGCGTACAAGGCAAGCACGCGCGCTACGATCGCGCGAGCCCGGTCGATCTCACCGCGTGCCGCGGCAGCACCGGCAAAAGCTGCGGAGATCTCGGACATCCAAATGTGCTCGCGCGAATTGATCGCCTCTTCGAGAATCGAGAGTTCGGTCGTGCGTTCGAATGTTGCAGAACCCGCGAAACGCATCGCTAATTCCAGACCGAGTTGCGTTAGGGTCGACGTCCAGCGCGTCGAGGTCTGTCCGAGTGTTGCCACGAGCTGTTCGGCACTCTTGAAATGCGCACGTCCCTCGGAAATTTTACCCACCTTGACGGAAAGCATTCCGAGCGTTGCAAGTAGGCTGATCTGGTATCCCATTCCGAGCGATTCATCAGCGCGACTGCGTGCATACTCCACCGCTTCAAGGGCCGTTTTGATGTTGCCGATAACGCCGTTCAGAAAGCCATAGTTTGCGTAAAGGCGTACGATCTGCGTCGCCGTACCCTCGGCGCTGATGACCGCAGTGAGTTCGCGAAAGCACGTTTCGCCTTGATCCATGTCACCGGTAAGAAAATGCGAGATCACTTCGGCTTCGCCGAGGTCGAGTCGCGCGGCAAGCGATGCCATAACCCCGGTCGCGCGAGCACGCGTAACGTAGTCATGGGCTAGTTCCGTTTCACCGCGAATAGAAAGCCAGAACGCGAGATGTGCGTAAACGGTATACCGAAACGCGTCATCATCGACATTCTCGGTCGCTTCGACGGCACGCATGCGCCAATCGAGAGACTCGTCACCTCGACCGAGAGCCGCATTATTACGCCCAAGTTCGAGCGATACTTCCGCGATTTTTCGCATATCGCCAAGATTCGTGTAGTAGTCGAGTGCACGTTTGTACGCAGCGGTGGCTCGCTCCGGAAAACCGCTGGCAAAGGACGCGGCTCCGAGTTGCCACTCGATCTGCGCTCGAGTATCGCCCTCATCAGGTGCACATGAGAGGGCGCGTTCGAAGAATGTCGCTGCGTCAGTCGTCGCCAAATGCTTCATCGCGCGCTCGCCCGCGATGGAATTTGCCTCGAATGCTTTCACGGGCTCACGCGCCGACCACCAGTGATAGGCAAGCGCAAACGTCCGGCTCAACGTTTCGGGTAGTGTCTCCAGTTCTTCGGCCATCCGATGGTGCAGACGTCGAGCTTCCGCGCCCAGCAAGCTGGCATAGAGCGCCTCTCGCACGAGTGCGTGCCGGAAGACGATGCCTTCACCTTCGTCGTCGACAAGCTGGAGTTCTCGCGCCGTGCGCAGCGTCCGTAAGACGCGTTCGATCGGCTTTCCGGTGAGTCGTGCAAGAAACGCCGGATCGAACGAGCGTCCCATCACGGCAGCTTCCGTCAACGTTTCGCGATCGTCCGGATCGAGGCCGCTGAACCGATCGAGAAACAGCGTGCGCAGCGATGCGGGCAGCGAGACGGTGCCCGCCGGTGAACTGAGCGCGGTCCCTAAGAGCTCTTCTGCGAAAAGCGGATTACCGTCGGCAAGTTCGTGGACTTTTCGGAGCAGTTCGTCGGAGAGCTTTTCATTCTCACCCAGAGCGAGTTCGGAAAGCTTTCTCATCTCACCAATCATGAGGGGTCGGACGTTCATTGCGTGAACGTTGTGATTCGCGCGCATCCGCGCGAACGAATCCGCGAGCGGATCGGGCCGGTCCGAAAGGGGACGATGCATGACGATCAGCATAACGCGCGTCGATCCGACACGACTTGCGAAAAACGTCAGGAAGTCGATCGTCGTGAGGTCGGCCCACTGCGCGTCTTCGATGACGACGATCGCCGGGCGCTTTTCGGCAGCTCGTCGTAAGAGATCGGCTAGTGCCGCGTATTGCGCTCGCGCATCCGAGGGGGCGATCGATGAATCGTTATCGGTCGCAAGACCGGGAACGAGATGGGCGAGCACGCGCCGCGTGATCGGTGCGTCAGCAAGGAGCTCGGGATGCTCGTCGGTGAGCGACCAGACGATGTCGGAGAGCGGCGCGAGCGGCGAGCGCGCGTGCTCCATGCAGTAGCCGATCGCGCGAGGCATCTTTCGAAGCTCGGCTGATTGTAAAAAATCGCCGATCAGCCGCGTTTTTCCGATCCCGGCATCGCCGGAGACGAACGTGATCGAGCCGCTCCCGTGTTCGGCTTGAGTAAAGCGTTCTCTGAGGATGGCCGTCTCGCTCGCGCGACCGACAAGGTTCGGGCATCGGACGCTTGCGATCATGCCGAGGCGGTCAAGCGTTGATAGGCTGCCCGATTGAGAATGCGTGCCGCGGCTGGCGGAACGACCAACGTCGATAGCGGCGTGATCGGCGCCGTCGCGAGCGCATGAAGTGGCACCCGTGCGATCGTCGATCGCTCGGTAATGAACCGCGCCGCTTGATAGACGGTGACCTCGTGGTCGGCGGGATACGCCTCGCATAAACGCTCGGCCAATGCGTGGACGCCATCCGTATTCCACGGTCCGGAATCCGTTTTATAAGCGCGTTCGCCAATAACGCCTATTTGCCAGAGAATCAGCGTCGTTGTCAGATCGATATGGCGGTCGTAAATCAGGAAATCGGTCGCCTCAAAACTGGTCGTTCCCGATCGTGCGGGATCGATGCCGAGCTCTGCAAAAAGGCAAGCGTCGGCTGAGACCCCGGGTACCATTTGCGCATTGAGTCCGAGCGCTCGAACGCGACGAATCGACTCATGCAGCGGGTACGCGTAGATGCCGGGATGACCGTAGGTTACCGCGCAAACGCGTTGACCCGAACGGACTGTCTCGACGATGTCGGCTGTGATGTCTTCATATGTTTGGATACGCGGCTTCCCCACGCCGTAGTGGCCCGCGAGCGAGCGCGTCTGCGGGTTGACGCTCGCAAGAAAAGCAGCAGCTACGGGATCGGCAATGAGCGAGAGCACGCAATCCGCCCCAGCGAGGTGGACGAGTGCTTCGTTCGTGATTTGAGCGGGAGCTAGGATACCGCATCCAACGGCCGTCAGTGAGCCGGGTCGTGGCATAGCTTATCCGGAGCGTTTTGTACCCGGCTCGCCGGGTTTGGGCGTTGCCGGTTCCGGTTCCGGCTGCGGCTCGCCCTCGGGTTCCGGATCCGTAAAGGTGATTAACATTTCCGCGAATGTCGTCGCTTTGCCGGTCTGTGCTAGTTCGGTCTCGGCGTAACGAAAAAGTTTCGCTCGATCTTCACGGCTCTCCGAGAGCAGCAATGACAAGAGTTCATCCGGTAAACCGTGTTCGCGCATCGATTCCAAAGCCGTTTCACCGCCTCGACGAAACTTCGCGAGTTCGAGCGGATCGTTCTGCAGCTTGAGTTGGTAGTCGTAGAACGGACGGTAAGCCACGGATATCTCCCGAAACAGCAATGGCGCAATCGACCCCGAGTAAGCGGGGGAAGCAAACGGTTCGTTCGCTTCCTAGCGCGCACTTCCCGGCACTCGAGAGACCAAAGCGTCTTCGGCGATCAGCAGTTGGATCGCGTGACGCACGGATCGAGGACGTGGAGGTGATGCTGCCAGTCGACCGCGCTCCAGATGTCGAGCTGGTAGGTGTTGGCGCGCCACGGATACGCCGGGACGTTGGCGGCATACCAGGCCCCGACCGCATCGCTTCCGCCTGATGCAACGAACGAAGTTGGCGCTTCGGGGATCGAGTTCACAGCGAGACTTGCGGTATTGCCGTTGGTGTCGGTCACAAAGCCGCCGTAGGTATGCAGCGCGTTTAGCACGATTTTCGTTGCATTTGAGACCGGTAGGGCGCCGATTGCCGTTGCATCGAGGTCGAGCCAGAGTCGCGAACCGAGTGGGGCCGTCAAGCCGACGGCACCGCCGGGGCACGGCTGGACGGAGTTCGAGGTGGCCGGGTAGACCGGCGCCGTCGTCAGGGAGCATGACGTCGTGAGCGAGAGCGCGTGGTGGATGACGCCGCTTTGAAATTCGGAGACGCGCACGACGCCGCCGAGTTGACTCGACCCTGCTGCCGTTCCGCTGCCAGCGCCGAAGCCGGTGCCCGTGCGCAAATTCGTTTTGCCGCCCCAGCCGACGCTGTACGTGCCGCCGTTTGCGGCTACGTTCGTCGGCGCTTCGTAGAAATCGTATTCGTCTGCCGTTGCGACGTCGATGACGGTAACGTGATGGTCGCAGCAGCCCATCGCGGGCTTCGCGTTTGCGGGGATGTGAATCTGCATACCTTCGAAACCGCATCGTCCCCACGGCTCGAAGCAGTGCAAGGTCACGAGCGGGTCACTCGCCGTCGCGAAGTAGTACGGAAAATTATAATCGACATCGCCGTAAAACGGGCTGCCGATCCGCGGCGAGTTCATGCCGGTACTGAAGCCGGAGGAGAAGAGAAAGTCCATGATCGTTTGCGAAGTCGCAAGTGCTTGCGGCGCGGCGGGTAATGCCTGATTCCAGGGACTCGCATTGCTATACGGCGTGAAACACGCGGGGAGATCTTGGCGATTGTACTTTGCGTCAAGCGTAACGCATGAAACGCTCGCACCTGCGGGCTGTGGCGTTGCGATCGCCGGCGGCGCGCTTGCGCCGCCGATCGTTACGGACATCGCAACGATGCCACCGGTCGGACAGCCGACGCTGATGACGACGCCTTGATAATTCGTCGCCGTTCCCGTAACGGAAACGAGCGTACCCGATTTGAGCGTCCCATTTGCGACGTTCGCTGGAAAGGCACTGGATGTTCCGGGATTCACGGCAATGTCGCCGCAGCCGTTTGCACCGAGCAGATAGATCGATTTCCCCGCGCCTTGGCCGCCGTACGGTGCGTTGTACGTCATCTTCTGAATCGAGCCGGATGTCGGCGAGCCGATCGTTGCATCGATTGGTGCCTGTTGCGGTTGCGATACGACGGGCGCGGGCATCGATCCGCCGCCGCCGCCGCCGCACGCGGAAAAACTCAGTGTCGTGAATACGACAGAACACGCGATCCGTACAAACGAAGTCGTCATCCGTAACTCCTGCGGAGATAGTCATCCCGCTATTAGGTTTTACGGCGTGCACGGAACGCGACTTTAGCATAGAGCGCATGCTTAGTCGGTGAGCTAACCAGGGAGTCCGTGCTTCTTTTCCGTGCTTGAATACCGGAAATTTCTTCAGCGGTGTCGCCTGCGAGCATCAGTACTGTGATGTACGGACTTGTTTTCTACGTTCAAGCAAGCCCATGCTCCTACGGACAAAGAAGACCGGTTTTCTGCAAACGGTTTGCCGTTTGCATGTGAAGATTGCGCGAGCTTAAGGGCACCATGCTTGCAACACATCACGGTAAGGAGCGCTCATGTACGCATTCGACGCCCTCAAAGCAGCAGAATCGATCGTCAATAGCCTGGTCCTTGATCGTCCCGCCTCGCCGCTCGCCGGCCTCGTCATCGCCACCCCACGTCCGCGCGAGAGTTCGATCGAGGGCACCATCGTCTCCGTCGATCGCGGTATCGTCGAGATTCGCGACCTTCACGTCGGCGGCACGCGGCGCGTGATCGCACCGCCGATGATCGCCGAACGTCTGCGCCGCACGGCCGGCACGGTCACGATCGTCGTCGATGAAACCGATCACGTGATCGGCTGCATCGGCTAAAAGGCGCTCGAGTAGCGCGCTCGTGGGTAAAGACCGCCCATGAATACGCTACTCCTCGGAGCCGCTGCGAGTGCCGTCGGCACGGTCGCGCTCGACGCAACAAGTTACACCGACATGCTCGTGCGCGGTCGAGGCGCAAGCGCGATGACGCAGACCGTCGCGCAAAAGATCGCCGCCAAGGCCGGGATCGACGCGCTCGCGTCGCCCGACCCCGACGAACCAACCAAGAATCGTCAGACCGCGTTCGGCTCGCTCCTGGGCCCGCTCAGTGGTATCGGCGTGGGCGTGATTTACGGTGCGATCCGGCCCGCCGTGCGCGGACGAATCCCCGTGCTGCTTGCGGGTCTCCTCGTCGGCGCCGCATCGATGGCGCTCACCGACGTAACGGCAACCATCCTCGAAGCGACCGATCCCAAAGAGTGGGATCTCGCGGGCTGGCTCTCCGACATCATCCCGCACGCAGTGTTTGGCATCGCGACGGCGGTTGTGTTCGAGGCGCTCTCGCCCGTCGATTGATGTGCGCTTAGGGAAGGTCGCTGTAAAAGCAACTGCCGCAAACTTGGCGGTAGCGCGCTTTGCCCTCGATTGCGATCTGTTCGCCTGAGACGATGCGCCGGTCGCTCTCGTCGTAGCGCGGGTTCATCGTGGCTTTTTTCCCGCACGCGCAGACGGTCTTGATCTCTTCGATACTATCGGCGAGCGTCAAAAGCGCAGCCGCACCAGGAAAGGCAACACCCAGAAAATCACTGCGAATACCGTAACAGATTGCCGGAATAGCGAGAATGTGCGCGGTTTGATGTAATTGGCGAACCTGGTGTTCGGTGAGAAACTGCGCCTCATCGACGAGCAGGCACGCAAGATCGCGGTTGTCCGTCGCGTAGGCGAAGAAGTCGAATGCCTCATCGAATGTGGTTGCGGGTCGTCGCGGGCCGAGGCGTGAGGTAATAACGCCGACGCCGAAGCGGTCGTCAATTGCCGAGGTGAAGAGCGCGACGCGGCGGCCATACTCCTCGTAGTTATGCGCGACTTGGAGGAGCGCCGTCGACTTTCCGGCGTTCATCGCCGAGTAGCGGAAGTAAAGTTTGGCCACTGGCGTCTACGCGGCTTTGCCGCCGTAGCTCTCGGCCGTGAGTGCATCGAGAAAGCGCGAAAGTTCCACGACGCGATCGGCTCCCATCTTCTGGGCGGTCTTGGTCACGAGCTTCGGCGGGATGTCTTTGATGAAGCTAAGCAGCGTTTTGATCGCACCTTGCACGTCGGGCTTCTTTTCGCCGGTGAGCGCAATGATGCGCGTGGCACCCATCACGCCGAGGAAATCCACCGAGTCGGCGTCGTGCAATGCGACCGCTTCGGGCAGCGTTGCTTTGCTGTAGTACATATGACCGCGTTCGGCCGCCTGGACGGCGGGGAATTTTGCCATCGGGAAGCCGGCGTCGCGTAAGACGGATTCGCTCGTTTCTGCAGCGACGTCGCCGTGTTCGCGTTTGTTATCTTCCCACGGCGAGTAGGCGGCCATATCGTGCAGCATGGCGGCGGCGAATAGCACGTCGGTGTCGACGGTCATACCCTCGCCTTTGGCGATATCGACGGCGAGACGATAGTCGCGCTCGGAGTGTTGCCAGCCCCAAGCCGGGTGCAAGAAGTGTTGCTGAGCGAAGGCGTAGATCGTCGCTTTCCACGGCGCATCGAGCGGGATGCCCGAGACCGTTTGCGTCGGCATATCGGCGGCGCGCGCGGCGCTCGGCGCGAGTAGCGCGACGGAGAGAAGAAACGCGGTAAAAAGCGTACGCATGGTCGTATCCTCTTCGACACGCATGCTCGAGATCGCTCGTCGGTCTCCAGACCCAAGGAAGCATCCGTACGCTAAGGAAGCGGGCGGCATGACCAAATACTGGGACGATTACGCGCTCGACGAACGCGTCAGGTGCGGCGAAGTCCGCGTCGAGGCAGCCGAAGTCGATGCGTTCGCTCGTCGTTACGACCCGCAGCCGATCCACATCGATCCGACCGCGGCTGCCGCCTCGCCCTACGGCGGCATCATCGCGAGCGGCTGGCATACGGCCGCAATGATCATGCGCGTGCTGATCGATACGTATTTCGACGGACAGACCAGTCTTGGGTCACCCGGGATCGGGAAACTCGCGTGGCTCAAACCCGTGCGGCCGGGCGACGTGCTCGTCGTGCACGTTCACGTGCGCGAAAAGCGTCGTTCGCAGAGCAAACCCGATCGTGGTTCGATCACGATGGAGGTGAGCGCGACCAATCAAAACGACGAAACCGTCTTTACCGCGAGCGACTGGATCGGTATCATGCAGGTCCGCCCGTCGTGAGCATGCTTCGCGCTGTCGTGTGCGCGGCGGCGCTCGGGTTTTCTGGGGAGATCGCGATCGCAGCGCCGGGCGAGTCGATCCACGCTTTCGTTATTCACGCCGCGTATTTTTCACTGGAAACGCACCAAGACGATGTGATCGATCCGCACGTGTTCGTGGTGGCCGCGGGCGCAGGGGCTGGAATCGGGCCGCAAGCGATCCAGCACGTGGGGGGTATTCGTCCGGCGCGCGCATCCGATAATCCGTCCGCGCCCGCACTCGGTGCGGACGGCCATGCCCTCGGTGTAACGCTCGGCGCTTGGTTCGGTGCGCGCGGGACACTCGTGATCGACATGTCGCTGCCGACTTCGCCGCGCATTCGCGCGACGTTCGCGGGCCTAATTCCGGGCGGTATCTACTCGCTCTTCGAGGATCGGTTTTCGGAGGTCACCTCTGCGCCGCTCGACGGATTCGCAACGCAGAATACGTTTCGGGCCGACGACCAAGGTCGCGCCGATATCACGGTTACCTTACGGGCCTCGCTCACGCATGCAAACGGGATCGCAGTCGTGTATCATAGCGATGCGATCGCGCACGGCTCGCAGCGCGGCCGGATCGGGATCGACGCACACGATCAATTGATGTATAGGCCCTAGTGAAAGAATCGCCCCGGATCCTCGATGTCTGGTCCGACGTCGTTTGACCGTTTTGTTATCTCGGTTCGGTCTGGATCGAGCAAGCAGCAGCGGCAATCGGCGCGCAGGTGCAGTGGCGTCCGTTTGAATTGCATCCGGATACGCCGCCGGAAGGCGCACCCAAACCGTTTACGGACGAGCAGTGGCCGGCTATTCGTGCACGGCTGATCGGTTTTGCCGAGCGCATCGGCATTCCGATCGACCCACCGCGCCGTAATGTCAATTCATCGCTCGCATTGCAAATTGGTGAACTCGTCCGCGAACGCAAAGGAGACGCCGCGATGGCGCAGTTCCATCACGCTGTTTCTCGCGCGTTCTTTGTCGATCGGGCCGATATCGCATCCATTGCCGTGATCGTGGCACACGCCGAGTCCGTCGGTGTCGATCGTGCAAGCGTGCGCGAGGCCTGGGAGAGTAAGCGTTTTGCGACCGCGATCGTCGATTCGATGCGCGCGTCATTTGAAGCCGGCGTAACGGGCGTTCCCGCGTGGGGTTGGCACGGCGACGCCGCCGTGAGTGGGATGATGGAACCGGTGCAGATCGAAGGCATCTTACTCGCGCGCCTAGGAGTCGACGAGTCCGCGCGAACGTTCTAGCGCGGCGATTGCATCCGCTTCGATTTTGCCGACGATTTCCGCTGCCGAGCGGACGCCACTGATGGCGCCGATCGATTGACCGGCATAGATATGCGCGCGTGTGTAGTCTCCGCCTCTGCGCGCTGCTCGGTACTCATCGAGTGCGACGGGCGTCCGCATGAGGTCATCTTCGTGTCCGGTCCAGCGGTCCGCAAACGCGTTTCGGATCGCACGGCCGCGAAACTCGCTCGTCCAACCTTTCTGTTGCGCACGATCGTAGACGCTGGTGTAGATCGTTTGTGTTTCATCGCTTTCGATGATGAGTTCTTGCGCGCGCGGTGGCGTGCGGCTTTCGCGCGCGACGAGAAACGGCGTGCCGATCCACGCGCCGACGGCGCCTGCCGCCAGTACTGCGGCGAGGCCGCGTCCGTTAAAAATCCCGCCTGCGGCAATCACGGGCTTGTCGGTCATCTCGAGGACGAGCTGCAAGAGCGGCAGCGTGCCGACCGCTCCCGTGTGTCCTCCGGCTTCGGTGCCCTGTACGATGAGGAAGTCGACACCTGCATCGATCGCGGTCTGCGCCCAGCGGCGGTTTTGCACTTGCGAGCCGACGAGAATACCCGCCGCGTGGAGCCGCGACACGTACGGCGCGGGATCGCCAAACGAGATGCTCGCAAATGTTGGGGTCGCTTCGATCGCCAGTTCGAGGAGTTCGGGACGCTTAGCCAACACCCAAGCGACGAGACCAACACCGAATGGTTGTGCCGGAGCCGCCGCGATGAGCGCGAGCTGCGCGCGGATATCATCTGCCGACTCGTCTTCATCGAAACCGAACATGCCAAACCCGCCGGCGACGCTTACCGCGCGCGCGAGCGCTCCGCCCGCATGCGGCGTCATCGGCGCGTTGAGGATCGGAACGCGGATTTTCAAGCGCGTCGTGAGCGGCGTTCGGAGCTGTGAGACGGTGCTCTCCTTAGGAAGGACTCAATTACGTGGACCTACTCTCACGCGACGAGATCGCCGACACCTTCGCCCGCATCGGTCGCTACGTCCGAACGACGCCCGTGATCGCGGTCGATGGCGCGGAGTTCGGACATGCCGGCGCACGGCTTTCGCTCAAGCTTGAATTCATGCAACATTCGGGATCGTTCAAAGCGCGTGGAGCGTTTGCTAACCTGCTCGGCCGCGAGATTCCCGGTGCAGGCGTCGTTGCGGCATCGGGCGGAAATCACGGCGCCGCGGTTGCTTATGCTGCGAAGGCGCTCGGGATCAAGGCAACGATCTTCGTGCCGAGCGCATCTTCGCAAGCCAAGCAAGATCGCATTCGAGCATATGGCGCGGAGCTGGTGATTGTCGGCGAACGATACGACGATGCGCTGCAAGCAAGTGAAGCGTTCGTCGCGCGGAGCGGAGCGCTGGCAATTCACGCCTTCGACCAACGCGAAACACTGCTCGGCCAGGGTTCGGTGGGACTCGAATTCGAACGTCAAGCCGACCTCGATACCGTGCTCGTTGCGGTCGGCGGGGGCGGACTCATCGGCGGGATCGCCGCCTGGTATCGTGGCCGTGTGAAGATCGTCGCGGTTGAACCCGAAGCCGCTCCGACGCTCGCGCGGGCTTTCGATGCGGGCGAACCGGTCGACGCTCCGGCAGGCGGCCTTGCGGCCGATTCGCTGGCGCCACGTCAGGTCGGTCAGCAGATGTTTCCAATCGCCCGCGCATTTGTGGAGCGCGTCGCGCTCGTTCCGGACGATGCGATTCGCGCTGCACAAGCCGCGCTCTGGGCAAATGTACGCATCGTTGCGGAGCCGGGCGGAGCCGCAGCCCTCGCCGCGCTGCTCTGTGGGGCGTATGTTCCGGCGCCGGGCGAACGCGTTGGTCTGTTGGTGTGCGGCGCGAATACGACCGCTGTTGACTTTACGCGCTAGGTTCCCGGTGCGATTCCGGCTAAACCAAGGCAACGTTCTTCCGGGAGATACGAATGCGTAAACCGCGGATTATGAGCAAAATGAAGCGCATGGAGATTGCGCTCGAAACCGCGCAGCGCGATGAGGTCCTCAAACTCATCGAAGCGCACGCGACGGGATATTCGGTGGTACCGAACGTCACGGGCTTCGGAGAACACGGCTTTCGCGACGGTCACATGACCTTGATCGTCACGGTCGTCACGGACGACCACATGGAAGCGATCCTCGATCTCATTATGCCGGTGATCAAAGAACGCTCGGGGATCGTCACCATTTCCGATGTGTACGTGATGCGCCCCGAACACTTCATGCCCGAGGTGCGGGCCTCGACGGCAAAGCAACTGCCGCGTATCGACCCGTAGGTCGCGGCATGCTACACTAGGCGGATGCCAAGTATCCGTATTCGTCTTGACCGCGACCTTATCGAGGAATTACGCGGCCTCGTCGGCGATGACGCAAACGTCTCCGCCGCGATCGACCGCGAAGTCCGCCTGCTCGTCGAGCGGCTCTACCTGGAGCGCGCCGCAGCGCCCGCTCCGGCGATCGATGCGACGGAGCAAGCGCCCTAGTTCATTTTATCGAGGCGCGCGTTGACTTTCTTGCCGCGAATCGTTGTCCCGCGCAGGGCCAAGATCACGTCGTCGGCCATTTGCTCGGCGACTTCGACGAGTGAGAACTTATCGGTGATATTGATCGCACCGATTTCGCGTGAATTGATGTGTGCTTCGTTGGCGATCGCGCCGACGAGATCGCCCGGACGCACACCGTCTCCGCGACCGACACCGATGTAGATCTTCGTCATGCCAGTCGAATCGCCGCGTTTCCGCGCCGGTCCGCTCTCGTTGAGGTTCGAATGCGGGCGCGGTTCGATGCGCGTCGGCCGCAGGCGCATGCCGCCGCCCGCCGGATTCGGATTGAACGGACGTTCGCTCGGTAAGTGAACCGCTGGGATCTCTTCGGTATCGGCCGCGCCATCGCGCGCCATATCTGCGATCTTCACGGCAGCCGCTGCAAGGTCGATCAAGTCGTGTTCGTTTGCGAGCGATTCGACAACGCGGCGATAGGTCTCAAGGCCGCCGCTTTCGATCGCTTCTTCAAGTGCGGCTTTGGTGAGTTCCAGACGGCGTGCGCGGAGATCGTGCACGGTCGGCACCGCCTGCGTTGCGATCTTGCGTTTGGTGTGGAACTCGATGTTGCGGAGCAAGCGGTGTTCGCGGGCCTCGGCAAGCGTGATTGCAACGCCTTCGCGTCCGGCGCGGCCGGTGCGGCCGATGCGATGCACGTAGGCATCGGGTGATGAGGGCACATCGAAGTTGACGACGTGCGAGACGTGATCGATGTCGAGGCCGCGCGCGGCGACGTCGGTTGCAACGAGCAGTTCGGAGACGCCGTCGCGGAAGCGGCGTAGCACGCGGTCGCGCTGTTCTTGCGAAAGACCGCCGTGCAGAGGTTCGGCCCCGTAGCCGCGTCCGCCGAGCGTTTCGGTGAGTTGATCGACTTCGACGCGCGTGCGGCAGAAGACGATCGCCGACGTGGGATTTTCCATGTCGAGCACGCGCGCAAGAGCTGCTGCTTTGTGCTGGCGCTGTACGACGTAGGCGACTTCGCGGACGCGTGCGGTCGCGCCGGGCGCAATTTTCTCGCGCTCGATCGTCACGCGTACCGGATCGTGCAGATGACGTTTGGAAATTTCGAGAATTCGGCGTGCCATCGTGGCGGAGAAGAGTGCGGTTTGGCGTTTCTCCGGAACCTCGGCGAGAATCGCATCGAGTTCGTCGGCGAATCCCATGTCGAGCATTTCATCGGCTTCATCGAGCACGACGGATTCGACGCCTTCGAGATGCAGCGTTCCGCGGCGGATGTGATCGAGGGCGCGGCCCGGGGTTGCGACGATAACGTCGACGCCGCGTTGGAGCGCGCGTAACTGTTGCACGACGGACTGGCCGCCGTAAATCGGTAGCACGCGTACGTCGAGTGCTTTGCCGTAGCGATGAACGGCCTCAGCGACTTGCATCGCAAGTTCGCGCGTCGGGACGAGAATAAGTCCGCGCACGACGCGTTTAGCATCGGTCGCCATGCCGATACGGTGAATAAGGGGCAACGCGAATGCAGCGGTCTTACCGGTGCCGGTCGCGGCCTGTCCGAGCACGTCGCGCCCGGCGATCAGCGGCGGAATCGCCTCGCGCTGAATTGCGGTCGGCTCTTCGTAGCCAAGCGCGGTGAGTTCGGCAAGCAGCGCGGGATTGAGCCCAAGCGCGGCAAAGCCGTCGGGGGCGGGTTGGTCGGTTTCCATCCGGTAAGACTTCTCCGATCAACCGCCCTTGGACTTCCGCCTTTACGGTGTTGCGAGGGGTTTTGCGAAAATTCCCAAGACGTCGGGAGTGTTCGCGACGCGCTCGAGGTGCGGATAGCGCGGGCCGCCGCGATAATCGAGCGTGACGGTGCGATAAACGTCGCCGCCAGTGACGAGGATGCGCACCGGCGTGCCACTTTTGGCGGACCGGAGAGCCGAATCGATCTGGTCTTGATCTTTGAGCGTGCGATCGTTGATCGCGACGATTTTGAGACCGGGGCCGACGCCTGCGCGACCCGCGGGCGAATCGGTGAGAACGTCCGTGATGGTGCCGTCGCGACGCGCTTGGATGCCGAGCGACCACCACATGTCGAGCGACTTGCGCTGACCGCTCTGCAATTTCGCAAACGCGGATTGCGTGTCTTTCCAAACCAGTGCGTAGCCGGAGTCGGCGAAAGCATTCGGCGGATGGATTTGGATCGCGTCCATACGCGATGCGAGGAACGATTTCCAATCGTAGGGCTGCACGGCGTTCAGCGCGGCAATGACATCATCGCGCGTATACGGCATGACGAAGGCGTCGGTGTTCTTGCCCGTCCCGAAGAACGAGCGCGCCATGTCGTCGAGCGACTTCTTGCCGCCGGAGAGTTTGTGGATGAGCACGTCGGCTTCAAGCCACATCAGCTCGCCTTCCACGTAGTAATCTTGGCTGCGGCGTTCGGCGGACCACGACGGGAAATTCCGGCGAATCGATGAGGCCGTCGCCGTATCGGTGACGGATGCGGTACGGCGCCCGGGCGCGGAGTCGAGGCGTGCGTACGTGCTTGCAAGTCCGTCGAGCCACTGTTGCTCGGTACGCAGACCCGCGCGTTCGGCTTGAAGCTCGCCGTAGAACTGCGTCATACCCTCGTACACCCAGAGGAGTCCGTCGATCATCGGTGCGGAGAGGTTCGCCGTCGACATCTCGGCCGGTCGCCGAAATTTGCCGTCCCACGAGTGATTGAATTCGTGTGCGAGCAGGTCGCCGTTTCCGGCAAGTGCCGGTTCGCTTGTGAGGAAGTCGCCGGCCGTGCCGTTGTCGCTGGACTGATGGTGTTCCAGGCCTTCACCCGGCATCTCGTCGCTCAGCGTGAGCAAGAACGTATAATGTTTGAAGTGACGATTGCCGTAGAGCGCGTGCATTTGCGTCACGAGATTCTTAAATTTCGTGACCGTTTTGTCGCTGGCCGCGAGTTCGTCTTGGGTATCGGCGAACGTAGCAAGCGTGACCGTCGCATTATCCCACGTGCCTAAATCGAACGTGCGCGAGAAGACGCCGGCATCGAGCGGAGAGTCGATCAGCATCTCGATCGTCACCGGTGCGAACGTGATGTCCGCGCCGTTTGCTGCAGTCGTCTCGAGCGCCGTTGCATACTTCCAATCAGCCGATGGGAGATGAATTGAGGGCGTGATGATGACGTTCTTCTGATCGTCGTGTTTTGGTGCGAGCGCAACTTTATTCCACTCCAGCGTAAGCATCGTCGGCGTGGAGAGTCGGCCACTGCTGCCGTTTCCGCCCGGACCGCCAAGAAACGTGAAGTCGACGTTCAGCATCGTTATGCCGGCCGGCACGTCGACGTGATAGGCGAAGAGATCGACGTTGTCGCGCGTCCACGCAAGTCGCGTCGAGCCCGCGCTGATCGCGAGATCCGCGACGTTGGCAATCGGCCCGTTCGGACCGTGTTCGCCAGGAATCCACTTCGGATAGACGAGGGTGAGCGGACCCGGTTGCACGGCGATCGTTTCATGAACGTCGAGTAAGCCTTGTACCGCGCGCGTGGTATCGACACGCATGGTCAGCGTTTGTGTCGTCTCAGCGTGGGCGGCGGCGGTCGTGACGCAGGCGATCAGAGCGAACGTGAAAAGTCGAACGGCGAAAAAGAATCGATGCATAGGCGCGGCAAATTCGCGTTCGAGCGATACGTGCCTTCGGCCGACTATCGGCTCAGAGTTCTCTCAGTTTTTCATTCCTGCGGATGCGCAGATTTTGTCGGTGCGGGGGTCGCCGGCGTTGCGGACGCGGCCGCACTCGGCGATCCGGTCGTTGTCGGCGCAATGGAAGAGCCGGTCGTCAGCGGCGATGGCGTCGCAAGCGGCGACGCCGTTGCAGCGGGTGTCGGCGCGGGGATGCACGGTGCGGGGAGAATTACGATCTTCGTGCCGTCCGGCGCTGAGGTCAGTTGAGGCGTCGGCATCGGCGTCGGTGTGGGGCTTGGGGTCGGACTATTCACCGCCGGCGAGGGTGTCGGTGATGGCGTGGAGCGACCGCGCTTGGGCTGCGGTGTTGCACTCGGGATCGCGGTAGCTTCGGGGGATGCAGTCGGCGCGAGTGTCGGTTCCGGCGTCGCGCAGGCGACCGCCGTCGCGTACCAGTGCTCGGTGATGCCGCCCGCGATATCTTTCTTGGTTAACTTCCCGAAATACGAATCACCGTATCGTGAAACGAGCAATTTCAGGTACACGGTGGAGCGTTCTTGATTGCGCTGAATCCAAACTTTCTTCTCGGCGCGCGATGCCAGGAAGTACGATTGCGCGAGCGCGGAATCGCGCGGGTAGCGCGTGGCAAAGTCGTGCAGCGCCTCATCAGCAGCATCGACCTTGCTCGCGATCGCAGCCGACGTCGTCGAATCGCCAGACAGGCGCATTGCATCGCGAAACGTGTTGTTGATCCCGATGTAGCTGAATTTAAGATGCCCAAAATACGCGTCTGCCGGAGCCGCGTCATGCAGGCGCGCTTGCGCCGCGGCGATCTCGGCTTTTGTCATGTAGTGCTTTTTCGCGACCGGCGTTGCTTTTGCCGCGGTAGGCGTTTTTGCCGCCGTTGCTGCGGGCTCTGCCGCTTGGCCGGCAAGAGCGGTGATCAGGGTCGAGCCCGTAACGACGAGCGCGGCGAAGATTCGTTTCATCACTCGTAAAACGCAGCCAAGCCGTTAACCGTCGCACGATGGCGAAAAATAGCCGCGCTGGCGGAGCAGCTCGCGATGCAACTGCGGATCGACCTCGAATGCCGCGCGGCCGTGTAGCCAGAAGATGTTATTGAGCACGATGAGGTCGCCGACCGGTAGCGGCACGGCGGTGGTGCCGCTCGCCGCTTCCATCGACTCCGTCATTGCATCGAGATAAACGCCCTCGGAAACCGTTTCGGGATAGACGAACTGGTCGATGTACGAGATGCACGGACGGCCGTCGACCTGAAAGAATGTCGGACGGTGCATGATGATCCCGACGTTTTTGCTCGGCGGTGATTTATACGTAAAAATGTGCGTTGCGAGCGGATGGTCGCTGAACTCGCGCAGCGCGTCCCAATCGTCGAGATGCAGGATCCGCGTCTCACCGCCGACGGCGTGCTGCTCGGCAAACTTCATCATCAAGAGCCAGTCGGTCTGTTCGTCGACGTAGGTTCCGTCCGTGTGCAGCGTCATCGTACGATACGCCTGGCGGAGGTACGAATCGCTCTCGTCGGTATGCTTGACCTCGAAGCGCGCGTAAAACGTACCGGACATCGCATCGAAGTTCGAGGGACCCAGTAAATAGCTCACGGCCGTAGCGAACTTCACATAGTCATCGGCAGCGGTCGTCGTGCCCTCGAGGCCAATTGTGAAACCGCCCGATTCACGGTCGCGGACGATTGCGATGACGTCATCGCGTAGGCCCGCGCCAAGCGCTGCTTCGAGCCGCTGCGCCATGATGAAACGCATATACGGGACGTATTCGAGGCGCTGCGCGTTGACGTCGCGGACCGATGCGAAAAAGGCCGCAAGTGCAGCCGTGCTCGGCACGATATGGTAGAGCCGCGCGTGATCCGCGTGCGGAACGATCCGGTAGCCGGACCGTTCGGCGAGGAAGCGACGCTGGGTGGACTCCGTTGCAATCATAAACGCTCGTTCCGAAAGTTTTAGCCGCGGGCAACGTAGGCGTAGCTCGCCGACATCCATTCGCAGACGCTTCCGTCGTTCATCACGAACGATTCGCACCCGTCGACATCGGCATTGAAATCGGTGTTGAGCGATTTCGTGCGCGTCCAATCGACATTCTTGTCTTTACGCGCGGTTGCGCGTGCCTGAACATAGGTGAATTGCGGCGATTTTGCGAGCGCGTTGAGCGTTCGCACCAGCGGCTGCGCCTCGGTCGCTACTTGGACTGCGCCTTTTGGGCGGAGAACTGACCGAGCGTTTTGGGGTTCTCCCCGGTGCCATTGTTGTAGGCATGGAGGGCTTGCGCGTAGTGCGCGCTCTGCTCGGCTTTGGTGAGTTCGGACCACGAACGGTTCGGGTCGGGCTTGGGCGGGGCGATTTTACGTTTGGCGGCCATCTTGCGAAAATGCGGTAAAATGGCCGGTTTTTCCTCGGGAGACTAGCCGCGCGGGGCGGTTTTCTCCTGATGGCTCGGGATGAGCGCGTGCAGGAGCTCGATATTCCGGGCCACCTCGTGGAAGGCGACCTCCTCGGTAATATTCGCACACACGTCGTTCTCGACACCGACATGGAGGTTCGAATTTGCGATCGCCTCGAGGTGGCGGTCGAGGTGGTGCGTTCGCTCCGTGATCGCCCGGCTTCGGGTGGTGACGTCCTCGAGACGCTGGATCGCAACCCGCGTCTCTTCGTTTCGGGCAATCTTGGCTTCGCGCGCGGCGAGAACTTCGGGGACCGACGCCTGGAGTTTGCCCGCTTCCTCTTCGAAGCGCTTCGCGCGCGTGTGGTTATTCTCGGCAGCAATTTTTTCGCGCTCCTTGGCGTTTGCACGCTCGAAGCGTGCGCGCTCCGCGGAGGTCGGAGCGGTTTCGACTTTGATGCGTTCGCGCAGTTCTTCTTGCATCGTCGCGAGCAGATCGTGCACTGAGGGTACGACCTCGATCGTCGGTAAGATCGAGCGCGAATGATCGATCGCCCGGCGGCGATGCGTCTCAGAATCGCGCACGCGGTGCATCGCCTCTTTGAGAGGCTGCATCCAACGCACGTCGGGACTCGACGTGCGTTGTTCGAAGGCAACGTGAAAACCGAGCGTGAGCGCGTCGAGAACTTTTGCGTCCCACGCACCACTGATGTCGTGATTTGAAGGTGCGACGCGTACGCGCGAGCCAGCCGGCGGCGCGTGGCCCGCGACGTTAATTGCCCACAGCTGCGAGCCCGTATCGACAACCGCGGCGAATCGCGCTTCGCCGATCGGCTGCACGACGATCAGGAATCCTTCGGCTCGTAACCCGAGTTCGACGGCGGGAATAATCACGTCATCGTATCCGCGTGCCCAAGCCGCATGCCACGCGGCGGTGCGAATCGCCTCGGGGTTTCCACCTGCGGAAAGGACGGCTTCGACAAGCGGCTGGATCCCGTGACCAACCGGGCGAGCTGTTGGATTCATACTCGCCTATCATCGGTGAATCCGAGAAATCCTACAAGGCTTCCAGCGCACATCGAGCCTGAGGGTTGGATGAAGGTACCTCGGCGGTTACCGCGGGGTAACCGGGGCACTTTTTGGTGCCGTCTTCCGCTTCGCCCGGAAGTCGACTAGCATGGCCGCATGAGATCCGATGTCGCGCCGGTCGCCCGTTGGCGCTGTGGAGAAGTTTGCGGCGCGCAGTCCGCGCTCATCGTCTTGCTGCACGGTCGCGGGTCCGATGAAGACGATCTCTTCGCCCTCGCCGATCATCTGCCGACCTCCGCGCACATCGCATCGCTGCGCGCGCCGCTGGCCCTGGGGAGCGGCTTCACGTGGTTTGAAAACCGCGGCGTCGGCCGTCCGGTCGCAGAGTCCCTTGCCGCGTCGATCGATTACGTCCACGACTTTCTCGATAACCACGCGGGTGACGCGGAAGAAATCTGGCTCGTCGGCTTCAGCGCCGGGGCGGCGATGGCGGGCGGCCTCATCCTCGAGAATCCCGAGCGCTTTGCGGGTGCCGCGCTCTTACACGGGACGTTGCCATTCGATGCCGGTCAGCCAACCCTCGCGGGACGTTTGACGGATGTCCCCGTCCTGTATGGTACCGGCGCTGCGGATGACGTCATTCCGAGCGACCTGATCGCCCGATCGTCCGCCTATTTGCGCGACGTCAGCGGGGCCGATCTCACGCAGCGCACGTACCCAAATGGTCATTCGATTTCCAGTGACGAGCTGAGCGACCTCGGCTCGTGGCTGGCACTTCAATTTTCTCTTAATCGACCACACCACTACAACTAGGAGACTGTCTTGAGCACTTCAACTGCAAACCGCGCGACCTATCAAATCGATCCGGCGCATACCAGCGTCGAATTTATCGCACGGCACCTCATGTTCTCGAAAGTCCGCGGCCGCTTCAGCGGCGTGTCGGGCACGATTTTCGTCCCGGAAGGTTCCACCGTACCGAGCGAGATCGACGTGACGATTGACGCCTCAACTGTCGATACGCATGAAGAACAGCGCGACGGTCACCTCAAGTCACCGGACTTCCTCGACATTGCGAAGCACCCGCATATGACGTTCCGCTCGACGTCGGTCAGCGGCAGCGCCGACCACCTCAACATCACGGGCGATCTCACGTTCCATGGCGTGACCAAATCCGTTCAACTCGACACGACGTACGACGGCGCCGCAGTCGATCTGTACGGCAACTCCCGCATCGCGTTCTCGGCGACGACGACAATCAACCGCAAAGACTACGGTCTTGTGTGGAACGCTCCCCTCGAAGCGGGCGGTGTGGTGATCGGCGAAGACGTCAAGATCGAGCTGAGCATTCAGGCGATCCTCCAAAAGTAAGGGGCGGAGGGGCGCCGGACTGAAACCGCACCGGCGTCCTGCCCGTTTGAGGCCCTATGGAGAGCACCCCCGTCGCGACCGCGTCTGAGGACGCGCCCCTCACCGACATCACGGATGTGCGTTATTCGGCAGAGCATTGCCCATCGCAAAACGCGATCGGGATGATCGCGGATAAGTGGAAGCTGCTCATCCTCATCGAGCTTGCGCGACACGATGTTCTTCGTTTTAAGGAACTGCAGCGTGCACTCGGCACGATTAGCCAGAAAGTGCTGACCTCAGCCCTGCGTGCGCTCGAAGCCGATGGTCTCGTGCGTCGTACCGTGTATGCCGAAGTCCCACCGCGCGTCGAGTACGTCGCGAACGGCAAGGCGCGTTCGCTCTTTCCGATTCTCGCGCAGTTGCATGCCTGGGCAAGTCTGCCCGAGGATGCGCCCGCGCCGTAAGATCCGCGCGGCTTAGGTGGCCCAGCCGTTGAGTTGGACGAGACCGATCACGAGTGCCGTGGCAAAAATGATCCACGCAGCGACGGCTGCGATCAGCAGGGCGGCGAGGCGCGATTCGCTGCGTACAACGGTGATGAGCCACGCGCAATAAACGAAGGTGATGAGGTTCCCGATGAGTTCGGTTGCGTGATTGCCGATGACGTGCGTGTAAAACGGATACGCAAGACACAGGGCGATGAGTCCGACGATCGCGCGCCTGCTCGTTGCTAGCCAAAGCGCGGCTCCCATTCCGGCAAAGAGCGCGATCCAGACGATCCCGATGACCGGCCCGCGCGGCGCAAACGCCGGCCAGCGTTCGCCGGCCGGCTGACTCAGGCCGAAGAACTGAAGCGCGCTGTTTGTGATCGCGGCGATTGCGACCGTAGCAAGGATCGCAACGATGAGACCGCGCCGGGATTGGGTGCGCAGAGCGTGCTGGCCGATGATGATCCCCGTTTCTGCTTTGGCCTGCGCATCGTCTCACGCGCAAAGAGCAATCGCCGTGCCGGGCATCACGGCTCGGCCTCGGAGTGAGCCGTGCGCCTGGCGGGTATATGCAGCGATCATCACTTCGATTGGAGCTTCAGATATGCGCCTTCGTACCTCATTTGCTGCCCTCGCAGCGGTTTTTGCCATAACCGCTAGCGGGTTCCCCGTGCTGGCCGATTCCCTCAAAGCGGATCAAGGCGGCCACATGAAAGCAGCCGGCAAGCCCGCAAAACATCGCTTGCAAGTGATCAACATGGATATCGACTTCAAGCCGCACAAGCGCCCCGATCAAGGAAAACTTGCCGGCTTCGATCCGATTGTTACCGAGGTGCACGTCGGTGACCGGATTCGCTTTACGAACACCGACGACAACGAGCACACAGCGACAGGCTACTCGTTTGGCGGACAACAGATTCCAGATGATTACCGTTTTCAGGGCGATCCGACGAAAGAACATCGGAGCGACATCGGCGCAAGTGAGTGGAGCACCGGGAACGTGCGACCGCATTCCGCTTCAAACAAGATCTTCACGGCGAAGACCCCCGGTACGTTTTACTACGCTTGCGCGTATCACCAAAAAATAATGCGCGGCGCGATCGTCGTGAAACAGTAGGGCGTGTACGCTCAGACTTGATCGCCGGCCGTGCGTGCTGCGGCACGCTTGCGAGGTGAATGCAAAAAGTGGGGTACGTTCCGCGCACCTCACTTTTTGCTTTTATGGAATGAGCGACAATGGACTCGATTGACACCACACCAAGCGATCAAGTTTACGACGGACGTGCACTCGTAGCGGCATTTCCGAATCGTGCGCACGCGCAGCAAGCGGTCGAACAACTTCACGATGAACATTTCCATAATATCTGGCTGGGCGTGACGCAGTCAGACGGCACTCTTGCGGTCGGTCAAGAAGATTCGCTCGGCGCAAAGATCGGTCGCTTTTTCAGCGGCGAAGGCTCGGAGTCAAACGGCGGGCGTTCGCTGCATGCGGCGCTCGTTCACCACGGTGTTGCCGAGAGCGAAGCGCAACGGCTCGACCGCTCGCTCGATCCGAATAGCGTTTTGCTGACGGTCGACGGCCACAACCATCCCGAACTGGCCGCCGAAATCATCGAGGCTTGCGGTGGGCACATCGTCGCAGGCGAGTCGTTCGCCAGTGATACCGCGCTTAGCGGCGCGCGCGGTTCGGATATCTTAGGGTATCAGGACGCGGATCGCTTCGCGCGCGGTGAGAAGATCGACTCAGAAAAACGCATCCAATTACGCTCGGAACGGTTGACCGTCGACAAAGAGGCCGTGCCGAACGGCGTCGCGGAAATCCGCAAAGATGTCATCTCCCAGCAGCAGAGTATCGATGTCCCCACGATTCGCGAAGAGCTCTTCATCGAGCGGCGCCCGGTCAGCTCGGAGACCGCATCGCTCGATCAAACGCCAATCGGCCAGGGCGAGACCATCCGAATTCCGCTTACGCGCGAAGAAATTCGCGTGACCAAGCGGCCGGTCGTCACCGAAGAAGTGCTCGTTGGAAAGCGCGCAATTTCCGAGACGCAGCGTGTCAACGAAACCGTTCGCGAAGAGCGGTTGGTAACCGACGGCGGTCGCACGTCGCGCGAGCGCGATTAGCGCGAAGCGAAGCGAAGATTCTGAGAAAAGCTGGGCATAACGTGCCCAGCTTTTTCTTTTGGAGAGACACATGAACCGCACCCAGAATGCCGTAGCAGCGCTCTTTCGCGCCGATGACGACGCCATCGGAGAGGCGATCGCCGAGCTGGTAAACACCGGCGTCCTTCCCGGTTCGCTTTCGGTTATCACGCGCTCCGAGCGGCGCGCGCGGGAACTTCACGAGAGTTATTCCGTTCGCGCGATCGATGCGTTCGAGAAACCACGCAACGCGATCACCGACTTCATCGGGCTTCGCGACGAACCGAAATCGGACGGGCGTGACGTCTTCGACCGCCTAAACGATCTTGGTATCGATGAGGACCGAGCGCGGCACTTCGCCGCATCGCTCGGCGACGATGTGCTCCTCGTTCTTCCCGGACGCGACGTCACAGCTGAACGCGTGACGATCCTCGTGCGCGCGCGAGGCGATCTCGGACTTGCAAACGGCGCCGGCGTCGAGCGCACCATTCTGCTGCGTGCGGAGATCCTCGAGGTTCAGAAGAATGTCGTCGTGACGAATGAGATCGTCTTTACGACCGAAGTCATCAAGGAGACAAAAACGTTCGACGTGCAAGTTACGCGCGAAGAATTCGTGATCCGCCGGACGCGGCTCGCGGAGGGCGGTGGCGTCGAGATCGTGCGTATTCCGCTGCGTCACGAGGAAGTGGAACTTACAAAACGGACCGTGGTGAGAGAAGAAGTCGACGTCCATACCGAACAGATCGTCGAGATCGAGCGCGTCGAGGCCGTGGTTCGACACGAGGTTCTCTCGATCGATTCGACCGATCTCGCAGGCGCATAGTCGACCGGCGGCCGGACCGGCTCCAACGGACGGGCCAAATGGCGAAACGGTATCTGCGGATTGGATGGGAATGCTCTCGACAATGGAAGTGGTCACGCAAATGCTGACGATCCGCGTCGGATGCGAATTTCGCCATCAGATCAGTGCTGCGGTACCGGCAATTTTTCTGGTGCGTCCGATGCTTTCGCCCGATTCTCGCTTGGTCCGTGAAACGTGGGTGACCGAGCCGGCAAGCACGTACCATGACTACACCGACGTCTACGGCAACGTGTGCCGCCGGCTCACGCTCCCGCCGGGCGATTCGGTCGTCCGGTACGACGCCGATGTCACGATCGATGACCGGCTCGATCCCCTCGAACCGACGGCTCGTCAGGTGCTCATCGAAGATCTGCCCGACGATGCGCTGATGTATACGTTGCCGAGCCGCTACTGTCTCTCCGATGCGATCACCGACCGTGCCTGGGAACTGTTCGGCCAAACCGTACCGGGCTGGGAGCGCGTCCAAGCCGTGTGCGATTACGTGCATTCCGCGATCGCCTTCGGGTACGGCACCAGCACGGCGATGACGACCTCGAGTGACGTGCTTGCTGCGGGACGCGGCGTTTGTCGCGATTTCGCACACTTGGCGATCGCCTTCACGCGCGCGCTGAACATTCCGGCGCGTTACGCGTTCGGGTATTTGCCGGATATCGACGTCCCCTCAACTGGTGCCGAGATGGACTTCGCGGCGTGGTTCGAGGTGTATTTGGACGATCGCTGGTGGACTTTTGATGCGCGGAACAACGAGCGGCGTCGCGGTCGCGTGCTTATCGCGCGCGGACGTGACGCCCTGGACGTCGCGATGGTGACGACCTTCGGCAACGCGCGTTTCGATGGTATGACGGTGATCGCCGAGCCCGTCGCGTGAGGGTCGAAGCCTCGGAGAGCGGCATCGATCCGCGCCCCGTGGACTGGAGCGGCGTCCTCGCCGCTCGCTACCGCATCGATCAGACGCTCCGCTATGAGTACGATTCGCCGATTCGCGACCTCCACCATCGATTGATGATCGCGCCGCGGGAGCGTCATCTCGATCAGCAGCGCTTCGCGCACCGGATTTGGTCCTCGACGCACGTCCCGCTGGCCTTTTCGACCGACGATTTCGGCAACGATGTCGCCTCACTTTCGATCGCGGCGATCGAGCGCGAAGTCGTCTTCGGCCTTGAATCGACGATCGTCCGTACCAACTCCGCGATGCATGTCTCCGATGTGCAGTACCGTCACTGGTTCGATGTCGGACGCCTGACCCGCGCAGATCGAGCGCTGCTCGATGTCGCCGCCGACCTTCGCGCCATCCATCCAAACGATCGAGACTGTGCCCAGGCGATCGTGCGCTTCGTGAACCGCCACATGATTTATACGAAGAACGTCACCGACGTTTTCACAACCGCCTCGACGGCTTATCACATGGGACGCGGCGTCTGTCAAGATTTCTCGCATATCGCAATCGCGCTCGCGCGCGCTTGCGGAATCGGCGCGCGCTATGCATCGGGGCATCTTATCGGTGAAGGCGCAACGCACGCGTGGGTTGAGTTTCTGATCCCTGCAGCGAGCGGTTCGACGGTACTCTCGCTCGATCCGACGTATTGCGCGCCAACCGATTTTCGCTACCTGGTGGTCGCGGTCGGACGCGATTATGGGGACGTCCCGCCGACGTCAGGAACGTTCAACGGCACGAGTTGCGGAACGCTGTTCGGAGATCAGCGCGTGCGTCTTGTCCAGCTTACCTACGCGGCGTAACGAGCGCAGGGCCGCGTAGCGTTTGCCGTAAGTCGCGATTGAGGATGACGGCGCCGGCAACGACGAAAGCGCCTCCGATCCACGCCGCGGTGCCGGGAATTTCGTGCAAATACGCCGCACCGAAAAGCAGCGCGATAAACGGCGAGATATACGTCCACGATGACGCAAATGTCGCGGATGTCGCGCCGGCAAGCCAAATCGCAACGGTGTGCGCGACCGCGCTGCCGACGATGATGAGATAGAACAGCGCGCCGAGTCCCGCCGCGTCGATGTGCGCGGGGCCGTGATGTTCGAAGGCAAGCGAGAGCGCGAGAAGCACCGCGCCGCCGACGGCCTGTTGCGTGCCGGCGAGCTGGAGTGCGGGAATCGTTGCGCGGAGCCCCTTCGTTTGTGCGAGGCCCCACGCGAATGCGATCTCGGAGGCGACGATCGCAATCGACGCGAGCAGCGCCGGCCTGCCGCTTACTGCGCCGGCACCTGAGACGAGAACGACGCCGAGCGTCGCAACGATCAGGCCGATCGTGATCGTGGGTTCGAACCGGCGATTTCCCCCCGCGATCGCAAGCGCCACGGCAAAGAGCGGGCTCGTCGCAGACAGCACTGCTGCAAGGCCTGAGGGCAAGACGCCCTCGGCGCAGTAGAGCGCGCCGAACGTTGCGCTCGTTACCGTGAGACCGACGGCCGTCGCTCCGCGGAACTCGGCTCGCGTAAGCGGTTTGGTTTGCTTCGTGAGGCGGGCGACGCCTAGAACGAGCAGTCCCGCGATTGTAAACCGAAGGCCGGCCGCAAGGAGCGGTGGCCAGCCATCGACGATTCCAATTTTGATAGCGCCGAATGTCGTGCCGAACACCACGACCAAAAACGCGAATGCTGCCAAAGCCCTTGTCACAATGCCAACCTTTTTGTTACACTACAAAATAAGATTATGACGGTACAATATCATACGTCCGCCCGCTCCGCTAGGGCCATTGCCGAAAACATCGAGCGTCAAATCGACGCGGGGGCCTACGCCGGCGGTGATGCGCTGCCGACGATTCGCGCACTCGCCGAAGAACTCTCGGTAAGTCCCACGACGGTGAATGCTGCGTTTGCGATTTTACGCGCGCAAGGACGCATCGTGGGTAAGCGGCGCGGCGGATCGATCGTCGTTCCGCGGATGCCGCTGCAGAGTGCGGGCGAGCCGAGTGCTTTGCCGGGCCGCAATTTTGCCGTTGCGAATCCCGATCCGGCGTTCTTACCAACGCTTAAGCCGACGCTCGCGCGCATCTCGGGCGAACGCCGCCTCTACACGGACATCGCGGATAACGAAGAGCTGATTGCGCTCTTCCGCAAGCACGTCGTTGCGGACGGCGTCGAGGGCAAACAGATCGGCATCGCGAGCGGCGCGATGGACGCAATCGAACGCGGACTCATGGCGATGACCGGTCCGGGAGATGTCATCGCCCTTGAAGATCCGACCTATCCGCCTTACCTGTTGCTCGCACGTGCGCTCGGATTACAAGTGGTTCGCATGGCGATCGACGAGCACGGCATCACCCCAGTCGCACTCAAAAGCGCGATTCGCGCGCGTGCCAAGGCAATCGTCGTGGTTCCGCGAGCGCAAAATCCAACCGGCGCCTCGTTTGATGCGCGGCGCACACGTGCATTACGGACGATCCTCGCGGAGGCACCCGAGGTCGGCGTTCTCGAAGACGATTATCTCGCAATGATTTGTGGCATGCCGCTGCATTCGATTGCATCGGGCCGCGCGCGCTGGCTGCACGTCAGGTCGCTCGCAAAAACGATCGGGCCGGATATTCGCGTTGCTCCGTTCGCATCGGACGAACTCACGCTTGCGCGCATCGTCGCACGACAGCGCATCGGCTGCGGCTGGGTCAGCAATCTCTTGCAAGACACGGCGTTCGCGTTGCTTGACGCGCCGGCAACGAAACGCCTGGCGCACGCGGCGTCGATCGCCTATGCGAAGCGGCGACTAGCGTTCTTGGATGCATGTAAGAAGCACGGTCTTACGGCGGCGGGATTCTCCGGCTTCACCGTTTGGATTACGGTTGCGGACGAAGCGGCAGCGATTCGTGCGGCCCTCGGCGCGGGTTTCGCAATTGACGCCGGCAGCCGCTATCGTAGCGCGTCGTCGCCGCCGGCGGTGCGCGTCACGACAACGACGATGGAGGTAACCGAAGCGGAAGCGCTCGCCGCCGCCCTTGCGGCAGCGAATTGGGAACTGCCATGACGATCGACTCCGGTTGGGCTGCTGCAATTGCATCGCTCGTTTCGGCGATTATCGTTGCGCTGACGGCGCTTGCGGCGTTCTTACAACTGCGTCACTTTCGCAACGCAAACGACATCGTCGTTTACTTGCGGCTCATCGACCATATGGATTCGGCGGCGGTAATGAAAGCGCGACGGCAAATCACAGTCGTCGCTGCGCGTTTCGCGTCGGATCCCGAATTTCGCCAGCAGTTGACCGATCCCGCGTTTTTATCGGAAGACTATAACGATGTCGGGATGCTCCTGCGATTCTTGGAACACATCTCGGTTCTCGTGACCAAAGGCGGCGTGGCCGAGGGCCTCGTGCTCGCCGAATACGCCGACACGTTCGTCGATGTGTGGGAGCAGCTGCTCCCCATCATCAAGCAACGCCGCATTGCCTTCGGTCCGCATACCGGTCGCGCGTTCGAGCATCTGGCGATGCGTTCGAAACAGTATATCGATTCGGGGGCGATGGATCGCGACTACGCCTCGTTGCAGCGCGACCCACGCTCAGCCGAATAAACGAGCGCGCGACCTACTTTGCTTCGCTCCAGTGACCGAAGGCATCTTCGATCGCGGATGAAACGCCGGCGCGAAAGTTCGCGCCGTGGTGGAGATGATCGCCAATGGCGCTCTTCACTGCCACGACTTTCCCGGTGCAGTCGACGCTGGTCAGACGAACTTCCGCGTGCGTCGCGATCCCGCTGAATTTGCTTGTCTGCTCGGTGCGAAGCGATCCCATGACGAGTTGCGACGCGCTGTATTTCGCGCAGACGGCATTTGCGTTGCGCGTCGCCACCAGAAAATCCATCGGATCGGTGACGACGGCGCTCATGCCTTTGGCCGTGTAGCGTTTTTCCGCTTCGGTCGTTGCAAAGTCCAGACTTGGATCGGGTCCGCCGGGCTGTGCAAAAGGGACGATCGCGATCTTCGACCCCGTGGTGGGGACGGCTGTGGCAAGGGCGGAGGCTGGCCCCTCGGGTCCGCGCGCAACGTACGCATCGAGTGCGCGCCGACTCGCTAGGCCAATCGAATCGGAGACGGCGGCTTGGGCGTTATTCACGTAGTAATCTTTGTCGCCGGTCATCACCGTGCTCCAGGCAACGGAGCCGTCGCAGCGCACGCGATTGAGTCGCAGTTCGACGTGGGTTGCGAAATAGGAGATCGCCGTTACTACGTAGTTCTTGGTGCGCACGTTTTGTTCTGAGCGCGCCTCCGGAACCAGAATTGCCGTTGCTCCGCTCTTCACGCAGATTTGTGGAGCCTCAGCAACAACCGCCAACCGATTCATCGGGGCAAGCGTCGTAAATGCCAGGCCTTTTTCCGTCAGCATCGCGGTAAAGATGCCGGTAGCATCTTCGAGCACGCGATTGGGCTCGATGCCCGGTTCGGCAAATGGCACAACGGCGACGGTTTCAGCCGCTCGCGCGGGTGCGTCAAGACCGATAGCGACAAGGGCGGCAGCAAAAACTGCCGTTGCGAATAAGCGAGGTGACACCACAAGACCTCCGGATGGCACGCAAAAGAGACGCGCTCGACTAGGGCGAGTGCGTTCAAACGAAGCCGTCCCCCTGCGCCATGCGCTCGATAGCCGTCCATCAGGGGAGGGTCCGGCTTCACACAGAACGCGCTTACGAAGGCGCATGAAAATCGCGCCGATCGAGGTCGCCTTGTCGCATCAAATCGTCAATGACTTCACTTTACGCGTTGCTACGGTTAACGGTTCCGGCAGCCAATCCGCGAACCTGACCCTTACGAACGCGATATTCCGGCTTGGTATCCTTGCCGCGCCGAAAAACGTGTTTCCCTCGAATATCGAGGGATTGCCGACGTGGTTCGACGTTCGGGTGAGCCCGCAAGGCTACCAGTGCCGCGCACGGGACGTCGACATTCTCGTCGCGCTTAACGCCGTTTCATGGAAAGCCGACGTCGCAAGCGTCAAACCGGGCGGCGTCGTGATTCACGATGCAGCCCTTACCGTCAATGAAGACACCCAGCGTACGGACCTCACGTACTACGCCGTCCCGTTTACGGCGCTCGCAAAAAACTACACGACCGACCCAACGTTGCGCAAATATCTGACAAACATGGTGTACGTTGGAGTGATTGCGGAATTGCTGGGCATCGATGATGCGACGATCGAAGCCGCGTTGGCCAAACAATTCGCCTCGAAGCCCAAGGCCGTTGCGCTCAACATCGGTGCCGTGCGGCTCGGTGTTTCCTACGCGCGGGAGTCGCTCGTTAAAATCGATCCATACGGTCTGCAAGCGGTCCCGGGCGGGGCGCAAGGCTTGATGTTCATGGACGGTAATCGTGCTGCGGCGCTCGGCTGCGTGATGGGCGGCTGTTCGGTTGTCGCGTGGTATCCGATTACGCCTTCGTCGTCGCTGTGCGAGTCGTTCATCGCGCTCTCAAAAAAATATCGCATCGACCCGCAGACCGGAAAGATGCGCGCAGCTATCATCCAAGCCGAAGACGAGCTTGCCGCAATTGGCATGGTCTTTGGCGCGGGCTGGGCCGGTGCGCGCGCGATGACCTCAACCTCGGGGCCGGGGATCTCGCTGATGGCTGAGTACGCGGGTTACGGATACTTCGCTGAAATTCCGGGCGTGATTTTTGACGTCCAGCGCGCCGGGCCGTCGACGGGACTTCCAACACGCACGATGCAAGGCGATGTCGCGTTTTGCTACACGCTCGGGCACGGCGACACGAAGCACATTCTCTTGCTACCCGCAACGGTGCTCGAAGCCTACGAATTGGCGATGACGGCTTTCGATCTTGCGGATCGCTTTCAGACGCCGGTTTTCGTGCTATCGGATTTGGATCTGGGCATGAATTCGTGGATGACGCCGTCGCTGCCGTATCCGGAGGAGCCATTCGATCGCGGCAAAGTGCTCGGTGCAAGCGACCTCAACGCGCTGGAATCGTGGGGCCGTTACCGCGATGTCGACCACGATGGAATCCCGTATCGCACGCTGCCGGGGACGCCGCATACCGACGCCGGATTCTTCACGCGCGGGACCGGCCATGACGAAGACGCGCACTATTCGGAATCACCGGTCGTGTGGCAGAATAATCTCGACCGACTGGTACGCAAACACGAATCCGCCCGCACGGTCGTCCCCGGTCCGACGGTCGATGATGCCGGACGCGCTGCCGGGATTCTCGCTTACGGCACGACCCATCATGCGATCGTCGAAGCGCGCGATCTCATGCGTGTTGACGCGCTCGAATTCGACTATCTTCGTCTGCGCGCGCTACCGTTCTCGCCGCAGGTCGCCGATTTCATCGCGCGTCACGAGCGCGTGTACGTGGTCGAGCAAAATCGAGACGGTCAGCTCTTTGGAATCTTACGCACGGAACTCCCGACGGAACTCTCCGCTAAGCTGGTCTCGGTACGGCACTATAACGGCGTGCCAATCGACGCGCACGCGGTCTGCGATCCGATCGTCGAACACGAGCGAGCATCTGTAAGCGGAACGTGGGGAATGACACGATGACAAGCATTGCGCTCAACATCATCGGCTTGCCGCGCGATGTGTACAAAGGGCTTCCGACGACGCTCTGCGCCGGCTGCGGCCATAACTCGATTACGAACCACCTCATCAAGGCGCTGTACGAATTCGGCGTCGAGCCGCATCTGCTCGCGAAGATGAGCGGGATCGGGTGTTCTTCCAAGACCCCAGCCTATTTCGTGGAACATTCGCACGGCTTCAACGGTTTGCACGGCCGCATGCCGTCGGCTGCGACCGGGACGAAACTTGCGAACCGCGACCTCCTGGTGCTTGGCATCTCCGGAGACGGCGATACCGCAAGTATCGGCCTCGGTCAGTTCTGTCATATGGTACGACGCAACGTCGATGTGACGTATCTTGTCGAGAACAACGGCGTGTATGGCCTCACCAAAGGCCAGTTTTCGGCAACGGCCGACGTGGGTTCGACAAGCAAAGGCGGCGTCGCAAATGAGTACGAGACGATCGATGTCTGCGGGCTTGCGATCGAGCTCGGGGCCACATTCGTCGCGCGTTCATTCTCCGGCGATGGCAAGCAACTCGTGCCGCTCTTGCAGGCCGCCTTCGCGCATCGTGGCACCTCGCTCATCGACATCGTGAGTCCCTGCGTGACGTTCAACGACCACGCCGGATCGACGAAGAGCTACGCGTATGTCAAAGACCACGACCTCGAACTCAACGCCCCGGATTTTATCAAAGGCTCCGACGACATCGTGGTGGATTACGAGCCAGGCTCAGCGCAAGATATCGAACTTGAAGACGGCTCGCACGTCGTCTTGCGCAAGATCGATCACGGGTACGATGCGACCGATCGTGTCGGCGCGATGCGCATGCTACACGAAGCCCGCGCTCAACACGAGCTTATGACCGGCCTGCTCTACGTTCAGACCGGAGCGCGCGACCTCTGCGAGCGCGAAAATCTCGTCGAGACCCCGCTACGCGACCTCGCGGAGACGGAACTCCGCATCGGGCGTGATGACTGGGAAAAGATCATGGCCGCGACCTAGCGCTTTACCGAGAGCGTAGCGCCGGGAGCTTCCAATCCGGGCGAATGAAGTGGCAGGTGTAGCCGGCGGGATATTTCTCGAGATAGTCTTGGTGTTCGGGCTCGGCTTCCCAGAAATCACCAACGGCGGCAACTTCGGTGACGACTTTTCCTGGCCAGATTCCCGACGCATCCACATCGGCGATCGTATCGATCGCAATGCGTTTTTGCTCCTCGCTCGTGTAGAAAATCGCCGAGCGATAACTCAAACCGCGGTCGTTGCCCTGCCGGTTGAGCGTACTTGGGTCATGAATTTGGAAGAAAAATTCCAAGATCGTCCGGAAGCTCGTGCGCGCTGGATCGAAGACGATCTCGATCGCCTCGGCATGCGTCCCGTGATTGCGATACGTCGCGTTCGGCACGTTGCCACCGGAGTATCCGACTCGGGTGGCGATCACGCCGGGCTGGCGTCGGACGAGGTCCTGGACGCCCCAGAAGCATCCGCCGGCAAGAACGGCACGCTCGGTGACTTGATTTGATTGCTTTTCCATCGTACCCAATTTGACTCTCGATTTGGCATCGGGGGTTGCGCTTGTACGGAAGAACAGTCGCGGGTATCCCCTAGTAAAGCGGTTCGGGTTGCGGAGTTGCCTCGACGACACGGTGCTTCATGCCAAGCGCACGTGCAAAAAATGAACGAGATGTCTCATAGTGGACGACGGGTTCCGCTGCAACTTTTGTGCGGGCATCAAGAGAGGCGATGACTTGGGGCGATTTTCTTGCAGCTATTTTGAGTGTGCGATTTACGACACTTTTGGCGTGCGACTTGCGAATAATCGCGGTTACGGTTGGTTGATTCGCTCGTGAGAAGTAGTCGTAAGAGCCGGGCTCCTCATCGCTAATCACAAACCGGAGGGCTGACCGCATGGGAGATGGGGGTTCGATGTGCGCAAGCAGTGTCGACACCTCGGATTTCGACGGTTGATTCAGGAGTGCGGTAAAGTGTCGCCATTGTGAAACTATTCGGGCAACATACTCGCGCGTCTCGCGATACGGCGGAATGCCGCCGTATCTTTGGACCGCGTACGGCCCGGCATTATAAGAAGCCGCGGCTAAACGAATGCGCGTTATCGTGTCAGCCTTCCAATGAAGCATGATCATACGGCGCAGATAACGAGCCGTGCCATCGAGATTCTCGTATGGTTCCATCGGTTGAACGCGTAGGGACGCTGCTGTCGCCGGCATCAATTGACCGTAGCCTAAAGCACCGACGGGCGACGTTGCTCCAGAACGCCAATTTGATTCCACGGATACGACAGCGAGTAGTAAGCGCGGATCGATCTGATAATATGATGAAAGAAGAAGCAAACGTTCGGCAAGATCGCGGCGGTCAACGGCGGATAGGCGACCATTTGCTGAAGCAAGAGCCGAAGCGTACCGATCCACAACGGGGCTCTCTGATCCAAGCGCAGACATCGGCAAGGCGGTGAAAACGGCCGCCGAAATCAGCGTCGTACAGAAGAGCCTGTAGAGAACATGCATTAGTCCCCCAATCGACAAACAGGACCAAAACGTAAATCAAAAGATCAGGATCGTGAGAAGAAACACTCCCGTTACTTTTACAAGATCTGTAAGAGACGAAGACCGAGAAAGTGTGATGCTGGTTAAACAACCCCTGCGAGAAAAGCTCGCTCGTTTGCAGATTCTACCGCTGGACGATCGGAGCTCCAGCCGAGAGCGCTTGGATTGCTCATTCAGGCAGATGCGAGAATACTTGATTGGGTCATCAGAGGCGCCCATCGGCTCCTAGTGGCTCTTCGCCGTCGTAAATTATCTGCGTGAGCGCTCGCAACTCGCCGCGAATCATCCGTAGTTCCGCCGCGATCTCGTTCAGTGTCGGGTCGGCTGACGGCGCGCTGCTCGTTCGCCCTACAACGAGCGCCGCGGCAATTTGCGGGCCGAGCATGCGAAGCTGCAGGATTTCATCCGGAGCGAACGCTTCACCGGACCGCTTGTTTCCTAGCGCGAGCACGCCGATGAGCGATTTTCGAATTGCCAGCGGCAGCGCGAGTTCGCCCGGAATCGCGGTTGCGATGCGGTGAAGGTCGACCGGTGCTTCATCGACGATCAGGCGAATGACCGCATCATCATCCGCAGCAACGAAGAGCGGCGCGTTGCCGTAGGCATCGAGCAGCGAAAAACGGCCGTCGGCGTCATCGCGCGTAAAGATCGCCACACGCTCGACATCCGTGTTCTGCGCGATCTCGCGTAAAACGCGCGCTGCAAGTCGGTCGCGGTCGACGATAAAATGGACGTCGGTTCCGAGTTGTTTCAGCGCTCGTTCGGCAGCATAGCGGCGGGCAAAGAAGACCTGGTCCACGATGCGGTCGACGCGATCGTGAATCGGCCTCAGCGAGAGGCCGATAACAACCGCGATGCCCACTTGCACGACAAATCCCGTGGTGCGCGAGGCGTTCACGAGCAACGTCCCAGCCGAGGTTTCAATGAGAATGAACCCCGCGACGATCAGCGCCGAGACGAGGCTGAAGACGATTGCGCGGTTGAGCACGAAGGCGACGTCGACGATGCGGCGACGCAAGATCCCATACGTCATCCCGATGGCAAATGGGAAGAGCGTCGCAACGCAAGCTGCTTGATCGAACACGTTGAACGCCGGTCCGAGCGCGATCGTTAACGGCGGAAGCGTCACCAGGCCGCTGTAGCCGATCGCAAACATGGTTGCGAGAAAACGCAGGCGCGTGCGTTGTCCTTGGTCCGATATGCGATACGCGACAAAAAATCCCACGATCGCGCATGCCGGAGTGATGATTGTGGAGTTGGAAAGCCACTCGAGAAGATCGACGCGACCCCACAAGGCCGGCGCGATGTACCACGGTACCACGCTGAGTCCTAGCAGGGTCGATATAACGGCGGAGATGAGCAAGGCGTTGGTAGCGCGTGAGCGCACCGTTCCTTCCGCATAGCGCGCGAAGAAGACGGCCGTTAGAAAGATTGCAAATATGACAATACAACTCGAGAGGCATTCGTAGACGACAACGCGGTCGAGCGGCGATCCGACACGATCGGGCGTCGCCGTAAAAATTCCGAGAAGTAAGAGAATGGTGCCAATCGTGCGCGTGTCGCGATCTTCGGGTCGCGTCCAGATGACGACGAATCCCAGCAGCAGCAACGGAATGGCAATTATGGCAAAGAGCACACCTTCGAAAAGCGGCGTACCTGGATCACGCGCCGCCGTGAACGCCACGTCGAATCGTCGGTGGTTGCGCTCGACCTCGAAGGCAACACGCTCGTTCTCCGCTACGATCGGTGCGTTCGATAGCACGAGCATATCGATGGGGGTTCGGGGCGCGCGCACGATGTCGCCAACATGGATGCCTGCCCGATCCGCTGGGCCGCCGGGGGCAACCGCCACAATTTGGGCAGCGGGGCCGCCACGCAAAACGGCCGCAGAGAGCGCGAGCGTACCCCGGGCGCGTTGACCGCAACGTAAAGAAACGCGAGCAGGAGGCCGACGCCCGCGAGAAGTGCAGCGAGGACGCGGGCGATGGTCGCGCGCATCCCGTTTGCTTCTGCGGGTCCGTTCATTCACCGCCCGCTTTCGCTCGTCTGCGCGGGTCGCGCAAACACTTCGGGCCCCGCTGACGTCTTCTCCGATGTGAATGATGTTGTTCGTCTCTCCGACCTGGCGAGAGCCGCCTCGACCGGGGGCGAAGCGGACTATGAGGCCCTCGCCGGTGCCATCTGGCCGAACGCGTTCCGAATCTCGTGGTCCATCTTAGGCGAACGCGGAGCGGCGGAAGATGCAGCGCAGGCCGCTTGTGCTGCGATTTGTGCGAAATTGCCGACCCTTTCCGACATCGGCGCATTTCCCGCATGGGCCTACCGGATCGTTGTCTGGCAAGCACGCGATCACGCCCGCGCTCGCGTGCGACTTCAACGACGAGAAACGGTCGGCTACGAAGCGGCGACCGATGTCGCGACAAGCGATGACCCAACGGACCGACTCGATCTCGAAGCCGCGATCGGGAAGCTATCCGAGCCATTACGGCTCGCGCTCGAACTGTATTATTTCGTCGGCTTGACGAGTAGTGAAGTCGGCCGCGCGCTCGGCGTACCGGCAGCGACGGTACGCTTCCGATTGATGATCGCCCGGCACCGCTTACGTCCACTTCTCTGCGATTCGTCTGCGCCCGTGTCGGCGCCGGAGACAATATGATGAATGATTTCCAACCAATCAAAGCAGCGATCGAGCGGCGATTCACGCGCATCGCTCTTCCAACTCTCCCGCCGGGACCGTGGGCGCCCACAACATCGCTGGTTGTGCGCCCGCAACCCGCCTCCCGCGGCTTCGTCTACGCAAGCGCGGTCCTCGGCGCGCTCGTGCTAGCCGGCCTTACCGCTCAGGCTTCCGGTACGCTGCGCGCAAGTTACGAGCATTTCATGGGCATGGGATCGACGAAACCGCTTCCGCCGATGATTCATCGTGACGATCGGCTCACGATTGCGCAGGCGCAGCAACGTTTGCCATTTCCGATCGTCGTGCCGGTCGGACTACCTGAGCAAACCGTCCTACAATATGCGAGCGTCGCGCAAAAAGCGTCGATCCCGGTTGTTGAGCTTTTTTATCAAACCAAAATCCGCGGCCGATATTACCGCATCATTATCGATGAAATGACGGCCCTCGCTGAACCGCCGATCGCTCGCTTCGATGTTGTCGGCAAAGGGAAGGATGGGCGGATGTTTCACCACGTAGGGACGATTCCAATTCGCCGTTGGAACCACGGAGATCTCATTATGTTGATGATCGCCCCCGCACTACCGGCTGCCGCCGCCGATCGCATCGTTCGCGAAAATACGCTTTAACCCGTCACCACATACTTGGAGTCTTACCGTTTGTGGGGATGCCCGACTATTCTCCGCAACCCGATTCGTTCGTGTATCCGGTGATAGAGCGCATCGAAGACGGACTTGAAGGTCTTTCCGCCGTCGGTCGACGTGTCGATGCGTTGACGCACGGTGTCGGCGTCGATCTGTTCGACGATGAGGTGGCTTTGAACCGTGCCCTTCGGCGTTGCGATCGTGCCGGTCATGTGGAGTTCCTTCGCATCGGCACTTCCGGTGTATGCGTAAACGGCCGAACCGCTCCCGACGTAAAGTTGATGCCACGCTTTGTCGCCAGCGTCATAGTACGTGAGGCTGGTGCCAGTCGATGTCTTGTCCGTCCAGTGTTCGGCGACGGCGCAGCCGCCAGCTTCGGCCGTGATATCGTTGACGCCGATGCTTTGGCCTTGGATCTTTGCGTCCCATTTGCCGACCCAGAAGTGCATTGGGCCACCCGCTCGGAGCGCGCCGCATTCCGGCCGAGGGGGCGGGTTGGCCGGTGCCGGCGATTGCGCCGGAGCGATCGCACTCCCGGAGAGCATCAGCGCGATCGTGGCGAGGGCGGTGCGTATCTTCATGCCGCGAGCATAGCCCAGGCGATCTTAAGAAGACATCAAATTCGGACGGGATGCAGTTCGCGTTCGGGACGTTTCGGATCGACGCCGACGAGCGCGTACTTTACGCGTGCGATGTGCCGGTGCCGTTGCTGCCGCGCGCCGTCAAGGTGCTGCTGGGATTGTTGCGGCACGCACCGGCCGTCGTTTCTGCGAACGACCTGATCGGCGCCGCGTGGCCGAGCGGGATCGCAAGCGATGCAAATCTCGCGCAAAACGTGTATCTCCTGCGCGAAGCGCTCGATCCCCGCGGGATGCGTGATGCGATCCGTACGATTCCGCGCGTCGGTTATCGGTTCGACGGGATCGTCGAGCGAAGCGAGTCGACGGTTCGCGCGCTGGCTCCGGTCCGCCGAGGCTCGACCGCTGCAGCCCATGCACTCTTGGACCGGCGCGATGGAGCGTCGCTGTTGCACGCGGAGCGTTCCTTCGAACTGCAGCTGGAGGCTGTCCCGAACGACGCCGAAGCGCTTGCGGGGTACGCGCTCGCGACCGTCTTGCGGATCGAATACCGGCACGCCGACGCGAACCTCTGGCCGCGCGCGCGCCGTTCAGTCTTCCGAGCGCTCCAAGCAGACCCGGCCTCGGCAACCGCGCTCCACGCGGCCGCTGAAATCGCGTTATTCGCCGACTTCGATACCGTGTCGGCTCGCGCGTATCTCCGGCGCGCGCTTGACGTTCCGCGCGCGTGCGGCCGCGCGCTACACGCGCGCTCATGGATCGCGGCAATCGACGGCGATGTGGTGGCTGCAGAAGTTGACCTCTCAGCCGCTCTCGCATGCGATGTCGGGAACGTCTACCGCGCGAGCGGCGGCGCGTTCGCACTCTTTCGTGGCGATCCGGCCGATGCCGTGCGACGGCTCGAACCGCAGCTCGTTCTCGCACCGGCGGTTGGGGCCGTCGCGCGTTACTACTATGTTAAGGCGCTCTGCGCGCTCGACCGGCCGCGCGAAGCCATCGCCGCAATCGAGGAAGCCGCGGACGGCGAGTTCGAACCACAAATGCAGGCCGTGCGCGCCTATGGATACTCGCGCTGCGGCAAGCTCGATCGCGCGCTGCGCATTGCGACAGGCCCGGGATTCGTGCGACGCGGCGATCGGGCGTTCGCGATCGCGATGGCGGCTGCCGGCGCGGGTGACGCAGCGTGGCTTCGCTGCGCGCTCGATGCAATGCACGCCGTACGCGATCCGTGGACCGTCTTCGAAGGGATCGAGCCGGCGTTTGCGCCGTACCGGCGGCGCGGCGCTCTCGCGCTGCGCCGATGGAACTAGCCGTCGCGGGCAACGGGACCGGAACGAATTGCCGTATTGCCCAGCCCAGCCCAAGTGCGAAACGAAACGAGCCGATCGTGTTGCAAGCGCTCTGCTCATCTCATATTGACTTACTGAACCACGACGGTCCCGATCATATTCTCCGTGTCATCGTGGAAGATGCAGTGATACGAGTACGTGCCGCGTTGCGTAAACGTCAGACTAAAGGACGCACCCGGCATTAGCACGCCGGAGTTAACAAGTGCCGTCCCGTCGTATGAATTGCCACCGCTCGGCGGCGCAAACGGACTGAGCGCTGGAAATGGCGCGCCCACCGGAGCGACCGTGACCGTATGCGGCTCGTTGTTAGATTGATTCGTCCACGTGACGGTTTGGCCAGCGTTGATCGTAACGCTGGTTGCGTTGAGTGTCGGTCCGCTAAGGAAACGCAAGACTGTCGGCGTTGCCGGCGCGCCGGTTGCAAGGCCGGGTGAAATGCCGGCGACGAGATGCGGGCCGCCGCTGACATAGGGAAACTGCGAAACGGCCGCTGAGCCCGCCGATAAGTCGCCCATTTGCATCGCCATCGCCGGTCCACTATACGCAGCGGGCTGCGTGGGGTAGGGCGTTCCCGCGGGCTGAACGACGATCGTCCCTTTCATGCCTTGGTGGATCAAGCAGATGAACGTGTACGTCCCGGGTTTGGGAAACGTCATCGCGTATGATTTTCCGAGTAGCTGAAAACCGGAGCTGGCGTAGACGCTGCCATCGTACGTGTTGCTGCCGGCCGGCGCTTGTGCGGCGGGCGTGTTTGGCGCAGGCGGCGTCGTGACCGGGCCAAGCAGCGTCACGGTATGCGGCTCGCCGGATGGGAACGTCCACTGGACCGTATCGCCCGCATCGATCGTGATCGACTGTGGATAATACTGCAGCGTTTGTACGGCTTCGTTCGATACCGATCCGCCGGCAGCGACCGCGAACGTGGCCGGTCCAGCAGGCGCAGGCCCTAAGACGGTGCCTGCGCCGCCGCAGCCGGAAAGCGCGAGGAGAGAAGCGCTCACAGCGGCGACCGTTAGGCGCGTCGAAAAAGAATCCACAACTGCTCCTTTTAAGCTCACTCGCTTACGAAAGTTCGAATGAGGTTTTCTGGTGACTTAATGTCGAGGGATGTACTTGTACGCTAACGATAGCAACGTGCCGTCCAAAGCGCGTCCAAAGGGAAGGGCCTCTGTCCGAGGCTAATCAGCGCGATTCATGGCCTCGTGTTTGGGTGCGCGGCGTATGCCGGGAAAAGCGATCTGAAGTAGAAGGAGCCGGAAACACAATCTCCACGAACCTGAGAGCGAAAATGACCTGCACGAAATGCGCGACGGCGCTCCTCCCGGGCTCACTGTTCTGTCACAATTGCGGCCATCGCGTGGAAGCTGTCGGCGATAGTTCCAGCGCAAAGATTGTCGGTGAAGCCGAGGCGATTGTCGTGAAGCTACACGGACTCTACGACGATCGCCGGCGCGAAGAACTGGCGCTCGCGTTGATTCCAGTCCTGGCGCGCATTGCAAAGCGAATCGACATGACGAATGTCGAGCATATCGACCTGGCAGCGCTGCACAGTCTTCTTCCGCTTATGGAAGCGCAAGTAAATGAAGGTGCGCCCCCGATCGAGGTCATCGGAATGAACGCAGACGTGCATCGCACGCTCGAGCGGGCAGAATTCGAGCGCTTCTTTCTTTGCCTTGAGTGAGGTTGGCAACTCAAGGTATTTCGCGGCGGTCCGAATTGCCCAGGGATGTCACCTCGCTGTATTTCGCTAGCCTATTTAGCAACGCTTAACTTCTGCGGAGCTGAGCCCGCGCGGGCTCGCTAGCTGATGTAGCTGGCGTCAACAAAACCGAAAGGTTAGCAAAGAAAATAGCCGGCCGCGATGGCCGGCTATTCGTCGGAAGAATCCGAACGGCGCGAAGTCTAGTTCATCATGCTATTTCCGCATGTATTGGTTTTCGTGATTTGGATTGGGGTACCGAGCGGAATAACGACGTTGCCATCTTTATCCGTCGTGGTCTTGCCCCAACCGCCGGTAATCGTGTACGTCGGCTTGACGGAACAACGGAAAGGCCACGGAGGTCCCGCGTACTGACCTTTGAGCTCTCCCTGTCCGTTCGGTTTCATGGCTGCGCCGATCGCGGACGCTGCGAGCGTTGAGGCGCCGCTGGCGCCGGCAGCGCCGGTAAGCGTCGCAGCGGTCACGGTGACCGTCGTCGATGTGACGATTGGTGCTAATGCGGCTGCGGCCGTTCCAGCGGCGGGTGCAGCCATCGCAGCACCGACGCCTGCCGTCAACGCCCCGATGACGATGGTCCCGACGATTATTGCGACGGGCAGCACGCACGTTGAGAGCGTCTTGTGTTCGACGGTATCCATTTGCTGTTGCGCGGTGACCGTAAACCACACGGCACCCGTGTTGCGATCGAAGGCTTGACCCGGCGATACGACACCGTAATACAAGCACGCCACTTGATCGAGGCTGACTTCGACGGGATAGTTCGTGTTGTTGATGATTCTAAAACCGGGACCGCCGGTAGCATCAGCTACTTCTTTTTGCATGTTTGCAAGCGAATCGACTTTGTAACCGCTGTTTGACGCGGCAACGATGAATCGCTCGTAGCCCGTTCCGGACGATGTGTATGCGGTCGCCGCTTTCCCGTTTACGGTTGCGGTGATACGTGTGATGAGACAAGCGCCGCGATAGGCGCTAATCGTGGAGTGCGTTTCGGTGATGACGCTGTTCTTACCGACCGGTCCGGCCGCGATGCTGAAATTATCGGCGCGGCAGCTAGCGTAGTGAATCGTGCCGTGGACTGCATAATTCGTGCGGTTGAACATCGTTGCACGGCCATACGCCGAGGCAGGTGCAGAATAGCCAATAATCGGCACCGTAACGAGCAAAAGACTTGCGATAAAACGTTTCATCGAACGTAATCGAAACAAGTGGTCCTCCAAAGTGAATGCGTGAAGGTGATCCGCTGATAGCGACGCCAAAAATAACGCATTCTAAGGACGACGCGATCGTGGTAACAACCGTTGTTCCACTTCGAGAAAGTGTTTTCCGCTTAAAAGAGCGTGCAAGCTAGCGCCACAGAGTTCAAACGACGGGCGAAGCGACTACAACCCGGGAGCAGTTCCCGCCGGTGGACTCGTCGGCGCCGTCGGCAGACTTGGTGGAGCGGCCGGCATCGTCAACGTCGATGCCTTGCGTCCTTCATTGAGGATGTGCGGGGTGATGACGATGTAGAGATTCGTATTCTGCTTGCTGGCACTGCTCACGCGAAAGAATTGACCGATGAGCGGCAGATTGCCGAGACTCGGAACTTTCCGCATGTTGCGAATTTCCGTCTCTTGCAACAGACCCCCGACGATCAGTGATTCGGTGTCGTCGAGAACGGCCGACGTCAGTTCTTGGCGGACGGCAATGCGCGGCGTCGTCCCGACGTAGTCGATGATGCTCGAGACCTCGCAAAAGATTTGCGCGGTCACTCGGCCGTTTGCAGAGATACGCGGAAGAATTTGCAGACTCACACCGACGTTGATGTATTGCACTTGATTGTTCACAACGGTACTGCCGCCGCCCGGGATGATGACGGAATTAAAGATCGGCACCGCTTCGCCGCTCAAAATCGCAGCCGGCCGGTTGTTCACGGTGATGATGCGCGGACGTGCGAGAATCTTTGCTTGTCCTATTTCTTGCAACGCGGAGATCGTCGCGGCGATCGATAGTCCGGCCTTCGGAAAGTTTTGGCTCGAGCTGCCGAAGGTCGCCGTCGCAAACGAGGTGCCGCCGGGTGCGTAGTCGATCCCGATATCGTGCGCCGCAGTCGTCGTCAACTCGACGATCTCGGTTTCCAGCAAGACGCTGCGCTGGGGCACATCGAGCGCCGCGATGATCGCTCGGTACGCCGTGATTTGTGCTATCGATCCGGTCACGATCACCGCGTTCAACCGGCGGTCCACGGCGACGTGATCGTCGAAGCGTACGCCCTGCGGCGTATCTTTGGGCAAAAGCGTTGCGGCGGGGATGGACACGTAGGCCGGCGGCTTTGCCTCATTCGGATTCGTCGGAATCGCGAGTGCGGCAAACGGCGACGTTGCAGTAAACACGTCGTTCGAAGGCACGACCGCCCCTTTGACGAGCGCCCCGGCAACTTCGCTCACGTCTGCGTAAGAAAGCGTTATGACTGCCGTAGAAATACCGTCGAACGGCGGCGCGGTGGGCGATGCAACGGAAAGCGTCGGCGGAGCCGATTCCGGCAGTGGCGCCGTCTGCACGATCGCGGCTTCCCGATCGCTCCGTTTCGCTGGGATATGAACGATCGCGGTTTTCCCGACGACCTCGGCGCGGATTCGCACGTCGTCGCGTAGCGCAAGATCGAGACGCATGCCGATACCGGCGAACGTCGTAAATCGGCCTCGCACGATTTCTCCGAGGTGGAGATCGGCAAGTTCCGGACGCTTCCGGAACTTCGAACCCACAAACACGACGTGGACCAAGTTCTCGTTCGATCGGTAAATGCGCGCATCGGGCGGGGTACCGTCGAAGTCCAAAGCGATGCGAACGCTGCCGTCGGAGGCCATCGCGGGACTCGCACGCAGCAATTCGACGTCTTGTGAGGCGCGAGCGGAAGGCGCGAAGCCGAAGAGCAGCGCGATCACGAGCGGTAGGAAGACAAAGCGGGGACCGGTCATGACGATCTCCAAGCGCGTCACATGCGAAGAGCCGGCGCTGGAACGCCGGCTTCCGTCTTTTTGTCGATGGGGTAGGGTGCTAGTTTACGTAACAGGTCTTGAGATCGGCATCGATCGTGACGACGTATTTCGACCCACCGGTTCGCTTTTTCGGCAGACATGCGATTGCGAACCCTGGCCGCGTCGTGACGCTCGCGTACACCGTTTTTACCGTACACAGGCCGGGCTTTAGCTGGACGAGTTGATGCGGGGCGACGTGGATGCCGCGGTCGTCACGACACAAGCTCGTATGGTAAGTGACCGTTAGGAGCGCGGGCATCGCCGTTTGGTTTTCGACCGCAAGCTGCGCGGCGAATGCGGGTTGAATAGAAGAGCTAGCAAACAGCACGCCGGTCAAAGCGAGAAACAGAAGCTTTTTCATGTTGTTAAGAACACCCGGCCAACCGACAATCTCCTGCTCCTCGACCTCATGAGGTCATCGTTCGTGCGACATCGTCGGCACCAGACAAACGCATCACGAAAGGTAAAGTTGCAGGCAGAATACTTGTAATATCAGACTTGCAAGCGCGACAAAATTGCAGGCAGTCATCGCCCGATTCGGCACAAAGTGGTGTTCGAAAATCATGTCGTGGACCCACCAAAAGCGGACTACGACAATAAATGTCACGACGAACGCAAAAATTGCGGTTGGTTGGGCAATGAAATCGATCGCGTGTGCGGGCAAGACCAGACTCAGTCCGATTTCTGCAAGGCTAAAGCCGATCACGATGTCTGAAAATGCCTCAAGGCGATGCGTCGCCCGGGCGCGGTCGCGAGCCTCCTCGCGATTCTTTTTCGAGGGCCTACCGTGCAACCCACGTCGGAGCAATTTCACGTTTCGAGTCCGCTCCAGGACCAGCGCGGAATGCTGAGACCCTCAGGCACATCATCTGCAGAATGATGGAAGCGGGACATCGTGATCGTTGTCGCCCACGCGAAATACTCGTGCAGAACGAATCGCAGCGGATCGGATTCGGCCAAGCCGACATCAACCAAGGCCTGGTCAAAGCACGCTATGGAACGCCGGTCCATCTCCTCGTGCGGACCGTTACCGCTATGCATTTTTACAACGGTAGTCTCGTCACCATACAGAGCGGAGTATCTCGTGGGTCCCCCTAGCGCCTCTGCCCAATAGGCCGCGAGTCGCTCCGTGTGCTCGGGGTGGAAACCGTGACGAAAGGCATGGCTTACCACCTCATCGGCCATCACGCGCCTGTGCCAGGCGCTAGCCAGACGGCGTAGTCCTTCGAAACCACCAGCCGCCTCATAAACAGTGTGCATGCCCCGATCATGCCACCCTTGGTTTGCCGTGTCTATGGATCGCAATAGCGCAATATCGCAATTGTACGGAGCGACGAATAGCCGAAGCAGAATAAAGCCAAGCTTTCGCCGGGCCGCTAGAAGTCGAGCTGGCTAATTCGCTTCTGCAAAAAGCGCCGGTCCGATTCGCTCTGTGTGAGGTCGAGCGCGCGATGCAATTCCACATGCGCTTCGGTGTCACGGTGAAGTCGCCGGAGAAGTTCCGCTCGTGCAGAGTGCAAAGGCGCATAGTCATCGAGCGTACCCTCAACTACGAGGTCGTCGACCGCCGCGAGCGCTGAGGCGTTACCATCAGTATACGCAATCGCGACGGCTCGGTTGAGTTCTACGACCGGCGATGGATCGACGGCGAGTAAGTGCTCGTAGAACTCGCGGATGCGGTACCAGTTCGTCTCTGCCCACGTCGCCGCGCGGGCGTGCTCGCCAGCGATGGCGGCTTGGATCTGGTAGGTGCCGGAAGTGTGCTGACGAGCTGCACGTTCCAAGAGCGTGAGTGCGTCGACGATTTTGCGCGTGTCCCACTTCGAGCGATCTTGTTCTTCGAGGAGCACGAGGTCGCCACGTTCGTCCGTCCGCGTGACACGACGGGCATCGTGAAAAAGAATAAGCGCGTGAAGCCCGCCGATTTCCGGTTCGCCGGGGAGCAGCTCTCCCAAGAGGACGACGAGCCGTAGCGCCTCATCGCAGAGCAACGGACGAATGCGAGCAGCGTTGGTAGCCGATGCGTATCCTTCGCTGAATATCAGATAAACGATGCGGAGCACGTCGTGCAAACGCTCGGGCAGTGCAGCGTCGGCGGGGGCGTCGAAGGTGATTCGGGCCTCGCGGATCTTGCGTTTGGCGCGTACCAGCCGCTGCGCGATTGTGGCCGGCGTGGCCAAGAGCGCACTTGCGATCTCCGCAACACTCAAGCCCGCAGCGAACCGCAGCGTGAGCGCGACACGTGTCTCGTCGCTGAGCGCCGGATGACAGGCGGCAAAAATCATACCGAGGCGCTCATCGATCTCTTTTGCGCCGTGCGGAATTTCGTCGTGAACCGAAATGTCAAATGTAGCTAAAGACAGCGACTTCGCAGCACCGGTTTTCTCACGGCGCAGTTTGTCGATAGCCCCATTGCGGGCCGTTTTGAGGATCCAAGCCGACGGGTTGGGCGGGAGCCCGTCGACCGGCCAGCGTTGCAGTGCGACGAGGTACGCATCCTGAACGGCGTCCTCTGCGCGATCCAGATCGTTAAATGCGCGTGCAAGGCATGCCACCGCGCGGGTCGATTCTGAACGAAAGAGACGGTCGAGATCCTCGACGTCTATTTCAGCGCTCGATGAGCGGTCGGATTTCGATCGTGCCGTGCGCGACCGCGGGAATCCGTTCCGCCCACTCCAGCGCCTCATCTAACGAGGCGCACGCAAAGACGTAGAAACCGGTCAAGATTTCCTTCGTTTCTGCAAACGGCCCATCCGTGATCACGCGCTTGCCCTCGCGAACGCGGAGTGACGTAGCTGAACCCGTGCCGGCGAGCTCGCCGCCACTTTGTAAGACGCCTTGGGACGCCGCGTCTTCGTTCAGTCGCTCGTACTGGTGGAAGACCTCGGGTGTACCCGCGGGAGCGTCCTCCGGGAGATAGATCAAACAAACGTATTTCACACTCAATCGCTCCTCGTTTGGCGCGTGGGTTCCCTTTACAACGAACGATTGTACGAGAAATCGACATGCGCGCGGTGTCGATTTTCCGCGTCGCTATTCGTCTTTCGAGCAGCGGCGGCAGCGAACCGCCGAAGCCCTCGACCGTAAGGGGACACAAATGAAATTCATGGTTTTACTGTACCAGGACCTCGCGCTCATGCCGACCGATGATGTCGGCCGCGCGAAGCTTGGTGCGGCCTACGAAACCTTCACGCAGGCCGCCCGTAGCAACGGCCATTTGACCGACGGGATGCCGCTGGTTCCGATGCCGGATCACGTTCGCACCGTCGGTCCGGACGGCATCAAGACGGGGCCGCCGGTGTCGCGCGCGCAGTCTTTGATCGGCTACTACGTGCTCGACTATCCCACAATTGATGCGGCAGTTGAAGCAGCAAAGATGATTCCGGTCGCTGCTACCGGCAGCGTCGAGATCGTTCCGTTTATGGAGATGTAATCTCGCCTGGCCGACGGGCTCCCAGGCGGGCTTGCCGAATGAATTTTCGACAAGCAACATCTATGAAAAACGTACCGATCGCCGGCAAGCCATTTTCGTTCGGAGCCACGCTGGAGAACTGGGCGGAGGGGATGGATTATTGCGCCGTTTCCGTTCCGGAGCATCCGATCGCGGAACCTAATCGGCGCAGCGGAGGGCGCGAGCACGGCGAGGTTGTGGTGCGAACCGTAACCAATGGCGCCAGGTGAGTTTATCGCGTCTGACGGGCGTCGCGCTCTTTCTCGTCTCGGTTGGTCTGGCTGCGGTCGTCGTGGCCAACAAGCGTGGCATCGATCATCTGCTCGTCGCGTCGGGTTGGTTTGCGATCCCAATTGCAATCGTCGTCTTTGGATTGCTTGCGGCGGCTCCGTTCACGGTGCTCGATGGGCTCGGGATTTCATATGGAGTAATCTTCGGCCCGCTCGTCGGCGCACTCGTGAACGCGGCCGGCCTTGCGCTCGGGGCTGTGCTCGGTTACCTACTCGCGCGGCGCACGTCGAAGCTGCTGAAAATCGACGCGGAAATCGAACGTTTTCCGTCCTGGGTGCGACGTTACCGCGTCGGCTCGCCGCTCTTTTTGATCATTCTTCGCGTCGTTCCGGGCGTTGGAAACACGGCCGCGACGCAGATCGCAGCGTCGTTGCGCGTTCCGCTGTGGCGGCAAGTCTATACCATGTGCCTCGTGACGGTCCCGCTCTTTACCGCGTACGCACTCGCCGGTCACGGTGTATCCACGTACGTGCAGCAGCACATTGTCATTCCGGCAGAGCACTTCGTCGAGCGTCATCGTCCATAGCGTCGATATGCGCGGAAAGAGCGTGTATGCTGCCCAGCGCGGTGTAAGCAATGTGTTGGCCGTTAACGCCCGTACGGATGCGAGAGGTGCACGCTTCTTCACGCCTTGAACGAGAAATGATGACGCGGAAAAAATTGGAATTGAGTTGTCTGCGATACGACAGGCATTGTTAAATAGAACAAGATTTTGGTAACAGTTTCTACTGTGGTAAGATTGTAGAATTGCACCGTAAAACTCGGTTCGGAAAACGCGAGCGTTTGCGTGCGAAAGAGTTGCAAGCGTCGTCTGTGCGGGATGACCGAAGAGATTGTGACGTCCGACGCTGATGAGAGCGAATTTCGGCTCCACGGCGCTTAAGAATGCCGGGCTCGAGGCATATGCGGAACCGTGATATCCGACTTTCAGAATTTTCGCCTCGATGTCGGCATGTCGAGCGACGAGTTTACTTTCCGTCATGGTATGCGCGGCCACCGTACACTTGCCCGCTATCAAGAATCAGGCCGACGGATAGGCTCCGTAGAATTGGCGCCAAACCACCAGCATGATCGCTAGGGAATCGATGCACACTACCGGCACTTTGATTTCTAAGGGAAAACAGGTCGCGAGTCGCTACCCGCTTTTCTCGAGTTCCCGGGCTGTGCTCTATAAACTCGTGCCCTTGACCGCGCGTCACACCGTGCAGCAATAGACTCGCTATCTGCGAATTCTTAAACGCTACGAGTCACTGTGAAGCATATCGGGGTCTAGCGCTAAGCGAAGCTGAGTGTCATATGGAGCCGAACGTATTTCATACTCCTACCGAAATCGAACTCGCATTTCTACGGATCGTGGCGCAAGGATATCCAGAGATTGAACAACAAGTCGCGCATTGTCAAATAACTGACTACAATCTTACTGGCTGGTGCGATGTGAACGTTCTAGCCGGCCCCTCTTCGCCAATCCGTTACCTTGCGCCAGGCCCTGCTGCTCGCACGGTCGGCCCCGACGGTTCCGAATTTTTCGTCGATACGATATTGACTGTTAATGACGCTGGCATGCTTTATACGGTCGAAATCGTTGTCTATCTCGGTTTAGTGGATGCTCCATATGCGATGTTTGTTGAAGCCGCAAGAGCCGGCCATCTTACCTATCCTGAATCGCGGGAGAGTTTCTAAATCTGAAAAAGCTGTGCAGCGATTCATCGGTCCGAACACCGCAGCGCCGTCGAAAACCCATTCGTTTTGATCTCGAGTTTGATCGCACCGCACATGTCGGTTCGGAAGACGCGCGTGCTTGTGCGTGAAAGACTCGCAAGCGTCGATTTTGCCGGATGACCGAAGAGATTGTGACGGTGTACCCGATCTTGGTGAAGCGTAGCCTAGAAACTCCCGGCTTGTGATGTGTTGGTCGCGTGCGCTCGGGCGAACTCTTTTGGCGATGTATTTCCGAGCGATCTGTGTGGTCGAAGCTCGTTGTATTCGGTCCGCCACGCCAACGTCATTTCGCGAGCCTGCTCGAGCGTTCGAACCAACTTGCGTTAAGCAGTTCTTGTCGAACTCGGCCGTTGAACGATTCGATAAATGCATTGTCGGTCGGCTTTCCTGGACGTGAAAAGTCGAGTCCGACCTTGTTCCAATGCGCCCACTGATCGAGCGCCTTAGGGCAACTCTGATCTAACGCCCAATGCGCGTCACTCGGTGTCGGTTAGCGCGGCCATGCGGCGATTCTTACGCCGCTCTGGTCGAATTTTGTATGCTTGCTCTCGGATTCATCGTGCCAGGGGGTGGACGATTGCGT
>JBBRLI010000016.1:0-73256 GCA_038231455.1 Vulcanimicrobiales bacterium | reverse complement strand
GCGTTAAGATAGGACGAAGTGCGAGTGGGCTGATCTACCGCCTCGCTCGTAGAGGGTACCGCATGGCCAACACCTGTTGTCTTGCCGGCATCGCGATTTCAGAGGTGCCGCTATTTTGCGCAATTCTCCGGGAGGCTGGAGGGCCGGGCCTGGTCACGGTTGCACGCCTGAGCGTTTCGGAACTGGGGCGACTCACGCCGAACATGCTCGTCTGTGACATCGATAGCGTCGAGGTGGATCCGCTTGAACTGTTGCGACAGATTCGATTCGTTCTACCGGAGTGCATCATTGCGGTATACACCGGAACGGTAACGCGCTCGAGAAGTCGGGCCTGCCACTTAGCCGGCGCCAATTGTGTGCTATCCAAATCATCGAGTTTCGAAAGCCTGGCGCGAGGACTTCGGAGCGCCGAGCGAATCGGGTGTTTCACCGGTCCGAGTTTTGCGATGTAGCGGAGGCTTGTTCTCTCGCCGCAAAAGTTGCGCGCAATTTTCTGGAAAGCCGATAGGTCCGTGCATGAAGCGGGTACGTCATTATCCTCGGGCGATGAGTCACGAGCACATATGGGGCTTTCTCTTTAGCCTCAGCACGGAACGAAGGCGCGAGCACTTTGAACAATGCAGAACCCACGACCGGAGTGATCTCCGCGCCGCGCTCTGCCCGCCCCCACCCGTCGGCTTTCAGGAATCCCGCGCGATCGCTTCAGGGCGCGATGCCCTCGTCCGATCCGATATTTTTAACCCTTTCGGCTGCGCTGAACGTGGTGCCGTCCTCATGTTGGACGTTCGCGCGGGTGACGCCCAAGGGCGAACTGACGTCGTTGTTCGGCTCGCATCGCGAAGGAAGAGGGCTCGCAGGGCTTGCCGAGGAGCTCGAGCGACAACGGGCGACCTCGGCCGCAGGCCCGCGAATTGCTGCTACCATCGGATCCCTTGAAGAATTCGATAGCGGCATAACATTGGTGTTCGCGGACGACCGAACGCAGTCCGGAATCTTGACACTCCTCCGATCGGTGGAACTCGGGCCGTTTACTTCAATCGAAATCAGTGTGTTGACGTTCGCACTCGATGCAATTTCGGAACGGTTATCGACATTGCGCTTGCATAACGCGCGTGAGGCGTCCGAGCAACGAACGCCGACGCCTGCATTCGGTGATGACGTCGTCATCAACGCGTTCTATCTCCTTGATACCGATCTCCAAATCATCATGGCACCAATGACCGGCGATAAGCGGCGGAGCGCGACGGGAGAACGCGAGCCGCGAATGTCGCAACGTTTGCCGGTCATCCTCGAAGAAACCGTGCGTCAATTGACCCATACGTGGAGCACCGACGCGGAGATCAAACCTGGCTTTGCGTACCTCTCCCCGTTTCTGGTCTTGCACGCGCAACCAATGTCGGGGCCAGCCGGGCTCTCAATCGGCGTCCGAATCGAGCGCGCACTCCCGTCAAATTCGCTGACCAAGCCGGCAAGTCGGTTTAATATCTCGCCGCGAGAGGTGCAGGTGCTGGAGTTACTGCTGGACGGGAATCACCTCGACCAGGTCGCGGCGCACCTACACATCACGTCCTCGACGGTTCAAGATCACATCAAGAGCATGCTCGATAGAACGGGAAGCCGCAACCGAAGCGAACTAATCGCCCGAGTGCTTGGATGGGAGTCGAGCACGAGTCACGCAAAGCCGTAGGCGTCTCGCTGTAGCGATCGATCAGTTCTGCAGCATGTCCGCCGACCTGTGAGGGAGTGTATACAGCCGCAGTTCGGGACAGCGCCAGTTTTGGGGCTGCTAGGACGCTCAACGCAGCACGCCTATTTCGAAGATGAGCGATTCCGATCGGGGGGTGCGGAGTCGCTGGGCCGATCGAGCGAAAGGAGCGTCGACGAGGCGGCGCTTTTTTGACAAGCGAAACGCAGTTGACGCTGATCCTCGCCCCTGATAGTCTGAACGCACGGCATACGGTATACCGTATCCATTCTTTTTGGAGGCGTTCTTCTTATGGCGAAGATGACGGCGATTGAGGCTGCGGTGCATGTGCTTCGTAGCGAAGGCGTGGATCTCGTGTTCGGTGTGCCAGGGGCGGCAATCTTGCCGCTGTACCAGGCGCTCCAAGCAGATGGCACCATTCGCCATGTGCTGGTTCGCCATGAGGAAGGCGGCTCGCACGCCGCTGAGGGGTACACGCGTGCGCGTGCCGGGCGCATCGGTGTGAACATCGGTACTTCGGGTCCCGCCGGTACGAATATGGTGACCGGCCTCTACTCGGCGATGGCCGATAGTATTCCGATCCTCTGCATCACGGGACAAGCGCCGCGGGCCAAGCTGCACAAAGAAGATTTCCAGGCCGTCGACATCGCTGCGATCGTCGCGCCGGTGACGAAGTGGTCCGTGACCGTGATGGAAGGCGCGCAGGTGCCCTTCGTGTTCCGCAAAGCGTTTCAACTGATGCGTTCCGGTCGACCGGGCCCCGTGCATATCGATCTGCCGATCGACGTGCAGCGCGAGATCATCAACTACGATCCCGAGTGCGATGAACCGCTCGCGGTCGAGCGTCCGCGTCCCGGTGCGAAGGCGATCAAGCGCGCCATCGACATGCTCTTCGCGGCGGAGCGTCCGGTTATTGTCGCGGGCGGCGGCATCATCAACGCCGAGGCCAGCGCCCAACTAATCGAGCTAGCCGAACTTACGCAGACGCCCGTCATTCCGACGCTCATGGGTTGGGGTACGATTCCTGATGACCACGAACTCAACGCCGGCATGGTTGGCCTGCAGACGCAGCACCGCTACGGAAACGCGAACTTTCTGGCGGCCGATTTTGCAATCGGCATCGGAAATCGGTGGGCGAACCGCCACACGGGCAGCGTCGAGGTGTACACCAAGGGCAAGACCTTCGTGCACATCGATATCGATCCAACGCAGATCGGACGCGTGTTCAGTCCCGAACTTGGCATCGTCGCCGATGCGGGCCTCGCACTCGATGCGCTTGTCGCCGAAGCGCGCGAACGCAAACGACTGGGCTCCGTCCCGGATCGCGCGGAATGGGTTGCAAGCGTGCAAGAACGCAAGCGCACGATGTTGCGCCGCACCGACTACGCCGACACGCCGGTCAAACCGCAACGTGTCTTTGCGGAAGTGAACGCCGCCTTCGACGATGACACCCAGTTTATCACAGCGATCGGCCTCTATCAGATACTCTCCGGCCAGCTGCAAAAGGTGAACAAGCCGCGCAACTACATCGTCTGCGGGCAAGCCGGACCGCTCGGGTGGGAAGTCTCCGCGTGCACGGGTGCCAAGCTTGCCAATCCTGCCAAGAACGTGGTGGGCATCGTCGGCGACTACTCGCTGCAATTCTTGATCGAAGAGCTTGCGGTCGCCGCACAGTACAAGGTCCCCTTCGTGATGATCTTGCTCAACAATGCGTATCTCGGCCTCATCCGTCAGGCCTCGCTGCCGTATAAGATGGACTACGAAGTCTCGCTGAGTTTTGAGAACATCAACGCGCCCGAGATTGGGGCCTACGGGGTCGATCACATCAAAGCCGCCGAGGCGATGGGCTGCCGTGCCGTGCGCGTCTTCGATCCGGAAAAAATCGCAGATGCGATTTCGTGGGCGAAGACGGAATCCGAGCGCCTGCGCGTGCCGGTGATCGTCGAAGTGATTACCGAACGCATCACCAATATCGCGATGGGCGCCGAGATCGACAAGATCAAGGAGTACGAAGACGTCGTCGATGTCCCCGCGCGCGAACCCCAGCTCATTTAAGGACGCCGATGCCGAAATTTGCCGCCAACCTCACGATGCTCTTCACGGAGCTCGAGATGCTCGACCGGATCCCGGCCGCCGCCGAGGCCGGTTTCCGCGGCGTCGAGTTTCTCTTTCCGTACGCGTTCGAAGCCGGAGAGATCGCAACGCGCCTGCGCGCCGGAAAACTCGAACAGGTACTCTTCAATCTTCCCGCCGGCGATTGGGCCGCAAACGAGCGCGGCATCGCCTGCATCCCCGGTCGAGAAGAAGAGTTCCGCACGGGCGTCGCTACGGCGATCGCCTACGCAAAGGCGCTCGACTGTAAACGTCTCAACTGTCTTGCGGGCAAACGCCACGAATCCGTCAGCGTCGAAGCCGCGCAGGCCACGTTCGTTGCAAATCTCAAATACGCGGCCGGCGAACTCGAACGCGCGGGCATCAAGCTTGTGATCGAAGCGATCAATACCTACGACGTCCCGGGATTCTTTCTCTCACGGTCCGATCACGCGTTCCGCACGATCGATGCCGTCGACTCGCCGAACCTTACGTTCCAGTACGACATCTATCACATGCAGCGCATGGAAGGCGAACTTGCGGCAACGATTCGCGCGAACGTCGCGCGCATCGGACACGTTCAGCTCGCCGACAATCCCGGACGCCACGAACCAGGGAGTGGTGAGATCAACTATCCGTTCGTCTTCGAGGTGCTCGATGACGCGGGTTATACGGGCTGGATCGGTTGCGAATATATTCCGGCCAATGGAACTGGAGCGGGCTTGGGTTGGGCGAAATCCTACGGTATCGCCGCACCCGCCGCCGTCTAGGAGCGCTTCGTTTTGAATATCGGATTTATCGGACTTGGGATCATGGGCAAGCCGATGGCCGGCCATCTGCAGGCCGCCGGTCACAAGCTCTATCTGCACACGCGGTCGCAGGTGCCGCAAGAACTCACCGCTGCCGGTGGCGTCGCCTGCGCGTCGAGTAAAGAAGTCGCGCAAAAGAGCGACATCGTCATCACGATGTTGCCGGATACGCCCGACGTTGCAACGGTGCTCTTCGGCGGAGACGGCGTCGCCGAAGGACTGAGCCCGGGCAAGATGGTCGTCGACATGAGCTCGATCTCACCGACCGAGACCAAAGCCTTCGCCAAGAAAATCAACGATCTGGGCTGCCTGTATTTCGACGCGCCGGTCTCCGGCGGCGAAGTCGGCGCGAAAGCCGCGTCGCTCGCGATCATGGTAGGCGGTCCGGAAGATGCGTTTGACAAAGTTAAACCGCTCTTCGAACTGATGGGTAAAAACATTACGCTCATCGGCGGTAACGGCGACGGTCAGACCACGAAGGTCGCAAACCAAATCATCGTCGCGCTCAACATCGAAGCGGTGGGCGAAGCACTACTTTTCGCATCGAAGTCCGGCGCCGATCCGAACAAAGTGCGTGCAGCGCTCATGGGCGGGTTTGCCGCCTCACGCATCCTCGAAGTGCACGGTCAGCGCATGATCGATCGCACGTTCAACCCCGGCTTCCGGATCGCTCTGCACCAAAAAGACCTCAACCTTGCGCTGCAGAGCGCACGCGCGATCGGCGTCTCCCTCCCGAACACCGCGATGGCGCAAGAACTTTTCAACGCCTGCGTCGCAAACGGCGGCGCCGGCTGGGATCATTCGGCAATGGTGCGCGCCCTCGAAATGCTTGCCGCGCACGAAGTTGCGCAGGCAAAAGCACCCGCAAAGAGCTAGTCCGGCTTCTCCGTGGCAAGCACGGCGACTTTCGTATTCTGAATGTGCGCGATCGTCGTTTCGACGATCGCGTCTTCTTTACGCGTGCGCATCGCTGCGAGCATCGCCGAATGTTCGTCAGCCGTCGCCGCGCGCCGCTCACTCGTTGCAAGGGCGATAAAACGCCAGGGCAAGATATCCGCACGGAGATCCCCGAGCATACGCTTGAGTCGATTCCCATCGGCAAGCGAAAGAATTCGATCGTGGAATTCGGTATCGAGGCGTTCCATCTCGCCTGAATTTTCGGCATGTTTGCGCATCAGCGCGATGAGTTGTTCGAGGCCGGCGGCGTCCTGCTCGCTCATGCGCCGCGCTGCACGCCGGGCGGCTAGCGCCTCGAGTGCCTCGCGGATCTCGAAGATGCACTCGACTTCATCGCGCTTGAGTTCGCGTACGACACTGCCTCGTGCGCCGCGCGGTTCGAGCATCCCCTCGGTCTCAAGTCGTCGCATGGCTTCGCGGATCGGTGTACGACTCGCACCGAGCGTCGCCGCGATTTCCGCTTCGATGATCGGTGCGCCGGCAGCAAGCTCCCCGGAGAGAATCGCAGCGCGTAGACGATCGTAAACCTGATCTCGTAGGGATCGGGGTCGCTCGAGGCGACCGCTGAGCCCCGCGGCGGCGCTGCTGGACCGATCCGGAGTGCTAGCCATGTCGCTACGCTACCGGGACATCGTTGAGGCGTCAAGTATTGTGGATACCGTATCCCGGAATAGTTCTTAGTGACGCTAGTGAGATGGAGATGGAACCCTGCTCAGAGAGGGAAACGATAGAAGATAGAAACGCGAAAAGAATTGCAGGGAACGCGATGCTGAACGAGTCGGGAAAAGGCGTACGACCGGCAAGCTCTCGGAGCGGCTGGACTTTTTTGAGTAACCACGGGCACGTCGTCATCGCGCTGACGCTCGATCCCTCGGCGCGGATCCGCGATCTCGCACAGATCGTTGGTATCACGGAGCGCGCAATCTCGCAGATCCTCGCGGATCTGGTCGGCGACGGCATCATCGAACGCGAGCGTAGCGGACGACGAAACGTGTATCGCATCAACACGGACCGACCGCTCCGGCATCCGGTCGAATCACATCGGCGGGTCTCCGACATCGTCCGCCTCGCCAAAACGGAAGCGATTCACGAAGGAGGCCCTTGACGCTGGCGGAACGTTCATGGTACTAGAATGCTAGCAAAGTTTTTCATGCTTTCTATTTCTAGTAAGGGCGTGTGGTGTTGGACCGACTCATCGGCTTTGGATTGGGCCTCATCATCGCGGGCCCACTCCTTGCGGCGATCGTCCTCACGATGCTTCCGCGAACACGTCAGCATCACGCCGGTGCCCTCACGACCGCGGCGATGGGCACGACCTTTCTCGTTAGCGCGCTTGTGTTCGGCGCCATCGTCTTTGGCTCGGCGGTGCGTGGGCCGCTCCTCGGAATCGACCGTTTAAGCGGAACGATGCTCGTGCTCGTTACCGGAATATCGACACTCGTGCATGCCTTTGCAACGCGCTATATGGATTCCGATCCACGCTATGCGCGTTTTTTCTTTTGGCTAAGCGCGGTTACGACGGCCGTTGTGGCGGTCGTCCTCGCCAATAGTCTCGTTGTTCTCGCCCTTGGATGGGTCGGTGTAAGTATTTGCCTCTATCAACTGCAGACGCACGCTTGCGACCGTCCGGCAGCAATGGTCGCCGCGCGCTTTATGCGCACCTCATTCATCATCGGGGATGCGGGCATTGTCTGCGCCTGCATCGTGCTGGGTCTGGCGAACGGCACCATGCGCCTGGACACCATCATCGGGCGGGCGGCGCAACTTCCGAGCGGCCTTGTTCTCCTTGCGGTCGCGCTTCTGACGATCGCCGCGTTTAGCAAATCCTCGCAGTTTCCATTGCATCGCTGGCTGCCCGAGACGATGGAAGCTCCGACCCCGGTTTCCGCGCTGATGCATGCCGGCATCGTCAACGCGGGCGGTTTCCTGTTGGCGCGCTTCTCGCCGCTCGTCGCGCATGCTCCGAGTGCGGCTCTTGTCATCTTCGTTGTGGGAGCCGCCACTGCGCTTTGGGGCACTTCCTGCATGATGGTCCGCAGTGACGTCAAACGCGGCCTAGCCTACTCGACCGTCGGGCAGATGGGCTATATGACGCTCCAATGCGGCTTAGGCGCTTTCGCGGCCGCCATTTTGCATCTATTCGCACATGGCATCTTCAAGGCGACGCTGTTTCTTGGGTCGGGATACGCGGTTCACGATCACAAGCGCAGTTTACGTGCCCCAGCCCACCTTGCTTCGAGCACGCGCGTTGCACCATTTGCCGCCGCCTTTGCCATCGTCGTTCCTGTACTGGTCGCGCTACTCGTCGTGCGCTCCTCGCTCGGTCAAGCGCTGCCGCCCTACGGTTGGGTCGTGCTTGCCTTTGCAGCCCTTACGTGTGCACAAGCTGCATTCGCGATCGTCAAACGCGGCACGCTCGCGGAATTCGCGATCGCGACGGCGCTCGTTGCGGTGATGCTGCCCGCATACGCGCTGCTCGTGTCGGCATTCGACCGATTTATCGGCGTCGACGTGGTCGCAACAGCGATGCTCGTCCCGAATAGTCTTGCGATCGTCGCGATTGGCGCGTTTGCGCTCACGCTCATCCTGGGCTGGGGAGTCATCCGCGTGCCGATGTCAGTGCGCGATCGGGTGTACGTCTGGCTCTTGAGCGAACGCTTTGCCGTGGGAGTGTCCACGCGATGAAACACGATACCGAACTCCGCGCGCGCATCCGCTCGATGGTGACGATCGCCTTCGATTCCATACCCGCGGTATGGCCGCTCGGCGGGTTCGTCGCCACGAACCCACTAAGCGGTTTCGAACACCTTCCGTTTGCCGAAGCGCTGCGCCGGACGCAAGAGCAAACCGGCGCATGCGGCTTTCTACCGGAAGCGGAGTATCGCCGTCGATATCGCGCGGGTCAGATTTCGGCGGCGGCACTCGAGTCGGCGGTCCATCGTTCATCGGCTGTTCCCAGCGGCTTGCGACGCATCATGGGTCAACCGATTCGCACGCGCGAGCTCGTATGGGCGTCCCTCGCGCACGATCTGCGTGCGCCGCTCGAACGGAGCCGGCTCTATGAAGCGGCAGTCGCGCGGATCGGTCGCGGAAAGAATACCGGATTTGTGCGTCTCGCGGCAACGACCACCATGCCGCTAACATTTGGCGAGCTGGTCGATTCGATCTGCGATACGCAAGTGGCATCGATGATCGACGAGCAAATCATCGTTTGGTGCGCGGCATTCCTGGACGAAGGTCAAGCGGCATGGACGATGCCGTATCGCGATCTCGGTCTTTACGGCGCATGGCGCCGGCTCGCTCTGCACGATACGAGCCGCGCGGCTCACGCGATCGACGGGTATCGAGAGCGCCTTTCGAACGTCTTTCTCTACCCTGAGGACACGATCGCGGCTGCGCTCAACGTAATGCAAATCCCGCGCGACGAATGGACGAGTTACTTGACGATGCACGCGCGCAAGCTGAGCGGTTGGGCCGGAATTGCCAAGTGGCGCGCGGCGCATCCGAACGACCAGGTACAACGCGCGGCACCGACCGATCCGATCCAATATCTTGCGATTCGACTGTGGTATGAGATGGCGCTCGTCGGCACGATCGCCGATCGCCGCGGCCTCGCCTTCGACCGGGAAGACTTTATCGCGCGCTTCGGCCCAGTACAACAGAATGCCGCACGCATCGATGAGTCGTGTCTCTTGGCGAACGTGGCGTCGGTGCTCGAGTTTAGCGAGACGGAAGTTCTCGCGCTCGAGGATGACGACGTGCGCTGGCTTATTGCCGGCGCAACCGCGCTCGATGCCGATGAGCGCGGTCTCATCTGGCTGCAAGCGCATGAAATCCACACGCGCGATGGCCTGCTCAAAGCGATCGAACAGGCCACCGACTCGAATCAAACTCCGCTCGCCGATGTTGTCTGTTGCATCGACGTCCGCTCCGAGGGTATTCGACGTCACCTCGAGAGAACGGGCCCGTATCGCACACGCGGCTTCGCTGGATTCTTTGGGTTACCGATTTCTTTTCGGGCGCTCGACTCGGACTGGGCACAGCCCGCGTGCCCCGTCTTGCTTACGCCAAAACACGAGATTGTCGAGCACCTCGCTGCGTCGAAGAAGCGCGCCCGTCGGTATCGTGCCGGACGCGCATTCCTCGCAGAATTCGAACGAGTGCTCGATGAGATCAAGAGCAGTGTCGGTTCGTCATTCGTCCTCTTTGAGGCAATTGGTGCGCTGTTTTTGCTGCCGCTTGCGGGTCGAACGCTGCAACCGCGCTTCTTTAGCGCGCTGCGTAGGATCGTAAAGCGCGCGATCGTACCCGACGTGCCGAGAGTTCTCGCGTTCGAGAAGAGTCCACATGAAGCCGATCGTGTCGGATTTACACCGGCCGAGCGCCTATTTTTTTGCGAAGCGGCGTTAGCACTCATGGGAATGCGCGATAATTTTGCACGCTTGGTGCTCTTCGTTGGACATGGAAGCACGACTGAGAACAATCCGTTCGAGGCCTCTCTTGATTGTGGCGCCTGTGCGGGATACCGCGGTGGACCAAACGCCCGCGCACTCGCAGCGATGCTCAGTCGGGACGATGTACGCGAAGGTTTACGTCCGCGCGGAATCGACATCCCAAGCACGACGATCTTTGTGGCGGCTGAACATGACACCGCGACCGATCGCGTGTCCATCCTCGACCGAGGACTCGTGCCGGTCGATCACCGCGCCGATTTGGAGCGACTCGAAGACGATCTTGAAACGGCACACAAGCATTTGGCGAGCGAACGCGCGCGCGATCTTGGATCAACGCGCGTCGACACACGGTCTGCCGACTGGGCGCAAGTGCGTCCGGAATGGGGGCTCGCGCGCAATGCGGCCTTTATTATCGCGCCGCGTTCGATGACGTACGGTGTCGATCTTGCGCGGCGGACGTTTCTGCACGAATATGATGTTGCAAACGATCGTGACGGCACGCTGCTCGAAATCATCATGACCGCGCCGCTCGTCGTCGCCCAGTGGATCAACAATCATTACTACTTCGCAACGGTCGACAACGAACGCTATGGGAGCGGCACGAAAGTCATTCACAATGTGGTCGGACGGATCGGCGTCATGGCGGGAAACCGAGGCGATATCCGCGCCGGTCTGCCCCTTCAGTCGCTTGCCGACCGCGATGGATGGTTTCACGAACCGCTCCGACTGCTCGCAATCGTCAATGCGCCGCGTGCCCGAATCGACCGTGTGATCGCGCGCAACGCGATTCTCCAGCGGTTGTTCCACAATGAGTGGCTCGGACTCGCAGCATTCGATCCGGAGACAAACAGTTTTTGGAATTACCGGCCCGATGCAACGTGGGAAGCGCAGAGCGATATCACCGGTGCGCAGGTTGAAACCGATCGCATTGCATCCGCAGTGTGAGCCAAGGCAAAGGAAAATCAGTGACCGTCCAATTGACTCCGATGAAGATGCTTCAAATTGTCGTACCCGGCGAACGTGTCGATGCCGTGAAAGAATTGCTGGGGGCGATTCCGGTTAGCGGCTACACGGTTATCCCGAACGTCTCGGGGATGGGCCATCATGGATATCACGAAGGCCATCTGCTCTTCAACGAACTCAGTAGCCAAATGCTCATCGTTGCGGTGGTAACAGAGCAGCAGGTGGATCCGATCGTCGTCGGCCTCGAGGAACTCTTCGCGCAGAGTCCGGGCGTTGTCTTCGTGTTGGATTGCGCCGTGCGCCGGTACGGCTACTTCACGAGTGGCACACTGAACCCGACCGAATAAAACGCGACGCCGCGAATCGTAAAGGCCCGACATGCGCTCGGGTCATCACGCCCTAATAAAAACCGTCTGCGATCGAAGCGAGATCGTCGATAATTGGTGAGATGCTTTGCGCGCTACCGCCGACGATCGGAACGATGACCTCGTGGAGTGCGCCTTTGAATGCGGTCACGCGGCGTTTTTTTTCGCTGACGATCGCCGCCGCGTGCGTGCCGATGTGCGGAGCGATGCGCGCGTTTGCTTCGGTGCGTATGCGCGCGACGTCGGCGCGTGCTCGATCGCCGAGATCGGCGACGCGCACGCCGTCGACATGGGCAAGTCCACTGGTCGAGGGCGTGTAGGTGTCGAGCGGATCGTAGTCGCCGTACGTTTTCCCAGCGCGTTCGTAGAGCGCGCGGATTTCTTTTGCGGCATTCTCTCGGATTTGCGTCACCTGGTGACGGAAGGCCGCCATCGTTCCCAGTACCTCGCTCGCCGCCGCCGGTGCGAGGACCGATTCGATGGCCTTACGATACGCCCGGTCGGCCGCGTCCATCGCCGCGATCGCCGGGGTGAATGCGAGCGCCACGGATTCGGGCTCGCCTTGAAGCTCCACGTGGGCGGAGAGTTTGGCCGCCAGCACGCGCGCGAGCGGCGGGATCGCCGCGATCATGCTTTGCGAAGGCGAACGCGCGAATGCGTTCGCGCGAAACCGCACGCGAGTGCGTTTGCGGCCACCGGCGAATCGGCCGTCGTCTTCAGCACGGCAAAACTGCTGCCGCGCGAACGCGCATAGGCAAGACGCGAGCGGATCAACGCTTGGTGTGCGCCGCGGTGACGGTACGCCGGCAACACGCCGCCGCTGAAGAGCAACGCTCCATCTTCGAAGGTCGAGACAGCGCCGCCGCCGACCATTTGACCGTCGGCAACAACGGCATAGAGAACGGCCGCATGGGCGTTGACCTGGACCGAACGCGTCGTCCGAGCGCGATCCGATCCGTCGCTCGACTCGACGAGGACCTCGGCCCACTCGACGCGATTCTCGGTTTTTTCCACCGTGAGGCCCAGGGGAGGCGTGACATCGATTGGCCCGATCTCCGCTTCGTACACGTCCAGGGTCAACTCGGGCCGATACCCAGCGGCCGCGAGCAAGCCTGCATCGCGGGCCGCGACGTCTTCGTGAAGCTCGACCCGCGCCGGGAGGCCGCGGCGGGTATAGAACGCCTCCACCGCCCCCAGATCCGTCTCATCGAGCGGGCGCACCGCTCCGATCCCGATCGCGTATTCAAGAAACGTGCCCTGAAGGCAAATGGCAAAGCCGCCGGCAACGGCGATGGCCCCGGTGTCCTGCGTATCAGCACTCGTTGCGATATTTCGCGCATAGGTGGCCCACAGGCCGCCCTCGCAGCGCTCCGCGCGCATCGCATCTATGGTGGTCACGCTTGACCGCCCGCCTGATTCTGTGATTTACTTATCGCTGGCTCCAATGACCGTAGGTCCGCCTCACGGCGGTTAATGCTCGGAATAATCCGGCACCTATCGAGGATGCGTCGACTCCCCCGGTGTTCCTCTCAACAGGCAGCCGGTTGACTCTCGCGCCTCGCACGTTTGCGGAGGCGTTTTTCATATCAGAAACGAGAGAGTCGATGCCCACCGCAAAAAAACAAGCGACGATCGATGAACTCCGCGCGAAGCTGGCCAGTTCGAAGAACCTGTTCTTCACGAACTACGCCGGACTGACCGTCGAAGACATCACGAAGCTGCGCACCGAGCTGCGCAAAGACGGGACGACGTATTCCGTCGTCAAGAACACGCTCTTCTCGATCGCTGCCGGTGACGACGTCGCCAAAGCGCTCGAATCGGTCCTCGCCGGACCGACCGGAGTGGTGTTCGCAGGCGAAGATCCCGTCGCGCCTGCCAAAGCCCTCAAAACATTTGCCGATGCCAACGCAGCGGTGAAGATCAAAGCAGCTTGGATCGACGGCGCTCTCGTCGATACGGCTGGAGTCAACGCGCTTGCGTCGCTTCCGCCGAAAATCGAACTGCTATCCCGTCTCGTCGGTTCGCTCAAGAGTCCGTTGTCGGGTCTTGTGTACGTGCTCTCCGGCAATCAAAGCGGCCTCGTCCGCGCACTCAATGCGATCCGCGAGCAAAAAGAAGCCGCGGAAACCGCTTCATAAATTTAGGAGATACTTATCATGTCCGTTGCCGAAATCATCGACCAAATCGATAACCTCAAAGTCCTCGAACTCAACGAACTCGTCAAGTCGCTCGAAGAGAAGTATGGCGTTAGCGCCGCTGCTCCGGCCGCTGCTGCTCCCGCCGCTGGCGGTGGCGCTGCTGCTCCGGCTGCCGAGAAGACCGAATTCGACGCCGTCCTCACGGAAATCGGCGCCGAGAAGATCAAAGTCATCAAGGCTGTCCGCGAAATCACCTCGCTCGGTCTGACCGAAGCGAAGGCGTTCGTGGAATCGGCTCCTAAGGCGATCAAGACCGGCATCACCAAAGAAGAAGCCGAGACGATCAAAACCAAAATCGAAGAAGCCGGCGCGAAAGTCGAAATCAAGTAGTTTCGACCTCACCGAAATCAAAAACACCACGCAGCGATGCGTGGTGTTTTTTTTCGACTCGCTCGACGATCGTGATCGCTCTCGGTTACGGGCTTCGCGATGGTGCGGCGCTCGGCGATGGGCGGACCGTAGGAAAGGTGATGCCGGGAAGATCGCTCGGCGTCGACATGTTGCTGGCTTCGATATCGGCGCTCATGCGCGCGTGCACGAGCAAGGCGTTTGCTGCCGCTTCAAAGTGCTCGCGCTTGATGAGCCAAAAGTCGCCGACACGATCGAAATCGACGATGCCCGCGACGCGGCCGCTTCCGACGATCGCGTGCGCGGAGGCTTCGCCGCGAACTTCGCGCACGAGAAACGTTGTCTGATCGACGAAGAGATCGGTGAGTGGATGCATTTCAGGATTGCGATAGGCGCGCAGATGCAGATGATAGACGTCGTTTGCATCGAGCGTTTCGTGACCGACGAGATCAATGTGATAATCGCGCACGCTATTTACGCGCACCGATCCGATGATCTTCGGTCCGTTCAGGTCTGAGGATGCATCGTGCGGCTGCGCGGAAGCCGTGGCTTGCGGCGCTCCCAGCGCCGAAATCTCTGAGCCAGCCGGTATTAAAAGCGCTCCCGAGCATATCGGGGCCTTTGCGTCGGCGATGTTTTGGGAGATGGCGCTTCCGTCGCTCGTGCGGACGTACACGTGGAACGTGCCGCTGGAGTCGCCGTGATGGAGCGTTAGGCTCATGCCATCCTTCGTGCACGCCATACGGAAATTTCGTCCGGAGACGGTTTCACGAAATGCCACGTAGGCTGGAATCGGCGCGGCTTTCATGGCCGCAACGGAGCGCAGGTAGATGGCATCGGGCGTGAGGATCGGCGGGGCCGTCGAAGTGGCTTCGGGGCTGGCGGTCGCGACGAGCCACACGGCAAACATGCTTACACGAAGGAGACTCATCAGATTCACTCGGGTCCTCCGAACGTCGACATTGAACTATCGCATTAATACAATAGCACATTAGCACGAGTAGTCAAAGGGGCGCATCTTTGCCCGTGAGCGGAAATTCCGACGTCTTTACCTATCTCTCGGTACTCATTTCGATCGTCATCGGCTTTGGGATGTCGCAGATCCTCGCGGGGGTCGTACGCGTCTTGCATCATCGGCGCTCGGCGAAAATCTATTGGCCGACGCTGCTCTGGGCGCTCAATCTTTTCTTGCTGCTCACCCTTGTGTGGTGGTCCGATTTCAGCTTACTTCACCACGACCATTGGACGTTTGCGATCTTTTTGACGACGCTTGCGCTGCCGACGGTTCTTTACATCAATGCATCGCTGCTCTTACCGGGTAGCGAGCGCGCAGCGAATGCATCGATGGAATCGGTGTATGCCGATAACCGCCGCTTATTCTTCGGATTGCAAAGTGTGGTCGTCGCGTTGTCGTTTTTTCAAACATATTTACTCGACGGTCATATCGCGCCCGGGCTGGACACCAGCCTAAAAGTCGGCGTGATCTTTCTTACGATCGTGCCAATTTTTAGCAAAGCCGAAGGCGTTCAGCGTGCGATCGCCGTCGCTAATTTTGCGTGGCTGCTCTTCTATGTCGGGCTGCTCTTCGCGAACGTGCGCACGGCCTAGCGGCTTAGGATACCGAGGACGCATCGGCCGCAGGGATGCTGCGACCGCGGAGGACGACGAGTCCAAGGGCAATCCACGCGACCACAAGATACGGATAGAACGCCGCCGGCCCGGTCGGCAGAGGAAAAACGTTCGCGACAAACGTTGCGATGAGCGCCATGAACGCAGTGATGGGAATCGCCCGTTGCCAGAGCATCCATTGCGGCGCGAAGAGACGGAGCGCCGCGATTTGCACGGTTGCGTAAATGAGGATCAGTGCGAGCGTTGCGATCGTTCCGCAGGCTGCGAACGTATCGGTTCCGCTGATGCGTGCGATTCCAAATCCCGCGGCGGTTATCGCTCCGATAACGAGCACGATCGTATAGGCGGTGGTCGGCGTTCCGCTCGTTCCGGAAACGTGGGCGAGTCGCTTATCGAGACGCCCGTCTTTTGCAAATGCATAGAGTAGACGCGCCCCCGCCGTCGCGGAGGCCAGGGTCGCAGCAAACGCGGAAATCGCCGCACCAACCATCACGAGTGATGCAACCGTCCCGTTCGTATACCGCGTAGCGAGATCGCCGAGTGGAGAGGCGGATGCGGCAAACGCGGCGACCCCTTTTGGGTCGAGACCAAAGCCGATCGATTGCGCGAACGCGATAAAGACGTAGAGAAGTCCCGCGAGCAGAATACTTCCGATCAACGCACGAGGAATCGTGCGCGTCGGATCGAGCGACTCTGCTCCCAAAACCGCAGCCCCTTCGAAGCCCGCAAACGAGAGTAACGAAAACACGGTTGCAAGTCCCAGTCCTGCGAGCGCATTTGACTTGGGAACGAACGGCGCAAACGAGACACCGTGCGCGCCGCCGCGGACGAGAATCACGATCGATAGGACGACGATCGCGGCAACGGAGAGTCCTTCGATGAGGAGCATCGTGCGTGAAGACGTGCGCGCCGGTCGCGTTCCGACGTAACCGCAAACGGCGATGCACGCAAGGGCGAGCGGAAGCCACGCCCAGCCGGCGAGTGCGAATGCTGATGATGCAAATGCACCGAATTCCGCCGCCGATCCCCCGGTGAACAGAAGATAGGCGAAGACGAGCGTCCAGCCGGAAAGGCGCCCCGCGAGCGGTCCGATGCCGCGTGCGTTGAATTCGCCGACCGAGGCCGGGCTTGCATAGACGCGGGCGAACGTGACGAACGCGAATGCAACGCAAGCGACGATCGCAAAGGCCAGCACGAAAGCAAGTGGCACGGCAGCGCCGGCATACTGCGCGGCGAGCGCGCCGTTCAGCGCCATTGCTGCCGTTGGCGCCATCATCGCAACGGAGATGCCCGCGGTTTCGACGACACCGAGCGCGCGACGAAGGACGGGTTCGTTCACGCGAGCAGTGCTGCGTCGATGTGTAAGGAGACGACCCAATTTGGAACGTCGACGATCTCGCTGATTTTCAAATCACCCGCAACGCTCGCGAGCAGATAGGCGTCGATCTCCGAGAGTTTCGTGCGGCTTGCGATCTCCGCGATCATGGCGCTTGTAGCATCGCGTGCGGCCGCATGGAGATCGGGACCGATACCGGTCGTCGCAAACGCGCGTCCGGTGCGCTGGGAGCGCGGATCGGTGAGAACCATCGGCGCGGGCAAGTGGCGGCCGCGGTTGATCGAGATGCGGAGCGTCGCGACGCTCGTCGTTTCGATCGCGGTTCCGCAGACTTCGCCGTCGCCTTGTGCGGCATGCCCATCGCCGAGTGAGAGTAGCGCGCCGTCGACGGCAACCGGCAAATAGAGAGTCGCGCCAGCGCCGACATGGCGAATATCCATATTGCCGCCGTATTTCGTCGGCGGGACGACGGAGTATGCCCCCGCTTCGGCGGGCGCGACGCCGATCGTTCCGATCATCGGCACACTCGGCAACGTCATTCCCGTGAACAGGGCGATCGAGCCGTTTGCGATCCGCGAGACGCGCAAGGCCGGCTCGGTGAATCGATCTGCGAGAAGTCCGAACCCGGGAATGTTGGCCGTCCAGCCCCACGCATCGACATCGAGCGAGAGAATTTCGACGACGAGCGCGTCGCCCGGCTTCGCTCCATCGACAAAGATCGGGCCCGTGACCGGATTGATCCGCCCAAAGTCCAGCGTCGCAAGAGCGCTTGCAGGCGAATCGGCGGCAAGTTGCCCTCCCGATGCGTTTTCGAGTTCGACCTCGATCGTATCGCCGGGTGCGATACGAATGACCGGCGGGATGGAATGGTCCCAAACGCCGTGGGTCTGCGTGCGCTTCAGATGCATCTAGGCGTTCTTGATCGCATCGTAGATGACGCGGAACGCTGCTGCCGTCTCCGTATCATCCCAGTCACCGTTATGATTGTCGAGCATGCTAGCCGTCAGTTGGACGGCAATTTTCTTGAGTTCGATCTCGCGTTCGTCAATGATAGCCACTTGAGTTCTCCCAACAGGTGCGTCGTACGGCTACGTACTTCGCGATCCGTATTCGAGTTGCGCGAATCAAGAAGAAAAAGGCGCGCCCTCGAGATGAGGGAGCGCCTTTTTCTTCACCGGTCCATCGCTACCAGATCTGGCAGCGCTGGCTTGCGGGACGCACCATCATGTCGCCCGCTTTGCACGAGTACGCCTGCGCGAACGCCGGGGTATTCGAAAGCGGAGCAATCACGCGCCAGTTGTTGAGGGGATGGGGATCGGTAAGCGTCCGCGAGCGGGCAGCTTCGTACGTTTGGTTCGCGCCCCAGATTTGCGCGTAGCCAAGGAAGAAGCGTTGCTCTGGCGTGAAGCCGTCGATTTTTTGATTGGCTTTTGCTTCGGGCGTCTTGAGAAACGCTTTGTAGGCGACGGTCATGCCGCCGAGATCCGCGATTGATTCGCCAAGCACGAGCTTGCCGTTTTCGTGCAGATCGGTTCCGTCGGGGTTCTTCACCGCAACATACGAGTCGAATTGGTCGCTCACGCATGTCGCACGCTTCGTGTAAGCCTCGGCATCGGCCGCGGTCCACCAGTCGCGCAAGTTACCCGCTCCGTCGTAGTGACGACCGGAATCATCGAACCCGTGCGTCATTTCGTGACCGATCACGGCGCCGATTCCGCCGTAATTGATGGCATCGTCGGCCGCCGGATTGAAGAACGGCGGTTGCAGGATGCCGGCGGGAAAGAGAATGTCGTTGAGGCTCGGGCTGTAGCGTGCATTCACGGTTGGCGGCGTCATGCTGAACTCGGCTTTATCCGGGCTCCCGCCGATCCGTTCGAGGTTGTGCTTGCTGTTGACGCTCGCGGCAAGGATGACATTGCCCGCAAAGGATGCTCGGCTTACGGGTAGATCCGCGTAGGCTTTCCATTTGTCGGGATAACCGATCTTGACGCCGATTGCATCGAGCTTGGCGATCGACTCGGTCCGCGTCGCGGGACTCATCCAGTCAAGCGTTGTGAGGTCTTCGCGAAGCGCCGCGATTACGTTTTTCACGAGCTGCTGCGCGCGAGCACGCGACGCCGGCGGGAAATTGCGTTTGACGTACTCTTGGCCGAGTGCTTCGCCGAGCATGCCATCCGTCGTGCGAGCGCAGCGTTCCCACTGCGGCCGCTGTTCCTTGGTTCCCGAGAGAACGGTGCCGCTAAAGGAGAAGGCTTCGGTCTCGAGCGCCGTCGTGAGTGTGGGTGCGTAGCGGTCGATGACGCGCCAGCGCAGATAACTGCGCAGATCCTCGCCCGAGGCGGAGGCGAGCAGGATGTCTTCGCTTTGGAAGAAGCTCGGGGTCACGTCGTTGAGGGTCGTGAACGCAGGCGTCCCGCGAACCTTAAAATAAGTGACCCAATCGAAGTGCGGCGTGAGCGTCGCAAGGTCCGCGACGGTCGTTGGATTGACACGTGCGAGGGGATCGCGAAGTTCCGTATTCTTTTTCGATGCCGTCGCTAGCGCCGTTTCAATCGCCATCGTGCTCTTGGCTTCTTTGTCAGCGGTCGCTGCATCGTCACCGATGAGGACGAACGTACGCGCGACGTGCGCGACGTACGCATCGCGCGTCTTGACGGATTGGTCGTCGGTTGCAAGATAGTAATTGCGTTCGGGCAGACCCAGGCCACCCTGACCGATCTGCGCGATGACCTTATTCGAGTCTTTGGGATCGGTCGATCCGCCAGCATTAAAAAACGAGCCGACGCCGTTATTCGCCAGCGTCGCGACCGCGCCGGGAAGATCCGCTGCGGACTTTACGCTCGAGGCGATGTCGAGCAGTGATTTGATCGGCGCGATGCCGGCAGCGTCGCGCGCGGCAGTGTTCATGCACGATGCGTACACATCGCCGATTTTTTGTTCGGGCGAACCGGATTTTGCATTCGGCATTGCCGCGGCTTCATCGAGGATCGCATGGACGACGGTAAGATTGCGGTCGGCAAGATCGGCAAATTGACCGACGCTGGATTTTGAGGGTGTCGTCGGATGCGTCTTGAGGTAGCCGCCTTGCGCGTACTGATAGAAATTAGCGCAGGCGTTGATGACCGGGTTGAGTTGGGAGAGATCGAAGCCGTGTTTGGCCGAGGTCATCGCAAGCGATGAGCCCGGTTCGACGGCGCCGGTCTTGGGGTCAGTCCCGGTTGCAGCGTGGACCTTGTCGGCGAGCACGAGCCCGCCGACAAGAACCAGGGCCGCACCGAATCGTGCGAGTGGTGTACGAAGCATCGGTCCTACCAGATCTGACAGCGGTCTTTTTTGACCATCTTGTCGGTGGCGGCGCATTTGAACGCCGCAGCAAATTCGGGCATGTTGACGAGCGTGCCGATCACGCGGAATTTATTGAGCGGATGTTCGTTGGTTTTCATCTGCGCTCGCTCGGCCTTGTCGGTTGCCTTTTGCTGCCAGACGGTCGCAAAGGCGATGAAGAAGCGCTGCTCGGGCGTATATCCATCGATCATTTTGTGCGATTTGTATTCGGGCGTCTTTTTGAAGGCTTTGTATGCGATCGTCAAGCCGCCGAGATCAGCAATCGCTTCACCGGTGACGAGCTTGCCGTCTTCGTGTGCGTCGGGTGCGGTGCCGAATGCGTCGTACTCGCTCACGATGCAATCTTTACGTGCATCGAAGTTCTTGGTATCCGCAGCGGTCCACCACTCGATACGGTTTCCGGTCGCGTCGTACTGGCGGCCTTGATCGTCAAAGCCGTGTGTCATTTCGTGCCCGATCACCGCGCCCGCGGCACCATAGTTGAGCGCGTCGTCATTTTTCTCACTAAAGAATGGTGTCTGGAGAATGCCCGCGGGGAAGACGATTTCGTTGTTGGCGGGGTTGTAGTACGCGTTGACCGTCGGCGGTGTCATACCCCATTCGGCGCGATCGACCGGTTTGCCAATACGTGTGACGTCGTCGTTCCAGAAGAATCTGCTGGCGGCCATAGCGTTCGTCGCATAGGGAACATCGCTGACGGAGAGCTTTGAATACGATTTCCACTTGTCCGGATAGCCGATTTTCTTTGTGAATGCGGTAAGTTTCTTTTCGGCGTAGGCTTGCGTCGGCGAACTCATCCACGGCAGCGTCTTGATGTCGGCGGCAAGCGTCGACTGCAAGTTATTCACGAGTGCGAGGGCCTTGGCTTTGGCGACCGGCGAAAAATTGCGTGCGACATAAGCCTGACCGATCGCCTCGCCTAGGACGCGGTCCGTTGCCGCTACGCAGCGTTCCCAACGCGGGGGCAGTTCTTTTGCACCACCGAGCTCGACGCCGCGGAAGGCGAAGTTGGCATCGACGAATTTCTTCGGCAACGAGCCGGTATACGAGTCGACGAGTTTGAAGCGCATGTACGTCTTCCAGTCGGCAATCGACTCGGAAGCGAGTTGTGCGTTCAACCCTTTCATGAAATTCGGGTGTGCGTTATTGAGTGAAGCGAACGCCGGTGCGCCTTCAGCGGCAAAGTAGGCCGTGAAGTCGATCGCCGGAGCCATCGCCTGCAAGTCTGCAAGCGGCATCGGGTGATAGCTGAGTGCAGGATCGCGTAATTCGACCCGGCGCAGCGTGTACTGGGCGATTGCGGTTTCCGTCGTTAACACACTTTGTGCTTCGGCTGAGGCCTTTGCCGGATCGTCGCCGAGATTCGAAAACTGCGTTGAGACGTAGGTAACGTACTTGGCACGAATGTCTTTTGATTTGTCATCGTCGCCCGTATAGTAGTCGCGGTTGAGGCTCAGGCCGCCTTGGCTTACCTCGGCGATCTGTTTGCTCGAATCTTTGTCGTCTTGCGTTGAGCCGGAATTGAAGAGCGTGCCGACGCCGATCGTGCGCAAGTGCGCCGACTCGAGAACAAGCGAATTAACATCGGATATCGCGTCGATCTTTGCCAGTTCCGGCTGTAGCGGCGTGATGCCGGCGGCTTCGATCGCGGGCTCGTTCATGCACGATCGGTAGAACGCGCCGACTTTTTGCTCGTTCGTTCCGGCCGCAGCGGACGTATTTTTCGCGGCAGCTTCGAGTGTTTCGTGGACGACGTCGCGATTGCGTTCCGACATCGCCGTGAGCGAGCCGTATGCGCCGTATTTCGCCGGAATTTCGTGACTTGCGATCCAGCCGCCGTTGACGAACTGATAGAAATCATCGCACGCCTTACACGTGGGATCGAAATTCGCTTTATTGATGCCGGCCGTTGCTGCCGGCACACCCGAGGATGCGCCGACGGGAAGCGGGCCGTGATAGACGGCGGTGAACGCAAGCGCGCTGAGCGCCGCAACACCGATGGAACGAAGAAGAAGACTGGATCGCACGGGTACTCCTTACCAGATCTCGCAGCGTTGCGAGGCGGGGCGGACCATCGCGCTCTTCGCATCACACGAGAACGCTTTGGCAAATTCCGGCATGTTCGATACGGTCGCGTTGACGCGGAACGACGGTGCCGGGTGGGGATCGGTGTTGACGAGTAGTTTGGTGTTTTCGGGTCGGTCGGTTTCGGCCCAGACTTGCGCCCAGCCGATGAAGAACCGCTGTTCGGCGGTGAGACCGTCGATCGGGGCGGGATGCGGTTTACCGCGCAGCGAGCGTTCGTAGGCCTTATACGCGATCGTAAGACCGCCGAGGTCCGCGATGGCCTCGCCTTGCACGAGCTTTCCGGTTTCGTGCACACCCGGTAGGACGACGTAGTTGTCGGCTTGTTTCACGATGCAGTTCGCGCGGGCCGCGAATTTCACCGCATCGCTCTTGGTCCACCAGTCGGTCAAGTTGCCGACGGCGTCGTATTGGCGGCCCTGATCGTCGAAGCCGTGGCTCATTTCGTGCCCGATGACGGCGCCGATCGCGCCGTAATTGATCGCATCGTCGGCATTCTCGTTGAAGAACGGCGGCTGCAGGATCCCGGCCGGGAACACGATCTCGTTGAGCTGCGGATTATAGTAGGCATTCACCGTGGGCGGACTCATGCCGAAGGCGCCGCGATCGAGCGGACGACCGATCTTTGCAAGATCCCGCTTCCAACCAAAAGCGCGGCCGCGTTCGGTGTTGGCCGCGTAGGAATCGTCCCCGACGTGGTAGGTCGAGTAGTCGATCCACTTTTTCGGGTAGCCGATTTTCTTTGCGTATGCGGCGAGTTTCTTGTGCGCGTACGTTTTGGTTGCAGGCGACATCCAGGCAAGCGTGCTGATATCGTCATGCAGCGTCGCCTGAAGATTCTCGACGAGTTCGTGCGCGCGTTTGTTCGCAGCGGGCGGGAAGGCTTTGGCGACGTAAACTTGCCCCAGCGCTTCGCCGAGATACGCGTCGGTCGCAGCGGTGCAACGCTTCCAGCGCGGGCGTTGTTTTTTCGTTCCCTGGAGAATGCGTTCGTTGAAATCGAAGTTCTCATCGGCGAACGTTTTTGGCAGCGAGGCCGCGAAGGCATCGACCGTGTGAAAGCGCAGATACGCGCGCCAGACGGGGAGCGGTTCGCTTGCGAGAAGCGTACTCACGGCCCCAAGATACCCGGGCTCCGCGATGTTGAGCTGCGCCATCTTCGGTGCGCCAACCGCGGAGAAATATTCGGGCCAGTTCACATCGGGGGCGACGCGGCGCATCGCTGCGACCGTCGAGAGATGGTAGCTGGCATTCGGATCGCGCAACTGGACGTTGGTCAATTGCGCGCGCGCAAACGTGGTCTCGAGTGCCACGATCGCGCGTGCATCGGCAGTGCTTTGCGCGTCGCTCTGGCCCAAGAGATGAAGAATTTTGGCGACGTGCGCAGCATACTGCGTGCGTAGTTTGACGCTCGCTGCATCGGTTTTGGTGTAATAATCGCGGTCGGGAAGTCCGAGGCCACCTTGGTCGATCTCACCGATGACGCGCGTGCTGTTTTTCGCATCTTGCGCCGAGCCGAACGCAAAGACCGCGTTCACTCCCAGCGGCTGCAGGCGTTCGATCGTACGCTGAACGGCGGCGCGCGTCGCAATGCGGTCGATGGCCGCGAGCGGTTCGGCGATGCCGCCCAGACCATGCTTCTCGATCGCCTCGGTATCCATGCACGTTTTATAAAACGTGCCGATTTTCTGCGTTGTCGATCCCGGTGCTGCGACGGAGTCGACCGCCGCGCTCTCGAGGATTGCGTGGAGGACCGCTTGATTTGCTTCGTACGTGGTCGAGAAGCGGCCCCACGACGAATACTCTGGCGGAATCGGGTTTTTCGCGCGCCATCCGCCGGTTGCGTATTGAAAGAAGTCTTTGCACGCCGGACACCTCACGTCGAGGTTGGCCGTGTCAAAGGCGGGTGCGGCGAGCGGCCCCGGAATGCCGGTCGCGCGCGTGGCGCTCGTGCCGGCAAATGCGAGCAGGGCGGCTGCAGAAACCGCGGCCCCAAAACGGATGAACGAAGAACGGATGCTCGTAGCGCACTCCTTAGCAAGACAACAAAAAAAGCCCGGGATCACCGGGCTTTTTCGTCTACCGAACGCAGGTCCTACCGAACGGCGACGCGCGCCTTTGAGGCTGAGAGTCGGCTGGCAAGATGGAGCGGCGTAGCCGAGCTGATGTCCGGATCGTAGTGTCCGAACAACCGCGGGTTGTTTTTGAACTCCGATTGGAGGTCTTCGATGCGATGGTCATCGGTCGGATGGTCGGAGAGCATCTCCATCGAGCCCCCGCTGCTGGCTTTTTCAAACTGTTGGAAGAGCCAGACCATGCCCCACGGATTCGACCCGGCCGCGGCGCACGTTTCAGCACCTTTGTGATCGGCCGCGGTTTCAACTTCGCGCGAATAATCGTTTGCCTTGAGGCCGGCGAGCATGTTGATACCGCCGTTCACATAGCCGTTTTTCTGGCCACCGAGCAAGACGGAGAGGATCGTCGCGCCGATTGCGAGGTTCTGATCTTTCTTCATGTTGTGAATGACGTCGTGATGGATCGTATGTGAGGTCTCATGACAGAGCACGCCCGCGAGTTCTTCGCGGTTCTTCACGAACGTCATCAGCGAATCGGTTACATACACGTTGCCGCCCGGAACGGCGAACGCATTCGGCGATTTCTCGTGGACGAGAATGAACGTGAACGGCCGGTCATATTGCCGGTCAGCGACGCGCTTAATTTGCGTTGCGATCGGATTGAGCGTCGAATAGAACGGCGACGAATGGATGATCTCGCCTTTTTGCGCAAGTTCTTGGTAGACTTGCTGACCGATTTGGTCTTCTTGCTGGTCGGCGAGAGCCGGAACGGCGGCCCCCAGGCACAGTGCTAGGGCTGCCAGTGTCGCGATGGTACGTTTCATGAATCCTCCGGAATGGGTCGTCTTCGATTCGACCTCTACCCAGAAAAACGAGCGAGCGCTGCGAAACGTTGGCAACCGGGCCCTCCCCACACTGTGATGTGAGAATTTGGCGAGCGCGCGGTGATTCGCTTCGCGCTCGTCGAAGCCACACGAACGCATGCTCACTCGTACGGCAGGACCGCCTCAGACGATCACGGAACGCGCTCTGTCGCTCCGCTGCAACCAATGCAGCCGGGCGGGTGTGATGTAATGGTAGCCTGCGACCTTCCCAAGGTTGACGCGCGGGTTCGATTCCCGCCACCCGCTCCAATCGAACGTCGAGCTTACCCGACGGCGTTCTTGAACGGCGACATAGCCAAGTGGTAAGGCAGAGCTCTGCAAAAGCTCCACCCCCAGTTCGAATCTGGGTGTCGCCTCCAATTTTTCTGCTGATCGGCGTGTTTCTCGCCGTCGCTCTCGGCGGGCCGATCGTGGCTGTCCGGCAGCTCGATGCGGCCGCGACGACCGAATTTCGCATCACGGCAGCCCAGGAGGACCTCGAGTCGCTCCTGCGCGCCCAGCTCGATGAGGAATCCGCGGTGCGCGCGGGCGTGCCGGTAGCGACCTACGAGCCCGACCCGGCGATCTACGATCCGACCTTCGCGGCCCTCACCGCGCTCTCGCGCGGCCTGATCGGCGCCCAGATCGAAGATGCAGCGAACCTCATCGAGGACATCCGGATCGCGCACCAGCGCTGGGAAGTCTCCGCCCGCGCGCCGCTCAAGAAAAGCGACCCGCTCGCGGCGCGCCGCCGGCTAACCGAAAGTAAACTCGAGATCGACCGCTTCACCGCCGACGTCTCCGCGCTTCGGACGCGGCTCAAAGTCGAAGATCAGCGGGTTCAAACCGTCCTCAAGCGCCGCATCAATACGACGGTCGCGATCAGCGCCGGGCTTATCACGCTCTTTGCGATCTGGGCGCTGATGCTCGCGATCTCGCGCGCGTCGGCGGTCGCTGCGCTCGATAAAGAACATGCAATTGTCACGACCCTGCAGCGCGCGTTGCGCGCGGAAGCAAGCTCGCTCGATCGTACGGAAATCGGCACGACGTACATCTCCGCAACGCGCGAGGCGCTCATCGGAGGCGATTTACTCGATACGTGGCGGCTCGATTCGGATCGCGGCTACATCCTCATCGCCGACGTCAGCGGTAAAGGCATCGATGCGGCCGTCGACGGTGCGTTCGTCCAGTACGCACTACGGACGCTTGCCACGGACGGCGACGATCCCGCGGTGATCCTCACGCGCTTCAACCGGCTCTTTGCCGAGACAATCACGAACCCGTCCACCTTCGTCGTGTTGTTTTTGGGGTTGCTCGATACGCGCGCGATGTCGATGCGGTACGCGAGCGCCGGTCATAGCGCCGCGTTCATCCGGCGCGCGGATCGCATCGAGTCGCTCGAGGTGACCGGTCCGATCGTCGGCATTGGGCCAAACGAACTCTTTACGGCAAACACCGTGAGCCTGGCGGAGAACGAAACGATCTTGCTTGCAACCGACGGCCTGACCGAGTCGCGCGATGCGTCGGGCGACTTGCTCGGCGAAGACGGTATCCGCGCGCTTTTTGCTCGAGCGAGCGACGATCCGCAGACGATCTGCGATTCGCTCGTCGCGGAGATCCGCAAACGCTCCGGCGGGACGATCGGCGATGACCTGGCGATTATTGCGATCAAACTTTCCCCCGTCGCGGCGAGTCTCACGCGCCTGCCGGCCTAAGGGAAGTCGCGCGCACCGTCTTTAGCGAAGACGACCCGATGCTCGCTCGCCGAATCATTCCGTGTCTCGATATCAAAAACGGCCGGGTCGTCAAAGGGGTCAAATTCGTCGAACTCACCGATGCGGGAGATCCGGTCGAACTCGCGCGACGGTATGAAGCCGAAGGCGCCGACGAACTCGTTTTCTTGGATATCACCGCGACGGTCGAAGGTCGTCAAGCGACGCTCGCGGTGATCGAAGCGGTGGCTGCCGAACTGACGATTCCCTTCGCCGTCGGTGGCGGCGTGCGACGCGTGAGCGATATCAGCGACCTCTTGCGCGCGGGCTGCGATAAGGTGAGTTTGAACAGCGCCGCGGTGCGCGATCCGGATTTGGTGCGCGCGGCCGCGCACGTCGTCGGGAGCCAGTGCGTCATCGTCGCAATCGACGCGCGCGCAGCGGGCGAGGGCTACGAAGTGGTCGTCGACGGCGGCCGCACGCCGACGGGGCGCGATGCGGTGGCGTGGGCGCGCGAAGTCGAGCAGTTGGGCGCAGGCGAGCTCCTCGTGACGAGCATCGATCGAGACGGCACGAAATCGGGCTTCGATCTGCCGATGCTGCGCGCGATTCGCGCGGCCGTCGACCTGCCGATCATCGCTTCGGGCGGCGCGGGGACGATCGCCGATTTTGCCGACGCGTTTGTCATCGCCGACGCCGATGCGGCGCTCGCCGCATCGCTCTTCCACTTCGGCGAACTCCGCATCGAAACACTCAAAGAGGCGCTCCGTGAACGCGGAATCGCGATTCGTCCCGCCGTAACGACTAGCGTATGAATCAACCCATCGCGTTTGGTCCCGACGGCCTCGTGCCGGTTATCATTCTCGACGATGCCTCGGGCGACGTGCTGACCCTTGCCTATGCGAACGCCGAAGCACTCGAGAAAACGCGTGCAACGAAGTCGACGTGGCTGTATTCGCGCTCGCGCAAAGCGCTCTGGAACAAAGGCGAAACCTCCGGCCATACGCAGCGTGTTGTCTCGATTGCGACCGACTGCGATAACGACGCGGTGATCTATCGGGTAATTGCAATGGGTCCCGCATGCCATACTGGAGCACGCTCGTGTTTTTCAACGCCGGTTGCGCTCGATACAAAATCCGTGGCGGCCGGTCCGCGATTCCCGGTTGCAATGGAACGTCTTGCGGCGACCATTCACGCGCGCCGCGATGCGAATCCCGAGACCAGTTACACGGCAAAACTGCTGGCGGGCGGGGTCGATCGGATCGGCAAGAAGATCGGTGAAGAAGCAACCGAAGTGGTGATCGCGGCAAAAAACAACGACGTGAACGAACTCGTCTGGGAAACCTCGGATTTGCTCTACCATCTGCTCGTGATGATGGAATCACGCGGCGTCTCGCTCGATACGGTTGGAGCCGAATTAGCACGAAGAGCCTCGGCGGCGGGTTAACGTCGCTTGCGGGCGTCGGTCCCGAGCTTGCGAAAAAATTCGCGGAGCTCGATTTGCGCACGCCCGACGACCTGCTCAGCTACATCCCCCGCGCGTATAAAGACTGGCGCACGCCGATGCCGATTGCAAGTTTGCACGCGCTCGATGAGGGCGATGCCGTCGTCGTCGGCACGCTCGCACGTGTGCGCGAACGGCAAGGTAAATTTCCGCTCGTCTCGGCGGAACTCGTCGACGAATCCGGTTCGATCACGGCGAATTGGTTTGGCAGGCGCCACCTCTTCGGCAAACTCTCCGGTGGTGAACGCGTCTTTGCAACGGGCCGCGTAGCGCGCAAAGGGCTCTTGACATCGCTCAATGTGATGACACACAAGCTGCTTCGCGACGGCGAGCCCTATATCGGCGAGATCGTGCCGGTGTACGGCGCAACCAAAGACCTGCCGTCGCGGCAAATCCGCACGATCGTGACAAAAAATCTCGACGCGCTCATCGAACGCCGCCGCGACTTGCTCCCCCACGGCATCGTCGAGCGGTTCGATTTTCCACCGCTCGCTCAGGCCTGGCGTTCCGTTCATGCGCCGCGCGAACCGGAGAGCGTTGCGCGCGGCCGACGCCGGATCGTGTTCGAAGAATTCTTCGGCATCGCGCTTGCCGCAGCCATCAAACGCGCTCGCCGCGCGGCTGCGGGCGGCGCCGTTGCGCTTGCCGCGCCGCCCGATTTGTGGAAGACCTTGATTGCCGAACTGCCGTTCGCGCCGACCGGCGCGCAGAAGCGCGTGATCGAACAAATATGGGCCGAAATGGCGCGCACCGCGCCGATGAATCGGCTCTTGCAAGGCGACGTCGGCAGCGGCAAGACGCTCGTAGCGGCGGCCGCTGTGGTGCTTGCGGCGCGTCACGGCGTGCAAACCGCGCTCATGGCGCCAACCGAAATTTTGGCCTCGCAACACGCGAAGAAACTTGCGCCGCTCTTACTTCCCTTCGGCATCGCGGTTGAGGCGGTGTTCGGCAGCATGGGGGCTCGCGAGCGGCGGCGTGCGCAAGATCGGATCGCAAGCGGCGAAGCGATGCTCGCCGTCGGAACGCACGCTCTGCTAACGGAATCCGTGACGTTCAAAAAAATGGGCCTTGCGATCATCGACGAGCAACATAAATTCGGCGTCGCGCAGCGCGCGCGTCTGCGCGGCAAGAGTGAAGCTCCGCATACGCTCTACATGACCGCAACGCCGATCCCGCGCACGCTCGCGCAGACGAAATACGCGGATCTCGATCTCTCGATCATCGATGAATTGCCTCCGGGGCGCACGCCGATCGAAACCTATGTTTTGCGCGAGAGCCGCAAGGCGCAAGCGTACGCATTCGTGCGCAAGAACATCGAACTCGGACGGCAGGCATATGTCGTCGCGCCGGCGATCGAAGAAAGTGAATCCGCGCTCACCTCAGCGCTTGCGGAAGCCGAACACATCCGTGCGCGTGTCTTCCCGGACTTGCGCGTGGAAGTGCTTCATGGCAAGATGCCGACGCGTGAGAAAGACCGCGTCATGGGCGCATTTGCCGCAGGCGATGTGGACGTACTCGTTGCGACGACCGTCGTTGAAGTCGGCGTCGACGTTCCGAATGCCTCGGTTATGGTGATCCTCGATGCCAACCGCTACGGCCTCGCGCAACTACACCAGTTACGTGGCCGCGTCGGCCGCGGCGTCGAGCGCTCGTTCTGCATGTTGATCGCCCCGGACGATGCGGGTGAAGTCGAGCGCTTGACCATCCTCTCCGAGACGACCGATGGCTTCAAAATTGCCGAAGAAGATTTGCGCCTCCGTCGCGAAGGCGAATTCGCCGGGACCGCGCAGGCGGGCGTTGCGGGGAGCACGGTCGGTAATATCGTCCAAGATTTCGAACTTTACATGAAAGCGAAAGCGGAGGCCGATGCGATCCTCAGTCGCGACCCCGAACTGCAAGATGACGAGAATCGTCGTCTGCTCGAACTCGTCGACTCCGTCGCAACCGCGCGCGCGATTCTGGTGACCTCGTGATCGCCGTCGGATTCGATTTCGATCACACCCTTGGCATCGACAACGGACTCGAACGCAAAGCCGTGATGGCGGTTCTCGCCGAGTCGGGCGTCCTGGTCGACCCGGATGAGGTGAACGATCGCATCGAGGCCTGGCTGCGGGCGTTTCGCGCGGGCGACGAGATCGGCTTCGTTCAAAAACTCGTCGACTTCATCGCGCTGCGCGGCGGGCACATCAAGGCAGGTCATCCGGATGACGTGCTGGCGTGTTTTCGTTTCCACGCTCTGAAGCTCGTCCCCGACCTCGTGCAACCGCTGCCCGGTGCCCTCGATCTGCTCGCAGCCTTGAACGAGCGCGGGATTCCGGTCGCCGTCTTGACCAACGGCTGGAGCCCGCTGCAAGAACACAAACTTGCCAAAATTGGGTACACCGGCCGCATACTCGTAAGCAATGCGATCGGCTGCGAGAAACCAAATGCGGCGGCGTTCGAATTGCTGGCGGAAAAGCTCGCAACGCCGATTGCGGAGTGCTGGTATGTGGGCGACACGCCGCTCGTCGATGTCGTCGGCGCGTGCGATGCCGGTATGCACGGCGTGTGGTTCGACTGGGAAGGATACACGTGGCCTCCGGGGGTGCCGCCGCCCGAGGTGCGGATCGAACGCCTGACCGAACTTCTCGAACACATTCCAGGGAGCGGGACCGCCGCGGAGAATTTACGCTAGATCGAATGGCGAGTCTCAAATTGACCGGCGGCACGTTACGTAGTCGCCGCGTCCCCACTCCGCGGGGACGGGCCGTTCGACCGACCCCAGCGCGGGTCAAAGAAGCGCTCTTCTCGATCCTCGGAATGCATGTCGATGATGCGCGCGTGCTCGATGCCTATGCGGGCACCGGAGCGCTCGGATTCGAGTCGCTCTCGCGCGGCGCGCGCGAAGTGACCTTCGTCGAAGCGCATGCGGCGACGGCCCAGGCCATTCAACGAACCGCAAGCGATCTTGGCGTGAGCGACCGTGCAAGCGTCGTCATCGCGCCGCTCGAACGTGCCGTCGCGCGACTTGCCGGTCGCTACGACATCGTCTTCGCCGATCCGCCGTACGCCGATCCCTATCCGCAAGCGGCGTTCTCCGCGCTTCGCACGCGCGGCACGATCGACCAAGAGTCGCTCGTGATCTACGAACATTCGGCGAGCGTCGCCGCACCGGTCGATCCGCAGTTCGAGGTCGTGCGCACCGAGCGCTACGGTGCGGTCGCTCTTGCGTTTATGCGCGCGCGGGCGGCCGCATGAGCGCTAACGGCGCGGGGCGCAGCGGCGTCCACGCGATTTATCCCGGCTCGTTCGATCCGCCGACGATGGGCCATCTCGATGTCATCGAACGCGCCGCCGCCGTCTTCGATCGGCTCACGGTCGCCGTCGTCGTCAACCCGCAAAAACGCGAGCCGATGTTCACGCTTGCCGAACGCAAAGCGATGCTCGCCGAGATCGTCGCGCACCTACCGCACGTCGATGTCGAAGATTTTCGCGGACTGCTTGCCGAATACGTGAAGAGCAAAGACGCCAACGTCATCGTCAAGGGTCTGCGCGTCGTCTCGGATTTTGAGACCGAGCTTTCGACGGCGCTCATGAACCGTTCGCTCTCGAGCGTCGATACGATGTTCCTGATGTCTGACCCGCGCTTCTTGTTCGTCAGCTCGAGCATGCTCAAAGAAGTGTACTTACTCGGCGGTGACATCGATTCGTACGTCCCGCGAGCCGTCATGCGTTTCATGCGCGAAAAACGCGCGATCCTACGTCCCTAGCCCAAACCACTGGAGGTACTCGTATGTCCATCTATCGCGTGATCGACAAACTCGAAGCGTACGTCAAAGAGGGGACCGTTCTCCCGCTCAAATATCGCGTGCTCTCCGAAGAACGGCTGATGGAGTTCATCGAGAAGATGCGGTCGACGCTGCCCGAGGAAGTGGGCCGCGCGAAAATCATTTCAAACAATAAAGATCGCGTACTGCGCGAAGCACAAGAAAAAGCGCAGGCGATCGTCAGCGAAGCAAGCGACGCACACGCGCAGCTGATCGACCAGCAAGAGATCGTGCGTCAAGCGCGCCTCACGGCGGACATCATCATGCGCGAAGCCGAAGAGCGGGCGCAGAAAGTGCGCCACGGCGCAGATGCCTACGCAGCCCAAGTCTTGAGCGATCTCGACGCACGTCTCGCGACGGCGCTGGGTTCGGTGAAGAAGGGCATCGAGGCACTTGCCGGATCGCGCACGGCGCAGATCGCGCAGACCCCGATCGCCCAACCGCTCGCCGATGCAGCGGCGCGCGCCAAACGCGTTGCATTCGACGCGCAAGACGAGAGCGCAGCACTCCGCGAAACTGCCGAACTCGAATCGGTGACCGTCCCCGCGAAGTGAGCCCACTGACGCGCTGGTTCGTCGTGGCGGCGGTTATCGTCGTTCTCGGCGCGATCCCGCTTCCGTACTATCTTGTCGCTCCCGGCACCGCCGTCGACCTCACACACACGGTATCCGTCGCGCACCACCACCCGCCGACGGACCGTTTTTACCTCACCGACGTCACGCTGCAGCGTGCCTCGCCGATTCGTCTTGCGCTCTTGCTCTTGCCGGGCGTGAAACTGCAAAAGGTAGCCGCGATCGCCCCTTCGGGCGCGCGCGACCTCGACACCGTCTCGACCATTCAAATGGAAACGAGCCAAGAAGCAGCGGCCGTCGTCGCCGAACGTGCGGCGGGCTATCGGGTGCCGATTCCCGCCGAGCGCACGACCGTACTTTCGGTCGATCCGGCGTCGCGCGCAATCGGCGTTTTGAAGTCCGGCGACGTCATCACGGCGATCGACGGAACGCCGATTCGAACGAGCGCCGAACTCCGCACGCGCGTCGGCGCGCACAAGGTGGGGGACGAGTTGCGCGTCGATTACGACCGCCTTGCCCAGAGCCGCGAAGCGTTCATCCCGGTCGTCGCGTTCGAAGGCCAACCGCGCCTAGGGATCCGTACGCAGATGGTGCCGCGACCGGCGACGCTGGCGATTCCGGTAACCTACGGAATCGGCGAGATCGGCGGCCCATCGGGAGGTCTCATGTTCGCCCTCGAAATCTATCGCGCGCTCCATCCGGCCGCGCCGAGCCCCGAGCGGAAGATCGCCGGTACGGGAACGATCGCCTTCGATGGAACCGTCGGTCCAATCGACGGCACGCGCCAAAAATTGATCGCTGCAAAACGCGCGGGAGCGAGCGTCTTTCTCGTCCCGCGCGAAAACTATGCCGAGATCAAAGACGAAAAAGACGTCCGTGTCGTACCGGTCGACACGTTCGCCGATGCGCTGAAGGCATTGCCGGGGTAAGAAAGCATAGACGCGCGCTCAACCGGGTAAGCGGGAGGCGTGTATTGCGATCAGTGCGGCACCCCGGCCCTCGCCGACTCCGTTTTTTGCCGCGCATGTGGGACCAAGCTCGAACGTGAGGCCGCGCTCGCCACGCTCGGCCCGCGCGACGCGTTTGAGGCGCCGCATGGGCACGACCTGAACATTATCGACGTGGAGAGCGACCGGCCCCTCGGCCCGGGATTTTTCATCGATTGGGCGGCGCCGCTGCGCGTCGACAACGGGATCGCGACGTTCACGGGTTCGGAGGCGAAACTCGTGCGGCGCCCGTTCACGATCGCGCTACTAACGCTTGCCACGTTCGGACTCTATACGATCGTGTGGTTCTATCACGCGCGCCGGTTTGCCGAAGTGCGCCTCGGCCGTTCCAATCACGCGGCGCTCTTTACGGCGCTTTTGATCGTGCCCGTGGTCAACGTGATCGCTGCATTGATGACCGCCGATTTGCTCGCGCGCGCGCTCGATTCAAACGCATCGAAGCGGCCGAAATTTCTGCTCGCAACCGCGACGACGTTCGTCCTCATCGCATTCGCGGCGCTTCCGTATCCGTGGTGGGCGCTCGTCTTTCTCTCGTTCGTACCGCTTACGCTCATGCACGCCGACGTCGTTGCCGCGATCGTCGCCGGACGCGTCATCAATAAGCGCGCATTGAGCATTTCCGCCTTGCAGACCTCGCTTGCGGCTGCCGGCTTACTGCTGGTAATATTGGCGTGCGCTAGTCTCGTTATCGGCGCAACGCCGCTCGGCTATGCGGTTGCGGGCGGCACGATCGTCATCGTGCTTGGGGCACTACGCGGCTTCGCCAACATGCGCGCGTGGCGGGCCGTCGAAAAACCAACGCCCGCCGATCATTTCGCCGCGGCGAACGGGTAAATTAGACGGGCGGCGCCTGCACGCCATGGGCGAAGGCTTCGAGTCGGGCGCGGTCGAGCGCACGTACGCGACCACGATCGAGTTCGACCGCAGTTGCGTTCTTCAGACGGAGCAACGCACGCGCAGCCATGTCGCGAACGGTGCCGGCGGCGGCGGCGATTTGCGCTTGCGAGAGATTCTCAACGCCCGGTAATCCCGGCGCCATGCCCGTCGTTGCCGGCGCGTAGGAGATCAAAAACTTCGCGACGCGTTGCAAGACGTGCGCGAACGCAAGATCGGCGATCGTGTCGATCGAGCGGCGGCGCGCCTGCGATGCCGCGGCGAGAAACCCCAGGCCCAACTCCGCATCGTTGCGTACCGCATGGACGACGGCTTCCGAAGGCACGAGGACGAGGACGCAATCGGTGAGGGCTTCTGCGCGCGTGGTTGCACCGCCGCCGTCGAACGTCCCGGATTCGTTGAGCGGATCGTGGGTGAGGCGTTCGCCGAGCGAATGTGTTTTGCCGTCGGGCGAGAGCAAGGTGTACACGACTTTGCCGCTGCGCACGAACGCAAGATACGGCCACTGCTCACCTTCATCAAAGATCGTATCGCCCGAGCGATAGGATCGTTCGGTCGCGAGGCCCGCAAGTTCCGCGATCGTCGCTGCTTTCGCGCTCGCGAAGGGCGGCGCGTGCGAGAGAAACGTGTTCGTATCTGCCCGCTCGTCGATGCGCTCGAGGCGGATCGTCCAGCGGCCGTTCCCGAGGTTGCGCGCGTCCCACGAGAATTTCCCCGGGCGCGACTGGCCAAACTCGTTGCGCAAAGCGCGCGGGTCGGTCTCTTCGGTCAGTTCGAGAATTCCGCCGACGCCGAGCTTGTCGAACGCCTCGAAAATATGCGAACTGCGATTGAGTGCGGGTAATGCGCGAGCATCGATCGTCATGGCGGGCGCACGAAGGTTGGGCATCGAGGGCTCCTATGCGCGCCGAGGGGTGTTCTTTCCCTTCGGCAAAACTCTGGCGGCTGTTATGGAGACACCCGAACCGACGCCGATTGCGCCCGTACGACCGCCGAAACCCTGGACGGGACGCATCCTCGATGGCCTTGCGGTACTCGTAATCGCGTTTGCCGTCTTCAAATTCGTGATCGCGCCGCGGCTACTCGACACATCGAGCCTCGTTCGGGCACCTGAGGTCCGCTTGAGCGCCCTCTCCGGGCCGGGTTTCTCCCTTGGGGCCCATCGCGGGCACCTCGTCTTCTTAGACTTCTGGGCGTCGTGGTGCGAGCCGTGCAAGTTGGCATTGCCGCTTGTCGAGCACTATGCAAAAACGCATCCGGACGTCGACGTCATCGCGATCGACGTCGGCGAACCGCCTCCCGTGGCGCGCGATTTTGCCGTCGCGCACGACATGCACAACGTCGCATTCGACCCGGATCAGATCGCCGGTCACGCTTTCGGCATCGACAATTTCCCCACGATCGTCGTCGTCGACCCCGCGGGATTCGAGCGCGCGAAGTGGGTCGGCTTCAATCCCGCGATCGAGTCGGCGATGGAGAACGCGCGCTCGACCTACGTATCGGGGCCGAAGAAGCCGAAAACTGCCCTGTTCGCGCCCGCACAGGCGGCGGAGACCTCCCAACCGTTTAGCCTCGCAGTTGAAGAAGACCCAAGTTCCCTCAACACGATTCGCAACACACCCTATGGCTGGCAGCTCGCTCCGCTCACACAAGGCTATCTCTTTTTAGTAGACGATCGGGGCGTACTCGTCCCCGATGCGGCGCGCGAGATCCCGACGCGCGCGAACGGCGGCATCTCTGCTGACGGACGGACGATCACGTATCGCATTCGGACGGGCCGCTGGTCGGACGGGGCGCCGTTCGATGCGCGCGATGTCGCGTTCACGATCGATGCGTTACGGAACCCGCGCACGAGCGTCCCCGACCGCTCGACGGTCGACCGCATCGCCGCCGTGCGCGTGCCGCGCCGCGATACGCTCGTCGTCACGCTACGCGAACCATCAGCGCCGTTCGTTTCTTCGTTTCTCACCCTCGGCGCAAGCGATCCGTTTGCGATTCTTCCAAAACACGTGGTCGGGTCGCTTGCCAGTCTGGACCGCAGTTCGCTCGACACGCAGCCGGTGGGTTTAGGGCCGTTTCGCCTGACGCGGTGGAAGCGCGGCGAACGCCTCGACTTCGCGCGCAATCCGTACTATTGGCGCGGCCCCGCGGCGCTCGACCGCTTGCGTGTCTCGGTTGTCCCCTCGCCCCAAACGCGTCTGCTCCTCGCGCGCACCGGTCAACTCGATGCGATCTATCTTTCCGGAGCGCAGGTCGATACGGTGCGCACGCTTCCGGGCTTACACATTGCGACCGCGACGACGAACATTGTCGACTACGTACAGTTCAATCTTGCGCGTCCGACGTTTGCCGATGCGCGCGTTCGCAAAGCCGTCGCGCGGGCCATCGATCGTGCGCGCATCGCTCAGACGGTGTACCGTGGACTCGAAGAGCCGACGGATTCCGATCAGCTGGACGCGCGCTACCGTAGCGGGCACACACTGCCGCCGCTCGATGCGACGGCCGCGCGCGCGCAACTCGGCGGCCGGGCACTGAACGTCGAACTCGCGATCGCGGGCACGTGGCGCTCGAGCGATGCGGCTGCGGTGCAGATCGTGGATCAACTCGCGCGTGCGGGGATAACGGCGACGATCAAATCATACGCCCCGGGCACGTTCTGGGGCGCCAAAGACTCCGGCGGCATTTTGGAGAGCGGCAAGTACGACTTGGCGCTGACGTCGTGGTCGCCGAGTCTTGACCCCGATCGCTCGTATCTCTTCGGCTGCGCGGCGAAGCCGCCGGGTGGCGGCAACTCCATGGGCTACTGCAGCACGGATTTCGATCGAGACGAACGCAATGGCGCGGCGACCTACGACGATGCCGAACGTCAGCGCTGGTACAAGCTCGCGGGAGATCAACTGCAAGCCGATCTCCCGGTTTTGCCACTCGGATTCGAACGCAGCGCGTACGCGCTCTCCGCGCGTACCGTGCATTTCCGACCAAACGTCTTGGGCCGCGACTATTGGAACGCGTGGGATCTCGGGCTTAGCGACCGGTAAAGACCGCCGCGCGCTTTTCGAGAAATGCTTTCGTGCCCTCGGCGAAATCTTCCGTATTCACCATCGACCCGAAGTGGAGCGCTTCGATTGCAAGCCCCTCGCCGATCGAAGCCGCACCCAAACCGTCGTTGATCGCGGCCTTCGTTGCGGCGATCGCAAGCGGAGCTTTCGCGGCGATCAATTGCGCGATGCGCTGGGCTTCGTGCATCAGCCCGGCGAGCGGGACGACTTTTTGGACCAGGCCCAGCCGCAAGGCTTCGGGTGCATCGATCATCTCTGCGGTGAGGCAGAGGTACATTGCCGCACCGCGACCTAGCAGCCGCGCCATTCGCTGGGTTCCACCGTAGCCGGGGATCAGCCCGAGATTGACCTCCGGCTGGCCAAATTTCGCGGTCAACGCGGCGATGCGGATGTCGCCGCCCATGGCAATTTCGCAGCCGCCGCCGAGCGCAAATCCGTTCACCGCGACGATTATCGGCGTGCGCATCCGCTCCATCTGAAGCGTGATCGCCTGACCGCGGCGTGCTTGGGCTGCGCCCTCAACCGCCGAGGGCAGCGCGCCGAGTTCACCGATGTCGGCCCCGGCGGCGAACGCTTTTTCGCCGCGCCCCGTTACGATGATAGCGCGGATGCTCGGGTCGTCTTCGAGCGCCGCAAGTGCCGAGCCGAGCTCGGCGAGCAGTTGTCGATTGAGGGCGTTGAGCACCTTGGGTCGATCGAGGGTGATCGTTCCGATCGCCCCGTCGATCTGGACGGCAACCGTCTCGAGAGCGTCAAAGTCCGTAGTACTCACCGCAAAAATCCCCAATCATTATGAAAACGATAATGTCTTGCCTCTAATCTAGGTTCGTCGCTTCGCGCTCCCCTCCAAGGAGCCGGGGCCATCAGGCGAGAGGCCCAGCCCAAAGATCGGTGTTATAAACGAACTATGCGAATGGCTTACCATGAGACGCTCGAAAATACGCGTCTCGACGTCGTCCGGCTCGGTGCGCTTGCCACCGACGCCATCCACGCTTCTACCGCCGCGCTCGAGCGGCGCGACTCGGCGCTTGCCGCGCGCGTCATCGCGGGCGATGATGAGATGGACGAACTGCGTCGCAAAATCGAAGCACGCTGTATCGAGCTGATCTGGAAACAGCAGCCCGTCGCAGGCGAACTGCGCGCGATCGCAACGATGCTGCAGATCGTTACCGATCTCGAGCGGATCGGCGATTACGCCGTCGACATCGCAAAGAACGCAATCAAGCTCATCGACGTTCCGCTACGCCCCGCGCGCGTTGAGATCGGCCGCATCGCTGCCGTCGCGGAGACGATGCTCTCCGAGACGATGCGCGGGTACCGGGAAAACGACGTCGCTATTGCGGATGTCGTGATCCATCAGGACGACGAGGTGGACAACCTCTACCGGCGCGGCATCGAGGCATTGCAGGAAGAGATGCAAGCAGACCCGGAGCTTGTGCGGGCTGGGACGCTCTTGCTCTTCGTGCTCGCTTCCCTCGAACGGGTCGGCGACCGCGCGCAAAACATTGCCTGGCATACTAAAGAGATGCTCGGAGTTGCATGATCCAACGAATTTTTTCAATCGGTAGCGCGCTGGTCCTCGCCGCTGCGCTCGGCACGAGTGCACTTGCCGCAAATACGTCGGTGAAGCTAACCCTTGACGGCCGACCGGTCGCCGGCAACGGCGTGGTTGCGCTCAATCATAACGGCGTCGTGTACGCGGATATGATTCTGTTGAACAAAACGTTCAGCGGTTTGATGTCCATCAAAGGCAAGACGTACAGCACCGTCGTTCGCGGGCACTCCGTCGCCTTTACGGTGAACAGCCCGATTGGCGTCGTCCAAGGTCGCAAAGTGCGTTTGTCGGGATCGCCGTTTCTGCTCAACAATTCGCTTTACGTGCCGCTCGCTGCATTCGGACGCGGCATCGGCGTTCAGATTCGGATCGATGCTTCGCGTACGAATGCGGATATCGTCACGCCGAGTTAGACCCGCGGCCTAATGGATGAGGCCTGAGACGATGTTCACGCCCAGCGCAATGATCGCGGTATTGAACACAAACGAGATGACGCTGTGGTAGAGCACGTGGCGCCGGAATGCGGGGTCCGTGACCAAGACGTCGGAGACCTGAAACGTCATCCCGATGATAAACGAGAAGTACATGAAGTCGTAGTCGTCGGGCGCGGGCGTCTTCGGAAATTCGAGGCCGCCGATTCCGGTGCCGTCGCCGTCGTCGTAGTAGAAGAGGCGTGCATAGCGTAAGGACATCGCGGTGTGGATGAGCGTCCAGGCGCAGCCGACCGCAATGATCCCCAAGACCATCACGAACTGCGTCTCCCAGTCATGCACGTATTTGTGCGGCTTTGGGAGGACGAGCAGCGCCGATCCCATCGCGATCGCGCAGCTAATCAGAATCGAGAAGAACACGATGTAGCGGCCGGGATCGTCCGTCCCCGCGCGCGTTCGCGTGCGATCGGCATCGTCCGACATCGTCAGCGAGTAGATCGCGACGAGCAGCACGATCGCGCCGGCATCGTAGGCAGCGATGTCGCGCGCGATGCCCGAAAAACTGTGCGGAGCGAAGATCAAAACGGCGACGGCGGTGAGGATCGCCGCGCCGAAACCGATGATCCGGCCGCGGAGAATCATTCGCCCGCCCGACATCACCGGTGCGCTAATAGCCGCCCTCGACGATCGCGCAGGGTGCCATGATTGCATCGCTCATACCGTGGATCAGGCGTTTGTCAGCCGGCGCGATCGTGGCGAGCACGCCGCCGAGTTTCGCGGCGCCGTCGACAACGAAGAAGTACGGCGTGAGGCGCACGCGTCCGGTCATCGGTTTGAGCTCGCCGCTCGAACGGTCGAACCACGTCACCTCGACGCGCCGGCCTTTGTGGAAACGCTGAAGGATGTGCGGCGTGCGATCGTACGCCGTGACGGCATCCGAGATCGCCGCAATCCACGCATCTTTGGTGAGGTCGTTTGCGACGCGCACGCCGCGCGATCCCCACGCGAGTTCCGAGAATCCCGAAGGTTTGATGACATAGTCGCGATCGCTCTTCCCGAGCGCCGCAAGTTGCATCCAATCGCGCACCGGCGTTCCGCTTGCGGTGAGTCCGCTGATCGCGGCCTGCGGCGGAAGCGGGCGCGGATCGATCACCCAAGTCTGCGGGAAAATCGTCTTGAGCCGGTTGTAGACCTCCGCCCCCATCTCGGTTTTCCATAAAGCTTCGAGCTGCGGATTGTGCAGCAGCGCGAACGTCAATTTTTCTTCGAGGTGGGCTTTGGGAGGCGGCGTCATTTTCACGCGATTGTGGCGCGCCGCGTACAAGATCAGATCCTGCTTGGGGATATTAAGCAAATCGAACAGCTCGAAATTGCGGTAGAGCACGTCGATCTTTTCTTCGCGGCCGTCCTCGCCGCGGAAGAAAAGCGCCTCTTCGGTAAAAGCGATATCGGGCGGAGCGCAAACGATGACACGCGCGGTGCCCAGCGCATTGATGCGCCCGGCAAGCCAGCCAAGTTCCCCGCGATAATCCGCGGATTCATCCGAAACGACCACCGCAACCGTCGGCTGCGGTTTGCCGGCTGTTGCAACGAGCATCTCGGCAAAGCGCATCGGCATGCCGTCGACGCCGCCGAGCGTATCGTGCCCGATCCCACAGTACGTCGATGCCATCGCCGCGACGAATCCCATGCCGCCCGGCACGCTGTCGAGTTCGCTTGCGATGAATCCGCCCTCGGTAAGAATGAGATCGGGACGAATCACCTGCGGGATATCGCCTTTAAAGCGATTCATCCGCGCAAGCTTGATGATGTTCTCGGGTTTGCCTTGATCCAGATACTGCGCGATGAAGTCCGGCGCTGTGCCGCGCGCGCTGCGTAAGTAGAGGGCGTTGAGCGCTTTGTAAAACGTGACCAGATCTGCACCGAGCGCCTCGATCGCCGCACCGGTTTGCGGAGAGAGCGAAAACGGCTCCGGAGAGACTCGCCAGGCTACGGAACCATCCGCGATTCCTTCGGCTCGGAAGAGCCCCGGAGGGATGTTCTCATAGAGGTAGCGGCCACGTTCCTGAGCCGTCATGTCGGTTTTTACCGCGGTGCATGCCACGTGCGATACCTACCGGGGGACCGAGTCGCAACACTCGGTGATTTTGGGACAGGAGTGGGCGATATAGCGGCGCTTCATTACCCCAGCGACAAAACTTGGTCCGGGCAAGAGGTTGCGATGGACCCGGCTGGCGCTCCAACGATTTTACTTGACGGGAATGGCTCCGGGCAGTAAGAGGGCATGTTCCAGCGTCACGACCCCCTCGCGGTAAGCGAGCGTCACGTGCAAGGTGCGCTTCGAGCCGAGCTTCTCGAGGACGATGTCGTCGACGGTCCGCGACACGCCTGCGGGCAACAAATCGAAGATGGTGGTATGGTTGAGGGTGCCCGCGCTTCCCACGAGCGTCTCGCTCACGGTGACCTTCGATCCGCTGGCACCCGCCGGGACGCAGATCGTCGCCATCACCGGAACGCCTTCGATCGTTAATGCGTCTTTCGTGCAGCGGTCGGACGATGCCGACGCCGCCGATGCGGCGGTGAGGACCAGAGCGACGGCGAAGGCCGAGATCGCGTGCAACATAGTAATGGAAACGAGTGTAGCACGACCTTCGTTTCCGCTCCCGAGATTACGGTGCGTCCGATGTGCCGCGCCGACCTCGATGCGATGCGGTCGTGGGGCCGGCATACCGATCCGCTCTTCACCGCCTACAACGTCCCCGCGCTCAGCGACGCGGAGTGCGATGCCTATTGGGATGTCCTGAGCGCGCGCCCCCGCACGCGGCAATTCGCAGGACTGCTCGATGGAGCGTTCGCGGTGCACGCGATCGTGCGGAAAATCGATCCGACCTTTGGGACGGCGGACCTCGGTATCTCGAGCGACCCACGCGTGATCGGGCGCGGCATCGGGCGGCGCGTCATCGTCGAGCTTGGCCGGCAACTCGCTGGTGAGGGCTTCCGCACGTTGACGCTCGATGTCGCGGGCTACAACCTGCGTGCGATCGCCGCCTACCGAGCGGCTGGTTTCCGCCAAACGGCGCTCCGGCGTCTGGCCGCAGATGACAGCCTCGATTACGTGGCTTTGCTTGCCTCGCCGAGCCATGGTTGGCTACGCGATCACCTCGAACTGCGGGCGGGGATTCCACGCGTCGACATTCTGACGATGGAGATGCGGCTCGACGCCGAATCCCAAGGCCAGTAATGTCTATCGATCTCATCGCCCTCGATCTCGACGGGACGCTTCTGGGTCCCGACGAGTCGGTCTCCGCCCGCAATAAAGCCGCGATCACCGAGTGCCTCGCCGAGGGTATTCGCGTTGTGCTCGTCACCGGACGCGGCGTCGACACGCCGATCCGCATCTCGCGCGAACTGAATTTGAATTTGCCGGTGATCTGCGCGCACGGTGCGCTCACCAAGGACTTTCAGGCCAATCGCACGCTGCTGCATATTCCGGTACCGCTGCAGTACGCCAAACCTATGATCGAGTTTGCCGAGGCAGCGCGACTCTCGATTGCCGTCTACATCGAAGAGACGTTCTGGCGGCTCGAAGGCGAGCGCATCTACATGCAAGATATGACGGGACCAACATGGCGCGATACGCCATCCCTTGCGGCGATCCTCACCGAAGCGCCAACGTTCATTCGATTTCTGGGTGCCGAATCGGTCGAAGTGATGAAGAAGCAGTTCGGCGATTTGCCGCTCAACTTCCGGTACGAGCACTGGCTGGATTTTCACGAGTGTGCGGTGCTCAGCCGCGACGCCGGCAAACAGCCGGCGCTCGCGCGGCTCTGCGCGGATTTCGGCATCACGCGCGATCGCGTGCTTGCGATCGGCGATTCGCGCAACGACGTCCCGATGCTGCAGTGGGCCGGCATCGGCATTGCGATGGCAAACGCGCTGCCCGAAGTCAAAGATCAAGTGCGTTATGTGACGGCCTCGCACGATCGTGACGGCGTCGCGCTTGCGCTCGAGAAGTTCATCATCTCGCGTAAGAACAAAACGGCCTGAGATGAACCCGGTCTCGCCGAGTCCCGATTACGAAGCGCGACTACGCGATATCCTCACGCGTCGCGATTGGCAATCCTTGCGCGAATTCTCGCGTACGGAGAACCAAGTGCCGGACGATATTTACAATATGGACCAGCATTTTTGGGATACGCTGCTCCATAAACTCACGTGCAGCCGGATCGATCTGCTCGGACTACACGACGAGAGCCGTGCGTGGCTCACCGAGCGCGGGTACTCCACGGATTTGGGCGGCTATTAGACGTGCAGGTCAACGTGCTCGCGTTCGCTCGGCTGCGCGAACTCTTCGGCTTCTCATCGCAATCACGCGCTCTTCCGAATGGCGCGACGCTGGCGACGCTCTGGGAGCAGTTGGTCGCCGAACGCCCGGATGCAGCAGCGATGCGGCCCTCGACGCGCTTCGCGCGTAACGGCGTGCTTGCTGAGGAGACGACCGCGCTTTTTGACGGTGATGAGATCGCATTGATGCCGCCGGTCGGCGGCGGATAGGGATGATCGCCGTCGTCGAGGCGCCGATCGCGCTCGACGCGCTGGTCGCCGCCGTACGCACCGACGCGTGCGGCGCGGTGGTCACGTTTCTCGGTGTCGTGCGCGCGACGTCCGCCGGCGATGAACGGCCGGTCGACGGTCTCACGTACGAAGCGTATCCGGCGATGGCTCTCTCCGAAATGCAGGTCATTGCTACTGAAGCCCGCAGCCGGTTCGATGCGGACGTTGCGATCGTGCATCGCACCGGTGCGCTCGCACTTGGTGAGGCGAGCGTCGGTATTGCCGCTGCATCCGCACATCGCGGCGTCGCCTTCGATGCCTGCGAGTACGTCATCGACCAATTGAAACTCCGCGTCCCGGTCTGGAAAAAAGAGCACTACGTCGACGGCGATGCGACGTGGCGTGCGAATACGATCGCGCCGTGAACGTCGAACTGCGGCGCGTCCCCGGCGGTGCTAACGAGATCGCCGTGCTCGCTTACGAAGCGCGCCGCGCCCGTTCCGTCACGATCGTTGCGGGCCACGGGTATTCGAGTTCTAAACAAAATCTCGATGTGCTCTGCGCGTTTCTCGCAAGTCACGGCTACGCGGTCTTGAGCTTGGATTTTCCCGGTCACAAACTCGGTTCCAGCGGCGGACGGCTGCGTTCCGCCGGCGACCTGGTCGATGCGATGTCGGCAGTGGTTCGTTACGCGCGCTCGTGCGGCGCGACCACGATCTACACGCTCGGGCACAGCATGGGTGCCGTCACGGCACTGTGCACGGCGGGTGCGGACGCGACGATCGCCGGTGCCGTGTCGATTGCGACGGGCTGGGGCCGTCCGAGTGCCCTCGATGCGCTCGGCGCGCGCGGCGTCGTCGATCTGCGATCGTCCTACGTCGATGGTCTTGCACTGCCGGAGATTGCATTGCAGTGGGCGCCGCTGCTTGAGGAGGCATTGCCGCGGCTTGCGGGTCGTCCGGTGCTCTATTGTGCCGCCGAGCGCGACGGGATGGTGGCGCGCTCGAGCGTCGAGGCACTCGTCGAGCGTGCGCCCGAACCCAAGACGTTTGCCACCGTTGCAAGCGACCACACAACGGCTGCGGAGCATGCGCGCGGGACCGTGCTTGCGTGGTTGAACGCGCGCCATCCGCGTGTCGAGACGAACGTAGCGGACGTCTCCGAACCTGCCGCACCGCTTTGAGCGGCGTTCCCTCGCGCGCAGAACTGCGCCGCTACTCGCGACATTTGCTGATCCCCGAAGTGGGGCTTGCGGGTGTCGAAAAATTGCGCGCAGCGCGCGTGCTCTGCATCGGCGCCGGAGGACTCGGCTCGCCCGTGCTCGCCTATCTTGCGGCGGCGGGGATCGGCCGGATCGGCATCGTCGATGACGACTCCGTCGATCTTACCAACCTGCAACGGCAGATTCTTTACAGCACGGGTGAAGTCGGCGTTCCCAAAGTGCGTGCTGCAGCCGAACGTTTGCGTGCGCTCAACCCGCACGTCACGATCGATCCGATCGGCGTGCGCTTCGATGCGACCAACGCGCGCGAACTCGTGCGACTCTACGACGTCGTGGTCGACGGAACGGACACATTCGGCTCGCGCTACCTCATCAACGATGCATGCGTGCTCGAAGGCAAGCCGGATGTGTACGGTTCGATCTTTCGGTTTGACGGACAAGTCTCGGTCTTCGGCATGCCCGGCGGCCCGTGTTATCGCTGTCTTTTTCCCGAACCGCCGCCCGAGCATCTCGTCCCGAGTTGCGCGGAGGGCGGTGTGCTCGGCGTCCTTGCCGGCATCATCGGCACGTGGCAGGCAAACGAAGCGCTCAAACTGATCTTGGGGATCGGCACGACGCTTGCGGGTCGGCTCTTGCTGGTGGACGCACTCGACGCCCGCGTGCGCGAGGTGCGGATCTTGCGCGATCCGGCATGCCCGCTCTGCGGCGATTCGCCAACGATTCGCGAACTCGATCGATCGGTGTCGGCTGCGGCGCCCTCGACGATTCCGGAAGTCGATGCTGCCGAACTCGATGCAATGCTGGAGAGTGGCGCGCGCGTGCTCGACGTTCGCGATCCGCACGAACGCGTGCTGGGCGAAATCCCCAATTCCATCGCGATCCCCTCCGGCGAACTCGAACGTCGGATGCACGAACTCGACACGGCGCAAGCCTACGTGGTCGCATGCCGAGTCGGACAAAAATCACGCTGGGCCGCCGAGCGCATGCGGGAGGCGGGTTTCGGCCGACTCTACCACTTGCGCGACGGACTGCTCGCCTACGCCGCGCTCGATGCGGAATTCGGCTTTTTCTAAAGGCCGCGCCGGGCAGGAAAACGCGTTGCCCGGCGGCGAGTCACGCCCACCACCAATCGATGAAGGAAGCACGTCATTCAAGTACTCTCGACCATCTTTGCCGAGGCCAAAATCTTCATTCCGGTCGTCCACGAAGACGATCGTGGCTTCTTCAAGGAGACGTACGCACAGAACCGCTATACCGAGCACGGCTTACCCGATGCGTGGTTTCAAGATTCGATGTCGTGGTCGACGCGCAACGTCATGCGCGGCGTGCACTACGACTTCCGCATGGCCAAACTGGTGCAATGCCTGCGCGGTCGTATTTACGACGTGATCGTGGATTTACGGCGCGAATCGCCGACCTATTTGAAATGGCAAGGCTTCTATCTGAGCGAGAGCAACCACAAGCAGCTCTTCGTGCCGCCCGGGTTCGGTCATTCGTTCTTGGCGCTCGCCGATGAGGTCGCGGTGACGTACAAAAATAGCGTGCAGTACGATCCCTCGAGCGAAGGCGGAATTAGCTGGCGCAATCCCCAGGTCGGAATCGCGTGGCCGCTCGTCGGTGAGGTGCGAATCTCCGCCAAAGACGCCGCCGTCCCGCTCGACTTTCTGCCATAGCTGGCCCGGTGATGCGCACGCGGCCGTTTGGGCCTGGTGGTCCGAGCGTTCCGGCGATCGGCCAGGGGACGTGGAACGTTCCGGAGCGCGGCGCGGCGCGTGATGAGGCAATACGCGCCCTGCGACGCGGAATCGAGCTTGGGCTCACCCACATCGATACCGCCGAGATGTATGGGTCGGGCGAAGCCGAGTGCATCGTCGGCGAAGCGATCGCAGGCGTCCCCCGTGAATCGCTCTTTATCGTGTCCAAAGTGCTTCCATCGAACGCATCGCGGCGCGGTACGATCCAGGCATGTGAGGCAAGTCTGCAGCGCATGAAGCTCGACTATCTTGAATGCTATCTCTTGCACTGGCCGGGGAACACGCCGATCGCGGAAACGCTCGCAGCGATGGCCTCGCTTCGCCACGCGGGAAAAATCCGGTCTTTCGGTTTGAGCAATTTCGATGTCGATGAATGGAACGAAGCGCGGGAGGGGCTCCCAGCCGGCGAACGACTTGCGTGCAATCAGCTGCTGTACCATCTGGGTGAACGCAGCGTGGAAGAATACGAAGAGCCGGCACTGGCTGCCGATGGCGCTGCACTGGTCGCCTACACACCCTTCGGGCGCGGTGCCGCGGAAAAATTGCGATCCGGTGTAGCGGTGCTCGAGCGCATCGCGCGCGATCGCGACGTCACGACGAGCGCCGTTATTCTTGCGTTTCTCACCCGCGAAACAAACGCATTTGCGATTCCCAAAGCCGCGACCGTGGCGCATGTTGAAGAGAACGCACGCGCTGGCGTTCTCGAACTCGATCAAAGCGACATTAAAGCGATTGCCGACGCGTATCCGGTGCGCGCGCGTCGCAGCGGCTTGCCCACGCTGTGAAGGAACGGATCATCGAGCGCGCGCGGGCGCTCGGTGTCGGGGCCATTCGCATTGCCGCTGCGACGGGCGACGAGCAAACGCACGAGCGGTTGCGTGCGTCGTTCGCGCGCGGCGATCTTGCAACGTGGAATTACGATGATGCCTACGCGCGGACCGCGTCATCGCCGCGCATGCTGCTCTCCGGTGCGCGTTCGGTGATTTGCATCGCCGTCGCGTATGCGACGCCCGATACGAACCGACCGCGCGGCACGGGGCGCGTCTCGAACTACGCCTGGTCGACGGACTACCACACGCGCATGCAGACACTGCTCCGGTCGCTTGCCGCCGAGATCGACCTACTCGCGGGCGAGCCGGTCACACGCGTTACCTGCGACACCGCGCCGATCGCCGAGCGCGCGTTTGCCGCGAAAGCGGGGCTCGGCTGGGTCGGGAAACACACGAATCTCATCGCGCCGAAATTGGGCTCGTTCGTCTTCCTGGGCGAAATCATCACCACGCTTGCGCTCGAAGTCGACGCGCCGCTGCGTACGTCGTGCGGGTCATGCACGCGTTGCATCGTTGCCTGCCCGACGCAGGCACTGCGCGGCGATTACACGATCGATGCGCGGCGTTGCATCTCAGATCTTACGCAGCGCACCGACGCGATTCCGCGCGAGATGCGCGCGCTGATCGGCACGTGGGTCTGGGGCTGCGATATTTGCCAAGACGTTTGTCCGCCGACGCGCAACGCCGGAGCGCACGGCGGCGATGCGTTCGTACCGCGCTCGCCAGACGCCGCTGCTCCGCGACTCCTCGACCTGCTTGTGCTGCGCAGCGGAGCCTTCAAACGCACCTTCGCGAAAACCGCCGTGGGGTGGCGCGGCAGTGCCGTCCTGCGTCGCAATGCCGCTGTTGCGCTCGGCAACGAAGGCGATCGCGCGAGCGTCCCGGCGCTCGTGCGGGCGCTGGGGGCGGACCCGCATCCGCTCGTTCGCGGGCACGTGGCGTGGGCGCTCGGACGGATCGGGTCGCCGCAAGCGATTCTGGGACTGCGCGATGCCGCCGAGCGCGAGCGCGAACCGTCGGTTGGCGGGGAGATCGACGCGGCATTGGAACCGTTCGCCGCGCGCGGGCGTTAGAACCGAGAACACCATGCGAATCCAACGATTGGCGCTCGTCGCCGCCCTTGCTCTCCCGCTCATCGCCCCGGGCATCGCCCGCGCCGGGCAAAACGACCCGGTGCCCCTAGCGACGGGGGCTTCGTCGTCCGTCGCGGGCGCATCGGCCGTCTACGAGCGGATGCAAAAAGTCAACGCGGGGCTCGCGAGCTATACGGCGAGTCTCAAACTCGACATCACCTCGCATTCGTTTCCGTATTTGAGCCCCAAGCTCACAGGCACCGCATACTACAAGAAACCCAACAAAAATGCGATCCATTTCGATCAGGTCCCGGCGCTTGCGGATAAATTCCAAAGCGTGTATCCGCAAATCGAGCCGCCTGCCGAGTGGAACGCGATCTACGTCGTCACACCGATCGCCGATGACGGCACGAACGCAAACTTCAAACTCGTGCGCCGCAAGAACGGCCGCATCGATCATATCGACGTCAAAGTCGATGACAAGACGGCGACGATTGCGACGATGACCTGGTTTTACAAAGAAGACGCCGGTGGCGGGTCGATTTCGCTGAATCAAGAGTACATGCCGGTGGGAGGGAACTACGTCGTGAAGTCGGCGACCGGTCATGTCGACATCCCGAAATTCAATTTGGATATCGTCTCGGCGTTCTCCGATTACAAGATCAACGTCGCCATCGCCGACCGGGTGTTCAAGCCGTAGCGGCGAACTGCTCGTCGTGGCAATTTCGCCCGCTCCCGTGATCGACCTGATCGGCCGCGTCCAACCGCTCGCCGATGCGTTCAATCGCCCCATTACGTATCTGCGGATCTCGGTGACCGACCGGTGCAACCTGCGCTGCGTCTACTGCATGCCCGAAGCTGGGCTCCCGTGGATTGCGAAGAGCGAGATCCTCACCTACGAAGAGATTGTCTTCATCGTCGAGGCTGCGGCGAAAATAGGCGTGAGGAGCATCCGCCTTACGGGCGGTGAGCCGCTCATTCGCCGTGATCTTGCAACGCTCGTCCGTCGCATCGCAAGCATCCCCGGCATTGAGGATATCGCGCTGTCAACCAACGCCCTGATGCTCGCCGAGCAAGCGCGCGAATTGCGCGAAGCGGGACTGACGCGCGTCAACATTAGCCTCGACACCTTGCAAGAAGAACGATTCTTTGCAATCGCGCGCCGGCCGGGTCTCGATCGCGTCCTCGCGGGCATCGATGCGGCGATTGCCGAGGGCATGACGCCGATCAAACTTAATTGCGTTGTGATGCGCGGCCAGAACGACGATGAGATCGGCGCATTTGCCGAACTCACGCGCACGCGCCCGATTCACGTGCGTTTCATCGAAGTGATGCCGGTCGAAGAAAACCTCGGGATGCAGGCGGACTCCTATGTCGCGGCAAGCGAGATTCTGGAGCGCATTAACGCGCTCGGCGATCTGCGGCCGGTCGCCGGGCCTGGCGGCAACGGACCCGCACGGTATTATGCCTTCGACGGCGCGGCCGGATCGGTGGGCGTGATCAGCCCGCTCTCGCACGACTACTGCGAAACGTGCAATCGCGTGCGGCTGGGCGCCGACGGACGTCTTCGTTTATGCCTCTTCGGCGACTACGAAATCGATCTACGCACGCCCGTTCGCGATGGCGCATCGCACGACGATCTCGCCGCGATCTTCCGCGGTGCGATGTACATCAAACCCGAGCGCCATCATCTCGAACTCGGTCAAACCGCAAGCGCCATGCGCGCGCTCAGCGAAATCGGCGGCTAGCGACCCACCATCGGCAGCGGCGTGAACGGCGCGAACGCGGGCGGACTCGAATTGTATTCATCGCCGTAGAGTGAAGCGCGCTCGTTGAGCGCGGCCAGTGGCTCATCATCCCAGCGGCCGGTGAGCACGCGGCGCTCGATGAGATGAATCGCGGCGATCGTTTCGCCCGAGGTGAACGCGCAGTGCCCCGCGCGTTTGACAAAGAGCTGACGCAGCAGCGCTGATTTTCCGGCTGCGGCGACGGCGCTTGCATACGCGGCTTCTTCGTTCACCGGTACGAGGCCATCGGCGATCGTGTGGACGGTGAGCACCGGAATGGTAATGCGTCCGTTCAAGTCGATGTTGCGCATCGCATACATCATCGCGGGCAGGTCGGCCGTCAACGGCGGTGCGTCATCGAGTGCGCGCAGATCCGCGCGGAGATCGAGGTCGGCCGCGCGATAGAGTTTTACGATCAGTTCGCGTTCGGCGAGCCCCTCAAAGGCGTTCGCATACGAAAATCCGGTGGTCGATGAGAGATTGCCGCCCGCGCGATGTTCCAGTTCGGCGCGATAGCCGAATGCAAACGGCACGAAGACGCGCCGCAGCCAGGCGATGAGCGCATCGGTTTTTGCGGCCGTCTCGGTCGGTTCGGTCACGCTCGGTGGATACCAAGCGGGGATGCCGTCGAGTGCGGCGATGAGTGCGAGCCGCGCGCGTCCTGCGGGGGTCGTTGCGGCATCGTTTGCACGCTGCGTCGCAAGCGCAACGTTGCCAATGGGATCGCTCAGTCGCGCTTCTTTGAGCGGATCGTGCGCTGCCAAAAGCGTTTTGAAGGCGTGCTCGGCGACGGCAAGCCCGTTCCAACCCGCCGTCGTTCCGGCAAGGACCCCGCACATTGGTAGTGCGCCGTCGAACCGTTCCGGATGGGTTTGCACGAGCCCGGCGGTGATGATGCCGCCCATCGAGTGGCCCCAGGCGATCGTGTGCTTGGGTTTGCCCACGCTCTTTGCAAAGACGTCGAGCACGTCGATCTGATCGCGCAGACCGTCCTTAACGGCATAGCCGGTCGATGCATACGAAGAACCGGCAAGCGCAAAGCGATGCGCGAGGAGGTAGGCGGCCGTTCGCGGGTCACCCGCGTCGCGCGCGGGATTCGCTTCGCCGGGTGTCACGTAGCCGTGGCTGTACAGCAGCAGTGTTCCGTTCCAATCGACTGGTACCTCGATCGTGTATGTCGCACCGTCGGGAAGCGCGCCGGTCAGCGCCGATGGCCCGGGCGCCGGGGCAGCACCCAGCAACGCGAGGCACAGCAGCGCGACAACCGCGCGCGTGCCGCGCACGTTAGTCCTCGTGCTCGAGGACGATCATTTCCGTGCGCGGTCGCGAGCGCAAGATCACAATCGATAGCACGAAAGCGAGCACGATTGCGGTGAGCACGCCGAGCTCGACTTCGGATGCGATGTTGAGCCCTGCTTTCCCCGAGCCCGCGCCGCCGACTTCACCGACCGTGATGACGAGAATGCGCCGGATGACGGCAATAAGCCCGACGAGCAGAAACGGCTCGGCGACGAGCACCGCGCCGCGCAGCGAGAGTACGACGGTGTACGCGAGTTCGACAACCATCAGCACGAGCAGAATGAGATCGAGAAACGAGGAGCCGACGCCGATCGTCGAGGTGGTCGGTGAGCTGATGAGCGTCCAGAGCGTGACCGCCGAACGGACGAGCAGCGCGAGCGCCGCGACGAAGAGCAGCGCGCCAATCAGGAAAAAGACGAGCCGCTCCGTCCACATTAGCGCGCGGACGGCGCGACGTTCGAGCGGTTTTGGCGGCGTCGTCTCCATCAGTCGTCGATCGATTTTCGGAAGAAGGCGAGCATCTTGCCGCCCTCGGGCATGATGCGGAATTCTTGGAAGCCCCACGACTTGACTTGATTGATGCCGGAGTTGTTGCTCATCGGAACGATAAACGTAATCGTTTTGATATTGCGTTTCTTGGCGAGCACTTGCACGTCGGTGATCAGCTGGGTGGCGATCAGCGGCGAGGCGTCATGGCGCGTGCGCAGCGACTCGACCATCGCGATGTCCATCCCGTTTGCCGCTTCGGGATCGTTATAGCCGGCCGGGAATTTGAAGACCAACTGGACGGTCCCGAGCAGGCCGCTTGCGTCCTCGGCGATGAGCATGATGCGGCGACCCGCCTGCTGCTCGGCGAGCCATTTCGCGATGCGGGCCTCCCAGGTTTCGGTCGCCGGCGGCGGGGAAGTAAATATTCCGTCGGCGACTAGTCGGGCTGCATCGCGCGGCAATGCAAATCGAATGAAAACGCGACTCACGCTTGCTCTGTTTGGTGAGGGCATCCGAAGTCCCGCCTCGAATTGTCGAACGCCCGGATTGCCCGCCATCCCGTGTGAAGGAGAACCTCGTGAACGCGCTTCCCATCGTTGGATTGACCGGCGCCCTGCTGATTGCTGGCTGCGCCAAGGGCAGTGATACGACGACCTCCACGACAACCGCGACTGCGACGGCGCCCGCGGCAAGTGCCTCGGCAGCGCGCCCTGCCGCCGCGGTCGTGAGCGGCGATGCGGTCCACGGAAAAGCGATCTTCGCCGCAAATTGCGCGGAGTGTCACGGCGTCGGCGGTGCCGGCACGAAAGGCGGCGTGTTCCCGGTGCTGATCGGCGAACACAAGAAGAAGAACATGGCGGCGACCGTCGCGTGGATCAAAAATCCGCAACCGCCGATGCCCAAATACTATCCCGGGACGCTTTCCGAAAAAGAGGTCGTCGACGTCGCTGCGTACGTTCAGGCACTCTAGTTTGATCAACTTGACGACCCGATAGCTCGCGCTTTGTCGACCCGAAAAACTCGATCGCGATGCATTCGACGATTCGCCAATAGGTAGTCCGCTACAAAAGGAGATGAACTCGTGAACACACGTCTGGCGCTAATAACCGTGGCCGTTGCGGGCCTCGTGATGGCCGGTTGCAGCAAGGGCACCGACACCACGACCACAACGACCACCAATCCGGCAGCGGCAACTGCCGCTCCGTCGGTGGCAGCGGCACCCGCCGGTGGCTCGATGAGCGCCGCCATGTCGGGCGATTCGGCCCACGGCAAGACGATCTTCGCCGCGAACTGCGCACAGTGTCACGGTGCAGGCGGCGCCAAAGGCGGCGTGGGCCCGGCCTTGCTCGGCGAGAAGAAGAAAAAGAATATGGCCGCAACAGTCGCGTGGATCAAAAATCCGCAAGCACCGATGCCGAAGCTGTATCCGTCTCCGCTGAGCGAGAAAGACGTCGAGGACGTCGCCGCATACGTCCAGTCCTTGTAGTTAACGAATATTAAATTTGTCGATTGGGTAACTGGAGTTGACTCGGTCTCGTGGACACTTTCCGACTTACGGAGAAAGAGTCCACCATGGCCAAGCAATCCCCTCGGTCCTATCCGCCGGAGTTTCGGCGTAAGATTATCGATCTGGCTCGAGCCGGCCGCGGCTTAAGCGAACTCTCGCGCGAGTTTACCGTCTCGCGACAACGATCGTGAACTGGGTGAAACAGGATGATCTCGATGGCGGTCGCCGCGACGATGGTCTTACGACGAGCGAGCGTCAAGAGCTCACCCGATTGCGTCGTGAAAATAAGCGGCTGACAATGGAGACTGAAATCCTAAAAAAAGCCGCGGCCTGGTTCGCTCGCGAAACGAACATAATACCGGAGAAATCTTCGGACTAGTGCGAGCGTATCAGGCAGAGTATCCGACTTCATTGATGTGCGAGGCGTTGGGCGTCACCACAAGCGGTTTCTATGCTTGGCAATCGCGCGAACCTTCAGCGCGTAAGCGAGCGGATCTCTTGTTAGGTGATCGGATCGAAGCGATCTTCAAGGGCTCGCGGTCGACGTATGGCCGCCCACGAATTCAAGCCGAATTACGTGATGCCGGGATCGCGATTTCGAATAGACGTGCAGCACGTCTGATGCGAGAACGCAATATCTACGGTGCTTCGCGCCGCAAATGGACTACTACGACGGTGCGAAACCCAAATGCACGACCAGCGCCGGACCTCGTCGATCGCAAATTCGTTGCCGAACGTCCGGACCAACTCTGGGTCGCTGACATCACGTACATTCCAACGTGGTCAGGTTTTCTGTATCTTGCCGTTGTTCTCGATGCTTGCAGTCGACGCGTCGTTGGATGGGCCATGGCCAATCATCTTCGAACGCAGCTCGTGCGTCGGATGACCGACGCGGCCTGATGTCAAATAACTATCTGTCCACGGAACCGAGTCAACTCCAGGAGTTCACTGCACAAAATATATTTACGACGTGTACAAAATGGCTCTGGGACTTGATCTCGAGGGTTCAGTGAACAATGAGCTTCATCTGCATGATCCACCCCCATTTTTCGAAATAGATCCTTTCGGTCGCCCGATCTCGGATGGTTACGAATATTCTCGTACGCCATGGACTCGGACGAATGACGCGGAAAATTCAAGTAACCTGCTCAACTACTTTTCACAAAATGAGACAGTCTCCGATTTTAGTTTCGATTCAAGCGCATTTCAAGTTGGCGATATACTCTTTATGAAAGGTACGAATGGCGACGGGAAAATTGACGACGCACATGTTGTAATGGTTGAAGCCGTCGATGCTAGTGGTCACGCTACCGTAGTTGCTGAATCTACTGGAAACGAGTCAAAGTCGCTTACTTGGGCACAATTCGTTTCCAACGCTACTAACCAGCGGTTGTCGCCGGGAAAATTGGGTCGCATAAAGTGAGTACTAAGCTCGTATTTTTGAGCCTCGCTTTTCTTCTGAGTTGTGGTCAATCTGACGTTGGATCAAAAGAGGATATCGAGATAGTGGACCATCTTGAGTCAGCTCGACTTTTCGCGTTGGGTCCTAATCCGGTCGCTGTTCGATCATTTGTTCTAGACGACAATCTCGCTCTTTTAGGAAACGATTACGGTTCCGGAACCTCTACAACCCTGTATGTCAAGAGAAATAATAAATGGCAGTTTTATTCTGACAAAGCCTATTTCCCTGATGATTGCTTGTTTAACGGTCTATCAGTCGAACAACAAAGGGAAGAGAGAATGTCGAGAAAATTGGTTGAGTTGGTAAAGAGCCGGCATCCAATCGCGGGTTCCTCAATAGGGCCTGGCAGGGCGCCATGTCGAATTCGCCCACAACAATATCATGAGCGTTAGTCTGTAACTATTTCTTACGCCGACTCGGGCTGCTCCGTCCTTTTCTGAATTGCGGTTATAGAATTCACTGAATCGGTCGTGGACGGCGGCAAATGTATACCGAGTGCGATGTCAATTTGAGTCTGCCCCGTTTTTCCGGACAGTGGATTACGCTGCGATCGGCAGCGACGACTCGAATTGGATTGGGCTGACATAGCCGAGCGTCGAGTGACGACGTCTGGAATTGTACCAGCCTTCGATGTAGTTGAAAATAGCGCTGCGTGCGGCATCTCGCGTTGGCCAAACTGGATCGCCCAATTCAGATTTCAGCGTTCCGAAGAAGCTCTCCACGACCGCATTGTCCCAGCAGTCGCCTTTCGCGCTCATGCTGAGCGTCAATCCATGTCGTTTCGCAACAGCACGGAAATCAGCGCTTGCGTATTGCGAGCCGCGATCAGAATGAAAAATCGTACCGTCGTTCGGTCGTCGTGCTGCGAGTGCTGAATCGAGAGCCGCGATCACGAGGTCGTCGCGCATCGTCGAAGCCATCGACCAACCAACGACGCGTCGCGAACCCAAATCAAGCACTACTGCTAAGTATAGCCAACCTTCCCGCGTGGGCAAGTAAGTGATGTCGCCGGCCCACACGCGATTAACTCCCCCGATAACGCGAGGATCAAAATTCCGAGCAAGAATATTTTCCGCAATCGGATTGGGATGCTTCGAGTTTGTTGTATGGACGTAGCGCCGCGGCCGAATCCCCTGAATACCGCCGTTTTGCATCAATCGTGCGATTCGTTTTGCGCTGACGCGAGCACCCTCGTCGCGCAAGTCGGCGTGAATTCGCGGTCGCCCGTACGTCTTATGACTCGCAGAGTGAAGTCGGACAATATCTGCATGCAATGCTTCATCCGCAATCGATCGCGCACTTCGCGGACGGCCACGCCACTCGTAGAATCCAGCAGGCGACACTTTCAGTATCGCGCAAAAACGATTCACGCGGTGCTGCGTTCTCTGCTCCTCGATGAATGCGTATTTCACCGGGATTCCTTCGCAAAGAACGCGGCCGCTTTTTTTAGGATTTCGCGGTCCTCGCGTAGCGACGCATTCTCGCGACGCAGCCGTCGATTTTCTTGCTCCAGGGTCTCCGATCGCAAGCCGGCAAGATCCTCGTTCTCTTCAAGCATTCGCTGCTTCCAGTTCTGTAAGAGCGACGCACTAATCCCCAGATCGCGCGCGACTTGCGTCAGGCTGCGATCTCCAACCATCGTGGCCCGCACGGCCTCGGACTTAAACTCGGCACTGAATGATCGACGCTGTTTTCCCAAGACATACCTCGTGGGTCGGCTCTTCGCCAACCTTTGTGAAGTGTCCGGGAAACCGGGTCAGGCTCAGTTCCTTGCTGGGCAAGCTGGCATCGCGTCCGGTACGTTTGATCAGTTTCAGGCTTACTTAGCGGTGCACGGTAGGGAGGCCGCTATTCAACAGGGGTTAAGTTCGATTTATACGACGTTCTATCAAAATTTACATAGGTAGTGATGCTTTGCTGACCTCGTCTGAATTTTCGCATTGGACTTTGAAATGCTGATTTTCGCGTTTTTGATCGGAATGAATTTGATATCGACAGAAAAGCCGTTGCCATCGCGGGCCCTTCCGTTTCCTCGGTTGCCTGCCGAACGAAGTCTGGCTGAGTGTTTCACTCTTACTGGTGGAGTTACGGTTGATCCGCCGGGCAGCCAACTTACAATCGATGGTTATTCAGTTCAAAATAATGAAGTTTTGGTGTATGCTTTCGCTCCAGAATTAGCAGATAGCCAAAAGTACGATCACGTAGTGGCCCTCTATGTAGACAGGAGGCTAGTCAGTATCGTATTTGGTGTTAAACCGGGAAATGTGCGCCTGGGAGCACGGTTCGAGGGGAAGGCGCTTACATTCCGAATTGCCGACTTTCGAACTTCCGGAGATGGAACTTATCAGTTTTTGTCGAGCATGTGCATACGAATTACTCCGCGCTCCGATTGAACTGGATTTGACTCGGGTCGTCCCCCCGATAGTTAAACCGCGAGGGCTCTAGAAATGACGGCGATTTTGGATTGCTTCTTCGATCACCGCGCGACCTCTTCGGGCGTCAGATCGTTGAGTGAACTATGCGGATTAGGATCGGCCCCGGATCGGGAGCCAGGGAAAACTGTGGAATTCCGCCGATGAAGGCAGACGGGAGATCCACCCATGCGAAAGAGCCGATTTACCGAATCGCAGATCGTCCGAATCCTCGCCGAGTAAAACGCCGGGGCTTCGATGGAAGAACTTGCTCGGCGTAACGGCGTCCACGCCAATACGATCCGGCTGTGGCGTTCGAAGTACGCCGGCATGAGTGCAAGCGACCTATCGCGCGTCAAAGAACTTGAGGCCGAGAATGCGCGAACGCAGCGCGACGCCACGAGTTGCACAATTTGTTGAAATGAAAGATGGTTATAAGCTTTTTCAAGATCGGTGCGTAATTTCGCCGTATGGAACGAGCTCGAAGTAGCGCCCTGGATGAGAACGGGAGGTATCGCGGTGAGGCCCCCCGATCAACGATCGACGTGGGAGCTCGTTGCCCGCTAGCGAAGCGATTCGTGTGGCCCGGTCTATCTTCGCGTTTACGCGCGATCTTCGGCTTTATGACCACGCCGGGCTAGCCGAGGCGGCACGCCACGGCGATGTCGTTGCGGCCTTGGTGATTGACCCGATCGCAGCAGCTCGACTGCGGCAGTCGCCGCGACGTGCTGCGTTTTACTGCGCAGCCGTTCAGTCGCTCGATGCCGATTTGCGGGCGGCTGGGAGCCGCCTCATCGTGCGGCGTGGGTCGCCGGGGACGATCTTACGATCGCTCGCGCGCGCCGCGGGCGCCGGAACGGTCGTATGGAGCGTGTCGTATGACGCGAAAAGCGTCCGCGCCGATCGTGATCTGCAATCGACGCTCGAAGAGGCTGGCCTACGTGCCGGACCCGTTCACGATTCGCCGGCGATTCCGCCCGAAGATACGGCTTTGGCGCGCTCCGATTCTGGTGCGGGCTATCGCGCGTTCGTTCCGTATCACGAGCGCTGGGGTTCGCTCTTGCCGATCGCCGCGGCGCCTAAGGCGACACTTGCGAGCGTGGAAATCACCAGCGAAGTACTGCCAGAGCCGCTCGAATTCGGGTCGCGGGCGGATCTGCCATATGCGGTGGGTGAACGCGCCGCTCGCGCGCGACTCGTTGCGTATTTGGAATCGGATGTCGTGCATTACGCTATCGCGCGCAACGACCCCGCCGATCGAGCAACCTCGCATCTCTCCGCCGATCTCTCGTTCGGCACCATCGCGGCGCGGACGGTTGTTCGTGCCGCATGCGAACGCGCTTCCGATCCGTTTTTGCTTTCCGAAGAGCGCACGTCGCTCAAGCTGTTTTTGCGGTCGCTCGCGCAGCGAGATTTCTTTTTGCAGCTCGCCTGGTACAACGAATCGCTCGAAGAGGCGCCGCTGCAAGAGAAGATGCGCGACTTCACCTTTGCACGCAAACACGTCCACCTCGATGCGTGGCGCAGCGGGCGCACGGGGTTTCCGCTCGTCGATGCGGGGATTCGTGAACTGCGCGCTACGGGTTGGATGCATCCACGCGTGCGCGCGATCGCCGCGTCTTTTCTGTGCTTCGATCTTGGCGTCGACTGGCGGGTCGGTCGCGATGAATGGGACCGCTATCTCACCGAAGATACACCGGCGCTTGCGACCGGGAATTGGCAGTGGGTCGCAGGTGTCGGGGCGGACCTTGCGGCGTATCCGCGCATTTACAACCCGCTCAAACAAGCGCGACGCTTCGATCCGCTTGGCACGTACGTGCGGCGCTGGATCCCCGAGATCGCGACGTTTCCGGATCAAGCGATTCTCGATCCTGCGATCGGCCGGCGCGCTAAGCAGATGGCGCTGCCACTGTTCGGCGGCGCCGATTATCCGCTTCCGATCCTCGATCACGAATGCGAGGCTCGCGCGTTTCTCGAACGCTACAATCGCGAAGTCGTTCCCGCGTAGGGATTAGGTCGCGGGCAAGCGTTCCTCGACAAGATCGGTCACGATCGGAATGCGCACGTCCTCGCCTTGCCAGGTCTTGAATCCGTAGATCACGTTTGCGACGAACGCAAAGGGAACGACGAACGGCAAGAGCGGCCAGGCCGACCAGCCGAGCACGGGAATCGCAGCAATTGCGTGGAGCACGAATCCGAATGCGTACATTCCAAAATTGAACGCGAGCGATTGCCAGGCTTGTTTCTTGACGAACGGCGAGGCTTTCGAATCGAGCAGCGCGATGAGCGCGAGCGGCCAGAAGGGATAGCCGAGCGCAATGAGCGCGCGCGTTTCCGTGCGCACGGCGACCGTCGCCGTGGGTCGCGTCTGGGGCGGTCCCGGCTGCGGCGGAGGTGGCGGCGCGTATTGCCGCTGGGAACGGGACGGAACCTCACCGTGCAACTCGCGCTGGACGCGCGTTGCGTTATCGATTTTTTGCGCTAAGCGGCAGCCGGGGCAGATGCCCTCATCGCCGCGGCACGTCGCGCACAGGTGCTCTTTGCAGTCGTTGCACAGCGCGACCGACGGTACGGCGTTGTGATAGTAGCAATCCACGCTTCAAGTCCCTCCGCAAGTGATTCTGCCCCCCACGTACTGGGCGTGCGGCGTAAAGGTTTCGCGGCACCGGGGCGAAGCGCAGACCGGTGATTAGTCCGACCCTTCGCCGCGTTCTCATCGAAGCGCGCCCGTATTACGGCCGCCTGGCGTTCGCGACGTTTCTGGGTGTCATCGCGGGCCTTGCGCCGCTAGCGCTCTTTAAGCTGCCCGAGATCGTCTTCACCGACGTCATCCACTTCGAGCATCGCGGCTGGGGCGGCATCACGATCCCAACCGAGATCGTCTGGAGCGGCGTGGTGCTCGTCGCGCTGATCATCTTCGTCTCGCAGGTCGTCGGGAATTTTGCCGGCTACGCGCAGAGCTACATTACCGCTTGGTGTGGCCAGCGGCTCATCGCGGGGCTGCGTCTGCGACTCTTCGATCGAGTCAACCGGATGCCGATGCTGGATTTCGATCGTTGGCGCTCGGGAGAGTTCATCGCGCGATTCTCAAGCGATCTGCCGATGATGACGGATGCCGTAAGCATTTCGCTCCCGCAAATGGTGCAGGTCAGCGTCACGTTCATCGGCGCGCTCTCGACGATGTTCTATGTCGATTGGCTGCTGGCGTTCGTGCTGCTCACGTGCGCGCCGTTCGTGTCGATCGTCATCGGTCGGTTCAATAAACTGGTCGTTGCCGGAACAAAACGCGCGCAGGACCGTATCGCCGATCTCTCATCAAATCTCACCGAAGTGCTGCAGAACGAGCGCGTCGTCAAAGCATTCCGCCGCGAAGATTTCGAACGCGAACGCTTCGAGGGCGCAAACGAGCGCCTCTTCGGTGACTACATGAAAGTCACGCAACTCAACCAAACGCAGGCGCCCGTGATCGCAACGGTTGTCTCATTTGCAATCATTTTGCTCGTCGTGATGACGGTCCGCGAAGTCGCGCTTGGGCGCTTGAAGCCGGCCGCCGTTGCGACCTTCTTCGGCGCGGCGGCGCTGATGATCAACCCGATGAACCGGTTCTCGATTTTCCTTGGCGACTTCGCCCGCGCACTCGTCGGTGCGAGCCGCGTGTTCGAAATCCTCGATCTGCCGATCGAGCGCGAAGATCCCCCGGGTGCGATCGCGCTCCCGGACATGCGCGGCGATATCCGCTTCGAGGGCGTGCGATTTGCGTATAACGCCGACTCTCCGCCCGTCCTCGACGGCCTCGACGCTGAGATGTTGCACGGCGATGTGGTCGCGCTGGTCGGCCCGTCGGGCTCGGGGAAATCGACCATCGTCAATCTCGTTCCGCGATTCTACGATCCGCAAGGCGGCCGGATCACGGTCGACGGCGTCGACATCGCGCAGATGCGCCTCTCCGACTTACGCGGCCGGATCGCGCTCGTGCCGCAAGAAACGCAACTCTTCAACGGCACGCTCGCTGAGAATATTCGCTATGGCCGACTCGAGGCTAGCCGCGCCGAGATCGAGGCCGCGGCACTCGAGGCCAACGCCGCGGAATTTATCACCAAGCTCGCGGAGGGCTACGACACGCTCGTCGGCGAGCGCGGCATTCGGCTCTCGGGCGGCCAGCGTCAGCGCATCGCCATCGCCCGCGCGATTTTGCGCGACCCCCGCATCCTGATCCTCGATGAGGCGACCAGCGCCCTCGATAGCCACTCCGAGCAGCTCATCGACGAGGCCCTGGACCGGATTCTGGTCGGACGAACGACCCTCATCATCGCCCACCGTCTCTCGACGATCCGGCGTGCGTCAAAGATTCTTTATATAGAAGGCGGCCGCGTAGCCGAAGTCGGAACACACGAGAGCCTGCTTGCGCGCGGTGGGGCCTACGCCACACTCCACGCGGCGCAGTTTGCTTCGCGCTAAGGTCCGCATCGATCCCGACCGAACGTAGAGCTGTGAGGATGTCATTTTGAGCGAGATCAATTTCGGCGTGACCGCCGACCTACTCAAGAATGCCGTCGATGGGGCGGGCGCAAGCCATGCCGTGATCGCGAACAATATCGCGAACGTCAATACGCCGCTCTACCATCGGACGGATGTGAGCTTTAAAGATTCGCTGGCCGCGTCGCTTGGGTCGGATGCCGATCCGAACCAGCTCGAACTTGCCGCCACGGACAAGAAGCATTTTGCGATTGGCGGCGCCGAGGCGCCCCAGCCGTTTGAAATCTGGACGCAAAAAGACGATTTGACGGTGCAACGCCTCGACGGCAATAACGTTGACGTCGATTCGGAAATGGCGAAGCTCGCGATCAATTCGGGCTACGCGCAAACGATGAACCAACTGCTTGCCGTGCAGTACACGCGCATGCGCCAAGCGATTACGGAGCGAATCTAATCCATGGGTTTCTATTCCTCGATTGAAGTCAGTGCAAGCGGCCTCTCGGCCGAACGCCTGCGTATGGACGTCATCGCGAATAACATCGCGAACGTCAATACCACGCGCACACCCGAAGGCGGCGTGTTCAAGCGCCAGCTCACCGTCATGGCGCAGAAGCTCGATGAATCCAAGAGCGATTCGCTCGATCCGAATGAGCCCTCCAAAGGCCTTGCCGGCGTACAAGCCGTCGGAATCGTCAACGATCCCGGTCCCGACCGGCTCGTTTACGATCCGATGCACCCCGACGCCGACGCCCAGGGCTACGTTCATATGCCGAACATCGAAGTCGTCAAAGAAATGGTCGACATGATGTCCGCCTCGCGTGCCTACGAAGCCAACGTCACCGCGATCCAGGAAGCGCGCGCCATGGGCACCGCTACCCTCGGACTGCTGAAAGCCTAATGGATTTCGCCTCCGCGCTCCCGGCCATCTCGAAATCCAATCCGTTCGTTGCCGATATCGGCGAAAACGCCCCGACGATCACTCCGCTTCCGCCCGTCGGCGGCATCAACCCAACCGGCGTCGCCGCGGAGCCCCCGACTTTCAAAGACACGGTCGTCGGCCTGCTGAGTGATGCGAATACCAAGCTCAACACCTCTGATGCTAACCAGCGCGACCTCGCAAGCGGCAAGACGAACGACCTCCAAAAAGTCGTGACGTCGGTCGAAGAGGCGAATCTCGCGATGGAGTTCACCATGGCGATGCGCAGCAAACTGCTCGAGGCGTATCAAGAAGTAGCCCGCATGCAAATCTAGCCGCTGGCGGCGATCTCGTAGAAAAGAAGCGGGCCTCCTTACTGGGGGCCTGCTCTTTTTATGGGAATGGAGAGGCGATGGATGAAGCGCTTCTCGGAGGCCGGTACCGGCTCGATCACGTGGTCGGAAGCGGCGTCATGGCCGTTGTATACCAAGCTTTCGATACGGTGCTCGAACGCACGGTCGCGATCAAGCTGTTACAGCCGCGACTTGCCTCCGACCCGGTCGTCACTGAGAGCCTCTATAGCGAAGCCCGCGCCGTCGCGAAAATCGACGACACCAGCGTAATCGCTATTCACGACATTGGCGAACACGAGGGGCGGCCATACCTCGTTCTCGAGTATGTTCCGGGCGGTTCGCTGCGCACGCTCATTCGCGAGCACGCGCCGTTTCCCGATCCTCAAACGGTGCACTTTGCGATCGCTATTGCCCGCGCGCTCTGCATCGCGCACGAAGCCGGCATCGTCCATCGTGATGTGAAGAGCGCTAACGTGCTCATCGATGCGGACGGCACACCGAAACTCGGTGACTTTGGCCTCGCTCGCCTCGAAGCAGACGACCACGAGCCACCCCCGGGCGATGACATCGTGGTCGGCTCGATGCCGTATGCTTCACCGCGCTTGATGACCGGGTCGCCGGCGACGCCGTCATCCGATCTCTTCGCTCTTGGCGTCGTGTGCTACGAAATGATGACGGGGGAGCTCCCGGAGGGCAAAGCGCCGGCCTGGATGATTGCCCTGAGTCGAATCGGGCCGGATGCTGCGCCAATTCGCGTTCCACCCCTCGGTCACGACCCGGGGCTCGTCACGCTCGTCGATGCGCTCTTGGATTTCGATCCGGCGGCCCGGCCCCCGGGCGCGCGCGCGGTCGAGGAGCGATTCGCTGCCCTCTTACCGGCGGTGGAAGTGACGACGCCGTAAGGCGAAGAGTGAAATCGCCGGTCTTGCGGCAAACACCCGAATGCCGTGAAGCCGCTCATCTCCGTTTTGATTCCGTCGTATAACTACGCGCGATTCATCGAAAAATCGATCGATAGCGTCCTTGCGCAGACGTACGAAAATTTTGAAATCGTCGTGACCGACAATCGCTCGACCGACGAGACGATGACCGTCTTACGGTCGCGATACGCACACGATCCACGCGTGCGCGTGTTTGAAAACGAAGAAAATATCGGTCTAATCCGCAATTTCAATCGCGCCCTCACGCACGCGCGCGGTGAATTCATCGTTTGGCTGTGCGCGGATGACTGGTTTCTCGAGCGCCATCTCGAGCGTCTTGCGGCCGTGTTCGAACGCAACTCCGCGCTCGATGTCGTTTACACCAATATTCTCTTTGCCGACGAGCACGAGCGCACGTTCGCGGTCAAAGCGGAGACGAGCCAACTCCCCTTCGACTATGTCGACATCCGCGACGAGCTGCCGGAAATGCTCGCGACGTTCTGTCAATTGTGTTTGCCCGCCGCACTATTCCGGCGCGAACTCTTCGAAGAACTTGGCCCGCTCGATGAGACGTTGCCGTTTTGCTCGGACTGGGAGTTTGCGATTCGCTGCGCCGCAGAGGGAAAGCGGTTTGCGTATCTTGCCGAGCCTTCAGCTTGCGTGCGTGCGCACGGGAATAATGCCTCCGGCTCGTCGTTTCACAATCGCGGCGGCTACGTCATAGAACTAGTGCAGATGGCGGAGCGGTACGCGAATCACCCGGGTCTGGAACGGCTCTTCGGGCGCCAGCTCTCATTCGTCAATTTCATCGATTTGATGGTCGCCTCGGTTCGCTCGACGATCGGGGAAGATCCCTTACCGGGCGAGGTCCACGAACGGATTGCTCGGCTCCGCGCACAGTTTGGTAAACAAGCCCAGGCGTACGAGCCCGCTCGCGTTCGAGAGTCGCGCGTGAGCGTGATCGTGCCCGTGACCCGGTTGCCGGGAGAAGCCCTAGCCGCGATTGACTCGGTGTGCGCGCAATCGTTCGCAAACTGGGAGATCGTCGTCGTCGACGCCGGCGTGATTCCGCTACGCGAACTCATCCACGACCATCCCTGGGCCGAGCGCATCACCTACGTGCGGCTGCCCGCGGTCTTGCCGCCGGGCGCCGCGCGAAATCTCGGACTGCGCCTCGCTCGGGGCGAATATCTTGCGTTCCTCGATGAGGACAACCGCTTCTTGCCCGATCATCTCGAGGCGCTCGTTTCGGGAATCGAGCGCACGGGTTCGCAAGTCGTTGCGAGCTCGGCGCGCCTCCAGGTCGTGCGGTTCGAGCCGCGCGCCCTCGACTCGGCTCTGGTGGCCTCGGTCGAGGGCATCTATCGCGGTCCTGCCCTCGACGCGCCGTGGGAGAGCTCGATTGCCAATAGTCTGCCGCTCAACGCCCTCCTTGCCAATCGCCGCGCCTTCGTGCGCGCGGGTCTCTTCAACGAGTCGGTCTCCCTCCTTGAAGATTTCGACCAGATCATGCGCTTCGAAGCAACCGAGCCAATCGCCGTCCTGCCCGATCTGACGCTCGAAGTCTCGGCCCGCTTGGGGTTGGTCGGTCAACAGACCGGATTGCTGCGCACGTTCTACCTACCGACACTGGACGCGCTCTACGGGTCCCGCGAAGTCCCACCGGAGATCGCAGCGGAGCGGCAGAGCCATCGGCTCCGAATCGCAGCGGTGATGGCAGACTTTACCGACCGCGCGAGCACGCCCCAAGGGCTCATCTCGGTTCTCGCCACGCTCGCAGGACGATCGATCCCCGCTGCCTGAGCCCGAGGTGGCACCATCGAGGAGGGGAAGCTAAAGGTTCTCTAAGAAGTTGCCGAACACCAAAAGGTATAGCGGTCGGACTGCCCTTCGCACGGGTGGAGACCGCTGGGATAGCCGGATTGATTGATGGCTATCTTGCTCGACGCTTGGCGCAATGCCGGGCACGAGCACCAATCGTGCGGAGGCTTTTTCAATTGGTTCGTGGTCTCTATATCGCCGCTAACGGAGCGGTCGTCGCGACAGCCAACGTGGACGTCATTGCGAATAACATCGCAAATACGAATACCAACGGTTTCAAGCGCACGTTCCTCCAAGTCGAATCGATCGAGAAGGCGCAGATCTATCGCCTTCAGACCGAGAACGGCACGGCGCCCGGTTCGCACACGCCCGGTCGAGCCGGCGTCGCGTACGTTGGTCCGCTGGGCTTCGGCTCGCGCATCTACGATACGCCCGATACGCCGACCGTCTTCGAACAAGGCCCGACGCAAACAACAAACAACCCGTTCGATTTTTCGATCGAGGGTCCGGGGTTCTTCACCGTGCGTAATCCGCAAGGGCAGTTGCGCTACACGCGTGATGGCGGCTTCGTTCGCGATAACAGCGGCAAGCTCGTGACCGATAGCGGTGATGCCGTTGTCGGTCAGAACGGGAACCCGATCCAAGTTCCCGACTCCGGTGACTTCTTAGTCGACCGCAAAGGCAATATCACCGTCAACGGCCGCTTCGTCGATCAGATTCAAACGGTCGAATTTCGCGATACGCGCTTCATGCGGAGCGAAGGCTCGAACCGTTTCATCGATGGCGGCGCCGGCCCGACGCCTGCGACCGGCAGCAACGTGCTGCAGGGCACCCTCGAAAAATCCAACGCCAATGTCGTACGCTCGATGGTCGATTTGATCGCCGCCGAGCGCTGGTTCGACGCTAATGAAAAAGTGATCCAAGCACAAGACGACGCGACGAATCAAGCGATTCAGTACGTCGGCCACTCGAGCCGCTAGGAGCAATAACCCGCCATGATGCGAGCACTTTATACCGCGGCCAGCGGCATGATCGCCCAACAATACAACATCGATACGACTTCCAATAATCTCGCGAACGTCAACACCACGGGCTTCCGCAAAAACCAAGCGCGCTTCCAGGACTTGATTTATCAAGAACTCCGCGCTCCCGGTACGCCCGTCGGTGCATCCGTCGTTCCGGTCGGCCAAGAAGTTGGTCTGGGTGTGAAGGTCGGATCGTCCGAGAAACTCTTCACGCAAGGCCTCTTGCAGCAGACGCAAAATCCGCTCGACATCGCAATCGAAGGCGACGGATTCTTCCAGATCACGCAGCCGGACGGCACCATCGCCTACACCCGCGACGGAACGTTCAAACGCGACAATAACGGCTCGATCGTCACCGCCGACGGCTACTTCCTCTCGCCCCAGTTGCAAGTGCCGGCCAACGCCGTGCAAGTGCAAGTGGGTCAAGACGGTATCGTCACCGCACTCGTCCCCGGACAGCAGCAGCCCCAGCAACTCGGTCAGATCCAGCTCGTGCGTTTCACCAACGCCGCCGGACTTGCACCGCAGGGCCGCAACTTGTTCGTGCAGACCGGCGCCTCGGGCGCACCGACGATCACCGCTCCCGGACTCAACGGTGCCGGGACGCTTCAGGGCGGCTACATCGAGCAGTCGAATGTCGCGGTCGTTGAAGAGATCGTCAACCTGATCACCGCGCAGCGCGCCTTCGAAGCCAACTCCAAGGCCGTGACGGTCTCCGATGAGATCCTCACGACCGCGGTCAACACGAAACGCTAATGCGCCGCATCGCTCTTGCCGCCGCCTTTCTCGCGCTCGTCGCGCCGACGTTTGCAAACGCAAGCGTCGCCGCGCCGCGCGCCGAGCAGGTCGTGGCCGGAGCGACGATCAGCTCGATTGCCAAAGCTGCCGTACTCGGCGTCGTTCACGATGCCGATCGCGTCGTTTCGCCAGCCTACGCAATCGTCGACCAGCGCGTCCCGGTCGGCAACGTCGTCGTTACGATCGTCAAGGCGCCTACGGTCAATCCGGGTTTCGCAACGGTCCCCGTTGCGATTTCGGTCGACGGGAAACTCGAGCGCACGATCACGGCGGGCTTCCGCGTGACCGCGTTCGTTCGCAGTGCCGCCGCCGCTCGCGACCTCGAAGCCGGTACAATCTTGAGCGAAAAAGATTTAATCTTGGATCGCGTTCCCGCGACCGGACGCATGACCGTCGGTCTCGACGCGCTCATCGGTCGCAAGATCCGTACGGCAACCTTCAAAGGCACCGCGGTTTACCCCGAAGCAACGACGGCCGTCCAGGTCGTGAAAGCGGGCGAGATGGTCGTCTTCCTGGTCCACGACGGGCCGGTCGTTGTTTCCGCCGACGTCGTTGCGCGAAGTAGCGGAGCGCTCGGCGAAACGGTCTTTGTCTATAATCCGCAGACGCACAAAGCGCTGAGCGGACTCGTTACCGGACCAGGGAAGGTCGAACTTACTCTCCCGGGAGACGACACATGAAATCCAAAATCGTTCTGACCGCCATACTGGCCGCGCTCGTCGCGGCTTCGGGCGTTGCATCCGCCGACACGCTGTACGTAGCCGCCCCGCCCGCACAGGCGCCGGGCCATCCGATGCGTCTTGGGCCGGATCATCGCGCAAGCCAAGTCGGCGATCTGGTCGAGATCCAGTTCAACTTCGCGGTCAATACCGCAAGTTCGGACGTCTCCCAAGACGGCAAAGGCTACAACGTCAACCTCGGAGCGGGCACCGGCAACCTCGCGCAGAGCATCCTGCGCTTCCCAACGGGGATCGGCGGCACGACCGCCGCGCAGTCCTCGAAGACGCGCAACGGCACGAATTCGTTTGTGAGCGCGATGATGGCGACGGTCACGAATGTGCTGCCGAGCGGTGCGCTTGCGGTAGCGGGCGATCAAGGCCTCAATATTAACGGTCAAAATCAAACGTTGCACGTGACAGGCGTCGTTCGTCCTGAGGACATCGACTCGACCGACACCGTGCTCTCGACGCGCATCGCCAACGTGCAAGCAAAATTTGCCGGCGACTTTCAAGAGAAGAATAAGGGCATCATTCGCAAGATTCTGGACTTCTTATTCTGATGATGAAGAAACTCGCACTTATCGCTCTCGCCGCGCTCGTGACAAGCACGACGCTCGTCGCCGCTCCCGCCTCAGCGCAAGACGTTCGTCTCAAAGACATCACGCGCGTTCAAGGCGTAACGAGTAACCAACTCGTCGGCTACGGACTCGTTACCGGTCTCCAGGGAACGGGCGATTCGACTTCGGTTGCCTTCACCTCGAAGACGATTCAGAACGTGCTGCAAACCTTCGGTCTCTCGACGACCTCGCAGGACGTGCGCACGCGCAACGTCGCGGCCGTTGTGGTTACCGCAAGCCTTCCGCCCTTCGCGCACTCCGGCGACAATATCGACGTCACCGTCAGCTCGATGGGCGATGCGGGTAGCCTGCAGGGCGGCACGCTCATCCTGACCGAGCTGCGAGCGGCAAATAATTTGGTGTATGCGACCGCTCAGGGACCGATGTCCGTCGGCGGCTTCAGCTTTGGCACCGGGACCGATACCGTATCGAAAAATCACACTGCCGCCGGCCGCATCCCGCAAGGGGCGATCATCGCGCGCGATATGGTGACCAATCTCCAGCAAGATCAGTCCGGATTCTCGTACGTGCTGACCTCGCCCGACTACAAAACGGCCGCACACCTCGCGATCGCCCTGAACAAACGCTTCGGCGGCGGTACGGCGCGCGCACTTGACGCGGAAACGGTACGCGTCAACTTGCCCTCGCGTTACGTCAACGACACGGTGAACTTTCTTGCCGATGCAAGCGACTTGCGACTCGATGCCGATTCGCTCGCGAAGGTCGTCGTCAACGAACGCACCGGGACGATCGTGCTCGGCGGAGACATCAAGCTCGCGCCGGTGGCGATCGCGCACGGCAATCTCTCGCTGACGATCACGACGACCAACACCGCCGTACCCGCCGGCCCGTTCACCAACGCTCCGACGGTCACGCAGACGAACACGCGCGTCGAAGCAAAAGAGAACGGCCGCAAGCTCATCTACATCAACGGCGCGGCGACGCTGGCCCAAGTCGTCCGTGCGCTCAATACGATCGGCGTCTCGCCGCGCGATCTCATCGCAATCGTGCAGGCACTGCGCGAATCCGGCTCGCTACAAGCCGACGTGGAGATCATCTAAGTTATGTCGATCGATCGCATCCCGCCGCCGGACGCCGACGCCAACCTGACCTCCGAGCAACGCTCGGCGCTCAAGAAGCTGCACGACGCAACGCAGCAATTCGAGAGCGTGTTCGTTAACATGCTCTTCAAGACGATGCGCGAAGGCCAGTCCAAGACCTCAATCACCGGCAAGATCGGTGAGGCAGAACGCACCTTCGGTGAAATGCTCGACGAAAAGCGCGCGGAAGACCTTGCCAAAACCGGCTCGCTTGGGATCGGCAAGCTCATGGAAGCACAGCTCCGTCAGTCAGTCATCGGCTCGCTCCCAAGCGGTCCGCCGGCGGGCGCCGCCCTACCGGTTGTGGCGCCGAACACGGATGCGAAATCGTCGCCTCGCGAACCCGAGGTTGGGCCGTGAAAATGCTAAAGTCGCGCTTGTCCTGGTCCGATGCTTTCCTTAGCAAGGAAGCAATCCCAGGAGACCTGCATGATCATCAGCCGGACGGAAGTCAGCTCAGCGATTTCCGCCAATCGGCCAGCGCGCAAGCGCACGCCGTCCTCACCGTCGGATTCTTACGTGGCCGGGGACGGACTCTCGCTTGCGGCGTTCGCCGCCGATGTGAAGCAGTCGCCGTTTTTTCGCGAGGAACTCGTCAACGAGTTGGGCCGCAGAATTTCGCAGGGCCAGTACTTCGTGCCGAGCGAGCAGATCGTGGAAAAGATTTTGGGACGTCTCTTCGCCGAGGCCGCCCTAGCGTAGTCGCTGCGGCTCCGCACACCGACGGGAGCCGCACATGAGCGATAGCTGGAATAGTTTTGCCGACATGCTGCGCGCCGAGCGCGATCAGCTCCGCGTGCTCAACACCGTCGCGATGGAAATGACGAGCGCCCTCGTAGAAAACGATACGACGGCAATTTCTCTTTCGGAGCGGAAGCTCGAAGTCGAGCAAAGCCGTCACAACGCCGTGTTCCAACGCCGCGTTGAGACGCAGAAGCGGGGCTTTGGCGAGATGTCGATCGCAAGCGTCATCGCGTACGCGCCGCGCGAAATTGCGTGGAACCTGTATGGCGATATGTGTGAGATTCAAGTCTCCACGCACGCGCTCGGACTCACCAACGAGAATAACAAATCGTTGATTCTTGCCGGAATGGATCGGCTGATGAAGACCGTCGCGATCATCCAACGCGCCGGCGTCGAGCAACCCGGCACGTACAAACGTCGCGGGACCGTCCCGCCGCCCGACGGCAGCGTCCTTGTGAGCCGCCGCGCATGAGTTTCTTTGGCTTAGGCCTTGCCGGCAAATCGCTCCAGGCATTCGAGACGGCACTCAACGTCACGTCGGATAACTTGAACAATGCCTCGACGCCCGGTGCGTCGCGACAAATCGTTAATCTGACGGAAGCGCCGCCGATCGCGGGCAGCCCGTTCTATTCGACGCACTTCGGTCCGGGGACACGCGGCGACGGCGTCATCGTCCAGTCGATCACGCGCGTCCATCAAGATTCGTACGACGGCCTCTTTCGCGGTGCTTCGTCGTCATCGAACTACTACACGATTCAGCAGCAGCAGCTGCAGGCGACGCAAGCGACGCTCTCCGAGCCCAGCGGCGGGATCAACGACACCTACAGCAAGTTCCAAAACGCAATTCAGGGACTCGTCGCACATCCCGCCGATCCGAACGCGCGTCAAAACGTCGTTGGCACGGCCAATGCCCTGACCTCGGCCTTGAGCAGTGCGTCGGGTGCAATTCAGCAACAAGAGCTGCAAGTCCAAAATCAGACGAATTCGACGGTCGTTCAACTCAACGACGTGCTCGACAAGATTGCCGCGCTCAACGGACAGATCCGGGCCTCGACGGCGGTCGGCGACAATCCGAACACGTACAAAGACCAGCGCGATCATCTGATCGACCAACTCTCGCAATATCTTTCGACGACCACCTCGATCCAATCGACGGGATCGGTTCTCGTCACGGTGAACGGCCGGGCGCTGGTTAACGACACGATCGCCTACCACTTGGCACCCTCGGTCGTTGCCCCCAATACGAGCGGCGTTCCGAGCTTGGTCATCGGTTTTGCGAACGACCCGAACCCGATCAACCCCGTGCCGGTCCCGCTCGGCAGCGGACAGCTCGCTGGTTACACCGACCTCTACAATAACAAGCTTTTGGCGTACGGAAAGTCGCTCGACGCGTTCGCACTGGGTCTTGCGACGGAATACGATCGCATCACGCAGTCGGCGTACGACGGCAGCGGCGTTGCCGGTGTTGCGATTTTTCAGCCGATCGTTTCGCAGCGCGCGATCTCGGCGAGCAACATCAAAATCGGTCCGACCGATCAGGGTCAGGTGACGGCGGCACTCGCCACAACCGCCGCCAACTCGACGACAGCAACGCTCTTCGTGCCGTTCAACTCGGC
>JBBRLI010000015.1:0-76147 GCA_038231455.1 Vulcanimicrobiales bacterium | reverse complement strand
CCGGCGTTGATCTTCACCCTGATCGCGCGGGAAGGCGTCACGCATCTCTGCGCGGCGCCGACGGTCCTCATCGCACTCGCCAACGCGCCGACCGCTGCTCCGTTTGCCCAGGCCCTCTCCGTCATCACCGCCGGTGCCCCGCCTTCGCCGACGCTCATCGCGCAATTCGAGGGACTCGGCGCGAAGATCACCCACGTGTACGGCCTGACGGAAACGTACGGACCCATCACCGTCTGTGCCTGGAAAGCCTCGGAGTGGGACGGACTCCCGATCCCCGAGCAGGCGCGCCTCAAAAGCCGCCAAGGCGTTGCTCTTTTCACGATGGATGCCGCCGACGTTCGTGTCGTCGACTCGCAGCTGAGCGACGTCCCCGCCGACGGGGTGACGCAAGGCGAGATCGTCATGCGCGGCAATAATGTGATGAAAGGCTACTATGACGATGCTGCCGCAACGGAGAAGGCATTCGCTGGCGGCTGGTTCCACTCGGGAGATGTCGCCGTACGCCATCCCGACGGTTACGTCGAGATTCTCGATCGGGCAAAAGACGTGATCATCTCGGGCGGTGAAAATATCTCTACGGTGCAAGTCGAAAAAGCCATTGCCGAGCATCCCGCCGTCCTGGAATGCGCGGTCGTTTCCTCACCCGATCCGAAGTGGGGCGAAGTCCCCAAAGCCTACGTCACCCTCAAACCCGGCAATACACTCTTTGCCGAAGAGTTGATCGGCTTTTTGCGCGAACGCATTGCGGCATTCAAGGTTCCGCGTTCAATCGAATTTGGTGACCTCCCGAAGACTTCGACCGGAAAAATTCAGAAGTTCGTCTTACGCGAACGCGAATGGGCCGGTCAGACCAAGCGAGTCAACTAAGTGACCGAGTTGCCCGACGTTCCTGAAATTCCCGAAGCTCCCGACTTCGTCGTCGACGAAGTCGAGATCGACGGCCCGCCCGACCGCGAAGCGCTCGATCGCGAATACGATCCGTCAAAATCCATCGACCTTCAGTCGTTCAGCAATCGCTACCAGGCGGAATCCCGGCTGGTCCGCAACAAACTCTCGCCCGTTCGCGACGTGCAATACGGTCCGAGCGAGGACGAGCGGCTCGATCTTTTTCGCACCAAGGATTGTACGGGTCCGCTCGCACTCTTCTTCCACGGCGGCTACTGGCGGCGGTTCCATAAAAACGATTTCAGTTTCGTAGCCGAGGAGCTCGTCAAGCGCGGCATCAACGTCGGCGTCATCAACTACGGCCTCGCGCCGCGCGTGACACTCCGCGAGATCACCGCACAAGCCATCCGCGCGGTTGCTTATTGTTCGCGGAGCGCCGCGAAGTTTGGCTTCAACCCGACCAAAATAACGGTGTTCGGCCATTCCGCAGGCGGACAACTCGCGGCGATGTGTGCACTCACAGATTGGCGCGCGCAGCTGCTGCCGGAAGACACTGTCGGCGGGCTCGTCTCGATCAGCGGCCTGCACGAACTCGAACCGATGAAGTACGCCTTCACGCAAGACTTTCTCAATCTCACCGATGAGGATGTTGCGACGCTCTCACCTTTGCGACTGGTCCGCAAAACGAACGTCTTTATGGTCGCGGCAGCCGGTGCAAAAGAATCCGACTCATTCAAAGAACAAGCCCGCGCGTTTGTGAAGGCTTGGGTGGCGACCGGATCGGCTGGAGCGTACTACGAGTCGCCCGGCGATAACCACTATACCATCTGCTTGCGATTTATCGAGCCCGAACATGCGCTCGTCCGAGCCGTCGTCCGCGCTGCGGGAATGTCTTAGCGCCGTCCCCTGCGCGCGCGTTTGCGCGAATGCGTTCGGCGCGGCATCGTCGCGAGAACCACGTACCCGATGATCAGGACAAGCGCGCCGTAGATCGCAACCGCGGTACCGCCGTGCCCACCTTGAACGGCCAGGACGAGTTCGAAAATCGCGGCGATCAGGACCACTGACCAAAAGAACGCCGCCGGTTTCGAGCGTTTCATGCGCTCGCGTGCGGTTCGTCGAGGAAAAATCGCATGATCGCCTCACTTGCACTCGGTCCCTTCGGAGCGGTATGCGAGCCGCGTAAACTTCCGCCGCTCCAGGCGTGCCCGAGTTCTTCGATCGTGCGCAGCACGACGCGCACGCGATCGTGCTCGTCGCTCCACTGTGAGAGCAGGCCGTCGGGCATGACCGTCAGTTCGCTTCCATCTTCAGGGAGATGCAGCAATTGTCGAAATTGCACCGCGAGCAGTTGCGCGTTTGCCGGAGCGACCGTGCGGTCGCGCGCACCGGCCCAGATGATCGCACGCATCCGTCGATAGGCATCGGGTTCGCCGGGAGTCAGCATCGGCACGAGCGCGTCGGCATCGAGGTCGCCGCGCATCGCGCTGTAGGCCGTGCGCACATCGTGCGAAACGTGCAGCGCGATCCCCGCCACAAGACCCACCGCGGCGAAAACGTCCGGTGCCTGCTCGGCAAGGATCGCAGCCATCGCCGCGCCTGCCGAGAGACCCGTTACGAAGACGCGCGAGCGGTCGACATTAAGCCGTTCGCATACTTCTTCCACGATCGCGAGGATCGCGGCCGGTTCGCCTTTCGTTCGCGACTGATTTTCTGGGAGAAACCAGTTCCAGCAGCGACGTGCGTTCGCGCGTTCGGTCTGTTCCGGATAGGCGACGATCGCGCCGTAGCGGTCAGCGAGCTCATCGAAGCGCGTCCCCTCGGCAAAATCGTTCGCATTTTGCGTACAGCCGTGTAATGCGACGAGCAGTGGCACCTGCGTCTCACCGTTCAAATGCGCCGGGACATGGAGCCGAAAACGCAGCGAGTGCGTCGAGGGGTTGGTCACGCGCGCGGTAGACGCCGGGCCCGAGCGATTCCGAGGATTGCAATGGCCAGGATCAACACGTTCAAGATGATCCCCGTGGTGTTATGCGTTACAAAGGTGGCAAGAACAAGCGAAACGCAGGCGATCAGCGCTATAAAGACGTTGAGAACGACCATCGTACCGGAGTTGTTCACGCGTTTTTTCACTTGATCGCAGGCAAGACGTCGCTCGGCGTCAACGGATAGAAACAGAGCACGAACACGGCCGCCGCGCAGACGGCAATACCGATCCACGGCGTGAAATTCGGGCCTCGCTCGTCGCGCACGTGTGCCTCATCCGCTCGCACGAACATGATGCGCACGATTTTGAAGTACACATACACGGAAATCGCCGTGCCAAGAATGAGCAGCAGCGCGAGCCACACGTAACCGGCGCTCGTCGTCGAGGCAAGGAGCAGAATCTTGGCCGTGAAACCGCCGGTCGGGGGTAAGCCCGCAAGCGAGAGTAAGAAGAACGTCATCGCTCCTGCAAGCCACGGACGACGATAGGCAAGGCCCGTGAACGATGCGAGTTGCGGCCCGGTCTCGCCGTCACGCGACATCAACGCGAGCACGCCGAACGCGCCGAGATTCATAAACAAATACACCGCAAAATACAGCATCGCATACCGCAGACCGTAGTCCGTGCGACCCGCGAATGCCGCGACGATGTACCCGACCTGCGCGATACCGGAATACGCAAGCAGACGCTTGAGATCGGTTTGCGCGAGTGCGGCGAGGTTGCCAACGATCATCGAGAGCCCCGCAACGGCCCATACGGGAACGAGCAGCATCGTCGCCGATTCTGCGGGAAGCGCGGCGTAGGCAATGCGCGCGAGGACGGCAAGCACGCCGGCCTTCGTCACGATGCTCATATACGCCGTAACGGTAAGCGGTGCGCCCTCGTACACGTCAGGCGTCCAGACATGGAACGGTACGAGACTGAGTTTGAAAGCGATCCCGATTAAGAACAAGCCGACGCCCATCGCAAAGAGCGCGCCGACGTGCGCCGAGGCGAGTGCTGCCAGCGAGACGCTGCCGGTCGCTCCGAAGAGCAGCGCCATGCCGTAGAGCATGAAGCCGGAGGCCATCGAGCTGAGGATCAAATATTTGAGCGCGGATTCGCGCGCGGTCGAACGCAGCGACATCCCGCACAGGCAATAGAGGCCAAGCGAGAGCAACTCGATGCCGAGGAAAATCATCATCAGATTTCCCGCTCCCGACATCAGCATTGCGCCGGTCGTGCTCCAAAGGACGAGCGCCGAACTGCCCGCGATTTGATCGTCGCGGCCCACGCCCAGCGTGAGCAAGAGGGAGATGATCGTTGCGACGATCGTGATCTCGCTGAAGATCACGCTGAACCCGCCGACGAGATACGCGCCCGAGAATGCAACCACAGGGTGGCCGTATTGGTGCGCGGTCATCACCGCCGAAACGATCAGGCCGAGAATAGAAAGACCGATCGCAAGCCAGCGACGCGCGCTCTTTGGCGCAAAGAAATCAAAGAAGAGAACGACGAGCGCCGTCCCCGCGACGATGAAGGTCGGGAGCAACGCGGCGACATCGGGGGCCGTGACGGCGTTTGCGAAGGTAGGATTCACCGCGAGGCATCCTTTGCACCGGGAACGAGCGCGACGGCCGCGTGAATCGCGTTCGCCGTTGCAGTAGCTACGGGGCCGGGGTTCACGCCTAGCAGCACCACGCCGATCACGAGCGGCGTCAGTGCCAGACCCTCCGTCCACGTGAGGTCGCGCCGACGCGGCAGGTCCGCGTTGTGCGGTCCGTTCATCGTCATTTGGAAGAGGCGCAGCATGTACGCTGCGGCAAGCACGATCGGCACGAGCGCGATGAGCGCCGCCCACCAGTAGCCCGCCGCGAAGAGTCCGCTCATGATGAGCAACTCGCCCGCAAATCCGGCCAGACCCGGTAGCCCGAGCGCCGCAAGCGCCGCAAGCATCAATCCGCCCGCAAGGCGCGGATTGTCGGCACCAAGCCCGCCAAGGCGGTTGATCTCCCGCGTTTCTTCGCGTTGCTCGATATACCCGAGTGTAAGGAACAGCGCCGCGGAGAACAAGCCGTGGGCGATGATATACACGACAGCGCCCTGCAGCGCGAGCGCGTTGAAACTGAAGATCCCAATGAGGATCAGCCCTAAGTGCGAGAGCGAACTGTAGGCGACGATCTTCTTTGCATCCGTCTGGACGAGTGCGATCGCCGCGCCGTAGACGAGCGCGATCAGCCCCAGCACGAACATCACTGGCGCAAACCGGTGCATGTCGTTTGCGAAGAGCGGCAGACCGATGACGATGAAGCCGTAGAGCCCGGCTTTCGACTGCACCGCGCTCACGACGGCAACGACTTCAGGAGGCAGCTCCGCGTACGTCTCCGGCATCCACGTGTGGAGCGGCCACACCGGCGTCTTGATCAGAAACGCGAACGCGAATCCCGCGAGAATCCAAGGTGCCCAGACTTCTCCGAGCGGCGTAACGCCGGTCGCACCGATCACATTGGTCGAGCCATACGCAATGCCGAATGCGGCCGTCGCAAGCAGCAGCACAAGACCGCCGACCATGTTGTAAATGAGATACCGCCAGGCGGCCGTTTGACGTGTTCCGCGCGCCCCGAGATTCATCGCATCGCTCCGACGCGATGCAACACCCCAACCGACGATCATCACGAACACCGGGATGAGCATGAAGTCCCAAAAGAGCGCGAAGAGCAGTAAATCTTTGGCAAGGAACACGCCCATCATCGCGCCCTCAAGAATCAGCATCTGCGCGACGAAGTCACGCGCGCGTGCGGCACTCAGTGCAATGAGCGAGGAGAACGTCGCGATCGCGAGCAGAAGCGCGATCCAATACGAGATCCCGCCGAAGCCGACGTGGAAACGTGCCTCGAACGGACGCGAGAGCCAGCGAACCGACACGTCGGCGTCATTTGCGCTGATCGCAACGAAGCCGACGATGATCCCGCCAAGCACGATACCGATGATCTGCGCGATGCGATCGCTCTTCTTCGGCAGTGCGTAGAGCGCTAGGCCCACGAGGATCGGGACGATGATGCACAACGTAGCGGCCACTAGTGCACCCCTCCGGCGATTGCGTAGTACGCAGCAAAACACGCAACGCCGAACACGATGACGAACGCATATGCGCGCACGAGTCCGGTTTGGAAGCTCCGGAAGAGATGGCCAAGCCACGATGCCGAGAGGCTGACTTCGCGCACGGCGCCGTCGATCACAATCGGATCGATAATACGCGCGCAGACTTTGCCAAAAAGTTGCGTCGGCTTGACGACCAGATAGTCGATCGCAAGATCGAAGTAGAGGGCGTTCGTAAGGGGGGCGGGCATGCGAATCGATTCCAATCGCAGCCGCTCGATCGGATTTGCGAAGAACCCGGCACGCGCGTAGCGTATATAGGCAACCGCGATCCCGACGAGGACGACGGCGAGCACGAGCAGGGTCGAGGCAAGCTCGCTGAGGATCGGCGTTGCGGCCGATTCGCTGCCCGTGTTGAACACCGGCGCGAAGAACTTCACCCACACGCTCTCGCGTCCGCCGAGATACAGAAATCCAATCAAGGTCGCTGGAACCATGAGGATCGCGACGGGCACCGACATCAGCCACGCCGGTGCGTGCGCGTGTTCGGTGTGCGCGTTCTCATCGTGCGGCGCATGAACGCCGGCAAGCTCCGGATGACGGATGCCAAGCGACGACGGATCGACATCGCCGCGGTACGTGCCGAAGAACGTCACGAAGAGTAAACGGAACATGTAATACGCCGTGAGTCCGGCCGTTAGTGCGCCGATCGCATAAAGCCACGGATGACCGTGGACGAGCGTTTCGTAGAGCACGGCATCTTTACTGAAGAACCCACTAAACGGCGGGATGCCGCAGATCGCAAGCACGCCGACCAAGATCGCGGCGAACGCGAAGGGCATCTGCTTACGCAGGCCGCCCATCTTGCGGATGTCTTGTTCGTTCGAAAGATTGTGGATGATGATGCCCGCGCCAAGAAACAACTGGGCTTTAAAAAACGCGTGCGTTAAGAAGTGTAGGACGCCGGCATCGAACGCGCCGACACCCACACCCATGATCATGTAGCCAATTTGCGACATGGTCGAGTAAGCGAGGATACGTTTGATGTCCCACTGCGCGATGCCGAGCACGGCACCCGTGAGCGCCGTAATCGCACCGATGGCGCCGACGAGTGCGCGCGCGTCCGGTGAGTTAACCCAGAACGGCCAGCAGCGCGCGATCAAGTACACGCCGGCGGTAACCATTGTTGCGGCGTGGATGAGCGCAGAAACGGGTGTCGGACCTTCCATCGCGTCTGGAAGCCACGTGTGGAGCGGCACTTGGGCCGACTTCGCCGCGCAGCCGATGAAGAGCGCGATGCAGATCGTCGTGAGTTCGCCCGGCGTGAATCCCGACTGTGCCGCGGCGAATGCATCGCCATAGGCGATCGAACCGATCTTCGAGACGATCAGGAATACGGCGTAAAGGATACCGACGTCGCCGACGACGTTGATGACAAATGCTTTGCGCGATGCCGCGACGGCGCTCGGCCGATCGAAGTAGAAACCGATCAAGAAATACGAGGCGAGGCCAACGAGCCCCCAGCCGACCAAGAGTCCGACGAAGTTGTCGCTCAAGACGAGCGTGAGCATCGCGAACACGAAGAAATTGAGATAGGCGAAGAAGCGTGCGAAAGCGCGCTCGCCGTTCATGTATCCAATCGAATACACATGGATGAGAAAACCGACACCGGTGATGATCAGCGTCCAGGTCAGCGAGAGACGATCCCAGAGCAGACCGAAGTCAAAGCCTTTGGTCCACGTAAGGACCGACATATGCGCGCCGTAGAGCATCGCGCCGTTCGTACCGACAGCTTGCGTCGCAAGTCCCCACTCAACGAGTGAAGCGACGAACGCCGTGCCGATGAGGGCAGAACCGATCGGACCGGCGAGCGATTTGAGCTGCGGGCCAAACGCCCAGAGCAGAATCGCGCCGAAGAGCGGCAAGAGCCAGATCAGATAGAGCAACGGAAACTGGCCGTCAACGCCGAGGATGTGGTGCACGATCATCCCTTCAGCGCCGCGACTTCATCGACGTCGACGTTCTGGCGTTTCCGAAACACGACGACGACAATCGCAAGGCCGATCGCCGCTTCCGCCGCGGCGACCGTGATGACGAGGAACGCGAAGATATGGCCGGTGTTATTCGCCCAAGCCTTAGCGAACGTCACAAGGGCGAGGTTGGCGGCGTTGAACATGATCTCGATCGACATAAGCATGATCAGCGGATTGCGGCGCAGCACGACGCCGATCGCGCCAAGGAAAAACAACACCGAGGAAAGGCCGATATAGTATTCGATCGGCACGGCAAATTCGGTCAGGTTCATCGCGTGATCGACTCCCGTTTCACAATCGACTCGCGATTGTGTTCTTTGCGGCCCGTTTTGCGCGCGGGCGTATCGTCGCCGGCGAGCAGCACGACGCCAATGACGGCGACCATCAAGATGAACGACGTAACTTCGAAGGGCAGCAAGTTGATCGAAAAGAGCGATGCGCCGAAATCGGCAACGCTGCCGAAGGCGTTCGCGGTTCCGGTCTGATCGCTCGTCGCCGTTACGACACCGGCCGCCGGGCCGAGCTTATCGCGCAGCGTGCCGACCAGCACGAATCCGAGGGCAACGAACGCCACGATCGCAGCGGGGAGGACGGCTTTGGGCATCTTGTCCGGGCCGACGTCGAAGGCTTTTGTACCGCTCGAGAGGAGCGCAATCACGAAGAGGAACAGGATGAGAATCGCGCCGCTGTACACGACGATCTGAATGACGGCGATGAACTCGGCATGCAAGGTCAGATACGTGATTGCAAGCGCAATGAAGTTCGCGAGCAAGCCAATGACGCTGTACACCGGCTTCTTTGCCGTGATGATGAAGACGGCGCTTGCGATCATAGCGAGCGCCAGAATCCAGAAGGCGATCATCCGGCAAGTCCCCTCCGGTGGTCTTTGAGGTACTTGCCGCGCGCGGTCGCTTCGTAGCCGGCGGTAATATCGACGGTCGCCTTCTTCTCAGCGACAAGTCCGAGGTCGCCGGGAATGCCATTTGGGCGCTCGTCCGGTGGCGTCCCGACGCCCTCATCCGGCGCGACGAGCAAACGGTCTTTTGCATAGACGAACGCACCGCGACGGTAGTCCGCCATTTCGAATCGCGGCGTCAAAACGATTGCATCGGTCGGGCATGCCTCTTCGCAGAGGCCGCAGAAAATGCACCGCAGTTCGTCGATCTCGTAACGCGCGGCAAAACGCTCGCCCGGCGAGTGGCGTTCGGTCGGCGAATTCTCCGCGCCGATCACGGTGATGGCGTTTGCCGGGCAAGCAATCGCGCAAAGTTCGCAGCCGATGCAGCGCTCTTTGCCGTCGGCGTAGCGGCGCAGTTCGTGGAGTCCGTGAAAGCGCGGCGCGTGCTGCTTCTTCACCGAGGGATACTCGATCGTCGGCTTCTTCTTGAAAAAGTAACTGAAAGTCGTTGCAAAGCCCGTGAAGATCGCGGCGACGTTGAAGAGATTTTTACGCATATCAGCCTTTGGACGTGTACGCGATGACCGCGGCGGTGATGATCAAGTTGAGCGTTGCCACCGGGAGCAAGAACTTCCAGCCGAAGTCCATCAAGCGGTCGTAGCGAAAACGCGGCAGCGTGGTGCGCAGCCAAATGTAAAAGAACATAAAGATCCCGGCCTTCAGCAAGAACCACACGATCCCGGGGATGATGCCCGAGAGAATCCCGAACGGCGCGTTCCAGCCGCCCAGAAAGAGCAGCGTCGCAAGACACGACACGGTGATCATATTCAAATACTCAGCGATGAAGAACAAGCCGAAGCGCAGACCCGAGTACTCGGTGTGAAATCCGCCGACGAGTTCCGTCTCGGCTTCGACGAGATCGAACGGTGCGCGGTTGGTCTCGGCGACGGCCGTGATCATGTAGATGATGAAGCCGATGATCTGCGGGATGAAAAACCAGACACTTTGTTGCGCGTGAACGATCGCTGCAAGCGAGGTCGAACCGGCAAGGATGAGCACGCCGATCACGGACATCGTCATCGCGAGTTCGTAGCTGATCATCTGCGCGGTCGAGCGGACGCTACCGAGCAGCGGAAATTTCGAACCCGATGACCAGCCCGCAAGCGAGATACCGTAGACGCCGATCGAACCCACCGCGAAAACAAAGAGAATCCCCGCGTTCACATCGGCGCCCGTGCCCCACAGCCCGCCGCCCGTCGATTCCGAGAACGGAATCACGGCGAACACGCCCATCGCGCAGATGAGCGAGATGAACGGCGCGAGTTTGTAGATGAGCGGATCGGCGGTATCCGGGGTGAGATCTTCCTTGAACATCATCTTCACGGCGTCCGCGGCCGGCTGCAAGAGCCCCCACGGTCCGACGCGGTTCGGACCGGGACGCAGTTGCATCCAGCCCATGACTTTGCGCTCGAAGAGCATCGCGTACGCAAAGGTCGTGATCACGACGGCGAGCACGATCCCCGATTTGATGAGGACGATCAGCCACAGCGGAACGGAGTTGATGAGATCGTTCATTCGCCCGCCGCTCCCGAGACGAGTTCGCGCGCGTACTTGCGCACGTTAGCCACCGCAGCCCATTCGGCGCGCGCGAACGCGGTGACAGGCGATCCCGGCACACCGTCGAGCAGCACCACCGCATCGAGCGGCGCATGCGATTGCAACATCACAACGAGATCGTGAATCGTCCCGTCGGGCGTCGTGAGATCGATAACGTCACCGCCGGCGAGTTTCATGCGCTCCGCCGTCTTGGGGTGTATCGATGCATGCGCGTGCGGGCGCAGTTCGTGCAGCCGGTCATCGAACGCGACGGTCCCGCCGCCGGTGAAGATCGACGTTGCGATCACCAAACGCAGCGAACCGGCGGGCGGCGGCGCGGGCATCGTGCCCCGCGGTCGCATGCGTTCGACGGGTTCGGGCCTCGCAGTAAGAGCGCGTACGCGCGCTTCGATCTCATCCGGCAGCGGAATTGGAATTCCGAGTTCGGCGGCAAGCGCCACGAGCAAATCGCCGTCTGCGAGTACTCCCTCGGGCGCCGGGACGGCAGCGTTCACCGGTAATACGTCGCCAGCAAGATCGGTCGTCGTGCCCGTTTTCTCAAAGGCGCTGCAGACGGGGAGAATGAGGTTCGCGCGCTCGGCGGTCTCGGTCATGAACAGATCGCTCACCACGACGAACGCCGTTTTTTCGAGTGCCGCTTCGATTAAGCCGCGGTGCGGGAAGCGCAGCATCGGATTTACGCCGAGCAGCGCAAGCGAATGAACCTTGCCTTCGGCTGCGGCAGCAAGCAGATGGTACGAATCCATTCCGCCGTTACGCGGCAGCATGCCCATCGACTCGGCGCCACGGGCATTGGGCTGTTCGCCCGCAATGAAGAACGTTACGTGTTTGCCGCCGCTGCGCAGGGCGTTTGCCAGCGCGTACAGGTTCTCAGCTTCCGCCGACGTGCTGCCATCCCACACGAACGCGATGCGATCGGCACTCGCCGGAATCGTCGCCTTCGCGTCGGACACGGTCGCCACGTGACGATCGGGGATAACCGTGCTCGCGGTGAAATCGCCGATCGAGATCAGTGTCGCGTTATGACGCGAAACCGCCTTACGAATCCGCAAGTCGAGAATCGGCGCCGTTTGCGCGGGCGGTCTGCCATAGGTGAGGATTGCCTGTGCGCTCTCGAGATCGACATGCGTACCGCCGAAATCGCCGGGGTGCGCTTGATACTGTCGGCCGCTGCGCCAGTCCAGATTCTCAACACCGTTGGCGCGCATGACATGCTGGAGCAAAAACGCTTCTTCGTTGAGCAGACGGCCGCCGCCGATCGCGCCAACGCTCGCCGCGCCGTGTTGCGTGAGTCCATCGGTGATGGACTTGGCCCAGAGCGCAATCGCGTCGTCCCAGCCGATTTGCTGCCAAACGCCGTCGATCTTACACAGCGGCGAGGTGATGCGGCGCTGGTCGGTGAGGAAGCCGATGTTGTAGCGGCCGCGATCGCAGAGCCAGCCGTCGCTGATCGCGTCGTCTTCTTCGACGCTCATCGTACGCAGCAGCGTGTTCTGACGCGAATCGGTGTGCATCTGACAGCCGACCGAGCACTGCGTGCACGTTGTCGTCGTGCGGTGGTTGTCCCACGGACGTGATTTGAAGCGGTACGTTTTCGAGGTGAGCGCGCCGACCGGGCACAGCTCCGTCACGTTGCCGGAAAAATCGGATTCGTACGGGTGGCCGCTTGCGGTCGTGATGATGGCGTGCGCGCCGCGGTCATCGGTGCGTAGTGAATATTCACGCGTGATGATGTCATCGAAACGAACGCAGCGCAGACACAGAATACAGCGTTCTTCATCGAGCACGATCGTGGGTCCAAGATCGACGGCCTTGGGTTTGGACGACTTTGCATCGGCTAACCGCGAACTGCCTTGGCCGTAGGCCATCGAATAATCTTGCAGGTCGCACTCGCCACCCTTATCGCAAATGGGACAGTCGAGCGGGTGGTTGAGCAACAGCAATTCGAGCACCGCGCGGCGGCCCTCGTCGGCTTTCTCTCCGACCGTGCGCACGACCATCTTGTCGGCGACGGGCGTGTTGCACGCGATCTGGAGTTTCGGCATGCCTTCGATTTCGACCAGGCAGATACGGCACAGTCCCGCCGGGCCAAGCTTCGTGTGATAACAGTACACGGGGATCTCACGCTGGATCGTCTTCGCGGCTTCGACGAGCAGCGTGCCCGCCGGAACCGTAACGTCGATCCCATCGATCGTTACCGTGACCATTTTCACATCGGTATTCATGCGGGGACGGCAACCTTCTTCGTGGAGGTGATGTACGCGCGGAACTGATCCTCGAAACGGTCGATCACCGAACCCAAGAACGGTTCGATCGAATCGCCGAGCGCGCACAGATTGATGCCGGTGATTTGATGTGCGGCCGATTTGATGATCGCGATATCCGATTCAACGCCGCCGCCAGCGATCAAACGTGCGAGGGTTTTCTCAAGCCACTGGCCGCCTTCGCGGCACGGCGTGCACTGGCCGCACGATTCGTGCGCGTAAAAGCGAATGAGCGCGTGCGACGCTTTCACAAAGTCCGTTGTGTCGTCGAAAACGACCATAGCGCCGGATCCCAACATCGATCCGGCTTTACCGATCGAGTCGAAGTCGTACGGCACGTCGAGGTGTTCTTCAAAAAGACATGCCGACGAACCGCCGCCGGGCTGGACGGCCATGAATGTACGTCCGTCGCGAAGTCCGCCCGCGCAATCATCGATGAGTTGCCGAATCGTCGTGCCCATCGCCACTTCGTAGTTACCGGGCTTTTTTACGTGGCCGGAGATCGAGACGATCTTATACCCTGGTGAACGCTCGGGGCCAGCCTTCGCAAACCACTCCGCGCCGTTGCGCATGATGTACGGCAGATATGCGAGCGTCTCGACGTTGTTGACAACGGTCGGTTCGCCGTAGAGACCTTTGATCGCCGGAAACGGCGGCTTCAGACGCGGCTCGCCGCGTTTGCCTTCGAGCGAATTGAGCAGACCCGTCTCTTCACCGCAGATATACGCACCAGCGCCGCGATGGATCGTCAGTTCGAGATCGTAGCCGCTCCCGCAGATGCCTTTTCCAATGAAGCCCGCGGCCCGTGCCTGCGCGAGTGCGTCGCGGAAGATTTCGTAGCCGCGTTTGAACTCGCCGCGAATATAGATGAACGCGTGGTGGGATCCAATTGCATACGAGCCGATCAGGATGCCTTCGATGATTTGATGCGGCGTCTGCTCGAGCAGCATGTGATCTTTGAACGTGCCGGGTTCCGCTTCATCGCAGTTGCAGACGAGGTACCGCGGACGTCCATTGTTCGGTAAGAACGACCACTTGCGGCCGGTCGGAAAGCCGGCTCCGCCGCGACCGCGCAGGTTCGAACCGCTGGTCAGATCGACGACCGCTTGCGAGGTCATTTCTTTTACCGCGCGCTGCAGTTGAACGTAGCCGCCCTGCTGTTTGTACACCTCGATATCGGTCAGGTTCAGCTCACCGATCCCTTTGGTGAGAATTGGCGTGATCAAACTCATACTAATGTCCGTTCTCCCCACCAGGATGCGGCTTCAGTTGCGGTTCGCGCGCGAGGCGTTCGTTCGTGCGGCCTTCGAGCGCAAGATCGTTCACCACGCGGTCGAGCATGATGATGCCGCTTGCGTCACCGATGCCGCCGGCGTTATCCGGATTGCTCACGCCGACCGCGCCTTTGGATTTTGCGCCGTGGTGACCGATGTGCCACGTGCGCGGCGGCTTTGCCGTTTGAATCAGCGGTCGCACGTCGAACGAACCCGCCTTCATCGCAGCGAGCATGTCGTCGATCATTTGCGAGGTCAGGTCGTACTTGAACTCGAGATTCACTTGCATGCACGGCGCTCGATCGCAAGCCGCGAGACACTCGACTTCTTCGTATGAAAAGAGGCCGTCGTCCGTCGTCTCCAAGTGGCCGACGCCGAGCTTCTCGCGGAAGTACGCCATGATCGGTTCGGCACCGTTGATGATGCACGAGAGATTGCGGCAGACTTGCAGCATATACTTGCCGACAGGCTTGCGATAAAAGAGCGTGTAGAATGAGATCGTCGATTCGACCACCGCAAGCGGCAGCGAGAGGAGATGCGCGATCGCGGCGAGTGCGTTCGGCGATGTCCAGCCTTCGTGCTCTTGAAAGAGATGCGCCATCGGGATGAGGGCACTGCGCGAATCTTCGTACAGCCCGATGAGCGCTTCGCACTCGGGTTTTACGCGCGCATAAATGTCATCGAACACGTGCCCCGCACGTACCACGTTGGGATTCCAGTCGGCGACGCCGGCAGCGGTCGTCATATCGAGGGACATGTTAGCGATCGACCTCACCGAAAACGGGATCGAGCGAGCCGATCATCACGACCATGTCGGCGATCAATTCGCCGACGGCGATTTTCTTGAGCACCTGCAAGTTATACATGGACGCGGGACGCGTGCGCACGCGCCACGGGCGATTGTCGCCATTGCTCACGAGGTAGTATCCGAGCTCCCCGCGCGGACCCTCGACGGGTTGATACACATCGCCCGGCGGCACGCGAAACGATTCGCTTACGATTTTGAAGTGATGGATCAGCGCTTCCATCGAAAGGGCGATCGTTTCTTTCGGCGGCGCAGCAAACTTCGTGTCGGGGACCATCACCGGGCCGCCGACCAAGCTCTTGCGGATTTGTCGGATGATGCGCATCGATTCGTCCATCTCATCGAGACGCACGAGGAAGCGCGCGTAGGCATCGCCTTCGGTGCGCGTCGGGATATCGAATTCGTAGTTCTCGTAGCCCGAATACGGGAACGCTTTGCGTACGTCATAAGCGACGCCCGAAGCACGCAGTGTCGGCCCGGTGATACCCCAGGCAAGCGACTCTTCAGCGCTGAGAATGCCAACGTCGATCGTACGGTCTTGGAAGATCGGATTCTTCTGCAAGAGATTGCGCATCTCGCGCATGCGCGGCGCGTACATATCGATCACGACATCGAGCTTATCGAGGAAGCCGGTCGGCAGATCGCCATTGAGGCCGCCGATGCGCAAGTAATTCGGATGCATGCGCGCGCCACCGGCAAACTCGTTGAGATCCAGGATGCGTTCGCGCAGATCGAAGCTGTAAAAGAACGTCGAAATCGCGCCGAGATCGATACCGCCGGTGCCAAGCCAAACACAGTGCGAAGCGATTCGCGAGAGTTCGCACAGAAGAACGCGCACTTGCTGCGCGCGCTCGGGGATGTCGTTTGCAACGCCAAGCAATTGCTCGACCGCGAGAATGTACGCCATGGCATTGGAGAGCGGCGAGAGATAGTCCATCCGCTCGATGACGGTCGACGCCTGCGTCCAGAACAGGTTCTCAGCCGACTTCTCGATGCCGGTGTGCAGATAACCGATTTCGGGCTCGGCTTTGGTGATAACCTCGCCTTCGATTTCGGTGATCACTTGCAGCACGCCGTGCGTCGAGGGATGTTGCGGTCCCATCGAGAGCACCATGCGATTGTTTGTGTGCTCGACGACGTCCATCGCGAGCGAATCGGGGACGACGCTCATTTGCTCTCGTTCGAATCGGACTTAAGGTTGATCGGACGCTCCGCAAGTTCTTTTGCGCTCGCCGTCCCCGCCGTCGCCGCCGACGGACTCGTCGCAGCGCTTTGCGCCGCGGCAGCGGGTTCGCCATGCGTCGCCGCACCTGCGCGCGCGGCTGCAATTTGCTTCTGCAAGGCCGCAGCCGTTTTACCCGATGCGGGCGTTCCGGCGGCGACGTTCGATTTGAGCGCAAACGCCGGACGCGGCGTCATCTCGCTTGCAGGGCCGCGCAGCGGATAGTCTTTGCGCAGCGGATAGCCTTCCCAATCGTCGGGCATCTGAATGCGGCGCAAATCGGGATGGCCGGAAAAGCGGATGCCAAAGAGGTCGAAGATTTCGCGTTCGGGCCAATTCGCATTCGGATACAGATCGCAGAGCGACGGCACATCCGTCGCATCGCGCGGCACGCCGACGAGCAACCGGACGCGACGCGGATGGCCGACCGCAGCGACGGTCGCGCCATCGCCCGAGAGGTTCAGGAAGTGATAGACGACATCGTATCGCGGCGCACGCTCGAGGTAGTCCACGCCGCCGATATCCAGGAGCATCGTGTAACCTGAGGCCTTAAGCGTCATCACGCGCGCGACGAGTTCCGCCGGCGTGATCCGTTCGATGGCAGCATCGTCGATCGGCGGCCGCAGGGCAGTCGGGTCGAGGGCCGTGGCGCCGGGCGGCGGGGCTTGAGAACTGGGCAACGCTGACTCCGGAAATTAAGCGCGAGCGAGGATGCCGCCGCGTCCGCCTTGGCGGATTTGCTGTTGGATGAGGTTCACCGCATACAGCAAGCCGTCGGGCGTCGGGGGGCAACCGGGGACGTAGACATCGACCGGGATAATCGTATCGACGCCCTGGACGATGGCATAGTTGTCGAATACGCCGCCGGAACTGGCGCACGCACCCATCGAGATAACCCACTTGGGATCGGCCATCTGGTCGTAGAGCCGTTTGATGATCGGCGCCATTTTGCGCGCGACGCGACCCGAGACGATCATCAGATCGGCCTGACGCGGCGAGGCGCGAAAGACTTCGGAGCCTAAACGCGCGATGTCGTACTCGGGCGCGGTCGCCGTCATCATCTCGATCGCGCAGCAGGCCAGGCCCATCGTCAGCGGCCAGACGCTCGAGGCTTGCGCCCAGCGCGCAACATCATCGACCTTGCCGAGCAAAAATTGCTGGCCCGGGATTATCTCCACTGAAAACCGCCTCGCTTCCACACGTACGCATAGCCGACCGCGAGCACCGCCACGAAGACGACCATTTCGAAGAGGCCGTACGCGCGGAGTGCGTGCATCTGCACCGCCCACGGGTAGAACGACGCTGCTTCGACGTCGAAAATCACGAAGAGCATCGCGACAAGATAGAAGCGGACCGGAAAACGACCGGACACATCAGAGGTCGGTTCGACGCCGCATTCGTATGCTTCGCTCTTCGTCGCGTTCGGTTTCTTCCGAGCCATCAGGCCCGGCAGAACCGTGAACAAAAGCGATGCTGCGACGGCGACGGCCAAGTAAATCGCTACGGGACCATAAGGCGTCATGTGTGTATGGCGTTTTCACAAAGTAGGAAGTGGTCCCTATCCAATATGCGCGCATATAAAGAAGCTTTCGCTTCGACTGAAGCGACAAAAGGAGTAGCACTGACCATGCCAACGCGAGGCCGCTTCATGGCCGTAACCGGAGCCCTGCTTCTCACGCTGGCGGCGTGTTCGAACCCCAATGGCGGCGGCGTCCAGGACTTCGGCGACGTCGCCGGCCGCGTCCTCAACGCCAAGACCGGCCAGCCGGTTACCTCGGGGCTCGTCTCGATTGGGGCTGCAGCGACCCAGCTCAATACCTCAAACCAAGGTGGCTTCGATCTGCGCAACATCCCGATTGGGACGCAGACCATCACGGTCAACGTGACCGGCTACGATATCTATACGCAGCAAGTACAAGTTGTTAAAGATCAGCAGACCCAGGCCGGCGACGGCGGCTACATCCGCCTCAACCCGATCGGGATTTAGCCTTTGATCGCAAGGGGTATCCCTGCGACCATCAAGACGACCTGATCGGCGCGGGCCGCAAGAGCCGCATTGAGTCGGCCCAAGGCGTCGCGAAAAATTCGGCCCATGGCGCTTGCGGGAACGACCCCGAGACCCACTTCTTCGGTGACCAGGAATAGGGTCGCGGGGCTTTTGGCGCAGATATCGGGGAAGTCGCCCACCAACGCTTCGAGGGCGTCGAGCGCGCCGACGGGATCGCGGTCGGCCTGTTCCTCGAAGGCAAGCATGGTCGTGCTCACCCAGGTGCCGACCGAATCGACGATCGCGACGTCGTTTGGGCCGAGCTGACCGATCAACGCGGGCAGGACCCTTGGCGACGGTTCGACCGAGCGCCACGACCCCGGACGGTCGCGGCGGTGCCGCGCCACCCGTTCGACAAACTCGGCATCGGCGGGATCGACGCCCGCGGTCGCGATGTACGTGACCGCGCCGCCGAGTGCGGTTGCGCGCGCGGCGGCGAGTGCACTTTTTCCCGACCGGACACCGCCGGTGATCAAAACGATCATGCGCTCCGCGCTACGGGAGAGCAAACAAACTCCCTGCCGATGTTTTGTGCGCGGTAGATGCTCGACAAATTCTTCGTCGCTTGCGGCATCATCGTCGCAATCGTCGTGATGGCCGATGTTTTCGAATCCGTCATCGTCCCGCGGCCCGCGAGCCGCGCTCTCCGTCCGAGCGCATGGGTATCACGCTGGGGCTGGCGCGCGTGGAGTTCCGTTCTGATGCGCGTGCGCAACAACGACGTGCGCGAAGATTTCCTTGGAATTTACGCTCCGTTGCTCCTGGTCTCGCTCTTGGGCATGTGGGTCGTCCTGCTCGTCTGCGCCTACGGTCTGATCTTCTACGGCATGCGGGACGGCATCAAAGGCATCACCGATTTCCCCTCGGCGCTCTACTTTGCGGGGACTTCACTCATCACGATCGGATTTGGCGACATCGTCGCAACGAGCGGATGGGCGCGTCTTTTCTCCATCACGGCCGGTGCGACGGGCTTCGCGGTCGTCGCCGTCGTGACGACGTTCTTGTACTCGGTCTTGCAGCAGTTTCAAGCGCGCGAGGTTTTCGTCGTGCTGCTGGGCACGCGCGCGGGTTCACCACCTTCGGGCGTGACGTTCATCGAAACCGTCTTGCGCCTCGGGCTTACCGAATCGCTGCCCGAGTTCTTGCGCGAGGGTCAGCGCTGGATGGCGCAACTCATGGAGAGCCATCTCTCGTATCCCGTCTTGACCTACTTTCGCTCGAGTCACGACTACGAGTCGTGGGTTGCGGCGATTGGGACGTTGCTCGATGCATCGACACTTGCGATCACGTGTTTCGATGCCGATAGCGTCGGAGAAGCGCGACTAACGAACGCCCTCGGTCGGCACCTGGTCAAAGATTTCGCACATTATTTCGGTCTTCCGAAGAGCGATGAAATCGGTGTCGAGCGAGGTGAGTTCGATCTGGTTCTCGACCGACTCGCCGCATCCGGCGTGACGCTCGTAAGCGATCGAGACCGCGCTTGGCAGCTCTTTAGCGAGACGCGTCGCACGTATGCGGGCTCGCTCAACGCGATGGCTCGCTGGTGGCGTATACCGCCCGCACAGTGGGTCGGCGACCGCTCGTCACTCAAAAATTCGCACGCGGTTTCTTTACCGAGCATTGTCAAGGAGACGCTCGATGCGCGTGACGCGGCTCGTTCTGCGGGTACATAACATGAATGATACGCGCGCTCGGACTGACGGTTGGAATTGCGAGCGCATTGCTTGCATTTGCGAGTGACGCAAGTGCAGCAAGCTCCGGCCATCAGATCCGGCATACGCTCGTTCGTAAGCAAGTGAAGCCGAAACCGTGTTACGCGCACTATCGCGCCGCGCACGCGGTCAATGCCGTGCGGCCGGTTATTCCCGCACTCGCCGCGGCCGACGGCGTCACCGGCACGGTTGAGGTTCTCGTTACCGTGCGAGCGAACGGCGGTGTCACCGAGGCAAGCGCGGTGTCAGGTCCGGTTCTCTTGCGCCAAGCCGCGGTCGATGCAGCACTCGCGACGACGTTCGTGCCGGAGATCCGCGACTGTCATCCGATCCCGGGCGCGTACAGTTATTTCGTGGATTTCAACGGAGCGTAGTTACAAGCGCGGGTGAGCGGCGAGAAAGGCGCGGATCGTCTCCACGGGCGTCGCAAATCCGATCGCTCGCTCTTCATCGAAGCGTGACTCCGCAACGCCGATCACTTCGCCGCTCGATGCCTCGAAGACCGGTCCTCCGCTCTCGCCCGGGATGATCGGCAGATCGAGTTCGAGCGCGTTCTTGCGCACGCTCGAGAGTCGTCCCGTATAGAGCGAAACGACGGTGCCTAGGCCTTCATCGAGAAACGCGTCAGGAATTGGATAGCCGAGTACGCCCACTTGCGTGCCGGGGATGAGACCGCTTGCATGACCGAGCGTTACCGTCGCTTCGTTTGCGAGGGGGACGAACACGATTGCAAGATCGTCGTCGTCGCCGCTTGTCGCGACGACGCGAGCGGAGGCCGTGTGACGATCGCCGATCGTCGCCGTTACCTGTGTGGCATCGGCAACGACGTGAGCGTCGGTGAGAATGCGCGAACCCCACGCACCGCTTTCGATCACGAAACCGCTGCCGTACGCATCGTCGCGCAGTCCGGCTTTTTTTCGCTTCGCATCGTCCGATGGGATTTTCATCTTGAAGTAGACGACCGCCGCGTGCAGCTTGGTGTAGTCGGCGGTAAAGAGGTCGCCCGGGTGCGCTTCGCGTGCGCTCGACGCGCATGCCGCAAGACCGAGAACGGCGAGCGCCGCCGCAATCCGGCGCGTCACCCGAGACGCTCCGCGATCGCCGCCCGGAGCTGATCCAGACCCACGCCGCTTGCAGCCGATACTTCGATTGCGCCGACGCCCACGAGCGCGTGTCGCGCGGCCTCATCGAGCCGGTCGACTTTATTGAAGATGATGATCGTGGGCTTTTCTTCGAGTTTGAGCTCGGTCAGAATCGCATCGACGCTCGCCCGCTGACGCGCCCAATCGGGATTCGAGGCATCGAGAACGTGGACGAGGAGATCGGCTTCGCTGAGTTCTTCGAGCGTCGCGCGGAACGCATTCATCAACTCTTTTGGAAGCGCGGTGATGAAGCCAACGGTATCCGCCATACGCACGCTGCGGCTATCACCGACGTACACGCGGCGGAGCGTCGGATCGAGTGTCGCAAAGGGTTGGTCGGCGACGAAGGCGGCGTTCGCGCGGTCGGCACCGATGCCGGCAAGGCGATTGAGCAAGGACGATTTTCCAACGTTCGTATATCCGACGAGCGCGACGAGCGATTCGCCGCCGCGACCGGCGCGGCGCGTCTCGCGTTGCCGACGCACATCATCGAGTTGGCGATTGAGCAGCGTTACGCGCTGTTGAATTTTCCGGCGGTCGACTTCCAGTTTCGTCTCGCCGGGACCGCGCGTTCCAACACCGCCGCCAAGCCGCGAGAGCGCAGCACCCGCACCGATGAGGTTGGATTGGCGGTAGCGTAGCTGCGCTAGCTCCACTTGCAACTTGCCCTCGCGGCTGCGCGCGTGGAGGGCAAAGACGTCAAGAATCAGCATCGTGCGGTCGACGATCGGAAGCGGCACGATCTTCTCGAGATTGTTGCGCTGGCGCGGCCGAAGATCGTTATACACGAGCAGCAGATCGGCATTTTCTTCTTTCGCGCGCTCCGCAATTTCCGCGGCTTTGCCGCTTCCGACAAGCGTGCTGGCATCGACATGTGCGAGTTTTTGGATGACCTCGCCGATCACGTGCAAACCCGACGCGCTCGCAAGCGCTTTGAACTCCTCGAGCTGCGGCAAGAGCGAGGGATCGCCGATGTCGACGGCAACGACAAGCGCGCGCTGCGGCAGCGGCTGCGTCGAATGACTACGCGCGGTCATGCGACTTCTTGAGCGTAGCGACGAGCCAGCGCAGTCCATCGACGAATCGCGGACCCGGTCGCTCGAGAATCGCCGGGTCGCGCAACACGTAAACGCGATGCTCGCGGACGGCACGCAAGCCATTCCAAGGCGCCCGGTCGAGCACCGGCACGACACCCGCCATCGGATCGACGATCAGGATATCGGGCTGTCGAGCTACGAGTGCCTCTGCGCTGTAGCGCGCGTACGCATCGTGCACGTCGTTTGCGGCATTGCGTCCGCCGGCAAGCTCGATAAGCTTCGCGATATACGAGGTATTGCCGACCGTGAAGATCGGTGCGACACCGAGCACAACAAAACACGTCGGCCCGCGCGAATTCGGATGTGCGAGCGCCGCGGCTTGCGCGTGAAGCGTCCGCACGAGCGCATCGGCTTGCGTGCGCCGGCCGCTTAGCGAACCCAAACGTTCGAGATTGCGAAAAATGTCATCGTACGAATCGTCGCTCAGGAGTTCGGTTCGAATACCCGTCTTCGCAATATCCGCGGCCAGATTTTGCTGCGAGGAAATACCCACCACTAAATCCGGATGCAGACCAACGACGCGCTCGGTCTGCACGGACGAAAACGAATTCACAACCGGCAGGGCCTTCGCCGCCGCGGGATAGTCGGTAAATGCCGAGACGCCGACGACCAGTGGGCCTGCGCCGATCGCGAAGAGATCTTCGGTCAGCGAGGGGATGAGCGAAACGATGCGATGGGCGGGAACAGGCGCCGCACCGAGCAGGGCGAGCGCCGCGATGAGGCCGGCAAGCGGGCGGAACCAGAAGAACATCAGCCGGATAGCGTTGCCGAAACGAGGACTCGACGCCTCTTGGACGGTAGGCTCGAACGATGATCATGCGGCTCGTCGTCATCGCCGCGCTCGTTCCGTTCGTGCTTGCGATCGGGGCCGGAGTGGGCGGCGCGGCGATCGCACCGAACGATTTGCTCGCTGCGCTCGCCCACCCGCACGCGCGCGGCGATACCAATACCATCGTTTGGGCGTTACGCGTTCCGCGCTTGGCACTAGCAGCCGCGGTCGGCGCGTGCCTTGGGATCGCCGGCACGATCATGCAGGCGATGTTACGCAATCCGCTGGTCGATCCGTATCTTACCGGCGTGAGTTCCGGGGCGGGCGCTGCGATCGCAATCGCCGTCACGCTCGGCGTTGCGCTTCCGGTCGTTCCGGCAATCGGTTTTGCCGCGGGGCTCGCGACCGCGATCCTCGTTGCCATCCTCGCACGCCGCGGGACCGGACTCGATGCCGAGCGCTTGATTCTCGCCGGCGTCTCGCTCTCGGCGCTCTTTGCGGCGATCGTCGCGCTCGTACTCACGCGACTCGCACGCGGCGGTTCGAGCGATGCGATCCTCGCGTGGCTCGCCGGCTCGCTCGCCGGTCGCGGGTGGAGCGAACTCCTCGCCTCCGCGCCATACGCGATCGTAGGTGCCGCAATCGCGTTCATCTTCGTTCCCGCACTCAACGTCTTGCGCTTGGGCGAACGACGCGCAGCAGCCCTCGGCGTCGATGTCAATCGCGTGCAGTGGGCGCTCCTCGCAGCAGCCTCGCTCTTGACCGCAGCGGCCGTTGCACTTGCGGGGATGGTCGGGTTCGTCGGCCTGATCGTGCCGCATCTGGCGCGCCGCATCGTCGGAAACGATCTCCGCGTCATGTTGCCTGCCGCAGCGTTCCTCGGCGCGGAACTAGTGATCGTCGCCGATGCAGCGAGTCGTTCGCTCATCGCACCGGTTGAAATTCCGCTCGGCGTGCTGCTCGCATTCATCGGCGTGCCGACGTTTCTGTATTTGTATCTGCGCGGCGCAACCCGGTCGTACGCCTAGATGCTGGCGCTTCGCGACGCGCGTATCGCCCGTGGTCCCTGCGCACTGCTCGAACACGTCGCCTTCGAAGCGCGTCGCGGTGAGGTCCTCGCCCTCATGGGTGCAAATGGGGTCGGCAAAACGACGCTACTCGCATCGATCGCCGGCATTCTTCCGCTCGCCGGCGGAACGCTCGAACTCGACGGCGTGCCGCTCGCGAGCCTGGATGCGCGCACGCGCGCAACGCGCATCGCGTTTATCGAGAGCACGTCGAATGCGCTCGAATCCCTCAGCGTCCGCGAGGCGGTTGAAAACGCGCGCTACCCGCACCACCGGTGGTGGGAATGGACGGCCAAGGAATCCGACGGCGAGGCTGTCGCTCGCGCGCTCGCGCAAGTCGGTATCGCGCATCTTGCGGGCCGCGAACTCGCGACGCTCTCGGCGGGCGAGCGCCAACGCGTGTGGATTGCCGTTGGCCTGGCGCAGGACGCCGATGTTCTCTTGCTCGACGAACCGACCAGCCACCTCGACGTGCGTTACGCTCTGGAGGTCTTGGAACTGGCGCGCGAACTCGCACGCAGCGGAAAGATCGTCATCGCGGTTTTACACTTGCTCGAAGAAGCAGCAGACTATGCCGACCGCATCGCCCTCTTGGGAGCAGGCGGCCTCATCGCAACGGGAATACCGGCCGATGTGTTCACGAGCAACGCGATCAAGCGGGCGTATTCGGTCGAAGTCGAAGTGACCCGCCATAATGGCGGCCTCGCGTTTCGACGCAATGCCGCGCTCTCACGTGAGGATACCGCTTGAATCGTCGCCTCTCGCTCACCGTTGCTACCGGAATGATCGCACTCGCGACGCTTGCAGCTTGCGGAGGCGGCGGCGGGGGTGGCTCGAGCGCCGCACCTCCGATCGTCACCCCGATTCCGACATCGACGCCAGTCCCGACGCCAACGCCGACCGCTGTTGCAACGGCCGCTAGTGGCGGCTTTGTCCCAGCGACGTCGGCCGTCACGATCCTCGGCGGCGGGAGCGGTGCGTTTGGCTCGACGGTCACGAATGCGGCCAACACGGCGGTCTTCACAGCGCAGAGCGCCTCGATGCCCGATAGCGTAACCGGTTCTGCGGGAGCAACGCTCCAGACGTCTTCGCTGATCGTCACCGAGAGCGGCGGACAGGCGACACAGTCGCGCTTGCGCGCGATCGCGTCCTCACCGCGGATCGTCCGCGACGCCGACACCATGCGGCGACCCGATCTCCTGAGCGTCGATCGCATGCGCTCGATCGCTCAGACGATTCGCCGCACGGCGACGGTCGGACGTTCGACGCAGTCGACACGCGAGATCGCAGCGACACCGCAGAACTTCGTGCCCGGCGCGACCTTCACGTTCCAATTGCAGTGCGGCAACATCAGCGGTACGACGTCGAGCACATGCAAGAACGGGGTCGTCGCGGCGCCCGCGCATCTCATCACGCAAACGGCCCACGCAAATATCTGGCTCGATGATAGCGACGCCAATGCCGCAGAGTACCCGTCGGGCGTGCAAGCTGACATGGATAAGATCGGCAGTCTCTTCGAACAGAACTACGCGGTCGAAACTGCGGCATACGGCTCGGCTTACACGACGTCGACGGTTCAGTTTCAAGAGTGCGACGCTAACACGACCCGGCTCACCGGTTCGCCCGATCCCGGCACCGACACCACGAGCAGAACCGATCCGCAGATGAACATCATCATTACCAACGCCCTTGCCGGCACCGGTGAGGGTGGCTACTTCTTCGGCGCCGATATGCTCTCGCAATCCGAAGCGAACTGCATCCCCGGCACGCCAAAGATCGCGGTCAACAACCTCAAAATGTTCGTGATGTCGAGCGACATCAATACCCCCTCGCCGGGATTTGCCGCAAACAACGAGGCGTTCTACCTACAAGAAACCGCGCCGCAGACGATGGCCCACGAATACCAGCACTATCTGCACTACATCAATAAATTTCTGCAGCAGATCGTCGTCGATCCCACCAACCAAAATGCCGGGACGATCGACAACTCGTTCGTCGACGAAGGCTGTTCCGTCCTCGCACAAGATCTCGTCGTCGGGAACGGCCGCGATCCCAAAGAGGCGGAATCCCCGCTCTTCGTTCGCGCGTATCTGCTCGAGCCCAATCTCTTCTCGTTAACCTCGTTCAGCGGTTATCAACCCGACCCGGCAAGTTCGAGCGCGTCGGCGCCCTACGGTTACTATCACAACAACGCGGGCAACTACGGCTTCTCGTATCTGATGATGCGCTATCTCTACGACCGCTTCGGCGGATCGGCTGCGCTCCACGCGGTCTATGCCGAGAAATCGAATGGCCTCAGCGGTGTCGATGTCGGTCCGGTCGTCGCAGCCGCGGGCGGCGAGCCGTTCGCACAAGTGTACCAAGAGTTCGCGACCGCGCTTGCCGTGCACGTCGGCGGCGGCGCGGCCGAAGCGGTGAGCGATCCGCGCTACGCGTTCTCTTCGCAACTGGTGCTACGCGGGCCGGTCCAGACGTATTCACGTCGTATTTCGACCAATATCCGCAACATCGTTCAACCCGGTCCTCTCAATCCCGAGGTGTTCAACGGGAGTCAGCCCGCGTTCGATGCGAGCGGAAACGTGGTCCGTCAAACGCTGACGCCGGGTCAGTCCCTCACCTTGAGTTTGATCTCCGGCGCGACGGTTTTTATTACGCCAACCAACACGCCTTCGACCGGCGCGACGGTCCGAGCAAGCGACTCGACCCCGAGTTTTCAAGGCTCGCTCTCGCAAGGTCCGATCCCGACCCCAACGCCCGCGTACTACTAACGTTACGAATGGCCTCCGGTCGGGTACGCTTGAAAAGCAACCGACCGGAGGCACACGTTGGCTAAGCGCACCCTGACCGCGTCGTCGTTTTCGATGACCCTCGTGCGGCATACCCCGAACGCCGTTCACGCGCTCGTCGCCGGTGATCTCGATATTGCTTCCGTTCCGGCGTTCGAATCAACGCTGCTCGCATGTGTCGAGTCGGATACGCAGCACCTCGCCGTGGATCTCAATGGCGCGACGATGGTCGATTCCACCGGACTGACGAGCCTATTGCGGTTACACCGCGCGCTGCAGGAGCGCGGCGGCACCTTTCAGGTCGTTTGCGTAAATCCGCGCATCGTCAAACTCTTCACGATTACCGGACTCGTGCGCGTCCTCTCCATCGTTGCGATCAATCCACTGGACGATACGCCTCTGGCTTCGTGACCGAAACTCGACCGGAAACGTCGGTGCCTAGGGCTGTGGCGGCGAGCCTTTGACGGCGGTTAGCGTGGACGCCGATTGCGGGACGTGCACGTCCTCTGCCGTTACCCAACCGTAGCGGCCGCGATCGGGACCGGTGAGGATCTTCAGGCCGATCACGTCCACGGGACGCTTGGTGAATTTCGCTTGCGCACCGCCGCGGATACAAGAAACAACGAGCGCCCGTGTGCCGGGCTTGGAGATCATCGTGTGCACCATAACGTCGTTTGCGCTCTTATAGTAACCGCCTACGTAGTCCGTTGCGCGTTGACGCGCGTCCCAGACGAAGACATCGGGGTCAAGCTCGCTTGACATCAGCACCACCGGCTGACCGGCCGTCACCGAACACGGCTCGGCTGCGCGTGCCGCGCCTGGTGCGAGACTGCAGGTGAGGATCAGCGTCCCCACCGCGAGTAGGCCGAATCTCCGTCGATTCATCTCAAGCCAAGACGTGCGCTGCGGTGCCCGAGTGCTCCTTGCAAACGAGAAGAGGCCCGGCCAAAGCCGGACCTCTCGACGATTAGCGTTCGACGACGCCGACTAGGTCGTATAGGCGACTTCGGCGTGCTGCGAGACGTCGAGTCCCATCGCTTCTTCCTTTTCCGATACACGGAGCGGAACGATGAGGTTGACGACTTTGAGCACGATCCAGGTCATCACCGCCGAGTAGATCCACGACGCAGCGACCGCGATGAACTGAATCCAGAGTTGTTTTGGATTGCCGTAAAACAGGCCGTTCGCGGCCGCCGAATTGACGACGGTCGTTGCGAAGAGGCCGGTTGCAAGTGCGCCGACCGTTCCGCCGACACCATGCACCGCCCACACGTCGAGCGCGTCATCCACTTTGAGTTTGTCGCGAAGTTGCACGGCGCCATAGCAGACGACGGAGACGAGCAGACCGATCAGGATCGATGCCGAAGGGGTGACGTAACCCGCAGCCGGGGTGATCGCGACAAGACCCGCGACGGCTCCGGCGGTTGCACCGGCGACGCTCGGCGTGCCTTTATGCCACCAGTGAATCGTCATCCACGTCAGCGCGCCCATCGCGGCTGCCGTGTTGGTGTTGACGAACGCAGCGCCGGCAAGTGCATTTGCCGCAAGCGCGCTGCCGGCGTTGAAGCCGAACCAGCCGAACCACAGCAGCGAGGCGCCAAGCACGACCATCGGAAGATCGTGCGGTTCGACGTTTTCACCTTCGCTGTGCGTCATGCGTTTGCCGAGCACGTATGCCGCGACCAGTGCTGACACACCGGATGAAATGTGGACGACCGTGCCGCCGGCGAAATCGAGCGCGCCAAGATTCGCAAGCCAGCCGCCGTGTCCCCACACCCAGTGCGCGATGGGATCGTACACAAACGTTGCCCAGAGCAAGCTGAAGACGACGAAGGCTTTAAAGCGTTTGCGTTCGGCGAATGCGCCCGTGATGAGTGCGGGCGTGATCACCGCGAACATCATCTGGAACACCATGTAGACCTGATGCGGAATCGTCGCGGCGTAGTCTTTATTCGGCGCAAATCCGACGCCGTTCAAACCCACCCACGAGAGATCGCCGATGATACCCCAGCCCTTGAAATCCGGGCCGAACGCAAGCGAGTATCCCCAAAGAACCCACTGCACGCTGATCAAACACAGAATGAAGAAACTGTGCATGACCGTCGAGAGCACATTTTTACGACGGACGAGGCCGCCGTAAAAGAAACCAAGACCCGGCGTCATCAGCATCACGAGTGCGGCTGAGACGAGAACCCAGGCGGTATCGCCAGCGTTTATTTTATCCATCGTACTCCACGTAAGAAGAAAGACCGATGCTCGTAAGCATCGGCTGGCGTTAGGCGGTCGCAAGAACGACCAAGATCATTCATCCCTCACGCCTGAGGTGAGGGATGAATGGTTAGGAAACTTCGCTACCGACGGATCGGTAGTTCGACGAAGTTAGGCAGTTTGTCGAAGCGCTTCCGGGGCGAGTGAAATGTCGGACGCTTTACGCGAACCCGGCATCACGAGCCACGCTACCATCAGCGCGACAAAGGAGGCGAGAGCGAATGCAAATTCCATGAACCAAGCATACGCGGATTCAGAAAGCGCGACTATGGACGAATGTCTAGCGCGGGCGCTGCCGAACTCGACATCGTCACCATATCTTCAGGGGGCTCGATTGTTAAAACGGATGCTGCGGCCGATCGTCGCCGGAGCGGGCCTCACGGGTGCCGTCGCCGCGATGAACCGCGGTTTACGCCAGGGCCCTCTCCCGCAAAATCATCTCGGCGGCACGCAGCATCGCTGGACGTGGCGCGGCTATGACATCTTCGCGACCGAGGCGGGAAGCGGTCCCTTAGTAATCCTCGTGCACGGTGTCTACGCGGGAGCTTCATCATACGAATACCGTAAGCTCTTTCCGCTGCTCGCGCAGAATCACCACGTCGTGGCCTTCGATCTGCTCGGTTGCGGGCTCTCGGATCGGCCGAACATTCCGTACTCCGCCGAACTCTTCGTCGAGCAGATCGTCGATTCGCTCGGCGTTTTCGGCGCAGAACCAACCACGCTTGTTGGCTCGTCGCTTGGCGGAGCGTTTGCGATTCGCGCGACCTCGCGGGCCCTTGACCGGGTCAAGCATCTTGTCGTGATCTGCCCGACGGGTCTCGGAATCTTGGACGAGCAGCCCAACGCCGTACAAGCGGGACTTACCGGAATGATCCGCTCGCCGCTGCTCGGAGAGGCCTTCTTCAATGGACTTGCTTCGAAGCCGTCGCTCAAGTGGTTTCTTACTAATCAGTCGTATGCCGATCCGGCTTCAATCACACCGGAGGTGCTCGATCATTATTACGCCGTCACGCACCAACCCGGGTCGCGTTTCGTGCCGGCAGCGTTCGTCGGCGGCGGACTCAACTGCGGGGTCGCGCGCGACCTCCCATTCGTCGACTCACCGATTCTGGTCGCCTGGGGCGAAAAAGCATCGTCGATCAGCCCCGTAACGAAAGCGCACGATTTCGTGAAGCTCGCGCAGCGCGCGACCCTTGCGACCTTCGCGAACTCCGGTCTGGTTCCGCACGAAGAAGAACCCGAGGCGATGGCCACCGCGATCGAATCGTTTTTGGCGAAGACCACCGCTAGCGTGGCGTAAATGATGTTGCCGCCGTTCGGGCGGACCGCAGCATCGGCGCTGGTGAAGGCCGCCGCCTGGGCGACGCACCACGACCGCGCCCCGGCGCTCTTCTTCGCCACCCTCGACCGCTTGGATGGGATCGATGCGATCGTTCTTGCGGCGGATCGCGCGATCGCGCTTGCGGCCTGTGCGCGCGCACGCGGCTCGAGCGACGATGCGGAGATCGCTACGCTCGCTACACGGGCGCAACTCGACGCCCAGGCACGCGGCGCGGTGCTCGTGACGCCTTGGGATCTGCTTGTCGTCGCGGCGCGAGAAGCGGACGAATCACTCGAAGGTGCACTCACACGTGTCGGCATCGACCGTACAGCGCTGATGCGGACACTCGAAACAGTCGCTCAGTTCGACGACGAGCCGGGACCGCGCTTGCGCTACGTCGTCGTCGTACGAGGCAATGATTTTCTCGATGCGTCGAACAGCTACGCGACGCTTAGCGATGCGCGCCGAGCGCGGGCCGCACTGCGCGAGCGGGCGTTCGGAATTCCCATGGGCGCGCGCGATCGCTCCGATCCGACGCCATTTTGGTTGCGCATTCCCGAGCGCATCGCGGACGCCACCGACGTGACCATCCGCGACCTCGAAGCGCCCTAGACGACGCGGTTAGGCGGCTCGTGTCCGCCGACGACCGCGATCGCGTTTTCGGCGGCCATGACGGCCATTTTGCGGCGCGTTGCGACGGTCGCCGAGGCGATGTGCGGCGCGAGGACCACGTTCTCGAGCGTGAGCAGGAGCGGATCGACTTGCGGCTCGCGTTCGAACACGTCGAGTCCCGCGCCCGCGATCTCGCCGTCGCGCAGCGCGCGCGCCAGCGCCGCTTCATCGACGACGGGACCGCGCGAGCTATTGACGAGATACGCTGTCTTCTTCATCGCTTGCAGTTCGAGTTCGCCGATGTAGTGCTGCGTTTGTGGCAAGAGCGGGACGTGCAGGCTCAAGTAATCACTCGATCGCAGCAGCGTCTCTTTATCGACGTAGCGCGCGCCGAGTTCGACTTCGATCGCAGAATCGGCGCGCTGTTCGTCGGCGTAGATCACGTGCATGCCGAATCCCCGACCGCGGCGCGCGACGGCCGCGCCGATGCGTCCCAGGCCCGCGATGCCGAGCGTCGCCCCGGCTAAATCGCCGCCGTGAAAACCCATCATTTCCCAGCTATGGAATTTCCCAGCGCGCACGTAACGGTCGGCTTCTGCGACGCGACGCGCTGCTGCGAGCAGCAGCGTAAAGGCGAAGTCCGCCGTCGCCTCGGTGAGCACGCCCGGCGTATTGGTGACCGCGACGTTGTGTTTCTTCGCCGCCTCGGTATCGATGTTGTCGTAACCGACGGCGACGTTCGCGACGACTTTGAGACCCGGCAACTGCGCGAGCACCGCTGCATCGATACGGTCGGTCAAGATCGTCACCAGCGCGTCTTTTGACTTCGCGCGCTCGATCAGTTCGCTTGTCGAAAACGGCCGGTCCTCGACGTTATAATCAACGTCGAAGACGGAGGCGAGCAAATCGACCCCATCTTGCATAATCTTACGCGTAACTAAAACCGTAGGTTTACCCACCGGACCCTCCGAAGCGGCTTCGTATGCCGACGCAACTCGATCTCTCGATTTTTAAGAGCTATGACGTGCGGGGAATCGTCCCGACGCAGCTCAACGACGAACTTGCTTATGACATCGGACGCGCGTTCCCGGAAGTCCTGGGAAAGAAAAACATCTGTATCGGGCGCGATATGCGCCCATCAGGAGAGAGCCTGCTTGCGGCGCTCTCGCGTGGCGCAAACGACGCCGGCGCAAACGTCACCCAAATCGGCCTCGTTTCGACCGACGCGCTCTATTTTGCGGTTGGCAAGTTTGGATTCGACGGTGGCGTGATGATCACCGCATCGCATAACCCGGCCGACTACAACGGCATGAAGTTCTGCGGCGAGGGCGCGATGGCGATTTCGCTCGAGACGGGGCTGGGAGCGATTCGCGATCGGATCGCGCAGGGCAACTGGCCTGCACCCGTCGCGCAGCGCGGCACGATCGTGCACAAAGATATCTTGGAAGACTTCGCCCTCCACTGCATTTCGTTTGCCGGCGATCCCAAGGCCATCAAACCGTTCAAGATCGCGATCGACGCAGGCAACGGTATGGCGGGCGAAACCGTCCCCTACGTCTTCAAGCATCTGCCGTGCGAGGTCATCCCACTCTTTTTCGAGCTGGACGGCACGTTCCCGAACCATCCGGCAAGCCCGATCGAACCCGAAAACATGGTCGATCTACAAAAAGCCGTCCTTGCGAACAAGTGCGATCTCGGGGTCGCCTTCGACGGCGATGCCGACCGCATGTTCATCGTCGATGAAAAGGGCGATTTGATCGACGGCGGCATCGTTACGGCGCTCGTCGGCGTCGATACGCTCGTAAAAAATCCGGGCCAAAAAATTCTCTATAATTTGATCTGCAGCCGCAGCGTGCCCGAAGCCATCGAAAAAGCCGGTGGAATTCCGGTGCGTTCGCAAGTCGGCCATTCGATCATCAAAAAAACGATGCGCGATCAGAACATCCCCTTTGGCGGCGAACACTCCGGACATTTCTACTTCCGCGATAACTGGTTCGCCGACTCCGGCATGATCGCGCTCATGCAGTGCCTCGCGCTCTTTAGTCGCGCGAGCACGAATGGCGAAACGGTCTCGCAGGTAATCGCACCGATCGATACGCGATTCCGTTCGGGCGAGATCAATTCCAAAGTCGCCGACATTCCGGCGAAACTCGACCTCCTGCAAAAGAAATACGCGGATGCAACAATCGATCACCTCGACGGTATAACGATTTCTTACCCGTCGTGGTGGATGAACGTGCGCGCCTCGAATACCGAACCCCTCATTCGGCTCAACGTCGAAGGAGACACGAAGGCCCTCATGGAGCAGCACCGCGACGAAGCCCTCGCGCTGATTCGCTCGTAACGGAGATGCGGCCATGAAGCTGCTGTTCGCCATCCGTGTCCTGGCACTGGTCCTCGCTTGCGCGAGCTTTGGGTTCGCACTTCTTGGCATTCCGATTCCGCGTGTGGCGCGCATCGGACGATTCGCACTCCTTGGAGCAGTAGCAGCGCAACTGACGATCGATATCGGACATGCCCGCTCGGGTCGAGCACCGTGGACGCGGGTGTTCTTCGCGCTGATCGGATGCGCAGCGAGTCTTGAATTTGCGCTGTCCGGACGGCCGCCGGTTGTTTTGATGCTCCTCGTTGGCCTCGTCGAACTGAGCATCGTCGCGTACGTCATCGTCAGCGTCCTTCGCGATCGTACGGCGCGTGATGATGTCGATATGCCAGAAGACATCCTCGCGCAGCGCTTCGCGGAATTCGCTCCGCAGGCGCTAGCGCGCTTCTTCGCTGTCGAATCGATGATCGTCGTCTCATCGCTACGCTACCTAGGTGGCGGTTTTCGGACGCCTCGTCCCCTCGGCTTTCACTATCACGATCAATCGATGTACACGCCGTTTCTCTTGGCGATGCCGCTCTTCATGATCCCCGAACTCATCGCGATCGATTTGATGCTGTGGCACGCTCCTATCTGGTGGCGGCTCGGAAGTCTCGCCGTTCACATCTACACACTCGTCTGGGCGTACGGACTGGTCGCGCTCTTTCGGAACCGGCCACATCAACTTATCGGCGATCGCATGGTCTTTCGGTGCGGGCCGTTCCGACGGTTCGTACTTCCGCTTGCATCGATCGCGTCATGTTCTCTTGTCCCACCGTCGATCACCAAATCGGATTTCGCCAAGCTCGCCGGAAAAAATCCGTGCCTCGTCCTTCTCGGTAGTCCGACCGTCTGCGTCGATCTGCGCGAGCCGGTCGAAGGCATCCAACGGGTCTTCGTTTCTGCCGACGATCCGTCGGCACTGATGCGAGCGCTCGCGGCGTGAGCGAAACCGGACTCGACCGCTACGCGCGCGCGCGTGATGCCGTCGTGCGCGAACTCGCCGTGCTTGCCGGCGCGAGCCATGCAACGTGGTTTGGTGCCGATGCCGACCGTGCAGCGCTATCCGCCCTTCAAACGCGGCTTGAAAACGCGCCTTTCGTTCTCGCGGTAGTCGGCGAATTTTCGAGCGGCAAATCGTTCTTGCTCAACGCACTGCTCGGGAAGATTGGGTTCGAAGAGCGCGCGGGATCCTCGCGCATCGTCGGCCTCTTAGCGACGGACATCAATCCGTCGACGGCGACGATCACCGAACTGCGGTACGCAAGCGAAGAGACCGCGACCGCGATCTATGCAAGCGGCCGCGAGGAGCGCATTCCTCTCGGACGTCTTTCACGTTTTGTCGCCGTCGGCGAGGAGGCAAAACTGCACGATGCCACCGGTGATGATTCCGGCGCGCCAACCCTCGTACGCGTTACCGTCGATTCGCCGTTTCTGAAGAACGGCTTCGTCGTTGCCGATACGCCGGGTCTTGCTTCGATCAATCCGGCCCATCGGCGGGCAACGCTTTCGTATCTCCCGACGGCGGATGCCGTTCTCTACTTGATCGATACGCAACAGCCGTTTACCGAAGGCGATGCCTCGTTTCTTGGAATCGTGCGACGCTATATCGAGAGCGTCTTCATCGTTCAGACGAAGATCGATCTTTGGCGGATGCGCGAAGGCGAACGCGAGGCGTGGCAGAACGCGAGCGCGCGCATTCTCGCGCAAGCGGCAATTCACTCACCGCACACGCCCGTCTTTCCACTCTCCGCGCGTGAATACGCGGAAGGAACGCTGCGCGGCGACGCGACGCTCGTGAACCAGTCGCGGTTCGCTGAGTTCCTGAGTGCTCTCGACGCATCACTCGTCGCAACCGCCGGGCGCGATCGACTTGCTCGCACGCTTGCGACCGCGCAAACGTTCGCCGCGCGCGCCGCTACCGCACTCACCCTCGATGCCGAAGCGCTCGCGCTCGACACCGCTGCCTTGACGTCGCGCCGCAGCGCACTGACACCGGCACTCGCGGCACTCGATGAAGCCGGCGAGCGCGAGGCGCAGCGCTTGCTGGAAGCCGCAACGGCGGCGCGTGCGGCGGTTGAGACGCGTGGCCTCGACGTGCGCCGCCAACTCGAACGGACGATCGCACGCGCTTTCGACACCGCGGATGTCGCAAAGCTGCGCGACCGAGGCAAGCTCCACATCATCGTTGACGATACGCTCGCAGCCGTCGTCGGGCGCTTTGCTAGCGACGCAGCAAACGAAGTTGCAAAAACGCTCGATACGGCCGCGGACGCGGCGATCCATCGGGTCATCGAGGCGCCCGGCGATCTTGCCGAACTGCGCGCGGTCGTCGCGGCCGTACGAGCGGAACGCATTCCGCTCGTCGATTTGGCAGCACGGCGCTTCGATGCGGATCCCGGTACCGGGACGTGGTCCGCGGATCTTGCGACGGGGTTGCGCTCCACGATCGTTCTTGGTGCTATCGGCGGTCCGGCCGTCACGTTCGTCGATTCGATCGCGCGCCGTTTCGCAGCCAAACAATCCGGCCAATACATGAAGCGCGAATTGCAGGCGGATCTTGCTGCCGAGCTCTTCCCGGCGTTCGATGCCCAGATTGCGGCGTTCTTCTCCGATATTGCCGCGCGTATCGGCGGCATCTACGAAGATCTCGCCGCACTCGTGCGCGTCCTCCCCGAGCGACTTGGCACCGAATCGATTGGTAGCGTCGATCGCGCACTCGCAGCTCACGCCGCGCGGATCGATCGCGACGCCGCGATTGCCGCGCTCGGTACCCAGCGTGCGGCGCTTGCAGAGGCGATCGCGACGATCGAACGTGATGTGACGAGCTTCGCTGCGGCGAGCGGCGCCGAGCGTCGAGACCGCGCGGATTCCGACGTTCCCCTCGATCTTGTCGCCGGCACGCAGCACGCTGATGCAACCGATCAATTCGATCCGATCACCTACGAGCGCGGCCTACGTCCCGAACGCTGGCGCGTCGTCGTGCTCGGCGCATTCAAGCGCGGCAAGTCGGCGCTGATCAATGCCGTTGCGGGCTCGCGCGTGCTGGACGATGAGGGCGGCACCGAAGAGTTCGCCTTTCCGGTCCACGTGCGCTACGGCCCCGAGGCGCGCGCCTACGAACTTGGCGATGACGCCGGTTGGAATCCGATCGAACTCTCGGCGGCCGGCGCCGCGGCTACCCGAACGCCCGTCCTGATCGAGGTGCCTTGGAAATTACCGCGCCAGCTCGTGCTCGTGCACGCGCCGGCATTCGATAGCGGCGCATCGCATGCAAGCGATATCGCGCTTGCCGCATCCTCGAAAGCAAGCGAAGTCTTGGCACTGTTCTCGCGACAACTCTCCGACCGCGAACTCGAACTCTACGGTCGGGTCGCGGAATCCGGCACGCCGATGACCTTCGTGCATACGATCGCCGATAACGAAGCGCCGACCGAACGGCGGAACGTTGTCATGCTCGCGGATCGCTATCTCACCGAGCGCGGCATTACGCCACAGCGCATCTTTACCGTCTCGACGCTCGAATACCGCGAAGCGATTGAGGAACATCGGGCGCCTGCGGCGTGGAACGAGCTCCTCGCGCTCATCGCAACGCTTGAAACGCACGCTGACGAACACATGCAGCGTCTCGCGCGCACCGAACGCGACCGCGCGATGCAAACGCAAATCGCGCACGCCGGGACCGCGACCGAAAGCAAAAAGCCCGGAATTCTCGCGCGCCTTTTCGGCCGCTCGTGAGACGCGTTCGTTCGGTCTGCCCGCACAACTGCCCGGACACCTGTGCGCTCGTCGTGGATGTGGACGACGATGAGACGGTCGTACGCGTCGACGGCGATCCGGATCATCCGGTAACGCGGGGCTTTATCTGCGAGAAAGTCCGGCGCTATCCCGAACATATCGTAAGCGCGAACCGCGTGCTCTACCCGCAACGGCGGGTCGGCCCCAAAGGCAGCGGGCGGTTCGAACGCATCGGCTGGGATGAAGCGCTCGACGAGATCGCGCAGCGTTACCACCAGATTCTCGCAACGAGCGGCGGTGAGGCGATCTTGCCGTACTCGTTCTCCGGGACGCTCGGCATCGTGCAGAGCGGCTCGATGGACCGCCGCTTCTTCCATCGCTTGGGCTCTACGCGCCTGGGTCGGACGATCTGTGCTGCTGCCGCAACGACGGCCCTCGTGCACACCTTCGGGAACGATGTGGGGACCGATCCCGCCGAGAGCGTGAACGCGCGATTGATCGTTGCCTGGGGCGCGAACCTGCGCTCGACCAACATTCACCAATTCGCGCTCGTACAAGAAGCGCGCAAGCGCGGCGCGCGCTTTATCGTCGTCGATCCGCATCGCAATCGCACTGCGGAATCTGCCGACTGGCACCTTCAGATCGAACCGGGAACGGACGCGGCACTCGCGCTTGGAATGATGCACGTCATCTTCGCCGAGGGATTAGCGGATCGCGACTTCCTCAAGCACGAGACGATCGGAGCGGAAGAATTGGAATCGCGCGCGAGCGAGTGGCCGCCCGAGCGCGCTTCGGCGGTAACCGGGCTCGATGCCGATGTCATCGTCGCGTTCGCGCGTGAGTACGCACAAACACGGCCCAGCTTCATCCGGGCCGGCTACGGGATGCAGCGGCACAGCAATGGCGGTGCGATGGTTCGCGCGATTGCTTGCCTCCCCGCAGTCACCGGCGCGTGGCGCGATCCGGCTGGTGGATTTCTGCTCTCCAACTCCGGCTGGACGAAGCACGATGCGTATCGCCTCGAGCGTCCCGATCTTGCACCGCGTCCGACGCGTGTCGTGAACATGATCGAACTTGGTTCGGCCTTGCTCGAACTCGATGAACCCAAAATCGAAGCGCTCTTCGTGTACAATGCGAATCCCGCGACGGTCACGCCCGATGGAAATGCCGTCGCACGCGGTCTCGAGCGCAGCGATCTCTTCACGGTGGTCCATGATATTTATTTTACCGACACCGCGCAGTACGCCGACATCGTACTCCCCGCGCCGACGTTTCTGGAGACCGAAGACGTCTACACATCGTACTGGCACACGAGCGTCCAGCACGCGCACGCAGCGGTTGCGCCAAAAGGCGAATCGCGCTCGAACGTTGCGCTCTTTTCCGGGCTCGCAAAACGGATGGGATTCGATGACCCGTGCTTCGATGATGATGTCGCGACGCTCGCACGGACAGCCTTTGGACCGCAACTTATGGCGGAATTGGAAGCCAAAGGCAGCGTTGCTGTACCGCGCAAAACGCGCACGCGACCGATCGCACTGCGCGCCGACACGCTCGCGCGGATGGGCGTCGACCCGGTGCCCCAACATACGCCGCTCGCGGAATCGCGCGCAGGCTCTCCCGAGCTGCACGCACGCTATCCGCTCACGCTGCTGAGCCCTTCGCACCACGTGTTTCTCAACTCGAATTTCGGTAGCAATCCGCGCTTACTCGACCGCGCCGACCCAAGCGTGCGAATCCACCCGCTCGATGCTGCTGAGCGAGGAATTCGTGCTGGGGACGCCGTTGATGTGTACAACGACCGGGGACGTTTTCAGGTTAAAGCGGAGATCACCGATGCCGCTCCACGAGGGACGGTGATTCATCTTTCCGTGTGGTGGAAACAATTCTCGCCGGGCGGTTCAAACGCCAACGCAACAACGTCCAGTCGGTTAAGTGATTTTGGTGGAGGTGCGACATTTCATACGAACTTGGTCGAGGTTGCCGTGAGCGATCCCGCGAAATCTGATGCACGTGTCTGACACCTTTATCCTCGGTCCCGCGCGCATCGCATTCGGCGATGGTACCATCGCTTATGGGCGACTGGCTATCGACCGCGGAAAAATCGCATCGATTCTCCCGGAGGAGGGTCCGAGCGACGTCACACTCCCCGATGGCGCGATCATCGCCCCGGGACTGATCGACGTTCACACGAACGGCGCGGATGAATATCTCTTCAATCGCGATCAAGGCAACGCGGTTGAAGTCGCCTCACGTGCGTATGCGCGCATGGGTGCTGCCGGATTTGTTGCCGGCATCATGACCGCACCGTGGGAATCAATGATGCACGCGGCAAGCGAAGTCGCGGAAGCCGCACATCGGCTCGAAGAGTCGGGCGATCGCATCGGCTCGCGGTGCCTCGGTATTCATTTTGAAGGCCCCTTCCTCAATCCGAAATTCAAACGCGTGCATCGCGGCGAGTGGATCGTCCCCGCGACGATGGACAAAGCGCAAGAGATGATCGAAGCCTGCGCTGGCGCACTCGTTATGGTGACGATGGCGCCCGAAGCACCGGGCGTCGAAGAAATCGCGCGCATGTTTTTCGATCAGGGCATCGTGAACTCGGCCGGTCACACCGCCGCGCACTACCGCGAAGGGATGCTTGCCATTGGCCTGGGTTTTCGCACGCTCACGCACGCGTTCAACGCAATGCCGCCGCTCGATCACCGCGACCCCTCGATTCTCCTCGCGTTCATGCAAGAAGCGCGTACGACCACGCAGCTGATTTGCGACGGCTACCACGTCTCACCGCCGATGGTCGACTTACTCTATCGAACGCTCGGCGATCGCCTCGTGCTGACAACGGACAATATGCCGCCCGCAGGCAGCGGCTATCGCATCGAAGGCGGTGTCGTACGCAGTGAAGACGGGACGATCGCCGGCAGCGCACTCCACATCGATCAAGCCGTGCGCAACCTCATGTCGTACGCCTCGATCCCATTCGAACGTGCGGTCGTCAACGCATCGAACTCACCGGCAGTCCTACTCGGCCTCGACCGCGACCTCGGCACGATCGCACCGGGGAAACGTGCTGACATCTCGGTTTGGAGCGACGATTACCAGGTACTCGCGACGATCATTGGCGGAACGCCGGTCTACGGCTCAGCGCATCTTGCTTGGAATCGATCCGCAACGCGCGCGTAACGCGCAGTCTCTCTCAGCGCGTAGGCGCCGGTACCACTTTCCGCAGGACGTCTTCAAACGTTGCTGCGGATTTTGCTGCTTCGATCACCATGCCCAGCTAATACCAACCGTAAGCTGCGGGCTGCACGCCCAGCGAGCGGTAGTTCTCGTTAAAATAGTGCTGCGCCGTGTCGCCTTCAGGAACCGGATTTGGCAGGGTCGCTCGAATCGCGACGAACGCTTTCACGAGTGCATCGAGCCGCGCACTCCCGCCCGGAGTGCTACGCCAATAGCCGACGGCACTCCGGTTTGCTTGAAATTCGAACTCGTAGATGTCTCCCGGCACCTGGACCGGCGTCTTAATCTGCACCCAATGTGTCAACTCGTGCGCAACAAAAAACCAATGGAACGCTTCATCGACGAGCCGTTCGCCATCCCAGCCGTTGCGCGCAGCGGCCGCCCATTGCGCAAAAACCATCTTTATTTCAGGTGGCAAGCCAGCGTAATCGGCCAAAACGACCGTGTTCGTCTTGCCTTGGTAAGACGCAATCTGCGGGGTTGCTTGCAGCACGAGTGTCGGCTTCTCAATAGTAATCGGCAAACCGGCGGCGTACGCGCGACGAGCGTAATCATCGATGATCGCCTGGATACGTTGACCAAGTCCGTCGTCGCCGGCGGCGGAAACGCGTGCGGGGATGGCAAGAACACCCAGTATTCCGCCAATAAAACGTGTACGCAGCATGCCAGCGCGGTTACCCTCTTGCGGCACGTCCACCTCCAAACGCGCGGAGCCGGTCTCCATCGTAACTGATTACATTTTGATTTCGATCGGGTATCGCTGTGCGATGAGCGTGGAGGGTAAGTAGAGCGGATGACTTGGATGGCCGTTTTTCGTAACCCGTAAGGCTCTCACGTCGAAGTCCGCGAGGAGCACAACGATCCGCTGCATTCGCTTACGCAGTTTTGGGTGTTCGACGTTCGTACCCCATGCTGCGACGACGAATGCCGAACGCTCGGCGGCGTGACGAATGTGCTCGTCGTTGGCACCTTCGGCGTGTTCGATCGGATTCCGACGGCCGTGCAGATCTTCTGGATAGGGGCTGATTAAGCCGAACACGTTGACGACTTCGATACCCGCAAATCCCCATGTCTGCGAGAACATCTCGCAGCGCTTCACCGTCGGATCGGAGTGATCGACATCCGCAAGACTCGGATTGAGCATCAGAAACGTGACCCACGGGCCGCTCGTCTTCCAGCGCCGCCAAAGTCCGTAGCGATACTTTCGGTTCTCGCTAAAGCATGCGCCGCGATCGGTTTCGCGCGGGCAACATGCAAGCGACATCGTCTTGCTAGCTACGCGGCTCCGCCGAGGTAGGCGGCCTGCACAGCTTCGCTGGACATCAATTCGGCACTTGGCCCCTCGAAAGCGATTTTGCCCACTTCGAGCACGTAGCCGCGCGATGCGATCGCGAGTGCTTGGCGCGCGTTTTGCTCGATCAGCAAAACGGTCGTCCCGCGCTTGTTAATGTCTTTGATGACGCCGAAGATCGTCTGCACGAGCAGCGGCGAGAGCCCGAGTGAGGGCTCATCGAGCAAAAGTACTCTCGGGCGCGACATCAGTGCGCGCCCCATCGCGAGCATCTGCTGCTCGCCACCCGACATGGTACCGGCCTTTTGCTCGTACCGTTCTTTGAGGCGCGGGAACGTCGTGAGGACTTGCTCGATGTCCTCAGCGATTTCTTTTTTCGACGTGCGCGTGTATGCGCCAAGCTCGAGGTTCTCACGCACGGTCATACGCGGAAACACCCGCCGACCTTCGGGTGAGTGACCGACGCCGAGCCGAACGATCTGGTCGGGCGTGTTCTTTGCAAGGTCTTTGCCTTGAAAACGAATCGCACCGCCGGCAATCTTCACAAGGCCGCTGATCGAACGCAGGGTGGTCGTCTTTCCGGCGCCGTTCGCGCCGATGAGCGTGACGATCTCGCCCTCATCGACGTGGAGGCTCACGCCGGTGAGCGCGTTGATGCGGCCGTAGCGCGCGTCGATGTTCTCGACTTCGAGGAAAGCCATTATGCGGTCGGGGCTCCAAGATACGCTTCGATAACTTGCGGATTATTGCGAACGTCCGCTGGCAGACCTTCGGCGATCTTTTCGCCGTGGTCGAGTACCGTGATGCGCTCGCTGATCTGCATGACGAGATGCATATCGTGTTCGATCAAGAAAACCGTGATGCCCGAGTCGCGGATCGCGCGGATGAGCACGATCAGATCTTCTTTTTCTTTCGGGTTCATGCCGGCAGCCGGTTCATCGAGTAAGAGCAGTTGCGGGTCGCTTGCAAGCGCACGAGCGATTTCGAGGCGGCGCTGGGAACCGTACGAAAGGTTACGCGCGTAATTTTCTGCTTCGCGTTCGAGGTTACAGAACCGTAAGAGTTCCATGGCGCGCTCTTTGACCCGCTTCTCTTCTTTGCGCTGACGCGGTGTGTGCAAAAGCGAGTCAAGCATCGAGGCTTTCATGCGCGTGTGCTCGCCCGTCATTACGTTATCGATCGACGACATAAACGCGAAGAGGCGAATATTCTGGAAGGTGCGTGCAATCCCGCGTTTGGTGATCGCGTCCGTTGCCAGTCCATTAATCGGCTTACCGTCGAAAAATATCTGACCTTCGGTCGGTTTGTAGATGCCGGTCGTGAGATTGAACACCGTCGACTTGCCAGCGCCATTCGGCCCGATCATCGCGACGATCGCGCCTTTTTCAACGGAAAACGAGAGGTTGTTCACGGCGACGAGTCCGCCAAAGCGTTGTGTTACGCCGCGCATCTCTAAAAATGCCACTAGACGCCCGCCTTATTGTAGAGCTGCTGCTCGGCTGCCGCCGCAGAGGCGTCCGAATCACCCGCGTGCAGCTCGGCTTTGCGCTGGCGGCTTGGGATCAGGCCTTCGGGTCGGAACAGCATCACGAGCACGATGATCACGCCGTAAATGAGAAAGCGCGAGTTCGTAAAGTCGATGTTGAGGTGCAAAACGTCGTGGAAGAACGACGTCAGTTGCGGCAAGATGAAGCGGTCGAGCGAACTGAGGACAAGGCTCCCAACAACGACGCCGGTGATATTGCCCATACCGCCGAGCACGAGCATCGATAAGATGAACACGCTGACGTTGAACTTGAACTGATCCGGCGACACGAGGCCCAGCTTCGAGGCGTATGCCACGCCCGCAAGTCCGCTGAACGAAGCGCCGAGCGCAAAGGCGGAAAGTTTGGCGGCGGTCGTGTTGATGCCCATGTGGGCGGCGGCGAGTTCGTCTTCGCGGATCGCCATCCACGCGCGACCGAGACGGCTATCGCGCAGGTTGCGCGCGACTAAAATCGCGAGCACGATCAACACGAGCATAAGATAGTAGTACGGCACCGGATTGAAGCCGAACCGAAAACCGAAGAACACCGGCTGATCGAGCGAACTGATACCGTTCGGGCCGTTGGTGTATTGCGAAAGATTGAGAAACGTTTGCGGCACGATTTCGCCGAAGCCGAGCGTCACGATCGCAAGATAGTCACCGCGCAACCGCAAGGTCGGTGCGCCAAGCAGAATTCCGAAGATTCCCGCGATCCCCGATGCAATGAAGAACATCAGCCAAATCGGGATGTGAATCCCAAACTGCGGCGAGGACAGCATCGCAAACGCGTACGAGCCGATTGCAAAGAACGCGGCGTAACCAAGGTCGAGCAGTCCGGCAAAACCGATCACGATATTGAGGCCGAGAGCGAGCAGTACGAATGCGCCCGCATCGACGAGAAAGTTGATGTGCGACCCGTTGCGATCGATGAACGGAATCACCAAACACGCGGCCATCACGAGCGCGCCGCCGCGCGGGCCTTTCAGATACTCCCGAAGGTTCAAGCGAGCCATCAAACTTTATTCGGCAGCGACTCGCCGAGGAGTCCGGAGGGACGGAAGATCAAGACCGCAACGAGGACGGAAAACACGACGACGTTCGCCCACTGGTCGCTGATGAATTGCGTAGTGAGCGCCTCGATCAAGCCGATGAGAAAACCGCCGAGCATCGCGCCCGCGATGTTGCCGATTCCGCCGAGCACGGCTGCGGTAAACGCCTTGAGGCCCGCGGCGAAGCCCGCGTTGAATACGGCGGTTCCGTAGTAAACGCCCGAGACGAAACCAGCCGTCCCCGCAAGGGCGCTCCCGATGAGGAACGTCAGAGCGATCGTCGTGTTGATGTTGATGCCCATGAGTTGGGCTGCATCGCGATCTTGCGCCGTCGCGCGCATCGCTTTCCCCACACGCGTTCTCGTGACGAAGGCTTGTAGCGCGATCATCATGACCACAGCGAGTACGACGACCAGCACTTGTTTGAGCTGGATCTCGACGGCTCCCGAATGGAAAAGGGTCGGGTTTGGAATGAACTGCGGCACCGGAACCGGCGAGGGCCCTTTCCAGAGCTGCATCACGTTCTGCAAGATGAACGACATACCGATCGCCGTGATCAGCGGCGCGAGACGCGGCGCATTGCGGAGGCGGCGATAGGCTAAGCGTTCGATGAGAACGCCGACAAGGCCGCACGCGAGCATCGATCCCGCAAGGGTAAGGACGATGACGCCGATCAGCGCTGCTCCGTGCACTTCATCTTGCACGCCGAGCAGTGCGAGCACCGCGAGCGAAACGAAGCTTCCCAGCGCGTACACGTCGCCGTGTGCGAAATTGATCAGCTCGATGATGCCGTAGACCATCGTGTAGCCAAGCGCAATGAGCGCGTAGATCCCGCCGAGCGAGATCCCGTTTACGATCTGTTGGAGGAAGACGTCCAAAATCTAGCTCTTGAGAATGATCTGATCGACGAAGATGGCTTTTTTGTCCTGAATCTTCTTGATCGTCAAAATCGGCGCCGTCGTGTCGCCGTTCTTATCGAAGCCGATTTTACCGATCGGGGAATCGAAGTTCTTCGTCGCAGCGACGTTCTTTAAGACGTCGGCACGCGTCGGCAGCTTGCCGCCATTATCTTTGATGCCTTTGGCAATCGCGGCGATGATAATCTTCGCAGCGGCATACGAATTGGCGCTGTACGGGCCGACGTCTTCGTTAAACTTCGCTTTGTACGCGGTGATGAACGCTTGCGCCGTTGCGAGCTTCGATGCTTCGGGCGCCGCGAAACTGTAGTAGCTGCCGTTGGACATCGCACCGGCCGTCGTGATGAACTGCTGGTCACTGATGCCGTCGCCACCGATGAACGGCGTTGCCTTCATGCCAACGTCCGCCATCTGCAAGCGCAGCAAGCCGCCGCCGGTCGAGGTGTTGCCGCCATAAAACACGGCATCCGGCGCGGACGAGCGCGCTTTGGTGAGAAGCGCCTTGAAATCTTGCTGGCCTTTTGTGAGGTGGTCGTGTCCGAGCACCGCGCCGCCGACGGCTTTAAATTGCGTATCGAAAATGTCGGCAAGACCCTTGCCGTACGTCTCGTTGTCATCGACGATATAGATTTTCTTCCAGCCGAGCTTCTTTGCGAAGGCGGCGAGCGCCGTGCCCTGGCGGCTATCGCGGGTGCAGTCGCGGAAGTACGTATTCACATCGGGGTGCGAGGTGCGCAGCTTGGCCGCGTTATCACCGGTCGTCAGGCCGTCATTCGTGTTCGAAGCGCTGATCTGCACGAGGCCCGCGTCGTTGGTGAGCGGGATCTCCGACTGGGCGACGTTCGAGTTGAACGGTCCGACCATCGCGAGCACGCTCGAATCGCTGATGAACGTCTTCACATTTTGCGCGCCGGCGGCCGGATCGTGCGTTCCTTGAACCGCGTCGTCGAGCGTCTTATCGACCAGGGTGAAGCCATCGGGGAGAGCTTTGGCCTTATTGGCCTCATCGATTGCAAGCAGCACGCCGTTCTTCGTTGGCACGCCAATCGAGGCGTCATCGCCCGAGAGCGGCATGTCGATACCGATGGCAACGGTCGTGGCGCCGGCCGCGGGTGCGGAACTGGCGGATGTGGTGCCGCTCGACGACGTGGTCGTGGTCGAAGTCGAGGTGCCGCAGGCGGAGAGCATCGCGACGAGCGCGAGCGATCCGAGCGACCGCAGAGCCGCAGAACGCATAAGAGGGCCTCCAAAGATAGGTCGGGACAATTCGGCTTTGGATACGCCGGGTGCGCGGGTTTCCCCCTCGCTCTCTTAACCTTTGACGGCGCGTTGGGCGAGATCGGCCAGGAGGTCGGGAACGCCCGGGTGCGAGCCAAAAAAGTCGCTGATCTCGAACTGAACTGCTGGATACGCGAGGCGGGCGACGTCGATGATTTCGACGAGATCCCGGCGCACGTGCATTCCCGGATGTAAGAAGTACGGCACGAGAACCACGCGCTCGGCGCCGGAGATAACGCAGCCTTTGATCGTCGTTTCGATCGAGGGCTCGGCCATTTCCAGGAACGCCGGGTACGTGCGTTCGCCGAGTTTGCGCTCGAGTTCACCCGCAAGGCTTTTGAGCGAGGCATTTGCCTCGGCATTCCGGCTGCCGTGACCGGCCAGGACTACGCACGTGGACATCATCGATCTCTTCGACGTCTCATAAGCGTATGCTGTGACTTCTTACGAATCTCGTCCGCGCGGGTCTCGCGCGGCTCACCAAATCCGACTACAAGCCGCTACCGACGATGTACGACGGTCTTTTCCCGAGCGGAACCGCGCTGACGGCGCCCACCCGACCGCCGCCGCCGCCGAAACCGTAGGGCGCGCTAAGCGCCGACGAGTTCGCGCACGGCGGAGGCGTTGAAGTAGCTCGCCTGTGGGTGGTGGATGACGATCGCGGCCGTCGATTGTTCTGGCACGATTTGGAACGCTTCGGTAAGTTCGGTGCCGATGGCGGTTTCTGCATCCAGCAAATTCCAGACGATCGTGTGCTGCGAGAGATCGGGGCATGCGCCATAGCCCCATGAATAGCGTTTGCCGCGCCCATCGTCGATGCCGAGTTCGCGGCGCACGCGTGCATGGGTGTGTTCCGCGAGTGCCTCAGCCGACTGCACGGAGAACCCGTGGAGAAAGTACGATTCGCTGTAGTCGCTCTTGGCTTGCAGCTCGTCGATCTTGCGAGAAACATCGCGCCCCATCGTCACGACTTGGAGTGCGATCACGTCGCTTGCTCCGCCGTCGATTGGTTCGCGTAAGTAGTCGGCAAGACACAGATGTTCGCCGCCGATTTGACGCGTAAACGGAAAGCGCGCGATCTCGCGCGTGCGGTCGTTCGGATCGTAAACGATAATATCGTCGCCCGATCCGGCGGCGGGATAGTAGCCGTAGACGACGCGCGGCTCGAGTAACGGCGAGGCCTCCGCTTGTTGTTTGTACCGTGCTAGACGCGGATCGAATTCTTCCGCGACGAGTTTTTCCCAATCGGCGCCTTTTTGATTCGCGCCGCCCCACGAGAGACGGTATAAACTCTTCAGATCGAAATGACCCCAGAGTTCGCGGACGTCGATATCGGTAATCGTGCGCGGACCGTAAAATGGCGGCAACGGCGGCTCGACGATCGTAAGATGCTCGCGGGCGTTGCGGCCATCGCCGACCGGAGCGGCCACGGCAGCGCGACTTGCATCGCGCGATTTCTCCGCTTCTTTCTTTTTCGTTTCGATGAAGCGCGCGCGGCGTTCCGGATCGCCGGTGAGCTGATCCATAATCTCGAGACCCTCGAACGCGTCCTTCGCGTAATACAGACCGGCCTCAAAATAGCGATTGCCATCATCGAGGAACGAGATGCGGCGGCCGAAGTCGCGGTTGATCGCCGCGCCTCCGACGACGATTGGGTACGCAAGGCCGCGTGCATCCTGTTCTTTCACGCAGATGGGCATTTGCTTGGACGTCGAGACTAACAGCGCGGATAAACCGATCGCATCGGCGTTCACTTCGACGGCTTTTTCGAGAATCGTATTCATCGGCACTTGTTTGCCGAGGTCGTACACCGTGTAGCCGTTATTCGTCAGAATCGTGAAAACGAGGTTCTTGCCGATGTCGTGGACGTCGCCGAACACGGTTGCGAGCACGACTTTGCCTTTGGTGACGCCTTCGGTCTTTTCAAGAAATTGTTCGAGATGCGCGACTGCCTTCTTCATCACTTCAGCCGACTGCAGCACGAACGGCAAGATCAACTCGCCGGCGCCGAATTTGTCGCCGACTTCTTTCATCGCCGGGAGAAGCACATTGTTGAGCACGTCGACTGGATCGCGGCGCTCCAGCACCTCATCAATCTTCGCTTCGATCCCGTCTTTGCGACGGCGCAAGATCGCATTGTGGATGCGCGCTTCCATCGGCAGGTCGAGGTCGTCGTCCATCGTGCCACTCGCACTCGATCCGTCGCTCTTTTTGGTTTCCCAATGTTCGATGACGCGTTGAAGCGCATCGGGACGGCGGTTAAACACAAGATCATCGCAGAGTTCGCGCTCTTCGTTTGGAAGCTCGGCGTACGGCGTGATTTCTTTGGCATTGGCAAGCGCCATGTCGAGGCCGGCCTCGACGCAGTGATGGAGCATCACCGAATTGAGTGCCGCGCGCGCGTGCGGCTTGAGGCCAAACGACACGTTCGAGAGACCAAGTGAGGTGAGGACGCCGGGCAGCTCTTGCTTGATGAGGCGGATGCCTTCGATCGTCTCGATCGCCGAGTCAAGGAATTCCGCTTCGCCGGTTGCGAGCGTGAACGTAAGATCATCGAAAATCAGTGCGCCGGGCGGAACTTGGAACTCGCCGCAAACGATGGCGTAGATGCGTCGCGCGACATCGAGTTTTTGCTCGCGCGTCTTGGCCATCCCGGTCTCATCGATCGTGAGCGCGACGACGGCGGCGCCGGCTTCGCGTACGAGCGGCATCACTTCGTCAATTTTCTTGCGACCGTTCTCGAGGTTGATCGAGTTCACGATCGCGCGTCCCGCGTACATTTTGAGTGCTGCTTCGATGACGTTTGCTTCGGTCGAATCGATCATCAGCGGCGCTTCGGTCGACTGCGCCAGCTTTTTCACCAGCGTATGCATCTGCACGTCTTCGTCGACGCGCTCGGTGAGTGCGACGCAGACGTCGAGCAGATGCGCGCCGCCTTCGACTTGCTCGCGTGCGACGAGCATCATCTCATCATAATCATCGGCAAGCAAAAGACGTTTGATCTTACGCGAGCCTTGGCTATTGAGTCGCTCGCCGACGATGGTGACGCTGCCGTCTTGTTTGAGCGCAACCGCGGTCATTGCAGATGACGCGAACTGCAGCGGTTTTGGCTCCGGCAGACGCCCGACTTTTCCAGCGACATCAGCAACAAAGGCCGCAATGTGCGCGGGCGTTGTTCCGCAACAGCCGCCAATCGCGTTGACGCCAAAGTCCGTCACGAAGGCGCCTAACTCGCGCGCCATCTCGTCGGGCTTTTCAGGATAGATCGTCTCGCCCTTGGGTCCCATGATCGGCAAGCCGGCGTTCGGAATGACGCTGACAAAACAGCGCGAGTTATCGACAAGAAACCGCACGGCATCGCGCATGTGCGTCGGACCGGTCGAACAATTGAGACCGATGACGTCGATCTGCAGGGCGTCGAGCGTCGCCGTTACCGCGCGGATATCGGTGCCGAGCAGCATGCGTCCAGTGACATCAAGCGTCGCTTGCGCCTGGATTGGCACGCGCGCAAGACCGCGATCGAATTGCCGCACGATGCCGGCGATCGCGGCTTTCATTTCAAGCAAATCTTGGCTCGTCTCGAGCAACAAGAGATCGACGCCGCCTTCGACGAGGTAGCGGGCCTGCTCGCCGTAGAGATCGGCGAGTTCATCGAAGGTGATTTTCGAGAGCGTCGGATCGGATGAGGAGATGAGCATCCCCGTCGGGCCCATCGAACCGGCGACAAAGCGCGGTTTTTCGGGGGTCGAATACTTGTCGGCCGAGCGACGCGCCATTTGCGCGGCGTTGGTGTTGATCGCGGCCGTTTGGTGTCCGAGGCCGTACTCATCGAGTTTGAGGCGCGAGGCCGTAAACGTGTCCGTCTCAACCACGTCGGCCCCAGCGGCGAAATAATCGTCGTGGATCTTTTCGATGAGATCCGGGCGGCTTAAGACGATCGCCTCGTTGCAGCCGTGATACTTAACGCCGCCAAAATCGTCGTTGGTAAGCTCCAGGTCCATGAGCTGGGTGCCCATAGCTCCGTCAAAGACGAGAACGCGCTTGGCGAGAGCTTCTAAGTAGGCAGATCGTGCTTGCATCACAACAATCAACGGCGGCGCCTCTCAAACCGGTGACTACATTTGTCCACAGAATCTATTTTTGGTATAATGTAGACACGATGTCCGTTCACCTTGGGAGGCTAATCGCCGCCGTCCGCGTCGCGCCACCGCAGGCGACGATGGCCCGCGCTTGGCGCGATATCCGGCGCGACGAAATCTTCCAATCGACCGTCCTTGCCGGGTCGGCCCTCGACCGACCCGCGATCAACGCCCTCCTCGATCGCGGGATCGCGACCGGCGATTACCCGCTCGCCGACTACTTGCTCGTGCGTGACTATGCTGCGGCAGCGGACTACGCTGCCTCACGTCTACCGTTTGCGACGGGCGATCCACGGCCGCTCCTCGCGCTAGCTGACATCCGGCAGTTTCACACGCTGGCCGCGAGGAGCGAATCCGCTGCGCCAGGCGCGTGGCGCAACGCCACCGTCTCACTCGCCGACGGCGTCGTCGCCCCGCCGCCGTGGCTCGTGCCGCGCGACGTCGACGTCTTCTTAGAACGCTTCGCCCATGCGGTCGCAGACGAAGACACGGCACGCTGGATCGCAAACGCCCTCGCCCGATTCACGCGTGTGTTGCCCTTTGCTAGTGCCAACGGCCGCGTCTCTCGGCTGATCGCGAATGCTTTACTCGCGCGACGCGGCCTGCCGCCACTCGTTCTTCCCGCGCGCGAACACAATACGTATCAGCCGGCGATCGACCGCGCGCACGCGGGGGAAGCGATGCATCTCGAGCGGATTGTCGAGCGTGCGCTGATCCATACGATCGAGGCCCTCCTCGCCAGCCGCGCAACCGACGATCCTGCAGACGAACTGGTGGCGCTCGCATCGCTCGTCCCACGCAGTCACGTGGCACGATTTTACAAAGCGGCGCAGCGCGGCCGGCTTCGACACACCGTACGCGAAGGGCGAATTTTCGTCACGCGCCGATGGCTTGCAGACTACACGTCGTGACCGCCGCGTCGCCTATTGCAAGCGCGAGAATGCGTAGCGATGACGGAAGAGATATTCGCCGCCCGCGGCGCGCACTTCGCGAAGCATCGTCATGGCTTTCGGGGTGATTGTCAGTGTTTCACGCACCTCAGCCGGGCGGTCGTTGTCGGTCCCGTGCCCGAGCAGCACTACTTGCGTTTTCCCGGCCACGTCGAACGGATTAACCGAAGCGATGCTGTAGGGATCGCTCGACTTGTCCTCGTTTGTGACCACGTAGGTTGCTGCAACCGAATCGATATGCACGATCTCGTGTTCGCGGACGATCTTCCCATTGCCATCATCGAATGTATACGCAAGTGCGAGCGAACCATTCGTATCCGTAGTTACATCAAGGAGCGTCGGCAACGAAACGCGTGTGTTCGATTGATAGTCGCGATATTCAAGTGAGCCCAGCCAGCGCCCCCGTAGCGAAGAAGCCAGACGCGAAACATAGTCCGCGCTGGCCACCCCAACCGTCTGCGCGCGCACCGGTTGAGTTATCTGTGCGGTGATGATCGCGAACAAAAAAAGCAGACCGCCGAGCCCTCTTGCAACTAATTTCATAGTTTTAATTTCCTTGATCTTGGGTCTTGTTTCCTTCCGGGGTACCAAGGCGTCCGACGCGAACCTAACGCCCATTCATCATCTTGCGGGTGACCGAATGATTCGACGAAGTTTTGTCTTAGCAATCGTTCTTGGGTTCGTTGTATCGAACACCGCCGCCGTGTGTGCGGCGACGGCGACCGTCAAGCGTGACGGACTTGCAGCGACCGTCAGGATCGATCCGACGCCGTTTCGCGTCGAGAATGCGACATCGGTGCACTGGCTTCCTAAGAACGTTCGCATCAGCGCGTCGACATTCTATCGTGGTCGTTTAAAACAAATGACCGCCGGCATCTATTTCGGCCCTCACCTCCGGACCGGCCCGCTCCGCTCCGTGACCGTCGCAGTAAAGAGCGGTAGGTGGACGCGAGAGGACACTTGGGGAGCGATACGTGTCGATCGTGTCGATCGGCCCGCGCACGCAAATTTTTCCGTCGATTTCTTCGGTGATGCAAATCAAACCGCTTTGCTCCGCATCTCTGCGACGCTTACCATCGTAAACGGCAACGCACGCATCACGTTTCAACACCCCAAAAATCCGGCCCACGACTTCGCATTGCTCTCGGTAATCCGGGTGCTGAACGAGTAAGGTTACCAGTACGAAAGCGCTTTTTCAAACAGGCGGTGCAGCGTCAAACGATCGACGTGGCGCGGAGCGTTCATCAAAAGCCGCTGTTGTGCGAAGGCGCCCTCGGTAAGCTCGTTCAGGTCACTCGGCACATACCCGACGCCGCCGAGCCCGTTTGGGATGTTCGTCGCGCGCATCAATTCGATGACTCGAGCCGCAAGGAAGTCGCCGGCCTCGTTCAGCGCGACTGACGCGCCCGCTGCGCCGAGAGCGCGGGCTCCGTCGATATGGCGCTCGGGTGCAGCCTCGGCCATGAAACGAAAAACTGCGGGAGCGGTTACGATGACCGACATACCGTGCGGCACGATCGGTGCGTTGCCCGGATACGACGGAGCGTGATACTCGCGCACGAGCCCGGCGACCGCGTAGGCCATGCCGTGTGGCGCGTGAACGCCAGAGTTGCCGAAGCCGATACCCGCAAGCGTTGCCGCAAACATCATCCGCTCGCGCGCTACGTCGTCGGCTGCATCGGCGACCGCGCGCTCGAGATATTCGCCGAGAATGCGCAGCGCTTCTAGGCAGGCGATATCGCTATACGGATTCGCGCCCTGCGAGAGTGGACGTGACACGCCGATTGGCGTGCGATCGCGGGCGGTGTACGGCCGGGCGGTAAACGATTCGAGTGCGTGTGCGAGGACGTCGAAGCCCGCGCAAGCTACGACGCCTGCCGGAAGCGTGCGCGTGCAATCCGGATCGACGATCCCAAGCGACGGACGCAGGTAGCGGGACGCGATCCCGGTCTTCACTTCACGCGACAGCAAATCGAAGATCGTGACGCCCGTACATTCACTGCCGGTTCCGGCAGTCGTCGGACATGCGATGTGCGGACGCAGCGGACCGGGGATAGGTTTTGCTCCGCCAATCGGCGCGTTTACGTAGTCGAGGAAATCGCCGGTCGGATACGTCGCGTAAAGGTCGGCAGCTTTCGCCGTGTCGATCGAGGAGCCGCCACCCACCGAGATGTAGCCGTCGAATTTGCCATCGGCCGCGAACGCCGCCGCGTCTTGAAACGAGACATCCGTCGGTTCGACCGATGCATTCGTGTACGTGATCGCATCGATCCCCGCTTCGCGTAAGGCCTTCTGCACGGTTGCAAACGGTGCCAGCTTCGCGACCTGCGGGTCGCTGAAGAGCGCGACGCGCGTCATGCCAAGCGCGCGCGCCTCGGCGCCCGCTTCTTCGAGCGCTCCGCGACCGTACTTGATGCGCGGCGCCTCGACCTCGAACACGCGCTCGCCGCCGTCGTGAATATCGTAGTGTTGACAGGCCATGTGGGGGCAATTCGCTTCGCTGAGCGAAGCCCCGTTTCGTGATCGAAACGCACGCCCTTACCAAGCAGTTCGCGGGATTTCGCGCGGTTTCCGATGTCTCGTTTCGCGTCGCCGAAGGCGCGATCCACGCGATCATTGGCCCCAACGGTGCGGGCAAGACGACGCTCTTCAATCTTCTTTCGGGCTTCATTGCACCGACGAGCGGCACCGTCCACTTCGACGGCTCCGATGTCACCCACATCGGCCCGGCGGCGATCGCGCGGCGCGGCATGGTGCGCAGTTTTCAAATCAATAGCATCTTCCCGCATCTCACCGTGCTCGATAACGTGAAAATCTCGCTGCAGGCGAAGACCTCGCTCTCGCGCCAACTCGTCGCGCCGGCGAAAGCAACCGCGGTACTCGACGATCCGGCGCTCCAGATCCTCGCACGGCTCGGCCTCGAATCCTATGCCGCACAGCCCGCCGTCGAACTTTCGTACGGCCGCAAACGCGCACTCGAACTCGCAATCGCCCTCGCGCAAGATCCCAAAGTGTTGCTACTCGATGAACCCACGGCCGGCATGGCGATCGACGATGTCGAGCGCGTCGTGGAACTCGTCCGTGCAGTCGCCGTCGGCAGAACGATCGTGCTGGTCGAACACAATTTGCGCGTTGTCGCGGATTTATGCACGAAGATCACCGTGATGCAGCGCGGGCAGATTCTCATCGAAGGCGCCTACGATGAGGTGCGCACGGACAAACGCGTCATCGACGCATACCTTGGCGGAGGCCACTAATGCTCAGCTTACGTGACGTGCACGCCTACTACGACGAGAGCCACATTCTCCACGGCATGAATCTCGATGTGAGCAAAGGCGAGGTCGTGACGCTCGTCGGTCGCAACGGTGTCGGCAAAACAACGACGCTCAAAACAATCATGGGTATCGTGCGCGCGCGTCGAGGCACGATCACATTTGAAGGCCACGATATCCAAACGCTGTCCTCGGACCGCATCGCGCGCGCGGGAATCGGCTTCGTCCCCGAAGAGCGCGGCATTCTCTCGACGCTCAGCGTCACCGAGAATCTTACCTTGCCGCCGGTCGTGAGCAATGACGCATGGCCGCTCGAACGCATTTATGGCCTCTTCCCAATCCTCAAAGAACGCGGTAAAGCTGGCGGCACCACGCTCTCGGGCGGGGAGCAGCAGATGCTCGCGATTGCGCGCGTGCTCCGCAGCGGCGCGCGCCTGATTTTACTCGACGAGCCCACCGAAGGGTTAGCCCCGGTTATCGTGGATGCGATCGGCGAACTCATCCTCGAGATCAAACGCGCCGGCATCACGGTGTTGATGGTAGAGCAAAACTTGCGGTTCGCGACGCGTGTGACCGATCGCCACTACGTGATCGACCACGGCCACGTCGCGCAAGTCCTCGACAATAGTGAAGTGATCGCGCGCGAGAACGAACTCCTCGAGCTACTCGGCGTTTAGAACGCTCTAGCGCTGGGGCTCTTCGGTCTCGTCGGGCGCGGTTGTAATGCCGTCGACGAAGATGCGCTTTGCGATATCCATCCGGTCGACGGGGACGTTCTTGGGATTCGGCGCGTCCTGTTTGTAAATCGCTTTGTACGCGCCGAGTGCCTGATCGATTTGATCGCGCAGATTGGCAAGCGCGATCGGCGTGATCGAGAAGCGGCCCGTCTCGTAGTCCGCTTCAACGAAGAGGCCGTCGTCGCGTCCGGCCATGGCGCGGCGTTCAATCAGGAATAACAGGAACGATCCGCCGTCGTTGACGATATCCGCGCGGCTGGCGCGAAACGACGGCTCGTCCATCGGGATATACGGGATTAGCGGCGGTTGCGTGTTCTCGTCGTCATGCATGCTATGAGGATTCCACACGCAGGCCTACGCTTCTTCGGTTCGGGCACGTCGCCGTGCAAGAATCTCGCCGACGATGCCCCGGCGCGCGATGAGGATAACGATCGCGAAGATCGTGCCGAGCACGATATTGGTCTTGTCGCCGATCGGCGTCTTGCTAACGTAATATTCGAGCGTCTCGAAGATACCCGCTCCGACGATCGGCCCGAAGACCGTCCCGATCCCGCCGAGAATCGACATCATGACGACTTTGCCCGAGGTGTGCCAGTCGACGCCGTCTAGGCCCGCGAGGTGGTTGCCAACCGCGTACAGTGCGCCCGCAAGACCCGCAATCGAGCCGGAAAGGACGAACGTCGCGAGTTTGTAGCGGTCAACACGGTAGCCAAGGCCGATCGCGCGCTGTTCGTTTTCGCGCGTCGCCGCAAGCACCGCACCGAATGGCGAGCGCACCACGCGCACGACGAAAAATACCGCCGCCATCACGAACGCAAGCGCCAGATAGTAGTACACGCGGTCATTGTCGAGCGAGAGCCCAAAGAACGACCCGCGTGCGCCGAGCTGTAATCCGTTCTCGCCGCCCGTCCATTCGCCGAGCTGAAACGCGAAGAAAAACTGGATCTGCGCGATGGCAAGGGTGATCATCGCAAAATAAATCCCGGTGCGTTTGATCGCGATAAGCCCGACGACGAGCGCAAGCACGAGCGAGTAGACGACGGCGAGCAGCACGGCAAGCGGGAACGGCGCGCCAAGCTTGACCATTAGCAGCGACACAATGTACGCAGAGCCGCCCCAAAAAAGTGCGTGCCCGAACGAGAGCAGTCCGGTAAACCCGAGCAGCAAGTCAAACGCGACGGCGAAAAGCGCAAAACAGATAATATCGATTGCTTCGATCGGATAGATCACGAACGGCAGCGCAAAGCCCACAAGCGCAAGCACCGCCGCCACGATCGCGCCGCGCCGGGTTCCAATCAGACTAGCGGTCATCGCGCCTCCGCCGGATTGCCGAAGAGGCCGCTTGGCTTGAAGAGTAGCACGACGACCATCACGATGAAGATCAGCGTGTTCGCGATCGGCGGATAGTAGACGGCGCCGATCGTCGCTAGCACGCCGAGCGCAAAGCCCGTAATGACCGAGCCCAAGATCGAACCCATCCCGCCGATGACAACGATCGCAAACGTATTGATAATGATCGCATCGCCCATCGAGGGTTGCACGTTCGTATTTGGCGCGTTTAGCACACCGGCAACCGCCGCGAGGCCGACGCCGCACGCGAACACGACGGTCACGAGACGCTGGGTATCGATACCCAGGGCGCGCACGATCATCGGATTTTCCGTTGCCGCGCGAATACGCGCACCGAGCGTCGTCCGCTCGATTAGAAACCAGGTAACGGCGCAAACGACACTCGCGACGATCACGATGAAGAGTCGATACGTCGGGTAGAGCGTGAAGCCAAGGTTCGTCGCGCCGGAGAGAATATCGGGCGCCGGATAAGGCGACCCGAGCGCTCCTGCAGTTAGGCGCAGCGCGTCTTCGATGATCAGCACCAGCGCAAAGGTAAACAGCAAATTGTAGAGCGGATCGAGCTTATAAAGCCGCCGCAAAAAAAAGACTTCTAAGAACATGCCGAAGCCACCGACCAAAATCGGTGCGACGATCAGCGCGGCAAAGAACGGCAAGTGGAAGAACTGCGCCCCGTAATACGCGACAAAGGCGCCAAGCATATACATGGCGCCGTGTGCGAAATTGACCACGCGCAGCATCCCGAAGATGATGCTCAGACCGAGCGCCAACAGGGCGTAGAACGCCCCGTTGACGAGCCCGTTGAAAGTCTGAGTGAGGAAGTACTCCAGAGCCTACCAGTCCTTCTTACAAGTTGAATCTTTTTCGGGACGGAACGCGATGCCCGGCGGGATTACCTGAACGACTTTGAACCACGCGTGCGGCTCTTTGATCTTTTCTTTCGGCAGAATGTCTACCACGTACATTTGATGGATCACGCGGTGGTCGCGCGCACGCCACTGGCCGCCGCGAGCGTAGAAGTCGTTGAACTCGCGGCCGTCAAGATATGCAACGATCTTATCAGAATCCGTCGTACCCGTCGCCTTAACCGCTTCCAGCCACTGCATCGTCGCCGAATAGTCTGAGGCTTGAATATCAGTCGGACGCAGGCCGTTCATGCGCTTGGCGTATTTGTCGGCCCAGGCGCGTGCTTGTTTGTCCTGATTCCAGTACCACGACGTCGTGATACGGTTTCCGGCGAAAACGTCGGGGAGTGCATCAACATCGGAGAGGAACACGAGCCCAAGAGCGATCTTCATCGTCTTGTCGATGCCGAATTGCTTGACTTGTTTCATCGTATTGACGGTATCGCCACCGGCATTGAAAATGCCAAGCACCTGATCGCCAGAATTCTTTGCCGCGAGCAGATACGACGAGAAGTCACTCGTCCCAGGGAACGGATAGAGGTCGGACTTCGTAATCTTGCCGCCGTTTTTGCTAACAGCCGCCGTGAAGTCGGCGATCATTTGCTGGCCGAACGCGTAATTCGGAACAACCGCGTACCACGTCTTGGCATTCGCCTGGCGCGTGATGTTTGTGCCGGTCGAGTTAGCCAGCGCATACGTGTCGTACGCGTAGTGGTACGTGTATTTGTTGCAGTTCGCACCGGTAACAGCCGACGTCGCGCCGCCAGTGACGATCGCAAGACGCTTTTTCTCTTTGGCGACAGCGGCCACAGCAAGGGCCACCGCGGAGTTCGTCATGTCGAGCGCTAGATCCGACCCGCCATCGAACGCTTCGCGCGCTTTGGCAGCCGCTTCGGTCGCGTTATTGCGGTGGTCGACAGCGTCGACTTCGATTTTACGTCCGAGAACCGAACCGCCGAAATCTTCGACGGCCATCTTGGTCGCCATGACAGCACCAGCACCCGCAAGCGACGCATAGAGACCACTCATGTCGGTGATGACGGAAATTTTAATTGGGTCGGCCGCCCGCGAGGGGACGGCAGACGCCGCAAGGCAGGCTACGGCGCAGACCGAGGCGAGCGCTTTACGCGCAATATCGAAGGATCGTTTCACGCGAACTCTCCAAGGGTGAAATTGAATTTCACCCCTAGATTGCCGCAGGTAGCGCGAAGTCCTATCGGTTGCGCCGGAAAGCGTTAGACCGGAGCGGTCACGCCTTCGGACGAGCCAACCACGCCCCGCGCCCCATGGCCGTTGCCGCCATTGTCATGGCCGCGCCCGCTCAAACGCGCTTCGATGTTGACGATGAGCACGTAGAGCACCGGCACGAGGAACAGGTTCAGGAACGTCGAGACGATCATGCCCCCGAAGACCACGTTACCGAGGGAGTTACGTGAAGCCGCGCCGTTGCCCGTTGCAATCACCAGTGGGAAGATTCCCAGGATGAAGGCGATTGAGGTCATGAGGATCGGACGGAGTCGCGTCTCAGCTGCGCGGACGACCGCATCGGTAATCGACATGCCCTCGGCACGCAGTTGATTGGCAAACTCGACGATCAAAATCGCGTTCTTCGATGCAAGCCCGATCAACATAACGTACCCGACCTGTGCGAAGACGTCAGATACCTCATACGTGTGCGTGAGGCCGGCGAGTAAGAAGTTGCGGATGAAGATCGCCGAGAGCGCGCCGAGTAGCGCGAGCGGCACAGCGAGCAGGATGATCAGCGGATCGATGAAGCTCTCGTATTGTGCCGAGAGCACCAAGAACGTGAACACGATGCCGAGGATAAAGATGAACGCCGCTTGCGATCCGCCCTCGATCTGCTCGCGCGTCACGCCGCTCCACTCGTAGCTCACGCCGGGTCCGAGTTGACCCGCTAGCTTTTGCATTTCCGCAATCGCCTCGCCCGAACCGTGACCGAGTCCCGGACTGCCGTTGAGTGTGACCGAGCGGAACAGATTGAAGTGCGAGATAACCGGCGCCGTCTTGGTGAGCGTCGTCGTCATCAACGACGAGAGCGGCACCGTACCGCCGCTAAGGCTACGCACGTAAATCTTGTCGAGATCGTTCACGCTCGAGCGATAGGGCGCATCTGCTTGCACGTACACGCGGTACGAGCGATTAAGGAAGTCAAAATCGTTGACGTAAACCGAACCCAGATACACTTGCAGCGAAGCGAAAATGTTGGAGAGCGGGATGCCAAGATTCTTTGCTTTTTCGCGGTCAATGACGGCGTTGAGTTGCGGATTGGAAATGGAGAACGTCGTGTAAACCTGGCTAAGCACCGGATCTTGCGCCGCCATACCCATGAGACGATACGCAGAGAAGGCGAGCGGCAAGAGACCATTATTCGCGCGATCTTGGAGTTCGAAGAAAAAGCCGCCTTGGAATCCGAGCCCCTGAATTGCTGGCGGGACAAGCGGAAACGATGATGTTTCGGGGATTCGCCCGAGTAAGCCGAAGAGTCGGCCGACGACAGCGCCAGCGCTGTGAGGTCCGCCACCACGCTCGGCGAGGTCGTGCAAACGAACGAACATCGTTGCGTGATTGACGCCGTTGCCCGTGAAACCGAAGCCGCCGACGTCGAAGACATCCTGCACTTCTTTTTGATCGAAGAGCACTTGTTCGACTTTCTTCCGCGCTTCGAGCATCGTATCGGCCGAGGTGCCTTCGGGCGACTGCGAGGCGACGATCAAGAAGCCTTGGTCCTCGTCGGGCACGAAGCCCGTCGGGGTCGAGACGAACAGAAACGCGGTTGCAAAGAGCGCAAGACCGAAGAATACGACAATGATCGGCCAACGTTTGATGGTGCCGGGCAAGACTTTATCATAGCGATAGCGCAGGCCGTCGATTCCGCGATTGACCGCACGGAAGAAACCATTGCGCGGCTTTTCAACACGGCCGAGTAAGAGCGCTGAGAGCACCGGCGTGAGCGTGAGCGCGTTGAAAAGCGAGATTGCGATCGAGCAGGCAATCGTCAGCGCGAACTGCTTGTAGAGTAGGCCCGTCGTGCCCGGGAAAAACGCGACCGGGATAAACACCGCTAGCAGCACGAGCGAGGTCGCGACAACGGCGCCGGTGATTTCGCGCATGGCTTCGCTTGCCGCTTTCATCGGCGGCATCTTTTTATCTTGAATGAACCTTGCGATATTCTCGATGACAACGATTGCATCGTCGACCACGAGCCCCGTCGCAAGCGTCAAGCCGAAGAGCGTAAGTGTGTTGATCGAGAAGCCGAGCACCTTCATCAACCCGAACGTGCCGATCAGCGAGATCGGAATCGTAATCGCGGGGATGAGCGTCGTGCGCCAGTCTTGCAAGAAGAGATAGATGACCGCGATGACGAGCAGAATCGCGATGCCGAGCGTAATGATGACTTCGCGGATCGATTCACGCACGAACTCGGTCGCATCGAAGGCGATCTTATAGTGGACGCCGGCCGGGAATTTTTGTTGCAGTCGGTCCATCGTCGCGCGCACTTTTGCGCTGATGTCCAGCGCGTTTCCGCCCGGCAACTGCTGAACGCCGACGCCGACCGAAGGATGCTGGTCGAAGCGCAACTGCGTCGCGTAGTTTTCCGCGCCGATTTCAACCCGGCCGATGCTTGAGAATCGCACCACACCGCCGTCGGGCGTCGTTTTGAGGATGATGTTTTGGAAGTCTTGGGGCGTGCTCAGACGACCGGTCGCGTGCACGGAATATTGATACGGTTGATGACCGTTCGTCGGCGGAGCGCCGATCGAGCCCGCAGCGACCTGGACGTTTTGATCTTGCAGCGAGGTAACGACGTCGCCCGCCGTCAGACCGTTGTCGGCAAGACGCTTGGGATCGACCCACAGGCGCATCGCGTATTTGCGCTCGCCAAAGATGATGACGTTGCCGACGCCCGAGATGCGTTTGAGTTCGTCTTTGACATTGAGGTCGACGTAGTTCGAGAGCGCGATGTCGCTGATGCGGCCGTCGGTCACCATGCCGAGTGCCATGATGAATGAGCCGGAATTCTTGTTGACCGTGATGCCGGTCAGCTTGACTTCGTTCGGGAGGCGGCCCGTTGCGAGGTTAACGGCGTTCTGCACGTCGTTTGCGGCTTGATCCAGGTCGCGGCCGAGGTTGAACACCACGGTGATCGTCGAGGTGCCGTCGTTGCCGGAGTTCGAACTCATGTAGCGCAGACCCTGAACGCCGTTGATCGCCTGTTCCAGCGGCGTCGTGACCGATGCCTCGACCGCCTCGGCGCTCGCGCCCGTGTAGAAGGCGGTGACGGTGATAGTCGGCGGAGCGATCTCCGGGAACTGCGCGATCGGCAAGGTGGGAATCGAGATGAGTCCCACGAGCAGAATAACGAGCGAGCAGACCGCTGCAAAGATCGGACGCTTGAGGAAAAATTCGATCACGTTTGGGCCTCTCCCGGATGGGCTGACGTGCGGTTTCAACCCACCGACCCAAGGCCTGGTTTCGGCTGGAGAAAAAAGCGCTAGTGCGCGACGTGCCCGTGTGCGGGCGTGAGCGCACCGAAGCCCGGAAGTGCCGCGATTTCTCCTACTTCAAGACCCGAAACGTTCCGCACCGACGTGCGCGCAAACGGCGCGAGCGATGCTAGGGCCGCATCGTCGAGCGCGCCCAGGCCGCGCAGGAGCGCAATCGTCGCCGCCGGTATCGCGCGGCGGTTGCCATCGACGACTTTGAGCACCAGCCCCGCACCCAGCGGCAAAATTGCGTCGGCGTGGACGCCCTCAGCGCCCGCCTTCGCACAAATCGTGCCGTGCGTCGCGCGCATCAACTCGGTATCGAAGCGCTCTGAACCGCCCACGTATTCAGGGTGCGCCATCATTGCCTTACGCACCACATCGATTGCGGCGGCATCCTTGTCATCGAATTCATGTAACGTCGCGATGCGCGCGAACGATCGCGCAGCGCGCCGCAGCGAGGTCGCATAGACCGGGATCCCGCAGCCATCGACACCCAAGCGATCCTCGCCGAACGGTTCGCCCGATGCGCGTTCGCAAAGCGCGATGACCGCGGCTTGCGCGGGATGCGTACGGCCAAGATAACCGGCAAACGGCGCGTCGAGCAAACGCGCGAGCGCGAGAATGCCGGCGTGCTTGCCACTACAGTTGTTGTGAACCGCGCTGTAGGCGACGCCCGTCGCCGCCAGTGCGCGAGCCGCGGGCTCGTATGAGGGCGCGTGGGCGCCGCAAGCAAGGTCCGATTCGCTCGCGCCGATCTTCTCTAAAATGCTGCGCACGGCGGCGGTGTGAATGGGTTCACCGTTGTGCGATGCCGCCATCACCGCGATCTCTTGTGGGCTAAACCCGAAACGCGCGACGGCACCTTCGCGTAGCACGGCAGCCGCGATGAACGGCTTCGCTGACGAGCGCAAGAAAACGGGCGTCGTGATGTCCCCAACCGAGGCGATGACATCGCCGGTCACCGTCGTTGCGCAAGCAGCCACATTGTGGATCGATTCAAGACGTTGGCCGCGTGTCACGCCGACCGCCGGTTCGCCGTTCAAGAGCTTATTCACGGCTCCTAAGTGACGCCCGCAACGACGAATCTCCCTGCCGTGGAACCTCGCCTATGGGCCGCTCTAGAAATTATGCGGCATCGATTGCACTCACCATCACGTAGTATCCGTCCGGATCGCGGAGTGCGAATTCGGCGGTTCCCGTGCTCGGGTTCACATGCGGTTCTTCCTCGAGTCGATCCACAAGAGCGTGTGCCCTTTCCAGCGCCAACTCGAAGTCGTCGACACGGAAAAACAGGAGGAGACCGTTTCCCGGTTGTGCGTGGTCTGGGCTCATTAACGACGGATGCTCGTGCGAACCCCACTCGTGGAGGCAGAGCAACACCGTTCCATCCGAGTCCAGGATTTGACCCCAGTAGTCATGGCCGGGAGTTACCTTGGGCATCCCAAGTAACGAATGGTACCAGTCGAAGCTGCCCGGCACATCACTTACGCCAATGATCGTCCACGTGCGTATCACCAGCGAATCTCCGTCCCAACGTGCATGAAAAATTCACTTTCCCGGCGCCATCGCGTCGAGCGCTACTATCCAGAGGTCTACGGCCCGGGCTAATCGTTTTCGTTCGCGCGTGGCGCAAAGATCGAGTAAAAAACCGCGATAACCGGCCAGCAGCACCGTTGCGATCGCACGCGCATCAGCACGCGAGTGTCCTTCGCGCAACGCGGGCTGCTCGAGATACAAGAGCCAGCCTTCAACGGCACGTTCGAGAAAGTCGGCGTAACGGTTACGGTTTTGAAGCGCGAGGCCGTATATCTCAAAAAACAAACGGAACATGCCCTCGTTTTTTGGGCTGCTCATGATCGACCACGCCGCCCGTACCGTTTCCGCGTACGATCCTGGATTGCGCGGAATGGTATCGAAAACGTCGCGCTGGCGTTCTCCGGCGCGTGCGAGCACGGCCGTCACGAGATCTTCTTTCGACCCGAAATGGTAAAGCAGCCCGCGCGGACTCGAGCCGACCGCTTTCGCTAACGGCCGCAATTGCAAGTCGGACATGCCGTTTTCCCAGACATACTCGACGACACGCTCCAACAGATCATCGCGTAGCGTTTCATCAACCGTTCGCGACATGTCCTCACTATAGCGTACTTGAAACCGCAGTTTCAAGTATGCCGAGGCGCGTGCACTACACGAGCGCGGGTTCGACTACGCTTGCCTCTTGATCGGCAAAGACGGGATTGGAAAGGTAGCGTTCGCCGGTGTCGCAGCCGATCGTGACGATTGTTTTACCAGCGAATTCCGGACGCGCGGCGACTTGCAGCGCGGCCCACACATTTGCGCCAGCCGAGATGCCGACGAGCATGCCTTCTTCACGTGCTAATCGACGCGCCGTTGCGATCGCGTTATCCGCGCTCACTTGGATCACTTCGCTGTACACCGACGTATCGAGGTTCCTCGGAATAAAGCCCGGTGCAAAGCCTTGCAACTTGTGCGGGCCCGGCTGGCCGCCGGAGAGCACCGGCGATGCATCCGGCTCGACGGCGATCACGACCGAACCCGGCTTGCGGGCTTTGAGGACGTGGCCGACACCCGTCACCGTTCCGCCGGTGCCGACGCCTGCGACAAACACGTCGACCGTGCCGTCGGTATCCCGCCAAATTTCCTCGGCGGTCGTCTTCTCGTGTATTGCGGGGTTGGCCGGGTTTTCGAATTGACCGGGCATGAAATATTTACTCGGATTGCTATCGCGAATCTCGGTTGCTTTTTTGATCGCGCCCTTCATGCCCTCAGCGCCGGGCGTGAGCACGAGCTGTGCACCGTAGGCTTTGAGCAGGTTGCGACGCTCGATCGTCATCGTCTCGGGCATCGTGAGAATGATCGGGTAGCCTTTGGCTGCCGCGACGAACGCAAGGGCGATGCCGGTGTTGCCGCTGGTCGGCTCGATGATGACCGTGTCGGGACGCAGACGTCCATCACGCTCGGCCGCTTCGATCATCGCAACACCGATCCGGTCCTTGACCGAACCGGCGGGATTCATCGACTCCATTTTCACGAGCACCGTGCCCGCGAGGCCCTTGTTCAGGCGAGGAATCTTAACGAGGGGCGTGTTGCCGAACGTGTCGGCCAAGTTGTCATAAACGCGCATGGTATTCCGCTAGACCGCACGCTTACCCGAAAGGGTGCGATTTACGAAAATCGAACGTCCGTTCGGGTCCCATGTTCTCCATTCACGAAAAATCGCTCTACGTCCGCGAACTCGATCTGTGGATCGACTCGATGCGCAGCCGCAGCCGCTCGTACGTCTCGCACGGACACAGCGATCATGCTCGCGTGCACGATGTCGTCGTCGGCACGCCGCAAAACGCCGCCATTTGCCGCGCACGCTTCGGGGGACGCGCGAGCAAAAAGCAGACGACGTTGCTGCCCGAAGGCGAACCGGCGCCGGTGATCTTCGAGAACCACGCATACAACGAGCCGTGGTTCGACGGCGAGAACCATCGCTTGACGCTCTTCTCCGCCGGACACGTGCTCGGCAGTGCGCAGTTGATGATCGAATCCGATGCCGGTCGCTTCGTCTACACCGGCGATTTTAAGCTTGGGCGCGCGTACACGTGCGAACCAGCCGAAGTCAAACCGTGCGACGTGCTGCTGATGGAATGCACGTATGGCCGACCGCAGTACGTCTTCCCCTCGCGTGACGAAGTCGAAGATGGCATGATCGACTTTGCACTCAAAGCGCTCGAGGACGGCTTCCCACCGATCTTCTACGCCTATTCGCTTGGCAAAGCCCAAGAGGCGATGGCGATACTCGGCAAAGCAAATATCCCACTCACCGTCCATGGTGCCGTGTACAACATGGCGCAAGTCTACGAGGCCACCGGCGTAAAGCTGCCGCCCTATGTGAAATACGACGCGCTTACCTACGATGGAAAAAGCGCGCTGATCTGGCCGCCGTCGGGGAAATCAAAACCGCTCGCCGTTCGCGGCAAAGCCGTACGCAGCGCGATGCTCACTGGCTGGTCGCTCGATCGAAGCGCGTCGTACCGCTACGGAACTGATACGGCATTTGCGCTCTCAGATCACGCCGATTATCCCGCGCTCTTACGCTATCTCGAACTCGCGCAGCCGAAAAAAGTGCTTCTCAATCATGGTTGGAAAGATTTCGTCCACCGTCTCAAACGCAGCGGCTTCGATGCGGAGTACCTTGAAGAACACGCGCAGCTCGCACTCTTCTAGTCGCCGACTTCCCAGAGCATGCCAAGATCGCGTTTTGAAAAGGCGCGAAACGCGATGAGTGTTTCGGTCGTGAGCACGCCGTCGCGCGAACCGATCATCTCGGTCACAAGGTCGCTCAGATCTTCGTGCTTCTTCACACGCGCAATCGCAACGAGATCGTACGGCCCCGCGACGCTGTATACTTCGGTCACGCCGTCGATTTCGAGCAGCTCCTCGGCGAGCGGCTTCACCATGCCGGGTTCGACGGTCATCATCACGATTGCAGTAATCATGGAGAACCGCTACGCCGCCGTCGGTCGCGCACCTCTGCCAGGCCGCGCGTGAGCATGCTTGCGTTTGCGCGCACGTGCGATGCCATCGCGCAGACCCCCGGGAAGCTGGCAAAGATTGCGCTTGTCGCGGACTATATACGCGCGCTCGACGATGCGAATCTGGAAGCAGCGACTCGCTACTTCACCGGCAACCCGTTCGCCGCAAAAGACGAGCGGACGCTAGCGGTCGGCGGCCGTACGATCGTGGCAGCGGCAGAAGTCGCGTGGGGCATCCCCGAGGGCGCGCTTCGGGCGACGTATCGCGAAGCGGGCGATCTTGGCGCGGCGCTGGGCGCGTTCGTGCGTCCGCCGGTTGACCTTGGCCTCTTTCGCACGACGCTGACGCCCGCCTCGCTCAAAATTGAACTGGATGCAATTGCCGGTGCAAGCGGCAAATCATCCGCGCGCAAACGGCAAGTGCTCTGCGAACAGATATTCGGCGCCTGCACGGATGAACTCGAAGCACGGTACGTCATCAAAATCCTGACCGGCGATCTACGGATCGGACTGCGCGAGGGGCTCGTGGTCGATGCGATTGCAGCCGCGTTCGCGCGCGACGGCGAAGCGGTGCGGCGCGCGGTGATGGCGGCAGGCGATGTTGGGGCAATCGCGCTTGCCGCGCGTGCCGATCGGCTCGCCGACGTCGAAATATCGTATGGCACACCGATCGGATTCATGCTCGCCTCACCGATTGTTTTCGGCTCGTCGTATAAGGAACTCGGCGGCGCAGGTTGGGTGATCGAGGACAAGTACGACGGCGTGCGCATCCAAGCGCACGTCGATGGCGAGCGCGTACGCCTCTTCTCGCGTACGCTCAATGATGTCTCGCGCGCTTTCCCCGAAGTTGTGGATGCGCTGCGCGCGAGCGGACGCCGCGCGATCTACGACGGCGAAATCGTCGCGCTGCGCGATGAGCGCGTGTTGCCATTCCGCTATTTACAAGCACGCCTGCAACGCACGAGCGTCGCAGAAGAATTGCTCGCCGATGTCCCCGTTCGCTTTGTCGTCTTCGATTTGCTCGCGCATGACGATGCATTCGTGCTCGACGAACCACTCGCAACGCGTCGTGGATTACTTGCAGAAACACTCGCGCCAAACGGCGCGGTCGCGATCGCGCCGTGGACGGCCCTCGACGCCGAGCCAGACGTCGTCAACGAACGGTTCGAGGCCGCGCGCGAACGCGGTAACGAAGGGCTCGTGCTCAAACGGACCGACGCGCCCTACGTTCCCGGACGCCGCGGCAAGTGGTGGCTCAAACTCAAACGCGAACTCTCTACGCTCGACGTCGTCGTCGTCGGCGTCGAGTGGGGGCACGGCAAACGTGCAAAGGTGCTCTCCGACTACACGTTCGCGGTACGCGGGCCGGGTGGCGAGCTGCTTCCGATCGGCAAAGCTTATTCGGGACTGACCGATGCCGAAATCGCGGAGATGACGACGTGGTTCCTCGAGCACCGCACGGGCATGCTCGGACGGCATGCGTTCGCCGTCGAACCGATTCAAGTCATCGAGATTGCCTTCGATGTGATCCAACCGAGCACGCTGCACGCGAGCGGCTACTCCCTGCGCTTCCCGCGTATCGTTCGGCTCCGTCCTGACAAGCCCGCAAGCGAAATCGATTCGCTTGCACGAGTCGACGAAATCTACCGCGCCATGCTCGCTCGCGAAGATATTCCAGCTCCGCGTTAGCGGAGCGCCTGCACGATCGAGTCGATACTCGCGCGGTCGCGCACGATCATCAGCATGTCGGTCGCCTCGCGTAAGATCGCAAGTGCATCCGACGGTTCGCCTACGCCATCGTCGACAAGCGCACCGGCAACAAGGATACCGCGCATGCGAGCGCGTCCCGCGACGAGCAGCGTGCGCTCGCGATCGAGTCCTTCGGCGGCATCAGCAAGGAAGAGGACGACGTCGATCTCTTCGAGCGAATCCGTCGGCGCAGTGAGGGTCTGCACGCCGGCGACTTCGCCTCCGACAAGCGCGATTCGCGCATCGCAAACCGGCGCGCTCAGAGCGAGACGAATCCGGTCTTAGGGCGAATTTGCAGCGCGTCATGGGCGCCGCTTTGGAACGGCACGTCTTTTTTTAACAAAAGCGCGGCCGAGCGCACGTGTTGCGATTCCGGCTCGAGGCCCGGCGGCGTTCCGCCCGATGCGACGTCTTTTGCCGCGGCGAGCAATCGCTGACGCGCCATGATGATCGCGCTATCGCTTGTGCCCAGGCGCTCGCGCGTGCGGTCTTGGATGCGGCCCATGCTCTCTTGCAGCGAAGCATCTTGCATGGCAATGCCTTTCACCCCGCTGAACGTCTTCTTTGCGCGCTGCGCGTCGCGGTCGATCAAATAATCGTTGTCGCGATCGGCAATCGGGCGGTACGTGCCCGGCTTGTACGCGACGTGAATGCCGACGCCCGCGAGCATGTCGGCACGCTGGTCTGCGGTCAATTCGTGCACCGGATGGTAGTTAATGCTCCAGGCCCAGCAATTCTCATCGTCGATCGGCACCCAGGCGTGCGCACCGATGAGATGATCTCCAAACGGCGGGATGATGGTGTACCACGGCATCGTGTACTGCGTGATGCGCCAATAGTAGTTCTCCTCATCGGCGTTGCGGCGCGCGCCGATGAGTAAGCCACCGTCGGATTCGACGACTTCGAATTTCGGGCGACCGTCGCGCTTGAGATAGACGTTGCCTTGACTGCCACTATGAAGAGGATCGTCATCGAGATTGAACTTATGCGTGAACGACACGTGGCTCGAATCGATGCCGCCTTCGAGGGCTTGCAGATAGTTCGTCTCTTGCAAACGCTTGGAGACGAAGACGTTGGCGGTCGGCAGCACCGACCACTCGATCTCCGGCAGAGCCGGCACGAGTTCTTCCGGGCCCATATATGTCCAGAGAATATCGCCACGCTGGACCAGCGGATACGCAGTCGTTTTGACTTTATTCTTGAACGCGCTCTCTTCGGGCTCGGAGGGCATATCGATGCACGCACCGGTTACGTCGAACTTCCAACCGTGATAGGAGCAACGCAGTCCGCATTCTTCGTGGCGCGCGAAAAAAAGCGAAACGCCGCGATGCGGACAGAACTCCGCAAGCAGACCGTACCGCCCTTCGCTGTCGCGAAATGCGATGAGGTCTTCGCCCATCAAGCGGACGCGCACGGGATCGCTGTCGGGGCGCGGTAGTTCCTCGGCGAGTAACGCCGGAATCCAGTACCGGCGAAAGAGTTCGCCCATTGGCGTTCCGGCGTTCGTCGAGACGAGCGTCGTTTGCTGTTCGCGGGTGAGTGCCATCGCCAGTTACGTCCGTTCTGCGCGCGCCGGGATCAACCGGCGCTCGATTTCGTTGAGAATCGCGGTCAAGATGAAGCCGATGATGGCAATCGTGATCAATCCGACATACATCGTGTTCACCTGAAGAATTTGCCAAGCGTTCCAGATCATAAAACCAAGGCCGCTCTGAGCGCCGATCATTTCTGCGATCGCGATAAGAATGAGCCCCATACCCACGCCGAGCTTGATACCCGTCATGATGAAGGGGAGTGCGCCGGGGAGCGCGATCGTGGTAAACGTTTGACGACGGCTCGCGCCAAAATTGCGGCCGACATCGAAATAAATCTTGTCGATCTGCATCACGCCGACGGTCGTATTGATCACAACGGGATAAAACATGCCGATCGCTACCATCGCGATTTTGGATGGTTCTCCGAGTCCGAATATGAGCAAGATCAGCGGCAGAATCGCGCTCTTTGGAATCGGATAGGTGGCAGCGATCAGCGGATCGATCGCCGCACGAATGGGACGATAGAGTCCCATTAAAAGCCCGAGCAAAAGCGCGGGAATTCCGCCGATGATGATGCCGAAGAATAGCCGCTGGAGGCTTGTCCACGTGTTACTTAGCAGAACGCCGCTCAGCGTGAGTTGAGAAAATGTACCGGCAATCGATGAGGGCGCCGGGAAAAAGCGCGTGTCGATCCAATGCAGTCGCGCGAGCATTTCCCATAGGATGAAGAGCACGACCGGCGAGAGGATGCCGAGCATCCGATCGCGCTGCACTTCATCGCTCTTGCGGATGCGCCGCGCGGCCGACGGCAACACCTTGGGTGCGGACGTCGTGACCTCGATACTTATAGCACGCCTCCGGCGGGATCGAGCGCTGCGACTTCATCGCGCAAGTGGCCCCAGATTTCATGAAAGACTGCGCCGTACGCGGGGCTGCTGCGCAGTTCGATAACCGAGCGCGGTCGATCGAAAGGAACGTCGATGAATGCTTTGGGACGGCCGCCGTTGGTGCTCATCACCATGATTCGGTCGCCGAGCGTCACGGCTTCATCGACACTGTGCGTGATGAACACGACGGTTTTCTTCGTCTCATCCCAGATGCGCAAGAGTTCTTGCTGCAGGACGGTGCGATTCTGCTCGTCGAGGGCAGAGAACGGTTCGTCCATGAAGAGCACTTCGGGATCGCAGGCAAAGGCGCGTGCGATCGACACGCGCTGCTTCATCCCGCCCGAGAGTTGGTGCGGGAAGGCGTTTGCGAACTTCCGCAACCCCGTGCGATCCAGATAGTGCCCGACTACGTCGTTGATGTGCGCCGTCGTCGCACCGCGCATGCGTAAGCCGTACGCGGCATTGTCGAAGACGGTCATCCACGGAAAGATCGAGTCACCCTGGAATACCATCGCGTTCTCCGGCCGCCCCGACTGCGTGTTCTCGACGTGCACGGAGCCGCTGGTTGGCTGCTCCAAGCCGGCAGCGATCCGCAGCAGCGTGGTTTTTCCACATCCGCTCGGACCCACGATCACGAAAAATTCGCCGGTCGCGACGTCGAACGTGAGGTGATCGAGCGCCGTGAATTCACGATCGCGCAAGGCGAAGGTCTTCTCGACGTCCGCAAAGCGAATTTTCGGAGGGGTCATTTTCCTTTACGGTACGTGCCGATCTGCTTGATCGCCGCATCGACGAACGAACTATCGTGGACGGATTCCGCGGTCACGTTCCCGGTAACGAGCCCCTGCGCTTTGAAAAACGCAAGGTCGGTTTTGAGGCTTGCGACATTCACACGGCCGTCGGGATCGTTGCCTTGCGGCACGGCTTCCTCATAGATCTTCCGATCTTTGATCGGCGTATATTCGGTGAGGATATCCAGCACGGCGTTGCCGTTCTTGCCGGTCAAGTGGCCATTATTGAGCGCTTCGTTATAAAAGCGTACCGATTTGATGTACGCGACCATGAATTTCATCGCGACATCGCGGCGCTTCGCGATGAAGCCGCCGCCGTAGAGAACGACGGCGAGTTGCTGATTCGGATAGAACGCGTCTGCGCCGGCAAATCGCACCGCCGCCCCGCTACGAACCGCAAGCGTGGCAGACGGTTCGGTCGTCAGGCTCGCGTCGATCGAGCCGCTCTCAAACGCCGGGACGTGCTGCGGAAAGCCAAGATAGACGTGATTGACATCGCCGTACGCAACGCCCGTTCCCTTGAGGGCTTCGCTGAGCGATGAGGATGTCGATGTGCCCTGCGCGGGCTCCGCGACTTTGAGGCCTTTGAGGTCTTTGTAGGATTTGAACTTCCCGCTCTTCACTAGGTCCGAGCGTACGAGCAACGCCATGTAGCCGTAGCCTTTTGGCAGCGAACCTTTATCGGCGACGATCTTGATATCGATTCCCTGAAGCACCGCGTTGTAGAGTCCGGCCGACGGCGCGCCTGCCGCAACGTCGAGCTGGCCGGCACCCAGCGGCGCGACCATTTTCGCTGCGCTATCGAACGGCTCGAGCTTAAGCGTAATCCCCTCGGCGGCAAAGAAGCCAAGCTTCTCTCCAATGAAGAACGGCACGTCGCTGCTGCTACGAGACGTTCCGACGATTACGACTTCGGCGGCATTAGCGGAGCGGGACAAGGCGGGAAGTGACAGGGCCGCGGCGCCTAGCGAAACGGCAAAGGTGGAGCGCTTCATACGTACCTCGGGTCGTGGGAGACTGCAAGAAGTCTACCGAGTCGCTCCAGCCTCGTCAAGAAAAGTTTCTGAAAGGTTGGCCAAGGGATGCCACGTAGTAGCTATGGACCAACATGGAAGACCTCTCGCTTGCGCGGCCGACCCGAACGATCGGGACCGCGCTCCACGTCTGCCAGATCTTCGATTGCTTCCGGAGCGATCGCGATGCTCTGCGATTGACCGAAGTCACGAGGCTCATCGGCCTGCAAAAGAGCAGCGTTTACCGGCTCCTCCAAACACTCGTTGGCGCAGGCTATCTCTCGTTCGATCGCACGGATCGGCACTATCGACTTGGGAACGCCGTCAGCCGCCTGGTTGAAGTCTATCGTGCGAAAACATCGCTCAGCGATGTCGTGCGCCCCTTCCTCGAACGCGTACGCGACGCCACGCTCGAAACGAGCGCCCTGCAAGTGCGTGACGGAGACATGCGTTTCTGCCTGCTCGAATTGCCGAGTCCGCAATCGATCCGCATGGTAGTCGGCGAGCACAAACCGTCTTCAACGAAGAAGGGCGCATCGGGTCACGTGCTGCGCGCCTTTGCCGCCGACTGGAACGAACAGCGGGATCGCGGGCACTTGAAGCGGATCCGCGAGGCGGGCTATGCGGTGAGCCGCGGCGAGCAAATCGAGGGTGCGATCGCGATTTACGTGCCGGTGGTCGACCGGCGCGCGAATCTCGTCGGCGCACTCGGCGTTCAAGCGCCGGCTTTTCGAAATCCGCCAGAAACGGTGGAGCGCATCGTCACTCTCCTTAAAGAGAACGCTCGCCAACTCGCTCTCGCCGTCGACGCGACGCTTTCGGCGCGTTAGCGCCGCCGGGCACGGTCCTCACGCATCTGTTCGATTCGGTCCCACGTCGCCTTCGTCGAATCGTTTGATGAAGTGTGAGCGTGATCACGCATTCGGGTAGCGAAGAGCAACAGGGCGATACACGCAGCACCCGTCGCGCAGCTAATTCTGAGCACGGATGGCCACGGTCCGATGGCTCCGGCAACCAGAAAAATTGCGAATATAGCCAGTCCGTTTTGCCACGGACGCATCATTGCTGGGCGCATGGTGTGATCTTCGTCGCAGGTATCGTGAGAACCCACGATTGAAAAAGGTCCTCCCGTAACCAAGCAGCGGTCTGCTGGGGCGGTTGTTGGAGAAACGAACCATGAATCGACGCCTACTCTTTGGGATCGGCGCTGCCGTTTGTTCGGCGGCCCTTTTTGCTGGTTGCGGTGGCGGAGGCGGCGGCGGAAACGCAACGCTTCCAGTTACGCAAACGGCACAGCCGACAGCGACCCCAACACCGTCCGTTGCTGCGAGGGGCGGCGGAACCGCGTCATTCACGTTCTTACTTCCTTTTCAGCGTACCGCGAGTACGAATCGCAAAGCGATGTACGTCTCCCCATCGACGCAATCCGTAACCGTCGCTCTTCTCACGGTGAATGGGAGCCCGCCGGCAACGCCCGTCAGCGCGAACATCAATATCGGCGGCACGCAACCGGGCTGCACGCAAACGGGGACGCAAATTTCTTGCGACCTCTCCATCGTGATTCCGATCGGCGCCGATACATTTTCCGTAACGGCGTACTCTGGATTGAATTCGTCGTGCTGCATGGTCGCGACCGCGACGGTACCGCAAACGGTGTATGCGAACGCCGCGAATCATGTCATTCTGACACTCTCGGGAACGATCGCGAGCCTCTACCTCTTCTTACCCGACTTTCAAGTGTGCAACGGCGATTGCTCGACACCCACGCTGTACGCTCCCACCGCTGGCACGCCGACCCGAGAGATCGTCATCCCTATTCCGCTCGATGCGTCCGGCAATCAAATCGTCTTACCCGGCACGTACAGCTCGCCGATTACGCTATCGACAGCGCAGCTCGGCGGCGCACCCGCGGGCGCATTGTTATTCACCGTTAACGGCGGGCCGCCAGCGGCTACAGTACAACTGGCCGGCCCAGCGGATCAAGCCTTCCTCGTCGGGCAATCGGTGATTGGACACGGGTCCTATAATATTAATGCCACGTATCCGGGTGGAAGCGCACACTATTACGGTCTGTTCTTTCAGGGTCTGCCGCCATTGCCGACGCCGACGCCGACACCCTCGCCGACTCCATCGCCGACTCCGACGCCGAATCCCATCTCTGTCTCCGAACCGGCGTTGAACAACAATACCCTCGCGTTTTTCGCTGGCTCCAGCACGCGATCGCTTAGCGTGACAGATACGGCTAATGCGACGGGACTCTCCTACAGTCTCACCGGTTGCAGCGGTACGAATGCGGCAAGCATTGTAACGATTAATCCAGCACCGGGGACAGCCACGAACTCGACATCAGGAACATTCAACTCCCCATCGACTCTTGCCATCACGCCAACGGCTTCCACGACTTCATACGGTACGTGCTCGCTCGTCATTATCGACTCGTCTAATGCCACCAGCACCATCACGATCAATCTCTTCGCCGTCACAGGAACCGTGCAATAAATGAACGCACGCTCGCTCGTCTCGATCATCCTTTGCGCTTTGATTGCCGGTTGTAGCGGTGGCAGTTCTTCCATCGCCCCGCGAAAGTCGGCAAACACAAATTCCACGAAGGCAACGGTCTCGGTGCATTTCATCTGGCCGACAAGAAAATCAAACGGCTCTGCCCGTTCTGCGCAGTACATCTCCGTGAGTACGAACCACATCACCATTACGGATACGGACAATCCGCCTGGCGTGGCCGCATCCGACTTAATCGTGCGCGTACCGTTTGGAACGTCGGTGGCACAATTGCCGGCAGCTTTGTTCATCACCAACAACTATACGTTCAAGGAGTGGAAGTCTGCATCGGAGACCGGCGAACCACTTGCTACGGGAAGCGGGAACGTGTACGTCTACGACCCGACGATTCAATATTCGGTCGACGTCGTGTTACAGCCCAATCCCTTAAGCATGGGATTTGCACTCACAGACGACGGGGTGCCCGGCATTAACACACAGAGCCAAACCACTTCTAGCTCCGCCAGAATCGTATTTTGCTCAACGAATTCGCCATTCAACGTTTATTTAAATCCACTCGACGGCGCAGACAATGTCATTTCGGGCCCCGGCACGCCGGGTCTCACGCTGAGCTCGACCGATTCGCGCGTCAGCGTCGTCCGCGGCAACAATACGCAAACCATGCCGCCGAATGCTGGCCTCACTGAATACACCGTAACAGCGAACAGCATCATCGCGAGCGGAATAGGGTCGGCATATCTTTCGGTAGCTACGCTCTTGCCAGACGGCACCACGAATTTCGTTCAGAATGTAAACGTTTTTACTTCGGGTTGCTAAGTTCGCCGGTAATACCTAGGGCAACTCTGATCTAACGCCCAATGCGCGTCACTCGGTGTCGGTTAGCGCGGCCATGCGGCGATTCTTACGCCGCTCTGGTCGAATTTTGTATGCTTGCTCTCGGATTCATCGTGCCAGGGGGTGGACGATTGCGTT